>CAVTOI010000001.1:0-20445 GCA_963736255.1 Candidatus Aminicenantota bacterium
CGGGAGTTCTTCGCCGCCGGCGCGGGCATCGCCGGAGGCGTGATGTTCTCGGCCGGGGCCCCGTCCGGCGGCAGCCCGATTGCCGGGCGCGGGGTCGCCGGGACGGCGGGCAAGTCGCGTGTCGCCCTGGTCATGACCGGCTCCAGGGCCGAGGGCGTTAAAAAAAGCCTCGACCTCCTGAACATCAATCCGTTCAAGGGGAAGAACGTTCTCATCAAGCCGAATTTCAACACCTCCGACGAGACGCCCGGCTCGACCCACAATGAGACCCTCAAGGCGATCCTCGAGCGGGCCAGGGATATGGGGGCGAAGGGCCTCACTATCGGGGACCGGAGCGGGCCCGAGCCGACGGCGCAGGTCTTCGACAAGAAAGGCGTCCCGGCGCTGGCCGGCTCTTTCGACGCCAAGCTTCTGAACTTCGACGAGCTCGGCGCGGAGGGTTACGTCAAGGTCACGCCGCCGGGCTCGCATTGGAAGGACGGCTTCCTCATCGCCAAGCCGGTCGTCGGGGCCGAATGCGTCGTTTCGACGTGCTGCCTGAAGACGCACCAATTCGGCGGGGTCTTCACGATGTCGCTCAAGAACTCCGTCGGCACCGTGCCGCGCAAGGGCACGACGCTCATGCGCGAGCTCCACTCCTCGCCCGACCAACGGCGCATGATCGCCGAGATCAACTTCGCCTACAAGCCGGCCCTCATCGTCCTCGACGGTCTCGTGGCCTTCGTCGATCAGGGCCCGATGGAGGGGCCGCGCAAGGACGCCGGGGTCTTCCTGGCCGGAACCGACCGGGTGGCCGTCGACGCGGTGGGGGTGGCCATCCTCAAGCAGCTCGGCTCGAACGACGCCATCATGAAGCCGGCCATCTTTGCCCAGGAGCAGATCGCCCGCGCCGTCGAGCTGGGGCTCGGCGTTTCGTCGGCCGCCGATATCGTCATCGCGACGCCCGACGCGGCGAGCGAGGCCTACGCGGAGAAGATCCGGGCCATCCTCGCGGCCGGCTGAGCCCTCATTCCGGGCCGAACGGCTTCTCGATCGAGACCGCCTCGAGGCCGCCGAGGTGCCGGGCGCCGTTCTCCGTGACCACCATGCAATCCTCGATGCGGATGCCGAATTCGCCGTAGATGTAGATGCCCGGCTCGTTGCTGAAGGTCATCCCCGGCTCGAGCTTGAGCGTGTTGCCCTTGACGAGATAGGGGTATTCGTGGCCTTCCATGCCGATGCCGTGGCCGAGACGGTGGGCGAAATACTTGTAGCCCGGGCCGTACCCGGCGTCCTCGACGACCTTGCGGGCGGCGGCGTCGACCGACTCGCACGTCGCGCCCGGCCTGGCGGCCTTCAGGGCGGCGTCCTGGGCCTTCTTGACGATGTCCCAGACGCGGCGCTGCTTGTCCGACGGCTGGCCGAAGATGACCGTCCGGGTCACGTCGGAGCGATAGCCTTCGACGGCGCAGCCGCCGTCGACAAGGACCGCGTCGCCCGCGGTGAGCGTCCGCTGGACCTGCGAGCCGTGCGGGAAGGCCGTGTTCGGCCCGAACTGCGGTCCGCCGCCCCCTGACGAACCGAGCTTCTGCGTCGCCTGCGAGATGGCCCCGGCCAGGTCGCGCGTCGACATGTCCGCGCGCAGCGTCTTGAAGCCTTCGCGGAAGGCCAGCTTGGTGATGCGGTTGGCCAGGTCCATGAAGGCGATCTCCTTGGCCGTCTTCGTGCCGCGGCAGCCCTCGGTGACAGGCGCGCCGTCGACGATCCGGGCCGCCGTCAGGGTCCGCCGCAGCCCGTGGACCTCGAACGCGCGCAGGTCCGGGGCCGTGGCCAGGCTGCCGGTCGAGGCGCCGATGTCCTTGAGGACGCCGCCGATCGTCGCGTAGGGGTTCTCGTGCTCCTCCCAGGTCCTGACCTCCTGGCCGGCCGGGACGAGCTCCCCGGCGCGCTCGGCCTCGAAAGCCGGGCAGACCCAGACGGGGTCCTTCTTGCGGCTGAGGACGACGCCGAAGACGCGCTCGCTCAGCCACCAGCCGACCTTGGTGAAGTAGAGGAGGTTCGTTCCCCCGCCGATGAAGATGGCGTCGAAGCCCGCTTCGGCCAGCAGCCGCCCGGCCTTCTCGCGGCGCAGGGCGTAATCCTCGGCGGCGAGCGGCACGGTCCCTGTCACGAGGTTCTTGAGCTCCTGGGGCGCGCTTGGCGGGTGTGAGACGCCGGACGCGGCGGTCCTGACGGGCCCGAGCCCCAGGGCGGCCAGCGATATCGTACCGGTCTTGATGAACGAACGGCGGGTGGGCGACATGTGAGGCACCTCCTGGTGCCAGAAGGAATATCACATTTGGCGTCAGCGGTCGAGCCCGCGGATGAACTCCTCGACCTTGCCGACAAGGTCCCTGTTCCCGATGAAGAGCGGCGTCCGCTGGTGGAGCGAGGACGGTGTCAGGTCGAGGATGGGCCCGTTGCCGTCGGAAGCGTAGCCCCCCGCCTGTTCGGCGACGAAGGCGAGCGGTGCGGCCTCGTAAAGGAGGCGCAGCTTTCCGGTCGGGGCCTTGGGGTCCTTCGAATCGGCGGGATAGTAGAAGACGCCGCCGGCGAGGAGATTGCGGTGGAAGTCGGACACGAGCGTCCCGATGTAGCGGAGAGACAGGCCCGTGATGCCGCCCTCGTGGCCTTGGAGGTATTCCGTAAAGCGCTGGACGCCCCGGCTCCAGTACATCTGATAGCCGAGGTTGACGCTGAAATACTTGGCCTTGGGGATGGTGATGTTCGGGTGCGACAGCAGGAACTCCCCGACCGACGGGTCGAGGGTGAAGCCGTGGACGCCGTGGCCCGCGGTGTAGACGAACATCGTGCTCGTTCCGTAGGCGATGTAGCCGGCGGCGACGAGGTTGCGGCCGGGCTGGAAGAACTCGGATTCGTCGAGCGGGCCGGATTCCTTCTTCCTCCTGTAGATGCCGAAGATCGTGCCCACGGGCATGTTGAAATCGACGTTCGACGAGCCGTCGAGCGGGTCGAAGACAAGGAGGTACTTGCCCATCGGGTACTGGTCGGGTATCCGCAGCACCTCGGCGTTCTCTTCGGAGGCCAGGCCGGCCAGCCGCCCGGTGTGGTCTGTCAACCGCGTCACGGTGAGGTCGGCGAAGCGGTCGAGCTTCATGACCGTCTCGCCCTGGACGTTGGTGTCGCCCGTGCGTCCGAGGATCTCGGCCAGGCCGGCCCGCGTCGTCTTGCTGGCGATGACCTTGCCGGCCAGGGCCAGGTCGTAGAGGATGTTGGTCAGGGTGCCCGTGGCTTCGGGGTGGAAGGCCTGCTCGTCGAGGATGTGACGCTCGATGGTGATGATGGGAGAGGGGTCCGAGTGGTCGGCCATGTCGTCTCCTTGTCCTTTTGGTTCCTTGGGGGAGGGACAAAGATAGCATGCCCCGCGCGGCCGTTCAAGCCCGCGGGCTTGTAATGGCGCTGTTGACTCGGTTATAATCCGCGCAGGTTGGGAACGGGATCAACGTGGGACGCAGGAAAGCGGATTATTATCTCTCTCTCTGTGCCGGGATCGCCGTCTTCGCCGTAAGCGTTATCGGCTTCGCCGGCCTGCTCCGTCGGCCGGGCATCCCCTGGCATGCGCTCGAGCGGGCGACGGGCGTCACCCTGACGCGAGACCGGGATCCCGACCTCCTGCCTCGCGACATCGTCAGGATCGATGGCTTCGAAGTCCGCGACCGTAGATCGGATTTCAAGTTCATCGCCGCCCATCACCGGATCGGCGACCCGATCGATTTCGTCGTCGCCAAGGACGGCCGGGAGCTGGCGGCGACCGAACGGCTTGTGCCCTACTACGAGAATGGGGGCACGCCTTTTATCTTTCTCCTGACGGGAGTCTTCGGTTTCCTCATCGGCTTCGGCGTCTTTGTCCTGCGCCCCGGGGACCTGCGGGCGCGCGTGTTCTACTGGCTGTGCATGGCCTTCTCCTCGGCCGTGATGATCAGCGGGGAGTGGTACGGCGTCCAGGGCCGGCCCCTGCGCCTGGTCCCCGGCGTCCTGTTCTTCTTCGCCTACACGTTGACCCCGGTCATCCTGCTCAGGTTCGTCCGGACGTTCACGGCGCGCGAGCGGCTTCCCGGAGGGCCGCTCCTCTGGACCGTGGCCCTCCTCTTCGGCGGCTTCTTCAGCGCCGTGCTTGTCATTGGGCTCCTCCGGCCCTCGATCGAGATCTTCCGCTTGAAGGGCTACTTCAGCTATTTCCGGATCTTCTTCGCCGCCGTCTGCATCGTGGCGCTCGGCACGCTCTTCCGGGCTTTCCGGTCCGCGCCCTCCCGCGAAAAGCGGGACCAGGTCCGCTGGGTCCTCTACGGCATGGTCGTCGGCCTCGGCCCGTTCATGCTCCTCTATACCCTGCCGATCGTGGCCGGGATGCGGCCGTTGCTCAGCGAAGAGACGGCCAGCGCCTTCTTCGCCGTCCTCCCCCTGGCCCTGGCCTTCGCCATCCTGAAATACAAGCTCCTCGACATCAACGTGATCATCAACCGCAGCGTCGTCTATTCGCTCCTGACGATGGTCACGGTCGGCGTCTACCTGGCCTCGATCGAAGGGCTCAAGGCGCTCTTCTCCGCGAGCTCGGGGACGGGCGGGAAGTGGATCCCCGTCGGCTCGGCCTTCATCGCGGCCCTGGTCTTCGCCCCCGCCCGGTCCCGGCTCCAGGTCGCGGTCGACCGGGCCTTCTTCCGGAGGAGCTACGATTACCGCCGGGCCGTTCTCGGCTTCACGGAAGCAGCCGAAAAAGCCCACAGCGACCGGGACCTGCTCGATCGCTTGTCCGAAACCCTGGCCGCGACCCTGCCGGTCGAAAAGATCGGCGCCTTCATCCCGGCCGCGGGCCGGGAGGCCTTGGGGATCGCCTTCCGGAACGGGCTCGACGACGATGTGGCCGCGCTTCTCGCCGAGGCCGCCGGCCCCGGCGCGCCGCTTCCTCCCGGGGCACTCGAGAGAAACGGTTTCGCGCAGGCCTTGCCCGTTTCTCTCGGCGACGCCGGGCCGGCCGGCTGGATCCTCTTCGGCCCAAAGAGATCGGGACTGGAGTACACCGACGAGGACCGGGAGCTCCTGCGGACCCTGACGGCGGAGACGTCGGCCGCGCTGCGCCGCATTCGTCTTCAGGAAGAAGTGATCTATGAGCGGGCCTCCCGCGAGAAGCTCGAGGAGATCGGCCGGCTGAAAACGGAATTCATCTCTTCGGTGTCTCATGAGCTGAGGACGCCGATGACGTCGCTCCAGGCCATCTCCGAGCTCCTCAAGTCGGGCAAAGTCGCCGACCCGTCGCGGCGCGACCATCTCCTCGAACTCATGGCCGGCGAGTGCGGCCGGCTCAGCCGCTACCTCCACAACGTCCTCGATTTCGGGCGCATCGAGCAGGACTCCAAGCGCTACGAGATCCGGGCTGTCGACCTCAAGCCCGTCGTCGCCGGCGTGGCCGAGATCGTCCGGTCGGCTGCGGCGGAGGAGGACCTGGACCTCGCGGTCGAGACGCCGGAGGGGGCCGTCCCGGTCGAGGCCGACCCCGACGCGGTCCGTCAGGCCCTGCTCAACCTGGTGGACAACGCCATCAAGTACAGCGCCGGACGGAAGCGCGTCGCCGTCCGGCTCGTCGCGACGGAGGACGGGGCCGAGATCAGCGTCAGCGACAGCGGCATCGGCATCGCGCCCGAGGACCGCGAGCGCGTCTTCGAGGCCTTCTATCGGACACCCGAAGCGGCCCGGCACGACCCGAAAGGCGTCGGGCTGGGGCTGAAGATCGTTAGGCACATCATGGACGCCCACGGCGGCGCGATCGCCGTCGCGGGCGGCCCGCGGCGCGGAACGACTTTCACCCTGAAATTTCCCGGAAGGCGGTGACCATGAAAAAGATCCTCATCATCGACGACGATCGGGTCCTGCGGCAGACCCTGGGGGCGGCCCTGGAGGCGGAGGGCTACGGTGTGGCGGAGGCCGGGGACGGCCGGGAGGGACTGAACAAGGCCCTCAAGGGGGCCTTCGATCTCATCGTGATGGACGTCGTCATGCCGGCCATGACCGGGCTCGAGGTCTGCCGGAGCCTCCGTGAGGCCGGCCGACAGGTCCCCGTCATCGTCCTGTCCGGGAAGAAGAAGAAGGAGATCGACAAGGTCCTCGGGCTCGAGCTCGGCGGCGACGACTATATGACCAAGCCCTTCGGCACGGACGAGTTCATCGCCCGGGTCCACGCCGTCCTGAGGCGGTCCAAGCCCGAAGTCCCGGAGATCGACGACCTCGTCTTCGGGAGCGTGAATATCGATTTCCGGAAGAAGATCGCGACCAAGGCCGGCGGCGACCTCCACCTGACCGCCCGCGAGTTCAGCCTGCTCCGGCTCCTCGCCGGCTGCGAGGGCCAGGTCGTCTCCCGGGAGACCATCCTCAACAAGGTCTGGGATTACGAGAAGTTCCCGACGACGCGGACGATCGACACGTTCATGTACAACCTGCGGCGCAAGATCGAGGACGATCCGGCCGCGCCGAGACATCTGGTCACGGTGCCGTGGCTGGGCTACAAGTTCCAGCGCTGATCGTTTTTCTTTGACGGGGATCAGGCCCGCCGGTCAGCGCAGGGCAGCCAGGCGCTTTCGGGCGTCGGCGAGCTTCGGCGTGGCCGGGATCGGCGTCCTTCCAGCATTCGAGGAACTTCGCGTATTCGGCGCGGGCCGAGGCGCGGTCGCCCTTCTCTTCGAGGACGCGACCCAGGCGGTAATGATAAAGCGGCGACATCAGGTAGCGGATCTGGTTCGCCGGGTCGATGGTCAGAAGCTTGCGGTATTCCGCGGTGGCCCGGTCGAGGTCGCCTTTCTTCCAATAGGCCCGGGCCAGGACGTCCTTGAGGAAGGGCTGGTTGTAGGAAGCGATGTCGGGGATGCGCGCTGTAATGAAGCTTCCGGAGAACGAGCTTCTCCCCAACGGCGATTGCTTCGTCGACGCGGCCGGCGGCCAAGGCCGCCTCCGCCTTCGTGAAGGCCCTTTGGAATAACAGATCGTCATGAATGGACGGGTCCAGGCCGGCGGCCAGCGTCTCTGCCTCCGCGAGCGTCGCCAGGGCCGCCTCCGGCCGTCCGCGCGCGATATCCAGCCGGGCCCGCATGATGGCCTTCATGGTCCCGTTCACGGGCCCGCGGGTGGGGTTGCGCTTGGCGTTGAGGTCGATAAAGGCGCCGATCGACCGCTCGGCCTCGTCGAACTCACGCCTGTCGAGGTGAACGAACGCGAGCATCCAGTTGGTGACCATGAGGCCGAATTCGTCTCCGCCCCGCTCGGCCTGGGCCCTCAGGTCCAGGAACTCCGTTGCGGACCTGTCCCATTGGCCCAGGATGTCGCGGACGTAGGCCCGGAGGTAGGCCGACATCCATTTGGCCGACGCGGCCGGGGCCCGGGCGACCAGCTCGTCGAGGCAGCGCAGGGCCTCCGGATAGTTCTCCTGAAGAGCGTAAACATAGGCCAGGCTGGCCCAGGACAGGTGGAAGTCGGGATGGCCTGCCAGGACCTCCTTGTACTTGGCGACGGCATCGTCGAGCCGGCCCGTGCGCATGAGCATCTCGCCGATCGAGTCCTGGGGATTGGGATCCCCCGGATTCGCCGCCGCGTAGCGCTCGAGATAGGGGATGGCCTTGGCCGGCTCGCCCATCTTGAGGCAGGCGTAGGCCGCTTCGTTGAGCGCCAGCCCGAAATCGGGGTCCAGGGCTAGCGCCTTTTCGAAGCTCGCCAGGGCCTGGGGGTATTGCCTGGCGCTGGCATAGGACCTGCCGAGCTCGTGATAGGCGTCCTTCTCGCCGGGATACTTGGCCACCAGCTCCTCGAGAATGCGACGCCGTTCCGCGCCGTCGCGCTTCACGGCCCCGGCATAGGACGCTTCGATGTAAAGGCGCTCCTTTTCACTCGCCCGGGAGGCGAACTGGCGGGCCTTTTCGAGGGCTTCGTCCTGGGCCTTCCTATCGCCGAGCTCGGTATCGGCCTTAGCCAGGTAGAGGTAAGCGACCGCGAATTCCGGGTCGAGAGAGATCGCCTTCTCCAGGGACCTCCGCGCGTCGGCGCCGAAGAACCGCTCGAGCTCGTCGCGGCCACGCAGGTAAGCCCTGTACGCTTCGAGGGAGGATGTCGTGACGTCGATGATCTTCGGCGGGGCCTTCTCGATCTTCAGGGCCGCCAGGCCGCGGCCGCGGCAGATCGACCGGCTGATATCGTCGATCTGGTTCTTGAGGATGCTGGCCGGCCCGTCGCCCCGGGCCTGGGTCGTCTTGAGGGCGCGCTTCGCGGCCGCTTCGAAGATCTTGACGTCGGTCACGAAGGTGTCGCCGGCCTTGGTGTAGAAGCCGACGGCCAGGGTCTCGATGCCGGCCCGCCGGCAGACCTCGAAACCCGCCTCGTCGTCGAGCGCGGCAGACTCGTTCTTGCCGGCCTGGCGCAGCAGGTCCTTCAGCTCCTGCCAGGTGGTGACCCGGAAGCGGCCCGACTGCTCGAGACTGGTGATCAGCAGGTTCGGGATGGTCTCCTGGAGGTAATCGAAGGCCGTGTCGCCGGTCTGGTTCTTGAAAGCCATGACCGCGATCGTGCGTTTGGCCGGAGCGCCGCCCGGCACGAGCTGCCAGACGAGCAGGGCTCCGGCCGCGGCCAGCACCAGGGCCGCGGGGATCCAGACCTTCTTCGACGGCAGGCGGACCGTGATCGACTTCGACGTCGCCGGCTTGCGGAGAGGCAGCGGTGTGACCGTGGTGGGCAGCGCCGACTCAATCCCCGCCAGCCCGGACGAGAGCTCGCCGGCGTTCGCGGGTCTCTTCTCGGGGGCCTTTTCGAGACATCGGAGTATTAGGCGGGCCAGTTCCTCGGGGATCTGGGGATTGAACGTCCGCGGGTCCGGCGGCGCTTCGGTCTTTTGTTTGACGGCGACGCTGAGCGCGGTATCGCCTTCGAAAGGCAGCCGTGCCGTCAGCATTTCGAAGAGGACGATGCCGAGCGCGTAGAGATCCGCGCGCGGACCGGCCTCTTTCCCGTCCACCTGCTCGGGCGACATGTATTCGGGGGTCCCGATGAGGACGTTCGCGCCGGTGATGCCCTTGCCCTTGACCGACCTGGCGATGCCGAAATCCATGATCCGGACGTTCCCTTCCCGGTCGATCATGATGTTCTGCGGCTTGAGGTCGCGGTGGACGACGCCGGTCCGGTGGGCCTCCTCGAGACCCTCGCTCACCTGGCGGGCGATGCTGACGGCCTTGCCGACGGGGAGGGCGCCGATCCGGTGGATGAGGCTCTTGAGGTCCTCCCCGGGCACATACTCCATGGTGATGTAGTAGGTCGGTCCTTCGCGGCCGAGATCGTGCATCCGGCAGATGTTCCGGTGGGAGATGGCCCTGGCCAGCCGCAGCTCGGCGCGGAAGCGCTCGATCGTCCTTTCGTCGGAGGCGATATCGGGATTGAGCAGCTTGAGGGCGAGCTTCTCACGGACCTCCGTATCGTAGACCTTGTAGACGCGGCCCATGCCGCCCCTCCCCAGGGCCTCGATGACCTGGTAGCGATGGGCAAAGGTCTCGCCGGGCGCGAGGTCGCGCAGGGGCGGCTCGGCGAGGATCTGAGTCGAGGAGAGATCGGCAGGGGCCGGGTCCTTCAAGGGAATGCCGCAACGGCCGCAGAACATCGTCTCTCGGACATTCTCGAATCCGCACTTGGGACAGCGCATGACGGCTCCACCATCGATTGCCGGAAGGATAATCCATTGACCGGCTGGTGTCAACGCGCTGCGGCGGCTATAATCCCGACGATGAGAAAGTGGCTCGTTCCGCTACTGGCCCTCGCGCTTCTGTACGCCTTGCCCAAGCTCAACACCCTCCGCCGGCGGCGCGACTTCCCGCTGATGAAGCGGATCAACGACACCGTCAACGTCCTGGTCGCCGTCCTCTTCGTCGTCTATCTCGCCGCCTTCGTCTATTGGCTCCTCACCCGGTGACACACGCCGCCGCCGTGATGTCCCCGGCCCGCTAGTAGATCGGGTCGCAGAGATTCTGGTGAGGGGTCGGCGATTCGTTCCCGAGCTGGAGGGGGTCGTCGTAGGGCGCGTAGGCCAGGACCGTCCTGATCGTGGCCAGAAAATCGATCGTACCGGGGTCGAACCAAAGCTTGGTCGCCCCGCGCTTTTTCATCATCACTTGCAGCTTCTTCTCGAGGTTTGCGCTGGTCCGAGCCGCGAGCGGCAAGTACTCCAGATAGACGTTGACAGCCTGGGGCTGGATAAACGTCGCCTTGGGGAAGACCGTCGCCAAGTATGTGAGGACCTGATACCACCCCGTATGGGGGACTTCGTTTTCGTCCCAGAGAACGGGGGACGCGAGATACGTTCCGGCGTAGGCTTTTTCGAATTCTCCGGCCAACCCCGCCCTCAATTTTTCGTCATTGAGCGCCCGATTGCTCCTGAGAGAGACGAGGTCTTGGGCCAGCTTGGCGTTGGTCCTCTCGATGCCGGCCGCAAAATGGGCCTGCAGCAATGTCGGCGGGTCCAGGTGGAACGTGATAGGGCACAGCTTCTCGGGCTTCGGTTTGACCTGGGCAAAGACCGTTCCCTCCTGCCGAGCGGCAGCCGCCAGGACGCTCCCCGTGATGACCAGGATCGCGATCGTCCAGAGCTTGGGCGACCTCTTTTCGTTCATGGTTCCCTCCCTTTCTAAAGTTTTTCGAGAGGTTTGAGCTCTCGAAGATAGATCTCTTTTTGCCGTTTTAGAATGGCGCGGAAACGCGGGTCGCGCCGGAGGCCCTTGAACCACGGGTTCTTGACGAGAGACGGATAGGAGTTGAGATACATGCCGTGCCAGAAGCCCAGATCGATGGCGGCCTGGATGTTGGCGATGGCTTCGTCCTTCATGCCCAGAAGGAGATACACATAGGTCCCGTGCGGGGCCGGCGACGGCTTGTCGTCCGTAAAAGAGGCGCCGCCGGCGCCGGCGACCCTCAGCCTCGCCGTCAGGGCCCGGAGAGTGCGGAGCCGCTCGACGGGATAGCCGATCTTCTCCAGCGTGCTGATCTGGGAGTCCGCTTCGTCGAGGCTCTTTGTCACCATGAGCACGAGCGCGAGCATGAGCCCGGCGTTCAGATCGGCCGGGTCCAGGGTAACGGCCCGCCTAGCATACTTCAGGGCTTCCCCGGTCCGTCCGAGGAAGAGATAGGATTGGGCGACCTGGACCACGGGCTGGGAATCGCGGGGCGACAGCTCGATGGCCTTTTTGAGGTGCCGGATAGCCTGCTCGTAGAGCCCGATGCTGCGGAGGAACGCGCCGGCGTCCCGGCGGACGAGGTAGTGATGAGGTTCGAGATCCAGGGCCTTCTTGAAGAACTCGTAAGCCCGCGGATTGTCCCCCTTGTTGAAGTAGTACCAGCCGAGGCCGAGGTTCGTCTCGGCGAAGGAGGGATCGAGCTCGGATGCCCTGTGGAAATACTCGTACATCTTGTCGAGGACGGCGGGGTCGCTGTTCTCCGGGGTGAAGTAATAAAGGTTCTCGTAGGCGTTGCCGGCGCCCCAATAGGCCAGCGCGTAGTTGGGGTCGATCTCGATCGCCCGGAGGTACTTGCCGATGGCTTCCCGGATATCGGCATCGTCGTTATGACGCTCGATGAGGGCCATCCCGTCGAGAAAGAGGGTGTAGGCCTCGATGTTGTCCGTTCCCCGCCGCCTGAACTTGTTCAGCTGCTCTTCGCCGATCGCGGTGCCGAGCGTTCGCGCCGTGTAGTTCGCGATCTCCTCTTGGAGGACGCGGTAGTCGGGGGTTTCTTTGTTGTAGGTCATGGGCTGGAGGAACGCGTCCTTCTTGGCGTCGATGACATAGATCTTGGCCGCGACCCCGTCGCTCCTGACGTCGACTTCGACGCTCAGAAGGTACCGGACGCCGAGGAGCTTGCCGATCTCGGGGAGCTCTTCCCCTTGGTATCGTACGAGTCCACCGACATCCGGGGCACGACTCGGAGGCCCGGCACGCCCATGAGCCTGTCCGTGATTTCGTTCTGGAGCCCGGCGAAGAGGCTCTGGTTCTCTCCCGACGCGCCCGTCCCTTCGACAGGGAGGACGGCTAGTGAGACCTTCCAGGGCTTCTCGCGGAGGAGGGCCCGCACGCCGATCGCGGCCGCCGCCAGGGCGACGAGGGCCCCGGCGATCAGGAGCCGCCGCCTCCTCCCGGAAGCCGCCGTCGCGACTTCTTTCGTGACGCAGCCGAGGGCTTCCCGCACTTCCGTCGCGCTTTGATACCTTTGGCCGGGATCCTTCTCCAAGCATTTCATGACGATCGCGCTCAGCCCGGCCGGGATGCCGGGGTTGAGCTCGGCGGGGTCCCGCGGAGTTTCGTGGAGATGCATGTCGAGGAGCTCTTCGATGCTCTCCGCTTTGAACGGCGTGCAGCCGGTCAGCATTTCGTACAGGAGAACGCCCAGGGAATAGAGGTCCGCACGCGCGTCCGCGGGCTTGCCCTCGATCTGCTCCGGCGAGACATACGCCGGCGTGCCGCTCCGGGCGCCGGGCCCGTCCCGGCCCGTCTGGTCGAGGAGGCGGGCCAGACCGAAATCCATGATCTTCGCCTGGCCTTCCTCGTCGATCATGACATTCTGGGGCTTGAGGTCGCGATGGACGATGCCCAGGCGGTGGGCTTCGGCGAGCCCGTCGCAGATCTGGCAGGCGATGGGGACGGCCTGGCCAGGGGAGAGGTGGCCGACCTTGCGGACGAGGCGCTTCAGGTTCTCGCCCTTGACGTACTCCATGGTGATGTAGGGGACGCCGCGCTCTTCGTTGAGGTCGAACATGCGGGCGACGTTCCTGTGGACGACCTGGCGGGCGAGCTTGAGCTCGGACGAGAAACGCGCGATGATCCCGCGGTCCGAGGCCACGTCGGGACGGATGACCTTGAGGGCGATCTCTTCGTTGAGCTTCCTGTCGAGGACGCGGTAGACGCGGCCCATCCCGCCCATGCCGAGCTCTTCGACCATCTGGTAGCGGCGGGCGAACAGGGCGCCGGTATCGAGGTCGAGCGACGGGAGCGGCAGGGTCTCGTCGGCCGCGTGGAGCGGGGTCGTGTGACGCAGTTCGACCGCGAGCGGCGTGCCGCAATCACCGCAGAAACGCTGGGTGTCTGCGTTCTCCCCGGAACACTGAGGGCATTTGGTCAATGCCGTCCCCCCGGAACCGATACGGCAATCCTACTAGCGAACCCCCCTGAAGTCAATCCTGTCGAATAACGCACGCGATGGGCGTCGAGACGAGGTCTGTCAGCGGATCCTGATAGATTCGAGGCGCTTGAGGGCCAGGGCGGCGGCGGGCGGCGCGGCGGCCGATTGATCGAAGCCGAACACCGACACCGACACGTAGCCGTTGCGCACGGCCCAGATATCGGTACCCTCGGCGCCCGGCTCGAGGTGCTCCCAGCGGGGCCTGTAGATCGCGGACCCGTCGGGGACGGCCTCTTGTTCGAAGAAGTCTATCGGCGCCCGCGTGTCCTGCCGCGTGACCCGCAAGCCTTTCAGCCGCTCGAGGGGGAGAGCCGGGACGTTGATATTGAGGAAAGTCCCCCCGGCGATCCCGTTACGGCCGAGCGCCCGGACGACGGCGACCGTCACGGCCGCGGCAGCCCTGTAGTCCATCTCTCCCGATGACGCGAGGTTGACGGCGATCGAGGGGATGCCGAGGAAGGCCGCCTCCCGGGCCGCGGCCACTGTGGCCGAATAGAACGTGACCGTTCCCAGGTTCTCGCCCCGGTTGATGCCCGATACGACCACGTCAGGCCGGACGGGGAGGAGCCGCTCGACGGCCAGGCGGACGCACGTCGCCGGCAGGGCGTCGACGGAGATCCAGCGCATCCCCCCGCGGTCGCCCTCCCTGACGCGGATGGGATGCTCCGAGGTCACGCCGTGGCTCGATCCCGAACGCCCGTTTTCCGGCGCGACGGCCGCCACTTCTCCGAGCGCGCGGAGGGCTTCCGCCAGGACCGCGATCCCCTCTGCCCCGATGCCGTCGTCGTTCGTGACCAGGATGCGAAGGGGCCCGGAGGCCGGCGGCGCCGGCGTTCCGCCGCACGCCGCCGCGAATACGAGGGCCAGGACGATGATCCCCAAGCCGCGATGCCGCCGCTTCCTCATCGCTCCCTCCTCACGCCGCG
Source organism: Candidatus Aminicenantota bacterium (assembly GCA_963736255.1). Lineage (GTDB taxonomy): Bacteria > Acidobacteriota > Aminicenantia > Aminicenantales > Saccharicenantaceae > RBG-16-66-30. Next base: position 14,151 of record CAVTOI010000001.1, read on the forward strand.
TGACGCGTTGCCCATTCCCTGTGCAATTTATCAAAACTCAGCGTCTGACAAGCTCTTAGAATATCCCCAGCCATGTTTTTCCACAGGGTTATTCACAAAGTCTGTGGATATCCGTTGTTCATTTTCTGTTCTTCACGTACGTGTCGAACCACTCGAACATCTCGGCGAGGACGTCGAGGACCGATTCGCGCGCCGAATAGCCGTGACTCTCGTAAGGGAGATACACGAACCTCGTCGTCGCCCCGAAGCCCTTCAGGGCGGCGAACAGTCTCTCCGACTGGATGGGGAAAGTGCCGGAGTTGTTGTCGGCCATGCCGTGGATGAGCAGGATGGGCTCCTTGATCTTGTCGGCGTGCATGAACGGCGACATCTTGATGTAGGTCTCCGGCGCTTCCCACAGGGTCCGCCGCTCGCTCTGGAACCCGAACGGGGTCAGCGTCCGGTTGTAGGCTCCGCTGCGGGCGATCCCCGCGGCGAAGAGGTCGCAGTGGGCGAGCAGGTTGGCGGTCATGAAGGCGCCGTAGCTGTGGCCGCCGACCCCGACCCGCTTCGGATCGCCGACGCCCATCTCGTCGAGCTTGCGGATGGCCGCCTCGGCGTTGGAGACGATCTGCTGGACGAAGGTGTCGTTGACCGTCTCGGGGGTCCCGACGACGGGCATCTCGGCGTTGTCGAGGACGGCGTAGCCCTGGGTGACGAAGAACAGCTGCGAGGTCCCGCGGAAGAACGTGAACCGGTTGACCGAGCCCCGGACCTGTCCGGCCACGGCCGCGCTGTCGTACTCCATGGGGTAGGCCCAGATGACGACGGGCAGGCGCGTGCCCGGCTGATGGCCCGGGGGCAGGTAGAGCGTGCCGCTGAGCTCGAGGCCGTCGGCCCGCTTGTAGGTGATCCGGTCCTTCTTGATCCCGGTCAGCTGGGGGGCGGGGTCCTTGAAGCCGGTCAGGGGCGTCCGCTTCTTCGCGCGGAGGTCGTACATATAGTAGTTCGGCGGATCGGTCACCGTCTCGTAGCTGGTGATGAACTTCGTCCGCGAGGCGCCGGCGAAATCGACGAAGGTCTCATAGGCCGGGTCCTGGCACTGCCAGAGCCGCTCGACCTTCATCGTCTTGAGGTTCATGCGGTCGAGGAAAGGATGGTCCCCTTTAGGGGACGAGCCCGCCCCGGAGAGGTAGATCCAGTCCTTGTCCTGGAGGATGACGCGCTCGCCGCTCTTGAGGCTCGTGGTCACCGGCCGGCCGGGGTCGTTGTACCGGTCCCGCGTGCCGAGGTCCCAGATCTTGACCGGTTCAGCGGCGGGGTTCGTGAGATCGACGAGGAAGGTCGTCCGCCAGCTCCTTTTCCATTCGCTCTGGGAGGCCAGGGCCTTGCCCGGCGTGGCGAAATACGAGATCCCGGCGGCCCGCTCTTTGAGCTTGACGACCTCCTGGGGCCCGGCCGTGAAAGGCGCATCGAGCATGACGTAGTGATCCCGGAAGGGGACCGTCGCTTTCGGATCGCCCTCGTCGAGGGCCTCGGTCCAGATGAGCGTCGCCGGCTTGTGCGTCATCCAGTTCACGTTCCGCGGGCCCTTGGGCACGCCGTTCAGAGGGACGTTCTCCTCGGTGGGCAGGTCGGCGACGATCTTGACGAGGGCGCCGCCCATGTCCCAGACCTCGATCGAGTGCGAGAAGCCGTCAGCGGGCAGGGAATACGAATAGGGCCGCTTGATCCGCCCGACGAGAAGGTATTCCGCCGCCGGCGAGACCGAGATCGAATCGAAGATGGCGGGCTTGCCGATCGTGCGAACGGCGCCTGCGGCGACATCGACGACAGCCAGCTGGGACGTCGCGTAATAGTCGAAGAGGACCTCGTCGAACGCGTTCTTGAGGAGGTCCTGGTAGGTGGCGGTCTTGGCTTCCGCGCCGCCCGAAACCTGGATCTCGGGGCCGATGGGGACGCGCGGCGCGACGGGGGCCGGGCCGCGGCCCTCAGGGACGAGCGGGACGACGATGCGGCGGCTGTCCGGCGCCCATTCGATCCCGCCGAGGACGGCGTTGACCGCGGGCGGCGTCAGCGCCCTGGCGCCGGCCGTCGCGACGTCGACCGCCCAGAGCTCGACGCCGCCCTCGACATAGCGGAGCAGAGCGATCGTCCGGCCGTCGGGCGACCAGGAGGGGAAGGTGAACTTGAATCCGTCGGGGAGCTCGACCTTGCGGACGAGGCCCGACTTCATGTCCTTGAGCGTCAGGCCGGTCGAGAAGCTCAGGACCTGGCGGCTGTTGAAGGCCGGCGTGATGCGCATCCCGGCGATCCTGAGGATCGGTTGGGAGATATACGCGATCGTCGGCATGGACTCGCGATCGACGAGGGCCATCGTGTCGCCGGCCGGGCTCATGGAGACCGAGGGCGTCGGCGGCGCGTCGACGATGTCGATGATGTCCTTCGGCGGGAGCTTATAGGGTTCCTGCGGGGAGAGGACCGGGGTGATGAAAAGGACCGCTGTGAGGACCACGGCCCAACGGAATGCGGTTTTCTTCATGAGGCGACCTCCTGACGACCGGCGATAAGATGGGATTTTAATTCAAATCTCATTTTTTCGATACTATTCCGTGATAAACGGAACTTAGGGAGGCATGGGAGAATGGGATCTGTCGGCTGATTCGGGTTATAATGCCGGAGTCAAATGAGCGCAGAAGATCCGCAAGCCCTCCGCCTGTCGGTGGTCATCCCCACGTACAACAAAGCGTCGCGGATCGGCGCAAGCCTCGACGCGGTCGTTTCCTATCTCGCCGGCAAGCCCTACGTCGCTGAGATCGTCGTCGTCGACGACGGGAGCTCCGACCTGACCGCCGACGCGGCCCGGGCCGCGCTCTCCGGCCGCCTGCCCTCGAAGGTCATCGGGCGGGACCGCAATCTCGGCAAGGGCGCCTCGGTCAGGGAGGGCGTGCTGGCCGCTGCGGGCGAGCTCATCCTGTTCTGCGATGACGACCTGTCGACCCCCATCGCCGAGCTCGACAAGGCCGTGGCCGCGCTCGAAGCCGGGGCCGATGTCGTCATCGGCTCGCGGGCCCTGCCCGATTCCGTGATCAGTGTCCGCCAGCGCCGGCCGCGGGAGTGGATGGGCAAGGCCTTCAACGTCCTGGTCAGGCTGTTCGTCCTGAAGGGCTACCGCGACACGCAGTGCGGCTTCAAGGCCTTCCGGCGCGCGGCGGCCAAGGACATCTTTTCCCGCCTCCGGACCCCGGGGTTCGGCTTCGACGTCGAGGTCCTGGTCCTCTGCCGCGAGCTCGGCTACCGCGTCGCCGAGATCCCGGTCGTCTGGTGCGACGCCCGGCCGAGCCGGGTGAGGATCTTCAGGGGCTCCTTCGGGATGCTCCGCGAGCTCTGGAGCATCCGCCGGCAGGCCCGGCGCGACGCCCGCCGCCGCGCCCGGCATTGAGAAAGACGGGAATGGGTTCGCCGAATATCCCGGCGCGCCGGCTCAGCGTTTCTTGGGCTTGGCCTCGTAGATATTCCCGGCCATGCCGGCGGCCTCGAAGACGATCCTGTCCGCAGCTACGGCGATCGCACCGTTGCCCTTGGGGAAGTTCAGCCAGAGCCGGCTCTCCGTCGATGTAAAGATCTCCCGCTCCTCGCCTGTCGGGATTTTTGTCTGAGGATCGAGCTGGCGCGCGAAGAGCGAGCAGCGTCCGTTCTTTTCGGACAGGTAAAAGAGCCAGCGGCCGTTGGGAGACCAATCAGGCTTGCCGAGATAATATTCGGCCTCGGCGACCGTGATCGAATTCTGGGCGGCTGTTTGAGGCGAACCGACGGGCGAGATCCTGACCGCTGCCCGCCCGTCCGGCTCGCCGGCGAGCCAGGCGATCCATTTTCCGTCGGGCGAGAGGCTGGCGTCCACGATGATGTCCCGCGGGGACGACAGAACGACCCTTTTCTCTCCGGTCCGGAGATCCATCTTCTCCAGCTCGCCGGCTTTGATCTGAACCAGGGCGGCGTCGTTGGCGGGGAAAAACCCGGTGACGAAACAGCCCTCGCAGAGAGATCGGGCGGCCGCGGCCCCCGGTGCGATGATGAACGTCTTCGTTATTCCCTCGACGACGTCGCGGTAGGCCAGGAGTGAGCCGTCGGGGCTCAGTCTCGGGATCTGGCCTACATTGATCCCCTGAACCGGGATCCTCGACTCCTCGTCCGTCCTCAGGTCCTTGACCCGGACCTCGATCCTGGCCGCCTGGGCCCCGCCGAACGCGGTGAACGCGGCCCTGGTTCCGTCGCGGGATATGGTCGGGTTGAAATTCTGCATGACGTCCCGGGTCAGCTTCTGGGGATCGCCCGAGACCTCGCCGTCGTCGATCCGCCCGGCGACGCTCCAGGCGTTCATCGCGACCGTCATGTCGGTGTAGAAGATCCGGCCGTCCGGCATAGCGGTCGGGAAGAGCTTCATGCCCGGCCCGGTCGTGATGGCTTCGGCCGGCCCACGGACCGTCCGGACCTTCGGATCGATGGAGGCCCGGAAAAGGTTGATACCTTCGATCGTCGTCCCCGAGACGAAGTAGACGTTGTTCCCGGCCCATCCGACGGGGTACTGGACGATGGTCGTGAGGGCGAGGTTCTCGATGGCGTGCGTCCGGACCGGCTCCCCGCCGTCGACCGGGGCGACCCACCAGTCCCTGGACTTCGGGTCGTCGGCCCTCCGGCCCCGAAACAACAGATATTTGCCGTCGGGAGACCAGACAGGGGAGGCTCCCTGCACGATGAAGTCGAAGAGGAAGTCGCGGAGGATCTGCCGGGGCTCTCCTCCCTTCGGCGAGATCAGGAACGTCTTGTATTGGCGGTGTTCGAGAGATGCGGGCAGGACCATAAACGAGATCCAACGGCTGTCGGGAGAGAACTTCGGTATGAAGCCCTTGTCCGCGACCCGCCTCGGCTCCCCGCCCACGGCCAGGGCGTCGATGAGATAGATCCCGCCGCCGTCCCGGTCCGAACGGAAGGCGACCTGGGACCCGTCGGGCGAGAATGAAGGGAACCAATCGTCCGCCGGATGGTTCGTCAGACGGAGAGGCCTGCCTCCCGAGACCTGCTGGACCCAGATGTCGAGGTTCCCTTTCCCCTCGCGGTCGGAGACGTAGGCCATCAGGTTCCCGTCAGGGGACAGCGTGGGCCATCCCGTTATTCCCTGGTCGAAGGTCAGGGGAATGATCTCGTATCCCGCGGTCCCTTCCGGTTTGAACACGGTGAGCTTGAGGACAGCGGCGGCTGCTGCCAGTATCAGAACGGATGAGGCCGCTACGAGAAACAGCGTTCTTCTTTTGTTCCGGCCGGCAGGGCCCGCCGCGGCCTTGAGTTTGCCCGATTCCGAATCCTCCTTGAGCTCCTGGAGGGCGACCTTGAGGTCGGACATGGTCTGCCACCGCCTTTGTGGATCTTTGCGGAGACAGCGGCTGAGAACGCGCTCGAGCTCGGGCGGGACGGCCTCATTCGCGGCTGAAGCAGGTTTAGGCTCCTCGTTGAGGACGGCAGCCATGGTCTTCAGGCCGCTCTCGCGTCCGAAGGCCTTGCGACCGGTCAACATCTCATAGAGGACGGTTCCGAAGGAGAAGATGTCGGACCGGGAATCCACTTTCTTCCCCTCGGCCTGCTCGGGAGACATGTACGCCGCGGTCCCGACGATGTAGCCTTCTTCCGTGTGGGGTTTCTCGTCTTGGCCCAGCGTCATCGTCCGGCCAGCCTCCGCGGCGGGAGCGCCCTCCGTGAGCTTGGCCAGGCCGAAGTCGAGGATCTTGACCAGCCCCTCGTCCGTGACCATGATGTTCGTCGGCTTGAGGTCGCGGTGGACGATGCCCGCGGAGTGGGCCTTGGCGAGGCCGTCGGCGATCTGGACGGCATAGCCGAGGGCCTCGTTGAGTTTGAGACCATGGCGCCCGATGAGCTGGTCGAGAGAGCGCCCCTCGACAAATTCCATGATCATGAGATCGCGGCCCTGGTCCGTGGCGATGTCGTGGATGACGACGATGTTCGGATGGCGAAGTGCCGAAGCCGCTTTGGCCTCGAGGACGAAGCGTTGACGGCGCTCGGGATCGGCGACTTTGTCCGGAGGGAGCACCTTGATGGCGACGGGACGGTCGAGGTGGGTATCGACGGCCTTGTGAACGGTCCCCATGCCGCCCTCACCGATCTTCGCTATGATCCGGTAGTGCAGGAACGTTTGGCCGGATACGATGGGATCCACGGCTCCCTCCCTCTGTTCTGAATATCCTTATACGTCCCAGCAGGCCGTGAAGTCAATCCGCTCTCCCCGCCGAGCCCCACCCATCGC
>CAVTOI010000002.1:0-1510255 GCA_963736255.1 Candidatus Aminicenantota bacterium
TGTCGTAGCGGTAGCCCGTCAGGCCGAGCTTGTCGACGGCGCTCGTCGTCTCCATGTCGTAGCAGCGGCCGCAACGCTGGCAGGTCAGCATGAAGAGCTCCAGGTTCTCGGTGATGTCGTGCCGGTCGTCGGTCGCCTGCTCGAACCGCGGGGTCATGACGATGGCCTTTTCCGGGCAGACCTCGGCGCAGCGGCCGCAGTAGGTGCAGCGGGAGCCGTCGTAGAGCAGCACCCGGATCTCCTGGCACAGGTCCCGGACGATGATCGTCCGGGCCGGGCAGTGGTTGGCGCAGCCGGCGCAGCCGATGCATTTCGTATGGTCCCAGTGCGGGGCGCCGCGGAAATTCTCAGGGGCCGGGCGGGGTTCGAAGGGGTACTTCAAGGTCACGACGCCGGGCTTCATGACCATCAGGACCTGCTTGATCTTGCTTGCGAGCCACATCGTATTTCTCCCGAGTGTCTTCAGACTCCCGCGACCGCCAGCCCGACCGCGCCGAGCGCGATGAGGATCAGGACGGCGTAGATCTTGACGGCCTGGTCGATCCGCAGGCGCGGGTTGGTCGACCCGACCAGGGCGATGACGACGAAAACGACGAGCGTCCCGAGGAGCTGGAGGAGGATATTCAGCGGGTAGAGGCCCGTCCGGCCGATCGGGATGAAGACCGCGACGAAGAGCCAGGCGTAGAACATCTGCTTCATCATCATATAGAGGCGGAACATCCCGTAGTCCGGGCCGCTGTACTCGATGAACGGCCCCTCGAGGATCTCGATCTCGGCCTCGGCGATGTCGAACGGCTGCTTGGCCACGAACGCCTGGAGGGCCAGGAGGTAGGCGACGAGCATGACCCCCGTCGACAGACTGAAGCCGGCGCCGGCCGTGCTGAAGACGGCCGAGCCCAGCCCGAGGCTGTGCGTCCGGACGGCGCCGAGGATGAGGGTCATGGCCAGCACGGGCTCGACCATGACCATGGTCACCATCTCCCGGCTGGCCCCGATCGCCGCGAAGGTGTTGCGGCTGGCCAGGGCGCCGAGGAGGACGGAGACGCCGCCGAGGGTCAACAGGTAGACCACGGTGATGGCGTCGACGCGGCCGCCCAGGGCGTTCAGCCGCGTCCCGAAGGGGACGAGGGAGACGACGGCCAGGATCGAGGCGAAGGCGGCCAGGGGGGCGAGCTTGAAGGCCCAGTTCCCGGCCGAATTGATCCTCTCTTTTCCGAGGAGCTTGAACAGGTCGTAGTAGGGCTGGACGATCGGCGGCCCCTGGCGGGACTGGACCCGGGCGGTGATCCGCCGCATCACGCCCTCGAAGAGCGGGGCGAGAAGGAGGAAGAGGAGGACGTTGATGAAGACGGCGACGATGCTCATGGTCAGCTCCTCCCGCTTTCGGGCTTCCTCGACATGCCCTCGAGATCGGCCCGGCCGAGGACGCGCTTCGCCCCTGACCTGGCATCGATGACCGCGACCCGGTCCGTGCACGAAAAGCAGGGGTCGATGCTGCCAAGAATGATGGGAAAGTCGGCGAACTGGTTGTTGAGGAGCATCGACGGCACGGCCTGCAGGTTCGGATAGGTCGGGGCCCGCACGCGCCATCTCTCGGGCCGGTTCTCCTCGCCGGTGATGACGTAATGGACCGACTCGCCGCGGGGCGCTTCGACCATGGACACGGCGTGGCGGAGGGGCGGCAGGGCCTCGGGGATCACGGTGAGGAGGGGGCCGTCGGCCGGCATGCCCGCCAGGGCCTGGCGCAGGATGGCGATGGATTCGAAGATCTCGAGGACCCGGACGACGAGCGTCCCCCAGACGTCGCAGGAATCGACGACCGGGACGTCGAAGGTCATGTCGCCGTAGGCCGCGTAGGGGTGGTCCTTCCGTGCGTCGAGGCGAAGCCCCCGGGCCCGGGCGACGGGGCCGACGAGGCTCCATTTGATCGTGTCCTCCTTCGACAGGAAGCCGACGCCCTTCGTCCGGCGGTGGATGGCGCTGTCCCCGATGACGGCGTTCTTGAGGACCAGGACCTCTTTTTCGAGGGTTGCCAGCATGCCCTCGATCTCGGCCCGGATCTCCGGCGTGATGTCCCGGCGGACGCCGCCGATGAGGACCATGCCGTAGGTCTTGCGGTTGCCGGTGATCCGCTCCGCGAGCCACATGACCTTCTCCCGGACGCGCCAGGCCTGCATGAAGACCGTGTCGAAGCCGATGAGGTGGCCGGCGATGCCGAGCCAGAGGAGGTGGGAGTGGAGGCGCTCGATCTCGAGCATGATCGTGCGGATGTATTCGGCCCGCCGCGAGATGGCGATGCCCGCGGCCGTCTCGACGGCCTGGGCGTAGCAGACGGCGTGGACCGTGCCGCAGATGCCGCAGATCCGCTCGGCGACGAAGGGGACCTCGTTGTAGCTGACCTGCGTCTGACAGAGCTTCTCGATGCCCCGGTGGGTCATGAAGCCGCGGTAGTCGCAGCCCTTGATCGTCTCGCCGTCGACGTAGACCGCGAAGTGCTCCGGCTCGTGGAGGCTGACGTGGAACGGGCCGACGGGAACGACCGTCGTCCCGGGCGGGGCCTCGTCGAGCTGGTAGGCAACGTCCTCGGCGGACGGCGGCTGGAGGTTATAAGGGACCTCCTTGCGCAGGGGGTAGATCCCGTCCGGCCAATCGTCGGCGAGGACGAGCCGCTTCGGCTTCGGGTGGCCGGTGAATCTCATCCCGAGCAGGTCCTGGTACTCCCGCTCGGACCAGCCGGCGTTGGGAATATCGGGCGTGATCGAATCGAAGGTCGGGTCCGAGGCCGGGGCCGAGGTCCTGAGGACGACCGCAACGTGGTCCGCGTCGAAAGCAAAGGTGTGAATGAGCCCGAGCGTGCCGTTGCGGGCGATCTCGTCGTAGCCGATGCCGACCATGTACCGGCCCCCGAGCTCGATGAGCGTCTTCGAGGAGGCGCGGAGGGCCCGGCGGTCGACGTCGACGAAGAGCCGGGCCGGCGAGGGCGAGGCGAGGCCTTTGATGTCGGCGCCGAAACGGCCTTTGAGCTCGGTCTCTATCCTGGCGATGGCGTCCATGAGGATCTCCCTACTTGCCGCTTTTTCCGCCGGCGAACTTGAACAGGCCCCGCAGGGCCGCGAACATGCCCCGGTCGGCATACCGGTTGGCGTCGTTCAGGCTCTGGTAGCCGCAGAGCCACGTCGGGGCCTCGACTTCCTGCGCGCCGCCCGATCTGCGGAGCCAGGCGCCGAAGGCCAAGGCCACCCCGAGGACGAGCAGGACGACCAGCGGCGCGGCGGCCGCGGCGAACGTCTGCCCGCCGAAGACCGACAGGCGGACCCCCCCGACCGAGGCGGACAGGGGGCTTCCGGACCCAGCCAGTACGTCGGCGAGGAAGAAGCCCTCGGACCGTCCCAGGGCGGCCAGGACGAGCCCGATCGAGAGGACGGGGAAGAATCCCTGGACGAGCGCAACGGCCGTCAGGACGAGCTTGGGGGCGAGCATCGAGGCCGGGACCTCGCGGATCGTCTTCCGGACGTTCCATTCGGAGCCGGACGAGGTGAAGGCCATGCCGAAGAACTTGACGTAGCAGGCCAGGGTCACGGCGCTCGTGAAGAGGGCGACGATGCCGAAGAGCACCAGGGCAACCGTCCCCTCCCCCGCAAGAAGGGAGCTCGAGATGATCGTCCACTTGCTCGAGAAGCCGCTGAAGGGCGGCATGCCCGAAATGGACAGGGAGGCGATCCCGGCGACGACGGCGCTCACCGGCATGAGCTTGATGAGCCCGCCGAGCTTGTTGAGGTCCTTCGTCCCTGTCGCGTACAGGATGCTGCCGCTCGTGAGGAACAGCAGCCCCTTGAAGATGGCGTGGTTGAGGACGTGATAGAGGGCGCCGATGGCGGCGGCGATGGCCAGGGCGCGAAGGGCCGGCGGGCCCGAGGTCCCCAGGAAGAGGACCGCCCCCGTGGCCAGGACGATGTAGCCGATCTGGCCGATGGAGCTGTAGGCGAGAAGCCTTTTCGCGTCGCTCTGCTTCATCGATTGGATCGTGCCGATAAGGAGCGTCAGCGCGCCGATCGTAGCGATCGCGAGCCCCCAGGCGCCGGCGTCGAACGCCGGGTTCGCGACCGGGGCCATAAAGAGGAAGGTCCGCATGAGCCCGAAGATCCCGGTCTTGAGCATGACCCCGCTCAGCAGGGCGCTCACGGGCGACGGGGCTATCGAATGGGCGTCGGGCAGCCAAAGCTGGCCGAGGGGCCAGACGCCGGCCTTCATGCCGAAGCCGGCCAGGAGGAAGGCGAAGAAGCCGAGGAGCGGCAGGCCGCTCGTCCCGCCGAGCTTGGCGGCGGTCGCGGCCAGGGGCTCGCCGAACTCATAGCCCCGGACGAAAAAGGCCCCGGCGACAACAAGGAGCCAGGCCATCTCCATGAGGACGAGGTACTTCGCGGCGCTCCGCCGGTTCGTCTTCTCCCGGTGCTCGAAGCGGACGAGGAAGAAGGAGGCGACGGTCATGATCTGCCAGGCCAGGGTGAAGCCCACGGCCAGGTCGTCGACGGTCACGAGCCCGGCCATGCCCACGATGAACAGGGGGTAGCAAAGGAGGTAGCCGCCCAAGCCGTACTCCGGGTAGTGATCCATATAACGCACGGAGTAGATCGCGCTCATCACGGCCATGAAGGCGATGAGGGCCAGGAAGAGGCCGGAGAAGCCGTCGACGAGAAAGGGGATGGCGACGGGGCCGAGGCTGAGGGTCAGCGAGGCGTGCGGGCCGCGGCCGAATAAGGCCTCGAAGGCGACCGTGAGCAGCAGGACCGCCGAGACCGAGACGAGGGCCAGGTTGACGATGCCGGCGAGCCTCCGCTTCCGGGCCAGGAGAGGCGTCACGACGGCCGCGACGGCCAGGACGGCGAAGCCGGCGAAGAGTCGGGTGAAGATCTCAGCTGTCATGGCGGTTCTCCAGGCGGGCTAGGGCGCAGGTGCGGACGATGAGATCGCGGAGGGCGGCCGCGGCCCGTTCGACCTCGGCCGTGAGGCCTTCCCCAAACTCGAGGTCGGCCGGGACGATGCCGAGAAGGAACACCTTCTTCCCGGCGGCTTCGAGGAACTTGCCGCTGAGCGAGAGCGCGAGCTTGTGGGTCGAGAAGCTCCCGGCCTCGGCGAAATCGGCCAGGGGCCCGAACATGACGGTCCCGGGGGGGCCGTCTCCGGCCGCGGCGTCGACGAAGACGACGTTCTGCGCGTCGCCGCGGGCGATCGCGGGCACGAAATTCTCGGGGACGTCCTGGGCATCGACGAGGCAGAGCTCCGTCCCGACGGAGGCCTCGCGGACGGCCGCGACGATCCAGGGGCCGACGCCGTCGTCGCGCCGCAGGGGGTTGCCGACGCCGACGAGGCAGGTCGGTTCCTGCAGGATGCCGGCAAGTCCGTCCGGGCCGTTCGTCATATCTGCTCCCCCAAGGTCTTGATCTGGCGGTAGGTGTAGACCGGGCCGTCCGTGCAAACGAGGGTCCGGCCGATGGCGCAGTGCTGGCACTTGCCGATGCCGCACTTCATGTGCCGCTCGAGCGTCGAGATGATGGCGTCGTCCTTGAGCCCGGCGGCGAGGAGCTCCTTGATGACGGAATTGAACATGAGAGGCGGCCCGCAGACAAAGGCGACCGTGTCCTTGACCGGCACGGAGGCCGGCCCGACGAGGGTGTGGACGAAGCCGACCTCACCGGTCCACCCCTCCTCGGGGCGGTCGACGGCGACGTGGACCTCGAAACCGGGGATCTTTTTCCACTCGTCGATCATGTACTTGTACATGTGGTCCTTCGAGGAGCGGGCCCCGTAGAGGAGGATGATGCGGCCGAATTCCTGGCGATGCTGGAGGAGGTGGACGATGGACGAGCGCAGGGGGATGAGCCCGATGCCGCCCGCGACATAGACGACGTTCCGGCCCTTGATCGCGTCAAACGGGAAGCCGTTGCCGAATGGGCCGCGGAGCCCGATCTTGTCGCCGGCCCGCAGCTCATGGAGGGCCCGGGTGACTTGGCCGACCCGGCGGACCGAGAGGTGGGGCCGGTCGTTCTCGGGGCTGAACGGCAGGGAGACGGCGAATTCTCCGGCCCCGAAGACCGTGCACATGACGAACTGCCCCGACTTGACGCGGAAGTCGCGGCCGGCGTCCTTGTTCTCGAAAGAGAAGTAGTAGGTCCGGACGTCCTCGATCTCGTCCTTGATCTCGTCGATGACGGCGATCTCGGGAACGGTGACGATGGCACCGGCGTTCGGAACGCTCATTTCGCACCTGCCTTGGTGATCTCCCGCCGGATATAGGTGACGACGTTGGCGATGCCGATGTCGCCCGGGCAGACCCGGTTGCAGCGGCCGCAGCCGACGCATCCCGGCCGGAGGTATTTCTTGGACTGGGAGAAGGACAGCTTGCAGAAGAAGCGCTTGTTCCTCCGGTCCTCGACGGGGTGGCGGGGATTGTGGTCGCCCGCCATCCGCGTGTAGCCCTCGTAGGAGCAGGAGTCCCAGGACCGCTTCCGGTCGGTCCCTCCCTCGCGAGTATTGACGTCCTCGATATTGAAGCAGGAGCAGGTCGGGCAGACGAAGGAGCAGGCCCCGCACTCGAAGCACTGGTCGCCGATGTACTCCCAGACGTCGGGGCTGATGAAGCCCATGGTGATCCGGTTCATGACCCGCGAGATCCAGGCTTTGTTCTGGGTGGCCTCGGCGTCGAAGCGGGCGATCGACGCGTCGACCGTCTTCGCCTTGAGCGCGACCGCGTCGGGGCCGGCTTCCTTCAGGCCGAGCTTGCGGGCCAGGACCTCGCCCTTCTCGCTTCCCGTTTCAAAGAGGTATTCGTCCCCGACCGCCGTCAGGGCGACGTCATAGCCTTCCCTAGGCGCCGGGCCGCTGTCGGTGCAGACGCAGAAGCACTGGGGGAACGGACGGACGCAGGTCACGGCGACGATGAACATCTTCTTGCGGTGGTCCCGGTAGACCTCGTCGACGTACTCCTGGCCGAGGTAGAACCGGTCGAGGCAGAGGAGCCCGGTGAGGTCGCAGGCCCGGATCCCGACGAGGGCCTTCGGCCGGACGAGGTCGTCGCGGGCGATGGCGGCCGTCCGGGTGTCCTTGTCGTAGCGGTAGGACAGGATCCGCTCGGCCTGGGGGAAAACCACCGACTTCGGCGGATTGTAGGAGATCGCGGCGTCCAATCGGATCGCGGCGGGGTCCTCGGCCCGGTCGAACAGGGGCTCGCCGGAGGAGTCGGGGAGGATCGGGCCGTAGAGGTCGTAGTCCTCGGCGAGGGCGGCCGCGAGGGCCCGGGACTGGTTCTTGGGCATGATGAACATGGTCACACCTTTTCGATCCGCACGGGGACCGTCGAGTCCTGGTCCTCGTCGATCGCCGCGCCGGCTGCGTTCAGGAACCCGGGCACCATGTCTTCGATGAAGTACGGGACGTAGACGGTTCCCGGATTGACGTCTTCCGACAGCCGGACGGCGACCCGCATCGAGCCGCCGGCCGCCACGACGTTGACAGGCGAGCGGTCGCGGAGGCCGAGCCGTTTGGCGTCCGCGGCGGCGATCTCGACGAATCCCTTCGGATAGAGGAGGAGCAGGGCGTTGTATTCGCGCTTGGGGATCTGGGTCTTCTTCATGATGGCGTTGCGGTGCCAGAAATAGGTCGCCTTGCCGGCCATGAGCAGGAAGGGGAAGTCCTCCGAGGGGGCCGGCGAGGCGAAATCCGCGGCCGGCCGGACGAACTTCAGTCGCCGCGGCGCGTCCGCGGCCGGCAGGCGGACCGTTCCGTCCGGATGTCCGGCGTCGCACGGCCACTGCAGGCCGAAGCCCTTCTCGAGCTTCGGGTAGGTGATACCGGCATAGGCGGGGACGGTCGCCGCGATCTCGGCCATGACGCTCTCGGACGAGGAGTAAGCCCAGGGGGCGCCGAGCCTCGCGGCGATGTCGGCGTAGATGCGCCAAGCCGGGCGGGCGCCCGCTAGGGGCTCGACCTTCTTGCGGTTGAGTTGGATCCGGCGCTCGGTGTTCGTATAGGTCCCGTCGGCCTCGGCCTGCGTCGCCGCCGGGAGAACGACGTGGGCGAAATCCATGAACGGGTTGTTGTACGCCCCGACGTAAACCACGCACTCGAGTCCCTTGAGCTTGTCCGCGTACCGGACGATCTCCTCGTCACGGTCGGCCGCGATCAGGGCCTTGAGCGCGGACGGCGAGGCGCCAAGGAGCTGCCTTGGCGTGCGCCCGGCAGCCGGCCCCTCGGCCCGCCGGTGGCCCGGGAGGAACAGGTTCGAGGCGCCCACATCATAGCTCCCGACGATGTTGCAGATCCCCGTGACCGGGTTGACCCCGCAGCCCTCCCGGCCGATCTTGCCGGCGGCGAGGAAGAGGTCGAAGAGCAGAGCCACGGAGGCACGGTCGAGGCCGGAAATGCCCGACGAGAAGAAAGCCATGGCGCCTTGGGCCCGGGACAGGCGGAGGGCCAGGTCCTCGATCCCTGCCGGCGTCAGGCCGGCCGCGGCCGTGAGCGCCTCGAGATCGAGACCGGCAAGATAGCGGACAAAGTCCGCAGAACCCTCGGTCCGGTCACGGAGAAAAGCCTCGTCCTGTCCGCCGCGCTCGACGAGGACCTTGGCCACGGCCGCGAGCGCATGCCGCAGGCTCCCCGGCTTCGTCCAGAGGTGCGTGCCGCTGAGCTTGGCGATCTGGGTCGAACGGCTGCTCAGGGTGACGAGATCGGCGCCGCCGCGGGCGGCCATGTGGATCTCGCTCCCGACGATCGGATTCAGTTTGGCGATGTCGGCGCCGACGACGAGGATCAGACCGGCCTTGCGGATCTCGGTCAGGGCGCCGAGCATGGCCGGATATCCGGCGCCCTCGAGCAGGACCTCGGCGGCATCCCCGTGGCCCTGATCCGAGGCCAAGCCGATATTCGGGGAGCGGAAGACCGTCCGGGCCAGCTTGGCCATGACGTAGTTGTCTTCGTTCGAGGCGCGCGGAGAGGCCAGAAAGGCGATCTCGTCGCCAGAGTAGCGGGAAAGGCGCTCGGCAGCGGCGCCGATCGCTTCTTCGTACGGAACGGCTTCGAGCCGGCCGCAAGCGCGAGGGAGCAGAGGCGCGATGATCCTGTCCTGGGTCGCCAGGAGCTCGTGGATGTGCCAGCCGCGGACGCACAGCCTTCCTTTGCTGGTGGGATGGTCCGGGGAAGCGAATACGCCACGGACGGCGCCGCCTTCGATCTGGAGAAAGTGGCCGCAACCGGTGCCGCAGAAGTTACAGACGCCCTTTCGAGTGCTCATGCCTCTTGCTCCTCAGACACGTTAGCCCGGATCTCCCCAGCCGGCGGGCTGAAACCGGACCGATGTGCGACGGACGAGGCACCACACCCTTTCGGGTCGCTAGGGGCTTCGACAGAGAAACTTAGCTCGTCAGCCGCGCAGGGGAAGTATAGAGATAAGGATAACAGATTCTATCCTCGGTGTAAAGGCCCTCGGAGCCTCATTTTGATGAGGTAGAGGATGTTGAAAACGTTGGAGATGCCGCCGACAAAGCGCTCCTTGACCAGACCCCGGGGGATCTCGTCGATGGTCGTTTTCAAGGCGGTGAGAGCGGCGGTGAGAGCGCCGTGGTCGGCGAAGAGGGCGTCCGGAACGGACCCGGCAAGGAGAGCCTCGACGGACGGTCCGACTTGGGCGGTATCGTTGAGCATGGCCCTGTACGCGGCCCGCCGGGACGCGTCAACGGCCAGGACGGCCTTCTCGATGATGGCCACGCGGGCCGCCGCATACCCGATCCGGATCTCCTCGGCGTTGCGGTCCTGGGCCCGGTCGGGAAAGCGCTCGAAGTAGGCCTCGCCGAGCGCGATCATGTCGGCGCTCGAGAAGTCGAAATCGCCGCCGAGGGCGATGACCGCCAGGCGGAAGGATTCGGGGTCCTTTTCGCGGCGAAAGAGCTCGGCCAGGGAGACGCTCATGGGCTTGTCCCGGCCCCCAAGGCAGGGGGAACGTGCGGGCTACTTGGCCTTGGCGTAGCGTCCGATGACGGCCAGGAGCAGGTCGAAATTGACGGGCTTCTGGAAGACGCCGCTGAAGCCGAATTCGCCGAGTCCGACCGTCGTGGCCGTGGCGTCGCCGATCGTGCTCAGGAGGAAGACCGGGGTCTCCGGGCGCTCGGTCTTCATGATCTTCGTGATCTGGCCGCCCGCGTCGATGTCCTCCATCATCATGTCGCAGAGGACGATGTCGGGACGGGTCTTACGGAAGGCCTCGAGCCCGTCTTTGCCGCTGAGGGCGTAGGACGCGTCGAAGCCGCTGCCGTCGAGGATGGCCTTGACGGATTCGCAGATGGCCGGATCGTCGTCGATGATGAGCACTTTCTTTCTATCGGTCATGGTGTCCTCCGGGGGTCGCTCGGGAGGCCATTCTATCACAAATCGCCGGAGCTTTGCAGGGAACCCGCGATGCCGTGGAGAGGGGAAAACCGGCCGCGCGGGCGAGGCGAAGGAAAAAGGGCGGCCGGTCCCAGGGTCCGGGACGAATCCCCGGGCCGGCCGTCGATCCCCTATCACCCCTCACATTTTGCGTGTACAGACCAACTCCATGCCCTTCGTTTCCTTGCCGTCGGGCATGACCATGAACATCTCGAACTTGTATTTCCCGTCACTGATGAAGGTCGTGACGTTTTTGAACTTCTGCATCACCTTCCCGTCCGTCATGGGGTCGGGGGACATGCCGGTCTCGGTCAGGACATTGCCGGCCATGTTGAGCGTTCCGGTCGTGACCATGAACGACGTGCTCATGCTGTCGATCCAGAACGTCGTATACACCTTCTTGAACAGGTCGTAGCCGATGATCTCCAGCCCCTGGAACTTCATGCCGCCCATCATCCCCTCGAAACTGCATTTCACGTAGCGGCCGTCGAGGATGAGCGCATTCTTCATGGAACCCTTGCTCGTCTGGGGCTTGGCCATGGGGTCCTGCCACGTCGAGATTTCGACGTCCCAGTCGCCGACGTATTTGTTGAGCAGCTCATGGTTCTTGTCGGGCGTGCCGTATTTCATCATCTGTTCCATCATCTTCTTGTCCTGGGTGGACATTTCCTGGCCTCCGACGATCAACGGGAGCGCATGGATCAACGCGATATTGACGACCGTGATCAAAGCAGCCAGTAACAGAAAGCGTGACAATTTCATCTTTTTCATCTTTGCATCCTCGATGATCACAATAAGCCTTCCGGCGGCTAACCGCCTATGCCACGCTAAAAGCAAGTTTCGTGCCACCCCCGCGGGGGAGTTCCCGCCCCCTGGAGTCCCCGAAAACGCCCAGGGCTAGTCCTGTCTTGCGGCAGCGGCTGGGTCTTGTCCGTCGGGACAGAGTCCCAAACGGGGGGACGACCGGCCAGGCGGGAGATGGCCTTCCGGCGCCCCGCCAGGGACGATCCAGCCGGGCGGTCTGGCACGTAATTTGCGGAAGGGACGCCAGAGGTGAATAACATGCCCGTCCGCAAAGGATTTGCCGTCTGGGAGGGCCCGTTCCGCGAAGGGAAGGGTTCCGTCAAAGTGGAAAGCGGTCTTTTCGAAGGGTCCTATTCCGCCGGCTCGCGATTCGAGAGCGGAGAAGGGACGAATCCCGAGGAGCTCATCGGGGCGGCCCATGCCGGCTGCTTCTCCATGGCCCTGGCCCTGGCGCTGGGCCTGAAAAAAACGCCGCCGAAGAGGATCGAAACGACCGCCGAGGTTACGATCGAGCCCGTGGGTCAGGGGTTCAAGATCACATCCAGCGCCCTGCATACCGTGGCTGACGTTCCCGGCATATCGGAGGAGGAGTTCATAAGGGTCGCCGACGACGCCAAGGTCAACTGCCCTGTCTCTCAGGCCCTGGCGGGCGTCAGGATCAGCCTCGACGCACACCTCAGAGAATAGGATCATGCTTTCATCCCAACGAAATCCTTTCGAGGCGGCGAGGGAATTCGCCCGGCGATCCCCGAGCAAAGCCGGAGAGAGGAATTTCGGTCTTAGAGCTCCTGGTGCTCGGTCCGGTGAATGATCTCGTTCTGGAGCTCGGTCGAGCAGTCGACGAAATAGTCGCTGTAGCCCGCGACCCGGACGATGAGGTCGCGGTACTTGTCCGGCTGGGCCTGGGCTTCCCGTAAGAGATCGGCCGTCACGACGTTGAACTGGATGTGGTGGCCCATGAGCTTGAAGTAGGACCGGACGAGGTCCTTGAGCCCCCTGATCCCCGTGTCGTCGGCCAGGAGCTGGGGCGTGAACTTCTGGTTGAGCAGCGTGCCGCCCGTCCGGATGTGGTCCATCTTGCCGAGCGACTTGATGACGGCCGTGGGGCCCTTGCGGTCGGCGCCTTGGACGGGGGAAACGCCTTCGGACACGGCGTCGCCCGCCAGGCGCCCGTCGGCCGAGGCCCCGGTCATCTTGCCGAAATAGATGTGGGCTGTGGTCGGGAGGAGATTGATCCGGTACGATCCGCCGCGCGGCGTCGGCCGGCCGTCGACGGCCTCGAAATAGGCCTCGAAGACGCGCGTCATCAGGCCGTCGGCGTAATCGTCGTCGTTGCCGAACTTAGGGGTCCGGTTGAGGACGCGCTGGCGGAGCGTCGCATATCCCTCGAAGTTGTTCTTGAGCGCGGCCATGAGCTCCGCCATCGTAAAGTGGGAGTTGTCGTAGACGTTGAAGCGGATGGCGCTGAGGACGTCCGTGATCGTGCCCGTGCCGACGCCCTGGATGTAGTTCGAGTTGTAGCGGGCGCCGCCGGCGTGGTAATCCCTGCCGTTCTTGATGCAGTCGTCGACGAGGACGGACAGGAACGGCGCCGGGAGATAGGTCGCGTAGAGCTTTTCGATGACGTTGCTGCCGCGGACCTTGATGTCGACGAAATGACGGATCTGCCGCCGGAAAGCCTCGAAGAGCTCGTCGAAGGTCCTGAACCCCGTCGGGTCGCCCGTCGCGAGCCCTATCGTCTTGCCCGTCCTCGGGTCCGCGCCGTTGTTCAGCGTGATCTCGAAGACCTTGGGCAGGTTGAAGTAACCCGTCAGGATGTAGGCCTCTTTGCCGAACGCGCCCGCCTCGACACAGCCGCTGCACCCGCCGTTGCGGGCGTCGACGAGGCTCTTGCCCTGGCGGACGAGCTCCCGGACGATGGCGTCCGTGTTGAAGATCGAGGGCTGGCCGAACCCGGTCTTGACGATCTCGAGGGCCCGCAGAAGGAAGGCGTCGGGCCCCTTGGCGCTGATCTGGACCATCGAGCTCGGCTGGAGGATGCGCATCTCCTCGATGACGTCGAGGATGAGGTAGCTGAGCTCGTTGACGCCGTCCGTCCCGTCTTCCTTCAAGCCGCCGACGTTGATCAGGGCGAAGTCGGTGTAGGTCCCGCTCTCTTCGGCCGTGACCCCGACCTTGGGCGGGGCGGGCTGGTTGTTGAATTTGACCCAGAAGGCCTCGAGGAGCTCCCGGGCGGATTCCTTCGTCAGAGTGCCGTCTTCCAACCCCTTCTTGTAGAACGGCCAGAGGTGTTGGTCGAGCCGGCCGGGATTGTAGGAATCCCAGGTGTTGTATTCGGTGATGACGCCGAGATGGACGAACCAATAGGCCTGGAGGGCCTCCCAGAAATCCCGGGGGGCGCGCGCGGGCACCCGGTCGCAGACCCCGGCGATCCGCTCGAGCTCCGTCTTCCGGACCGGGTCCTTCTCCCCCGCCGCCAGCGCCCGGGCCTTTTCGGCGTGGCGGCGCGCGAACGCGGCCACGGCGTCGATGCTCACGGCCATGGCCTTGAGCTCTTCCTGCTTGTCGTAAGCCGCCGGGTCGGTCATGAAATCGAGCCCGGCCAGGGCCGCTTCGACGTCCGTCTTGAGATCGAGCAGGCCCTTCCCGTAGATCTTGCCGTCGAGGACGGTGTGGCCGGGGGCGCGCTGCTCCATGAACTCGGTGAAAACCCCGGCCTCGTAAGCGTCGATCCATTCCTTGGTCATCTCGGAGAAGATGCGGTCCCTCTGCGAGCGGCCCTGCCAGAACGGGATGATCTCTTCGGCATAGACGCGGCGCGTCTCCTCATCGGAAGCGAAGGCCGTTTTCTTCCGGTCGTTGAGGTAGCGCAGGTCCTGGAGGGAGTGGATGCAGACCTCCGGATAGGTCGGCGTCGCCTTGGGCGCGGGCCCGCGCTCGCCGACGATGAGCTCGCCGTCGTTGAAGACGATGGCCTTATTCTCCATGACGTGCTTGAAGGCCAGGGCGTGCTGCATCGGCGCCGACAGGGCGCAAGTTTCCGGCCGCTTATAGAACTCGGTGACGAGCCGCGCCCGCTCGGCGCTGATCGTCGGCTTGGCCTCGAGCGTCTGCGCTCTGAGCTTGGCGATCCGTTCGTTCATGGTCATCCTCCGCGCCGGACATCGAAACCCGCCTGGCGAAAGGCGGCTTCGATGGCGGCGATGCGCCCCTCGGGCGGGGCCGTGAATCTCCTGAAGTCCGACTCCCGTCCGATCCTTCGGGACTTTTCGAGCCCGCCCGCATGGTAGGGCAGCAGGCCGATCCGCCGGATCGTCTTGAGAGAAGAGAGAAAAGCGATCGTTCGCCGGATGTTGTCATCGTCATCGTTGACCCCGCCGACGAGCGGGATGCGGACCCATATCTCCGGGCCGGCGGCGGCCAGTCGCTCCAGGTTCGCCAGGATCGGCGCGTTCGAGACGCCGGTGAATTCCCGGTGCCGGACGTCGTCGATGCATTTGAGGTCGTAGAGGACGAGATCGGCCTTCCGGGCCAGCCGTTCGAGCGCGCCGTTCATGGGTAGGCCGGCCGTATCGAGCGCGGTGGGGATGCCCCTGGACCGGCAGGCGTCGAGAAGCGCCTCGGCGAAACCGGCCTGGATGGACGGATCGCCGCCGGAGAGGGTCACGCCCCCGCCTGACTGCTCGTAGAAGACCCGGTCTCTTTCGACCTCGGCCAGGACGTCGTCGACGCTCATCTCGCGGCCGACGATCTGCATGGCATCGTAGAGGCAGGCGTCGGCGCACTTGCCGCAAAGGTCGCACTTGGCCCGGTCGACAGCGACCGCGCCGGAGGCGTCCGAGGAAATGGCGCCTGTGGGACAGGCCTTGAGGCAGGCATGGCAGCGCACGCACCGTGAGGGCCAATGCATGAGCTCGGGTCCGGCGTGGATGCTTTCAGGGTTGTGGCACCAGAGGCAGCGCAAGGCGCAACCCTTGAGAAAGACGGTCGTCCGGATGCCCGGTCCGTCATGGATCGAATACCGTTTGAGGTCGAAAACCCAGCCCGTCATCGTCTTCGGACTTCGTCCGCTCCCGTTCTCATCTGTGTTCATATATTATTGTAATTAAATAATATATAACTCAATCAGAATGGTAATATATCAGATATCAGACCAGAAATCAAGCTTTTTCTTGGTTTGGTCCAGGTTCGGGGACCCGCCCCCATCCTCTCGGTCAGCGGCCCGGCCGAGCACCACCGGTCATTTCAAGGCCTCCTCTGGAACGTCGACGGGTGGGATCCGGACCGCGGGTCCGTCGAGCTCGAGGACAACGACCGTGTCGGCGGAATGACGGTCCCCTTCCGGGACGAGGATCTCCAGGCCGGCCTCGGACTGCCGGACCGACGCCTGGCCGCCGCCGAGGACGCGGCTGCCGATGACCTTGGCCGGGAGCGGCGGCAGCTTGAGCGAGGGACCGCTCCACGTGAAGACGTGCACATAGATCCGGTTGTCCCGCCTCGTGGACGCGCCGTAGCGGCCGGGCTTGAAGGGTCCGCCCCGCGTTCCGTAGATGCTTTCGCCGCATCGTCCGAGCCATGCGCCGACGCCCCTGAGGACATCGACCTGGCGCGGCTCGATGCGGCCGTCCGGCATCGGCCCGACATTGAGAAGGAGGTTCCCGTCGCCGCCGGCGCACCCGGCCAGGATCCGGATGACCTCGTCCTCGGATTTGATCTTGTCGTCCGGCTTCCAGGACCATTGGGTCCCCAGGGTCATGCACGTTTCCCACGGACGCTCGTCATTGTAGGCGCCGATGACCTGCTCGGGCGTGAGGTAATCGGCGTTCGGCCCGATGTCACGGTCGGCGGACAGGCCTCCGAAGCTGCAGTCGAGGCGGTTGTTGATGACGATCGCGGGCTGGGCCTCCCGGACCAGGCGATAGGTCGCTTCCTGGTCCCAGGGGATCGTCCCGCCGTCCCAGTCGAACCAGAGGAGGTCGATCCGGCCGAAGCGCGTCATGAGCTCGGCGATCTGCCCTTGCATCCGCTTCACATAGTCCGCGTTGCGCTCGGTCCGGCAGTCGGGGTCGCGCCAATCCATGGGCGAGTAATACCAGCCGATGCGCAGTCCGGCCTTGCGGACGGACGCGGCCAGCTCGCCGCAGACGTCGCGGCGGAAGGGCGTCTGCCCGATGTGGTAGTCGATCGTCTCCGTCGGCCAGAGGCAGAAGCCGTCGCAGTGCTTCGCGGTCAGAACGACATAACGCATCCCGGCGTCCTTGGCCACGCCGGCCCATCGGTCCGCGTCGAAGAGGACCGGATCGAACGACCGATAGAGGTTGTCGTAGACATCGACGGGGATCGGCCCGTTGTTGGGGCAGAGGGGATTGGAATTGGCCCGCGACCAGCTGATCTCCGTCCCCATGAGGCTGACCGGGCCCCAGTGGATGAAGAGACCGAAACGGGCCTCGCGCCACCAGGCGAGCCGGTCGGCGTCCGCTGCGGGAGCCCCGGCGGGGGTATTTGCGGGTACTTGGGGAGACTTCCGCGCTCGGACGACGAGAACCGCGGCGCCTACGGCGAGGACGGCCAGAAGGAGAGAGAGTCCTCGGCGCATATTCATGGGTGCCCTCCGCCGGGATTATCTTCCCGTCCCCGGCCGGAGTCAATGAAGCCGGCGCGCGGCCTATACTTTTGCGGCGGATTGATGTAAAAACCCCTTTCCGGGTCCTTCGGCGGGCCCCGTTGACGGCCAGGAGGCGCCATGAACGAACGCCCCTCATACAACATGCGCTACATTTGGGGCGTGACCCTCGTCTCGGCCATGGGCGGGCTGCTCTTCGGATACGACTGGGTCGTCATCGGCGGGGCCAAGCCGTTCTACGAGAAGTTCTTCGACCTGACGACGCCGTCCCAGATCGGCTGGGCCATGTCGAGCGCCCTCGCCGGCTGCCTCGTCGGCGCGCTCGTCTCCGGCGCGCTGAGCGACCGCTTCGGCCGGAAACGGCTCCTCATCCTGGCGGCGTTCCTGTTCACGGTCACCGGCGTCCTCACCGCGCTCGCTCCGAGCTTCACCATCTTCATCGCCAACCGCCTCCTCGGAGGCGTGGCCATCGGCCTGGCCTCCAACCTCTCCCCCATGTACATCGCCGAGATCTCGCCGGCCTCCATGCGGGGCCGCTTCGTCTCGGTCAACCAGCTGACGATCGTCATCGGCATTCTGGCCGCCCAGGTCGTCAACTGGCTCATCGCCCGGCCCGTGCCGCCCGGGGCGACCGCCGCGGAGATCCTCGCCTCGTGGAACGGCCAGACGGGGTGGCGCTGGATGTTCGGCGCCGAGGCCGTGCCCGCGTTCCTCTTCTTCCTGCTGATGTTCCTCGTCCCGGAGAGCCCGCGCTGGCTGGTCAAGAACGGCCGCATCGCGGAGGCCGGACGGATTCTGGCCAAGGTCGGAGGGCCGGGCTTCGCCTCCGAAGCCCTGACCGACATCCGTTCGACGCTCGCCGCGGGCGAGACCGGCCGGGTCCGCTTCCGCGACCTCGTCGAGCCCGGCCTGGCCAAGGTCCTCCTCATCGGTGTCGTCCTGGCCGTCTATCAGCAGTGGTGCGGCATCAACGTCATCTTCAACTACGCCCAGGAGATCTTCACGGCCGCGGGCTACGGCGTGAGCGACGTCCTGTTCAACATCGTCGTCACAGGCGCGGTCAACCTGATCTTCACCCTCGTCGCCATCCGCCTCGTCGACCGGCTCGGCCGCAAGCCTTTGATGCTGGCCGGGTCGGCCGGACTGGTCCTCGTCTTCGGGCTCATCGGGGCGAGCTACGCGTTGCACAGCCGCGGCCTGCACATCCTCCTGCTCGTCCTCGTCGCCCTGGCCCTTTACGCCCTGTCCCTCGCCCCGGTGACATGGGTCCTCCTCTCCGAGATCTTCCCCAACCGCATCCGCGGCGCAGCCATGTCCGTTTCGACGTTCGCCCTGTGGTCGGCCTGCTTCGTCCTGACCTACACCTTCCCGCTCCTCAACAAGGGGCTCGGGCCGGCGGGGACGTTCTGGATCTACGGCGGGATCAGCGTACTCGGCTTCCTCTTCATCAGGTCGCGCGTCCGCGAGACCAAGGGCAAGACCCTGGAACAGATCGAGCGGGAGCTCGTCGGCCGCTAGCGGCCAGGGGCGACTTCATGAACGAAACGGAGCCGATCATGGTCCCGGAGGACGCGCCGCCCGGGTCGGCGAAGCGCCCGCCCGGCCCGGTCGGGCGCCTCTACCGGGAGGAACAGAAGGCCTGGCGGATCCATTACCGGCGATACTTCAAGTATGCCGCGCGGGCGCTCGGTCTGGGGTTCGTCGCGGGGTTCCTCTATTTCACGATCTGGCCGGCCCGGGAGATGAAGGCCCTGGCCCTCGTCGTCAAGGCCCTCGAGGACATCCCTCTCGAGGCCTCGCCTCTCGTGCTGTCCCTGACCCTTTTCTATCACAACGCGCGGGCTTCGGTCATCGCCGTGGCGGCCGGGACCGTCCCGTTCCTTTTCTTGCCCATCCTCGATCCGCTCATCAACGGCGGCGCTCTTGGCCTGATCTGCTCCGTATCCAAGCATCAGGGTCTCAACGTCCCCCATCTCGTCTTGACCCAGATTCTGCCTCACGGCGTCTTCGAGCTCGCGGCCGCCCTCTACGCGACGAGCGTCGGCCTCCATCTATCGATGAGCTTGGGGAAAGCGGCCGTGGCCCAGTGGCGGATGAGGAAATGGCGTCGCGGGGAAGGACATCGCCCGGCGTCGGTCGCTCCGGATCTCCCGGAGAGCTCCGCGGGGCTCATGAGCGGAGAGCCGGGGAGCCTGGTCCGCAACGCCGTGCGCTCGTTTGTCCTCGTCGTCCTGCCGCTTCTGCTCGTCGCGGCCTTCATCGAGGGGTTCATCACCCCGATTCTCCGATGACGGGAGGGACCATGAAGTTCACTTTTGCCCACAACAACATCAACGTGCTCGATCTCGGGAAGAGCCTGGCGTTTTATAAGGAGGCGCTCGGATTGGAGGAAGTCCGGCGCAAGGAAGCGAAAGAGGGAAGTTTCGTCCTGGTTTATCTCGGAGACGGGCGGACGGGCCATCTCCTCGAGCTGACCCAGCTCCACGACCGGACGGAGCCGTACGACCTCGGCGACAACGAGATCCATCTGGCCTTCACGGTCGACGATTACGCGGCCGCGCTGGCCAAACACAAGGAGATGGGCGTCGTTTGCTTCGAGAATACCGCCATGGGCATCTACTTCATCGAAGACCCGGACGGCTACTGGCTCGAAATATTGCCCGGAAAGCGCTGAAAAGACTGGTGATAAAAAAATGGGGACGTTTCTATTTTTCCTATTAATACATTAATTATTAAAATAGAAACGTCCCCATTTTTGGGTCACTTCACCAAGAACTTGTGCACGGTGACCGACCGGAAGACCTGCCCCGGCTCGAGGATCGTCGTCGGGAAGTTCGGGTGGTTCGGCGAATCGGGGAAGTGCTGGGTCTCGAGGCAGAAGGCGAAATGCTTGCCGTAGGCGTGGCCGCCCTTGCCGGCGACCGTGCCGTCGAGGAAGTTTCCCGTGTAGAGCTGGATCCCGGGCTGGTCGGTCCAGATCTCCAGGACCCGGCCGCTCTCCGGCTCTTCGACCCGGGCCGCCAGGGCCAGCGGGCCGCCGCCGCTTCTCAAGACGAAATTGTGGTCATAGCCGCCCTCGACCTTGGCGATCCTCTCGCCGATCGCGTGCGGCGACGTGAAGTCGAACGGCGTCCCGGCGACCGGGACGATCTCGCCCGTCGGGATGAGGTTCGCGGCCGAATCGACGGCCGTGATCCTGTCCGCCTCGATCTGGAGCCGGTGCCCCAGGACGTCGCCTTGGCCTTCGCCCTTGAGGTTCCAGTAGGCGTGGTTGGTCAGGTTGACCGGCGTCTTCTTGTCCGTCGTCGCCTCGTAGCGGATCTCGAGCTCGTTCGCGTCCGTCAGCGTGTAGACGACCGTGACCGACAGGTTGCCAGGGAAGCCCTCTTCCATATCACGGCTCAGGTAGGTCAGCTTGACGCCCGTGCCCGGCCCGGACTCGACGGGCTCGGCCGTCCAGACGACCTTGTCGAAGCCCCGGATACCGCCGTGGAGGGTATTGCCGTTGTTGTTCGCGGCCAGCTTGTATTCGACCCCGTCGAGGGTGAACCGGGCCTTGGCGATGCGGTTGCCGTAGCGGCCGATGATGGCGCCGAAGTAGGGGTGCGTGCCGAGGTACCCCTCGAGATCGTCGAAGCCGAGGTTGACGTCGGCCAGAACGCCGTTCCTGTCCGGCACTTTCAGCGAGACCAGGATGGCGCCATAGGTCATGATCCGCGCTTCGAGCCCGGCCGCGTTGCGGAGCGTGTAGATGTCGACGGCCGTGCCGTCGGCAAGCCGCCCGAAAAGCTCTTTCTTGACCGTCATCGTCGAACCTCCTTTGTCCGCGGGCGTCCCCTGCGGCGTTGCGGGATCCTTCTTGCAGGCGGGCACGCCGCACGCCATGATTAGGGCGAGGACCGCAGGGAGCGCCTGTTTCGTCGTCAATCTCATGGTCGCCTCCGCGAGGAGAAACTGCCCCATATGTATCCCATTCGAGCTCCCAATTCAACTGGGCGACGGGGAACGTTTGACCCCCGTCCGCCCGTATGATATTTATTGGTACTAACATGGTCGGAACTGTCCTCAAGCACTACCGGATCGAGGCCGAGCTCGGCAAGGGCGGCATGGGCGTCGTCTATCGGGCCCGGGACACCCGTCTCGACCGCCTCGTCGCCCTCAAGATGATCACCCCGGGCCTCGTGGCCAACCCCGAGCGGCGGAGCCGGCTCCTTCTCGAGGCCCGCTCGGCCGCGGCCGTCTCGCATCCGGCCATCGCCCAGGTCTATGACATCGACGAGGTCGACGGGAACCTCTTCATCGCCATGGAGTACGTCGACGGCCGGACCGTCAGCCGGCTCATCGCCGACGGCGAGCTCGATCTCATGGGCGCGATCGAGATCGCCCTCCAGGTCGCCGAGGGCCTGGCCAAGGCCCACGACGCAGGCATCCTCCACCGCGACATCAAGTCCGACAATATCATGGTCACGCGGGACGGGCACGCCAAGCTCCTCGATTTCGGCCTGGCCAAGCTCGTCGAGCCCGGGACCGACGAGCCCTTCTCCCCCGCCGAGATGTCACGGACGCTGACCCGCGGCCGGGTCCACACGATGCCCGGCGCGGTCATGGGCACGCTCAGCTACATGAGCCCCGAGCAAGCGCGCGGCAAGGACCTCGACAAGCGGAGCGATATCTTCTCGCTCGGCACCGTTCTCTACGAGATGGTCACATCCGAGCTCCCGTTCAAGGGTGAGACACCCCTCGACACGATGCACGCCATCGCCTACGAGGAAGCCCGGCCGGTGACCATCGTCCGGCGGAACCTCACCCCCGAGCTCCACCGCATCGTCTTCCGCTGCCTTCGCAAGAACCCGGAGGACCGCTATCCCGACGCCCACGCCCTGGCCGACGACCTCAAGCGCCTGAAGCACGACCTCGAGACCGGCACAAGCACCCGGCTTCCCGCCGGCGCCCGCCTGCGCACCTGGGCCGGGTGGCTGAAGGTCTCGTTCCCGGGCGGCTACAGAGGGATGGCCATCCTGTTCGGGGCCATCGCTCTCGCCGCCGTCCTCGTGGCCGTGAACTTCAACTGGGGCGGCCTGATCGGCCCGGCCTTCATCGGCCTCTTCATCTACCGCTATTTGCGGAACCGGAAAAAGCGGATGATCGCGGCCTTCGCGAAAAAGGTGGCCAAGTTCCCCGAGGTCCGGCTGGTCACGGTGCGGGAAGACCGCGTGATCGTCGCCGTGGACAAGGCCCCGGCCAAGGTCTACATCCGCATCACCGCCCTCGTCGACGAGCTCAACCGGAGCCTCTTCTTCGGCAAGGACATCAAGGCCGAGATCAAGACGGAGATCCCGGAGTCCGAGGCCAGGACCATGCTCACACAGATGGGCGTCGTCTACGCCCGCGAGGAAGGGGAGGCGGCCAAGGGCGCCCGGAAGAAAGCGACGAAAACCTAGCGCGGGGTCTTCTTTCTCAGCGCTTCGACCCTCTGTTTGATCCGCGGCTGGTCCGGACTGATCTGAAGGGATTTCTCATAGGCCGCCAGGGCCTCCTTGGCCTTGCCCATCCCCTCGTAGCTTTCCCCGATCGCGTTCATGAGCGTGGCGTTGACGCCGTAGCGGGAGACGGCGCGGTCGAGGAGCTCGACGGACCGGGCGAAGTCCTTCGTCACCGTTGACGCTTCCGCGGCCAGGACGAGCGTCTCGTAAAGAGGCGTCTTCGCCGGCGCGATAAAGGGCGCCAGGACCTTCGCGGCGGCCGGGGCGTCGCCCTGCGCCAGAGAGACCCGGGCAAGGCCCACGGCGGTCTCTTCGGATTCCGGCTTTCTCCGCAGCGCCCTCTCGAGGAGGCCACGGGCCTCGTCGAGCCGCCCCAGGTCTGAAGAGCTGGGAGCCCATGATCTCATCGAAGATGGGATCGCCCGCGGCCTGGAGAATGCGGGAGGAGAACCAGGGCCGCGGCACGGTCTCGGCAAAGCTCAGATCGAATTCCTCGGCAGCCGAGACGATCTCGGTGCCCGCCTTGGAGAGAGAAACGCGGACCGTGTAATGGGCCGGCGGGAAGTCGGCGAGCGGGACCTGTTCGAGGACGTCGGGCAGATCGGCATATTCGGACGGCTTTCGGACGATCGTCCGGAAGGATTGGCCGTCCTTGAGGATCTCGAGCTTAACCTCCCCGGCCGCGGCCAGGTCGCCGGCGAGGTTATGGAGCTGGAAGGCGACGGCCAGCGTGTCCTGCCTGGTGAAAGTCCGGTTGGGTTGGCAGTAGATCTGGTAGGCTCCGACCCGGAAGGCTTTCATCCGGCGCGCCTCGGGCTCGAGCCGGACGGCGCGGTAGCCGAGAAGGGGCTGGGTCAGCTGCACGGCCGTCCCCGCCGGGGGGATGCGCAGGGCCTGTTCGACGGACGTGAACTCCTTCGAGGCCTCGTTCTTGATCAGGACGGACAGATCGTAGTCCCCACCGACGAGGGGGAAAAGGTCCTGGAAATCGAACGGCGCCCGGCTCGCCTCGTTCACCTGCTCTTCGGAGAGATCCAATGAGACGGTCTTGTCGAACTGATAGATGAGGCGGCCTTCCGCCGTCTTGACCTGGCCGTTCACCTTGAGCGTCGTCGAATACCTGTTTTGGTATTGGTTGACCGAAAGCCGGGCCAGCTCGACGGCGTAATGGACGAAATAGAGCCCGGACGGGTCGCGGAAGATCTTGATGAGGCTGTCGCTGTCGAGGTAGTTGGCCGTGTATTCGACCTCGACGAGGTCCTTATATTCGAGGAATTTCCGGGCGTAGTTGGCTTCGACGCCGCGGATGGGGGCGGAATCGATGCGCTGAAGGAGAAGATCGGAGGACATCGACGGCCGCCCGTAAGTCCCCCCCGATTCGCCGGGAATGAGGGACAGCGAGATGGGGGCCAGGCCCGGCTCGACGCCGCGGAGCTTTTCGTAGGCCGCGCCGTAATCCGAGCCTCCGAAATAGCCCGCCAGCAGGGCCTGGGGGCCGTCGGCGACCGGACTGTAGAGGCGGTACTCGCCGCGCCCGCCCTCCCTGAAGAAGACGACGTAGAAACCGGCGGGCAGCCCGAGGTCCGTCTTCCCCTGGTAGAACCAGACTTCGGTGTCATAGATCGAGGACTTGCCGATGAAGCTCTGCGTGTCATTCGGCTCGCCCAGGATGATGTAGATGCGGCCGCGGTCCGTCCTCCGGCCGGGCCGGGGCGCGTCACGGCCGAGATACCGGTCGGCATGGGCGAGGCGGCGGGCGTGTTCCGTCTTGAACTCGTTCCCGGGGGTGCCCGGCGTCGGATCGCGCTGCTTCCAGAAGGCTTCGATGAAGAGGTCCCGCTCCCGGTCCGATTGGAGCTTCAAGAAGACCTCCCGCTCCACCGGGGCGATGATGGTGGCGACCTCGTCCTCGAGCCAGGCTTTATAGGTCGCCGGGAGCTTGGCCTCGGGACGCTGGGCGGCGGAGGCCGGCGCGCCGATGGCGGCCGCGGCCAGCAGGACGGCGATCAGGATCTTTTTCACCCCCAACGCGTCCTGAGCCGGGTGAGCTCCGCGCCCGTCGCCGCGTTGAGGATCTGATGGAGGAACCTCGGGCCCGCGGCTTCATCGGGCAGGCGCTGGACGACGGAGACGACCTCGTCGCCGTAGAAAGCCTCGGCCCTGTAGGAGACCTCGAGCTCGACGGGGCGGCCCTTCAGCAGGACGTCGGGGCTGACCCCTTCGAGGGCCCATTGGACGTAAATCGCGTTGTTGACGTGACGGTTCCAGTCGAGATGCGCCGATTCGACGCGGAAGCGGACCTCGGCGTCGCGCGCCCCGGGGGTCGGGAGCGAGCTGAAAGGATCGTCGACGGCCCGCTTATCGAAGGCGTAGGGGATGTCGATGACGTCGTCGACCTTGACGGGCTGCTTGCGCTCGAGCCCGACGATCATCCACGAGCTCGTCGCGGAGAGAACGGGGCCGCCGCTCCCGTCGGCGACCTCAAAATCGCGCGTGGCGAAATAGCCGCCCTTTCCCGACGGCCAAGTCGTGACCTCGAGCCGCTCGCCCTGGCCCGGGTGGCGGTGGACGAGAATGTGGTAGCGCGACAGGACCCAGGTCATGTTGCGCTTGAACAAGTCGAGGACCGACAGCCCCAGCCGGCCGGCGTGGTCGCCGGCGGCATCCTGGAGATAATTGAGCAGCGTGACCGTCTTGGCCAGGCCCCGGGCGTCCGTCTCGTAGGTGTGGATGGTGTAATCCTTGTGGTAGATCATGTCGAGCGCGGTCATTTCAATATCCCAGCCCACTATTATAGCCGATTTCAGAGCTTTTTTTAGCCTTCGGAGCATTTTTTTCTTGAAGCCAAGCCATTGAAAAAGATAGAATATATAGTTGTAAAGTCACGACGAGAGGAGTCCCCATGAGCCTGTCCCGCAAACAATTCCTGAAAGTCCTCGGCCTCGGCGGTCTGGCCTCCGGTTTCGGCGGGTTCGGCCTCCCGCTGGCCGGCGCCGGAGCCCCCGAACGACGCCCCGGCGCGCCCAAGCTGACCATCAAAGATGTCG
The DNA here is from genome assembly GCA_963736255.1 of Candidatus Aminicenantota bacterium. GTDB lineage: Bacteria > Acidobacteriota > Aminicenantia > Aminicenantales > Saccharicenantaceae > RBG-16-66-30. The sequence goes on from CAVTOI010000002.1 coordinate 25,374, forward strand.
AGATCTACGTCTACGACCTGCCCCTCGTCGCTCCATTCCGCATCTCCATCGGCGAGATGAAGGCGGCCAACGACGTCCTCGTCCGCATCCGCACCGACCAGGGCCTGGTCGGGATCGGCGAAGCCTGTCCCTTCCCGCCCATCACCGGGGAGACCCAGGCCACGAACATCGCCGCGGCCAAGGCCATCCGCGACATGATCGCCGGCAAGGACCCGCTGGCGATCGACGCCATCCTGCGCCTCATCGGGCCCATCGTCCACTCGAACCCGAGCATGGTCGCCGCTTTCGAGATGGCCTGCTTCGACATCCTGGGCCAGGCCGCCGGCCTGCCGCTCTACCGCCTCTTCGGAGGGGACAAATCCACCTTCGAAAGCGACATCACGACCGGCATCGACACCCCGGAGGCCATGGCGGCCAACGTCAAGAAGCACGCCGCCCTGGGCTACAAGACGCTCAAGGTCAAGATCGGCCTCGACCCCGACCAGGACTTCGAGCGGCTCCGGGCCGTCCGCGAGGCCATCGGCGACGACATCGCTCTGCGCATCGACGCCAACCAGGGCTACACCGTGCCCCAGGCCATTTACGCCCTGAAGAAGATCGAGAAGCTGCGCATCCAGCTCGTCGAACAGCCCGTCCTGGCTTCGGACATCGACGGGCTCAAGACCGTGCGGGCCGAGAGCCCCATCCCGATCATGGCCGACGAATCGTGCTTCCTGCCGGCCAGCGCCCTTAAGCTCATTGATGCCGAGGCTTGCGATTACATCAACATCAAGATCATGAAGGCCGGCGGCATCCTCAATTCCATCCGCATCGCCCACATCGCCGATGCGGCCAATATGCGCTGCATGGTCGGCTGCATGCTCGAGACGCGGGTGGCCCTGACGGCCGCCGCGCACGTCGTCGCCTCCCAGGCCAATATCGTCTACGCCGACCTCGACGGCAACGCCGAGCACACGGTCGATCCCGTCATCGGCGGCATGACGACCAAGGCGGGGATCGTCACCATGCCGGAGACGCCCGGCCTCGGCTGCGACGTCGACCCGGCCTTCCTGAAGAAGATGGCGAAGGTCTGAGGAGGGACCGATGAGAGGACGATCGCTCCGCCCGGCGGCGGTTCTCGCGTTCCTGATCATCCTGGGGGCCGGCGCCTTGCCGGCCCAAGAAGCGTCCTTCCCCGTTCCCCGCAGCCTGACGGAGCTCGAACGGGCCGTGGCCTCGCAGACCGGGAAGATCAACGGCCGGACCGGCGTGTTCATCAAGCACGTCGAATCCGGCGAAACCGTCGGACTTCGCGACGGCGAGCGCTTCCAGCTGGCCTCGGTCTTCAAGATCCCCGTCCTCATGACCCTCCACAAAGAGATCCAGCTCGGCCGGATCTCCCTCGACGACCGGATCATGTTCGAGGAGAGGATGAAGACCTACGGCAGCGGGCTGATGACCTCCATGAAGCCGGGGCTGGCCATCTCCGTCCAGGACCTGCAGCTCCTGATGATGGCCAAATCCGACAATACGGCGACCGATATCCTTTTCGACCTCGTCACCCCCGAGGCCGTCGGCGCCACGATCGCCGGCCTGGGGCTGAAGGAAACGACGGTCGACTACAACACCCGGCAGCTCATCCTGGGCTACCTCGGGCTCGATCCCGCGAAGCGCCTGACCATCGCCGAGCTCGACGGGCTTCCGGCCTCGGTCTGGGCGGACCCGGCGCGACGGGCCGCCGAGAAGGCGTTCGACGCCTCGACCCACGACACCTCGACCCCGCGGGACATCGCCGCCCTCCTCGAGAAGTGCGTCAAGGGTGAGTTCGTGGACCGGGAGACGAGCGATCGGGTCCTCGAGACCATGAAGCACCACACCGGAGCCGAGCTCGTCCTGCGCTATCTTCCCGAATCCACGGACGTGGCCCGCAAGGGCGGCAGCCTGGGCCGGGGGGGCGGGACCGCGGTGCTCAACGATTGCGCGGTCGTCTGGCTGCCCGAGAAGGCCGGAACCCTGATCATCTGTTTCTTCGGGAACGACTTGCGGGAGATCCACTATGAGATCAAGCACAAGGTGGGGCTGATGGCCCGGGCGGCCTACGACTATTTCCTGGCCAAGAACAGGAAGCCCGGGAAAACCTAAGCGGCCTTAGCCTTTTTGAACGAAGAGCTGCTGGATCTTGCCGTCCGGGGTCCGGTACATGAGGACCTTCAGGGCGCCGGTCTTGAATTCCAGCCGGGTCGTCGAGACCTCCATCCCGCCGCGCTCGCCGATCGATTCGACGACCGCTCCGGTCGGCTCGCCGTAGGCCCTCAGCCGGGCCGCGGCCGGGGCGATCATGCTCGTCTTGAGGAAGAAATCGAATTCCTCGCCGAGGGTCTTCCGGTCCACCCGCCCCGCCTGAAGGGCGATGACGAAGGCCCGGGCCTGGTCGGCCGCGGTCGGCCCGGCGATGGCCGGGATGCCCGTCTTCGGCGCGGGCGGCTTGGGCTTGTCCTGGACGGCCGGGGCCGGCGCCGGCTTGGCCGGCGGCAGGATGAGGGCTGTCAGCTCGCTGAAGACCGCATTGGTGTCGCTGTAGGACGACAGGTTCGAGAACAGGATGGCCGCCGAGCGCTTCGAGGGGACAACGATGTTCAGGGCGTGGAAGCCGTTGACCGCTCCGCTATGGGACAGGAACGCGACGCCGCCGCGCTCGCCCATGGCCAACCCGCAGCCGTAATTCGAAAAGGTCCCGTCGTTCAGCCGGCGCGGCGTCGTCATGAGCTTGAAGGACTCCGGCTTCAGGACCTGGCCTCCGATGAGCGCCAGGTCCCAGGCCGCGAGGTCGGTCGGCGTCGAGAAGAGCGCCCCGGCGGCGGCGACCCAGCCCTTGCCTTCCAATGGCACGATCTCCGGCGCGCCGAGCCAGAAGGACATGTGACCCCGGGCGCAGGCCGGCGATCCGGGGTCGGGCTCATAGGCCGTGTGGTCCAGACCGAGCGGCTTGAGGACGCGGCCCACGAGGAACTTCCCGAAGGGCTGGCTGCTGACCTTCTCGACGATCCGGCCCAGGATCAGGTAGCCGGTGTTCGAATAGGAGTATCGCGAGCCCGGCTCGAAATCGAGCGGCCGCGTCCCGAACCGGCGGATGACCTCGTCACTGGGCGTGGCCTGGGCCATGGGCCGTTCGACGAAATCGAGGGGATAATAATCGGCATACCCCGAGACGTGGTTCATCAGGTCGAGCAGGGTGATGTCCGAAGCTCGGGTCAGGGCGGGATAATACTTGGAGACCTTGTCCGTGACGGAGAGCTTCCCGTCCTCGGCCAGGAGCAGAACGCAAGCCGCGGTGAACTGCTTGGTGATGGAGCCGACGGCGAACATGGTGTCCGCGGCCACCGGCTCCCCGGTCGCGATGGACCGGGTGCCGAACCCCTCGGCCAGGACGGGCGTCCCGTTCTCGACGACGGCCACGGACAGGCCGACGAGGCCGCGCGCCTTGAGCAGCCCGGCCACGCGGCTGCGGACGGCAGCCGGGTCGATGTCGGACGCGGAGGCGGCCGCTCCGGCGGCGAAGAGCCCGACGATCAGAGTGATACCGAGGGTCCGGAGATGAAGAATGCGTTTATTCATGGTCTCCCCTTTGGCGCGCCCCGGAGTCCGGAGCTCCTTCCGGGCGGCGGGTCCGCTGCGGTGATGTCATGTTCGCGACCGGACGCCCGGCCCGTCCGGACGTCCCGAGGCCGCGTCAGCCCAACCGCTTCATTTCGCCGAGCAGGCGGTCGATCTGCTCGGTCGTGTGTTCCGAGAAAATGGAAGCCCTCAGAACCCCTCCGGCGGGAGCGCCGACGTAGTGTAGGAGGGCAACGGCGATGCCCCGGTCGAAGAGCTCTTTCTGGACCTTCTTCATGTCGTCCGCCGACTTCAGGACCCAGGTGACGATGGGCACCGGGGTGTCATTCATGTCGTAGCCGAGCTTCTTCATGCCCGTTTTGATCCGGGCAACGTTCCGCCGCAGGCGCTCGCGCCGCTGGGGCTCGCGCCGGACGATCTCCAGGCCCTTGAGCGACGCGGCCATGGCCGGCGTCGGGCTCGGTGTGGCACCCGGGTAGGCACCGCAGGTCGCCTTGATGTGGTCGATGAAGGCCTTGCTGGCCGGGATGAACCCGCCGTGCCCGCCGAAGGCCTTGCTCATTGTCCCGGCGTAGAGGCAGCGATCGCTCTTGACGCCGAAGTAGTCATAAGTGCCGCGGCCGTTCGGGCCCAAGTGGCCGACAGCGTGGGAATCGTCGAGGCACAGGTAGCCGTTATACGGCTCAAGGACCTTGACGTATTCCGGGACGGGCGCGATGACCCCGAACGTCGGGAAGATCCCGTCGCTCATGACCAGGGGGACATCGCCCGCCTTGAGCTTGGACTTGAGCTGCCGGGCCAGGTCCTCGGCGTCGCGATGCTTATAGGTGTAGACAGGCTTGAGGGCCGAGTAGACGGCGTCGCGGATGCTGAAGTGCGCCGTCTCGTCGATGAAGATGGCCCCGACCTTGTCTTTGAGGGCCTGGACAAGGAAGAGGTTGTCGAGGTAGCCGGAGACGAAGTGGATCGAATCCTCGGTCTCGAAGAACTCGGCGATCTGCCGCTCGAGCTCGATCTGGACGGGCGTGTTGCCGAAGCCCGTCCGCGACGTGGCGCTGTGACAGCCGAACTTGCGGAAGGCGGCGATGCCCGCCTCGATGACCTCCGGGTGGCCGTGCAGGGCGAAGTACCCGGTGCCCCCGAAATAGAGGCAGCGCTTCCCGTTGATGACGGTCTCGGGCCCCGGAGCGCTCTCCATGACGAACCCCCCGGCCGGGGCCGGGGCGTCGCCGAGCGGCGCCTCATCGTGCATGAAGACGCCTCCAAAGGCGTGGTTGAGGGCCAGAAAGCCGGCCAGGGACGTGGCCAGGAACTCGCGGCGGCCGGGCATCGCGATGTCGCGGTCCGATGCGTTCTCTCGGGTCATGAGAAAACCTCCTTTCCGGAGTCGAGGCGGAGCCGGCGCCTCATCGGAGGCGCCGGCTCCCCTTTGCAGGGAACAAGAAAGGTGCGGGTCAGAATCGATAGATCAGGCCGAGCTGGAAATAGCGCGGCCCCATGATGCCGTACACGGACTGGCCGCGTTCGTCGAGGAACCAATCGTAGTTCGTGACGTTGCCGATGCTCGTCGTGCGGTTGTTGTTGAAGGCGTTGTAGACGTCGGCTTGGATGGCGATCTGGCCGCGGCCGACCTGGAAGGCCTTTTCGATCCGCAGGTCGAGCAGGTGCTGGTCCGGCAACTCGTGGGTGCCCCGCGGCTCGGCGAAGATCGTCACGCCGCCCTGGTAGAGGCTGCCGAGGCCGGCCTCGTAGCTTCTCAGGAGGCGGGTGTAGGGGATGCCGCTGCCGAACTGGTAGTAGCCGCTGACGTTGACGCCCCAGGGGCCGGCCCAGGTGCCCTGGACCTTGACCAAGTGCTCGCGCTGGTAATCGAGACGCCCGTAGGCGTTGATCATGGTGTTCGGATCGTCGTAGAAGCCGGAGAAGCCCGTGCTCTGATCGCGGGAGGTGTTGAGGATGCCGCGGCCGCGGGACCAGACGTAGCTCGTCTGCATGGCCCAGCGGTCCGACATGCGCTTGGTCAGCTTGAACTCGAGGCCCATATACTTGCGGGCCGTGCCGGGCACGTTCTGGAAGACGAAGCCGTAGTCGCCAAAGGTGTCGTCCATCTCATAGTACGTGACGGCGTCGCCGGTGAAGGGGTCCGTGCCGGTGACGGGATGATAGCCCGACCAGACGAGCTCACCGGTCTCCTGATAATGGGTCCAATCGAGATGGGCCCGGTCCACGTCGTCGATGAGGTTCTGCTCCCACTTGGCGATGAAGGTCGCCGACGCGGAGAAGTCCTCGAAGAGCTCGCGCTCGATACCGATGTTGAATTCGTCGGCGTAGGGCGAGCTGATGTTGGGGTCAACGGCCGTCGTGCCCGGCGAGCTGACCGGGGTCGTGTAATTCACGGACCAATCGGGGTTCAGCTGGGCCCAGAAGGAGGACCGCTGGTTGGGGTTGTTGAAGTAGTAGTAGATCATGAGCAGCGGGGCGTAGTAACGGCCGAAGCTCGTCTTGAGGACGGTCTTGCCGTCGCCGGTGAGGTCGTAGGTCAGGCCCAGCCGCGGCGAGAGCATGGTGAAGCTCATGGCGTGGATCGTCTGCTCGTTGGTCCACTCGGTCGAGTTCCGCCTCCTCTGGGGCGGATAGTTCCCCTGGGAGAAGTCCAGCCGGAGGCCCAGGTTGACGGTCATCCGCCGGGCCGGGGACCAGGTGTCCTGAAGGAAGCCGCCGACCTGGATGAGGTTGTTCTTCTGTTTGAGCTCGGTCCCGACCCAGGCCCAGTTGGGCAGGCCGTCCCAGAGATAGATGTCCACGGCCTTGAAGCCCTCGGGGAAGACGCCTTCGAAATGGGGATCCTGGTAATACGCGCACTCGGTGCCGTCGAACGAGAATTCGGCATCGGCGCCGACCTTGAACTCGTGTGTACCGAGCCAGTTGTCCTTGTACCAGGTCAGGTCGCTGTTCGTCTGAGCCCGCCGGCGGGTGTACCACCAGTCGGAGCCCGCGCCGCCGCGATTGACGTTGTCCGTGGACTCGTCGACGAGGGGCGACAGGGTGTCATTGGCCAGCAGGTACTGGTGGAGGGAGTACCAGGAGCCCTTGAGGTTGAACAGGAGATCCTTGGACATCGTCCGGGTCCACTGGGCCGTGGCGATGGTGACGGCTGAGTCCTCGTTGACGTTGGCGTTCAAGACGTTCCAGCGGCTGGCACCGCGGTGGTCCCACTTGTAGCCGCGCCAGTAACCGGAGACGATGAGCTTGTCCCGCTCGCTCATCTGGAAGGTGACCTTGCCGAACGGGGCGATGGTGTCCTGTCCGATCGGGGCGGAGGGGGGCTGCGGGCCGCCGAAGGTCGCCGGGGCCGGGAAGCCCTGCGTGTACGACGAGGATTTGTCGACGTCGAGGCTGGAGAAGAACCAGATTTTGTCCTTGACGATCGGGCCGCCGAGCGAGAAACCGGGCAGATACTGGTGGCGGAAGCCGACGAACTGGCCCTCGAACGGCGTGCCGGCCGTATTGACGGACTGGAGGGCTTTGCTCCGGTAATAGAAATTGAGGCCACCGGAGAAGGTGTTGCCGCCGGCCTTGGTGATAACGTTGACCAGGGCGCCCTTGACGGCGCCGTATTCGGCCTTCTGGCTGCCGGTCTCGATCTCGACCTCGTCGATGGCGTTCCAGGGGACCGTCTGGTACGGGTCGCCCGTGACCGGGTCCTGCATCTTGACGCCGTCGACGATGAAGTTGTTGGACCGGGCGTCGCTGCCGTGCGAGGTCCGGGCGAACATGCCGGGGGCCGAGTTGAAGATGGAGGCGAGATCGCGCGCCAGGGGAAGGGCCGCGATCATGTCCTTGGTGAACGTCGTACCCGTCTGGGTCATCTTCAGGTCGACCGTCGGGGACTGCCCGACGACGGTGATGGATTCCTCGATGCCGCCCTGTTCGAGGGAGATATCGACGCTGACGGTCCGGGAGCCGCTGAGGATGATGCTTTCGCGGACGACGCCCCGGAAACCGGCCAATTCGAAGGTGACCTTATAGGTGCCGGCCGGGAGAGAAAAGAACCTGTAGAGCCCGTTCTCGCTGGTGACGGTGGCCAGCTGGGGCAACATCAGCGAGGGGCTGGTGATGGTGACATTGACGCCGGGAAGCGGCGAGCCATCCTTGTCTGTGACCGTGCCGGTGAGCTGGCCCATCGGGATCATCTGCCCGAAAGCCAGCGCGGCGGACGCAAGGACAAGGACGACCGCGCAGATGCTCTTGAGAATGCGCATTATACGAACCTCCTCTGGGAATGCCTTGATGGGACGATCTTCGATCGGCAATCGGGTCTTATGCGTTGCAGCCGTGCCCACCTCCTTCGGAGGGCTCCTGGCCATGGGGGCCGGGCCCGTCATCGACGTAGAATTCCTCGCCCCAGTGGGCTTCGATCAGCTTTTCCAAGCCGGCCATGTCGCGGGCTTCGATGAGCTCGAAGATCCGCACGTGGTCGCGATAGGATTTATCGAGCGCCGGGGGATCGGAGAACGGGGCGAAATCCGTTTTGCGGCGATAGATGGAGATCTTGGACATGAGCTCGCTCAGCGTCTCATACAGCGACAGGCTGCCGCAGACGCTCCAGATCCGGTCATGGATCTTGAGGTTCTGCTCGAGATAGCTCTGGTGGTCGGCGGAGGCGTAAAGACGGCCCAGCTCCTGTGTCATGGCACGGAGCTCGTCGATATCTTCGGGCGAGAAGGCCGGCAGGGTCTTGCGGAGGGCGAGGATGTCGAGGGCCCGGACGATCTCGTAGAGCTCCCGCACTTCTTCTTTGGTCGTGTCCTGGACGAGGACTTCCTTGCGGGCGTTGATGACGAGATACTTCTCCGCGGCCAGCCGGAAGAACGCTTCACGGACGGGCGTCGCCGACGTGTTGAAGAGCGCGGCGATCTCCTTTTCCTGGAGCCTCTGCCCGGGTTTGATATCGCCGTCAATAACGGCCTTTTTCAGGGATTGAAAAATGGTTTCGCTGAGGGTCTGTGGGACCTGAAAATCCGCTGGCTTCCAATCCATTTTCATAGTTGGCTGTAAAATATATAATATATCTAATCTTGTCAAGAAAAATGTATGGCGTGATAAAAATCCCCCATATTATTTATAATGAGTTGATTAGATGTCACATGACCGGATGGTCGGTATGAGTTGGCCGTCCAGTCTGACGAATTCCTTGAAGAGATCGACGGTCAGGCACGAGTGGGCAGGCAAGACGAACAGGATGTCCCCGGCCTTGAGCTTCTTGATCTCGGCCGCCGGCATCCTCACGATGCCGTGCTCCTGGGACAGTGAAGATACGGCAGACCCCGGCACGATCCGGCCCCAGCCCGGGCCGCGGCGGCGGCACACGCGGCCGTAGATCCGTCCTTCCGTCCGGGTGAGGACATCGTCTTTCGAAAGATGAATGGCGCCGCCGTAGATGACGGCCTCATTCCGGGCCGGGTGCAGGGACACAACAGGACAGGCCACGGCGGCCGCCACGTCCTCTTCGCCACAGGTCTCGAGCTCGAGCTGGGTCGTGTCGTTGAGAACGAAATTACCGGGGCGGATCTCGTCGGCGCCTTCGAAGTCGTCGAGCCGGCTGCTCGAAGGCGTGTCGCCGACCGAGATCTCGAGATCCGGGAATCCCGCCCGGGCCAGGTCCTTTTGGGCGCGGCGCATCTTCTTCATGGCGTCGGCATGGAGCCGCGCCAGGGCGTCGAACGAGCGCGCGAGGTAGGTCCGGCCGTTGTGCGTCAGAAGTCCGCGAAGACGGAGCGAGCCGTGCCGGATCGTCTCCCGGCAGATCCGCGACAGAAGCGCCGTGTCGTTCCAGTCCGCCCCGGCCCTGTTGGCGCCGACGTTGATCTTGATCCAGATGTCCGCGGGCGCGGAAACGGAGCGGGCGAGCGCGGCCAGACCGGCGGGCGATTCCGCGAGAAGCCCCAGCGAGCACCCGGAGCTCAGGCGCCCGATCTCGGCGGACTCGAGGATATTGAAGGGGAAGGCGATGAGGATGTCCGTCCAGCCGTCGGCGGCGAAATACGACGCCATGCTGACCGATGAGACGGTGATCGCCTCGACCCCGAATTCGCGGAAGATCCGTCCGATATGGCGCGATTGGTGCGTCTTGAAGTGGGGCCGGAAACGGACGCCGAATCCCGCGGCCCGCGCGGTCATGCGTTCGATGTTCCGGCGGACCCGGCCCTCGTCTAGGACGAGCGTCGGCTTCGTGTAGGGCGCCATGGCTCCCCTCTTTATCATCGGGCCTGGCCGCGAGTCAATCGTCATCATCGTCCGGCGGCAGCGGCGGCAGGCCATTCGGTGATCCCGTTGACGGCCCGCCACAGCTCGCTGTCGAGCTCGCCGAAGAACGCGTCGGCGTTGGCCGGCCGGGAGTTGAAAAGGGCCACCCAGCTCATGTCGTTGGCCGTCCGGACCATGATCGTCGAGGTGCCGGGCAGGGATCCCGTGTGCCACCAGTTGGCGTCGGCGCCCGTCGGCCGGACCTGCCAGCCGAGGGCATAGTACGTGGCCGAGCCCTGGTATTCCGCGAGCGGCGGGCGGGCCACCATCAGGTCCGTCGTGGCCTCCTGGAGGAGGTCGGGCCTCGACGTCCGGCCGTCGACGGCAAGAAGGAAATCGAGGAGGTCCGGGGCCGACGCCAGCCAGCCGCCATGGGCGTCCATTGGCTCGATCGCGAACCCTCCGTAAGGCCAGGGGACCGTCTCGGTGCCGGTCGTGAAGACGGAGACGGCGAGCGGCGCGCCGGTGTAATCATAATAGACGACTTCCCCATCGGCCCGATCCGCCGCGAGCGACCGGCCGAGGCGCATGTCCGCAGCCCCGGCCGGAGAGAGGATCGCCGTCTTGACGTAGGTCTCGTAGCTCTGTCCCGTGAGCTTCTCGATGATCCGGCCGAGAAGGCAGTAGCCGAAATTGGAGTAAGCGTATTTCGAGCCCGGATCGAAGTCGAGCGGCTGCCCCTTCATGTAGCGGATGACAGCGGCGGCATCGGCGGGAGGAGGAACGCCGAGCGCGGCCGCGATCTCGCGGGATCGGAACATCGGGTCGAAGCTCGCGCCGCGGTCCCAGCCCCCGGAATGCCGGAGCAGGTCCAGGACCGTCACGTCGGCGAGCCGCGGGTCCACGGTCGAGCCCGGCGGCGGTTCGACGTCGCTGAGGACGTCGAAGACCCTGGCGTTGAGATCGATGAGCCCGTCCTCGTGGAGCTTGAGCACGGCCGCGGCCGTTATCGGCTTGGAGAGACTGGCCAGGCGGAAGAGCGAGGCCGGAGTCACCGGCACGCTCCCGGATTTGTCCGCGAGGCCGTACGCTTTCGTCAGGACGACCGATCCGTGCCGGGCCAGGGCCACGGCCCCGCCGGGGATGTTCCATTTCGACATGAGCGCGGGGATGACGTGCTGGAAGCTGTCTTCCGGCGTCACGCCCTGGGTGCCGTTGTCGCTCGTCGACTGGCAGCCGGGGCAGCCCGCGAGCGCGAAGGCGAGGGCGAGGATGAGAGTGAGCGTGTGAGGCGAGTGATGTTTCATGAAAACTCCGGCGCGTATTAAAGCACCGCGACGACGCATTTTCAACTTTTTTTGTAAAGTATTTGGCAATTCTGGCCGCGGCGCCCTTAAGAATCGGCGGCGGGACGGAGTCAGCTCTTGCCCGAGCTCGTCAGGACGAAATGGACGGATTCGGGGATCGTAACGCGCGCGCCCGTGCCGATGGATTCGAAGCAGGCGTCGATCGCGCGCATGTTGTGCCAAGCATCGATCGCGGGATAGCGCAGCGGGGCCTCGCCGAGCGCGGCGTCGCCGAAGTCGTCGACCATCAGCGCGAACATGTCGGCCTTCGGGACGGGCATGGACTCGACCGCGTCGCCCCGGACGATCTCGACGGCGACGTCGAAGTCCTTGGCCGAAAAGGCCCGCTCGAGACGGAGGGTCCCCTCCGTACCGACGACGAGGAGCCGGCTCTGGAACTGGGTCTCGAAGCTCGATTCGCACTGGGCGAAGCGGCCGCCGGGGAATTCGAGCAGGGCGCCGGTCGTCATGTCCACGCCGGTCGCCGGGTCGGTGCGGGCGGCGGCAAAGACCGATCGCGGCTCGGCGCCGAGGATGAGCCGGGCGATGCTGATCGTGTAGCACCCGACGTCGTAGAGGGCCCCGCCCCCCTGCGCCGGGAACCAGCGGTAGTTCGAGTCCTCCCGTTTGAAGTGGAATGTGAAGGCCGAGTGGACGGTGCGCGGGTCGCCGATCGCGCCGGCGCGGATGAGATCGAGCGTCTTCCCGATCTGCGGGTGGAACTTGTACATGAAACCTTCCATGAGCAGGACGCCGCTCGTTTCGGCCGTCTCGATCATGGCCCGGGCTTCGGGGGCGTTCATGGCCATGGGCTTTTCGCAGATGACGTGCTTGCCGGCGCGCAGGGCCCTGATGGACCATTCGGCGTGGAGGTCGTTCGGAAGGGGATTGTAGACGGCGTCGACGGCCGGGTCGTCGACGAGGTCCCGGTAGGTCCGGTGGGCTCTCAGGAAGCCGAAGCGGCGGGCCCAGTCGGCGGCCCGGGCCTCGTCCCTCGAGGCGATCGCGGCGAGGACGCCGTTGCGGGACTTAAGGACGGCCGGGATGAAGGCCTTCTCGGCGATGCCGGCGCATCCGAGGATGCCCCAGTTGATCTTGCGGACTGCGGTCATCTCCTTCACCCTCCCGTGGCCTTATCTTATGCCAACGCCAGGCCGGGCGCAATCGCGGCCCCGCCTTGATTTCGTCCCGCTGCTGAATGATACTTGTTCGGGGAATATGGATCGCGCACAGATTAATTGGGGAATTGGTATTGTGTCCCCGATTTAAGGAGATGACATGGCCGAACACATGGACCGCAGGGAATTCCTCAAGGTGAGCGGCGGAGCGTCAGCCGGCGCCCTCCTGGCCAATTTCAAGACGGACGGCACGCTTTTCGAGAAGGCGGAACAGGCGGCCCGGCCGGTCCGTCTCGGAGTCATCGGCACCGGGAACCGCGGCCGGTCGCTCCTATCGAATCTCCTGCTCATGCCCGGCCTCGAGTTCCCCGCCCTCTGCGACATCGATCTCGGCGCCCTGGCCCAGGCCCAGGACCTGGTCGTCAAGGCCGGGCGGCCCAAACCGGAGGGATACTCGAAGGGCCCAGAGGACTTCCAGCGGCTTCTTTGGCGGGAGGACATCGACGCCGTCGTCATCGCCACGTCCTGGGATTGGCACACGCCCATGGCGGTGAGCGCGATGCGCAATAAGAAGTACGCCGCGGTCGAAGTGCCTGCCGCCATGACCTTCGAGGAGTGCTGGGAGCTCGTCGACACCCACGAGGCGACGGGCGTTCCCTGCATGATGCTCGAGAACTGGAGCTTCCGCCAGGACAACCTGGCCCTCCTCAACATGGTCCGCAAGGGGCTCTTCGGGGAGATCGTCCACGTCCAGGCCTCGCACACCCACGACTGCATCGACCATTGGTTCTTCAGCCCCGAAGGGAACATGCGCTGGGGCGGCCGCTATCTCATCAAGCTCAACCGCTCGCAGTACCCGACCCACGCGGTCGGCCCGGTCTGGCCTTGGCTGGACCTCGGCTGCGGCGATTATTTCGACACGGCCGTGACCATGGCCAACCGCTCGCTCGGCATCAACGATTATTTCGGGCGCAAGTTCGGCCCGAAGCATCCCTACGCAAAGGCGAAGTTCTCCCAGGGCGACGTCGTCACGACGCTCATCCGGACGAAGAAGGGCAACACGATCTTCGTCAAATACGACATGCAGCTGCCGCGGCCCTACGACAACCAGTGGGAGCTCCAAGGGACCCGGGGCATCTACAACGAGCAGCGGAACGCACTCTATCTCGTCGACAAGAGCCCCGCCTATCACGAGTGGGAGCCGTTCCCGCCCTACATGGAGAAGTTCGACCACGCCTGGTGGCGGAAGATGAAGACGGAGGCCGAGGCCGGCGGCCACGGCGGCACGGATTACCTGGAGCTGGCCCTCTTCGTCGAGGCCGTGCGCCGGAAGACGCAGACGCCGATCGACGTCTACGATTCGGTGCTGATGAGCGCCGTCATCCCGCTCTCGGAGAAATCGATCGCCGCCGGCGCCGCCTCCGTCGAATGCCCGGACTTCACCCGCGGCAAGTGGAAGACGAAGAAGCCGGCCTTCGGCGTCGAGACCTGAGCCCGGTCAAACCTTCTGGAGCTTCTTCAGGAAGGCCGGATCGACGTCGCAGCCGAGGCCCGGCGTTTCGGGCAGCGTCAGCGTCCCCGCCTGGACCGTCATCCCGCCGATGATCGGGTTCGTGGCGTGCTCCGTGTTCCCGTCGAGGTCGGCGTAGACGATGTTGGCCTGCGAGGCCACGACGTGGGCCGCCGCCGTGAGCGCCAGGTTCGATTCGATCATGCAGCCGACCATGCAGCGCATGTTGGCGGCGTCGGCGACGTGGGCGATGCGGATCGAGTTCAGCAGCCCGCCGGCCTTCATGACCTTGATGTTGAAGGTGTCGCAGGCTTCCGCCCGGATGAGCTTGACGGCGTCGGCCGGCCCGAACAGGGACTCGTCGGCCATGATGGAGATGGGGCTCATGGCGCGGACGGCCTTCATGCCGGCATGATCCGAAGCCAGGACCGGCTGCTCGCAGAGCTGGATCGCCAGGGGCTCCATCTTGCGCAGGGCGTAGATCGCCTGGGGCACGCTCCAGCCCTGGTTGGCGTCGATGCGGATGGCCATCTTCGGCCGACGGCGCGGCGGATGGCCTCGAGCCGGGCGAAATCCTCGTCGGGATCGAGCCCGACCTTGACCTTGAGCGTCTTGTAGCCCATGTCGGCGTATTTCTTGGACTCGGCCGTCATAGCTTCCAGCGTGTCGATGCTCGTCGTGATGTCGGTCTCGAAGACGTTCTTCGTCCCGCCGAGGAGGCGGAAGAGCGGCAGGCCGGCGACCTTGCCCAGGATGTCGTGGAAGGCCATGTCGAAGGCGGCGACCATGCTCGGGTTGGCGTGGACGAGGGGCCCGATCTGGCGCAGGAGCGCGTCGATCGCGAGCGGGTCCTTGCCGACGATCATGTCGCGGATGGCCTTGGCCGCGGCGACGTTCGTGGCCTGGGTCTCGCCGGTGATGGGCGGGAAGGGACAGGCCTCGCCGAGGCCGACGATGCCCTGGTCGGTGCGGACGCGGACGAGGACGTCGTTGGCCGCGTTCATGACGCCGATGGCGATGCGGAAGGGCGACGTGAGCCCGATGTCAAAGAGGTAGATCTCGACGTCCGTGATCTTGAGCTTCTTGCCGGGCCCGGTCGCCGCGGCGGCGCGGACGTCCTGGAGGGCCTTCGAAGGCAGGCCGTAAGCGCTGGAGCCGGCGGCCAGGGCGCCGAGGCCGAGCATTTTCAGGAATCCTTTGCGGGACAGGCTCATCGTTCCTCCTCGATCGTCGCGGGAATGTCGCCCTCCATTCTATAGAGCGGGCGGCCGATTTGACAAGGAGAACTTGCGGCGGCGGGCTGGCGCGGCTCAGGTCCGGTCGAGAGGGGGCCGGTCGCCGCGGGCGAGCGAGGCGAAGACGCCGGCGACGCAAAGAGCGGCGAAGAAAGCGAAGGCGAACCGGGCGCTGCGGAGGAAGAGAGGGTACACGGCGGGCTCGATCGGGACGCGGCCCATGAACAGGGCGAAGATCATCATGGTCGTCCCGGCGCTCATCATCTGACCGGTCAGGCGCATGGTCCCGAGAGCGGCCGAGGCGATGCCGAGGTGGCGCCTCTCGACCGAGCACATGACCGCGTTCGTGTTGGGCGAGGAGAAGAGCCCGAAGCCGAGGCCGAGGCAAACGAGGCTCCCGACGATGAAGCCGAAGCCCGTATCGGGGCCGAGGAAGGAGAAGAGAAGGAGGCCGGCCGCGGAAAGGGCCATGCCGGCGGAAGCGATGAGGCGCGGCTCCGTGCGGTCCGAGAGCCGTCCGGCGAAGGGCGAGGCAAGGGCCATGACGATGGGCTGGGCGACGAGGACGAGTCCCGCTTTTTGGGGGGGGAGGCCCTTGATGTACTGGAGGTAGAGGCTCATCAGGAAGGCGACGGCCGAGGTGGCGCTGTAATTGAAGAGCGCGGCCAGATTGGAGAAAGCGAAAATGCGGTTGTGGCGAAAGATGCGGAGATCGAGGAGCGGATGCCTGGCGTGGAGCTCGAAGCCGACGAATCCGGCCAGGGCGAGGAGGCCGGCGGCGGTCAAGGCGATGCCGGGAAGCGAGGGCAGCCGGGAGAAGCCGTACATCAGAGCGACCAGGCCGGAGCCGAAGATGGCCGAGCCTTTGAGGTCGAAGCCCTCGCCGCGGGCGTCGGCCCATTCCCCCTCGAGCCGGACAAGCGTCAGGAGGAGCGCCAGGGCGGCGATCGGAACCGTGGCCCAGAAGACGCTCCGCCAGCCCCAGGCGTGGACGAGAAAGCCGCCGATGACGGGCCCGAGCGAAAGCCCGGAGTAGACGGCGGCCGTGTTCAGCCCGAGCGCCCGGCCACGCTCGCCGTACGGGTAGACCGAGGTCAGGATGGCGATCCCCGTGCCGAAGATCATGGCCCCGCCGAGGCCCTGGACGGCCCGGGCGAGGATAAGGGCGAAACCGGAAGTGGCGAGCGCACCCAGGACGGTTCCCGCGATGTTGACGCCGATGCCGAGGGCGAAGATCCTCTTGCGGCCGACGAGGTCGGCCAGCCGGCCGAACGGGACGAGGAACATGGCCGCAGCCAGGGTGTAAGCCGTGAGGACCCAGCCCAGGGCGACGGCGCTCAGATCGAATTCTCTGCCGATGAGGGGCATGGCCACGTTGATGCCCGAGGCCATGAACGGCGTCAGGAACGAGGAAACCATCGAGACGGCGAGGGCCGTCCTGCGCATCGATCGGTCGGCTTGAACAGTCTGCATATTCGGTGACACCCAACTAAATACACTAAATAATCCTGGCGCGCCAGCAACCGCGATAAGCGATGTCAAAAGCAAAAAAGAAGGGACCAGGTCTTCGCAAGATGGGATTGTCCCCGGCCGGGACAGTCCCTCTGGGGCCCTAGTGGTGGGTTTGCGAAGACCTGGTCCCTTCTTTTTCTAAGCGGCGGCGGCCAGGGCGGCGCCGACGGCGGTGACGATCTGAGGGTGCTCGGGGACGACGACGGGACGGCCGAGCCGCTTCGACAGAAGATCGACGAGACAGGGGTTCAAGGCCACGCCGCCGGCCATCAGCACCTCGCCTTCCGTGTCGAACCTCGCCGCGAGGGGGTAGACGCGGTCGGCGATGGCGTCGTGCAGGCCGAGGGCGATCGACGTCCGATCGCGGCCGGCCGCGAGGAGCGAGATGACCTCGGACTCGGCGAAGACCGTGCACATGCTGCTGACCGTGACGGTCTCGCCGGCCCCGCAGGCCGCCCGCCCGAAGTCCTCGACGGTGAAGCCGAGCAGCCGGGCCATGACCTCGAGGAAGCGGCCTGTGCCGGCGGCGCAGCGGTCGTTCATCTCGAAATCGGCGAAGTCGCCGGAGCCGTTCCCGAGGAGGATGACCTTGGAATCCTGGCCGCCGATGTCGATGATCAGGCCGGCTTCCGGCCTCAGGAAACGGGCGCCGCGGGCGCAGGCCGTGATCTCCGTCACGACGCGGCAGTCGAGGTGGGCGTTCATGAGGAAGCGGCCGTAGCCCGTGGCCGCGGCCCGGGCGTAGTCGCGCCGGCCGAGCCGGGCCCGGACGCGCTCGAGGGAGTCTCCGTCCGTGTCGAAGACCTCGAAGCGCGAGACCGCGCCGGCGGCCAGCTCGACGATCTTCGTCGTGCGGGAGCCGAGATCGAGACCGAGGAAGAGGTCGGGCGCGGCCACGTCGTCCCCTCCCTACCGCCCCAGCCCTTCGAGGAAGGCGTCGACGCGGAGGCGAAGCTGTCCGGTGTCCGACTCGGCGTAGTCGGTCACGATCTTGAGACTGGGGACGCCGGCGTCCTTGAGCGCGGCAGCCACGGCGACCGCCTCGACGTTATAAGTGTGGCAATACTGGAGGACGTACTGGATGACCCCGTCGACCCGGTGCTCCCGGGCGAGCCGGAGGATGGCCTCGATCCGCTCGTCGTTCGGCGAAAAGCACGAACAGGTGATCCCGAGATAGCGGGCGGCGATTGCGGCGATCTGGGCGTCGGGATCGTTTCCGATCTCTTCGACGAGGTTCTCGTAATAGCGCGACCCGGTGCAGGTCTCGTCGCAGACGATGAGCGCGCCGGCGGACTCGACAAGGGCGTGGAGCTTCCAGTTGCCCATGACCGAGGGACACCCGGAGATCATGATCCGCCGGGCCCCCTCGGGAGCGACGGCGGCGCCCAGGAGCGTCCGGTCCTCGAGCTCGTCGCAGAGGGCTTCGAGCCTCTCGGTGAACCGGAGTGTATCGTCGATGAGGGCGCCCTGCATGACGACGAGGGCGTCCAGTCCGCTGATCGGCGGCCGCGCGGCCTTCCTGAAGTCGTTGAGCCGGCCCAGGGCCCGGCGCTTCCGGTTCATGAGACGGACCGCCGCGGCGAGCTTCCCGGGGTCTACGGTCCGGCCCGTCACCCGCTCGAGCCGGGCCTTGAACTGACGGACCTCGTCGAGCCAGAGGTCCCTGTCGCGGGGGCCTTTCTTCTGGGGCAGCTCGATGACGTGGAGGCCGCCGTCTTTCGCCAGGAGGTCCCATGTTTTCTTCTTGGCGTCACAGGTCGTCTCGCCGACGGCCAGGTCCTCGATCGGCCCGTACGGGC
Source organism: Candidatus Aminicenantota bacterium (assembly GCA_963736255.1). Classification (GTDB taxonomy): domain Bacteria; phylum Acidobacteriota; class Aminicenantia; order Aminicenantales; family Saccharicenantaceae; genus RBG-16-66-30. Next base: position 43,734 of record CAVTOI010000002.1, read on the forward strand.
AGACGTTAGCTCGGGCCAGGCCGACGGTGGACTTGATCAGTGGGCAGATATCGCGCGGCAGCAGCTTCTCCGCGTAAGGGATGGACAGGGACGTTCCGCCGCAGAGCGCGACCGGGATCGCGCCGAGGGCCAGCACGAGCTCTTCCGGAACGAAGATGCAGAACGTGCCGATGAGCTTGTCTCCGGCCGCGCGCCGCCCGACGATCTCCCGAACGCGGTCGCCGTGGGCTTCGTCGATGACGCCGTCGAAATAGGCCATCCGGGCGGGACGGTCCTTCTGGATGAGCACGGTCTCGCGAAAGGTCCGGCCGATGGCATCGAAGATCCGATGGTGGAGCTCAACGTCCAGGCCGAGGTCTTTCAGAAGCTCGTCGTGACGGGCCAAGGGACTCCTCTCAGCGAAGCGCAACGGCATCGTCGCTCGTCGGGGGAAACACGCCTGCGGCCGGACCGGCCAGAAGGGGAGCGTATTATAGGCCTTGGACAAGAGGGGGACAAGAGGGGGTCAAACCTATACCTTTTTACTTTTCGCGAAGGGTTTACGAAAAAAGTAAAAAGGTATAGGTTTGACCCCCTCTTATTTGCGGAGGAAGCGGCGGACGAAGTCGCGCGTTTCGGTGACCCCGAGAAGCCGGGAGGCCCCGAAGAATGCCGCGAGCCCCAGACAGCCGCCGGCGACGACGCTTCCGGCCGAGGCGAGGAAGGACGTCCCGATCTGCCCGGCGATAAGCCGATTCGCCAGCCAGGCCGCTCCCCCGCCGGCCGTCGACGCGACGGCGAGCCGCATCGCGTAGGACGCCAGGGGCCCTGTCTCGAGCGGCCCGACCTTGCGCGGCAGCAACGCGTAGAGGATGCCGACGTTGAGGACCGCCGCCAAGGAAGTCGAAAGCGGGAAGGCCAGGTATCCGATGACCCACATCAAAGAGACGTTGAGAACCAGGTTGAGCGCGATCGAGGCGAAGCTCGCGAGCATCGGCGTCTTGGCGTCCTTGTAGGCATAGAAGACCGAGGCGACGTTGCGCAGGGCCGACATGAAGGGGATACCGGCGACGTAGAGGACGAGCGCACCGGCGACGGCCACCGTGTCCGCCGCGGTGAAATGGCCCCTCTCATACATGGCCCGGGTGAGGGGAAAGGCGAGACCGGCGATGAGGGCCGTCGTGGGCAGGGTCAGGAACAGGACCATCTTCAGGGAATCCTGCAGCGTCGACTTGACGGCCGCAACGTCGTTCTCGAGGGCCATCTTCGAGAGCGAGGGCAGGGCGACCGTCCCGACGGCGATGCCGAAGAGCCCGAGGGGAAGATGCATGATCCTGAAGGCGAATTCGAGCCAGCTGACGCTTCCCTGGGCCAGCGGCGTCACGATGATCGTGTTGACCAGGACATTGATGCGCGTCCCGGCCAGCCCGATGGCAACGGGGAGGAAGAGGGCCATGACGCGGAGGAACTGCGGGTCCCGGAAGTTCAAGACGGGCACCCAGCGGAAGCCCTTGCGCCGGAGCGAGGGCACTTGGACGAGGAACTGCATCAAGCCGCCGACGAGGACGCCGACGGCCAGGCCGAAGATGGGGTTTTTGCCGCGGGCGACGTACCAGCCGTAGGTCAGGAGGGGGAAGAGGATGGAGAAGAGATTGAAGACGGCCGGGGCCACGGACGGCACGAAGAACGACTTCTCCGTGTTGAGGTAGCTCATGGCCCAAGCGGCCAGACTGACGAACAGCAGGAATGGAAAGAGGACGGCGGTCAGCTGCGCTGTCAGGTCGATCTTGCCCGGGACCTTGCCGAATCCGAAGGCGATGACCTTGGCCAGGTACGGCGCCGCAAAAAAGCCGGCCAGCGAGACGGCCCCCGTCACCACGAACAGGACGTTGAAGATGTTCGAGGCCAGCCGGTTTTCGGCCTCCCGCCCCTTGACCTTCTCGGACGTGAGGACGGGGACGAACGCGGCCGAAAGGGCCGTCTCCGCGAACAGGTCCCGGAGCAGGTTCGGGATACGGAAAGCGACAGTGAAAGCGTCCATGGCCAGGCCGGCGCCGAACAGGTTGGCCAGGACGGTCTGCCGCACGAGGCCCATGACCCGGCTGATCGCCGTGCCTGCGGCGAAGGAGCGGACGCCCCGCGAGATGTCTTCCATGCTCAGGCCATTATTCGATATTTGCAGCCGGGATGGCAAGGTCTATAATGAGGAGGACATGAGCTTCGACGATAAAGAAAAAGCACCGGACGGCAAGGTCCTGGCCAAAGGCCTCGGACCCTCAAAGAGGCTCTGGGACGAGTTCGTCGGACATGTCAGCGGCGCCTATGCCCCCGTCACCGAGGCCTGGGGGTTCTACAAAGCGTGGTCGCTCCGGCTCAAGCGGAAAGACCGGACGATCGTCTACCTGCTGCCCCGCGAAGGCTTCTTCCTCTGTGCCTTTGTCTACGGCGGGAAAGCGACCGAGGCCGCCAGGCAGGCCAAGCTGCCCAAGGCGGTCCTGAAGGAGATCGAGGACGCCCCCGTCTACGCCGAGGGCCGCGGCTTCCGCCTCGAGGTCAAGACGGCGAAGGACGTCGAGACGATGAAAGCGCTCGCCGCCATCAAGATGGCCCAATAAACGGTTCTTCTCCCGATTCCGGGAGCTCCCTCTCTCCGGCTTGGCTCAGGGTATTGCCTCGAGCTCCCCGGCCCCGGGAACCAGTTCGTGCGGTTCGCCCCGCTTCGCGGGTCCCCCCTCCACCACGGGGATCTTCGAGGCAACACCCATCGCCGCCGCGAGAGGGAGCCGGAAATCGGGGACACAATACCAATTCCCCATTTTCTGTGACAATAATCCGTCAAGCTGCCTAGGCCGCTTTCGCGAAGTACCTTTTTTGAAATACAGAGCCACGTTGACCAGCCCGATCATCACCGGCACTTCGACGAGGGGTCCGATGACCGCCGCGAAGGCCTCCCCCGACTCGATCGTGAACACGGCCACGGCCACGGCGATGGCCAGCTCGAAGTTGTTGCTGGCCGCCGTGAACGAGAGCGTCGCCGCCTTGGGATAATCCGCCCCCGCCTTCCTGCTCATGAAGAACGAGACGAGGAACATGACCACGAAGTAGATGAGGAGCGGCACGGCGATGCGCACCACGTCGAGCGGGATCTTGACGATATATTCGCCCTTGAGCGAGAACATGACGACGATGGTGAAGAGCAGGGCGATGAGCGTGATCGGGCTGATGCGGGGGATGAACTTCGTCTCGTACCAGGTCTTTCCTTTGAGCTTGATCAGGCCGAAGTGGGAGATCATACCGGCAAGGAAGGGGATGCCGAGATAGATGAAAACGCTCTTGGCGATCTGCCGCATGGTGACGTTGACCGCCGTCCCCTCAAGGCCGAGCCAGGTCGGGAAGACAGTAATGAAGACGTAGGCGTAGACCGAGAAGAACAGGACCTGGAAGATCGAGTTGAAGGCGACGAGGCCGGCCGCATACTCCCGGTCCCCCTTTGCCAGGTCGTTCCAGACGATGACCATGGCGATGCAGCGGGCCAGACCGATCAGGATCAGGCCGTACATGTACTCGGGCTTGTCGCGGAGGAAGATGACGGCCAGGGCGAACATCAGGAGAGGCCCGATGATCCAGTTCTGGACGAGGGACAACGTGAGGATCTTGACGTTCTTGAAGACGTCGCCGAGCTCCTCGTACTTCACCTTGGCCAGGGGCGGGTACATCATCAGGATGAGGCCGATGGCGATGGGAATGTTGGTCGTCCCCGATTGGAATTTGTTGATGAAGCCGACGGTTGCCGGGACGAGATATCCCAGCCCGACGCCGGCGCCCATGGCCAGGAAGATCCACAGGGTCAGGTATCTGTCAAAGAATTTGAGTCTGGGGGTGCCGGGTGTCATACGCAGGCTCCTTTCAATTTCAGGTCCAGAACAAGAAGTAAAAACCGATGCCGATGATCAGGACGCCGGCGAGCTTCTGCAGGACGCCGTGGGCCCGGCGCAGGCCTTTGGACTCGAGAAGCCCTTTCGCCGCGCCGACCGATGTCCCGGCGATAAGGACAAGGGCCGAATGCCCCAGCGCGTAGACAAAGAGCAGGGATCCGCCATAAAGGACGTTCCCCTTCTCCGCCACGAAGGCCAGGAGCACGGCCAGAATGGGGACGGCGCACGGCGTCGAAACCACGCCGAACAGCAGGCCCAGCAGGAAGGCGCCGATATAGCCCTGCTTTTTCACCCGGATCCCGGTCGGAACAGGGATATTCAATCTGAGGGCGCCGAGCAGGTGCAGCCCCATGATCAGGCAGACCCCGGCGACGACATATTTCCAGAACTGCCCGACATTCCCGAACATCCGTCCCATCAGAGCGGAGATGAGCCCAAGGACCGTGAAGGTGACGGCCAGACCCAGAACAAAAAAGAGCGAAAAGACAAGCGAGCGCCTTACGGTCGTTGTTTCCTTGTTGCCAGCGACGACGCCCATCAGGAGCGGGATCATGGCCAGAACGCAGGGGTTCAGGGCCGTCGTGACCCCGCCCAGGAAGACGGCGACGATCGCCAGCCAGGGGTTGTGACTGGAGGAGCGCCGAAACGTCGCCGAAGAGGCTTTCCATCTCTCCTCAGCTTACTGGATGCCGTGCTTCTTCAGGAGCTCGAGGATCTCCTCTTTGGGAAAGAGCCCGACATGGCGGGCGATCTCCTTCCCCTTCTGATCCAGGAAGACCTGGGTCGGGATAAGCTGGATGCCGTATTTCTCGGCCGGCGCGGGATCCTTCCAGACGTCGTAGAAAACGACCTGGACCCTGTCGGGGAAGGCCGCGGCGATCTCCTTCATGATCGGCTGCATTTTCTTGCAGGGGATGCAGCGGTCGGCGCCGAGCTCCAGGAAGGTCACCTGATACTTGGAGAAGTCGATGTCCAGACGGTTCGTGGTCAGGACCTCGCCCTTGACCGCATAAATGGGAGGTTTGGACTGGTCAGCCGGGGCGTTCGCGGCCAGGCCGGCGGCGCCTGCGGCCATGAGCAGGATGAGGGACAGGGCCAAATGCGTCTTTACGGTTCGAGACAATGTTCGATCTCCCTTCAGCTCTCCAAAGAATGGGCCTCGCGGATCCAGGCCTCGATCTCCTCGACCCGCGGGATCCGGCCCGTGGACTTGACCTGGCCGTCGATGACGAGCCCGGGTGTCGCCGTGATCCCGAAACCGATCATCCGCCGGATGTCCGTGACCTTCTCGACTTCGGCGGCGATGCCGAGTGCGGCGAGCGAGTTCCGGACCCGCTCCTCGACCTTGCCGCACTTCGGGCATCCCGGGCCGAGGACTTTGATCTCCATGGCGGCTCTCGTCACCTCTTCGGTTCGATCTCGATGTCCGGTTCGACCACGACCTCGCTCTTGACGGAGTTGGCGACGAGGCTGAACTTATGCGCCGACTCGAGGGCCCGGCGGATCCGCTTCTCGACCGCTTCCGCCGGATCGCTCCCGGCCCGCACGACGATCGCGGGGCCGCAAGACGACCTTCGTGAAGATCTCCGTCCGGTCGAGCTCGACGAGCTTCGTACCCTCGGCGGGACATTCATAGGAGACGAGGTCGAGCCTGAAGCGCTCGGCCGCCCAGATGAACATCAGCATGACGCAGGTGTTGACGGCGCCGACGAAGGCGTCCTCCGGCGTCAGGACGCCGGCTTCACCGTGCGAAGCGGGCGGCGCGGAAAAGTCCATCTCCGGCCCGTTGCCGAGCTTGAGATGCCCCCGGTGCCCGCCCGTCCATGTGACGAGAGTTTTGAAGATCTCGGTCTTGGCCATCATTCTTCAGCTGCCGGTCGGTCTCTTCGAGCGATCTTCCCGGCGACCGCGTCGGCCAGCCGCAGGCCGGTTTCGTTCAGCCGCCGAACCGTGCCGATCGCGGCGCAGCCGCACGCCTTCGCGACATCGGTCACGACGATCGAAGCGACGGGCTTGGCGCTGTACTTTTCCGTCGCCCGCGCGGCGCAGCGCTTGTCGCACCCGTCGACGGCGATCGTCGGATAGCGGCGGGCGAAGGCCCGCTCCCCTTCTCCCCCGGCCAGGAAGAGCGGCAGGCAGAGCGTCACCGTATCGTCCGGGCGGAGCGTTTCGAGCACTTTCCGGACCGCCCTTCGCGTCACCGTGCCTTCGGGAAGCTCTTCGCCCGGAGCAGGCGATCAGACCGACTTTCTTTTTCGGGAGGTCAGGCATGACCGCCCTCCTCGTCGATGTCGTCGACGATCCCGGCCGCCTCTTCGGCCGCGGCGCGGGCCAGCTTCAGGCCGTCCTCGTTGAGGTCGCAGACGCCTTCGGGTTTGAGCCCGCGATGCCGCCGGATGACATCGAAGACCGCGATCTTGTGAACGTTCGTCGGCGCCGGCGCCGGCCAGACCCTTGGCGGCGCACTCGAGCTTGCAGCCGTCGATGGCGACGGCCTCGCCGCCGGCGACCTCGCTGCGGGCGTCATCGTCGCCCATGACGAGCAGCGACAAGGCGACGAGCTTCGTGCGCTCGGGGCGAAGGTCTTCCGTCAGGATGCAGGCCGCTTCCCGGGCCGCGGCCCCGAGGCTCTTGCCGATCCCGCTGCAGGCGGCGACTGGGATCTTGCGGCGTGGTCCGGTCATCGCAGGACCTCCGCTTCGGCCTGGATCTTGGCCAGGGCCAGGAACTCGGCCGCCGTCATCAGGGCATTGCGAGCCGCCCCGGCGTCGGCGACCTCGAGCACGGCCAGCCAGCCCTTGCCGTAGGGGTCCTGGTTGACGAGCTCGGGGGAGCCCAGGAGGTCGCCGTTCGTTTCCACGATCCGTCCGTCCGCCGGCGAGGGAAGGCTGAGATTGACCTTGATCGTTTCGACGACGGCCACCTCATCTCCCCGCTTGACGTGCGTCCCCGGCTCCTTGGATTCGGCGAAGGCGACGTCGCCGTTCCTCTGCTGGGTGAAATCGGAAAGCCCGATACGGGCCCGCGACTCCTCGAACCGGACCCATATCCCGGCGTCGCTGTAAAAGAGGTCGACGGGAAAGCGGAACTTGAACTTGTCGACCGTGAGCTCCAGGACCCCGCGGATGAACATCTCCTCGATCCAGGCCCGGATCTCGTCCCGGCTCTTGCGGAAGCAGGCCAGCACTTCTTCGTCGGTCCCGGTGCAGGCCGCCGGGTCTTCGAAAGCGTGGTGGATCTGCTCTTTGCCGCCGGGGAAGAAAGGGCAGTCGGCCTGCTTGTCGTCGCAGACCATGACGACGTAGTCGAACCGCCGGCCTTCGAAGACGTCGATGCTCTTCGAGTGATGGCCGCTGATGTCGATGCCGATCTCGGCCATGGCTTTGATGGCCGCGGGATGGACCCTCGTCGCCGTCGTCCCGCCGCTCACGGCCTCGAACCGGTCGTCGTATAGGGCGTTGACGAGGCCCTCGGCGATCTGGGACCGGGCCGAGTTATGGACGCAGATGAAAAGGACGGTCTTTTTCATGTTCCCTCCGCCCGCGATGGCGTCTCGCAGATACATCCGCGGACGTTCTCGCGGACACACACGTCGAGCTTCCGGGCGTCGGCTTCCGCTTCGCCCGAGCTCCCGATGCGGTCTCGGAACGCGCCCGTCAGGAGGCCCTCGAGGAGCGGGCGGGCCTCGTCGGGCACGCGGTAGATGATCCAGCGGCCGTCCCGGACGTCTTCGGCGAGGCCCGCCTCCCGCAGGACACGCATGTGGCGGGAGACTCGCGACTGTTCCATCCCCAGGATGAACATCAGCTCGCAGACGCACAGTTCGCGTTTCCGCAGGAGCAGCATGATCCTCAAGCGGGTGGGATCGGCCAGGGCCTTGAAGATGGCGACGACGTCTTTCATGGGCATTGGATGATCCCCTGGGCCCACAAGCATCCACCGCAGGCCGGAAAGGCGTTGCCGTAGCAGTCTTCCTCGTTCTTTTCGAGGAGCGAGCAGCCGCCGCAGACGTGGCAGGGCGAATAATCGAAGGCCCTGACCTTGTCGCGGAAATCCGCGTAGGCCTTCGAGCCCCAGATGTCGAAAAGGTCGTCCTCGCGGATGTTGCCGAACGCGTGGGATCGGACCCGCCGCTCGAGGCCGTAGAGATAGGTCTGATGGGAATGGAGGAGGCCCATGCAGGGGCTGACCGCGCCGTCCCAGCGCACAAACGAGGCCCGCTCGTTGACGAACCGGCAGCGCCGGCCGTCGACGGCGACCCGGTTGCCCATGAAGGTCAGGTTCTCAAAACCCTGGAACAGGCTGAAGAGCGTGTCCTTGGTCGTGTTGTTGACGTCGATGCGAGGCAGGCTGAGTTCGGTCTTGCCCGGGGCGAAGGTGAGCGTCTCCAGCGTCAGCGTCTGGAGGCAGAGCATCTCCTTCTCCATCTCCTCGCTGTACGGCAGGACATGACTGACCAGGATGCGCCGGGCGCCGACCGACCGGGCCAGGCGGTCGAGGTACTTGACGTCCTTGAGGTTCGTCTTCATGACGACAAAGGCGATGCCGATCTCGATCGCGTGCCCGTCCCTGCCGTTCTTGCCGGCGAGCCCTTCGACGTTCTCCAGGACGCGCTGGAGGCTGGCCCCGGCCCGGATAGCCTCGAAGCTCTCCTCGGTCGTGCCGTCGAGGGAGATCCAGAGCGTGTCCAGCCGCTCACGAAGGAGGCCGTCGACGAGGGCCTCGTCGAGGAGCGTCGCGTTGGTCGTCATCTCGGCCCGCAAGCCCAGGGCCTTGACGGCCTTTACCATGCCGAGGATCGCCGGGTGGGCGGTCGGCTCGCCGAATCCGCCGAACATGACGGATTCAAGATGAGGGAAGCGGCCGAGCTGCCCGGCGAGCCGCTCGAACGTCTCCGCGCTCATATCGCCGGCCGGCTCCTTCCAGGTGTTACGGATGCAAGTCCGGCAGGCAAGATTGCAGCGCGAGGTCGGTTCGATATAGAGGCGGTTCAGGCTATGGATGTTCGGCAGGACCTCGGCGCGGCCGTTCTTCAGCACGACCTCGAGGCGGGAGCCGGGGGCGAGGCCGAGCTTCTTCTCGAGCCCAGGAGGGACAACGAGTCGCCCATCTTCGACGCGGAGCTCCCAGGTGTCCTTGGCCCCGCTTTTGCGTGACGGGGCGGGGCCCTTCTCGCCCTTTTCCATATAGGAGAGGAGCCCCGTGCCCTCGGGCATGGACAGGGAGAATTTCTTCTTGTGGTCGGTCATATCAATATATGAAGATATATTCATATATCAATCGCACCCTCCTGTCAAGATGCCGGACACGTGCCAGTAGGCACGCCTGGTTAATATCGTGACGTCGCTCTCAATGCCCGCCGCCATTGACACGGTCCCCCCGAGGAGTTATCTTCATGATGAAGCGGGATGGAGGGGACGATGGGGGATGAACTTACCCGTACGCTTAGAGTTCCCGCCTCGGAGATCCGGCCGGGCCAGACCGTCGCCGGCAAGTACCGCATCGTCGGCAAGCTCGGCCGGGGCGGCATGGGCGTCGTCTACGAGGCCGAGGATCTCCGCCTCGAGCGAAAGGTCGCCCTCAAGTTCCTGCCCGCTGCTCTCACCGCCGACCCCGAAGCGCGCGAGAGGTTCGTCCACGAGGCCCGGACGGCGTCGAGCCTCGATCATCCGAACATCTGCACGATCCACGACGTCGACGAAACGGAAGACGGCGGGCTTTACATCGCCATGGCCTGCTATCCGGGTGAGACCCTCAAGGAGCGGATCTCCCGCGGCTCGCTCGCCCCGGCCGACGCGGTCCGGATCGCCGCCGAGGTCGCCGAGGGACTGGCCAAGGCCCACGAACACGGCATCGTCCACCGCGACATCAAGCCGGGCAACATCATGGTCACAACGGACGGCCTGGCCAAGATCCTCGACTTCGGGCTGGCCAAGCTGGCCGGCGAGGCCCGTCTGACCCAGCCCGGGACGACCGTGGGGACGGTCGCCTACATGTCCCCCGAACAGGCCCTCGGCGACGAGGTCGATCCCAGGACAGATCTCTGGTCCCTGGGCGTCATCCTCTACGAGATGGCCGCGGGAACGCTCCCGTTCGGGCGGGACAGCGAGAGAGCCATTCTCCACGCCATCGTCCACGAGGAGCCGCGGGCCGTGAAGGACCTGCGGCCCGGCTTCCCGGCCGAGATCGCGGGCGTCATCCGGAAAGCCCTGGCCAAGGATCCGGACCGCCGCTACGCCTCGGCCGCTGATATGGCCTCCGACCTCCGCCAGCTCGAAGGGGCCATGGGCGCGCACGCCCACCCGACGGCGAAAAGGCTGTCCTTCCGGCGGCGGCCGAGGCCCGTCTGGATCGCGGCGGGAGCGGTCTCTCTGGCCGCGATCGCCGTCGCCGTCTGGCTCCTCGGGCGTCCCGGCCTGGCCTTCGAGAATCGCGACAAGCTCATGGTCGCCGACGTCGAGAACCTCAGCGGCGATCCGGTCTTCGACCTGGCCCTGCGCACGGCCATCGAGGCCGATCTTCAGCAATCCCCTTATGTGGCGGTGTTCGACAAACCCCAGATCAGCGAGACCCTGAAGCTGATGCGAAAGGACCCCGGGGCGAAGGTCGACGAGAACCTCAGCTACGACATCTGCCTGTTCGGAGGCGTCCGGGCCTTCATCCTGCCGCGCATCCTCGCGGCCGGAGACGCCTACGAGCTGCAGGCCATCGTCGTCGACCCGGTCAATCGCCGGCACGTCGATCGCATCCGCGTCACCGCCCGGGGACGCGAGGAAGTCCTTCTCAAGGCCATCGACGAGCTCTCCGACCGGCTCCGTTCCCGGCTGGGCGAATCCATCCGCAGCATCGCCAAGGCGAACCGGCCCGTGGCCGAAGTGACGACCTCGTCATGGGAAGCGCTGAACGATTTCGCTCTGGCCCAGGCCCGGTGGCAGGAAGGCAAGTATAAGGACGCGGCCAAGTTCTACGCGCTGGCCCTCGAAAAGGACCCGGACTTCGTCGAGGCCCGGGCTTCGCTGGGGCTCGTCCTCATCCAATTCCTGGGACAGGAGGCGAAGGGACAGGAGATGCTGGGCCAGGCTTTGAAGCTGGCCGAAGGCCAAAACTATCCCCCCCGCGACCTTCTCAAGCTGAAGGCCGTGAACAGGCAGTTCGTCGATAAGGATTACGGCGCCGCGCTCGACGAGTACCGCACGCTGAGGGAGGTCTATCCCGACTTCATGCCGGCCTGGAACAACTCCGGCCGGATCCTGATGACGCTCAAGCGGTTCGATGAGGCCGCGATCATGTTCGAGAAAGGGGCCGAGGTCTCGCCGCGCAACTCCATCCCCCTGCAGAACCTCTGGTACCTTTATTATTACTATAAAAAGGACGTCCGGGCGGCCGAAAAAGCGGCCCGGCGGTTCGCGGCCATGGCGTCGGAGCTGGCCAATCCCCATTCGCTGTTGGGATTCTGTCTGGCCGTGCAGGAGAAGTTCCCGGAGGCGGAAAAAGAGCTGAGGAGAGCGCTCGAGCTCGACCCGGCGCACGCTTACGCGCTTCCCAACCTGGCCCACATGCTCCTCGCCTCCGGCAAGGCCGCCGAAGCGGTCCCTTATTATCGGAAGGTGGCCGAGCTCGGCCGCGAAGGCGGAATGGGAGGAGACCCGGAGGTCAACGCCTTCGACCTGGCCATGGCGCTGGCGGAGGCGGGGAAAAAGGACGAGGCCGCCAAGGTCGCCGTTGAGGCCGAAGCTTCGGCGCTGAGGGACCATGGACCCGGCAAGCCGGACGCGGGAGAATACATCTGCCTGCTCGGCAAGTTGTGCGCGCTTCAGGGGAAAACGAGCGAAGCCCGGGCCTACCTGAACAAGGCGCTGGCCGCCAAGGCCGACGATCCGGACAGCCTTGTCGACCTGGCCGGTCTCTACTCGTGCTTGGGCCTGGTGAAGCCGGCGGTGGCCGCGCTTGGCAGGGCTATCGAAAGGGGCCTTTCCGACCCCCTGTTCCCGGTCATTCTCCCGGAATTCTCCCCCATCCGGAAGAGCCCGGAATTCCGGGCCCTTTTCAAGCTCGGAAATTAACGCTAGAATCCCGCCATGCCCTGCGCTCGGATCTGGAGGGTTTTGTCCGTCGCCGTCGCCGTCGCCGTCGCCGTCGCCACCGCCTGCGCCCTGCTGGCCTCCTGCGGCCGCAGCCCGTCGCCGGAGAACGGTGCGGCCTTCGCCTATCGCGATCCCGGCCTCACGATTGACCGGCGCGTCAACGACCTCCTCGCCCGCATGACGCCCGAAGAGAAGTTCAGCCAGCTGTTCATGGTCGCGGGAGACCTCGACGCCGGAACGGGCGCCTACATGGACGGCATCTTCGGGCTCCAGGTCCGATCCGCGAAGGATGCCCGGGGCGTGGCCGGGAAGATAAACGCGATCCAGAGATACTTTGTCGAAGAAACGCGGCTCGGCATCCCGATCATCCCGTTCGAAGAGGCCTTGCACGGCCTCGTCGGCCCTGGGGCGACCGCGTTCCCCCAGGCGATCGGCCTGGCGGCGACGTGGGACGTCGATCTCATGTCCGGCGTCGCCGGCGCCGTGGCCGCGGAGACGAGGAGCCGCGGCATCCGCCAGGTCCTGTCGCCCGTGGTCAATATCGCCCGCGACGTCCGCTGGGGCCGGGTCGAAGAGACGTACGGCGAGGATCCGTACCTCTCGTCGCGCCTGGCCGCCGCGTTCGTGGCCGCGTTCGAAACTCGCGGCGTCATCGCGACGCCCAAGCATTTCGTCGCCAACGTCGGCGCGGGCGGCCGGGACAGCTATCCGATCGCCGATGGCGAGCGCGAGCTCCGGGAGACCGATTTCCGGCCTTTCATGGCGGCCATGGGCGAGGGCGGGGCCCGGTCGATCATGACCTCCTACAATTCATGGGATGGACGGCCCTGCACGGCCAACCCCCGTCTGCTCACGGGGATCCTCAAGGGAGAATGGGCCTTCCGTGGGTTCGTCATCTCGGACGCGAACGCGGTCGGGGGGATGAACGACCTGCACCTGACATCGGACTCCTTCCTCGAGTCGGGACGGCAAGCCTGGGCCGGCGGCCTCGACGTCATCTTCCAAACCGAGATCGGGCACGCCGGGCTCTTCCGCGGCGCGGTCGTCGACGGGCTCGTCGCCCAGGACCGCATCGACGACGCGGTCCGCCGCGTCCTCCGGGCCAAGATGGAGCTGGGGCTCTTCGAGGATCCCTATGTCGATCCGGACGGAGCGGAGCGGACGAACGGGGCGGCCGCGCATCGCGAGCTGGCCCGGAAGGCCGCCCGGGATTCCGTCGTCCTGCTCAAGAACGACGGAGGCCTCCTGCCGGTCAAACGCGGCGGCGCGAAGTCCATCGCGGTCGTCGGCCCGGACGCGGTCGAGGCGCGGCTCGGAGGCTACAGCGGGCCGGGCATCCGCAAGGTCTCCCTTTTCGACGCGGTCCGGGACAGGGTCGAGGGGTCCGGTGTCATCGTCCGCTACGCCGGAGGATGCGGCCGGCAGGCCGGTCAAGACGCCGGTTTCGAGGAGGCGGTCCGGCTCGCCCGCTCGTCGGACCTGGCCATCGTCGCAGCCGGGATTGAGGAGGGCGAAGGCCGGGACCGGGCCGACATCCGGCTCCCCGGGCGCCAGGGCGAGATGATCCGTCGGATCGCGGCCGCGGAGGTCCCGGTCATCGTCGTCATCTATGGCGGGAGCGCGGTCGACATGGCCGATTGGATCGACGAAGCGGACGCCGTCCTGATGGCCTGGTATCCCGGCGAGGAGGGCGGCGGCGCGGTGGCCGATATCCTGTGGGGGGAGGCGAGCCCGTCGGGACGGCTGCCCATCACTTTTCCCCGGGCGGTCGGCGAGCTTCCGCTCGTCTATAACCACAAGCCGACGGGGCGGTTCGACGGCTATCTCGACCTGCCGGGGGAGCCGCTCTTCCCGTTCGGCTTCGGTCTGAGCTACACCGAATTCCGCTATTCCGGCCTAAGGGTCGCTCCGGCCGCGGTCGCGCCCGACGGCACGGCCCGCATCTCATGTGAGATCATGAACGCCGGTCCGGTCGCCGGGGCGGAGGTCGTCCAGCTCTACCTCCACGATCGTCTCGCCACGGTCGTCCGGCCCGTTCTCGAGCTCAAGGGATTCCGGAAGGTCTTTCTCGAGCCCGGCGCCTCGGCGACGATCGCCTTCGACCTCGGCCCGAAGGAGCTTGCGCTTCTCGACGGAGACATGAAGGAGACGGTCGAGCCGGGCGAATTCGAGATCCTGATCGGGAGCTCCTGCCGCGAGATCCGCCTCAAGGGCGTCTTGACGGTGGCCAGATGAAGAAGGGGTCAAACCTCTACTTTTTCACTTTCTTGGATCGGCAAGCATGGGCGCCCATCTTATTCTTCCGCGACGGCGCCGAGCATCCGCTTTTGGGCCTTCTTCTCGGCATAGGGACGGGGGACGTAAACGGCTTCTCCGGTGATCGGGTCTTTGCCGGTGTGGTACATGCAGGTCGAACGGGTCATGGGCGTCGGCGTGAAGATCTGGACGCCCTCGACCGGCTTCTCCCCGCCCCGCTCTAGCTCCCGCAGGAAGTCGGCCAGCTCGCGGGCTTCCTTTTCGGAGGTTCCCGGGTGGGCGACCATGAAGTAGTACTTGAGATGTTGCGGACGTTCGCGGTAGCCGCCGCGCGCGCCGCCCTTCCCACCCCCCGCCTCACCCGCTTCTGACGACACCGCTTCGGCGAACATCTTGCGGAACTCCTCCAGCCGCCGGCGGCCGCCGCTCTTGTTCATCAGCCGGAGGACCTTTTCGGAGACGTGTTCGGGCGCGATCTTGAGCAGCCCGGAGACATGATGGCGGGCCAGCTCGCGCACGTACTCGGGGCTCTCGACGGCCAGATCGTAGCGGATGCCGCTGCGGACGAAGACCTTCTTGACGCCGGGCACCTTGCGGGCGGCGCGCATGAGCCCGATGAGCCGGCGATGGGCTTCTTCGATCCCGGCCTCGTCCAGGCCGTACATGTTGGCCGTCGGCCCGCCGAGGTCGTCGACGAAGCCGCGCCACTCCGGATGCTTGGTCATCCGCCGGATCTCCTCGAGGATCGATCGCTCGCTCCGAGAGACGATCCGATCGCCCTGGTGAAGCGAAAGGGAGCAGAACGAACACCGGCCCCGGCAGCCGCGGTGCGTCTGGACCGAGAAGCGGGCCATCCCCAGCTCGGGGAAGCTCTCGGGGATGCGGCGGGTGAACGGCAGGCCGTAGACGCGGTCGAGATCGGCGGGGGTGTAATCCGGCGCGGCGTATTGGACGACGAAGCGGTTGGCGTGCTTCTGGGCGATGGTCTTGCGGGTCGTGAGCCGCTTCTGGGCCTCGCAGAACTTGTCCTTGTCGGCCTGGACCTCCTCGAAGGACGGGATGACGAGCGCGCCCTCCGGCGCCTCGGCGCGGATCGTCGCGGTGCCGCGGATCCCGTCGAGCGACTCGCCCCGGTCGAGCCGCCGGGCGATCTCGACGACCTGGAGCTCGCCGGGGCCGTAGACGAGGATGTCGGCGCGCGTGTCGAGGAGGATCGAGCGGCGGACGTCGTCGCCCCAGTAATCGTAATGGGCGAAGCGACGGAGCGAGGCCTCGATGCCGCCGAGGACGATCTGGGCCCCCTTGTGGAGCTCGCGGATCCGGTTGGCGTAGACGATGACGGCCCGGTCGGGCATGCGCGAGGCGAACGGCGCGTTCGGGTCGACCGCCCGCTCGCGCTTGAGCGGGGTGTAGTTGACGAGCATGCTGTCGATCGAGCCCGAGGTGATGCCGAAGAAGAGCCGCGGCCGGCCGAGCTTGAGGAAGTCGTCCTTGCCCTTCCAGTCGGGGCACTCGATGATGCCGACCGAGTAGCCTTCGGCGTCGAGGACCCGGGCGATCATCCCGACGGGCGACAGCGGGTGATCGGCGTACGGCTCCCCGCTGACGAGGATGATGTCGAAACCCGTGCCGGATGTCGCGATCACCGTTCTATTCTACTAAATCGGGGACACAATACCATTTCCCCAATTTGTACGGATCGGTCGGTCTGAAAAGAAGGAGGAGGAAAATGGGGAATTGGTATTGTGTCCCCGATTTATTCGCGGGGGACGGCGTAAAGGCCGAAGGCGGCGTTCCCGAGAAGGATGACCCCGGCGACGATCATCGGGACCTGGAGCCCGGCCCGGAAACCCAGCCACGAAAACGCCATGCTCCCCGCCATGTGGCCCGAGGTCTGGAGGGCCGTCAGGATGCCGGCGCTGCCGCCGATCGTCTTTTTCTCGAAGAGCCGCGAGATCGTCAGAACGACGAACGCGCCCATGAGGCCGTCCCCTCCCTCGTGGATGAAGCGAAAGAGGAATGAAAGCCGGAGGTCGCCGGCCGTCATCAGGATGAGCCCCGCTCCGGAAAGGACCATGCCCAGCAGGAACAGGCGCCGGTTTCGGCCTGGATCGTCCTTCAGTCGGGCGACAAGAAAAGCCGCCAGGGCGAGGGCCAGGTAGGCCCCGGCCATGTAGAGCGCAACGCCCGAATCGCTCAGCCCAAAGCGGGACCGGAGGAAGGGGCCATAGACGGTGATCTCCGTCCCCCAGTGGAGCGCGAGAAGGACGAGGAACGCCGAGAAGAGGAGCGTCCGCTTATTAAAGATCATAAATCTGTATTCTCGAATCGACACCGCCGAAAACTTCTCCTCGCCGAAGCCGCCAACCGCCAGCGTCGCAAGGGCCGTCAGCCCCGCCATGACCCACAGGAGCGTCCGGAAGCCGGCCACGCGGGTCAGCCCGCTCCCCAAAAGGAGCCCGACGGGTGGCCCGAGGGAGAGCCAGCCGATG
The DNA here is from genome assembly GCA_963736255.1 of Candidatus Aminicenantota bacterium. Taxonomy (GTDB): domain Bacteria; phylum Acidobacteriota; class Aminicenantia; order Aminicenantales; family Saccharicenantaceae; genus RBG-16-66-30. Next base: position 60,480 of record CAVTOI010000002.1, read on the forward strand.
AACTTCCCGTACTTGCGGTTCGAATCCGGCTCCGAGGCATCCTTGTAGTAGAGGCTGTTGATGGACACGTTGATGGCGCTGTTGGCCACGCCCAAAAGGAGGAACACCGCGGCCATCGGCGCGGCGCTCCGGACGAAGCCGGCCGCGGCGATGGCGAGCGACATCGACACGAGCCCCCCGAGGATGACCTTCTTCATCGACAGCCGGTCGTTCAGCCAGCCCGTCGGGAAGGAGAAGACGATGGGCGCCGAGGCGAAAAGAGCGACGATGGCGCCGATGGCCATGCCGTCGAATCCGAGCTCGATGAAACGGAGCGGGGCCAGGAACGCGACGGTCGTCACCGCCATGGTGCGGATGAAATTGACGACATGCACGCGTCGCATGCCGGACATTATACAAAAAAAGGGGCGGCGCGGCCGCCGCCCCCGGAAATTCGGAAAATGGTATTGTGTCCCCGATCTACTTCTTCTTCAGGTCGACGTTGCCGCTGAAGCTCTTGAGGATGAGCGTGGCTCCGCCCTTGCCGACCGTCCCGTGGATCTCCTTCGGCGAGATCTTGCCGCTGACGGTGATCTCGAATTCGCTGTCGATGTCCCCGCTGAACGTGTTGGCCTCGAGGTCGAATCCCGCATCGGCGGGGATGGTCATCCGGACGTCGCCGCTGTGGGTCTTGAGCTCGTAGCGGCCGCCCGCCCGGAGCTGACCGGCATAGGTGACGTTCCCGCTGACCGTCTTGATATCGACGGTCTGGGCCTCGGAAACATCCTCGAGCACGATGTCCCCGCTCACGGCGTCGGCCTCGATCGAGCCCTTGATCCGGGTGACGCCGATGTCGCCGGAAACCGCCTTGATGAACGCGTCTCCGGCGATGTTCTCCATCTTGAGGTCCCCGCTGACGAGCTTGACGTCGGCGCCCGCCGCGCCGCGGAGCCCGACGTTTCCGCTGACGGAGTCGATCCTGGCCTTGCCGCCGATCGGCGCGATCTGGACGTCGCCGCTGACCGATTTGATCTCCACAGCGGCCTCCTCGGGGACCCAGAGCTTGTAGTCAACGGAGACGCTGATCGAATCGCCGCCCCAGAAACTGCCCTGGCGCTTGGGGTATTTCGTCTCGACGCTCACGCGCTCGGCCTCGCCCGTGACCTCGATCGTCACCTTGGCCGCGTTCTCCTTGGCCTTTTCGAGCGAATCCGCCTTCGAGATCTTCACGGCCTCGATCTTGACCTGGGCGTCCTTCCAGGTCAGGACTTCGATGTCGCCGGAGACGTTGGCGAGATAGAGCGTGCCGGTCTTTGACAGCGGCACGGTCTTGGCGAACTTCTCTTCGAACTTCTGTTCGGCCAGAGCCGGCGCCGCGGCGGCCGCGGCGATGAAGGCCACGGCGACGAGGACGATCGGCCATTTCTTTGGGGTGGGTTTTCTCATGATGATCCTCCTTCAGGTTCTATCAGATGACGGTCCTGTCGATGGCGGCGTACCGGTCCCTCTTCTGGAGGTCCAGGGCCGAATCGAGCAGCGTGAGCTTCTGGGTGTAGGCGGCCAACAGGTAATTCCGGGCCTCGAGGTCGTCCGGCTCCTCGAGGACGGCCCGGCGGCAGGCCTGGATGGTGGCGTCGATGACCGTCAGGTTGCGGTCGAAAAGCTCCGCGACTCGCGGGTCCAGCGCCCCCTTCTCCGCGGCGAAGGCCTCGCCGAGGGCCTTGATGGCCTGCTGATAGTGGAGCTCGGCTTCGTCGAGCTTGGCCAAGGTATACGCTTCCCCGGCCTCGGGACTCAGCCGGACCTCTTCGCGGCCCAGCCGCCGTCCGATGACGAGGCCCGAGGCGACGAGGATGAGGGCCACGGCCGCCGCTCCCGCGAATCTGAGGGCCGGATGGCTCAGACCGAAAAGCGGCCGGCGGCCTATAGCCGCGCCTTCAGCCGCTGGCTGGATTGTCCCGGCTTCAAGCCTGGCCCTGACGTTCTGCCAGACCGTCCCGGGCGGCTCGGGAGTTTCGAGCCGGGCTGCACCGCGGACGATCCTCCTCAGGTCCTCGCGGAGGACTCGGCACTCGCCGCAGGCGGCGAGATGGCGCTCGAGCCGGGCGCTCTCCCTTTCGGAGAGATCGCCGTCGATCGCGCGGCTGATATATCCCATGGACTTACGGCATGTCATCGTCGCTCTCCCTAGACCGCCTTCTTGGCCCGCAGATACTCCCGGACCTTGATCCTGGCCTTGAACAGCTGGGATTTGGAGGTCCCGACCGCGCAGCCGAGCCTCAGGGCGATCTCTTCGTGCTTGTAGCCCTGGACATCATGAAGAACGAATACGCTTTTCAATCGCGGCGCCAGCGTCCGGATGGCTTCCTCGAGAGGCCCCTGGAGGTCCCTCTCCACCGGCTCGGTGCCCGGCTCCTCCACGCGTCCCTCGAGGTCCCCCAGGGGAACGAGCTTTTCGGTCTGGACGCGCTTCTGGCGGAGGTGGCTGTAGGCCGTGTTGAGGGCGATCCGGAAGACCCAGGCGGGAAAGGTGGCGGCATCGCGGACGTGCCGCATGTTGCTGAAGACCTTGACGAAGACGTCTTGCAGGAGGTCCTCCGCCGCCGCCCTGTTCTGGGCGTACCTGTAAACGAGGCCGAATACGGGCCCCTTGAACATCTCGTAGATGGATTCCATGGCCCCCAGGTCGCCCTCGCGCCCCCGGGCCACGAGCTCCTCTAGGCGGGCCTTGTCGGCCGTCCCCCAGACGGGGCCCTCCCTGCGCACACGGTCCATCGTTAAGGTCGCCTCGAGGAAGGATTCGAATTCGGCATCGAACCCATTATCCCCGATTTGGCCCTGGACCGCCAGGAGCAGGCTGGACGCGAGCATCATGTTCACACCGGTATAGATGAAAATAGGGGGGAAAAGGTTGCCTGGCAGAAGAGGGCTTCAGGACTTGGACTTGAAGCCGGCCTTGATATGGGCGCCGTCGCAGAAGGGCTTCCTTTTGGACAGGCCGCAGCGGCAGAGCGTCACCCGGTTCCGCCTCTCGTATTCGAAGCCATCGGCCGATTCGACGGGAATCCCACCCTTGACCCATAACGGCCCGGACAGGCCTGTCCCGGGGTCCTCGATCAGGCTGATCTCCGGCTCGCTGGCGGGCTCGATGGCCGCTCCGCTCGCCTTGTCCCAGGCGACGAGACTTCCCGACGGGCAGGCGCAGGCCTCTTCGATGGCCTCCTCGCGGTTCCCGGCATCGTCGGACTCCTCGGCGTAAGCCCAAGCGCCCTTTCCCCGATGGCAGAAGCAGGCCTCGATGCAGAGCGCCTCGGACCAGGTCAGGTCGACCCCCGGGCCGACCGTCTTCTCCACGTGCTCGAGATAGCCAACCCGTCCCGCCGTCTCCGTCCCGTCGAAGGCGGCCTCGACGTGGCTCCCGTCGCAGAACGGCGTTCGCTTCGACGCGCCGCACCGGCACAGGACATAGGTCTCTTTTTTCGGGAACGACGGGCCCTTGGCCCATTTTTCCGGTTCGCCGTCGTGGCCACAGACGATGAGCTCCTCGCCCAGCGGAACGCTTCCGCTGACGACGTAGGGACCGTCCTTGATGACCTTGATGCGGGGCTCGACCTTGGGATCGTCGTCGGACACGGCGGCCTCCTTCACCTCGGAGCGGTCATGCGTGGCTTGAGGATACGAGCCCTCCGCCCGGATGTCAATTCAACCGGTCAGCCCGCGCGGACAGCGAGCATCGAGATCGCGCCGCCGTCGATCCCTTCAACAGGAAAGCTGACCTTTTCATTCGCGCCCCGGAGTCCGAGAACGTAGAGCAGCGGCAGGTAATGGTCCGGGGTGGGGATGGACAGGTGCCCGTCCCGCCCGAGCTTGTCATAAGCGACGAGGGCCGAGTGGTCGCCAGCCAGCATGAGCTCCCGGGCCCGTTTTTCAAAACGCCCGGCCCAATCCAAGGGGGGCGCCTCGCCGCCCCAAGCATAGAGCCGCAGGTTGTGGACGATGTTGCCGCTGCCGACGACGAGGACGCCCTCGTCCCGCAACGGGGCCAGACGCTGTCCGAGATCATAATGGAACTGCTGCGGCTGCCGCTCGTCGATACTGAGCTGGACGACGGGAATGTCCGCTTCCGGGAAGACATGCTTCAGCACCGACCACGTGCCGTGGTCGAGCCCCCAGTCGTCGTCGAGCCCGACCGGCACAGGGGCCAGCAAGTCCCTGACGCGGCCGGCGAGCTCCGGGCTGCCGGGGGCGGGATAGCGCACCCGATAAAGCTCCGGCGGGAAGCCGCCGAAGTCGTGGATCGTCCGGGGGGTCGGAGCGGCCGTCACCGCGGTCTCCGGCACATACCAGTGGGCCGAAACGGACAGGACGGCTTTGGGCTTCGGGATCGACCGCCCGACGGCGGCCCACGCTTCCGTATAGTCGTTCCTCGAGATGGCATTCATCGGATTGCCGTGTCCGAGGAAGAGCACAGGCATGCGGCGAACCATGCGTCAATCCTCTCCGTCAGGGCGCCGCAGCGTTGTCTTCCTCGACGGCCGTCCGCAGCCGGTCCAGGAAATCGGGGATGGCCGAGGTCACCCGGTTCCAGCTCGGGATGAGAGGAGAATAGAGCGGATCATCCATGAACTCCTTCCCTGCGATCTGGATGGCCCGGGTGAAGGCCTCGACCATGACCGCTTCCAGGTGATAATCGAAGGCGAGATCGTTGAAATCGGCGTCGTCCCGGTACCGCTTGGCGGCGTCCTCGGCCGTCCGCTGGTAGTTGATGATCAGCGTCCTGAGGCCGCTGTCGCTGAGGACGATGCTCTCCACGGCCAGGTTGCGGAACACCGACTTGGCGATGTCGATGGCCATCTTCATCAGACCGCTCCGCGGGTCCTCGGCCGACAGGGGCTGGTGTTTATGCTCATAGGTGTCACAGATCTCGGCCTGGCAGATCCGCCGCAGGGAATAGTTCCGGTAGACCTCGGCCAGGGTCTCGATCTCGAGCCCCCAGTCGCTGGGGATGCGATTGAGCCGCGCCAGATCGGTGATCATCGAGAACTCCCCGGACAGCGCATAGCGGAAGCTGTCGAGGTAGACGAGAAAAGGCAGATGGCCGAAGAGCTTGATCAGGCTGCGGACAAGCGGAGAAACGAAGAGGCGGGTCACCCGGCCGTGCATCCGGTCCGTCACGCGGGCGTAATAGCCCTTGCAGAAGGCATAGTTGATGGACGGCGAGGCCACCGGATAGAACAGCCGGCCGACCATCTCCCGGGAGTGGTTGACGATGTCGCAGTCGTGGAGACCGATGACCTCGCTCTCCTCGCGGGCCAGGATGTAACCATAGGCCACCCAGGCCGACCGTCCCTTGCCGTCCGCGCCGGCCGTCAGGTCATTGTTCTCGAGGAGCTTGTAGAGCTCCCGGAAGCGCGGGCCGGTGGCCCAGACGATCTTGTGCTTCTGCGGCAGGAGGGAGAAGAGCCTCTGGGCCTGGGCGAAGTGGGCCGGATCCTCGGTCCGCCCCAGCGTGACGACGATCTCGTTGAGGTAGGGAACGTCCTTGAGATTGGCCAGGATATTCTTGAGGGCCAGGGAATCGAGCTCCTGCGGCGTCGTGGGCAGAACGAGGGCGAGGGGGCGGTGGCGGGCGAACTCCTTGAGGTCGTTTTCAAGGTGTTCGACGTCCAGTCTTCCAAGACGGTGGAAGGTCGCCAGGACCCCGGTCTGGTGAAAATCAGCCATCGCGTCCTCCTTTCAAATGTATCTCAATCCCGGCCGTCCGGGGATCCGGCGGGACCGCGCAGGAGGCCGAGGACAGCTTCGCGCCAGCCTTCGGGACCTGCGTAAGAAGCGATGATGAGACCGGGCAAGTGAAGGCCGTCGACGTGGCGGCCGTCGGGCCGGCGGACGAGGACGGGCACGTCGACGGCCCGAAGCATGGGCTCGTCGTTGGGGCTGTCGCCGAGCCCGACCGTTCGGACCGGTCCGCGGTCCCTGGCATAGAGCTCCCGGAGCGCCCGGACGGCCCGGCCCTTGTCGATGCCGCCGGCGAGATGATGGAAGCGCCCTCCGCTCATGACCCGAAGGCCGGCTTCGCCCGCGGCGCGGGCGACCGCGGCGAGAGCGCTCGAGTCAGCTCCGATGAACGGCTCGTCGTATTCGCGTCGGGCCGCAAGCGCGGCCTCCTCGCGCGAAAAGCCGCAGCGGCGGGCGATCTCGTCGAGGTCCATATCGCCGAAGCCCCGGAGCGGCAGCCCTGTCGCAGCGCGGACGGCGGCGAAGGCGCGCCGGAGCTCGGCGTAGGGCCGGCCATATTCGATGATGTCGTAGCCGCCGTCCCGCCGGTCATATCGCGCGCCGGGCCCGAAATACCCCTCGGGGACGAAGACCGCTCCGCCGTTCTCGACGACGAAGGGGTGCGTGTTGCCGAGGGCCCGTCGCCAGCGCTCGGTCTCGGCCCGGGTCTTGCTCGTGCAGAAGACGACCGGCACCCCGGCCGCGGCCAGGGCGTCGAGCGCGGGACGGGCCGGCTCGAACGAATACGTCGCGTGGTCGAGGAGGGTCCCGTCGAGGTCCGTGATAACGACCAAGGGACGCCTCTCCATGCCGGTCCCTCCGTGAATGATCCGACCCGACGTGCCGGTGCTGAAACCGGCGCGATGCCATCTTAAGGGATGGGGCGGCGGCTGTCAAAAAAAGCGAGGCTGCAGGGAGGCTCTAGTTCTCGGACACCGCGGATTTCTGGTCCTTCTCGTGGGATTTCCGTATCGCCTCGAATCCCTTCTTCAGCTCTTCCTTGATCTCCGCAGCTTCCTCGGATGTGATCTTCCGGGCTTCCTCGAAGCCGCGGACGACGGCCCCGACGACCTCGGTGTAGGTCTCCTTCGTGATGTTCTTCATCCGGCTCAGCTCTTCCGAGATCCGGTCGGTGATCTCCTCATAATGCTTCTTGAGGTTGTCGCGTGTTTCCTTACCGGACCTTGGGGCCACGAGAAGCCCCGCCAGCAGGCCCAGCAACGCGCCGCGCAAAAATCCCATCTTATGCATTCCGGCCTCCTTGAATTCCGAAGGTCGATCGACCCGACCCCCGGCAAAAATCTTACCCTCATCGATTTGCAATATTCATGCCACGGCAGGACGCGGCCCCGAAAGGAGGCCCCGCCAGGCCGCCGTCCCCATCCCGCGGGGCCGTCCCAGCTGGGAAGGGGGAAGCGGGGGGCAAGAGGAAGGCGCCCGAACGGCCTTCCGTAGTGCCGCCGGCCGGGAAAAATGACCGAAAGACAGGACGAGCCCGGGCCGTAGCCTGGATCATTCACGAGCCGAGGCGGCTGCAGATGCGATGGCGTGAGCCATCTTGGCTCCAACAAAGCAGATGTGGCCGAATCGGCTTGCCGGAAGGGTAAAAACGCCGGTCTTGAGTCTTCATGTCTTACTGAGAAAACCGGCGTTTTTATGAATGGTCCAGGCTAGGCCGGGCCCCACTTCATGAGCACAGGCGGGATGAGGGCCAGGGCGGCGAAGAGGACCCACAGGATCAGAAGGGGCAGGAGCCACTTGGCCCATTTCTCCCAACGCAATCCCGCCAGGCCCAGGACGCCCATGGTCACTCCCGAGGTCGGCAGGACGGGATTGATGTACTCGGCCAGCTGGAAGGCGAAGACGGACGTCTGCCGGGTGATCCCCACGAGGTCGCCGAGCGGGGCCATGATGGGGATGGTCAGGGCCGCCTGGGCCGTCCCGGAGTGGACGAAGAAATTGATGACGCATTGGGAGATGAACATGATCTGGGCCGAGATGACCGGGTGGAAGCGGGAAATGGCCCCGGCCATGCCGGCCAGGATGGTGTCGAGGATCCTGCCGTCCTGGGCCACGATGAGGATGGCCCGGGCCGCGCCGATGATGAGGGCAGCGTTGACCATGTCCTTGGCCCCTTCGACGAAGGCCCGGCCGAACTCGTCGCCCTTGAGCCGGCCGGCGAGGCCGGCCAGGACGCCCATGGCCAGGAACACCCCGGCGATCTCGTTGATGTACCACTTGTACTTGAGGATGCCGAAGACCATGAAGGCGAAGCCGGCGACGAAGACAAGAAGCACCCGCTTGTGGGCCCCGGTGAGGGCCACGCGCTCGAGGACGGGCTTGTCGACGCTGAGCTTCTTCCTCTTTTCCTGGTCCTCGGCGTAGGTCGGGCTGAGGGCCGGGTCCTTGTGGATCCGGGCCGCGTAGCGCATGACGACGGCGACGGCGATGGCCGTCCCGCCGGCCCAGACGGCCAGCCGATAACCGAGCCCCGAGTAGAGGGGCAGCCCGGCGATGCCCTGGGCGATGCCGACCGTGAACGGATTGAAGAACGCGCCTGCGAAGCCCGCCGCGGCGCCCACGAAGCACATGGCCACGCCGGTTATGGTGTCGTAGCCGAGCGACAGCGCCAGCGGGACGAAGACGAGGATGAAGGGCATGGTCTCCTCGCACATCCCCCAGACGCCTCCCCCGAGCGAGAAGAGGATCATGACCACGGGGATGAGGAGCACCCGCAGCGCCTTGCTCCGGCCGAACGTGAAAGTGATGTTGTGGATGACGCCGGCGATGGCCCCGGTCTGCTGGATGACGTTGAAGGCGCCGCCGACGATGAGCAGGATGGCGATGATGGCCGCGGCGTCGACGAAGCCGCGGACCGGCGAGACGAAAAGTCCGCCGAGCCCCTGCGGCTCGTTCTCGACGCGCGCGTAAGAGCCGGCCACGGGGACCATCCGGCCGTCCTTTTCGACACGCTGGTATTCGCCTCCCGGGATGATCCAGGTGGCGACCACGGTCAGGACGACCATGATGTAGATGAGGATGAGCGTATGGGGCAGGCGGAGGGGCTTGCCTTTCACTTCGACGGCTCCTCGACCCGGCCCGGCGGCGAGGTCGTAGACGTCGCCGGCGAGAAGGACGTGCATGGTCAGGCCGTGGCCGCCCAGATGGCCGTCCGGGGTCTTCGCCGTCATGGCCCGGCGCGCGTCGTAGACGATGACCTGGCCCTCGCCAAGGACCTCGTATTTGCCGTCGGGCCGGACGAGCACGGCCGTCGATTCCTCGATGCCGACGCCGACGAGGGCCGGGTGCTCGAGGACGACGGCGATCAGGCGGTTGTGCCTGCGGCGGGTGACAAAGTGCTGGTCGATGACGGCGTCCTGGACGAATCCGAAGCCCTGGGTGTGTTCGACGTCTCCGGCCAGGATGACCTCCCAGGTCCCCTCCTCGCCGCCCGTCCGCTTCTCGTTGCCGGTGATCATGAATTCGCTCATGACGGCGGCGCCGGCGCTCGTGCCGCCGATGACGCAGCCCGCTTTGTAGAGCTCCAGCATCTTCATATGGATGGGCGTGCCGAGGAGGGCCGCGGTCAGGAGGGCCTGATCGCCGCCGGAGAACCAGACCCCGCCGGCGCCGTCCAGGATCCTTTCGCTCCCCGGCTGCACGGCATCGATATGGGCCAGCTGATAGAAAGCGACGTCTCTGGCGCCGTTCCCCTTGAATTCGGCCACGAGCTCCGGGCCGACTTCCTGGGGAACGCTGCTGGCCATGGTGAAGATGACGATCTTGCCCGTGGCCTGGGCTTCCGCCAATTGGATAAAGCGCTTCATGAGCGGGGCGTCGCGGTCGCCGCCGCCGATGATGAAGAGATGGCCCTTGGGCAACGCGGAGGCGGGAGTCTGCGGAGAGCAGGCCGATGCGGCGAGAACGACGAGGGCCAGCGCCATGAGGACCGGCAGGTTATTTTTCACGCTTTTCCTCCCAAAGACCGGCGATCTATCGGGCGGTATCTTATCAAATCCCCCCAGGATCTGTCTCGCCGATCTTGCGGCCGGCATGGTCCTGTCCCGGCCCGCTCACGCTCTGACGCTGTTCGTCAAAAGGCGACCGTCAGGGCCAGGGGCTTGCCCGGCTCGACCCGGACGGCCTTCTTAAAGATGACCCGGATCATATCGCCCTCTTTGCTGACCGACGCCGCGGCCTGGGAACCGGTCTGGCTGGCCTTGACCGAACGGACCGTCTTTCCGGCGGCAGCCGCCGGGAGGGCCAGGTCGAGCTCTTTGATGTCGAGCGCTCCGCCCCCCGCTTCGAGAGTCGCCGCCATCCCGCTCCCCGCCTCGGCCTTCTGGGAATACGTCCCCCAGCCCGAGCCGGCCGTCCAGACCGTCCGAAAATCGTCCGCGTTCATCTTGGGGTCGAAGCCCATCCTCATCTCGGGCCCCGAATAGGCGAACCCCGAGAGCGCGGTGAGGACGCCCCAGGACGACATGGCCCGGGCGTAGTGGTGCCCGCACTCGACCTCGTTCCAGGGATTGCGCCGGAAGCCGTCGTAGCGGTCCCGGACGGCCTTGACCACGCGCAGCCCTTCCTCGAGGAGCCCTTCGTAGATGAGGTGGGAGGCGACCTGGTACTCGATACCCGTCCAGACCTCGTCGGAGTACGGGAAGGGCAGGGGCGGCCGCCCGCCCTTGGGCCAGGAGCAGAGAAGCAGGCCTTTCTCGTCGTTGAGAGCGTAGGTCCGCTGGACGTTGGAGAAGTTCCGGAAATCGGGGAGGAAGTTGTACTTGTAGATCGCCCGCAGCGACGACTGAATGCGCTCGGCGGGAAGATAGCGCCCGAGGCCCGAGACCATGCCCAGCCACTGCCCGAGAAGCATGTCGGAGAGACAGCCCTCGCCGTACTGGTATTTCTTCTCCATGACCTGGTCGTATTTCTGGACGTAAAACTCGCCGTTCCAAAGGGCGGCGTCGTAGGCCGTCTGGCCCTTTTTGAACATGGCCAGATAGGCCTTGGCCGAGACGAGGTCGCCCGCGGCGGCGGCCATGGCCGCGCCGGCCTTGAGGGCGCCGAGATAGAACGCGCCCATCATGCTGTTCGGGCCGTAGAACTCGATGTCGTAGGTATTGTGCTGCTCGCCCTCCATCAGGCCGTCGCGATCGGCGTCCCAGGACGTCCAGGCGTAGTCGAGGGCCTTCTTGGCCTGCGGCCAGAGCTTCTTGAGCCAGGCCGTGTCGCCCGAGATCTGCCAATCGCGGTAGAGGCTGATGATGCGGCCCATCTGGCCGTCGGCGGCCGGCTTGAAGCCCCACAGGACGCCGCTGCCGCGCGGCAGGGAGGTGCGGAAGACCATGGCCCCGTCGGGCTTGACGTTGGTGAGGAAGTCCGTCTCGCGCATGGTCCGCTCGAGCGAGGGAAAGAGGAAGGCCAGCGACTGGGCGTAGTTCCAGACGTGGGCGCAATTGAGCGGACAACAGCCGCCCTGGTCGCCGCACCCTTCGAAACCGAAATAGTCCCCGCCTTCGAGCCTCATGCCCGTCGTCGTCCGGATGATCGAGGCCTGGCTCGAGACGGCGTCGAGGACGTAGGGCGGCAGCGTCGTCGAGAAGAAGGCGTCGTGGAAGGCGCGGCTTTCCTTTTCGAGGCGGCCGAGATTGGCCTGGAGATATTCGGCGGCGGCCCAGGCGTCGGGGTGCTTCGCAGCGTAGTGGTTCTTGAAGATGCGGCCGCGCTGCTCGGGAACGATATCGAAATAGTTGAGGACGTTCGGCAAGTTCCAGGACAGGATGAAGGGCAGGACGACCTCGCCGCCGGGAGCGATCGTGGCCGTGAGCCCAAGCGTCCCGACGTCGGTCTGCTTGTCGGGCGAGGGGGAGGCCTCGGCGAGGTCCTGGAGCTTGCCGTCCGCGGCGAAGTCGTCCCAGAAGATTTGAAGATCGTCCCACCATTCGCCGCGCACCCAATGAGTGAGGTAGGTCACGTCGGGCCAGGGGGTCACGAGGGCCATCGTCCCGTACGCCGCCGTTTCCGGCTTGACCTTGCGCGAGGACATGGCCAGGCCGCGAAGCGTGGATGTCGTCTTGATCTCGTTGACGTTCTGGCCGAACTTTTCGTTGCCGAGGCCGTCGACCTGCCCGACGCCGTCGTAGCCGATCGGGTTGATGACGGAGCCTGCGATCGTCACCTTGGCCGGGGCGGAGCCGGTGTTCTTGACGCGATAGCGCAGGACGAAGGCCGGGATGCCGGAATCGTCCGGTTCGAGGGGGACGAGGGGATTGAAGGCCTCGAGCGTGATCTCGAGAGGGACCTGGCTGTCGGAGAGCTCGATCTCGGCGAAGGGGTATTCGCCCTTGAATATGGCCTTCTCCATGCGCGGCAGGCCCGGCACGAAGACGCGGCGGAAGCCGAAGCCGGTCGTGAAGGGTGGCTCGAGCGGGCCCTCGAGGACGCGGACGAGCTTCTTCCCGGACTGCTCGCAATAGAGGGCGAAGAAGGAGAACGGCATGTGGACGCCCTTGCCGGGCCGGTTGAAGATCTCCCAGTCGCGGAGGTTGCCGCGGCCGCCGAGCGAGATCGTGCCCGTGCCGATGCCGCCGAGCGGAAAGGCGACCTCGCCGAGGGCCCTCCCCTCGAAGGTGCGCACCGGGCCGGAGCGGAAGAGCTCGTCGCCCGTCTGGGCGGCAGCGAGAAGCGGTGCGGCGGCTGACACGATGGCGAAAAGGGATATCCAGGCGCGAGCGCGGACTCCGGTATTCATGGGCAGGCCCTCCTTGAGAGAGGTTGGTCGGTGTCAGCCTTTTTCTAAAGGAATGGCGCCGGAATGTCAAACGCCGGAGCGGGCGGTATCACCCGGTGATCGTCTTGCCGCGCCGCTCGAGCAGGCGCTCGATCTTGCGCTCCATGTCGCCGTAGTGCGTGCCCTGCCAGAAAACGCGGTCGCATCCGGGGCAGACGGCGAACGACGCGGCGTGCTCGCCGACATACGGCGTGACCAGGTTCTTGGCCCTCTCCCTGCTCAGCGGCTTGAGCGGAAGGTTGCAGGGGAGGCAGCGCGTGTTCGGCCGGACCTTGTCCCAGAGCTCGTATTCGTCGAGGACCTGGACGATCTGGTCCTCCCAATCGTCGCTGCGGACGAAGAGCCGGTTGGGGCGCTTGGCCGTCCTCTCGATGAGCCCGGTGTCCCGTGTCAAGAGCACGCGTCCCTCGCGCCGGGCGATCTCGACGAGGTCCGGGTCGTCGGCCTTGGCGAAATAGAGGACATCGAAGCCGAGGATCTTGAGCCACTTGGCCAGCCGGCCGAGCATGCAGTCGGCGACGAAGGTCATGGAGCCCCCCCTAACCTGGGCTACTCACGAGCCGGTCTTAGGGCTTCAGGTTTGATGGAATAATACGGCGTTTTCATGAATGGCCCAGGTTTAAAGGCCGAGGAATTGGACGGCCAGTCCGGAGACGAAGATCATGAGGCCGGCCAGGGCGTGGGAATAGCGCTCGAGCCTGCCCAGCTTGACGAAGCTCGCCCCGTACGACGCGGCGGCGATGATGGCCAGCATCGTGGCGATGGTCACCAGGCCGAAGGCCGCGGCGACGAGGGCGACCCCGGCCGTGCTGTGGCGGGCCGCGGGGTACATCACCAGGGGGATGAGCGGCTCGCACGGGCCGAAGACGAAGATCGTGAACAGGACCCACGGCGTGACATTGGCCTTCTTGGGACTCTCGCCGTGGGGATGGGCGTGCTCGGCCAGCTCATGGGTGTGGGTGTGGGCGTGCCGATGGACGTGCTCGTGAGAGGGGTCGTGGGGACCCTCGTCCGGACCGTGGGGATGGACCTGCGCGTCCTCGTGGTCGTGGAGATGGGGATGGGCGTGGGGCTTGCCCCGCCAGGCCCGGCGCATGCCCCAGATGAAATAGGCAAAGCCGAAGCCGATGAGAAGCCAGGCCGCGATCCCGCCGCGGGCCGACTCGACGCCCTCGAGCCTGGCCACCGCGATGCCCAGGGCGATGCCCAGGAAGCCGAGGACGACCGAGCTCAGGATGTGGCCGAGGCCGGCCAGGAAGGCGACCCCGAGGGTCTTGCGAAGGGTCCAGTTGCGGGCCCGGCCGATGACGATGAAGGGCAGGTAATGGTCGGGGCCGATCACGGTGTGGACGAGCCCGAGCGTCGCCGCCGTGCCGGCCAGCACCCAGATCTCGTGGCTGATCATCGCCCCTCCGCGATCCGCTCTGTGGACATGTACCCCGGATACGTGTCCCCCGATACCCGGACGATCCGCTTTGGGGACATGTACCTCGGGTACGTGTCCCCCGATACGCGGACAGGCCGGGCAAGCGGCAAAAAAAATGGTGGACGGTAGGAGACTCGAACTCCCGACCTCAGCGTTGCGAACGCCGCGCTCTCCCAACTGAGCTAACCGCCCACGGTCTGCGCTTTCAGGTTCCTAAAGCCCCATCATGATAGCAGAACGGACTCCGGCCTTCAACCGGGCCAGCCGCCGGGCCCTGCCGGTCCCGGCGCTTGACACTCGCTAGGGCCAGGGCTATCGTTGCAGGGGGGAAATAGAGTATGAAACTCTCGCGAGCGGCGGCGCTTGCCGCCTTGATCCTGTTCACCGGCCTTGGGTGCGGAGGCCCCGACCCGGAACGGGCCCGGGAAAGCCCTGCGGCCGAAGCCGCCCCCGGCCCCGGCCTCTGGCAGAAGGCGGTGGAGATCTATCACGCGAACAGCGATTGGTATCCTGAGAAAGCGGCCATCGTCTCGGAAGTGCGGAACGGCCGCAACAAGTTCCTCTCGCTCACGGAGGTGTTCTTGACTCTTGGCCCGGGCGGCCCGGCACGTCTGGACCGGTCCCTGCGCAACGGCGTCGACACGACGGCGAAGACGAGGTCCAAGGCCAAGGTTCGCGACCTCCTGGAAGGGATCGCCAACGGAGAAGATAACCCGTTCTCGATTTCTATGTCCGATAGTCCTTTCGACCCCGATCGACAGGCAGCCGTCTCGGTCACTCCGCGCGAAGAGACGAAGGTCCTCCACGGCCGTTCCTGCCGCCTTTTCGATTTCGGTTTCAGCCCGGGCGTGAAAAAGGGCGGATCCCGGGTGACCTGGCTGGGCCAGGCGTGGCTCGAAGATCAAAGCGGCACGCCGGTCGAGCTGGCGTTCTCGATCTCTCCCCTGCCGGGCAAGATCCGCAGCGCCCGGGTGGTCTATCGCTACGAGACGGAATCCGGACCATGCGTGGTGAAGGATATGGCCATCACCGGAACGGGCAGGTTTCTCTTCATCAAGAGACATTTCAAGGTGACCACCACCTTCAGCCAGTACCGGCGGGCGCCGTCGGCGGCCGTCAAGCGCTGAGGAACCGAAGGACCGGTCCCAAGGGTCGTCGCGCCTCAATTCTTATTGTCTCGGCCGGAACTCTGGCATAGAATGCCCGAGGAGGGTTCACCATGGGCAAGACCATCGTCGTCCTTCTGCTCATTGTCGCGGCCGGGTATTTTGTCTACCAGCAGGTCGGGCGGACGCCGTCCGAGGAGGAACAGCTCGTGTCGCATCTGCGCGAGCGATATACCGTCGTCGTCGGCAAGTTCACCAGCGCCGTGGGCCGGTCGGGCCTGATCGGCATGGACACGACCTTCGACACGGAGACGGCCGTCACGCAGATCCAGAAGCTCCGGGCCGAGCTGGCCGAGCTGAGGGGGAAGCTGACCGAGGCCAGGGCCATCAGCAAGGCCGACGCGCTATCGGAGAAGATCGAGGCCTTCTGCAAGAAGAACGAGATCCTCCGGCCTTGACGTTCCAGCTCTTCGGAAAGCCCGCCCGCGCCGGACGTCTGGTCCGGCATTTGGACGAAGGACGGATCGAGGCCGTCGTCGAAAGGACGGCGCAGGGGCATCTCGTCCGGGGCACGGTGTCGGGCCGCCCGGGCCGCATCGAGGTCTTCAGGGCCCCGGCACCCGCCGCCTTCCTTCTCAATAACTGGCAGTCCTGGGGACCGATGGAGAGGGTCACGCCAGCGACACGGTTCCCCGAGCTCGAGACGATCGTTCGCGACTACAGCCCGCATCTTTTCTCGCCTCTCGAAGGCGAGCTCCTGCGCGGCCCCGTCAGCGATTATTTCGCCGCCTGGGATGGCGGCCTGGCCGGCTTCCTGACCTCGCGCATCGGCCATCCGTTCTTCACGGTCGAGGGCGGCGATCTCGCCGGCTGGATCGACTATTTCGACGCCACGTTCGAAGACCCCGTCGCGATCGAGCCTCTGGCGGTGCTGGCGGGCGGGGCCGTGGAGAACCTGCTCGACGCTTACGGCCGCCTCGTTAAGCGGGCCCATCGCGTCCGGATCGGCCCATGGAATCCCGCCGGCTGGTGCAGCTGGTACCATTATTTCGGGAAGCTCGGCTGGCCGGACGTCCTCGAGAACCTCGAGACCGCCGCCTCCGACAGGAAGTCCTTCCCTTTCGACGTCTTTCAGGTCGACGACGGTTATGAAACGGACATCGGCGACTGGCTGTCCGCGAAGCCGGGCTATCCCGATCTCGGCGGCCTGGCCCGGGCTATCAAGGAGAAGCGGTTCCGGGCCGGGATATGGGCCGCCCCTTTCAGCGCGGCGGAGACATCGCGGCTTTTCGCCGAGCATCCCGATTGGATGGTCGCCGAGAACGGCCGGCCGAAGGCCTGCTATAAGGGGTGGGGAAAGACCATCTTCGCCCTCGATACGACGCATCCGGAGGTCAAGAATTGGCTCGACGGGACATTCAGCGCGCTGCGAAAGGCGGGTTTTTCCTACCTCAAGATCGATTTCCTGTTCGCGGCGGCCATGCCTGGCACGCGCCGCAAGAACGTCTCGCCGGTCCAGGCTTTCAGGGAAGGCCTGCGCGTTATCCGGCGGGCCTTGGGGCGGGAATTCTTGCTGGGCTGCGGTGCTCCTCTCCTGCCGTCGGTCGGGCTCGTCGACGGCATGCGCATCGGCGAGGACACGGCACCGTACTGGAAGACCAAGCCCTCCGGCTTCCAGGGGCCGAACGCCTTCTTTGCCCTCAAGAACGCCCTGATGCGGCAGTTCATGCACCGGGCCTTCTGGCTCAACGACCCGGACTGCCTGTTGCTGCGGGACCGGGAGAACGGGCTCACGAAGAACGAGCGCGAGCTCTACGCCCTGGCCGCCGGGGCCCTGGACGGCATGATCATCGATAGCGACAGGCTTTCCCTCCTGGGACAGGCGGAGAAGAACCTGCTTCGGGTGGCCCTCGGCCTCAGGGGCAGACGGGCCCGGGTCTCAGGCCTTATGGGGGAATTCGGAGAAGACGTCTATCGGATCGGATCGTCAGAGGGTCCAGCCGGCGACATCCGCCTGGGGGTTAATCTCTCTGAGAGGGAGGCTGATATGGGGGGGAGGGCCCTGCCGCCGCGGTCCGGGGCGTTTCTGGCTTAAAAGGCCCCCTTTTGCTACCTCACCTTTTTGGGGCCTGCGAGCCGCACCTTCCCGTTCCCGCATAAGGGAATCTATTCCACCCACGGCAGAAGTCAATAGGAATCGTTGTAATGTCCTATTATGCCAGCATAAGTCATGTCAGGGGAAGCGCCCGCTCACCCCGAAGAAGGGTGGGGTTCCGGTCCTGGGCGGGCCATTTCGCCGCTGGCTAGCTGTGGACCAAGCCTGGCGGCCCCCCGGACTGGTCCAGTCCGGCCTGCTCAGTAATGCCGATCTTTGCTGGCATCACGCACGTGTGACCCCGCTGGTTTGACCCGGCCTCGCCCCGGGTGTAACCTTTTGTCCAAAGGGCGGTATTAACCGATGAACGCCGATCGATCCAGGAAAGAGAAGACCGGACGCATGTCACCGACCGACAACGAGTTGATGGAAGACGTCAGGGACGGCCGCGTCGAGAAGCTGGCCGTCCTCTTCGAGAGATACCAGACCATGCTCTTCAACTTCTTCCTCCGCCTGACGGGCAACCGGGCCGCGAGCGAGGACCTCGTCCAAGAGGTCTTCATCCGCGTCCTGAAGTACCGGGCCGGCTACCTCAGCGAGAGCCGGTTCAATGTCTGGCTCTTCCAGATCGCGCGCAACGCCCACATCGACCATCTCAGGAAGCAGAAGCCGGCGCTTTCGCTCGACGAGCAATACGCCGATGCGCCGAGCCGCGAGCCTCTGCCCGAGACCGCCTACGAAGCCGACCGGGAAGCGGATCTCGTCCGCCGGGCCCTCGACCGCCTGCCCGTCCAGAAACGCGAGATCCTCGTCCTCTTCCGCTTCCAGAACCTCAAGCTCCGGGAGATCGCCGAGCTCATGGGGGTCCAGGTGGGGACCGTCAAGGCCCAGGTCCACCGCGCCCTCAAGGACCTCAGCCGGATCTACCTCGAGCTGCAGGGAGGGAACATATCATGACCTGCGAAAAGACCCAGGAAAGATTCGCCGATTACCTGACCGGGGACCTCCCCGAGTCCGGCCGCGGCGAGGTCCGGGCGCACATCCTCGACTGCCCAGCCTGCCGCGAGGACCTCGAGAACCTGACCGTCGTCTGGGCCAAGCTCGGCGTCCTGCCGGAAGAACAGCCCGGCGGCGCCATGCGCAGCCGCTTCTACGCCATGCTCGAGGACTACAAGGACAAGCTCGAGGCCGAAAGGAAAACGGCCCGGCGGACCGAGATCCGGTCCCGCTGGGCGGAATGGTTCACCTTCCGTCGCCCCGCCTTCGCCGCGTCGTTCTCGGCCTTCCTGCTCCTCCTCGGCGTCGGCGCCGGCTGGCTCCTGAACGGCGGCGGGACTGGAGGGGGCCGGTACGCCTCCCTCTCGCGCGAGGTCCAGGACATGCGCCAGCAGGTCGCCCTGTCCCTGCTCAGCAAGCCCTCGGCCTCGGACCGCATCCAGGGCGTCGGCTACAGCGCCGAGATCAAGAACCCGAGCGACGCGACGCTCGCCGCGCTCTTCAAGGCCGTCGACAGCGATCCCAGCCCCAACGTCCGGCTGGCCGCCGTGGACGCGCTCTATCTGTTCCGCGACCGGCCGGGAGTGCGCGAAAGCCTGGTCAGGTCCCTGTCCGTCCAGACCTATCCCCTCGTCCAGGTGGCGCTCATCGACTTCCTGGTCGAAGTGCGGGAGGCGCGGGCGGCCGAAGCGCTCAAGAAGCTCATCGAGGCCGGCGAGCTCACGCCCGAGGTCAAGGCGCGGGCCGAGCAGGGCCTGAAGCAGATCACGGTTTGAGAGAAGCCATGAAAAGAACGACCCGCACGCTCGCCCTCGTCGCCGTCTCGTGCATCCTGACCGCCGCGGCCGTCCCGACCGCCGGCGCGGCGCAGCGGTGGACCTCGGACCGCGACAACGACATGAAGTCCTTCGGGAAGGAGGACATCGTCAGGACCCTCAAGCTCGCCGACCCGGGGAAGCCCGGCGAGCTCATCGTAGACAACGTCTTCGGCCCGATCACGGTTGAGGCCTACGACGGCAAGGATATCCAACTCAAAGCGCGGAAGGTCGTTTACGCCCGCGACGAGGCCAGGGCCAGGAAGGCCGAGGAAGAGGTCAAGCTGGACATCACGGAGAAGGGGAACACCGTCGAGGCCTACGTCGACGGACCCTTCCGGGAGGACGAGGAGGGCGCGGGCAGATCCGGGATCCACATGCGCCGCGATCCCGGCTACCGGGTCTACTACGGCTTCACGCTCAAGGTCCCGGCCCGGACGAACCTCGTCCTGGCCACGGTCCTCGACGGCGACATCGAGGTCCGCGGCGTCGAAGGGACGTTCGACGTCCGCAACGTCGTCGGAAAGGTCCGTCTCATCGACGCGGCCGGCTCCGGCGAGGCCCAGACCGTGAGCGCCGGCCTGACCGTCCTCTTCCGGCGGCACCCGGACGGCCCGTGCTCCTTCAAATCGGTCAGCGGCGACGTCGAAGTCGATTTCCCCGGCGAGCCGTCGGCCGATTTCCGGTTCAAGACCATGAACGGCGAGGTCTATTCCGACTTCGACGTCACCCGCCTTCCGAAAGCCGTCCCGGTCCGGGAGGAGCGGGCGGAGAAGGACGGCAGGTTCGTCTACCGGAGCGAAGGCTTCACCGGAGTCCGCGCCGGCAAGGGCGGCCCGGAGATCAAGCTCGAAACACTGACGGGCGACATTCTGATCGCCAAGAGATCGAAATCATCGTCATAAACGGACAAAGGAGATGAACATGAAAAAGAGTATCGCGAACATCGCGGTCCTGGCCCTGCTCGTGGCCGGGACATGCGGCTGGGCCGTCGCCCAGGCCAAGGAAGAGACACCCGACCGGGCCGTCGTGCCGCTTTCGAACCCGGCCAAGCCGGCCAAGATCGAGGTCACGGTCATGCGCGGCAGCATCACCGTCAAGGGCTATCAGGGCAAGGAGGTCATCGTCGAGGCCCGGGTCCGTGAAAAGGCCCTCGCGGGCGTCGGCGGCTTCTATTCCACGGGCACGCCTTATGCCATCGCCGGCATGACGCCGCCCCCAGGGACACCTCCCGCTCCCGCGCCCGCGCCCAAGGCGGCCAAGCCGGGCGAGATCAACGAGCGGGCCCAGAGGGAGGTCGAAGCGCAGCTCGCGGCCACGCTGGCCGACCAGGAGGCGCTGGCCAAAAGGATCGCCCGCAACTACGACCAGAGCGCGGGCTTCGCCGGCAACTTCTTCGGGGACAGCCAGAAAGAGCGCGAGGAGAAGGCCAAGAAGATCGCCGGCATGAAGCAGCTCTCCGGGTCGTCCTCGGGTCTCGAGGTCGAGGAAGAGGACAACGTCGTCCAGATCAACACCCAGTCCTGGAAGGCGGCCACCGACCTCGTCATCCAGGTGCCGGTCGCCTCGTCGCTCGAGATCCAATCCTCCATGGACGGCGCGGTCGTCGTCGAGGGCGTCAACGGCGAGATCGACATCAACAACATCAACGGCCCGGTGACCCTGAGGAGCGTCTCGGGGAACACCCTCGTCCACACCGTCAACGGCGACATCGACGTCGTGTTGGCCCGCGTCACGGCCGACAAGCCCCTGTCCTTCAGCACCATGAACGGCGACATCGACGTCACGCTCCCGGGCGACGTCAAGGCCAACCTCAAGATGAAGACCGAGCAGGGCGAGGTCTACAGCGACTTCGACATCGACATGACCCGCCAGCCGTCCCGGTCGGAGGCGGCGGAGAAGACCGAGCAGGGCAAGTACCGCATCACCTTCGACAAGTCCCTCTACGGCGTCATCAACGGCGGCGGCCAGGAGATCGGCTTCAACACCTTCAGCGGCGACATCTACATCCGGAAAAAGAAATAAGGCCCGGATCGCACACGGTCATTCGGGGGCGGCTTCGGACGCCCCCTTTTTTGGTTCATCGCTCGATTCCGGGTTTTCCCTCTCTTCGGCTTTGCTCAGGATATGCCTCTAGCTCCCCGGCCCCCCGGGAACCAGTCG
Source organism: Candidatus Aminicenantota bacterium (assembly GCA_963736255.1). Lineage (GTDB taxonomy): Bacteria > Acidobacteriota > Aminicenantia > Aminicenantales > Saccharicenantaceae > RBG-16-66-30. The sequence continues at coordinate 81,628 of CAVTOI010000002.1, forward strand.
TCCGGTTCCCTCCGCTGCGCGGGTCCCTCTCCACGGACGGGGATCTTCGAGGCAACATCCCTCGCAGCCTCGAGAGGGATTCCCGGAAATGGGAGATGATCCTATCAAAGGGAGCGGACGGAAGAACGCCGCTCAGGTCGCCCTCGCCCGCTTCCGGCTCCAATAGACATAGGCGGGGATGCCCAGGGCGATAATGAGGAGCCCGGCGAACGAATTCCAGAAAGTTCCGATGAGCGCGTTGATCGTCACGAAGAGGGCCGCCAAGACGAAAAGTCCGGGCGTCACGGGATATCCGAGGGTCCTGTAAGGACGCGGCAGGCCGGGGCGCTTCTTCCGCAGGACAAAGACCGCAGAGACGGCCAGGCCCATGAAGATCCAGTGGCCGAAAACGACGTACCGGAGGAGCTGCTCGAACGTCCCGCTCAGGCTGAGGATGATGCTCCAGGTCCCCACGACCAGGATCGAGACGTGGGGCGTGTGGAACTTCGGATGGACGGAGGCCATCTTCCGGAAGAAGAGCCCGTCCTTGGCCATCGCATAATAGACGCGCGGTCCGGTCAGAACGTGGCCGTTGGCCGCGCCCATGATCGAGAAGAGGATGATGAAGGCCACGACCGAGGCTCCGATCGGTCCGACGGCCGCGTTCATCGCGTCGGCCGCGATCCGGTCCGACTTGGCCATTTCTCCGGCCGGCACGGCATAAAGATAGGCAGCGTTGGCCAGGAGATAGAGGAGCGTGACCAGCCCGCAGCCGGCGATGATGCCAACGGGCAGCGTTCGGGAAGGGTTCCGGGTCTCCCCGGAGTTGAACGTGCAGGCTTCGAATCCCTTGTAGGCCCAAAGGGCCGCGACGAGGGCCAGCCCGAACATGCTGATCATGTCCCCCTTGGGCGCGTCAGCCGCTGGCCGCACGAGGTTCCCCCAGTCGCCCTTGGCGAATAGAAGGACGGTCACGACGATCCCCGCCAGGGCGACGAACTTGAGCGAGGTCAGGACGTTCTGGAAGAGGGAGCCGCGCTTGACGCCGAGGATGTTGATGGCCATGAGGAGGACGATGAACGGGATCGCGGCCAGCTTTTGGACGATCGGTCCCATGTTCAGGAAATGGGGCAGATATTTCGAGGAAAAGGCCACGGACAGCGCCGCGATGCTGCCCGAATCGATGACGAGGAAGAGGGTCCAGCCGAAGAGGAACCCGGCCAGCGGGCCGTAGGCTTCGCGGAGGTAGACATAGATGCCTCCCGTCTCCGAGTAGGCCGCGGCGAGCTCGGCCAGCGACAGGGCACCGAAGACGCTCAGGAGCCCGCCCACGACCCATACGGCGAGAATGACGAGAGGCGAGCGGACCTGGGCGGCCACGGTGGCCGGGACGATGAAGATGCCGGAGCCGATCATCGTACCTACGACGATGCCGACGATGCTCCCGACGCCGAGGACGCGGAGGAGGGAGCCGGAGGCGGGGGCGGCCCCGGCGGCCTGTGGTTCGATGGGGGAAGTTTCGCAGTGCAGCATGGCGCTATCTTATTCAGCGGCCGCAGCGAAATCAAACCCAAACTGCGCGCGCGCCATATCTCTATTGATAAGTATCATTTAGCGACGGCGCGGTGCTTCACCCTCCTTGACAGGGGGGGCGATCTGGACTATGTATTCTGCGTATTTTCAGCTCTGAAAACGATCGCGCCCGGGAGGTTCCGCCATGGCCGCAAAACATCGCCGTCTGGGATTCGTCGCCGTCCTCATCGTCATCTTCGCGGTCCTCTTCATCGTCAACCGCCGCCAGAAGCTGGCCGCCGAGACGGCCGATCTCATCCTCGTCAACGGCAAGATCGTGACCGTCGACGACCGCTTCCCGACGGCGACATGGATCGCCCTCCGCGGCGACCGCATCTCCGCGCTGGGCTCGGACCCGAAGGGATTCAACCGCCATGTCGGCAGCGGGACCGAGATCATCGATCTCGGCGGGGCCCTGGCCGTCCCCGGGCTGATCGAGAGCCACGGCCACTTCACCGGCCTCGGCCAATCCCAGACGGTCCTCGACCTGACCAAGGCCCGCTCCTGGGATGACATCGTCGCCCTCGTGGCCGGCGCGGCCAAAAAGGCCAAGCCGGGCGATTGGATCCTCGGCCGCGGCTGGCACCAGGACAAATGGGACCGGGCGCCCGAGCCCAGCATCGACGGCTTGCCGGTCCACGACGCTTTGAGCCAGGTCACCCCCGAGAACCCCGTCCTCCTCACGCACGCGAGCGGCCATTCGTCGCTCGCCAACGCCAAGGCCATGGAGCTGTCCGGGATCGCGGCGGCGACGGCGAACCCCGACGGTGGCGAGATCGTCCGCGACGCCAAGGGCCACGCCATCGGCGCCTTCCTCGAAACGGCCCAGAGCCTGGTCCGCTATGAGGCCGGGCACGATACGCCCGAAGAGAGCACGGCGCGGACGCGCGAGCTCATCGGGCTGGCTTCACGGGAATGCCTCGCCAACGGCATCACGACCTTCCATGATGCCGGCGCATCCCTGTCCACGGTCGATCTCTACAAGGCGATGGCCGAGGAAGGGGCCCTCCCCGTCCGCCTCTACGTCATGCTCGGCGCCGGAAGCAAGACTCTGGCCGAGAAGGGCCTAGCCTACAGGATGATCGGGGCCGCCGACAACCACCTCACCGTCCGGACCATCAAGCGGCTGATCGACGGGGCGCTCGGCTCCCACGGCGCCTGGCTGCTCGAGCCCTATGCCGACCTCCCCGGTTCGACGGGGCTCAATACGGAATCGATCGAGGAGATGAGAGCCACGGCGAAGTTCGCCATCGAGAACGGCTTCCAGGTGGCCACCCACGCCATCGGCGACCGCGGCAACCGCGAGACGCTCGACATCTACGAAGAGGCCTTCAAGGCCCATCCCGACAAGACCGACCTCCGCTGGCGGATCGAACATGCCCAGCACCTCAGCGCCGCCGATATCCCGCGCTTTGCCGCGCTCGGCGTCATCCCGGCCATGCAGGCCATCCACTGCACCTCCGACGCGCCCTGGGTCCTGAAGCGCCTGGGCGAGAAGCGGGCCGAGGAAGGCGCTTACGTCTGGCGGAAGCTCATCGACGCCGGCTCGAGGATCCCCATCGGCACCGATGTTCCGGTCGAGTCCATCGACCCGATGGCCAACTTCTTCGCCGCGGTCACCCGCAAGCTCAAGGACGGGACGGCGTTCTTCCCGGGCCAGAGGATGACCCGCGAGGAGGCCCTGCGCGCCTATACCATCAACGGCGCCTACGCCGCGTTCGAAACGGGGCTCAAGGGCTCGCTCGTGCCGGGCAAGCTCGCCGACATCACCGTCCTTTCGCGCGACATCCTGACCTGCCCCGAGGACGACATCCTCACGACCGAGGTCCTCTACACGATCATCGGCGGCCAGGTGGTCTACCACCGGTAAGCCGGGCGGCGGCAAAAAGAACTCTTGACAACGGCCCTCCTATATCGTATATTTACGATATACGATTAGAGAGGCAGGAGACACCATGGCCCAAGCCAAGACGGCGCCCTTCGATCCGGAGCTCGTCCGCACGGCCGCGCTGGCCAAGGCCCTGGCCCACCCGGTCCGCATCCGCATCCTCGAGATCCTGGCCGGGGACCGGGGCTGCGTTTGCGGCGGGCTCGTCCACCTCCTTCCGCTGGCCCAATCGACGGTCTCGCAACACCTCAAGGAGCTCCGGGACGCCGGGCTCATCCGGGGGGAGATCGACGGACCGCGCACCTGCTATTGCCTCGACCGGAAGGCGCTCGGCGCGGCCGGGCGGACTTTCGCCGGAGTTTTTCACCGGCTTTTGAGGCCCACCGGATCGCCGGCCACAAAAAAGGAAAAGGAGAAATCATGAAGCCTATCAACAAAAAAGACCAGGAGGCCGAGCGCCTCAAGGAGCTCGTCCGCGACAAGTACGGCCGGATCGCCAAGGACGCGCCGGCGCCGGGGGCCAAGCCCACCAAGCCGGCGGCGGCTTCGAGCTGTTGCTGCTCGCCTAAGTCAGCCCCCTGTTGCGCCCCGGCCCCGGACCCGTCCGCCGCCACCTATTACGGCGAGGACATCATCGGGATCAAGGACGCTTACTCCAGGCTCGACGGACACGTCGACGAAGCCGACCTCGGCCTCGGCTGTGGCCTGCCGACCCAGTATGCCGGGCTCGCCCCCGGCCAGACCGTCGTCGACCTCGGCTCGGGCGCCGGCAATGACGTCTTCATCGCCCGCGCGGCCGTGGGCGAAGCGGGCCGGGTCATCGGCGTCGACATGACGCCGGAGATGATCGCCAAGGCCCGGGAGAACGCCGGCCGGCGCGGCTTTGGCAACGTCGAGTTCCGCCTCGGGGACATCGAATCGCTGCCCGTCGAGGACGCCTCCGCCGATGTCGTCGTCAGCAACTGCGTCCTCAACCTGGTCCCCGACAAGAAGCGGGCCTTCGCCGAGATCTTCCGGATCCTCAAGCCGGGCGGTCATTTCTGCATCTCCGACATCGTCCTCGAAGGGACGCTGCCGGCCAAGCTCCAGAATCTCGCCGAGCTCTATGTGGGCTGCGTCGCCGGGGCCCTGGCCTATGAGGATTACATGGGCATCATCCGGGACACGGGCTTCGACGCCGTCGCGGTCACGTCCTCGCGCGAGCTCGATCTCCCCGAGGAGTTCCTGCTCGAGAATATCGGCGCCGACGGCCTGGCCGCCTACCGCGCCTCGGGCGCCTCCGTCCTGAGCATCACCGTCGTCGCCGAGCGGCCCCGCGCCTAGGGGGCCCCTGTGGGGTCCCCCGCCGTAACGGACCGTCGACGCCGGGGGTATAATATCCGTATGGAAACCCCGGAACACGGAGCGACGAACATGACTCGAAGAACGGTGGCACTCCTGATCGCAGCGATGATCATCTTCGCGGCCTCGGCGGCGCCGGGCTGGGCCCAGCGTGGATACGACACGAGGCCCGTCCGGCTCTACGTCGATCTCGGCTATGTCAATCTCTTCAGCTACCCCAAATGGCTCAACCTCGGTCCCGAGCTGGAGATCCGTCTCGGCCGGAGCTTCACCTTCAATCCGGATGTCTCGCTCTGGATCCGGCAGTCGGGCGGAGGGACTGTCCGGATCGTGCCGGGCGCGACCGTGAATTTCAGGGCCAAGCGTTTCTTCATCGGGGGCGGCGCCGTCGGCCGGGTCTCGGACTGGACCCAGAACGCCGGCGGGTGGCTCGTCCCCAAGGCCCAGGTCGGTTATCTCGCGGGCCCGACCCGGCTGACGCTCTACGGGCTCTATTTGAGCACGACGAAGGATGTCGTCATGGGGTTGACCATCGGCATGGGGATCGGGCGCCCGTATCGGGATTGAGCCCGGACCGCCGCGAGGACTAGAGCGCGGCCAGCCGCCTGCGGGCGTCGGCCAGCTCCGGGTGGGCCGGGTCGGCCTCCTTCCAATATTCGAGGAATTTCCGGTACTCGACCGCCGCTCCGGCCTTTTCGCCTTTCTCCTCGAGGACGCAGCCCAGCCGGTAATGATAGAGCGGCGAGATCAGCCAGCGGACCTGGTTCGACGGATCGATCGTCGTCAGCTTCCGGTATTCCGCGGCCGCCGCATCCAGGTCCCCCTTCTTCCAGTAAGCCCGGGCGAGAACGTCCTTGACAAAAGGCTGATTATATCTGGCGAGGCGTGGCAGGGCCATGTTCGGAAAATCCAGCGGGACGATCTCCCGTCCGAGCGCGACCGCCCGGTCGGCATCTCCTTCGGCCAAGGCGACCTCCGCCCGCAGGAGGCGAAAAAGGAAGATCATGGTCACTTCGCTGCCGGAATCGATCCGTGAAAGGAGCGGCTCGATCTCGGAGAGACGGACCTTGGCTTCCGCGGTCTGCCCGCTCCCGACGGCCACCCAACCGGCGGCAAAGGCCAGCGCCGCGGTATCGAGGGCTTCGGAGTCGGCCGAAGCCTTGGCTTGATAGTCGCGCCAGTTCTTGATGGCCCCGAGCGCCCCTTCGCTCCGGCCGAGGTCCCCGAGGATAAAGGTCGTGATCCAGTCCACGGTCGCCACAAGATAGTCCACGCCGGCCGCTTCGGCCTGCCTGCGGATCTCGCCGTAGCGGGCCAGGGACATCTCCCACCGGCCGAGGAGGTAATCCATAAAGGCCCTGATCCAGATCCCCTGGATCCTGGCGGAGGGCGTCGGAGACCGTCGATCGGATTCGTCGAGCCAACGATAGACTTCGGCATAATCTTCGCGGAGAGCGGCGAGGTACGAGAGGCTCGAGCAGGTCCCGAAGAAGTCCGGTTTCATTTCCAGGGCCTCGCGGTACTTGGCCTCGGCCAGATCGAGCTGGCCCATCCGCACATAGAGCTCGCCGATGGAATCGATGGGATTGGCATCGCCGGGACTGAGCGCCGCGTAGCGCTCGAAGAGACGGAGGGCCTCATCGTACTGTCCCAGGCTGGCGTGGACATAAGCCAGTTGGTTGATGGCGAAACCGAATTCCGGGTCCAGGGCGATGGCTTTTCCGAAGGCGGCCACGGCTTCGGGGTAATCCCGGCGGACCTCGTAATGCCGCCCCAGCTCGAAATGGGCGTACTTCTCGTCCGGGTACTTCCGGACGAGCTCCCGAAGAAGCCCGAAGCGCTTATCCTCGTCTTGCTCGATCACGTTCGCGTACGCGGCGGCAATGTAAAGCCTCTCCTTCTCGCTGCCCTTGGCCGAGTGACTGAAAGCGCTCCTCAGGGCCTCGTCCCGGCCGTTGAAATCGAGGAGATTGAAGTCCACCTCGGACAGAACCTGATACGCGATGGCGAATTCCGGATCGAGGGCGATGGCCTTCTCCAGGAATCTCCGGGCCTCGGTGAAATAGAACTTCTCATAATCCGCCCGGCCCCGGAGGAAATAATTGTAGGCCTCCAGGGAGCCTGTCGTCAGGTCGATGATGGGCCGGGAGGGCGCCTCGATCTTGAGCAGGGGCTTGCCGATGCCCCGTCCGACCTGCCGGCTGATCTCGTCGATCTGGGTCTTCAGGATGCTCGAAACGCCCTCGCCCCTGGCCGAGGCGCTCCGAAGCGACTCGCGCGTCGCCGCATCCAGGACCTTGACGTCCGTGACGAAGGTCTCCCCGGCTTTCGCATAGAAGCCGACGACGAGAGCCTCGATGCCCGCCTTGCGGCAGATCTCGAAACCCGCGTCCTCGTCGAAGGCCGAGGACGAGTCCCGGCCGGCCTGCTTGAGCAGGTCCTTCAGCCGCTCCCACGATGTGACCCGCAGATGTTTCGACTGCTCGAGACTGGTGATGAGCAGGTTGGGGATGGTATCCCGGAGATAGTCGAGGCCGGCGTCGCCGGTCTGGTTCTTGAAGCCGAGGACCGCGACCGTGCGCTTCGATCCAGCGCTCGCCGGGACGAACTGCCAGACGAGGAGCGCGGACAGGGCGGCGAGGATGGCGGCCGCCGGGATCCAGATCCTCTTCGACGGCAGGCGGACCGTGATCTGCTTCGAGGTCTGGGGTTTTCGGATCGGCAGGGCTGGCGTCGTCGCCGGCAGGGACTTCTCGAGCCGCGCGAGTTCCAAGCCGAGGTCGTCCGCGTTTTGAAGGCGCTCGTTCTTATCCTTTTTCAGGCACTTCAGGACGAGCTTTCCGAGCTCTTCCGGGATCTGGGCGTTGAGCTTGCGCGGATCGGGCGGCTCCTCGCTTTTCTGTTTGACGGCGACGGCGAGAGCCGTGTCCCCCTCGAACGGCGGGAGCCCCGTCAGCATCTCGAAGAGGACGACGCCGAACGAGTAGATGTCCGAGCGCGCGTCGGCCTCCTTCCCGTCGACCTGCTCGGGCGACATGTATTCGGGCGTGCCGATCATCACGCCGGCGCCGGTGATCCCCTTGGCCATGACCGAGCGGGCGATGCCGAAGTCCATGATCCGGGCCCCGCCCTCGCGGTCGATCATGATGTTCTGGGGTTTGAGGTCGCGGTGGACGACGCCGCGCCGATGGGCCTCGGCCAGGCCCTCGGCGGTCTGACGCGCGATCGTCACGGCCTTGCCCACCGGAAGCGCCCCGATGCTGTGGATGAGGCTCTTGAGGTCCTCGCCCGGGATATACTCCATGGTGATGTAGTAGGTCCCCGTTCCCTCCTCGCGCCCGAGGTCGTGCATGCGACAGACGTAACGGTGGGAGACGGTCCGGGCCAGGCGGAGCTCGCTTCGGAAGCGCTCGATCGTGGCGGCGTCCGTGGCGATCTCGGGCTTGAGGAGCTTGAGGGCCAGCTTCTCCCGGACCTCGGTGTCGAAGACCTTGTAAACCCGTCCCATGCCGCCCTTGCCCAGCTCCTCGATGACCTGGTAGCGGCGGGCGAAGGTCGTTCCGGTCTCGAGCTCGCGGATGGGGGCGATCAGGGTCTCTGTCATGACCGGGGGAGCGCCTTCAGAGGCAAGAGGGGCCGCACAACGGCCGCAGAACCGCGTATCGGAATGATTTTCGAATCCGCAACGCGAGCACTTCACGGCGGAATCCCCTGTTTCGGCTTGACGGACTGGCACAGAAGATAACAGAGATGCAAGGGAGAGTCAACGGCGGCGGGGCAGTCCCCTTCTAGAGGGCTTCGAGGGCCTTGAGGGCCAGGCCGTAGAGCCAGCGGTGGGCCTTGTTGCCGTTGGTGAGGATGGTCACGCCCGTTTTCCGCTCGAGGTTCCCCGCAAAGAAGGCCGTGTAGCCGTTGACGCTGCCGCTGTGGGCGATGATCGTCTGCCCGTTGAGCTTCGAGACCCACCAAGCCAGGCCGTAGCCGGAGGTGTCATTGAGCCAACCGCCGTTGATGGGGCCGGCGAACCGGTCGAACTGCCGCCGCGTCATCTCTTTAAAGGTCGAATCGGCGACGATGCGCCGTCCCTTGTAGACCCCGCCGTTGATGTTGGCGATGAGCCAGCGGGCCTGGTCCGCGGCCGTGCTGTACACGACGCCGGCGGGCCACGCGTCGGCCTTGACCCAGTCCACCGGCCGGAAGACGCCGGCCCGGCGACGGACGGGCATATAGGGGATGGCCAGGCGCTCGGCCATGTCGGCCCGGGGTTCGAAGGCCGTGTCGCGCATCTCGATCGGGGCAAAGACGTTCGTCCGCATGTACTCCTTGAACGGCATCCCCGAGAATTTTTCGACGAGATGGGCGATGAGCGTGAAGGCGATGTTCGAATAGAGGACCCGCGTCCCGGGGCGCCGGGCCAGCCGGGTGTGACCGCGCATGTAGTCGACGAGCGAGATCGGGCTCTGATCCTCCCAGACGGCGTGCCGCCCGAAATCGGTCGGCAGGCCGGAGGTATGCGTGAGGAGGTGGCGGAAGGTCACGGGGTAGCGCTTGTTCTCGCCTTCGATCTTGAAATCGGTGAGATAATCGTTGACCCGGTCGTCGAGCTTGAACTTGCCCTGCTCCATCAGCTGGAGCAGCGCCGTCGCGGACATCGTCTTGAAGGTCGAGGCGATGAGATAGACGGTGTCGCAGGCGGCCGGCGTCTTGACCCGGACGTTGGCCAGGCCCGCCGACCGCGTCCAGACGATGCGGTCCCCGGAGACGCACACGACGGCCATCGAGGGGATGCGTCCGATCTTGAGCGCCCGCTCGATCTCGGGATCGAGGAGGGTGGCCAGGCGCGCGTCGTCGACGGGGGCGAAGGGGCGCGCCGCATACGGATCGGAGACGATGGCCGGGCCGGCCATGGGCTCGCCGCCGTCCTCGCCTTCGAAGTCGTCGGGGCCCGGCTCGAGGTCGTCGAATTCGCCGGACAGGCCCGAGCCGTACTCCGGGCCCATCGAGGTCGGAGAAGAGCCTGCGCCGTCCCCGTTCTTGGCGTTCATCCCGTTCGCCGGTTGGGGAACGTCCGGCCGGCCGCCGATGATCTTGGTGGCCACGAAGAGCCCGATCGCGCCGATGGCCAGGACGATGAGGGCGATGTCGGCGGCCCGTCGAAGGCGCGAGGAATGTTTCCCCGGCTTCGTATGCTTTCGCGCGGGCCTGGCCATGGCGTTCATAGGATGATCATCCGGCCAAGGATTATACCATGACTTGCCGGCGGGTCAGGCGGTCAATCTTCGGAGAGGCCGGCGAGCTTGTCCTGGACGCGGTGCAGCTCGTCCTGGGCCTCCTTGAACAGCTTCGCTTTAAAGGCCAGCGTGTCGAGGGCCTTGGTCTCGTTCATCGTGCTCTTGAGACGCTCGAGTCGGGCCAGGATCTCCGCCTCGCGCCGCCGCAAGCGGGCGATCTCTTCTTCGGTCAGCGGCATCGTGTCCATGGGTTCCCTATCCGGTCCTCCATTGTAGACGGAACGTCCCCGACCCACAAGCCAAAAGAAGGGACCATGTCTTCGCATCGCAGGCGGCGATCCCCAGCGATCAGAAAACCAGGTCCCTGGTGGGATGCGAAGACCTGGTGCCTTAGAAGGCCAGACGGACAGTCTGCATCTCGAACGGCTTGAGCCGGATGGGGATGGACCCGGACTCGGCGCTTTCACGCCCCCCTCCGGCGCGCCGGGTCGTTATTCCCAGGAAGAGACCGCTGGACAGTCGGCCGTCCGCGGGTGCGCCGGCGATCTCACGGAGCCGGACGACAGGCGTCCCGTCCTCGTCAAGCCAAAGGGCCTGAACGATCACGTTCGCCGCATCGACGGACAAGAACGACTCCCGGACGGACTTGACCGGGCCCTTGTTCCCGGCCGGAAGCCAGGCCGCGACGAGCGGCGTGTGGACCTCCCAGCCGAATCGGGTCGACGAAACGCGATCGGAAACCGGCCCCGCGCCGGCCCCGGCGCCGTCCGCGGGCGGCGCGCTCGTCAGGCTGTAGCGGAACTCGACCAGCCCTTCCTGGCTGGCCTTGAAGTTCGTCATCCAATAGTTGTTCATGGCATAGGAAAAGACCCAGGCGTTGGCCGGAGTGAAGGCTTTTTGCCATTTCCCCGTGTTGATGTCGCCGAACTCGACGAGCGGCGCTTCGACCGGCGACCAGACGACCCGGGCGTCCTTCCCGGAGAACTCGACCCAGTGCTGGGCGGTCTGCCAATCGAGCGTCGTGCCAGGAAGCTGCTCCGTGCCCGGGGCCATGTCGGCGCCGGCGATCTCGAAGCGCACACTCGGAGCCGACGCCCCGGGCCCGACGGCGAACGGGAAGGCGAAATAGACCGCCTCGGGGTCGAAGGTCTCAGCCTTATTCAGGACATTGATGAGATCGACGCGCTTGATATCGTCATAGAGGACGATGCGCTGCTCCAAGCTCGAGCACATCTTGGGCGCGCTCTTGACGACGAGACTCGATGTGACCGGGCCGCGTTCCCCCGCTTCGGCCTTCGACTTTTCGGCAGACCAGCGGTGGAATACCGCCCGCTTGGTCATGTCGTCGACGGCCTTCCGCCCGCCATCGGGCTGCTCGTAGATGTAGGTGTTAATCGGCCAGGGGCAGGTCCGGTCGACGAGCTCGCGGCCGAGCTCCTTGTCGAAGAGGCTGGCGATGCCGCCCGTCTTGGTGTCGACCGTGATCCGGTAGAACCGGTTCTCGATCGTGCCTTGCCTGTCCGCGGCCGCCGGCTTCCCGGTCATGCCGGCACCTTGGGCTGCCGCTCCGGTCTCGACAGCGAAGACGGCGTAGCCCATGGCCGGGAGGTCCTTGGCCAGAACGAGAAGGGCGTCGTCGCCCTGAAGCTGGAACTTGGCTTCGCTCCCATTGCGCCGGTCGATGACGCGGAGCTTCCCCTTGGCCTCGCGCAACGGCCCCGTCGGGAGGGTCAAGCGAGCGACATCGGTCCTGGTCCAGGAAAGGGGGTTAAAGACGGCGAACTCATGGGCGCCGCCGGCTTCGATGAGCCCGGCCAGCGCTTCGGTACCGCGCCGGAGGAGCGTCCGCGACGTCTCCCGCGCCTCATACGCGAAGCCGCTCTTCGCGGCCCACTGGCCGCGGGCCAGCTCCGACCAGGGCGCATCGATCGAATTCCAGGCGCCCCAGGTGTGCTCGTCATAGAGCATCGACGACGCGTGCCCCGCCCTGATCTCGCCGGCCGGGAAGACGAACGTGCCGGCCGGGCTGATCTTCGCTGCGATCGCCGAGATCTTCTCGGCCGTCAGGATCTCGTTGTGGGCGATCCGGTTGAGCCCCGTCTCGAAGGCCGTCGAGGCGACGCCGTCGGTCCAGTAGTCCGGCCAGCCGAGCTTGTGGACTGGGAGGGTCGCGCCGTATCTCTTCTCCATCTGCTCGAAGAACTCGCGCATCGTGGCCAGCCTCAGCTTCGGCGAGACGAAGCGGGCGTTCCATTCCTTGACCCGGTCGGAAAGCTGGCGGCCGGGCGGGCAATTGTCGGTCGTCCAGGCCCCGACGTTGAAGGCGATGATGTCTTGGGGATAGTCGCCGCGGGCCTCGAGCCTGGCCAGGTACTCGCCGACCTTGGGGGCGCTGCGGTCGACCGCCTCGTGCAGGGCCAGGTCGTAATTGGCGAAGAGATAGTGCTCGCCGTTCCAATGCAGGATGCGGCTGCCGTCGGGCGATTCCCACCAGAAGGCGTTGGGCCGGCGCAGGGGGGCACGGGAGCGGGTCTCGTTGATGCCGCTGGCGAAATAACGAACGCCGGCCTGGCGGAAGATCTGCGGCAGCGACCAGGCGAACCCGTTGACGTCGTTGTTCATGGCCGACCGGATGTCAAAGCCGTAGCGGCGGGCAAGCTCCCGGGCCGCGTCCACGGTCCGGACGATCTCCTCGTGGGCGAAGCAGTCGGAGACCTGGAGATAGAGGGCGGACAGTTCGACCCGGCCGGCCTTGATCAGGTCCACGAGGGCCTTGATATCGGCCTCGGGTCGCGTCCGGAAGAAGTTCTCCAGGGGCCAGGTGATCTCGATGTTCCAGCGGAACTTGGCGTCGTCGGGGTAGCCCTCGGTCTCGCGGCAATACTTGATCACGGAATCGAGATATTCGACGTGATTGCGGGCGACGCGCGACTGGAGCTCGGTATAGCCGATGTCGGTGTGGGAATGATGGAAGAGATAGACGCTCCAACGGCGCGCCGGGGCCAGCACGATCTCGCGGCTGAGCGAGACGGGGGCGCCCGCCGCGGTCCAACGGACCTCGAACCGCGCCGTGACCGGCTTGGCGGGCTCGGGAAGGCGGATATCGAAGCTGTTCATCCCGGGGACGAGACGGAGAACGGCGGGGTCCGGGGCCTGGGGATCGCCGTCGATGAAAGCCTTGGCCGCGGCCTCGGCTGGGACATCGCCGGGCAGATCCACGGTGAGTCGGACGATCCGCTTCGCCGCTGTCCCGTCGCGGACGAGGAGCGCGGTCGGAAGGACCTCGAGACGGGGACTCTTCCTCCCGGCCTGGACGGGGGCGGGCGGCTCCGGGAAGCCGGCGAAGGCGGGGGCGACGCCCGATAGGAACGCGGCGACAATCAATGCGGCAGGGACCGCGGCCTTGATCCCCGGAGGGACAGCGTGTTCTCTGGTCATGCGTCGTTCTCCTTCCTTGTCCGCGCGGCCGCCTGGGCATACCGCCGGGTCCGCGGAGCCAATTTAACATGCGCGGGGAGGGCCGGTAAAGAGGGCGAGAGAGGCGGTTTGACCGCCCGCGCCCGATATGCCATCATTGTTCTTCGAGGTCCCATGATCGCTCACCCCAAGACCGTAAAGACGCTCACGGCGCTGTTCCTCGCGGCGGCGTTCTGGTCCTGGGCGTGCGCCGCTCCGGCCGGGGCCGGGAGCCGCCCCGCCGCCGAGACGCAGAAACAGAAGAAAAGAAAAACGTCGGACGACAAGAACCCCCAGTACCAGTACGAAATGGGCGTCATCGCCCTGCGCTACGGTCTTCCCGACGAGGCCATCCGCTACGGAAAGGTGGCCGTCTCCCTCGACCCGGGGCACTTCGACGGCTGGAACCTGCTCGGGCTGGCGTATTCCAACAAGGCCGAGTTCGACCTCTCCGCCGAGGCTTATGAAAGGGCCGCCGCGATAAAGCCGGGGTCCGCCGACGTCCAGAGGGGACTGGGTCTGGCCTATGCCGAGCTCAAGGAAACGGAAAAGGCCGAGGCGGCCCTGAAGAAGTCGTTCGACATCGACGCCGCGTACGAAACGGCCTACCATATCGGCAAGCTCTACTACGGCGCAGGCCGGTTCGAGGAGGCCCTTGATTACACGCTCAAGTCCATCCAGAAGAACGGGAAGAACGCCGGGGCCTACAATCTCAAGGGTGTCATCCTGAACCAGCTCGGCCGCTACGCGGAGGCCGCCGGGAAGCTTCCAGGCCGGTCTCGTTCTCGCGCCCGAAGATATCAACCTGCAGGTCAACCTGGGCATCGCCTTGCTCAACAGCGGCGAACCGACGAAGGCCCGGGCCGTGTTCGAGGCCGTCCTGCCCAAGATCGAGCAGGACGTGCTGAAAAAGCGCGTCGAGGAATACATCCAGGCCATCAAGGACGCAGGGAAGTAGCGTCCGGGAAGCGGCGCTCGAGCCCGCGCAGGAAGGCCAGCCCTCTTTCAACGAAGGTGCGCCCGTCCGGGCAGAGGTCCTGGAAGATGCCGCGCTCAAAAGCGAAATCCCCCAGCCGCGTATTGTAGGTCTCAAGGCCGATTGTGCCCTCGAAGCCGATCTCGGCCAGCGTCCGGAAGACCGTCTCCCAGGGGATGAGCCCGCCGCCCGGGACGCCGCGGTCGTTCTCGCAGGCATGGACGAGGGCCAGGCGCGGGCCGAGCGTGCGCAAGCCCTCGGCGTAATCGCGGACCTCGGTGACGGCGTGGTAGGTGTCGAACGTGGCCTTGAGCCCGGGGTGATCGGCGAGCGCGATGAGGCACATGAGCTGGCCGGGGGTGTTGACGAGGTGGGTCCGGAAGCGGCTCATGGGCTCGAGGACGAGTGTGACGCCGCGCGGGGCGGCGTATTCGGCCAGGACGTGGAGGCCCTCGGCGGCGCGCGGGAGCTCGTTGGCGGGAGGGCGGCGGCGCTTGACGACACCCGGGTGCCCGTAGAGGCAGCCGGCGTAAGCCCAGGCGCCGAGCTCGGCGGCGAGATCGACCTGGCGCTTATGCCAGGCGAGGCCTCGGGAACGGCCGGCCGGGTCGTCGGAGGAGAGATCGGCGTCGAGCGGCCAAGCCCCGCCGGGGCCGATGACGAGGTCGAGACCGAGCGAAGCGGCGCGGCGCGCGGTCAGGCGGGGATCGAAGACGACGTCGTCCCCGACCGAAAGCTCGAACATGTCGAGACCCAGCTCGCGGGCGAGATCGAGAAAGCGGACGTCTCCGTCGGTCCAGCTTCGGGTGAAGAGATACGCGTGGGCCCCGTACTTCACGGGGGAAACATACCCCAGCGGCGCGGGCAGTTCAAGCCGGCGGACCAAAGTGCTATGATGAAGGTATGAACTGGGTCACCGTCCACAAGTCCAACGGAGTCACGGAGGCGGAGATCCTCAAGAACATGCTCGAGTCCTTCGGCATCCCGGCACGGGTGAGCGCCGAAGCCGTCGGCAAGGTTCTCGGGATGACCGTCGACGGGATGGGATGCGCGTCCCTTCTCGTCCCCGCGAACCGGGCCGCGGAAGCCCAGGACATCCTGGCCGAGCATTTCACCCCCGAGGCCTGAGGGGGCCGCCGCTGCGATCCGTCGAGAGGGGGATGGCCCCCGAGACGGGGGAGTATGCAACGGGCGGGGCCAGCCTTCCCGAGGCCGCAACTGTCGCGCGGTCTCGTGAAGCCTCGCCGGGATCTCGGGGGGCGACAAGAGACATGGCCGGCGTGGCACCCACATCTGATGCGAGGCTGTCATGAAGATGGAAAAGAAAAGCTCGTAACAAGAGGACTTCCCTCGGCAAGGCGGCGGCAACCCCCAGCCGACACGGAGAAAAAGGCCGCAATAGGAAGGCCCGCCAAGTGCCCGGGAAGTGCCCTTCCTGCGGCAGGCCGGTCGGGGGCCGTTCGAAGACCTGTCCCGCCTGCGGCGCGATCCTCGATCCCTCGGCCGTCCGCCAGGCTTGAAGGACCCCTTCTCTATTTAAAGACTTCGCGGCGGAGCGAGGCCAGGGCGATGCGGGATTCGACGGGATTGACGCCGATGCCCGGCCCGTCGGGGACGCGGATCGTGCCCGGACCGCTCAGCTCGATGAACGGATCGATCAGGTCCTCTTTATAATAGCGCCGGCTGGCGCTGAGGTCGTTCGGGTACTTGAAGTCCGGCAACGTGGCGATGTGGAGGTTGTGGGCCCGGCCGATGCCGGACTCGAGCATGCCGCCGCACCAGACCGGGACCCCGTGCGCCTCGCATGAGTCATGGATCCGGCGCGTCTCGACGACGCCGCCGACGCGGCCGACCTTGATGTTGATGATCCGGCAGCTGCCCATCTCGAGCGCCGCCCGGGCCGTGTCGAACGAAACGACCGACTCGTCGAGGCAGACCGGCGTCTTCATCTCCCGCTGCAGCTTGGCGTGGTCCCAAAGGTCGTAGGGCGCGAAAGGCTGTTCGACCATGAGCAGCTCGAAGGCGTCGAGGGCCTTGAGCGTTTCCATGTCCTTCAGATCGTAGGCCCCGTTGGCGTCGACCTGAAGCATGATATCGGGGAATTTGTCCCGGACGGCGGCGCAGGCCGCGACGTCCCAGCCCGGCTTGATCTTGATCTTGATCCTCTTGTAGCCCTCGTCGAGGTACTGTCCGACCCGGGCGACGAGGTCCGCCAGGGAATCCTCGATGCCGCAGCTCACCCCGGCGTCGATCTCCGTGCGCACGCCGCCGTAGAGCTTGTGAAGAGGCAAGCCCGCCTTCTTCGCTTTGAGGTCCCAGAGGGCCAGCTCGATGCCGGCCTTGGCCATCGGGTTGCCCCGGAAGACCGCGGTCTCGCGGGCGTAGTCCTCGGGCTCGACGATGCCCTTGCGAAAGACAAGCGGGATGAGGAACTCCTTCATGACGTGCCAGGCCGTCTCCGTCGTCTCGCCGCTGTAGAGGGGGGCCTCCTCGGCGACGCACTCCCCCCAGCCGCAAACGCCGTCTTCGCAGACCTTGATCAGGCTGAAGGCCCTATCGAAGGACCGGCTGAGGCTCGTCTCGAAGAAGTGCACATAGGGGAGCTTGAGGAGATCGATCTCGATCCGTTCGATGGCCATAGGCGGTCCTCCGCGGTCGCAATTCCCGCCTAACATATTCCAGGAAGGCCCCCGAGTTCAAGGCGGCCGCCCGGAAAAATATCCCGGAAATGGGAGAAGTACCTTTATTTTGGGGAGGGCTTGACACGCACCGAATTCATGCTATTATACAGACTAGTTTGTTATACAAACCTTAAAGGAGCAAAGCGCATGGTCGACATCGAAAAGATCGAAAAACGGACGTTTCAAAGCTTTTACGACGACGGCTTGGGTGAGATCACGCTCGGGCTCTTCCTCTTTCTGTTCGGCGGGGTCTTATTTGCCCAGACTGTTGTCCGCGAAAAATCAGCGATCTATCAGGCGCTGGGCCTCCTGTCCATCATCATGGTCCTCTCCGCCGGCTTGCTCACGGGCCGCATCGTCAGCTTCCTCAAGCGCCGCATCACTTACCCGAGGACAGGCTACGTGGCCTTCAAGAAACGAGAACAGAGCCCGAAGCGCCGCGCCGCGGCCATGATCGTAGCCGCGATCATCGGCGCGTCGGTCGCCGCGCTCTACGGACTTTCGCCTTCGGTCAACGCGCTCTTCCCCGCTGTGAACGGGCTCCTTTTTGCGGTAGCCGTCTTCTTCTTCGCCCTCAAGGTCGGCCTCACTCGTTTCTACGTCCTGGCCGCCGTGTCGGCGGTCATCGGTATCGCCCTCGCCGCGGCCGGCATCGGCGAGATCAAGGGGATCGGCTTCTTCTACATGCTGTTCGGCATCGCGATCGCCATCTCCGGCCTGGCCGCTCTCATCGTCTACCTCAGGCGATCCCCTAAGCCCGCTACTGCGGGTTCGGAGGGTCCCGATGGCCACTGATCTTCACGGTCTGGCCGAGCTCGACCGGATCATCCACGAACCGGCCCGCCTGGCGTTGACGGCCATCCTTTCGGTCGTTGACAGCGCCGATTTCCTCTATCTCCAGCGAGAGACTGGACTGACAAAGGGAAACCTCTCCTCCCACCTGGCCAAGCTCGAGGAAGCCGGCTACGTGGCCATCGAAAAGACCTACCGGGGACGCATCCCTCTGACCCTCGTCCGTCTGACCGTCACCGGCGCCGCGGCCTACAAGGCCTACCGGGCCCGCTTCAGAAAATTCTTGGAGAAGACCTGATGTCCGAAACCGTCATCGCGGGCGGTTCAAAGGCGGCAAGGTCGGCATCCTTGTCTTCCTGGCCGTCTTCGGAGTGATCCTCCTTATCGCGGACTCGCGCTTCAGGAGGAACCGGCTGATCCTGGATTGAGGGGACTGTCAGGCGAGCTTGATGCCCTTGCGATGGGCCCGACGCTCGTATACGCCGATGATGCGGCGGGCCATGGCCTCCGCCGAATATTTCTCGAGGACCGTCTCCTGGCCGCGACCGGCGATCCGGGCGGCCAGGTTCCTGTCGAAATGGACCTTGAGGATGGCGTCGGCCAGGGCCTTGGCGTTGCGCGGCGGGACGAGGAGGCCGCTCTCCCGGTGGGTGATGAGGTCCCGGGCCATGCCGACGTCCACGGCCGCGGACGGAAGGCCGCTGGCCATGGCCTCGATGAGGAACCCGCCGAGGCCGTCGAGATGGGAGAAGACGACGAACATGTTCAGGGAGGACAGGATGCGCGTCTCTTCCTTCCGGAAACCGAGGAAATACCGGACGTTGTCCATGTCGGGCGCGGCTTCGCCTTCCGGCGCCTCGAGACGGACCGAGCCCTCGCCGAGGATGACGATCCGGACCTTCGGCGCCTGGCCGCGGACGATGGCCGCCGCTTCGAGGAGCGCCTGGTGGCCCCGCTCATCCTCGAGCGGCAGGACCGCACCGACGAGAAATTCCTCGGGTCCGAAGCCGAGCTCCTTGCGGACGAAATCGTCCGGCGGCCGGTCGGTGAACCGCGAGAAATCCGTGCCCGGCGGGACGACCTCGATCCGGTCCTCGGGGACGCCGCCGCGCAAAAGGATGGACCGGATGGCGTCCGTCCCGGCGATGACCGCGTCGAGCGATGCGAGCGGCAGCCGTCCCTCGAGCGGCGAGGAGTCGGCCGGGCGCGACAGGATGCGCAGGGGGATCTGGGCCGCGTCCGCCGCCGCAAGGCCCAGCGCCGCGCCGAAGGTCTCGTGGAAGTGGGCCAGCTTGCAGCCGTGTTCGCGCATGTGCCGGGCGAGGCTCTTGCGGACGAGCAGCGCCAGGCGGCCGTGCATGGGCAGGCCGATCGTGGACAGCCCTTCTTCGGACGCCCGGCGGAAAAGCTCGCCGCCGGGTTCGAGGACGAGATGATAGGCGAGGGTCTTCTTGCGGAGCTCGCGGGCGACGTAAAGGATCTGGCGCTGGCTCTCGCGCCATTCCCGGCCGGCGTCGACGAGAAAGAGGCTCACCGCGTCATCTTAGCACAGCGAGCGGGTAAGGAAAACATCCCTTCCCCGCGAGAAGTCCTCGATGGCGACCGCTCACCTAATGTAGTCGCTCAGCGTGATGTTGCGGGTCTCGAGGGTCGTCCCGGTGACCTTGGCGATGTTGGCGACGGCGACGTTGTAATCGACGAGGGCCCGCATCTCGAACGACCGGGCGCTGGCCAGGGCGTCCTGGTAGGTCAGGACGAAGTAATTCGTCGACATGCCGACGTTGAGCTTCTTCATCTCGGCCTCGAGCTGCTTCTCGGCCAG
The DNA here is from genome assembly GCA_963736255.1 of Candidatus Aminicenantota bacterium. Taxonomy (GTDB): domain Bacteria; phylum Acidobacteriota; class Aminicenantia; order Aminicenantales; family Saccharicenantaceae; genus RBG-16-66-30. The sequence continues at coordinate 101,366 of CAVTOI010000002.1, forward strand.
CTCGCGGGCGATCCGATAGGCGTCGACGCTCTTGGCCGCCGTCTCGAGCGTCCGGACGGCGTCGCTGACCTCGAGGAAGACCTGCTGTTCCTGGGTCTTGAGCTGGGCCTGGGCCTGATCGAGGTCGAGCTTGGCGTAGGCGTAGCCGGCCTTGCCGATGACGTCGCCGACAGGGATGGTCAGGGTGACGCCGGCTGTCCAGTTATTGTAGAGGAACTTGAACGCGTCGCGGAAGGCCGCGCCCGCGCTGCCGGGATCGCCCGGCGTCGGGGGCAGGAAGGGATTGTCGGGATCGTAGATGAACTGCTGGCCGGAGAGGCCGGGGCTCATCTTTGTCAGCTGGAGGTCGAGCTGGGGCAAACGCTGGTTCTTGGCGATCTTGAAATTGACCGCCTTCGTCTCGATCATCGTCTTGGCCGTTTCGAGGTCGGGCCGGGCGGCCATGGCCCGGGCGAAGGCCTCCTCGAAGGTGATCTCGAAGGGCCGGAATTCGGGCTTGTCCGCCGGCACGAGGGACTGGCCCAGGGCCGTGGGATCGACGCTCAGGTTAAGGAGCGTCCGGAGCTGGTCCTGGCTGCGCTTGACGAGGGCCTCGGCCTGGAGGATGTCGGCCTCCCGGCGGGCCACGGTGGCCTCGGCGTTGAGGACCTCGATCGGCGCCTTCGTGCCGACCTGGACCTCGCGCTTGGTCTTGGACAGGAGGTCGCGCCCGCTCTCGAGGGCCTGGGTGAGTGTCTTCAGGTTCTCGATGCTGTAGACGAGGTTCCAATAGGCCGCCTCCACGGAATAGACCGTATCGATGAGGACGGACTTGAACTGGCTGCGGGTGGCCTCGAAGTTGTTCTGGGCGACGATGATCTCCCGGCGGCTGACCGTCCAGCCGAAGTTCTTGAGCAGGGGCTGGGTCAGGATGAAGTTCAGCCGGCTCTGGAAGGAAGGGTTAAAGCTCTGGAACAGCTGGTTGCTCTTCGAGTAATCGTAGCTCAGGGAGGCCTGCAAGGTGCCGCCGAAGGGGATCCTCTGGGCGATCGACGCGGACGAGCTGGTCGAGTTGTTGATGTAGGTTTCGTTCGCCTGGAAAGGACCGGTGGAGGCCTGTTCGTAACGGTTCCCCGTCAGGTCGATCTGGAAGGTCGGCGAGTACATCTGCTTGGCCAAGGAGACGTTTGCCGAGGCCAGGCCGGGGTTGATGACCTCGGCGGCCACGTTGAGGTTGTTCTTGAGCGCCCTGACGATGGAGTCTTCGAGGGTCAGGGTCAATTCCTTGGTCTCCTGGCCGAGGGCCGAGCCGCAGAAGAGCCCGAGGAGGGCCAGAGCGAGGAAGGCGCCGGAAATGCGTTTTGTGATCATGGGTTTCCTCCGGTCCATAGAATCCGCCTGTCTATTATATTACGCTTTTCCTGGAATTTCGTTCCTGGCATAACCCCCGAGGGGCCGATCGCGTATATTTTATTGACGCCGGCGGTGGATTTTGGCCGCCGGGGTCGTTTTTCCGTCCGGATTTGGGCTATGATAGACCCCTGTATGGAGGCTCGTTCATGAAAGTCCGCAAGCTTGCCCCTGTCCTTGCGGCGGTCCTTATCGCCGCCGTCACCCTGGCCGCGCAGACCCAGGAATCCCAGAACATGAAGCTTCTGCGCCTGAAGAGCGCCCAGCTATCGCTCGAGCTCAAGAAGGCCGATTTCGACCGCTACCTCACGCTCAAGGAGGAGGGGCTCACCTCCGAGGCCGACTTCGCCGCGCGGCAGACGGCCTATCTCCAGGCCCAGGTTGATTACCAGCAAGCCCTCATCAGCTTCATGGGCAGCGAGGCCCGCATCTCGGTGGCGAGCGCCGTCAAGTACCAGGACCGGGCCGGCAAGAAGTTCGTGCGGGTGGCCCTGCGCTACTCCTCTAAAGAGCTCAAGGAGTTGGCCAACCTCAAGATCAACGCCGAGGACCTGTTCCCGCTCGACTTCATGAAGGAGCTCAAGGACGTTTACATCTCCCTCCTCTCGGAGGGGAAGGTCATCTCCGATCCGTACGAGAAGACCGTCGCCTCGCTCCCGATCGAGACCGAGCGCGAGGTCACCTTCCAGCTCCTCAAGGACGTCGAGAACCTCGACGTCAGCGTCTCCTACTCGGGCAAGACCGAGACGACCTCCGTCTATCTCCAGAAGGGCGTCAGCGCCAACATGGTCACCGTCAACTCGGCGCAATTCTCGCAGGAGGCCGACCTCGAGAGCACCGCGACCTACGACCTGTCGCTCGAGAAGTTCAGCGGCGAGGCCAACGTCTTCAAGCTCGAGGCCGTCAACCTGCCGACCCAGATCACCTACGAGTTCAGCGATCCGACCACGAACGCCCGCCTGTCGCAGATCAAATTCAGTGAAGGCGTCACCAGCCTGAAGCTCCAGCTCAAGCTCTATCTTCCCAAGAACCCTGACGAGCGGGTCATCCTCGACAAGCCGCTCGAGTTCTTCGTCCTGGCCCTCGACAACGACCAGACGGAGAAGCTCCGCGGGCTCGAGACGGCGGCCGGAGGCGCGGGCGGGATCGGCGCGGGCGCGATCGAGACCCTCAACGCCGGCTTCGTCAAGCTCGAGCTCATCCCCCGCGGCGTGCCCCGGGTCGAGGTCCAGGCCGTCAATCTCTACCACGAGATCAAGGTCGGCGACACGATCGGCATGGACGTGACCATCCGCAACACGGGCACCCGGAAGCTCAACAATATCAGGGTCTTCTGCGACCTGCCGCTCAACTGGCGGGTCGAGATCACGCCCGACCTCATCGCGACGCTCGAGCAGAACAAGGACGAGGTCGTCAAGATCAAGTTCCTGCCGCCGGAGGGCGTGTCCGTCGGCGACTACGAGCCGAAGATTCGGACCGACGCCCTGGCCGACAACCGGCGGGTCGAATCCGAGGACAAGATCGTCCGCATCCACATCACGTCGAAGGCCAACGTGCTCGGCATCGGGGCCTTGGTCCTGCTCCTCGTCGGTCTCCTCGTCGGCATCGTCGTCTTCGGCATCAAGCTGACCCGGCGATAAGGCTTCGGCGCCGGACAACCAAAGGCGCCCCGATCGAGTATATATTGGCGACGGGAAGCGGCGGTGCCCGCCCGGCCGTCCGGGGACACGTACCGGAGGTACATGTCCCCCTATCGAAGGAGACTCGGCGAGACCGGGGACATGCGCCGAAGCCCATGTCCCCTTCCGGGAGGCGAACATGACCGATCCCCGATCTATCCTGAAGGCCGATGGTCTGTCGAAGCGCTACGAGGACGGGGTCCTGGCCCTCGACCATCTGAACCTGGACGTCCTGGCCGGTGAGATCTACTGCCTCCTCGGGGCCAACGGGGCGGGCAAGACGACGACGATCAACCTCTTCCTGGGCTTCATCCCGCCGACCGAAGGGTCCTGCCTCATCAACGGCATCGACGTCACGAAGGACCCGCTCGAGGCCAAAAAGTACGTGTCCTTCGTTTCCGAGAACGTCATGCTCTACGGCAACTTCACGGCCCGCCAGAACCTCGATTTCTTCGCCCGGCTCGGCGGCAGGACCGCGCTGACGAAGGACGACTATTACCGGGCCATGCGCCGGGTCTCGCTCCAGGAGAAGGCCTTCGACCAGCGGGTCAAGAACTTCTCCAAGGGCATGCGCCAGAAGCTCGGCATCGCCATCGCCATCGTCAAGGACGCGCCGGCCGTGCTCCTCGACGAGCCGACCTCGGGGCTCGATCCCAAGGCGGCGGCCGAATTCCTCGACATCATGGCCGAGCTGCGGACCGAGGGCAAGGCCGTCCTCATGTCGACCCACGACATCTTCCGGGCCAAGGAGATCGGCGACCGCGTCGGGATCATGAAAGAAGGGCGCCTGGTCATGGAACGGAACCGAGGCGAGCTCCAGAACGAGGACCTGAACCGCATCTACATCGACTACATGGAATCGGCCGGGCAGCCCGCCGCCTGAACCATGATAGGCACGATCGCCCGCAAGGAGATCCTGGCCAATCTGCTCAGCTACAAGTTCTATGTCGTCGTCCTCCTCGCCGCGGTCCTCGTCGGCACGAGCCTGTTCATCATGACCCGGGACTACCGGGACCGCCTGGACGACTACGGCCTCATCCGGCCCAAGCCGGGCGAGCCGATCGCCGTCAATCCGCCGAACCCCCTGGCCATCTTCGCCAAGGGCCTCGACGAGTCCATGGCCCGCTCCTTCGAGGTCAGCACGATCGGCATCACCGTCCGGGCCGGCCAGAAATCGGCGAACGCCGTTTTCGCCTTTTTCCCGACGCCGGATCTCCTCTACATCGTCCGGGTCGTGCTTTCACTCGTCGCCCTGCTCTTCGGCTTCGATCAGGTCAGCCGCGAGAAGGAGGGCGGCACGCTCCGGCTGATGCTGGCCAACCCGGCCTCGCGCGGTGCCGTCCTGGCCGGCAAATGGCTGGGCAATTTCGTCAGCCTGGCCGTCCCCTTCCTGCTCGTATCGGCGATCGGCATCGCGGTCATCTCCCTCGACCCAGCCGTGCGTTTCTCCGCGGACCAGACCGTCCGGCTGGCCGTCATCCTGGCCCTCACGCTCGTCTATATCGCCTTCTTCCTTAGCCTGGGCATCCTCGTTTCGTCGCTGACCCGCCGGGCCTCGAGCTCGCTCGTCATCCTGCTCTTCGCCTGGACGCTCCTCGTCTTCGTCCTGCCCAACCTGGGCACGCTCGCGGCGCGCCAGCTGGTCGACGTCCCCTCGGTCCGGGCCCTGAGCGAGAAGCGCCAGCAGGTCTGGACGCGGGAGGTCCTGCTCGGCATCCGAGGCGAGAAGGATCGGGCCGCCCGCATCAGAACCATCAGCGCCGAGAACGACGCCCTCGAGGCGGACTACCGGGTCAAGTTCGACCGGCTGGTCGCCCTGTCCAAGAACATCAACCGCGTTTCCCCGGTCGCCAGCTTCGTCTATGCGGCGACGGAGATCGCCGGCACGGGCATCGGCGAGGAGGGCGCCTTCAAACGGGAGATCGTCCGCTATAAGGACGGCCTCATCGACCGGACGCTCGCCTCCCCCGATGCCGGCGCCGCGGACACGCCCGCCTTCCGCTACGCCTACCGGCCGCTCGGCGACGTCCTGGCGGCGGGAGCGCTCTTCGACATCGCCTGGCTCGCCGCGTGCGGCATCCTGTTCTTCGCCCTGAGCTATCTGGCTTTCATCCGTTACGACGTGCGCTGAGGAGAAGGGACGACAACAGCCATGATCGCGACCCTCGTCAGGAAGGACTTCCTGACCAATCTCGTCTCGCCCCGCTTCGCCATCGGCTTCGTCCTCTGCCTCGTCCTCATCCCCTTCAGCATCCTGATCAATATCAGCGGCTTTCAAGACCGTTCGACACAATACCGGCTCGACCGCGACGCCGCCGAGAAGGCCGCGGCCGAGGTCCGCGTCTATTCCCGGCTGCGGCCGGAGGTGGTCCTGCCGCCCGAGCCGCTGAGCGTTTTCGGCAAAGGCGTCTCCGGCCAGGTCGGCAACCGGGTCCAGATCCGGCTCGGGGACAAGCCGCTTCTCGCGGCCGGCAAGACGGAGGCCGGCGACAATCCGTTCCTGGCCTCCTTTTTCTCCGTCGATTTCGTCGACATCGCGGCCATCGTCTTCTCGCTGCTGGCCCTCATCTTCAGCTACGACGCCTTTACCCGCGAGAAGGAGGACGGCACGCTGAAGCTCCAGATGGCCAACTCGCTCAGCCGGTCGACCGCCCTGGCCGGCAAGCTCCTGGGCATCTTCTCGACCCTTCTTCCGATCCTCGTCTTTTCGTTCGCCCTGAGCGCGGTCCTCGTCCTCCTGGCCCGCGACGTGGTCTTTTCCGCCCTCGAGTGGGGACGCATCGCCCTGCTCTTCGCCGCGAGCGTCGTCTATCTCGCCGTCTTCGTGTTCATCGGGGTCCTCGTCTCGGCCCGGTCCAGGAGCTCCGTCACGAGCCTCGTCGTGTGCCTCTTTCTCTGGGTCCTCCTGGTCTTCATCGTCCCCGTCGTCGCGGCCAATTTCGCGGAAAGCTTCACGGGCATCGCCTCCCGCGACAATCTCGACCGCGTCCTGAAGGACATCGACAAGGAGCGTGACGAGGAGATCCGGCGGGCGCAGGCCGCCGCGGGCATCCCCGAACGCTGGAATTGCTGGTGGTGCTCATCCGACGAGGACGGGGTCATGGAGATCTACGGGAGCGCGCGGCCGGACTTCGAGAATTTCCGGCGCACGGCCATGATCGCCGAACCCATTCGGGTCGCTTACGCCGACAAGAAATGGCCCACCCAGAAGGCCTACCTCGACAGCCTCTTCCGCCAGGCGCGGGCGGCCGAATCGCTCTCGCTCGTGTCCCCGACCGGGGTCTTCCGGGCCATCGCCTCGGCGATCTGCCGGACCGACCTGGCTTCCCACGCCCGCCGCATGGACGGGACCCGCCGGTACCGGGAGGGCTTCGTCCGCTGGCTCCAGGGCGGGGACGCCTTCGGCTCTTTCAGCTGGATCACGCCGACGGACCCGGTGACGTTCAAGACCGAGGACGAGCTCGTCGAGAAGCGCACGGGCGGCGAATTCAAGACGGCCGCCGAGTACGAGGCTTGGGCCTCCAAGCAGAAGGACTTCCGGGCCCGCTGGTCGAAGCTCAGCGCCGTCAAGCTCCACGGCGATAGCCCGGACGATTTCCCGTTCCTCGATATCTCCGACATGCCGCGCTACCGGGACCAGGCCGGAGCCCTTTTCTCCGGGCTCGAATCCTCGGTCCTCAAGACGGGCCTGCTCGTCGTCGCGACCGTCTTCCTGTTCGCCCTGGGCTACGTCGCGTTCATCCGCTTTGACGTGAGGTGAAGGATGTTCCGGGTCATCGTCAAGCGCGAGCTCCTCCACAACCTCTACAGCCTGCGGTTCCTCATCTCCCTGGCGCTCGTCATCGTCGTCTTCGCCGCCGGCGCGATCTCGTTCGTCCGTGTCACCGCGGCGAGTCTCGAGAAATACCGGCAGACCCAGGGCCAGTTCCTGGAGACGATGCGCGGCTTTGCGGAAACGAACGCCACCGAGCTGGCCGTCCGCAAGCAGACCTACTCGCTGAAGCCCCGGGCCAACGCCTTCATCAGCGACGCCAAAGAGAAGTATCTGCCGAACGCCGTCGTCTTCAGCGCCTGGAACGTCTTTTCCTTCGAGAACAAGAGCGGCACGGCCAACCCCTTCCTCCAGCGATACGACGAGCTGAGCTGGGCCTTCATCGCGGCCTTGATCGTCAGCTTCATCGCCCTGCTCTTCACCTTCGACGCCGTCTCGGGAGAGAAGGAATCGAAGACGCTGGCCCTGTCGCTGGCGAACCCCGTCTCCCGGGCCACGCTTCTATCGGGCAAGCTCGCGAGCGCGGTCCTTTCGGTCATGGCCATCGTCGGGACCGGGGTCCTGGTCGGCTTGATCGTCGTCCTCGTCCTCGGCCCGGGAGGCCTTTCCCCGGCCCTGGCCGGAGAAGTCCTGGGCTTCCTCGCGGCGGCCGCGCTCCTCGCGTCGACCTTCGCCGCGTTCGGCCTGCTGGCCTCGGTCATCGCGCCGAATTCGAACGTCAGCCTCCTCCTCGCGCTGGGGTTCTGGCTCGCCTTCGCCGTCATCATCCCCAACTCCAGCACCTTCGTCGCCAAAAGGCTTTTCCCGATCGAGAGCTCGGAGACGGTCCAGAAGAACGTCGTCGCGGCCTTCGACGATCTCAGCAAGAACGCTCCGCCGGGGAGCTGGGCCATGAACTCCGGCAATCCGTTCCTGCCCCAGCACGAGCTCCGGGCCAACCTCCAGAGGAAGCGCCTGCAGGCGGAGAAGGACATCCGCGACGCGTATTATCAGGCCATGTTCCGGCAGTTCGAGCAGACGCGCCTGGTGACCGCGCTCTCGCCGGTCTCGACCTTCGAGTACCTGGCCGAAGCCGTGACCGGCGGCGGCTATCTGAGGTTCCGGAAGGCCTGGGGCGACATGCACGTCTACCAGGGGCAGCTCCTGAATTTCTTCAAGACCCTCGACGCGGCGGACAAGGACAGCCCCCACTGGTACAACCCGAACGAGAACGTCTCGACGACCCGCAAGCCGGTCGCCTTCGAGAAGGTCCCGCAATTCGAGGAAAGCCCGCTTACGCTCGCCGACCGTCTCGGCACGGCCCTGAAATACCTGATCATCAATATCTTCACGGCCACGGCCGTATTTTTTCTGACCTTCATCCTGTTCGTCCGGTACGACGCGCGCTGAGGAGGCCGAAGGCAGCATGTTCAAAGCCATCGTCGGGAAGGAGCTCCTGGGGAACATCCTATCGTTCCGGTTCGTTGTGACACTGGCGCTGCTCCTCGTCGTCGTGCCCGTCACGACCTTCGTCCTGACCAGCGATTACCTGAAGAAGGTGAGCGACGCGTCGTTGCGCCAGGCCGAGACGGAGGCCTACCTCCGGAGCTACGGCCACTTCAACCGCATCGGGGCCATCCTGCAAACCGCGATGCCGCCCCTGGCCTCCGAGGCCTTGGTCCGGGGCCTCACGGCCGACGTCAACCTGTCGGAATTCGACGACGATCCCCTGCCGGTCATGTTCCCGCTCGTCGATCTTGTCTTCGTCGTCACCATCCTCATGAGCCTCGTCGCGCTGATCTTCGCCTACGACTCCGTGAGCGGCGAGAAGGAGGACGGGACGCTGAAGCTGATGCTGGCCAACGGGCTCGCGCGGCCCCAGGTCATCCTGGCCAAGATCGCGGGCGGCGGCCTGACGCTTCTCGTCCCCTACGCCATGTCGCTCATCGTCGGTCTGCTCGTCATCCTTCTCCACCCCGGCGTCGGCTGGGGCGCGGCGAATTGGGGCGCCCTGGCGCTGGTCACGATCGCGACCGTCCTCTATGTCATGCTCTTCTACGCCCTGGGCGTTTTCATCTCGGCGCGCCATCACGCCAGCTCGTCTTCCATCATGACAGCGCTTCTCGTCTGGGTCGTCCTCGTCCTCATCGTGCCCAGCCTGAGCCCGTATATCGCCGCGTTCCTGTCGCCGACCTCTTCGCGCATCCAGATCGAGAGGGAGGCCCAGCGGCTGGGCGACACGGAGAGGGACGATCTCGGGCGGAAGCTCGAGGCGGAGAAGATGCGCGAAGTCGCGGCCCGTTACCCGATCCTGGCCGAAAGGATTTCGGAAAGCGACCAGAAGCGGCTGATCGAACGGGACCCGGCCGCGCGCGAGGCCTACGAGGCGGCGACCAAGGCGCGCCAGTCGGCTTGGGACGAAGCCAACCGGGTGCAAGGGGAGAAGATCAGGGCCGTCCGGAACGCCGCGGCGAAGAAGGAACAAGCCCAGACGGCCCTCGCCCGGACGATCTCTCTGGCCTCGCCTCTGGCGGTTTTCACGTACCTGGCCACCGACCTCACGTCCACGGGGATGAAGAACGCGGCCTACTTCGAGCGGGTGAGCGGCGTCTGGGACCGGGCCTTCTGGGACTACGCCCGGAAGAAGATCGCCGATCTCCAGGCCAAGGACCCGGCTACCGACTGGTGGAACACGGCCGTCGACATGAGCGACAGGCCCCGATTCGAGTACCGCGAGGAAGGCATCGGTGTCCGCGTCCAGGAGGCGCTGCCGGAGTTCCTGCTTCTCTTGGGCTACGGCCTCGTCTTCTTCGTCCTCGCCTACGTCTCGTTCCTCCGCTATGACGTCCGTTAAATCGGGGACACATTACCAATTCCCCAATTAGATCGTTGGGTGCCCCAATGCTGCCTTGCCGGGAATTCGGGGACATGACCCTTTTCTCCGGAAAAGTGATCGTGTCCCCTGAATTCCCCCGGCGGGGAAAATGGGGAATTGGTAATGTGTCCCCGATTTAGCGGGCGAAGGCGTCGAGGTCGAGGTCGGTCGCAAGATCCGGCGAGCAGGCGAACCTCTTGAGGGCGACGGCGCCGACCATGGCCGCGTTGTCCGTGCAGAGCTTCGGCGAGGGCACATAGGCGTCGATCCCGGCCCGACGGGCATAATCCTGGAAGCGGGTCCGCAGGCGGGTGTTCCGGGCGACGCCGCCGCACAAGACGAGCGACCTCGGCTGGACCTGGTCCGCCGCCGAGCGCGCGTGATCGACGAGAGTCCGGGCGACGATCTCCTCGAAGCTGGCCAGGAAATCGGGGAGCCGCGGGCTGTCCTTAGTGATGCCGTGCTCCCGGATGAGCTTCAGCGCCCCAGTCTTCAGCCCGCTGAAGCTGAAGTCGAGGCTCCGGTCTTTCGTCCGCGGCAGGGCGAAACGGAAGGCATTGGGGTTGCCGCCCTTTCCGAGTGTCTCGATGACCGGGCCGCCGGGGTAGCCGAGGCCGAGGAACTTGGCGATCTTGTCCAGGGCCTCCCCCGCCGCGTCATCGCGCGTCTTGCCGAGGAGCTTGTAGGAAAGCGGCTCCTCCATCAGGTAAAGGGCCGTGTGCCCGCCCGAGACGAGCAGGCCCAGCACCGGATAGGCGATGGCCGGGTTCTCGAGGAAGCAGGCTTCGAGATGTCCTTCGAGGTGGTCGACGCCGATGAAAGGTTTCTTGTGGTAATAGGCCAGCCCCTTGGCGAAGGATAGCCCGACGAGGAGCGAGCCGATGAGGCCGGGGCCCTGCGTCACGGCGTAGAGGTCGATCGCTTCGAGCCCGACGCCCGCCCGGGTCAGGGCCTCGCCGACGATAACCGTGATCGTCTTGATGTGCTGACGCGACGCGAGCTCGGGGACGACGCCGCCGTACGGCGCGTGGACCTCGTCCTGGGACAGGACGATGTTGCTGAGGATCTCGGGCGCCGCATTCGAAGAAGCAGGCTCTTGGGCGGGCTCTTGGGGACACGAGCCTCCGGTAGGATCTCGGGGACATGTACCAGAGGTACGTGTCCCCGAACCGGGCGTGCGCAGAACAGCCGCGGACGTTTCGTCGCACGACGTTTCGATGGCTAAAACGAGCACTTTGAGGCCTTTCTTCGTCAGTTTACCAGAAAAGGCCGATGGGGACACGTACCCAGGGTACATGTCCCCTCATGTCTTCTCATGTCCCCATCAGAAAGCGGCCGCGGCTCCCCCGCACATCAAGACAAGGTCCCGGGTGCTAAATTTTTCGCACTTTTCGCAACGCGGCGGCCCGTCCGGGCGTAATTATCTCGAGAGTCGCGGGAAAATTCCCGGTCCCCGGCTGTCTTTCTCTATAAGGTGCTCGCCGCGCGCTCGCGGCTCGAAAGTTGCTTATTTCGTGCTCAAAAAGTACAATCCGGCCAGCATCCGATTCCCGGCCCCGATCGCACGCTTCTGTTTCTATATGTCAGGAGGTTGCTGATGCGCATCCCCAAGGCCGTTCTCGGCGGATTCCTGGTCCTTGTCCTGGTCGCCGCCGCCGTCTATTTCTTCGTTCTCGACAAGAGCCCCGCCGCCCCTGGCACGCCGCCTGAAACGTCAGCTGATCCGTCGTCGTCCTCCGCGGCCGCCGCCTCCCCGGATCAAAAGGTCGAGGCCGCGCCTCTCCCCGTAAAAGTCTCCAAGGCCTTCCTCGGCGATCTGGTCATGACCCTGAAGTCCCCCGGCGAGGCCTATACCGAAAAGCGGATCGCCATGAAGTCCGAGGTCGGCGGGGTCGTCAAGAACCTGTACGCCGCCGAGGGCCGTCACGTCCGCGAAGGCGACCTCCTCGTCGAGCTCGACGACCGCGAGTATCGCTTGACCCTGGAAAAGCTCGAGGCCCAGCGCCTGCGCTACCTCTCCGAGCTCTTTCTCGAGAGGCAGTTTTCCACGAACGAAGAACCGACGGCCCCCTCCCTCATCGACAAGCTCAACAAGGCGCAATCCGATTACGACCGCGTCTCCCTGGGCTTTAAGAGCGGCGTCACCTCCCAGGCCGACCTCGAAAAGGCCCAGGCCGCCCTGGAGCTGGCCCTGATCGAAGCCGGCCGCAAAAAGGACGAGGTCCAGGCCGCGACGAAGGGCCTGACCCAGTCCGAGGTCGACGTCAAGATGGCCCGTCTCGACCTCGAGAAGACCCGCGTCCGGGCGCCCTTCGCCGGGATCATCACCGACGTCAAGCTCTCGCCCAAGGAGAGGCTCGATCCGGGCCGCGAGCTTTTCACCCTCGTCGACATCAGCCGCATCAAGGTCAAGGCCAAGGTCCTCGAGAGCGAGGTTGGCAAGGTCGTCGCCGGCCGCGAGGTCGACCTCCGCTTCAGCGCCTTCCCCGACCGAGGCTTCAAGGGCCGCATCGAGGCCGTCAGCCCCATCATCGACGCCGAGGACAAGACCTGCGGCGTCTATGTCACGATGGACAATCCGTCCGAGGAGATCAAGCCCGGCATGCACGCCGAGGTCGAGTTCCCGACCGAGATCTTCACCGGCCGCCTTCTCGTCCCCCAGCAGGCCATCCTCGTCCGCGGCGGCCGGAAGCTCGTCTTCGCCGTCGAAGGGGACATCGCCAAGTGGCGCTACATCGAGGTCGGCCTGGAGAACGAGAAGTTCGCGGAGGTCCTGCCGGGCAAGGAGCCGGGTTGGGGCGTCGCGGCGGGCGACACCGTGATCATCGAGGGCCATATCACCCTGGCCCACGACACCAAGGTCAGCATCGTCCAGTAGCCCTGGACCGAGGAGGCTGCCGTGAAGAACTTCGCGCGTCTCGATCGTCCTGGCCGTCGTGCCATTTCTCGTTCTTCGCCTGGCGGCTCCGGCGGCGCAAAAGATCGAAACCGTCGACGGCGTCCGTGTCGTCCACAACGTCAAGGGCGGGCTGTGGGGCAAGACCCCCAAGGCCGTCCTCGAGCTCGTCCGCAAGATCGGCGATGTCGACACCGAGGACGAGCACGTCGCCTTCAACTACCCGTCCGACGTCGCCTCGGACAAGGACGGCAACATCTACATCCTCGACTCCGGGAATGCCCGCATCCAGAAATTCGGGCCGGACGGCAAGTACCTGGCCACGATCGGGCGCAAGGGCCAGGGGCCGGGCGAGTTCATCTGCCCGACGCGATGGGTTCGACAAGGACGGCAATCTGATGGTCGCCGATTCGTCCCAGGACCGCATCCACGTCATCATCGGCGGCGGCAAGGACGTCCGGTCCGTTGTCGTCAAGGAAGGGCCCGTCAGCGGCATCCGGCCCCTCCCCTCCGGGGGATTTCGTCGGCAAGGCCTCGACCTTCCTTCCCCCGGCCCAACCAGCCGGCCAAGGCGGCCGGAGATGCGCTTGTTCCGGCGGATCGCGCCGGACGGCCGGATCGCCGGCTGCCTTCGGTCTGCTCACCGATTTCGGCGACGCCATGACGAACGCCATGGGGAACGCCAGCCGAATTCGACGTCGACGGCAAGGGCGCCCTCTCTGGTCAGCTTCAAGCGCCCAGAACCGGATCGAGAAATACGCGACCCGACGGCACGCTCGTTTGGCGGGCCGACCGGCCCCTCGACTACGGCACGGAGGTCAAGAAAAAAGGGCAAGATCGAACAGAGGGGCGGGGGTTTCATGATCGACCTCGCCGGAGATGAACTCCTGCTCGACGGGGATCGCCGTCGACGCCAAGGGCCGGAGCTGGGTCGTGACCAACGCCCGTCAGCTCCGGAAGGAAGAGAAGGTCCAGACCCAGATTATGATGGTCAGCGGGACCGGCGGGGGCGTCTCCGACGCTTCCGTCAAGACCGAGGGCAACACGGACGTGCGGACGACCGACGCCTTCAGGCTCGAGATCTTCGATCCGGACGGCGTCCTCCTCGGGGAGATCCCGCTCACCCACTTCGCCGACGTCATCCGCGTCTACGGCGACCAGCTATTCCTGATCGACCGCGAGCGCGGCGTCACGGTTTATCAATACAGGATCGTCGAGAAATGAACAGGGGCCTCGCTTCCAGAGGCGTCCGGACGGCCGGGCAGGGATCAGGAGCAGCGAGAAGCTGAAAGCGAAAGCAGTCTTGAGCCGCGAGGAGCGTCAGGAGATGGGGATGAACGCAAAAAGGGGCGTGTTCGCGGGGCTCATCGCCGCCCTCGTCGGCGTCGCCGTCGCGGGCTTCGCCCAGGTCATCGAGAACCCGGCCAAGCCCTTGGCCAAGAACGCCGGCCGGGTCGTCGCGCCAGAAGAGGTCCTGGCTATCTCCGACGAAGGGACAAGCGAATTCTATTTCAAGTGGCCGCACGCGTTGGCCGCGGGGCTCAAGCTTCCCGAGTCGGCGCTGGGAAGCTTCCTGTCGCCGGGCCAATGCGCCCTCGACGGCGAATTCCTCTGGGTCGTCGAGCGGTCCGAAGACGAAACTTTCGCCATCAAGAAATATCGCATCGCTCGATAAAGCGACGAAGTCGGGACGGAACATGACGAGGAGGACGAGATGAGATCGGACCAGGAGCGGCCGTCATGAAGCTCGCCCGCATGGCCGTCGACCGGCCGGTGACGATGTACATGTTCTACGTCGCCGTCATCCTCCTCGGCGCCGTCTCGCTCCGGGAGCTTTCGGTCGACCTCCTGCCCGACATCAGCTACCCGCGCCTGTCGGTCATCACCAACTACCCCGGCGTCGCGCCGGAAGAGATGGAGACGCTCATCACGGCCCCCCTCGAGTCGGCCGTCAGCCGCATCCCCCGCCTCCGCCGCGTCGAATCGGTCTCGAAAGAGGGCGTCTCGCTCCTGACCCTCGAGTTCGACTGGGGCACGGACATGGACTTCACCATGCTCCACACCCGGGAGCAGCTCGACAACGCCAAGGACCGCTTCCCCGAGGACGCCGAGAGCCCGACGATCATCCCCCTCGACCCCCAGAGCCGGCCCATCATGACCCTGGCCCTCTCGGGCGACCGGACGCTCCTCGAGCTCAAGGAGCTGGCCGAGGAGCTCATCAAGCCGCGCCTCGAGCAGATCGAGGGCGTCGGCTCGGCCGAGATCACGGGCGGCGTCGAGCGCGAGATCCAGATCGAGGCCGACCCCCAAAAGCTGGCCCTCTACGGGCTGACCGTCGAGAACGTCGCCAGCCGCGTCGGCGCCTTCAACCGCAACCTCCAGGGCGGGACGATCCGCAAGGGGACCTTCAAGTACGCCCTCCGCGTCGTCGGCGAGTTCGAATCGCTCGACGAGATCGGCGAGATCGGCCTCCTCGTCACCGACGAGGGCGGCGTCGTCCGGCTCCGCGACGTGGCCACGGTCCACGACTCGATCAAGGAGCGGCAGGGCATGACCCGCCTCGGCGGCGCCGAGAGCATCGGGCTTCTTGTCCGCAAGGAAGCCGGGGCCAACACCGTCAAGGTGACCAAGCTCGTCCGCGAGACGATCGGCCAGATCCGGGCCGAGAACGCCGGCATCACGCTGAGCATCGTCAACGAGCAGGCCAAGACGATCGAGGATGCCATCGGCGCGGTCAAGGACGAGCTCATCCAGGGCGCGATCCTGGCCTTCCTGACCCTGCTCATCTTCCTCCAGGAGTGGAAGACACCGCTCATCATCGGCACGGTCATCCCCATCTCCATCATCGGGGCGTTCAGCCTGCTCTTTTTCGGCAACGTCACACTCAACATCATGTCGCTCGGCGGCCTGGCCCTGGGGGTGGGCATGCTCGACGACTGCGCGGTCGTCGTCTCGGAGAATATCTTCCGCCATCGCTCGCTCGGCAAGGGCCTCAAGGAGGCGGCCTACATCGGCACCAAGGAAGTGGGTCCCGCCGTCGTGTCCACGGCCCTGACGACGATCGTCGTCTTTCTGCCGGTCATCTACGTCCACGGCGTCGCCGGGCAGCTGTTCAAGGACACCGCCCTGACGGTCACCTTCGCCCTCCTGGCCTCGCTTCTCGTCTCGCTGACCCTGATCGCCACGCTCGAATCGCGCGAGTTCGACTTCGGCATCGGGAAAGAGGGCCGCTGGCGATGGCATTGGGGGCTCGGCCGCATCTGGAAGACCGGAAAAGCCGGGAACCCGGACGTGGCGTCCGGCCCCGCCGCCGGCGGCGGCGAGCCTCCGGCGCCGAAAACGCGCCTGCCGGCCTTTCTCTCCGTTCCGGTCCGAGCCGTCCGTTGGTTCCTGTACGCGCTGTTCAAGGGCCTCGGCTTCGTCCTCAACGCCCTGGTCAGCTTCGTGGTCCAGCTCCTCGCCTTCCTCGCCCACTACCTCGGCCTCCCCTTCCGGCCGGTCCTCAAGGCGGCCTTCTCGGCCTTCAACGCCGTCTACGGCCGGTTTATCGACGGCTACCAGCGCTTTCTCCGCTGGAGTCTCGATCACAAGGGCCGGGTCATCGCCTGGACCCTGGTCTTCTTCGCCGTGGTTTTCGCCCTCAGCGGCCTCGTCCGCCGCGAGCTCATGCCGCCGATGGAGACGACGGCCTTCGAGCTCGATCTTAAGATGCCCGTCGACTTCTCGTTCGAACAGACGACCGAGATGGCCGTGATGATCGAGTCCGAGCTTCGCGGCCTCCCTCCGGTCAAGACCATCCTCTCCCAGATCGGCATCGTCAGCGGCATGGAGAGCGCCGACCCGAATATCTCCGTCAATTCGGCCCGCTTCTTCGTCGAGGTCCAAAGGCCCAAGCAGCTCGAGGGCGTCCTCGACACCGCCCGCTCGCGCCTCTCCCGGTTCCCCGACATCACCTACACGGTCTCCCGCGGGCAATCGACATTCGACCAATTCCTGGCCCTGTCGGCCGCCGAGATCGGCCTCCAGGTCAAGGGCAAGGACCTCGACCGCCTCAAGGAGATCGCCGCCGATCTCACCGCCCGCCTCGCGGCCATCCCGGGCGTCGCCGACGTCGCGACCAACATCGGAGAGGGCAAGCCCGAGTTCAAGGTCACGGTCGACAAGGAGGCCCTCAAGAAGTACCCGGGCCTGTCGCCCTCGACGATCGGCGACTTCCTCGTCAGCGCCGTGCGGGGCCGGGTGGCCACCCAGTTCCGGGAGATGGAGAAGAAGTACGACATCCTCGTCCGTCTCGAGGACGCCTCACGCGAGAACATCGAGGCCCTTCTCGGCGAGACCCTGCCTTTCGAGGGCCGGGCCGTGCCCCTGCGGGACCTCGTCTCCTACGAGATCGTCCGCGGGCCGCGCGAGATCCGGCGCGAAAACCAGCAGCGCGAAGTCTTGGTGACGGCCAACCTCAAGGGCCGGAAGATCAGCCAGGTGACGCCCGCGATCGACAAGGCCATCTCCACCCTCCGTTTGCCGGCCGACTACCGCGTCACGTGGAGCGGCGAGCGCGAGGAGATGACGCGGTCGTTCGAGTCGCTCGTCCTGGCCCTGATCCTGGCGGCCCTCCTGACCTACATGATCATGGCCGCCCAGTTCGAGTCGCTCGTGCACCCCTTCATCGTCATGTTCACCCTGCCCATGGGCGCGGCCGGGGCCATCGTCGCCCTGCTCCTCACCGGCGGGACCTTCAACGTCATCTCCATCATCGGACTTGTCGTCCTCGTCGGCATCGTCGTCGACAACGCCACGGTCAAGATCGACTATACGAACCAGCTCCGGCGCGGCGGCATGCCGCTCCGGGAGGCCGTCGAGGAAGGCAGCCACGTGCGCCTGCGGCCGATCCTCATGTCCACGGGGAGCACCCTCGTCGGCCTCATCCCCATGGCCCTGGCCCTCGAACGGGGCGCCGAGCTGATGCAGCCGCTGGCCGTTGTCGTCATCGGCGGACTGCTCTTCTCGACCTTCATGACCCTGATCCTCATTCCCGTCATCTATGAATGGGTGGAGCGGCGCAAGGGATGAAGCTCGTCATCGATCGCCCCGTCGCCACGGCCATGGTCTTCCTGGCCCTCCTTGCGACCGGCGTCTACTCGTTCCTCAACACGCCGATCGAGCTGGCGCCGAAGGAGGACTTCCCCAAGGCCGACATCTTCACGAGCTGGCCCGGCGTTCCCCCGGAGGTCGTCCAGACCCAGGTGACGGCGCCGCTCGAGGAAGCCTGCGCGACGGTCAAGGGCATCACCAAGATGACCTCGACCTCCCAGATCGGCTTTTCGCAGATCACCCTGGAGTTCGACCCCAAGACGAACATGGAGTTCGCGACGCTGGCCCTGCGCGAGGAGCTGACGAAGGCCCGGCCGCTTCTGCCGCCGCTCGTCCGGCCTGACGTCCGGCCCTACGTTCCCGAGGATTTCCGGGTCCGGCCGTTCCTCGAATACACGGTCTCGGGACGCTACGGCCTCCAGGAGCTCCAGGAGCTGGTCAAGGAGAAGCTCGAGATCGGCCTGGGCTCGGTCCGGGGCGTCTCGGGCGTCGAGGTGGCCGGCGGCTCGGAGCCCGAGATCCGGGTCACGCTCGACGAGGACCGCATCAAGGCTCTCGACCTCCATCCTTACACGGTCAACGCGGCCATCGGGGCCAGGCTCGGGACCTATCCGACGGGGCGGGTGCGCCGCGGCAATCAGGAGTTCCTGTTCAAGTTCGCCGACCGCATCGACAGCCTCGACGAGCTCCGCCAGACCGTCGTCGCCCACTCCGGCGCGAATCCCATCCTGGTCAAGGACGTGGCCAAGGTCGAGGTGACCTACGCGGACATCCGCCAGATCCATCGCATCAACGGCCAGCCCACCGTCAGCCTGACCGTCTCCAAGGAGCGCGGCGCGAACACGCTGCGCGTCGCCGCGGACGTCAAGCGCAAGCTCGAGTCGATCAAGCGGGAGCTCCCGTCCGATCTCGCCTTCAAGGGCGTCGACGACGAAAGCGAGGAGATCCGCAAGAACCTCAATGATCTCTATCTCCTCGCCGGGCTGATCACGATCATCGTTTTCGCCATGATCTACGTGGTCCTCCGGCGGATCAAGCCGTCGCTCCTCATCCTGTCATCGATCGCCTTTTCCATCGTCATCACCTTCAACCTCATCTACGCTTTCAAGATCTCGCTCAACATGCTGACCCTGGGGGCCCTGGCCCTCGGCTTCGGCATGTTCGTCGACAACTCCATCGTCGTCTTCGAGAACATCCTCCGCCTCCGGGAGGGCGGCATGGAGGCGCGCGAGGCCTCGATGCAGGGCCCCAAAGAGGTCTTTGTCGCCGTCCTGGCCTCGACCCTCACGGTCATGGCCGTCTTCTTCAGCTTCCCGTTCTTCCAGGGCAAGCTCAAGATCTACTACCTGCCCCTGGCCATCGTCATCGGCTCGGCCATGGCCGCCTCGCTCATCGTGTCCTTCACGCTCGTCCCCGCCCTCAGCCCGCGCCTGCTCGAACAGAGAAAGGCGAAGGCGGCCCCGGGGCCTGGAGGGCGCCGCCGGTTCGACCGGGCCCTCGAGGCCCTCATCCGCCATCCCGTCGAGGTCCTCCTCGTCGTCGCGGCCCTTCTTTTCGGGGCCTATAAATGGTTCCGGGCCGAGGTGACGATGGGGCGCTGGTACCCCTGGTATTCCAAGGAGTACCTCTATGTCCGCGTCGGCATGCCGCCGGGGACCGACATCGCCCGGACCGACGAGACGATCCGCGCCTTCGAAGAGAAGGTCATGGCCCAGGAGTATGAGAAGGAAATGAACGTCCGGATCGTTCCGGAGAACGCCCAGGCCATCATCGGCTTCCCGCCGGAGATCGAGAAATCCTATCGGCCCTACGCCCTCAAGGAAGAGCTCATCCAGCTGGCCACCCAATTCGCCGGCATCGACATCAGTGTTTCGGGTTTCGACCCGCAGTATTACGCCTCGAGCATGGGCGCGGGGACGTACTATAGCTCAAGGATCAAGTTCTACGGCTACAACCTCAGGAAATTGAAGGAGATCACGGGCGACCTCGAAAAGACGCTGCGGCGCAACCCGCGGATCAAGGAGGTCCGGACGGTCTCGAGCCGCTACGGCTGGTGGCGCGGCGACACGGTCGAGGACATCCTCAAGATCGACAAATCCGCGCTCAAGAGCTACGACGTCGACCCGGCCTACCTCTACTTCAGCCTCCAGACGATGATCCAGGGGACGTTCGGCCAGCCGGCCCGGATCCGGACGGAAGGCAAGGACATCACCGTTTCCGTCAAATACCCCGACGCGGCGACGCTCGACATGCGCGCCCTCAGTGAATCGCTCCTCCGGACGCGCGGCGGGGAATACCTCCGGCTCGGCGAGATCGCGGCCTTCGCGGAGACGCCCATCCCCGGCTCGATCGACCGCGAGAACCAGCAGTTCCAGCAGACGCTCATGTGGGAGTTCCGCGGGCCGGCCAAGGCCGAGGAGCGCTACCGCAAGGGGGTGTTCGAATCGCTCCACCTGCCGCCGGGCTTTTCGGCGACGCTCGACGAGCAGTGGTACGTGACCGAGGAGGAGCAGAAGCAGATCAATTTCGCCATCGTCGTCGCCCTGGTCATCATCTTCATGATCCTGGCGGCGCTCTACGAGTCGTTCGTCCTGCCGTTCTTCATCCTGCTGGCCGTGCCGCTCGCGCTCATCGGCGTCTTCGTCGCCTTTATCGTGGCCAAGGCCCCCTTCGACCCGACCGCCTACATCGGCGTCATCCTCCTGTCGGGAATCGTCGTCTCCAACTCCATCCTCCTCGTCGATCACATCAACCTGAAGCGCCGGCAGGGGCTGGGGCTGCTGGAAGCCGTCGTGCAAGGCACCAGGGACCGCGTCCGCCCCATCTTCATGACCGTGGCCACGACGATCTTCGGCATGCTGCCCATGCTCCTCATCAGCGCCGAGGCCAACAAGCGGCAGATCTGGTCGTCGCTGGCCTTGTGCACGATCGGGGGCCTGACCAGTTCGACCATCCTCGTCTTCATCGTCCTGCCCGTCCTCTACTATCACGGCGACGGCCTGGGGGCCTGGGGGGCGGAAAAGGCCCGCGAGGCTCGGGAGCTTTTCGGAAAGAAGAAAGATTAGCGGGCCGCCCGTGGACCGTGGCAGCGCTTGCAGTCGAGCTCCAGAAGGTCCTTGTGATAGGTGTACTTGAAGAATTCGTTGTCGAGGAGCATTTCCTGGGCGATCTGGGTGCGGGCCTGGAAGATGAAGGCGGCCAGGTCCTCTTCGACCACGGCCCCGGGCGCGGGTTGGAGCCGCCCGATCTCGGCGCCCATCCAATAGACGACGATCTCGGGCGCCCGCGTCACGGCGTTCTCGGCGATGACCGCGGCCGGCTCGGATAGGTCCTCCGCGACAGCGACAAACTCCACCGACAGGGCAGGATTGGCGGCCACCGCGGCCGCCTGGCCGACCGCCGCGGCCAGCTTAAGGTCTGAAGGGCGCGAGGCACAGAGGAATACGCGGATGAGGACAGGGTCTACCAGGGCAACGAAGGAGGCCAGCGCCTCGGGAGACGGCGTGAACGAGACGATCGAGCCGTCGGCGGCCGTGGCCAGTTCGACGACCCGGTCCTTCGAGATATAGCCGACCGGCGCCTGATCCTGCCCGGCTCTTCCGCCCAGAACAGCGAGGGCCGATAGGAGAACGATCGTCCCTCCCGCGATGGTGCCCCTCGTCCATTTCATTATCTATCTGATCCGCTCAGCGCTGAGGAAGTCCATCCCGACGGATGATAGCGTCGAGGCAGGTCAGCGTCAAGAACCGGAGAAGGGCCGGGAACAGAGAGCGTGACGGGGGGCCGGGCTACTTGACCACAGCCGGCAGGATATACCGTTCCATCATCTTATCGACCTGGGTATGCATATACGGCTTGCCGTAGGCGGTGGCGGTTATGACGACGACCAGGGGCTGGTCCAGGAACACGAAGATCTTGCTGCCGCCGTTCCCCGTGCAAAAGAACGTTTCGTAGGGACGGCCGTCGACGCGGTAGGTCATATTCCAGAACAGGAGCCCATAATGGCCGTCGACGATGAACGGTACGGCCTGGTATTTCCGGAACGATTCCACGACCCATTCTTCCGGCAGGACAGAAACGCCGTTCCACCGGCCGCGGTTCTTGTAGAGCTGACCGAACTTGGCATAGTCCAGAGAAGACATCGCCAGGCCCCCGGCCGTGTTCACGACCTTCTGAGGGGTGTATTGCCATTGGTATCGGGTGATCCCCAGAGGCTTGAACAGGACACGGTCGGCGTAGCGCTCCAGCCCGCCGGGAACGGACCGGTCGAGGATATCTCCCAACAGGACGACGCCGGCCGTGAAATAGTCCCACTGTTTGCCGTTCTCCTTGGCATCGTCCATGGGCAGGTCGAGGGCGAATTTCACCCAATTCGACGTCGGGTACATGTTCTCCTCATTCCCGGGCGAGGCGGCGTCGTTGTCCGACCCGAGGAAGGCCGAGCTCATGGTCATCATGTTCTTCAGCGTGACCGCGCTCTTCTTTGGGGAAAAGTTGGCGAAGGACTTCAGGTCATAGAATTCGCCCAACGTCTGGTCGAGGCTCTTGATATGGCCGTCGCGGATGGCCGCGCCCATGAGCGCCGAGGTGAACGTCTTGCCCACCGAGCGCGTATTGTGCAGCGTCGTCCGGTCCGCCCCGTTGAAATATTCCTCGACGAGGAGCTTCCCGTCCTTGACGACGACGACGCTGGTGATGTCCTTGAAGTCCTTCTGGGCGATCTTCCTGTTGAGCTCCCGGATCTTCGCGAGGTCGTACTCGTCGCTCGAGAGCGGCCAGCCGGCGCCGGGGCGGATGCCCTGAGGCGCGATGGCCGCCTCCGGACCCTGAGCGAAGAGCGCGATCGACAGCATGAGGCAGCCAAACTGGAGGATCATTGTCTTTTTCATGTCCATCCTTTGCGCCGGAACGATCGCGGCCGGCTTTGACTATAATACGTTCCGGCCGCTCGCCCGGATGGCGGGGAAGGCGAACGAGAACGGCGCGATCGGCCCCTAGTCCGGGCGTGCCAGGCTCTTATCGAACGGCGGGCGGTGGACGCCGCGCTCCGTGACGATAGCCGTGATGTAGGCGGCCGGGGTGACGTCGAAGGCGGGGTTGCGGATCTCGACGTAGGGCACCGTGATGAGCCGGCCGCCGACCTCGCGGACCTCGTCGGGGTTCCGCTCCTCGATGGGGATGCCGGCCCCGTCGGCCAGCGTGAGGTCGACCGTGCTCATCGGGGCGGCGACGTAGAACGGGACGCCGTTCTCCTTGGCCAGGACGGCCAGCGAATACGTCCCGATCTTGTTGGCCGTGTCGCCGTTGCGGGCGATCCGGTCGGCGCCGACGACGACAGCGTTGACCTCGCCGCGGCGCATGAACCAGCCGGCCATGCTGTCGGTGATGAGGACGACGGGGATGCCCTCCCGGTCGAGCTCCCAGACGGTCAGGCGGGCCCCCTGGAGGAAGGGCCGCGTCTCGTCGGCGAAGACACGGATGCGCTTGCCCTCCGCGACAGCGGCCCGGACGATGCCGAGCGCCGTGCCGTATTCCGCCGTGGCCAGGGCCCCGGCGTTGCAGTGCGTCAGCACGGTCCAACCGTCGTGGAGAAGCGCCTGGCCATGACGACCGATGGTCCGGTTCGCCTCGGCGTCCTCGCGCTCGATGGCCTTGGCCTCCTCGAGAAGGGCCGAACGGAGCGCCTTCAGGCCGGCCGCCCGCGTCCGCTCATAAACCGCCCTCATCCGTTCCAGGGCCCAGAAGAGGTTCCGGGCCGTCGGCCGCGTCCGCTCGAGGCGCTTATAGACCTTTTCGAAATCGCGGTCGAGCGAGCGCCCCGTCTCGGCGTTCAGGGCCATCGTCCCCAGCACGAGACCGTAGGCCGCGGCGATGCCGATGGCCGGCGCGCCGCGGACGACCATCTTCTCGATGGCCTGGGCCACCTGGATGTAGGTACGGCAGCGGACGTAGATCTCCTGCCCGGGGAGCTTGCGCTGGTCGATCATGATGACGGAACGGCCTCGCCAGGCGATCGTCGGCAGCATCGGTCACTCCTTCGTCTTCCAGGGCGGCGTCCTGTCGTCCCGCCAGCCCCACTTCGCCGCCCAGCGCGCCTGGGCCGCCGCCAGGGCGTCCCGTTCGGCCGGAGGCAGCGAATCCTTTAACCGGACATAACAATACACGAGCCCGTTGTCGTTGTCTCGCCCGATCTTTTCCGAAGGCAGGCCGAGCTCGCGGGCCATGACCGCCTCCTCATAGGCGCGCCGGAGGTCGCCGAGGTGCCCGTCGACCTGGGCGTGGAGGTAGTGGAAAAGGCCGCAGGCGAAATCGCGGTCGAGGAGCCGGTCGAGGACTTTGACCAGGGCGGCCAGCGTCCGCTCCCTCTCGCCGGCATCGAGAGCGGCGGCCCGGGCCAGCAGGAGGTTCGTCCTCCTTTCGGCCGCGAGCATGAGCGCGGGCCTGAAATCCGATTTGTCGACGAGCTGGGCATAGATGCGGAGGGCCGGCGCCTCGAGGTCCAGCGCCTCGAAGGACGCCGCGAGCCCGGCCAGGGCCGAATCCGAAGCCCAGGCCTCCCCTTCGCCGAAGCCGAGGCTGAACGCCTTGAGGAACGACCCTTCCGCCTCGCGCCAGAGGCCGAGGTTCGCTTCGGACAGGCCCTTGACGGTAAAAGACTGGGCCGAAGGCCGCTTGCGGCATTCGCGTCCGGCCTCATCGAGGGCCTTCTTCCAGGACGCGACCGCACGCTCGGTCCGGAAGGCGCGCGCTTCGTCCTGGCCCGCGGCGTAATAGTGCTTGGCCCGGGCGAGGTGGGTCAGGCAGGCGGACGAGAGAAGGACGACGAGGACGAGGGCGAAGGCCCGGAGGCGCCGCTTATTCATGCTTCGGGCGGGACGGTCGGGCCCAGGCCCGCCGGTCCCTTGATCAGACCGATGATCATGTCCTGGACCTCCTCGTCCTTGAGGAGGTGCAGGCCGAGCGCGGCGGCTTCGGCGGCGACCAGGAAGAGGGCCTTCCAGAATTCCGGGTCGGCCGCCGCGGGCCGGATGTCGTCCCTGGCCTTGGCCGTCCGGGAGGCGAACTCGACCACGATGGCCCGATAGTCGGCCGCGTCGATCTCCGCCTTGAAGAGCGCCTTGAGGAAAGCGTCCTCGAGGCCGAAGACGGGATAGAGGGCGGGGAACGCGGCCCGCAGGACGCGCAGATCCTCCCGGGCGATCTCGTCCGCGTATTCGCGGCCGAGCGCCCCGTTCCCACGGAAGAAGGCGAGGATGAAATCGTCGGGTTTCGTCCGGACGTACTCGGGATCGAGCCAAACCTCCCAAGCCAGGATCCGCTCGCGGTAGTCGAAGACGCGCCGGACGGCCCAGACGCAGGCCGAATAGAGGACCGGGAAGAGGAGCCAGGACTTGAGCGGCAGGAACGGGTCCAGGATCTCCACTCCTCGGGCCAGGGCCGCTTCGATGTCCTTCTTGTTCACGGCCATTCCCCTTGACCATCTTTGCCGGACTTCCGATCGGGGACACGCACCTCCGGTACGTTTCCCCAGAGCCGCCGTGTTCCGAAGCGCAACGCCGTCAATACCGGGGACACGTACGAAGCGTACATGTCCCCAACGATTATTGCTTCTCGACGGCGAACGTGCCGGCGGCGCCACCCTGGGTGAATTCGCCGGTGAGCTTCTTGCCGGTCTCGTCGAGCGTTCCCTTGAAGGTCGGCTCGCCGGGAACATTGGCGTCGTCGATCATGAAAGTGATGGCCTTGTCCTTGATCTCGATATTACCCAGCTTGATGCCGAACCCTCCCTGGGTGATCGAATCGAAAGTCCCCTGGAGCTTCTTGGCCTCGTCGAGCGTGAAGTTGAGGCCGATCTCGAGGTCCATGCCGGCGACGCTCAGGGTGCCCTTCCAGGCGCCGATGAACGGCTTCGGGTCGGTCGATTGCACGGCGGCCGCCGCGACGGCGGCGATCGCGAGGACTCCGAGCACGACCGCGATCGTTTTCATATGGTTTCTGTTCATTTACGACTCCTTAATGAAAATCGGTACTCATATTATACGACGTCCCCGGCCGACCGTTTTCATTTTACCTCTAGGATAGCCAGGAAGGCCTCCTGGGGGATATCCACCTTGCCGACGCGGCGCATGCGCTTCTTCCCCGCCTTCTGCTTCTCCAGCACCTTCATCTTGCGCGTATAATCGCCGCCGTAGAGCTTGGCCAGGACGTCCTTGCGGAACGGCTTGACCGTCTCCCGGGCGATGATGCGCTTGCCGATCGCCGCCTGCAGGGCGACCTCGTACTGCTGGCGGGGGATGACCTTGCGCATGCGCTCGACGAGGCCGCGGCCGATCGTCACCGCCTTGTCCTCGTGGACGATGAGCGACAGCGCGTCGATGGGGTCGCCGTTGATGAGGATGTCGAGCTTGACCAGCGGCCCGACGCGATAGCCCGTGAATTCGTAGTCGAGCGACGCATAGCCCTGCGACAGCTGCTTGAGCTGGTTGTAGAAGTCGAAGACGACCTCGTTCAGCGGCAGCGTGTAGCCCAGGAGAACGCGCCCCGGTCCGATGTACTCCATCTTCTTCTGGATGCCGCGGCGCTCTTCGAGGAGCTTGAACAGACCGCCGAGGTAGCGGTCGGGCGTCAGGATGACGGCCTCGATGACCGGCTCCTCGATGGCCGTGACTTCGGTCGGCTCGGGCATCTCGGAAGGGTTATGGATCTCGAACGTCTCCCCTTTCCGGTCGGTCACCCGGTAGCCGACGCTCGGGGCCGTCGTGATCAAGGTCAGGCCGTAATCGCGCTCGAGCCGCTCCTGGACGATCTCCCGATGGAGCAGGCCCAGGAACCCGGCCCTGAACCCCAATCCCAGCGCCGGCGAGTTCTCCGGTTCGTACTGGAGCGAGGCGTCGTTCAGGCGCAGCTTCTCCATGGCGTCGCGAAGCTCCGCGATGTTGCTGTCCCCGGCCGGGAAGATGCCGCAAAAGACCATCGGCTTGGCTTCCTTGAAGCCCGGCAGGGGCGCCGCCGTGGGCCGGTCCCTGTGGGTGACCGTGTCTCCGACCCGGGCGTCGCTCAGCTTCTTGATCCCCGCGATGAGGTAGCCGACCTCCCCTGTCTTCAAGGCCCCCGACTTGACCGGCTTGGGCATGAGGTACCCGACCTCCTCGGCCTCGTAGCCGGCGCCGGAGGCCATGAGGACGACCCGGTCCCCCGTCCTGAGCTCGCCGTCGATGACGCGGACGAGGACGATGACGCCCCGATAGGTGTCGAACCAGGAATCGAAGAGGAGCGCCTTGAGAGGCGCGTCCGGATCGCCCTTCGGCGGCGGGATGCGCTTGACCACGGCCTCGAAGAGCTCGGGCAGGCCCTGTCCGGTCTTGGCGCTGACGAGCAGGGCCTCGGAGCGGGGCAGGCCGAGGACGTGCTCCATCTGTTCGAGCGAATCCTCGATCTGGATCTGGGGCAGGTCGATCTTGTTGATGACCGGGACGAGGACGAGGTCGTTGTGGATGGCCAGGTAAGTGTTGGCCAGGGTCTGGGCTTCGACTCCCTGGGAAGCGTCGATGACGAGCAGGGCCCCGTCGCACGCGGACAGGCTCCGCGAGACCTCGTAGGAAAAGTCGACGTGGCCGGGGGTGTCGATGAGGTCGAAGATGTACTCTTCCCCCGAGAGGCTCTTATAGGTCAGGCGGACCGTCTGGGCCTTGATGGTGATGCCCCGCTCCCTCTCGAGGTCCATCGTATCCAGGACCTGCTCCTTGAGCTCCCGGGCGGACAGGGCCCCGGTCAGCTCGATGAACCGGTCGGCCAGGGTCGATTTGCCGTGATCGACGTGGGCGATGATGGAGAAGTTCCTGATGTTCTTCATGGAATCGCCTATTATCGCAGAATTCACCCAAAAAGTCCCTCGCGGCCCGTTCAAGCCCTCAATTGACTTTTAAGGGGGGGGAGCGTATCTTCTAGGGGAGAAAACAAGGCTGAAAACCAGAGGAGATCGGAATGAACGTATTCGGACTTGGCCTGCCTGAGCTCCTGGTCATACTTCTGATCATCGTCCTGCTCTTCGGAGGGAAGAAACTGGGCACCCTCGGGAAATCCCTCGGTGAGGGGATCAGAGGATTCAAGGATTCCGTCAAGGGCAAGGGCGATCACGACAATCCGAAGAACCCCGAGCCCCCCAAAGGCTGACGACAACCCGTGACGCCCGCCGGGCCTTCCTGGACGGGCGGGCCTTCGAGCATCCCCCATGACATCCGCATATGACGCCGGCTTCGACATCGGCGGCACGCGGCTGAAATTCGGCCTCGTCGACGGCGACGGCCGCCTCATCCACAAGGGCCGTGTCCGCAGCCCCGAGGCCATGACGGAGATCCTGGCCGTCATCGAGGAGGCCTGGTCCGGCCTCAAGAAGAGAGCCCCCGGTCCCATCCGCTCCTGCGGCTTCGGCATCGCCGGGTTCTACAGCATCAAGGAGCGGAAGATCCTCCAGTCGCCCAACTACCCGAGCCTCAACGGCTATCCGCTCATCCCGGCCCTGCGCAAGTTCATCGACGTCCCCATCCGCATCGGCAACGACGCGAACATGGCCGCTTACGGCGAATTCCGGCACGGGGCGGGGCGGGGCGCCCGCAGCCTGGTCCTCCTGACCGTCGGCACGGGCATCGGCTCGGGCGTCATCCTCGACGGCAAGCTGTGGCAGGGCGAGGGCGGCTACGCCGGCGAGATCGGACACATCACCGTCAATCCCGAGGGCGAGGCCTGCGGCTGCGGCAACCGCGGCTGCCTCGAGACCGAGGCCTCGGCGCCTCGGATGGTGCGCAATTTCCAGGCCCTGACGGGCCGGACGGATATCACGGATTCCCGGGACATCTATCTTCTGGCCAAGGCCGGCGACCCGGCCGCGCTCGAGAGCTTCCGCACGCTCGCCTACTGGCTGGGGATCGGCATCGGCATCGTCATCAACATGCTCAATCCCGGGATGATCCTCATCGGCGGCGGGGTCGTCTCGGCCGGGAAGCTTCTGCTCGGACCGGTCGCCGAGGAGGCCCGCCGGCGGTCCCACCGCATCTCGTTCTCAGGCTGCCGGATCGAAAAGGCCGCCTTGGGCAACGACGCGGGCCTCGTGGGCGCGGCCGCCTGGGCCCATCTCAAGTCCGGGCGCCGGGGATGAAGGCCGGCCGCCGGGGCTTCGCCGGCTGTAACCATCGCGCCGGGGCGGGAGTTTATTGCTTTGACAACCCCGGACGAAAAAAATATAAAAGAACGATAGAGACCGAGACCAAGGAGGCCTTATTGACCAGAAAATCCATCATTTCTCTGGCCATTTGCGCGGCCCTCCTCGTTCTCTGCCTGCCCGCCGCCGCGGCCGGCCCCACCGGGACGATCAAGGGCCGGATCCTCGACGACAAGGGGGCCCCCCTCTCGGGAGCCTATCTCTACGTGACCTCGCCGGCCGCCCTCGGGGTGGCTAATTTCATGACCTCAAAGTCCGGCCGCTTCGGCATTCTCGGCCTCGTCCCGGGGACATACAAGATCGTCGCCGAGGCGCCCGGTTTCAAGACCGTCACGATGGACGGCATCGTCG
This sequence comes from Candidatus Aminicenantota bacterium, assembly GCA_963736255.1. Classification (GTDB taxonomy): domain Bacteria; phylum Acidobacteriota; class Aminicenantia; order Aminicenantales; family Saccharicenantaceae; genus RBG-16-66-30. The sequence continues at coordinate 130,616 of CAVTOI010000002.1, forward strand.
TCTCGGCCGGGGCGACGTTCACGGCCAACTTCAGGATGGAGGCCTCTCCGCTCGAGGAGGAGTCGACGACCGTCCGGCCCGGCTCCGGCCTCGACCGGGACTCGGCCCGCTCCGCGGTCATCCTGGACCGGGACCTCATCGAGCGCCTTCCCCTTCGCCGCGATTTCACGGCCCTCCTGGGGCTCGTCCCCGGGCTCATTTTCGAAACCGACACGGCCGACGGCCGGATGTCCCTCAACGGGGCCCCGCTCACCTCCGCCGTCATCGTCCAGGACGGCATTATCGTGACCCATCCCACCGACGCGCGGATCATGGACCGGATCAGCACGGACCTCATCGACGAGGTCGTGATCGAATCGGCGGGCCACACCGCCGAGACGGGACCCGCACAGGGCGCCTATATCAATATCGTCCACCGCCCGGGATCGGCCGCAACGCAGGGCAGCCTCTCCTACAGCGCGTCGGGGCGAGGCCTCTCCGATTCGCTCTGGACGTCCGCCGAGCTCGCCGAGATGCCCGACGCCGCGCCGACGTCGCTCCGGCGGGAGCACGACCTGTCCTTCACGCTGGGCGGTCCCGTGCTCGAAGACATGGCCTGGATGTTCGCCAACTTCCGCTACAAGAGCCTCGGGCGCCGGGCCCCGTTCACCTACTTCACCGACCCGCTCGGCGTCCGCCATTTCGTCTACGATTACAGCGCGCGCGACCTGTCGGCGATATTCAAGATGTCCATGAATGTCCTCGGGAAATTCAAGGGCGTGGTGGAGTTCGGCACGACGGGCCTCAGCGAGCCCGTCTACGCGGCGGACGTCGATAAGCTCCGGCCCGAGGCCTCGACCCGGGACCTTGACCGCGAGGGCACCTTCCTCGCCCGGATCGGCGGGACGTACGTCGTCAATCCGAGCACGCGGATCGATCTCTCGGTCGGATATGCGAAATACAAGCAGCCTCTCCTGCTCAACGAGGCGGGCGCCGCCAAGCCCCAGTACTTCGATGTCATCTCGGGCTACACTTGGGGCAGCGGCCCGTTGAACGATCGGGAAGCGGCCAGCCGGATGCGTGTCGGGGCGACGATGACCCGGCTTCTGGACGGCTTTCTTGGCGGGTTCCACGAGGTCGTCGCCGGCGGCGAATACGAAACGACGTCGACCGCGTCCAAGACCTGGAAGGCCGACAACCTCATCTACAACTACGCGGGCGGCAGCCCCTACACCTACGGATATACCGAATCCCCCACCTCCGGAGATCAGGTCGGCTGGGGGCTCATCGGGTTCTACATCGCTCCCTCGGGCGAGACGACCATGACGCTCCAGCGCGAGCTCAAAAGGATCGGCCTCTTCGCCCAGGACACCGTCAAGGTCGGGCCGCTGTCCCTCTCCGGCGGACTGCGCTTCGACCGGTCCGAGGCGAGGTTTGGGACATTTTCCAAGGGCACGGCCGGCAACTCCGTGAGCGTCAGCCTCGGGAGCGCCCTCGTCGATCCCGTCCTCGGCTACAACCTCTTCAGCTCGATCAGCCTGCCCGGTTGGGAAAAAGCCATTGTCTGGAACACGCTGTCGCCGCGCGCCGGCCTGAGCTTCGATCTGCTGGGCGGCGGCCGGACGATCCTCAAGGCGTCCTGGGCGAGGATCCCCGAGTATCTCAACCTCGGCTATTCCCAGGACCTGGCCCAGGTCGACCCCCTGGCGTCCCACGATTTCATCTGGTACGACGAGGACGGCAGCGGCGCCGTCAACAGCGCCGACGGATTCGCCCTCCTGCCGTATGATTTCCGCGTCTACAAAAGCGAATATTTCCGGCAGGCCGTCGATCCCGACCTCTCCGCCCCCGTGATCGAGGAGTGGACGGCGGGACTGGAGCAGGCGGTCGGCCGCGACTTCAGCCTCGCGGCGCGCTATATCGACAGGCGCAGCTCCAACAACGTCGGCCACGTCGTTTACGACCCATCGACCGGGGCGCACTGGTGGCGTCTCGAGGAATCCCCGGAGGGCTGGTGGGTGCCCTTCTCGACGGTCGTTCCGGGAGGGGACGGCTATCCCGACGTGACGGTGGACCTGTACATGCCCTCGGCGACGGCCCCCGCCTTTTTCGAGCGCATCGAGAACGTTCCCGAGCTCACAGCGAGATACCGGAGCCTGGAATTCTCGTTCCGCAAGAGGATGTCCCGCAACTGGCAGGCTTTCGGCTCCCTGACCTGGAACCGGGCGACCGGAACGACCAGCGTCGCCTCGCGCTGGAGCGCCGGGAACTCGCCCGTCCTCCTGACGCCGAATTCGTTCACGAACATCGCGGCGACCGACCGCCTCCTCCAGGACCGGCCGCTCGTCGCCAGGCTGGCCGGGACCGTGCGCTTCGGCTGGGACATCTACGCCAGCTTTCTCTTCAAGGCGCAGAGCGGCGCGCCCTGGGCCCGGACGGTGACGATCATCCCGCCGACCTCCTGGGCCGCGGCGAACGGCGCCGTCACGACCCCCGTCAAGGTCTATCTCGAAAGCCCTGGCTCGCGGCGGTTCGGCGCGTGGAAGACCCTGGACTTCAGGCTGGAGAAAGAGTTCACCCGGGCTGGCCGGAACGTCTTCTCGGCCTCCATCGACGTCTACAATCTGCTCGGGGAGAAATACCGGACGCTCGACCTCAACGACGGCGGCACGTGGGCGCCGGACGGCGAAGGCGCGAGCACGGGCACGCGCACGCTCGGCGGAACTTACGGGACGTTCAATCCCCTGCTCGGGACGCGCGTCGTCCGGCTGAACTTCAGCCTAAAATTTTAGCTGGAACGAGACGGCCTTCTTCAGCTCCTCGCCCTCGGTCGTGCTCTTGACCGAGACGTCCATCCTGAGCTTCTGCGTCCTCAGCCGGTCGATGTCCTTGTCGAGGCGGAACGGGAACTCCATGCGGAAGCGGCCCTTCCGGTTCTCGGTGAGGGCCTTCTCTTCGAGCGCCAGCGGGAACGTGCCCTGGGTCTCCCAGAGGGTCGTCCCCGACTCGTCCGAGACCTCGACGCGCACCTCAAAACCGGTCTCGAGCCGGCCGCTCTTGAAGGTGAACCAGATCGTGTCGTAGGGGATGTCGACAAAGACCCGGCCTTCGTAGACGCCGCCTTCGGCCTGGGTCTTCTGCATCGACACTTCGTAGTCGAAGAGCTTCTTTTCCTGGGAGAAGGTCTTCTGAAAATAGCCCTGGGCGATGTTGAGCTCCTGGAGATGCTCGAGGTTGATGGCCCGCATGACGAAATAGCCGGAGCAGTGCTCGTCGATGAAGACGACGGGGAAGGCGCCGTAGTACCAGACCTCCCGGCAGAAGCCGGTGGCATCCATGGGATAGGTCAGCCGCTCCGACGGGGGGCCGAAAAGGACGAAGATCCGGCCGCGGTCGGTCTGCCATCCCGGACGGCCTTCGCCGCGGAACATGGCCCCGGCCTTGGTCACCCGGTCCTCGTATTCGAGCCGGAACTCGTTGCGCGCGGTGTCCGGGTCGGGATCGCGCCGCTTCCAGAACTCGGCGATGAAATCGTCCCGGCCGCTCTCCGGCAGCTCGAGGAAGATCTTCCGCTCCTCTTTGGTGATGATGTAGTCGACCTTGGCCAGGAAATCGGCGTGGGCCGGCGCGAGCTTCCGGGCGTCACCGAAGCTCCGGCAGGCCGGGAGGGCGGCCAGGCCGGCGAGGAGGAGGACGGCGCCGAGAGCGCCGAGGACGGCCGGCGCGACGCGCATCTTTCTTCCGGGAAGGACGGTGCTCATGGGGTCTTCATCCTTTCGGCATCTAAAGTAGTCCTCGAGGGGGGAATTAGCAAATCGGATCTTCAGCCGGGCGCGCGCTTGAGATCGTCCACCTCGTCCGGCGACAGGCCGCTCCTGAGGTAGGCGAAAGCGAGCTTGTTGTGGAGGAGGGGGTCGCTGCCGGCGGCCAGGGCCCCGGACCGGACGAGGGACGTCCATTCCGCGGTGCCGGGAATGGGCGAAAAATACGCGAGCCGGGGCGTCGCGCCGAGGCCGCGGACGACCCGGACGCTCTCGGCGACGCTTTCCGGCGATTGCCCGGGAAGGCCGGTGAGGAGATAGACGCCGATGCCGCCTCTTTCGTAGCCCGCGGCTTCGAGCTCCAGGAGGGCCTGCTCCAGGTCCGCGGCGGACGATTTCGGGCCCCTCTCCTTCATCAGCTCCGCGTCGGCGGATTCCAGGCTGAGGTAGAGCGACGCGAACCCCGCGGCGCGCATGAGCCGGGCCGTCGGTCCATCGATCTCGCGGAGATGCAGGCCGTTCGGGCTGTGGAGTGCCAGCGGCGGGGCGGCCGCGGCCAGGCCCTCGAACAGGGGCCAGGCGTGCTCCTTCTTCCCCCACAGAAGAGCGTCGTCGTAAAAGGCGAAATGCCGCGTCCCGAACCGGGCCCGGCTGTTCAGGATCTCGGCCACGGCAGAGGCCGCCGGTCGCTGCTCGAAGCCCCGCGAGAGGAGCGAGCTCGCGCAGTAGGTGCAGCGCAACGGGCAGCCCCGCGAGGTCAGGACCGGGAGCCAGGTCTTGTCCCGGAGAAGATCGAAGGCGGGCGGCGGCAGGGCGGCGGGGGCGGAGAGGTCGGGCGTCTCCGGGGAAGGGTCTCCCAGGACCCCGGCGAGGGCCGCAAGGAGCCCCTTTTCCGCCGGGCCGGGAAGGACGAGGTCGGCCCCTGATTCCGCCCGGGCGTGGCCGGGGCAGAGCGTCGCGTAGATCCCCCCGAGGATGACGGGGACTCGGCCGAAACGGCGGCGGACGAGGGCGACGGCCGCCTGGACCCCCGGATACCAATAGGTCATGGTCGAGGTCACGAGGACGGCGTCCGGACGGGGCGCGCGGGCGAGCTCCTCCTCGAACAGGGCGACGGGGATGCCGTAGCGCGAGAACCGGCGGGGCACGCCGCGGAGGACGTCCGGCTTGGGGACCTCTTCTTTCGGGAAGGGCCCGCGGCCGTCGGCCTTACCGGCCCGGGAAGCGGCCAGGCCGGGATGGAAACGGTCCAGGCAATCGACGAACGACACGCGATGCGGGGTGAAGCGGCGGATGAGAGCGGCGACATAGAGAAGGCCGAGCGGCTTCATCCAGAAATCGTAAGCCGTGAAGTCGTAGATCCAGGGGTTGATGAGCAGAATGTCCTTGGCGCGGCCCATGTTCTTCGCGGACGGCGGGAAAGAGAGATGGTGCGGAAGGGGGGACTCGAACCCCCATAACCTTGCGGCCACAAGCTCCTGAGGCTTGCGCGTCTGCCAATTCCGCCACTTCCGCACTCAGGGAGCCCTTATTATAGCGATATTTTCACATGGCGCAAACATGACCGATGAAATTGGGGCCGAGGGGTGTCGTCGTAGTGAGCATAGGCGGTGATTTAGCCGGGCCGAAGCCGGACGAGGGCAGTTTCAGGGGAAACCGCCAAAACGTGTTTGAGCGAGGCTTAGCGCAAGCCGAGCGAGTTGTTTTGGCGCCGAATCCGGCGCCCGGGCCGGCGTGAAAAATCACCGCAGCGAACGGAGATGATGCCCGGAGGCCTAACTTGACAAACTGAGGGCGCGCGCCTATTGTGGAGTCGTTGATGACCTCCCACACCGATCGGCTTTCGCGCCGGCGATTTCCCCTAATTCCACACAAGGAGGACGTATGAAATTTCAAGACCGCTCCCAGATCGAGACGCTGGCCAAGTTCAAGAGCCAGGGCGATCTCGTGACCTCGCTCTACCTGGATACGGACAAGGGCCGGATGGGCCGCAAGGAGATCCACCTGTCCCTGAAGAACCTCCTCAACGAAGCCAAGGACCGGGCCTGCGGCCTGTCGGCCGCCAAGGAAAAGACCGACGCCCTGTTGCGGGACCTGGACCTCATCTCCGAATACGGCAGCCAGTCGCTGGGGTCCTCGAACGCCCCCGGCCTGGCCATCTTCTCGGCGAGCCGGAAGGATTTCAAGCAGGTGCTGGAGCTGCCCCACGGCCCCCGCAACCGCGTCATCTTCGACGCGAACTTCTACCTCCGGCCCCTGGCGTCGATCCTGGATAAGTACAGCCATATCTGCGCCGTCCTCATCGACAGGCGCGAGGCCGTCTGGTACGACATCTCGATGGGCGAGATCAAGTTCCTCGACAAGATCCAGAGCGACGTCCCTCCCCGGGTCAAGGAGGGCGGCTTCGAGGGGACCACGGCGAAGAGGATCGAACGCCACATCGACGCCCACCTCCAGGAGCACTACAAGAAGGCGGCCCTGAAGACGTTCGACATCAGCAAGAAGCACCCCTTCGACTGGCTCTTCATCGGCACCGAGGAGAACCACAGCTCGGAGTTCGAGGCCCACCTCCACAGCTACCTCTGCGGCAAGGTCAAGGCCCTGCTGCACTCCCGGGCGAGCGATTCCCCGGCCAAGGTCCTCCAGGAGGTCCTCGAGGTCGAGACCCGGCTGAAGAAAGCGGAAGAGGAGGAGACGGTCCGGAAGCTCATCACCGAGCTCGAGCGGGGCGGCCTGGCCACGTCAGGCCTGCGGGACACGATCCATCGCCTGAACCAGTTCGAGGTCCAGACGCTCGTCGTCACGCATAACTTCTCGAAGCCGGGGCGGATCTGCCAGGCCCACCAGTTCCTCTACCTCGACGAGCTCAAGTGCCCGATCGACGACAAGAAGACCGACGCCGTCCAGGACCTCGTCGACGAGGCCATCGAGACGGTCCTCAAGCGCGGCGGGACGGTCAGGCAGATCGAGCCGCCGTCGAAGCTCGACCGCTACGGCGGGATCGGCGCGTTCCTGAAATATAAGGCCTGAAATAAAAAGGGCCGGCCCCGGGGGAGCCAGCCCTTTGTCTTCTGTTAAGCGGGTCGGATCCGAACGCCCCGGTCTTGTCCTAAGAGACAGCTACCTCGCCTTTCTTTTCTTTGAACCGTATCTTGTTCATCACACTGTAGATGACCGGGATGACGAAGAGCGTCAGCACCGTCGTCGCGGTCAGGCCGAAGGCGATGGCGACGCCCATGGGAGCCCGGAATTCGGAGCCCGAGGACCTCGAGAAGGCCATGGGCAGGGTCCCCAGAACGGTCGTCAGGGCCGTCAGCAGGACGGCCCGCAGGCGCGTCGTCGCGCCTTGAAGGATGGCCTCCCGCTTGTCGATGCCCCGTTTGATCAGCTGGTTGATGTAGTCGATCATGACGATGCCGTTGTTGACGGCGATCCCGGCCAGCATGATGACCCCGACCAGGGCGGCCAGGCTGACCGTCCGGCCCGTGACGAGCAGGCCGAAGATGACCCCGACGATGCCGAGCGGCACGGTGAACATGATGATGAAGGGGTGGACGAAATGCTCGAACTGGGAGGCCATGATCATATAGACGAGGAGGATAGCCAAGGCGAAGGCGGCGGCCAGGATGAGGAAGGCCTCCTGCATCTGCTCGTAGGAGCCGCCGTATTCAAGGAAATAACCGGGCGGAAGGCTCTTCTCGAACCCGGCCAGCCGCCCCTTGATATCCCGGACGACGCTGCCGAGGTCCCGGTCGGCGATGTTGGCCGTGACGGAGACTCGGCGGGCCTGGTTCTCGCGGTTGATCATAATGGGGCCTTCGCCCGATGTGATATCGGCCACCTGCTCGAGGTAGATCGTCTGGCCGGAGGCCGTGCGGAGCGGAATGCTCCGGATCTCGTCCATGTTGTCGCGATAGGCCTTCTTGAAGCGCAGACGGACGTCGATCTCGTCGCTGCCCTCGCGGAAGCGCGTGGCCACTTTGCCGACCGTCGCGGTCTGGACGGTGTTGGCCACCTGATAGATCGACAGCCCCAGCCGGTAGGCCCGCTCCCGGTCGATATGGATCTGGATCTCCGGTTTTCCCGCGGCCAGCGAATGCGTGACATCGCGGAGACCCTCGACCCCGGAGATGAGCTGGATGATCTGGTCGGCCTGCCCCTTGAGCGTGGGAAGGTCCTTGCCGAAGAGCTTGATCTCGACTGGGGATGAGGCCCCGCCCAGCATCTGCTGGTTCATGTCGAGAGCCTCGAATTTGACGTCGCGAAGTCTGGGCAGCTTCCGGCGGATGCGCTCGAGCAGCTGCTTGTCCGATTCCTTCCTTTGGTCGCGCTTGACTAGGCCGACCCAGAGGAGCCCCTCGTGCGTGCCGGCGTTGGAGAACGACGAGGCGGCGTCCCCGGCGTCCTGCTCGACCTGGGAGCCGACCTGGGCCGAGATCATCGTGATCTCCGGCATGGCCGACATGATGTTCTCGACCAGGCCCACGACCCGGTTGGTCTCCTCGAGGGCCGTGCCAACGGGCATGCGGACCTTGAGCATGATCATGTCCATGTCCTGGGCCGGCATGAACTCCGTCCCGAGGAAGGGGACGATGGCCAGCGAGATGACGAGGGCGGCGATGGCGCCGCCGAGGACCCAGCGCCGGTGGTGCAGGGCCTTGTCGAGCCATTTCCTGTACCAGGCCTTGGCTTTGGCGAATTGGCGTGCTTCGGGGGCCTTGACGATGGCCTTGAGGCTCTTCTTCGAGCGGAAGAGGAGCGACGTGGATAGCGGCACGACCGTCAGGGCGACGAACAGGGACGCCAGGAGCGAGAAGGCGATGGACAAGCCGAGCGCCTGGGTCATCTTGCCGGTGATGCCCGAGGCAAAGATCATGGGGAAGAAGACGGCGATTGTGGTCAGCGTCGAGGCCGTGATGGCCATGCCGACCTCGCCGGTACCCTCGATGGACGCCTGGTCGGCCCCCTCGCCTTCCTCGAGATGGCGGAAGACGTTCTCGATGACGACGATGGCGTTGTCGACCAGCATGCCGATGCCCAGGGCGAGGCCGCCCAGGGTCAGGAGGTTGAGGGTGTAACCGGCCGCGTAGAGGGCGATAAAGGTGGTGATGATGGACAGGGGGATGGCCAGGCTGATGACGAACGTCGGCCGCCAATTGCGGAGGAAGAGGAAGATCAGGAGGATAGCCAGCAGGCCGCCCTGCCAGGCGTTGGTGACCGTGTTCGAGGTCACCTGTTCGATCATATCGCCCTGGTCCATGGCGACGTGGAAAACGGGGTTTCCCGGGATCGTTCCCAGGAGGGCGGTGATCTCCTTCTTGACGGCCGCGCTGGCAATCTGGGTGTTGGCGCCCGAGCGCTTGCTGACGATGAGGTAGACGCCGTTCTGCCCCTGGATGCGGGAGGCGTAGCGCATCTCCTTGAGAGTATCTTTGACTTCGGCGATGTCGGACACGTAGACCGGCTCACCCCTCGCGGTCATGCCGACGACGGTCCGGCGGATGTCGTCGAGGTCCGTGAACTCGCCCATGGTCCGGACAAGGATCTCGGAGTGCCGCTCGACGAGATTGCCGGCCGGGAGGTTGAGGTTCTCGGTGCCGAGGGCCATCCGGACCTGGTCCAAGGTCAGGCCGCGGCTCTCGAGCGAGGCTTTGTCGACGTCAACCAGGATCTCGCGCTCGTCCATGGCAAAGACCCTGGCCGAAGCCACGCCGTCGATGCGCTCGAGGCGCGGCGCGACCTCGTCTTCGATGACCGTACGGAGCTTCATGGCCGGGATGTCGCCCGTGATGCCGTAGAAGATGACGGGGAACGAGCTGAAGCTGAACTTCATGACCAGGGGATCGCCGGCCTCCTCGGGGAGGTACTGCTCGTAGAGGCCGATCTGATCGCGGATATCCTGGGCGGCGAAGTCGAGGTTGGTCCCCCATTCGAACTCGACGCTGATGACGGAGACACCTTCCGAAGTCTGCGAGGTGACCTTTTTGACCCGATTGACCGAGCTGACGACCTGCTCGAGCGGCCGGGTCAGGACGTTCTCGATGTCCTCGGAAGAGGCCCCTGAATAGGTCGTGATGACCGAGACCGTCGGGAACTCGAGGTCGGGGAAGAAATCGAGGCCCAGCCTGGTGAACGAGATGGCGCCCAGGACGACCAGGATGGCCGCCATCATGGACGTCGTGACCTTTTTCTTGACGGAGAATTCAGGGAGCTTCATTTCTTGACCTCTTCGAGGACTTGGACGGCCGACCCTTCTTCGAGCCCGTAGTTGCCCTCGACGACGACCGCGTCGCCTTCGGCGAGGCCGGAGAGGATCTCGACCATGGTCGTGTTCTGGATCCCGAGGGTGACGTTCTTGCGGACGGCCTTGACGCCCTCGACGACGAAGACGTAGGTGTTCTCGAGGATGGCCTGCTGCGGGACGACCAGGGCATTCTCGTGCGACTGGACCTCGAAGACGAGGTCGCCGAACGTGCCGGGCCGGAGGGCCGCGTCGGAGTTGTCGAAGACGGCTTCGACGCCGAACTTCTTGCTCAGCGGGTCCGCCGTCAGGTTGACGACGCGGACGGAGCCGCGGAAATCGCGCCCGGGAAAAGCGGCGACCCGGAGGATGGCTTCCTGGCCCTTGCGGATGCGGCCGATATCCTCCGAAGAGATGGCCACGACGAGCTTGATCATGGAGTAGTCCATGAGGGTCAGGACGCCGCCGGCCCCGCCGCCGAAGCCGCCCATCATGGGGTTGATGACGTCGCCGACCTCGGCGTTCTTCGAGGCGATGACGCCGGAGAAGGGGGCCTTCATGAGAGAGACGTCGAGGGCGTGCTTGGCCAGGTTGAGCCCGGCCCGGGCCTGCTCGAGCTGGGCGGCGGCCGCGTCGTAGGCGAGCTGGATCTTCTCGCGCTGCTGCTCGGAGACCGCGTTCTCCTTGATCAAGCGGTCCATCCGCTCCCTGTTGCGGAGGGCGTCGGCGTGGCTCGCTTCGGCCACGGCCACTCCGGCTTCGGCCTGTTTGAGCTGAAGGCGGATGGAATTCGTCTCGAGCTCGGCCAGGAGCTGGCCTTTGGCCACGCGGTCGCCGGCCTCGGCATAGATGCGGGAGATCTTGCCGCCCACCTCGGGGGTGATGTTGATCTTGGTCAGGGCCTCCAGCGTCCCCGTGTAGGTGATCTTCTCCGTGATCCTGGCCCGCTCGACCTTGTGGACCTTGACGGGGGCGGCGCCGTAGGTTTCGGCCTGTTCGGCCGTGGTCGCGGCGGGCTTCTTGCAGGCGATGGCGGCGGCGAGGGCGACAGCCGCGAGCGCGACGATAATGAGCTTGGGATGAGTGTTCGGATGTTTCATGGGTTCCTCCGTTAGTTCGAGCGGCTCTCGGACCGGCTCCGGCCTACGGCCTTTTCGAGCTGGGCCTGCGAGATGACACAATCATAGAGCGCCTGGGACTCGTTGGTGCGGGCCTGGCTTAAAGCGACCTGGGCCGTCGAGACATCCAGGTTCGTGGCCAGCCCCTCGGCATAATTCAGCTCCGCGATGCGCACGGCTTCGCGGGCCTGTTCGACGTTCTTCTCCTGGGACAGCAGGGTCTCCCGGGCCTGGTTATTGTTGAGGACCGCCTGCCGGACCTCGAGCGCGATCGCGTCCGAGAGGCCTTTGCGGGTCCAGTCGAGCTCGCGGATCACGGCCTTCGACTGGCCGACCCGGGCCCGGGACTCGAACCCGTTGAAGAGGGGTAGGGTCAGGGACAGATTGATCGTATAGTAGTTCTGCCAGGCGCCCTTGCGGAGGTTCAAGGCGTCCGACCAGAAGTTGTATGCGCCGCCGATGGCCAGCGTCGGCATCATCGAGCCGCGGGCGATCTTGAGCATTTCGCCCGCCATGCCGCGCTGGTAGTCGAGCTGGCGGATCTCCGGACGCTGGGCCAGGGCTTCCTCGACGACGGCCTCCGAGACCACGTCGAGGGGCGGGGCCGAAAGCTCGCCTTTGACCTCGACCGGGGTGTCGAGCTCGATGCCGAGGACGGTCTTCAGGCCGAGGGCGGCGACCTCGACGCTGTTGCGGGCCCGGATCGCCTGGGGCTTGAGATTGGCCACCTGGACCTCCGAGCGGAGCAGATCGAACTTCGAGGCCATGCCGACCTCGTGAAGGTTCTTGACGTTCTCCATGAATTTCTCGGCCAGGCTCAGGGCCTCCTCGGCGACCGCCGAGAACTCCTTGGCCAGGAGGTAACCGTAGAAAGCCCGCTTGGCGTTGAAGATCGTCTCCTGCTCGGACAAGCGGACCGATTCCTGGCTCGCCTTGACCCCGAGATTGGCCTGCTTGTACCCGGCCGTGAGCCGGCCGCCCGCGAACAGGGGCAGCGAGAAGGCCAGGGCCATCTGGTAATCCTTCGTGAAATCGATCGAGATCCGCTGGGCCGGCTCGCCGGGGATCATCGACGGGAATTCCAGGGTGAAGAGCTTCTCGTCGAGGGTGTCCGTTCCCTGGGCGTTGAGGGTCGGCAGGAAGCCCGCCACGGCCTGGCGGACCTGCGAACGGGCCTGGTTGACCTTCTCCTGGGTGGCCAGGTAGAACGGGTTCTGGCGGATGGCCAGGGCGACGGCATCGTCGAGTGTCAGGACGAGCGTCGGCTTCGTTTCCTGAGCGGCCAGGGCGGCTGGCCCGAGGGCGGCGAGCGTCAGGGCGATCAGCAAAGCGGCCGTCTTTTTCATGTCAGATCTCCTTGCCGGAATAGTCGGGGTTCCGGATCCCCTCGATGATGAAGCGGGTCAGGCTTTCGGCGGCGACCGGCAGCAGCGGCAGGTCCCCCCGCCACAGCCGCATGTGGGTGTAGCCCTGAAGGACCGCCTCGATGAAGTCCGCGGCCTGGGCGGTGTCCATGCGCCGGAATTCTCCGGAGGCAACGCCCTCCTCCAGGACGCGGGCTGCGACGTCGATCAGCTCCTGCCTCTTCTGCTTGACCATGGCCAGCATCTTGCGGTCGGCGGCCGGCGCCGGGCCCGATTTGCCGGGAGGGTGGACGAAAAGGCGCATGAGCTTGAACATGGCCTTGTCCATCCACAGGACCCGGTTGAAATGCGTCATGTCTTCGTTGTTCTGGAGGACCACGCGGACGACCCGGCCGAGCTTTTCGCTGGCGCCGCCGGGACCGTCGGCGATCTCGACCATCTCCACCCGGATGTCATCGAAGGAGTGGGCCAGGATCTCGAAGAGCAGCGCTCCCTTGCCCGGAACGTACTTGTAGATCGTCGCCTTGGACAGCTGGGCTTCCCTGGCGACATCGTCCATCGTCAGGGAGCTGTAGCCCTTGCGGAGGATGACCTTCTCCGCGGCATGCAGGATGATCTCCCTGTAGCCTTCGCGGCGGCGGACCTCGCGCTCACGTCGGACGTCGCTCGTTTTCATTCTTTTGAACCTATGGGTTTATAAGTTGAACTAGTGAGTTTATTATTTGAACCAAATAGTTCTCGCTAAGATACGCCTCCGGGACGCGTTTGTCAAGACCCAAAAACCGCGGTAGAATGGGGGAGGTCTCAAGGTTATACGGGATAAAATGGATAAGAGTTTCCGGCGCCTTTCGGCGGCCCTGCTCGGGGCGCTCCTATTCGCCTGTTACCTCTGGGGACCCTTCCCGGCCGCGGCCTCCCCTCAGGACCTCCAGGCCGGGAGCTCGGCCTGGTGGGAGGTCCGGCTGGTCGTCACGGCCGAAGGCGAATACAGCGTCAAGGGCGGCCAGGCGCCGGTGGCCGGGACCTACTCCTGCAAAGTCAGCTGGGAAGGCCGGCTGGAGCCGGACGGCGAAGACTTCCTTCTCGTCCACCTCAAGACCGAGATCCTGGCATGGCACCTCCGCGAAACGTCCCGTCCGGCCGGGCATGAGAGCGTCCTCGAACCCCCCGCCGCGGCCAAGCCGGCGTTCCGCATGAACTATGTGCTCAAGGACGGGCGGGAGGTCGAGTTCGTCTTTGAGATCAGCGCCTTTCAAGTTCCCTTGCACGCTTGCCCGGTCTCGGTGCCTCTGGAACTGCCCCGCTCTTCGAGCCGGACGGCCGGGCTACCGGGCCAGGCCTACGGCGATTTCGTCTGCCGCGGCTCGAGCCGGGTCGTCATCCCGGAGACCGACCTGACGCGGCGAAGGCCCGAGCGTTCGTTTTCCTGGGACTGGCGGAAGGAGAGGCAGGTCGTCAAGGAAGGCCGGGTCCTTTCGGTGAGCCAAGCTCATACGGCCAGAGCCGTCATCGCCCTCGCCGCCCACTGACGCGGTCCGTCAGGCCCGGGGATGGAACTTGTCATAGACGCGGCGAAGCCGCTCCCGGGTCACGTGGGTGTAGATCTGCGTCGTCGTGATCTGGCTGTGGCCGAGCATGAGCTGGACCGAGCGCAGGTCCGCTCCCCTCTCGAGCATGTGCGTCGCGAAAGTGTGCCGGAGGACGTGGGGGCTGATTCTCTCGGACAGGCCGGCCTTGGCGGCGTGCTGGCGCAGGAGCTTCCAGACGCCCTGCCGGGTGAACGGCCGCCCGCGCCGCGACAGGAAGAGCTCTTCCCGTCCGTCCGCATCGTCGAGCGGCCGGGCCGTGGCGAGATAACCCTTGATGGCGTCGCAGGCCGAACGGCCGAGGGGGACGATCCTTTCCTTGCCGCCCTTGCCGCGGCAGACGAGGAAGCCGTCGTCGAGGTTGATCTCGGCGAGCTTGAGGGCGGCGAGCTCGGACACGCGCAGCCCCGAGCCGTAGAGGACCTCCAGCATGGCCCGGTCCCTCAGACCGCGCGGCTTCTTCTCGTCGGGGGCCCGGAGGAGGGCTTCGGTTTCGGCGACCGTCAGGAACTTGGGCAGGGCGAGCCAGGTCGAGGGCGTCGTCAGGAGGGATGTGGGGTCCTTCCTGATGAAGCCGCTGAGAACGAGGAAGCGAAAGAAAGAGCGGAGGGCGGAGATTAGGCGGGCCAGGGACCTCGCCGAAAGCCCGGACTGGCTTTCGCCATGGATGAATCGCACCAGGATATCCTCGGAGACCCGCTCGAGGGGGACCTTCCCGGTTTTGAGGACGTCTGCGAGCTTGCGGATGTCCCGGGAATAGGACTGGACGGTATTCGCGGCGAGGCCCTTTTCGACAGCCAAGTACTCGAGGAACAGGCGCAGGGCGGCCTCGGGCGAGGCGGCAGGACGCTTCATGTCAGGAACGGATTCGAGTTGCGCTCCTGTTCGACCGTCGTATGGGGCCCGTGGCCGGGAAGGACGACCGTCTCCTCGGGAAGCGTAAGGATGCGCTCCCGGATGGACCGTTCGAGGTCCTTCCAGGAGCCGCCGGGGAGGTCGGTCCGGCCGACGCCGCCGCAGAAGAGGGTGTCCCCGGAGAAGAGGAACCCGCCGTATACGAAGCCGATGCTCCCCGGGGTGTGTCCCGGCGTGTGGATGACCCGGAGCGACGTCCGGCCGACGGCGACCTCGTCGCCCTCGGCGAGGAGGCGGTCCGGCGCGGGCGAGTTCCGGGCCCCGAGAAGCAGGGAGAGCTCGATGTAGTCCGAGACTTGGAGCATGCCGGTGTCAGCGGCGTGCATCGCCAGCGGAATGGCGTACTTCTGGACGATGTCGCTGTTGGCGCCGATGTGGTCGACATGACCGTGGGTGTTGAGGACGATGACGGGCTTGAGCTCCAGGTCGGCGATGGTCGCGATGATCTTCTCGGGGTCGGCGCCGGGGTCGATGACGGCGCACTCTCGCGTCTCTTCATCGTAGACGAGATAACAGTTGGTTTCGAGGGCCCCGACCACCACCAATTCGTACTTCATACCCGCACCCGAAGCCATCTTAATGCCAAAGGTGGCGTGAGTCAACCGTATGCACTTCTCCGCTCGCTATAGCCGGCTGCGGAGGGGCTTCCGTAAAAAATGGGGACGCTTCTATTTTCAAAATTAATGCATTTTTTTTGAAAATAGAAGCGTCCCCATTTTGGGGTGCTATAATTGGGGCATGGACGTGCTGATCACCCCGGAGGCGGGGCGGGAGATCGAAGCGCTCAAGGCCTTCCGGCCGGGACCGGGGGCGTGGGGCGCGATCGTCGGCCACAGGCGAGGGCCCCGCTTCATCATCGAAAAGATCATACTCGCCGGGAGCCCGGGGACCGTGCCGGACGACCGGCTGCTCGCCGGTCTCGAAAAGACCTGGCCGGGGCGGGTCGTCGGGATCGTGGCTGTGCGGCCCGGCGCCGCGTTCAAGAAGGCGTTGCTCGGACCGGCCTGGTACGGCAAGCTCGTCCTGCGCTGGGCCGGCTCCGTCAAAGCGCCTGCCCTCAGCCCATCGGTGGTCGAGTTCGGCCGGAAGTTCTTCCTGGCCCCCATCCCGTTCGCCCCGGCCGCGAAGGAGAAAGCGCATGAGTGAACCGCTGACGCGCGAAGAAGAGATCACCTGCCTTAAGCTCGCCCGCGAAGCGCTCGAGCATTACTTCAAGACGGGCAGCCGGATGCGCTCCCCCGTCAAGTCCGGCCCGCTCAAAGAGAAGCGGGGCGCCTTCGTCACCTTGACCGTGGACGGGGAGCTGCGCGGCTGCGTCGGCTATCCCCTGCCGGTGAAGCCGCTCGACGAGACCATCATCGAGATGGCCGTTGCCGCCGCATGTCACGACAACCGGTTCCTGCCCCTGGGGGCTAAAGAGCTGGTCCGGCTAAAGATAGAGATATCGGTCCTGGGCCTGCCCGAGCCCGTCGGAGACCCCGGCAAGGTCGAGGTCGGCCGCCACGGGATCATCGTATCGAAGGGCCACAACAAAGGGCTGCTCCTGCCCCAGGTCCCCGTCGAGCACGGCTGGGACAGGGAGACATTCCTCAGCCACGGCTGTCTCAAAGCGGGGCTCCGGCCCGAAGAATGGAAGACGGGGGCGGAGATCGAGACCTTCACCGCCCAGGTCTTTTCCGAATAGCGCCGCCGCGAACGGGCCTATTTTTTCTTCTTCGCCAGCGCGTCCAGCTCCGTCTTGGCTTCCGCCTTCAACATGTCGTCCTTCGACGTCGTCTTTGGCATGTCGATGACCTTCTGAAAGGACTCGGCCGCTTCATCATACCTCTTGAGGGCGACGAGCGTCCGGCCGAGCTCGAGGTAATGGTTGATGTACTCGGGATGGAGCTCGATGGCTTTGCGGAGATACTTTTCGGATTCCGCGTAGGACCCCTTGGGGATGGATCCATAGATGACGCTGCCGAAGAACCTCTTGGCCCCGCCGATCTCGTCCATCCGCCGGTGCCAGCGCCCGTAAGCGTGATAGGCGAGATGGTTCGTCGGATCGAGCTCGATGGCCTTCTCGATCTCGGCCCGGACTTCCTTCGAGGCCTCGATCTGTTCCTTCTTGCCGAGCAGGAGGAGCCGCTTGCCGTTCGACGCGGCCAACTGGAAATGGCCCCAGGTGTCGTTGGGATTGGCGGCCACCGCCTTGCGGGCCAGCGCCGTGGCCTCGGTGTACATCTTCTTCTGCTGTTCCTTGACATCCTTGCCGGCCGCCGGGATGACGTCGGCGATGTCGACGATGGCCCGCGAGGCCTTCCACAGAGCATCGTAGTTCGCGGGCTCGAGCGCGAGAGCCGCCCGATAGTGCTCGAGAGCCTTGGCGTCATCCAGCATGGCATAGGCCGCGTCGCCCTCGCGGACGTGGTCGGCCGCCGTCTGGGCCAGGGCCGGGGCGGCAAGCAGGGCCGCCATGGCGAATACGAACAGGATCTTCTTCATTGTATTCCCTCCGTGACACCTACCTATGGCAATTTTCATGAAGAATGTCAAGCCGCGGGCGCCTCGGGACGCCCCCTCACGCTCCGGCAGGACTCGATGGCCAGTCCGGCCAGAAAGCCGGCCGCACCGACGGCGACGCCGAGCGGCAGGGACCGCGGCCAGGCGGGGATAGGCAGGAACCGGAGGCCCGCATCCCCGAGGAACGAGATCGCGGCATACCCGCCGCCGAGGGCAAGGCCCAGGATGCCGGCCAGCGGGACCCTTTTCTTCAGGAACAGGGCGGCCAGGCCCGGAATGAGCAGGCCCTCGGCCATGATGGCTGAGGCCAGGCCCAGGGTCTTGAGGATGTCGCCGAGCCGGGCGGCGATGAGGAGCGCGGCCAACGTGAGGGCCGCGGTGGCGACCTTGGCCAGGACGAGAGGCCGGCCGCCGGCGCCCGCGTCCGCTCTCCGTCCAATAAGGTCCTTCGTCAGCGTGAAGGCCCCGGCGTTGAGGGCCGCGTCCATGGTCGATAAGATCGCCGCGAGGACGGTCACGAAAACGAGCCCGCCGAGGAAGGACCCCGCCTCCTCTGAGACGAAGCGGGTGACGAGCGGGATGCCGGCCCCGCTTTCCGGGTAGAGCGGCAGGAATAGCATGCCGGCCAGGACGATGGCGGCGTAGAAGATCCCAAGGAGGAGGGCCGCACCGGCCGTGCCCCGGCGGGCCGCCCCGTCGCTCCGGGCCGCTTGCATCCTCTGCCAGGCGATAGGCGAGATCGTCCAGGCGAGGAGGAACGAGAGGGCGATGAGGACGTTGCGCTCCGCCCCCGCCAGGACATCGAAATACCCGCTCCTCCCGGACGCGGCGGCCGCAGCCCGCACCGCACCCCATGTCGTCCTCGAGGCCAGGGAGGCCACCATCCCGGCGACGCCGGCGACGAGGAGCGCGAACTGAAGGACATGCGTCCTGGCCAGGGCCTGAAGTCCGCCCGCCGTGGAGTAGACGATGACGATCCCGGCCGCGATGGCCAGGCTGACCAGGGGCCCGGTGCCCAGGAAGGCGCCGAGAAAAGGCCCCGCCGCGACGATCTGCGAGGCGGCCAGGGCGGTCATGTACCAGACGATGAGGACCGTCGTCAGGGAGCCGGCCGTCTTCCCGTAGCGGTCGCGCATGAGCTCGGCCGGGGTCGAGCCCGAGACGGCCCGGATGGGCCGGACGAGCGCCGTGAGAACGACGAGCGTCGCCACGGCGGGGAGGCCGATGATCCAGATCGCGCTGAGTCCGTCGCGGCACGCTTCGTCGGTCGACACGAGGAGAGAGGCCGCCCCGATCCAGGAGGCGCAAAGGGAGAACGCGACGCGGCCGGCGCCGAGCCGGCGCGAGGCCAGGAAGAACGACTCGAGAGTCCCCAGCTTGCGCCGGAAGCCGAAGCCCGCCGCCCAGAGCGCGGCCACGTAGGCGGCGATGGCTAGGACGAAGCCCGTTTGCATTTCAGGGGAGTATACAACAATTAACAAGGGGCAGTCCCCTTCGGTGACAGCCCCAAGGAAAATGGGGACGTTTCTGTTTTTTGGCTAGACCAAAAAACAGAAACGTCCCCATTTTCCGGTATAATACCCCGCATGAAACGCTCGATGGCGGTTTGGCGGGCTTGTTCGCCCTGGCGGGGGCTTTCCTGCCCTCCGCCCCCTCCTCCTCCGCCGTGTCCGCCGCCGGGGCCGTAGCCAACCTGGAGCGGGCCCTCAAGGCCGTCACGACTCTCCAGGCCCGCTTCGAGCAGCTCTACTTTTCCATGTCGATCTCGGAGCCCCTGCGCGAGAAGGGCGACCTCTTCCTCCAGAAGCCCGACCGCATGCGCTGGACCTACAAGGACCCCCAGGACAAGACCTTTCTCTATAAAGAGGGCATCCTCGAGATGTACCTGCCCGAGGAGAACCAGCTCACCCGGAGCCCGGTCTCCGAGGAGGCCCTGAAGTCCGATATCTTCGGCATCTTCCTCGGGACGATGTCCTTCGGCGACGCCTACGTCATCGAGGACAACGCCTTCCCGACGGAAGCGACTCGCGTCCGCCAGGTCAAACTGACCCCCAAGGTCGAGGGCGATTTCACCCATATCCTGCTCGAGATCGACGAGGCAACGTGGCTGCTCCGCCGGGCCATTTTCCTGGAGTGGGCGGGGAACAAGCGCGAGTTCGTCTTCAGCCAGATCCGGACCGGCGTCCGGATCCCCGCCAGGACCTTCACCCTGAAGGTGCCCCCTGGCACCGAGATCATCGACGACACGGAGAACGTCAAGCGCTAGGGGGCGCAAAACCTTTCGGCCCGAGGATCGTATGAACACTCGAGGGCAGGATGCTCTCTCGATGACAGAAGACCGTCAGCTTGTGTCCCGGGCCCTCGCAGGAGACCGCAAGGCGTTCGAAATGATCGTCCGTAAATACGAGCAGCCGCTCACGAGCTACCTCGGGCGCATGACCGGGGAGCGCGAAGCGGCCCTCGATTTCGCCCAGGAAGTGTTCCTCAAAGCCTACTGTTCGCTCGCGTCCTACCGGCCGGCCTTCAAGTTCAGCACCTGGCTGTTCAAGATCGCCTCGAACCACCTCATCGACCACTGGCGGAAGAAGAAGCTGCCGACCGTATCGATCGACCAGCCGGTCGACGACGGGGAAGGCCCGCTCTCGCCGCAGGTCCCCGATCCGGGACCGTCGGTGGCCCGCAAATTCGAGCTGGCCGAGATCCGGGAAAAGATCGAGCGGGCCCTCGAGACCGTCCCCGAGGCGCTCCGGGAGCTCTTCGTCCTCCGGCACGTCAGCGAGTTCTCGTACGAGGAGATCGCCGACATCAAGAGCCTGCCCGTGGGCACGGTCAAGAACCGCGTCTTCCAGGCCAAAGAGCTGCTGAGAAAGAGAATGGAGACATCGTGACGTCCTGCCCTCGCCCCGAAGACCTCTATCTCTATCTCGAGGGCGAGCTCGGCCCCTACGACGCCAGGAAGCTCGAAGAGCACATGGAGTGCTGCCCGGCCTGCCGCGACGCCCTGGCCGAGAGGCAGCTTTTCCACCAGGCCTTCACCACCCTCCCGTCGTTCGACGTGCCCGAGGATTTCGCCCGCTCGGTCATGGACAGCCTGCCCGAGCCGGAGGTCCGGAAGGCCCGATGGCTCGCGCCCCTCGTCGCGGCCATGTCCGCGCTCGCGGTCGGCCTGGCCGGCTTCCACCTCTTCACGGGCCTGAGCGTTTTCGGGGTCCTGGTCGCCGTCAACCGCTTCTTCGGGTCGGTCGTCGCCCAGGCGACGCCTCTGGCCGCCAAGGCCTTCAAGATCGGGAACGTCCTGCTCGAGGTCGCCGGAGACCTCCTGAACATGGGCCTGGCCGGCCTGGCGACCTTCTCGCGCGTCCTGGGCCCGCAGGGGATCGTCCTCCTCATCGGCCTGGGCGCCCTCCTATCGGTCCTCGCCTTCTTCGGGGCGAGACGATTCCTCCACCAGGGAGAAAACCTATGATGAAAAAGATACTGGCTCTGGCCGTTTTTGGCCTGTTCGTCCTGGCCCCGCTCGCCGCACCGCCGGCGGCCCGGGCCGAGATCAGCTCCCAGAAAGAGATCCATGTCGCCCCCGGAGATACACAGGAGGAGATCATCAGCTTCGGCGGCCACATCCTCATCGAGGGCAAGGTCAAGAACGACGTCGTCGTCATCGGCGGTTCGATCACGATCAGCGGCGAGGTCGGACAGTCCGTCGTGGGAATCGGCTCGCGGGTCATCGTCAAGTCCACGGCCTCGATCGCCAAGGATCTGGCCGCCCTGGGCGGGACCCTGGAGAAGGAGCCGGGCTGCACGATCGGCGGCGATACGATCTATTTCCAGACGCGCGAGCTCGGCGACAGGCTCTTTAAGGACGGGCACCTGTTCAAGGGCGCCTTCTCCCTCTCGCTCATCCCGATCATCGTCGTCGTCAAGCTCGTCCTGATCTGTCTCTGGCTCATCGTCGCCGTGCTGGGCGCCTCCCTTTTCCCTAAGCCCATCGCCTACGCCGCCGGGGAGATCCGCAAGCATTTCTGGCCGACGCTCGCGACGGGCCTCATCGCCCTCATCATCTTCTGGATAGCCATGTTCTTCGCCGCGCTGCTGAGCTTCATCCTGATCGGCATCCCGATCGCCCTCGCGCTCGCCGTGGCCGGATTCATCATCTGGGTATTCGGCCGTCTGGCGGTCTTCTTCGTCCTCGGCGAGAGCGCCCTGAGGGCCCTCCGGTCCCGAAGCGCCTCGGCGATGGGGGCGGTCCTCACGGGCCTCTTCGTCTTCAGCCTGGCCGGGTTCGTGCCGCTCCTCGGGTTCCTGTTCACGTTCGTGATGAACGCCGTCGGTTGGGGCATCGCCATCCGGACGAAGTTCGGCTCGCGCGAGAACTGGTTCGTCAAGAAATCGGCTGGGTGCTAATTATCGTTCCAGGATCTCTTTTTCTTTCGCGGCGGCCAGCTCCTCAGCCTTGGCGATCGTCTCGTCGAGGAGCTTCTGGAGCTGCTCGATCCCCGAGAACTTCTCGTCCTCGGTGATCTCCTTCTCCTTCTCGAGCTCCTCGATGAAATCCTTGGCGTCGCGGCGCATGTTGCGCAGGGCCGTCTTCTCCTCTTCGAGCATCTTGCCGATCTTCTTGGCCATCTCCCGGCGGCGCTCCTCGTCGAGGGGCGGGATGGGCACGCGCAGGAGCTTGCCGTCGTTGAGCGGATTGAGGCCGAGGTCGGCCCCGCGGATGGCCTTGTCGACCGGCTCCAGCATCGAGGGGTCGTAGGGCTGGATGACGATGAGGGTCGGCTCCGGCACCTTGACCGTGGCGACCTGGTTGACCGGCGTGAGCACGCCGTAGTAGCTGACCTTGATCTCCTCGAAGATGCTGATGTTGGCCCGGCCGGTCCGGAGCATCCCGATCTCTTTGCGGAAGTGCTCGGCCGAGGTCTTCATCTTCCTGGCTGTATCGTTGAGCGCGTCTTTGACCATGGTGTTCCTCTTAATAAACCCGCGTGCCTATAGCCTCGCCCATGACGGCGCGCTTGATGTTGCCGCCTTTGCCGAGGGCGAAGACGAGGATGGGCATGGCGTTGTCGCTGCAGAGCGAGATGGCCGTGGCGTCCATGACCCGGAGGTTCTTCCTGAGGACGTCGATGTAGCGGATGGCCTTGAACCGCTTGGCCGCCTTGTCGGTCACCGGGTCGGACGAATAGACGCCGTCGACCTTGGTGGCCTTGAAGATGATCTCGGCCCCGATCTCGAGGGCCCGCTGGGCGGCCGCGGTGTCGGTCGTGAAGAAGGGGCAGCCGATGCCGGCCGAGAAGATGATGATCCGGCCCTTTTCCATGTGCCGGATGACCCGGCGGCGGATGAACGGCTCGGCGACGGACTTGATCTCGATGGCCGAGACGTGCCGCGTGTCGGCCCCGGCCTTGTCGAGGGCCGCCTGCAGGGCGATGCCGTTGATGACCGTGGCCAGCATGCCCATCTGGTCGGCCGAGCCCTGGTCGATGCCGTCCTTGATGCCCTTGGCGCCGCGGAAGAGGTTGCCGCCGCCGATCATGACGGCGACGTCGACGCCGAGGTCGTGGACCTCTTTGATCTCGCGGGCGACGGCGAGGGCCCGGTTGAAATCGATGCCCGAGGTGATGTCGCCGAGGAAGGATTCGCCCGAAAGCTTAAGAAGGATGCGCTTGTAGGCCGGCTTGCTCATGGGTCAGGCTCCGGCCCGTATTCTATACCGGTTCCGGAGATGGGGTCAAACCGGGTTTGATCCCGTCAGTCCTGCCCGATCTCGAAGCGCACGAACCGCCCGACCTTGATGTTCTCGCCCATCTTGGCGATGAGCTTGGTCACGAGGTCGCGGACTTTGAGCTTGTCCTCGCGGATATAGGGCTGGTCGAGGAGGCAGACCTCCTCAAAGAACTTGTTCAGCTTACCCTGGACGATCTTCTCCATGATCTCGGGCGGCTTCTTCATGTCGCCGAGCTGGGCCAGGATGATCTCCTTTTCCTTGGCCACGATGTCCGCGGGGACGTCGGTCGAGGCGATCCAGCGCGGCTTGGCCGCCGCGATCTGCAGGCCGAGCTCCTTGACGAGGTCCTGGAACTCGCAGTTGCGGGCCACGAAGTCGGACTCGCAGTTGAGCTCGACGAGCACGCCGATGCGGCCGTTCATGTGGATGTAGGACCCGACCAGGCCTTCCTTGGCGGCCCGGCTGGACTTGGCCTCGGCCCGGGCATAGCCCTTCTTGCGCAGGATCTCGATGGCCTTGTCCATGTCGCAGTCGCACTCGGCCAGGGCGCTCTTGCACTCCATCATGCCGATGCCGGTCCTCTCGCGAAGCTCTTTGACCTTATCCGCAGTGATCTCCATGATATCCTCTTTCCGACCGCTCAGGCCTCTTCGGGGACCTCGCCCTCGGGCGTTTCCGCGGCGGCCGCTTCGGCGGCGGCCTCGGCCGACTTCTCCTCGAGAAGCTCCTTGCTGATCCTGTTCTTCTTGCCTTCGATGATCGACTCGGCGGCCTTCGAGGCGAACAGCTCGATGGCCCGCACGGCGTCGTCGTTGCCGGGGATGGGGTAGTTGATGTCCTCGGGGTCGCCGTTCGTATCGACGACGGCCACGATGGGGATGTGCATCTTGCGGGCCTCGGCGATGGCGATCGTCTCCTTGGAAGAGTCGATGATGAAGATCGCGCCGGGCAGCCCGGCCATGTTCTTCAGGCCGCCGAGGTTCTTTTGGAGCTTCCGGTAGACCTTTTCCTGCTTGGACTGGACCTTCTTGGAGAGGAGGTCCCAGCGGCCGTCCTCCTTCATCTCCTCGAGCTCCTTGAGCTTGTCAACGCTCGTCCGGACGACGCCGAAGTTCGTCAGCAGCCCGCCCAGCCAGCGCTGGTTGACGTAGGCCGATTCGCACTTTGTCGCGTAGTCGCGGACGATGTCCTGGGCCTGCTTCTTCGTGCCCACGAAGAGGATCATCTTGCCGTCCTCGGCGACGCCGCGGAGGTAGTTGAGGGCCTCCTTGAAGTTCTTGATCGTCTTCTGCAGGTCGACGATGTAGATGCCGTTCCTCTGGCCGAAGATGTATTCCTTCATCTTCGGGTTCCAGCGCTTGGTCTGGTGCCCGAAGTGGACGCCCGCCTCCAACAGTTCTTTCATCGTAACGGAAACCAAATGAGCCTCCTCTTAGCGCTTGTGGTACTGAGGAGCCTTGCGGGCGCCCAGCAATCCGTATTTCTTACGCTCTTTGACCCGCGCGTCGCGCGTCAGCAGGCTGGCCGCTTTGAGCACGGGCTTGAGCTCGCGGTTGAACTCGACGAGGGCCCGGGAGATGCCGAGCCGGATGGCCTCGGCCTGGGCCTTGGCGCCGCCGCCGCTGATCCGGAGGAACATGTCGAACTTGTCCTCCGTCTCCGTGAGGAGAAGCGGTTGGCGGATGATGACCTTGTAGGCGTCGAGCCGGAAATATTCAGCGTAAGGCCGCGGCCTCTTGTTGACGAACAGCGTGATGTCGCCCTTGCCCGAACGCAGGAAGACGCGGGCAATGGCCGATTTCCTCTTCCCCGTTCCGTAGTACTGGATCAGACTCAAAGGGGCCTCCTAAAACTTGTATTCCTGGGGGTTCTGGGCTTCGTGGGGGTGGGAGGGTCCGCGATAGACCTTGAGCTTCTTGTACAGGGCCCGGCCGAGCTTCCCCTTGGGAACCATGCCCCAGACGGCTTTCTTGACCACCTCTTCCGGCTTCGTGGCCAGGAGGTCCTTGAGGGTGATCTCCTTGATGCCGCCGGGATAGAGGGAGTGATGGTAGTACTTCTTTTGGTCGAGCTTGCGCCCGGTGACCTTGATCTTCTCGGCATTGATGACGACGACGAAATCCCCGGTGTCCAGATGGCTGGTGAACTGGGGTTTCTTCTTGCCGCGGATCAGGTCGGCGATCTCGGTGGCCATGCGGCCGAGGATACGGCCGTCGGCGTCGATCAGCCACCACTTCTGTTCGATGTCATCCTTTTTTGGAATAAACGTCCTCATGAGCTTCTAACCTTAAACAAGAGATAGAAAGACGACCTAAAATACTAAAATCCGGGAAGAAAGTCAACTTTCTCGCCAAGAAACCCGTGGCCGCCCCGCGGCCCGGGCCAGTCCTATGAGGAGAAGGCCGGCCAGGAACCCCCCGACGTGGGCGAACCAGGCCACCCCGCCCCCCATGCCGACGTTGAGGATCTGCAGAAGAAACCAGAGGCCGAGGACGATCCCGGCGGGGACGGCGACGACGTCGATGTAGAAGATCAGGAAGATGAGGACCTTCACCCGGGCCCGGGGGAAGAGCATCAGGTAGGCCCCGAGGACGCCAGCGATGGCCCCGCTCGCCCCGATCATCGGAAGGCGCGAGCCCGGCTGGAACAGGGTGTGCGTCAGGGCCGCGATGACGCCGCAGACCACGTAGAACAGGGCGAACCGGACGGGCCCGAGCCGGTCCTCGACGTTGTTGCCGAAGATCCAAAGATAGAGCATGTTGCCGAGGAGGTGGAACAAGCTGCCGTGGATGAACATGCTCGTCAGCAGGGTCAGGAGCGGCGGGAAGGCCGCTGCATCCGGCAGCGAGCGGAAATGGGTGATGGCGTAGGGGACGGCCCCGAAGCGGACGGCAGCGAGCTCGAGGCCCTGCGGAGAGGCGGCCTGGAACAGGAAGACGGCGGCGTTCACCGCGATCAGGGCGACCGTGACCGCGGGGAACCGCGAGGTCGGGTTCTCGTCGCGCAGGGGGATGAACATGGCTTAAATAAAAATTGCGCTCCGCCCGCCCGAACGACTCATTCGGGCGGGCGGAGCGCAATCGAATGTCTTCGGGGTCCGCGTCGAGGCTACTTCTTCAGCTCTTCCTCGAGCTTCTTGCGCTCCAGGGCCCGTTTCCTCATCTCCGTGAATTTCTCGAGGTAGCGGTCGCCCTCGGCGGTGTAGCGGGCTTCCTTCTCCGGCTCGAGCTTGGCCAGAACGGCCTTGTAGAGAGGGCCCATCCAGGCGTAGGGCTCGGGGTAGTTCGGGTCGAGCTCGATGGCCTTGCTGATGGACTGCAGCGCGGCCTGGGCCATCTTCAGTCTTTCCGCCTGGGACAGGAACTGGAAGCGGTAGGACCGCGACCACTGGTTGACGCCGAGCGCCAGCCAGGCCTCGGCGGAATCGGGCTGGAGGCTGATCCTCTTCTCCCAGAATCCGGCGGCCCGCTCGAAGGATTTCAGCAGCTCCTCGGGGCCGCCCGCGACTTCCTGCAGGTAGGTCGCCATATAGGCATAGCCCTGGGGGTTGTCGGGGTCGGTCTCGATGCGGCGGAGGTACATCGATTCGGCCTTCTTCGCGACTTCCTTCTTCTCGGCGGCATAGCGCTTGTAGAACTCGGCCACGACGTAGTAGTTGCTCATGTTCTCCGGCTGGAGCTCGATGATGCGGAGGTAGAGCTTCTCGGCCTCGTCGAACTTCCGGGTCTTGTCGTACATGTCGCCGAGGGAATAGATGATGTCGCGGTTGTCGGGCTCGATCTCGAGGGCCTTGGTCAGCGCGGCCAGGGTCTTCTGTTCGAGCTCCTTGTTGAGGGGCGTGTCGACGCCGGGCTTGAAGAGCTGTTTGTAGCTCTCGCCCAGGAACCTGTAGGCCTGGGTCATGTTGGGATTGTATTTGAGCGTGGCCTCGTATTCGGTGATGGCCTTCCGGTACTGGTTCTCGCGGAAAAGGCTGTTGGCCTTGCCGAAATGATAGTTGGCGGAGAGCTTGGAATACGAGATGTCCTGGCAGCCGGTAAAGGCTAAGATCACCGCAATCGCGGCGGCGGCGAATACGATCCTCTGGGTCTTGCGAGACATCCTGACCTCCTTACTGTCAAAGCGCAATGACACAAAAAGACAGAAACTATCTTATAAACGAAGCCCGCTCCAAAGTCAAGAAAAAAGCCGGTCCGGATTCTCCGATCGCACGGCTCAACTCGTCCGGACGATGAGCCGGATGGGGCTCCCGTCAAAGCCGAATTCCTGGCGCAGGGACTCGATAAAGTGCTTCTCGTAAGTCGGCGAGAGCGGACCGCGGGAGCCCAGGAAGAGGATGAAGGTCGGGGGCGAGACCCCCTTCTGGGTCATGTAGCGGAGCTTGGCCCGGGCCCCGTTCTTCAGGCGGGGCGGGTGGGCCTCGGTCGTCCGGGCCAGGAAGGCGTTCAGCTTGGACGTCTCGACCCGGGTCGTGGCCCCCTTGTGGACCTGCTCGGCCGTATCGAGGAGCTTGACGATCCGCTGTCCCGTCCGGGCCGAGATGAAGATGAGAGGCGCATAGGCGACGAAGCCGAGCTTGCGGAAGACCCGCTCCCGGACGGCGTCAGGCCGGACAGCGTCCTTATCGACGAGGTCCCACTTGTTCAGGGCGATGACGAGGGGCCGGCCGGATTCGAGGGCCAGCTGGGCGATGCGGGCGTCCTGGCGCGTCGGGAACTCCTGCACGTCGAGGACGAGGCAGACGACGTCGGCCTGGCGGATATTGGCCTTGGCCCGGATGATGCCGGCCTTCTCCCGGCTGTCCTCGGTCGAGGCCATGCGGCGGATCCCGGCCGTGTCGACGAGGCAGAACGGCTTCCCGTCGCGCACGAGGAGCGTGTCCGTGCTGTCGCGGGTCGTCCCGGGGATCTCGCTGACGATGAGGCGCTCCGCCCCGGCCAGACGGTTGACGATGGACGACTTGCCGACGTTGGTCCGGCCGACGATGGCGATGCGAAGAGGCTCCTCCGCCGCGGCGACGGGTCCCCCCGGCGGCAGCGCGGCGACGATGGCCTCCTCGAGGGCGCCGATGTTGATGGAGTGCTCGGCGGAGACGAAGTGGATGTCCTTTTCCCCCAGCCGGTAATAGTCGGCCGTCATCGACTCCGCCTTGACGGGGGAATCGAACTTGTTGACCACGAGAAGGATCGGCAGGCCGCGCCGCTTGAGCTGGAAGTAGAGCTCCTCCTCGGGCGCGGCGATGTCACGCTTGCCGTCGAGGACGAAAAGGACGAGGTCGGCCGCGGCGGCCTCGGCCAGGGCCTTTTCGCGGACCTTGTCGCTTAGGGGCTCGTCGGCGACCCCGAAAAGGCCGCCCGTGTCGACGAGGGTGAAGCGCCGGTCGCCGAGCACGCATTCGGTGGCAAAGCTGTCCCGGGTCATGCCCGGGTCGGAGTGGACGAGGGCCCTCCGCCGGCCCAGGATACGGTTGAACAGCGTGGACTTGCCGACGTTGGGAAGGCCGACGATGACGACCCGGGGGAGCTTCGTCACGTCGCCCCGGCTATCTCGCGACGAGGGAATAGTCGGGGAAGAAGGCCCTCGACAGATCGACGTGGCCGCCGAGGGTCTCCCGCTCGGCGCCCTCGACGAGCAGCACGACCTTCTTGACCGGCTTGAAGTTGTAGACGAGGGTGTTGACGACGGCGTAGACCGCCGCGAGCTCGGAGGAGGAGCCGTAGGGGAAGCCCTCGGCCACGTCCCGGCTGAAATCGACGGTGGCCACCCCGTCCCTGGCGATGAAGACCTGGCGGACACGGGTCTGCGGCGGGAGCGGCGAGACGAGACCCTGCTCCGAACCCTGGACCAGCGCGGTCAGGGCCCGTTCCGCTTCGTCGGCCTCGGTCGGGCCGGCGGCGATCTCGCGCGACTCCTTGTGGAGGAGGTCGTCGCCGTCGGCGATGAAGAAGAGCGTCACGGTCCGGGTGGCGGCGGGCCCCCCGGCGGTCTCAGGCACCTTGGGGATGTTGGCCTCGGCGAAGCGCTTGACCTTCTCCTCGCCTCCGCCGGTGAAGAAGATGACAACGAGGGCGAGCAGCACGAGGCCGAGGACGCTCAGGAGGAGCGCCGGCCCGGAGATCTTGCCTTTCTTTTTCGAGGCCATGGCGTCCTATTCGTTCGCGCGGAGATAGCGGGCCAGCCCGCGGTAGATGGCCTCGGCGACCTTAGTCTGGAACTCCGCTGAGGCCAGCTTCTGCTCTTCGTCGGGGTTGGAGATGAACGCCGCTTCGACGAGGACCGCCGGGCAGGCGACCCCGGTCAGGACCCTGAAAGGGGCCTGCTTGATGCCGCGGTTGCGCGTCCCGAGCATGGCGTCGAGCTCGCTCTGGACGAGCTCGGCGAGACGGCTGCTCTGCTTGATGTAGGCGTTCTGGGCCATGTCCCAAAGGATCATCATGAGGTCGTCGTCGGAGGAGGGATCGATGCGGCTCTGAAGGTCCGAGGAGTTGTTCTCCAGGTAGGCCAGGCGGCGCGTTTCTTCGTCCGTCGCGTTGAGGCTGAGGAAGAAGGTCTCCGAGCCTGCGGCCTTTCTCTGGACCGCGCCGTTGGCGTGGATGCTGATGAACAGGCCGGCCTTTTGGTTGTTGGCGGTCGCCGAGCGGTTCTCGATCGAGACGTCGACGTCGCGGTCCCGCGTCAGCACGACCTCGAAACCCATGTCCTTCTCGATGAGGGCCTTGAGCTTGAGGCTGATGGCCAGGGTGATGTCCTTCTCGAGATTGCCGAACCGGCCCTTGGCCCCCGTCTCCATGCCGCCGTGGCCGGGGTCGATGACCACGGTCCGGATGGCCGGGTCCTGGGCGCCGGCGGCCAGTCCCGATAAGGGGAACATGGAGACGGCGAGAAGAAGGCTAAAAAGCTTCATGCGCGGATCTGGTGGAGGCGGCGGGAATCGAACCCGCGTCCGGAAGCATTCAACAGCAGGTCTCTACACGCTTATCCCCTTCATTGATCTCGCCCGCCGGCGCTCGAAGAGGAAAAGCACCGGAAGGCCAGCCCCGAAGTTGTTTCGCTCCCCGGCCTCAGGGCCGGACCGGTTCGCTATCCCGCCCGATTGACGCTCCCGAAACCCCGCGGGAGGGGATCCCGGGAACGGCGTGCCTTTCTATTAGGCCGCGACTGCTAAAGGTTCTGCAGTTAGGTTGTTTCCACCAGTTTAGCGAGGTGGGTGGGACCTCGGCGTGCAACCTGTGTCTCATTACCTCCGTCGAAACCAGTTCGCCCCCAACTCCTTTCAACTTTGTATTATAGGGGGCCCCGAGAGGGGTGTCAACCAGAAGGGGTCAAACCTGGTTTGACCCCTTCTGGTTGACTCGGCCATCCGCCGGCTTTATATTCCATAGTCCGCCAGGAACGTCCATCGAGGAGAGTGCGACAATGACCGGAAATATCCTGAGAAAGATGCCTGCCGCGGCGATCGCGGTCGTTCTCGTTGCGGCCGTCATCGCGGCCTGCGGGCCGGGCAAGACGGCGAGGGAGCCGGCCGCGGCGGCCCCGCAGGCGGCGGCAGCGGAGCCCGGGCCGGTCCTGGCCCCCGTGCCGCCCATGGGCTTCAATACCTGGAACAAGTTCGGCTGCGAGGTCGACGAGACGCTCATTCGCCAGACCGCCGACGCCATGGTCGAGACCGGCATGCTCGACGCCGGGTACAAGTACCTGGTCATCGACGACTGCTGGCAGGTCGACCGGGGCGCCGACGGCCGGATCGTCGCCGACCCGAAGCGTTTCGCCGGCGGCATGAAGGCCTTGGCCGGCTATGTCCACGCCAAAGGCCTCCTCTTCGGCCTCTACTCCGACATCGGCCCCAAGACCTGTGCCGGCCGGCCGGGCGCGGCCGGGCACTTCGACCTCGACGCAGCCACCTACGCCGAGTGGGGCGTGGACTACATCAAGGTCGACTGGTGCAACTGCGACGACCTCGACGCACCCAAGGAATACGCGAGCTTCCGCGACGCCCTGCGCCGGGCCGGGCGCCCCATCGTCCTGAGCATTTGCGAGTGGGGCCGGAACGACCCCTGGACCTGGGCCAAGGGCGTCGGCCAGCTCTGGCGGACGACGGCCGACATCGGGGACAATTGGGAGAGCGTCGTCTGGATCATCGGCGCCAATTCCAGGCACGCCGACGCGGCCGGACCCGGCGGCTGGAACGACCCCGACATGCTCGAGGTCGGCAACGGCGGCATGACCTTCGACGAGTACAAGACCCATTTCTCGCTCTGGGCGATCATGGCCGCCCCGCTCATGGCCGGCAACGACCTCCGGGCCATGACGGGGGAGACCAGGTCCATCCTCCTAAATAA
This sequence comes from Candidatus Aminicenantota bacterium, assembly GCA_963736255.1. Classification (GTDB taxonomy): domain Bacteria; phylum Acidobacteriota; class Aminicenantia; order Aminicenantales; family Saccharicenantaceae; genus RBG-16-66-30. The sequence continues at coordinate 162,146 of CAVTOI010000002.1, forward strand.
GGAGGTCATCGCCGTCGATCAAGACCCGCTTGGCGTCCAGGGCCGGGTCGTCATCGAGCGCGGCTACGGGGGACAGGTCTGGATGAAGCCGCTGGCCGACGGCTCCAAAGCCGTGGCCTTCGTTAACTACACCGACCGCGAGCTCGCCCAATACGTCCGCTGGTCCCAGATCGGCCTCCCGGCCGGCCCGGCCAAGGTCCGCGACCTCTGGGCCCACGAGGACATGGGTGTCCACAGCGATACGGGCCGGCACTACGACGAGCGCTTCGAGGTCAGAGTCCCGTCCCACGGCGTGGTGCTGGTGCGGATCTGGCCGGGGCAATAAAAAAAGAAAGGACCAGGTCTTCGCAAGGGGCTTGCGAAGACCTGGCCCTTAGAACTCTCAGCGGATGAATTGGTAGGCGATCACGCTGTAGGCGTGCCACCTCAGGGCCCCGTCGTCTTCCTTGACCGGATGGACCCAGATCTTGACCTTGTCGACGGCGGGCGTCAGCAGGGCTTCCCACTCCGACGGCAGGACCGGGAGCGTGAACGTCACGATGTTGGTGTCGGACTTCCAGATGAACGAGCCGACGACCGTCTGGATGGCGTCCGTATTCTCGTGGTCCAGCTTGATGGTCATGGCCTCCGGCGTCGTCGCGTCCCAGCAATTGAAGGTCGAGACGTCCATCGTCCCTGTGGCGGCCGAATAGCCGGTCGTGATCTTGGTGAAGTCGTGCAGCTTCACGGGGGCGAGGACGAGGTCCTCGACGACCCATCGGATGTTGGCGGCGTCCCAGGTCAGCCCGGCCCCGGCGAAGACCCAGAGATGGGCCGTGCGCGCCGCGGCGACCGAGTCGATCAGGGCCTGGCGGTCGGTGGAGCGGACCGAATCCGTCCCGTAGAACCACCAGCCGAACTCGTGGCCGGCGACCTCGCTGTAGAGCATGGTCTTAAAGCGCCACATCCAGCCCAGCTTGAAGCTGTCGAGGGTGGGCTCGACGACGAGCCCCTCGGCGTGGGCGAACTGGATGTTGACGAGCTGGGCCACCTTCGGGGAGGCGTCTTCGCTGACGTAGGTGACTTCCACGCGGAAGCCCCGGGCGAGATGCCGGAGCCCGTCGGTGCCCGTGAGGCCCATGCCGACGCCCTGGAAATTCCAGACCGTGGCGGCGTCGACGAAGACCGTCTCGGCGTTCCAGTCGCAGCGATGGAAGTTGCTGCCGGTCGACAGGGCCTCCGTCCTTTTCTTCTGGATGCTGAACCAGTTCTCGCCGACCCTCCGGACCAGGCCCTCGGGGGTGAACTGGGGCAGCGACGCGATGTCGGCGGCGTACCAGACGCGGCGCGCATAGAGGCTGCCGTCGGAGTTCATATTGGACGAGACGAGGGCCGCCCCGGACCCGGCCAGGGCCTTGAGCCCCTCGAAACTCCCGCTGGCGGGCGTCCCCGATGCGAGGTCGGTGTAATAGGTGTTGCCGTTGCCGGTGAACTCGACGACCGCGCCCTGGACCGTTTTGATCGTGAACGCGGCGGTGCCGTCGGCGTTCGCCGTGGCCTCGGTGATGTCGCCGAGGGTGCGGGCGAACTGGATGCTGCCGAGGTTTCGCGGCAGGCGTTTGTGGCGGACCTTGAGGCTGATGACGACCTTGCCGTCCAGGTTGACGATCGACAGCGGATGGGCCAGGTCAAAGTCGATGGACAGGATATTGTTCTTGTCGGGCTCGACGACGAGGGGCTCGGAGAGCTCGACCTTGATCTCTCCGACGCCGCTCGGGTCGACGACCGTGATGTCCTCAGGCTTGATGACCGTCCCGTCGTCGGTGACGAGGTTCATCGATTCCGGGCCCGTGCCCGTGTTCATGACCAGCTTGAGCCGGTCGTACGTGCCGGCCTTGGTGCTCGCCGCCTGCAGGATCTCGGTGACCCCGCTCAGATCGACCAGGTTGACCTTGCCCGAGGCGGGATCGGCCGTGTTGGCCGTCCAGAACGGCTCCCAGGTATCGCTGCCCTGCCGATGCAGGCTGGCCGAGAGGAAGTGGACGGTCACTTCCGTCCAGTCGTCGGTCGGGCCGTCGGTCACGAGCAGCTTCAGGTTACCCGTGCCGCCGGATGAGCCGCCGATGATGTTGCACGAGGTGACCGCACCGAAGCCCGCGACGGCCGCGACCGCCAGGGCCAATCCGAGGAATTTGCGGATAGAGCGACTCATAAGATCCTCCTTCTGACGCGAGTCAGGCCGGAAAAACGCGGTAACCCCTTGCCAAATATATGCTATTCCCTCCGAGGGTTGGTGTCAAGGAACCGGACAGTTTCGCGCACATCATAGAACCGGCTTGTTGGGCCTCATTATCCCCGGGCCCCTCCCGGCCATAATCCCCGCGAAGGGGGATTTCCGGGGGCATTCCGCCGGCTTTTTGGCTAGCCCGCCCGCCTTGACCCTTGATACCCCGGCGCCCCGGCGATACAATAGCCCCAAAAGGCCGGCCCGCGGCCTCTTTCCGACAGGAGGGACCCGCCATGATCAGGAAATTCTTCGCGACCGACAAGAGCTTCGCCGAAACGATCCTCCGCGTCATGCTGGGCGTGGTGATGTTCCCGCACGGCGCCCAGAAGCTCCTGGGCTGGTTCGGAGGCCGCGGCTTCGCGGCGACCGTCCAAGGCATGTCCTCGAACTTCCACATCCCCGAATTCCTGGTGGTCCTCGTTATCCTGACCGAATCGGCCGGGGCCGTGGCGCTCGGGCTGGGCTTCTTCACCCGGCTGGCCGGCCTGGCCATCGTCGTCGACATGGCCTGCGCGATCGTCCTCGTCCATATGGATGTCGGGTTCTTCATGAACTGGTCGGGGAAGGGCGCGGGCGAAGGCTACGAATACCACCTCCTGGTGATCGCCATGGGCCTGGCGCTTATGATCAAAGGCGGCGGGCTGTGGTCGGTCGACGGCGCGATCGCCAAGAAGCTGAAGGGCTGAGCCGACAGTCTATCGTCCCGCGGCCCCGGCCAGGCGGTACATGGCCAGGGAGTGGAAGCTCTCGACGGCGTGATCGACGATAGGCGCGGGATATCCCCCGGGACGGTGTCCGTCGACCCGGTCGAGGCGATGGATCAGTTCGGGCGCGGCCTTTCCGAGCTCGGGCAGCCACCTCTTGATATAGACGGCCTCGGGATCGTACCGCTTCTGCTGCAGCCAGGGATTGAAGATGCGAAAGTACGGCGCCGCGTCGCAGCCCGTCGAGGCGGCCCACTGCCAGTTCCCGTTGTTGACGCAGGGGTCGTAGTCCTCGAGCTTGGTGGCGAAAACCCTCTCCCCTTCCCGCCAATCGATGCGCAGGTCCTTGACCAGGAAGGACGCGCAGACCATGCGGACGCGGTTGTGCATGAAACCGGTTTCATTCAGCTGGCGCATGCCCGCGTCGACGATGGGGAAGCCGGTCGTCCCCTCCTGCCAGCGCCGGAACAGGCGCGGGGCGTTGTTCCAGACGAGCCGCTCGTACTCGGCACGGAACGGACGGCCGAACACGCGGTCGAAATGGAAGGCGACGTGGGTGAAGAAGTCCCGCCAGTAGAGCTGACGAAGGAGCGGATGCCCGGGACCGAGCCGTTTCGTCACGGCCCGGTGGAATTCCCGGATGGAGATCGTGCCGAACTTGGCGTGCGGGGAGAGCCCGGTCGTCAGATCGAGGGCGGGGAAGTCCCTCGTCCTCCCGTAATCCTCGAGACGGCCCACCTTGCCCAGGAGACGAAGAGCCTCGGCCCGTCCGCCCGTCCGGAAGAGCCGGTCGTTCCGCCGCGGCAGGACCTGCGCATAGACCGCTTCCCCCGCTTCGGCGGCGATCTTCCGGTGGGAATAGTTGGTCAAGGCGTTTTCCTGCGGCGGACGCACGGCGAGAGCGCGGGCGGCGCGGAAGAACGGCGTGAACACCTTGTACGGGGACCCGTCGGCCTTGGCGACGGCTTCGGGCTCGTTGAGCAGGGCGTCGCCGCTGACGACGAACGCGACGTTCTTCTCGCGGCAGGCGTCCCCGATGGCCGCATCACGGCGGCGGCTGAAGGGCGTGTAATCCCGGTTGACATAGACCGCGTCAAGGCCCTCGGAACGGATGAGGGCGGAGACGACCTTCTCCGCTCGCCCCTGAAATAAAGAGAGGTGAGAGCCCCGTGTCCGGAGCTCCCGGTCGAGGCCGGCGAGCGAAACGGTGAGGAACTGGAGCGCGTTGTCGCTTTTGTAGGGGTGGCGGCCGGTCTGCCGCGGATCGAAGATGAAGACGGGCGTGACCTCCTCGGAGTCCCGGAGGGCCCTGATGAGGCCGGTGTTGTCCGTCAGACGAAGGTCCCGGCGAAAGATAAAAAGGGCTTTCCTCATTTCGGGAGCCGCGGAAAGAACATCGGCGTCCGCGCCTTGTAGGCTTCCCAATCCGGCCGGCCCGCGTACTTCTTCTCGAGCAGCGGCACGCCGGAGACAAAGACGAGCAGGAAGGTGATCGTGAGCGGGCCGAAGAGCGCGATCCAGCCGTTCGGCGAATGGAGCGCGACAAGGCCGATCCCCCACCACAGCGTCGCCTCCCCGAAATAATTCGGATGGCGGGTCGTCGCCCAGAGGCCGCGGGTCATCAGTCTCCCTCTGTTCGCCGGGTCGCTGAGGTGCGCGGCCAGCTGGCGGTCCCCGACGGTCTCGAAGACAAACCCCACCCCGAAGACGAGCGCCCCGATGACATCCAGCGCGGCCAGGGGCCGGGCCGGGGAGCTGAAGACGACGGTGATGGGAAGCGACACCACGAGCATCAGGAAGCCCTGCAGCATGAAGACGAAGAAGAACGCCTTGACCCGGACGGCCCGGCCCCATTTCCGTCTCATTGCGGCGTAGCGGAAGTCCTCGGGCTTGCCCCAGTTCCTTCGTACGATATGGATGGACAGCCGGAGCCCCCAGACGAGGACCAGGGCCATGACCAGCGCTTTGGCGGGATAGAGGGCGGGTTCGCGCGCGAACAGCGCGGCCGTCACGACGATGAAACCCAGCCCCCAGGCGATGTCGACGATCCCGTTGTTCTCGCGCACCTGAGCCAGGACGAACACGGAGGCCATGTAGATGAAGATGATCAACGCGGCGGGCAGAAGCAGGCTCGGCATGGCTTCCCCTTGTCAGGTGGGCGAGCGCGTCATCCTTCGAGAAGGAACGAGACCGCGACCGCCCCCACGCCCGCGTGCAGTCCGATCGCGGGCGAGATATCCATCGTGAAAGCGGGCTTCACGCCTAAGACCTTCTCGGCTTCGGCGGCATAGGCGAGCGCGTCCCCCGTATTGTGAGCGTGGAGGATGCAATAGTCCCGGACCCGGCCCGTCCCTGCATCGGCCCTCAGGCGCCGCAGGATCTTCCTGAGGCTTCCCCGCTGGCTGAAGGCCTTGTCGAAGATCTTCGTTCCCCCGTTCTCGTCCATGGAGACGATCGGCTTGAGGTTCAGGAGGTTCGCGGCGGCGCCGGCCATGGGGCTGACCCGTCCCCCGCGGACCATGTACTTCAGCGTCCGGACGGCGACGAGGATCTTGGCCTTCGGCAGGGCGCTCTCCGCGTCGGCCGCCACGGCGTCGTGGGAGGCTCCCTCATCGATGCGGCGGGCCATCCTGAGGACCAGGAGCCCGAGCGCGCCCGATAGGGTCCGGGAATCGATGACCGTGATCCTCTTCCCCGTCCGTTCCGAGATCCGGCGGGCGGCCGCAAGACTCGTCGAGTAGGTGCCGCTCAGCTTCTGCGCCAGGTGGACGGCGACGATCGAATCGTAATGGCCGGCCAGGTTCGTGTACAGGCTCTCGAACGCCTGCGGGCTGGGCTGGGCCGTCTGGGGAAATTCCGTCCGCTCGTCGAGCATCCGGTAGAATTGATCCGGAGTGATGGTCACCTTGTCGAGATACGGGCTGTCGCCGAAGCTCAGCCGCAGGGGGATGACGTGGATCTGGTAGCGGTCGAGGACCTCCGCGGGCAGGTCGCAGCAGGAATCGGTGACGAGCGCGATCGTCCGCTTGCGGCGATGCGCGGTTTCGTACTGCCGGAGCATGTCATCGGCCTTTTGCGAGACGATGGCGCCGAGGTTCCGGATCCTGTAGAACAGCTCCGCGGGGGTATCGGTGTGGATGTGGAAGCGGAGGGCCTCCTGCGACCCGGCGATGACGAGCGAATCGCCAAACCCCGAGATCTCGCTCTTCAGCGCCTCCCTGTCGAGCCCGGGGCCCTCGCGGCCCGTCAGGGGCTTGATCAGGGCCTCGGTGCAATAGCGGTGACGGCCCGGCTCCGCGGGGACCTCGGCGACATGCTCGATCCCGGCCGCCTCCCTCTTGATCGACAGGAGCTTCTTGTGCGACGGCTTGGCCAGGAAATCGATCATGCCCTCGAGGAATAGGACCATGCCCTTGGCGCCGGCGTCGACGACTTTGGCCCGCCGCATGGCTTCCAGCCTGTACCGCGTCTCCTGGAGGGTCTCGACGGCCCGGGCCTGGGCCCGGGTCAGGACGCTCAGGAAGCTCTCGGATTCCTCCTTGAGGGAGGACACGGACTCCGCCCACTTGCGGATGACCGTGATCATCGTCCCTTCCTTCGGCTCGGCGATCGCCTCGTACATGGTGCGGACCGCGGCCCGGACGGATTGGCCGAAATGCGCCACGGAGATCTCGTGAGAGCCGCTCGATTCAGCGCCGAGGCCGTGCAGGAACTGGGCGAAGATGACGCCCGAATTTCCCCGAGCGCCTTCCAGGGCGGCGGCGGCGATGGCCGCGGACGTGACCTTGTAGGACCGGTCCGGCCGCACCCGCTCGACGACGGCCCGGACGGTCGAGGCGAGGTTGGAGCCCGTGTCCGCGTCGGGGACGGGGAAGACGTTGATCCGGTCGAGCTCCTTCTGGTTCTCCAGGATCCTCTTGGCGCCGGCCAGGAAGGCATAATAATAGGCCTTCCCGGTCAGGCGTCCGCTTCGGATGGCCATGCGCGATCCCCCAATCAATACACCTTCAGGAGCCGGCCGGCCCAGGCGATGAAAGCGCCGGCAAAGGCCCCGATCATCGGCCCCCAAACGACCTCGAGGAGGGTCATGGCCCCGCTCCAATCCCGGATGATCCAGTGATTGACCAGGCCGTAGACCGAGATCCCGAGAACGCCGCCCATCATGCAGGCGATGACGCTCTTGGCGGCAGCGGCGCCGGAGCGGAACTGGAGCGCGGCCAGGACGACGAAGGCCGTGACCACCAGGACCTGGGCCAGGAGCCCACTGACGTTGTTGAACACGGGCTTGCCGTCGACGACGGCGGCGACCTTGCGGATGCCCGCGGTGTACACGCGGCCCCAGATGACGAAGTGCCACAGGGCGTCGACCGCGCTGATCGCGACAAAGGACATGAGCCACAGGAGCGCGTATTTCAGGATCATTTTTTTCCTTCGATCTCCCGGACGAGATCCTCGACCTCCGGCTGATCCGGGTTCAGCTTGAGCGAAGCCCGGAGGGCCTCGAGGGCCTTCTCCTTCTGTCCCAGCCGGTGATAGCCCGTGCCGAGGGCGGCCAGAAGCCCCGCGTCGCTGTTGTAGATCCTGTTCCCGGCGAGCAGGCTCTGGACGGCCTCGTCATAGCGTTGGAGGCCCAGGAGCGCCCGGCCCCTCACCAGATGATACTGAAACCTGAAGCTGGCTTCGTTCTTGACCGCCTCGATCAGGATCAGGGCTTCGCCGGGTTTCTGCGCTTTCAGGAGGAAGGAGGCATATTCCGGGACCTTCTGCAGGTAGGCCGGATTGGCCGCGAAGCCCTTTTGATAGGCGTTCTCGGCCTGCGCGTTCCTGTCCATCTGATCGTACTGGTGAGCCAGCATGTAGTGATAGAGAAATCCGTTGGCGAGCGCGAACGACTTCGAGGCGATGATGGGATGAGGCAGGCTCTTTTCCGGCGAGACGATGAAATGGGCCTTCTGCTCGTCGAGGGCCTGCCCTTGGGCGTCCTTGAGGACGAGCGACAGGTCATAGTAGCCGGGGGGGAAGCCCGCCGCCGGCATGGCATTGGTGAAGCTCTGGGTCCGTCGCAGGTCCCGGCCGTCGAGCGGAATGACGAACGATTGCTGGTGCGCTTCGGCGCCCGCCGTCCCCTTGATCAAGGCCTCGACCCGGCCGCCGTTCAGGATCGCGTCGGTGAGGCCGACGACGCTGAACTGGTAGACGATCTCGTCCGCGGCGGAATACAGGGCCTTGGGGTCCGGATTGAGCTTCTTGCGGTCGGCCTGGAACGGCAGCCGTACGCCGGGCGGGGCATCGGCCAGCTTCAGCCCGAGGACCGGCCCCACGATCCGCGGCGGGCCTTCGGAGGGAGGCACGTCCACGTCCCGCTCGAAGACCGTGAATTCCTTTCCGGCCGTGTTCCTGAGGAGGACCGTCAGGTGATATTTCCCGTCGATGATGGGAAAAGAATCGGCGATCGAAAGCCCCATGCCCTCGGTCTCCTTCAGCCGGCTCTCGGGGATGGTCAGCGGATATTCCTTGCCGTACTGGAAGATCGTCTTTTCGCCGGACCGCAGGCTGACGTCGATCTGGAAGGCGCAGAAGTATTCCTCCTTCGGGACATAGTAGTCCAGGGACAGGCGCTCCGGGACCACGGAGAAGTCGCAGAAGGTCAGGCCCAGCGCGGGATCGAAGACGATGGCCGCCTGGCCTTCGCTCTTCATGAAATTGGTCAGGTATTCCGTGCTGACGACGCCCTTGAAGTTCAGGAAATGCGTAGCGTAGCTCTCGTCCAGGCCCTTCTTCGGGGAATCCATGATGGCCGCCATGTAGATCGTGCTTTCGAGCGACGGCTGGAACCCCGCCGACATCTCCCCAGGGATGATGGAGAAGGCCACCAGCGCGAGGTCGGGCTGCTTGTCGAAAAGCGCCTGGTACATCGACTGATAATCGGTCGGCAGGTAGTCGGTCAGCCCGTTGACGAGCAGGCGGGCCGGGCCGTCAGAGACAGGATCATAGAGCTTCAGCTCGCCGGCATTCTTGTATTGGAAGAAGACGAGCTCGAAGTGGACCGGCATGCCCTTGGCCGTGTCGCCGTAATAGGACCAGATCTCGGCCGGAAAGACGTCGTTGTCGCCGGCGATGTGTTCGGTGCTCCTGGGCGGGCCGAGGATGATGTACATGCGTCCGCGGTCGGTCATCCAGCCTTCGCGGGCCGAGCCGAACCGGAACCTGTAGTTGGCCTCCTTGAATCGCTTGAGATGCTCGTCCCGGAACTCGTTTTCGGGCGTCCCCGGGGTGGGGTCGCGCATCCGCCAGAACGCCTGAATGAAGAGATCGCGGTCGCGGTCCGTCGCCAAGCGGAGGAAGACGTCCCGTTCTTTGTCCATCACGATGTAGGTCACAAGCTCGAGCCAATCCTGGTACTGAACGGCCAGGTCCTTGGGCCTGACCTTGGCCTGGCCTCCGGGGAAGAGCGTCCCGGTCGTGAACAGCAGGACCAGCGCCAGAAAGGCGGCTCTTGATCTCATGTCGGCCCCTTTACTTTCCGCATTATTTTATATATACAGAAAATGCCCAGGGATTACCATGGGGCGCTGTCACCGGGACATGGGGATATGAATACAAATAAATGGGGGCTCTCCAATTTAATGGATGAATGCGGCCAGGGTATCGAATTAAATTCATCAGAAAGAGCGCCTTACAAAGATCGGGATATGGCATGTTTATTGCCGTTGTTCTGGGAAATTAGCCTAGGAAATAGGAAAGGGGGTCGCCGGGACTAATCAACCAAAAACAAAAAAGGGAATGGAGGAAGGGCGGCTCATCGCCCTTGGGTACGGGATGGGAGGAGAAGTTCCAAAAGGAGGACAGATGAAGAGAATTCTTGCCGTTCTCTTTTGCCTTCTGATTCCGATCTCCGCTGTCGCGCAGCAGAGAACAGGCAATATCTTCGGCACGGTTGTCGATACCGACAACAATCCACTTCCCGGAGTCAGCGTCACGTTGACGGGCAAGACCATCGCCCCGATCACGACGACGACAAACGAGGAAGGCCGGTTCCGGTTCCTATCGCTCTTTCCGGCCAACGACTATGAGGTCAAGGTCGAGCTCCAAGGATTCAAGACCCGCATTGAAACCGGCATCATCGTCAATGTGGCCCGAAACGCGGACATCGTCATCTCCCTCGAGCAGGGAGCTATCGAAGAGCAGGTGACGGTCGTCGCCCAGACGCCCGTCGTCGACACGAAGAAGACACAGGTCACGCATACCGTCAGCTACGAGATGCTCCAAGACCTGCCTTCGGCGAGAGATCCGTGGGTCGTCCTGCAGATGACGCCGTCCATCCAGATGGACCGCGAGAATGTCGGCGGCGTCGAGTCCGGCCAGCAATCGAGCTTCGTCGCTCGGGCCAGCACGACGCAGGAATGGACCGTCGACGGCATGCAGATCACGGACCTCAGCTCCGGCGGGACGCCCGGCTATTTCGACTTCGATTCCCTCGAGGAGATGAACATCTCGACGGGCACTCTGGACGTCGAGCACCGGGACCCGGGGATCGTCGTCAACATGGTCACCCGCCGGGGCGGCAACAAGATCAGCCTGGGCGGCCGGTTCTACTGGACCAACGAGAAGTTCCAAACGACTATCTCGGACGCCAAGCTGGCCGATCTCAACCTCATCGGCTACAACCGGGCCAACGACATCAAGGACTTCGGCTTCAACGCCGGCGGTCCCATCGTCAAGGACAAGGCCTGGTGGTGGATCTCCTACGGCATCAACCAGGTCAAGACCTACAACGCGGTCAACGTCGCCGACGATACCTACCTCAACAACTACAACGGCAAGCTCAACTTCCAGCTCATTCCCTCGAACCGCCTCGAGATCCTCTATCAGCTGGGCGACAAGACAGAAGTACGGCCGCAGCTCCTCGGAATATTTCCTCCCCGGGTGGAGGCAGGGCAGCAAGGCCTACTTCGGGAACCCGACCGTGAAGATCCAGGACGAGCAGATGATCGGCCAGAACCTCTTCCTGTCGGTCCGGGCGGGCACCTCGAACGGCGGCTTCGGGATGAGGCCGGAGAACGACCTCAACTCGGAGAAGATTGCCACCTACGATTACGCGGGAGGCTACTGGTACAACTCGTACTGGTGGTTCTACTCCGACCGCCCGCATCCGTACGGCGTCGTCCAGGCCCAGTACTTCAACGACAACCTCTTCGGCACGCAGCACGAGATGAAGGTCGGATTCGAGGTCAACAACAACAAGCGTGTCTACACCGGCGTCTATTACGGCAACGGCAACCTCAATATCTACCGCAATTACAACACGAGGACCGTTGACTGGAACCTCGACGGGACGAGGGACGTCGTCCTGGCCGAGGACGGGTTCGACCTCCAGCGCATCTCGATCCGGCGCTACGACACGGCCACGACGGACGGGACGAAGCGCCTGGCCGCGTATTTCAGCGACACCATCTCCGCGGGACGCTTCAACTTCAATATCGGGTTCCGCTTCGACCACGCCAAGGATTTCCGGGAGGAAGCTCTCTTCAGAGGGCTCTGGCTCCCCGGACAGGAGGTCCCGGCCGCGCAGATGTCGAACTACGCTTTGCTCACCGAAGGCCTGTTCGGCAGCGCCGAGGCCGTGAGCACGATCTCCGCGCTCTTCCCCGACACGGTCCGGCCCGCCGTCGAACCCATCAAGACCTTCTGGTTCTTCTCGCCGCGCCTCGGCGTCACCTATGACCTCTTCGGCGACGGCAAGACGGTCTTCAAGGCCGCCTACACGCTCTATCCCGGCGGCGGCTTGGGGACGCAATATACGAGCCCGTTCGGCACGGGCGGCACGCTCCATTTCTGGTGGGCTGACGGCTACGGCTACGGGGCCAACACCGGCGGCGCCAATCCCGACGGCGTCGCGAGCCTCGACGAGCTCTATTGGGCCTCCTTCGACTCGTCCCGGACCCCCTACCACGCGTTCGACGCCGGCGGCGTGTTCCAAGGCAATACGGCCCGTGAAAACGGCTACATGTACAGCGGATTCTCGTGGGGCTCCACCTCGCTCCAGGATTCCCGTTCCCTGATCGACCTCGCGAACTGGAAGACCAGCCTGACCCATGAAGTGAATCTGTCCATCGAGCGCGAGATCTTCGCCGACTTCGGCGTGAGCTTGGGCTTCAACTGGAAGAGGATGGGCCGGTTCTCCTGGTCTCCGGACTACTATCCCGAGCTGGACCACCTCAGGACGAAGGACGACTACATCATCGCCGGCACTGTTCCTGACACCCTGACGAACGGCCTCGGGGATTCCTTCGATCCCGGCGAAGCGGCCGGCAAGCCCTGGTACCTCCTGACGGGCGGCCCGGAAGGACAGTACACGGATTATTCGAAGACCGTGATGATGGACCCCAAGCGACACAACACCTACTGGGGCGTCGACCTCGTCTTCACCAAGCGGCTCACCAACAAGTGGATGATGAACGGGTCGGTCACGTACCAGAGCCAGAAGAGCTACTTCGGCGACAACGGCTATCTGGATCCGACCAACTTGTGGGCCAGCGAAGGCCAGATCTACGCCTTCGACATGGGCGGCAGCAGCGGCAAGACCACCCGGCCGTTCTTCACGCGCTGGATGTTCAAGCTGAGCGGCCTCTACCAGCTGCCGTACGACATCAACGTCTCCGGGACCGTTTCCGGCCATGAAGGCACGTTCTACCAGACTTTCTTCTACCTCGAAGACGACACTTGGCCGAATCCCGACTCCTACTACAATTCCATGCCCACGACCAAGTACAACGACCGGGAACGTCTGGGGAACGTCTGGGTCATCAACTTCAAGGTCGAAAAGGCGTTCAAGATCGGCAACGTGGGGAAGATGTACCTCTCCGCGGACCTTTTCAACGCCTTCAACAGCCTGACGATCCTCCGCAAGCGCGACATCCAGTACGGCACGTTCTATTATGCCGCGAACGTGTTTGACGGATGGTCCGAGGGGGACGCCAACAGCGGCTTCAACAATGAAGTCCTGAACCCGCTCCTGCTCCGGCTCGGCTTAAGGTTCCAGTTCTAGCTCCGGCACCTCGCACAAGCAGACGCACAGAGCCCCTTCCGCCGCGAGGCGGAAGGGGCTTTTTATTGTATAATGAGGCCATGTCGGCTGGGAAAGTCGCCTGCTTTGCGGCCGGGATCCTCCTCGTTGCGGAGGCCGCCGGGGCCGCCGGCCCCAATATCCTCCTTATCACGATCGACACGCTGCGCGCCGACAGGCTAAGCTGCTACGCCGCGGGTCACGCGCCGACGCCGGCGATCGACGCCCTGGCCGCGAGGGGCGTCCGGTTCGAATGGGCCTTCGCCCACAATCCGACGACGCTGCCGTCCCACGCCAACATCCTCTCGGGCATGACACCGCTCTTTCACGGCGTCAGCGAGAACGCCAAATCGAAATTCCCCCCGGACTGCCCGACGATGGCCGGCGACCTCAAGGCCGTCGGATATGCCACCGGCGCTTTCATCGGGGCCTTTCCCCTGGACTCCCGATTCGGTCTCGACCGGGACTTCGACGTTTATGACGATACGTTCGCGGGCAGGCCGGCCCCCGGCGGGCCCCTCAGGGAGCGCCGGGCGTCAGAGGTCGTCAAGGCCGCGACGGACTGGCTTTCCGGCCGGACGGGGAAATGGTTCTGCTGGGTCCACCTCTGGGACCCCCACGCGCCGTATGCGCCGCCCGAGCCGTTCGCCACCCGGTATCGGGAAGATCCCTATTCGGGGGAAGTGGCTTACGTCGACTCCCAGGTCGGCTCTCTTCTGGGACAGATCGAGCGCCTGCGCCCGGGAGAAAGAACGCTCGTCGTCCTCACCGCCGACCACGGGGAGGCGCTCGGAGAGCACGGAGAGCTGACGCACGGCTATTTCGCTTACAACGGCACCCTCCATGTCCCCTTGATCATCGCCGGGCCGGGCATCGCGCCGCGGCAGGTGGCGGTAAGCGTCGGACACACCGATATCCTTCCCACGGTTTGCGATCTCCTCGGCCTCAAGCCGCGGCCGTCCCTCCAGGGCCGGTCCCTTGCCGGTCTCATGAAGACCGGCCGCGCCGAGGACCGGGCCCTTTACTTCGAATCCCTCGAGCCCTTCTTCGACAAGGGCTGCGCCCCGCTCCGGGGCTTCATCCGGGGCCGGCTGAAGTTCATGGACTCCCCCATCCCCGAAGTCTACGACCTCGATCCCGATCCCGGGGAGTCGAAGAACCTGGCCCCCGAGCGCGACCTCGTTCTCCTGCGGAAGGACCTCGAACGGATGAGGACGGCGCTGTCGTCGCCCCGGGCCGGAAGCGGTGTCCGGGTGGCGGACGCACAAACCCTGGAGCGGCTGCGGAGTCTCGGCTATACGGCCACGCCGGTGGCTCAGACGAAAGCGTCCTATGGGCCGGCCGACGACGTCAAGACCCTTCTCCCCTTCCAGCAACGGCTCGAGCGGGCCATCCTCCTGGCCGACAACGGAAAGGCCGATGACAGCATCCGCGAGCTGGCCTCCCTCGTCCGCGACAAAGGGGACTTCACGCCCGGCTACATATATCTGTCGCAAACACTTATTTCGCAAGGCCGGCCCGACGAGGCGGTCCTGGCGCTCGACGAAGGGGTCAGCGCTAACCCCGGGAACTACGCGCTCCTGTCCTCCTTCGGCATGCTTCTCGTCATGCGACGCCAGGACGGCCGGGCCGAAGAGGTCCTGGAGAAAGCGCTCGCGGTCGTCGACTTCGATCCCGATGCCTGGACGACCATCGGGGGCATCGAGATGCGGAAGGGAGACACGGCGAAAGCCTTGGAGTGCTTCGCGCGGGCCGTTTCGCTCGATGCCGCCTTCACTCCGGCCCACATGAATATCGGGGCGGCCCGGATGTCCAGGTATTTCGGCCAGGGCCGGGACCCGGCCGACCTGGCTTCGGCCGTCGAGAGCTTCCGCCGGGCCGTCTCCCTCGACCCGGCTCTGCAGCCGGCTTGGAGGGGATTGGGCGCGGCCTTGACGGCCTCCGGGAATGCCGGCGAGGCCATCGCCGCCTGGGAAAAAGCGGTAACCCTGGATCCGCGGGACGGCTTCTCCACGTACAACCTCGGCCTGGCGTACCTCGGAAAGGGAGACAAGCCGCGGGCCCTCCGCTCGTTCGAAATCTACCTCGAGCTCAATAAGGCCACCCTGACGGGCGAGGAACGGAGCCGGGTCATGGAGCTGATAGCAAAATGCCGCTGAAAAGACCTCTTCGCATCGCGAGCCTGGCATTCGCCGCATGGATGGGACTGCTGGCTTCCCCCGCGGGAGCGGGCGGCGCGGACCTGAACCTCCTGGTCGTGACGGTCGACACCTTGCGGCCGGACAGGCTGAGCTGCTACAGCACCGAGCATCTGCGGACGCCGCGGATCGACGCCCTGGCCGCGAAAGGCGTCCTCTTCGAGCGGGCTTTCGCGCATGATCCCGAGACCCTTCCGTCCCACACGAACATCTTCCTGGGCATGACCTCCCTGGCCCACGGCGTCTCTGAGAACAGCAAGTCCATCGTGGCTCCCGATTTCGAGACCCTGGCCGAGCTCCTCAAGAGCCGCGGTTACGCCACGGGCGCTTTCGTTAGCGGCTTCCCCCTGGATTCACGTTTTGGGCTCAACCAGGGCTTCGACGTCTACGACGATCACTATCCGGCGAAGGCGAAGCCCGGCGAGGCCTTTTCGGAGCGGAGGGCCGACAAAACGGTGGCCGCCGCCTTGAAGTGGCTGGCCGGCCAGAAGGGCAAATGGTTCTGTTGGGTCCACCTCTGGGACCCGCATGACCCCTATGCGCCGCCCGAACCCTACGCCACCCGGTTCAAGGACGATCCCTATTCCGGCGAGGTGGCCTACGTCGACGCCGAGATCGGGCGGCTGATGGACGCGCTCGGCCAAGCGGGCCTGGAGGGCCGGACGGCCGTCGTCCTGACCGGCGACCACGGCGAGTCGCTGGGCGATCACGGCGAGACCTATCACGGCTATTTCGCGTACAATGCGACGCTTTGGGTGCCCCTCATCATCGCCGCGCCCGGGACGAAGGCCGGCCGTGTCAAGGATCATGTCAGCCACGTCGACATCTTCCCGACCGTCTGCGATCTGCTCGGCCTGGAGAAGCCGGCGTCGCTCCAGGGCGCGTCCCTGTCGCCGCTCCTGCGCGGTCGGACGAGACCGGCCCGGCCGATCTATTTCGAGGCCCTGGAGGCCTACATCAACAGAGGCTGGGCGCCCCTGCGCGGCGTCATCGAGAACGGCAAGAAATTCATCTCGTCGCCGATCCCGGAGCTCTATGACTTGGAGAGCGATTTCGCCGAGGAGAAGGACCTGGCCGCGACTTCGAACCTCCCCGCCTACCAAAAGAGGCTTCAGGAGGTCATGAAGCTCGGCGAGTCGTCGCTCGCGGCGCTCAGCGGCCGTCAGACGACCGACAGGGAGACGCTCGAACGGCTGCGCAGCCTCGGCTATGCGGCCTCTCGCGTGAGCCAGATCAAGTCCTCCCACGGCCCCGAGGACGATCTCAAGACGCTCCTCCCGCTCGAGCAGAAGATCACCGAGGCCGCCCGGCTCAAGAGAGAGGGCCGGCTCGCGCAGAGCGTCCGCGTCCTCGAGGACGTCATCAAGGAGAGGAAAGATTTCGCCAAGGCCTACGACCAGCTCTTCGAGATCTACCGCTCGCAGGACCTCATCGACGACGCCCTCCAGGTCTTTAAAAGAGGATATGACGCGAACCCCGGCAACTTCGTCTTCAGCTCAGGATACGGGGTCGCGCTGGTCAAACAGGGAAGATACGAGGAGGGCGCCGAGGTCCTGGAGAGATCGTTGAGCCTCTACGATCAGGACGCGGAGGTCTGGAACTCGCTCGGCGTGGCCTACGGGAACCTGGGCGAGATGGAGAAGGCGCGCGAGGATCTCGGCAGGGCCCTGGCCCTGGCACCGGACGACGCGCTTTTCAACGACAATCTCGGCATGTTCTATGTCAGGATGGCCCTGACAACGAAGGATGCGGAGCCGGCCCGGCAGTCCATCCCCTATTTCGAAAAGGCCATCGCCGCCGACCCGACCCTGGTCTCCGTTTACAACGGACTGGCCGGCGCCATGCGGATATTGGGCCGGCGGGACGAGGCCATCGCCAACTGGGAAAAGGCGGTCGAGCTCGACCCGGCCTTCGACATGCCGGTATTCAATCTCGCCGTGGCCTATCTCGAGAAAGGGAACAAGGCCAAGGCCCTCGAGTACTGCGAGAAATATATCGTCGTCAGAGGCAAGGCTATCACCCCCGAAGAGCGGCGGGAGATCGACTCGCTCATCGAGAAGTGCAAGGAGGAGTAGAGCGCCGTGACGCCGATCTCTTCCGCGAGGGGACGCCGCTCTGTGCTGGTCTTCCTGTCGGGTCTCTTCTTATGGATCGGCGGCGCGGCGGCATTCCCCGGCCCTCGGCCCGATGCCGGGGCGAAAGCGGCGCCCAATCTGCTTCTCATCACCATCGACACGCTGCGAGCCGACCGGGTGAGCTCTTACGGCGGCCGGCTCGCGACGCCGGCGATCGACCGGTTGGCCGCGAAGGGGATCGTGTTCCGGCGGGCCTTCGCCCAGGCGACGACGACGCTTCCGACGCATACGAACATGCTCCTCGGAGTGGACCCGCTCCGGCACGGCGTCCACGACAACAACAACTTCACCGTCGGTAAAGACTTCCTGACCCTGGCCGAGCACCTCAAGGCCGCCGGCTATGCTACGGCCGCGTTCGTCGGCGGATTCCCCCTGGATTCGCGGTTCGGGCTCAACCGGGGCTTCGACGTCTATGACGAAACCTACGGGACCGCGGGCCCGGCCCAGCAGACGCGCTGGGAGAGGAAGGCCGAAGCCGTTGTGAGCACCTCCCTCAAATGGCTCGAGGGCCGGACCTCGCCCTGGTTCGCCTGGGTCCACTGCTACGATCCGCATGAGCCCTATGAGCCACCCGAACCGTTCCTGTCCCAGTACAAGGGGCGGCTCTACGACGGCGAGGTCGCCTATGTCGATTTCGCCCTGAAGAAGCTCCTCGACGCCGTCGAAAGCCAGGGTTGGGGCGGCAATACGGTCATCGTCCTCACCGGCGACCACGGGGAATCACTGGGCCAGCACGGTGAGGAGACTCACGGCTTTGTCGCGTACAACACGACCCTCTGGGTCCCTCTCATCGTCTGCGCTCCGGGGCTGAAGCCGGGGGCCGTGGGCGAACAGGTCACCCACACGGACATCTTTCCCACGGTCTGCGACCTCCTGGGACTGCGGGTGCCGCCGCGCCTGCAGGGCCTGTCGCTCCTGCCGGCGGTCAAGGGCAGGAAGCTCGCCGAGCGGGCGATCTATTTCGAATCCATGTATCCTCACTTCAGCCGCGGCTGGGCGCCTCTCTATGGCTATATGCAGGATTCGCAGAAGTTCATCGAATCTCCGGTCCCCGAGCTTTATGACCTCGAGAAGGATTTCGACGAGACCACGAACCTGGCGGCCGGCCAGGACCTGAAGGGACGCCGCGCCGAGCTGGCCCGGATCATGGGCGGGCGATCGCCCATGGATCGGACGGGACAGGAAGGGCAGCTCGATCGCGAGTCCCTGGAGAAGCTGAGAAGCCTGGGGTATGTCTCGACGCCTCAAGCCGCCGGGAAGAAGACGTACGGCCCGGAGTACGACGTCAAGACGATGCTGCCGTTCCACAACAAGTGCAATGAGGCCCAACGCCTTTTCGAAAGCGGCCGCGGGGCGGAGGCGGTGGAGATCCTCAAGGGCGTCATCTCGGAAAGGCCGGACTTCGACGGGGCCTATCCCATGCTGGGCGTGATCTACGCAAGGATGGGGCGGCTCGCCGACGCCCTCGCGGTCCTGAGATCCGGCGTGGAGGTCTTGCCGGAGAACTACATGGTCGCGTCACCCTACATCCGTCTTCTCAACCAGGTCCGGCGATATGACGAAGTCATCCGCCTGATCACGGCGGAGGGCGGGTTCCCGTACGAAAACGTCCCCGACAGCTGGAACGACCTGGGCGTCGCCTACATGAACACGGGGGATCTCGACAAGGCCCGGGACGCCTTGGGAAGGGCGGTGGCCGTGGACGGACGGAACTACATCGTCCGCCGGAACCTGGGGGACGTCGAACTCGCCGCCTTCGCCAAGAGCCGGGACCCGGAGGCCTACGAGAGAGCGCTCGCCTGCTATCTGAAGGCCGTCGAGCTCAATCCTCAGGACCCGTCGAGCCGCAACGCCCTCGGATACACGTATCTGCAGGGGGGCCGGCCGAAGGAGGCGATCCCGCCTCTGAAGAAGGCGCTCGAGCTTGTCCCTGACTACGACACGGCCCTGTACAGCCTGGGCCTGGCCTATTTCAACACAGGGGATTACGGGAAAGCGCTCGAGAGCCTGACGACGTTCCGGGAGAAGTTCTCCAACCCATTGACACCGGCCCAGATACGGGCGGTCGACGCGATGATCGAGCAGTGCAAGGCGAAGCTTGGCAAATAGGAATAACGCCCCTTATCAGGAGGATAACATGAAACGCAATGACTTCGTGAAGACGTGCGCCGCCGGCGTTTGCGGCTGCGGCGTGCTGGGCGTCCTGGCTCCTCTTTCGTCCTGGGCCGGAAACGGGGAAGGGCAGACGGCGGCGGCGCAGGCCGATAACAGCCAATTGAAGCAGGAGCTCGAGGGATCGCGTGAGCGCTTCGCCAAATTGGTGTCCATTATGGGGGAAGATCTCGACGCCGCCACCCGCGACAAGATCCTGGCACGGTTAGGCCGCGAATGCGCCCAGACCTACAGCGCTCTTTTCCAGAAATACCGCGGCGACCTTCCGGGTTTTCTGGCCAAGATCAAAACGGCCTGGGTTGAAAAGGCCGAGTACGATGAAAAAACAGGCATCCTGCGCGTCATCGGAAAGCCGAGCCCGTGCGCCTGTCCGCTGGTGAAAGTGGGCCGGACCCCGGCCGATTTCTGCAACTGCACTCTCGGCTGGCAGCAGGAGGCCTTCTCGACCGTTATAGGCAAGCCGGTCACCGCCGAGATCGAGGAAACGGTCCTGAGCGGCGGCAAAAGGTGCAGCTTCCGCATCACCGTCAAAGCGTAGACTCGATTTCCGATGTGCCCGTCAACAGGCGGCAACCGAGTCAAAGTCCGAATAGCTTTGAAATTAGCTGCCCAAGAAATGAGTTAGCCAATCCCCATGATCGAGGGCGGGGAGGACGGGGAGGGGAATGGCGGGGCCGACGAGACTCGAACTCGCGACCTCCGGCGTGACAGGCCGGCGTTCTAACCAACTGAACTACGACCCCGCGAGGGCCCGCCTATTATAGAGAAACAGCCCTTTACTTTCAAGATACCGTTCAAGATAAGGGGCACAGCCCCCTAGCCCCTCTGCCGTCGCGCCCAGACCTGATTTCTGATAAATTAGAGCCAGGAGGGGACACCATGGCAAAGCTCACGAAAACCGACGAATTCCTGGAGAGGCTCGGCATCGAGATGGACCACATCAAGGCCGGGCTGATGGAGCTCAAGGCCCGGGGCCGGAAGCTCGGACTCGACGCCCGCCTGGACTTCGAAAAAGGCCTCAAATCGCTCGAGAAGACCGAGAAGGACCTCAAGGTCCGGATGGGCGAATGGGCCAAGGCCGGAGAGAAGGCCGGGGCGGATGTGAAGACGGGCCTCGAGCGCGCCGCCAAGGAACTCAAGAAAGCCGTCGGCGACGCCGCATCCCGCCTGAAGTGACGGGCCGGCCCGCGGTCGCACCGACCCATGCCGATCCATAACAACGACGTCGCCGAGATCTTCGACGAGCTCGCGGACCTTCTCGAGATCCGGGGCGAGAACCAGTTCCGCGTCCGGGCCTACCGGAACGCCGCCCGGACCGTGGCCAGCCTGTCGCGAAACGTCGTCGAGCTCGCCGCCGAGGAGAAGGGCTTCGACGGGATCCCCGGCATCGGCAAGGACCTTGCGGACAAGATCCGGACGATCGTCGCCACGAAGAAGCTGCCGCTCCTCGAGGATACGAGGAAGGAGCTCCCCGAAGGGCTGAGCACGCTGATGAAGGTCCGCGGTCTGGGGCCGAAGAAGATCGCCCTACTCTACAAGGAGCTAAAGGTCGCTTCGCTCGAGGACCTGAAGAGAGTCGCCACCGAGGGGAAGATCCGCGAGCTCCCCGGCTTCAGCGAGAAGACGGAGCAGGCGATCCTCGAGGAGCTCGGCCGAACCAAGGTCGCCGGGCACGGCCCCGTGAGGTTCAAGCTGGCCGTGGCGGAGCAGATCGTGACCCCGCTCTTCGATGATCTCAGGAAAGCCAAGGGCGTCGAGGCGATCGAGATCGCCGGGAGCTTCCGGCGCCGCGCCGAAACGGTCGGGGACGTCGACATCCTGGTGGCCGCGGAGAAGAGCCGGGATGTCATCGACCGCTTCGTCCACTACGACGACGTGTCCAAAGTCCTGGCCGAGGGCGAGACCAAGGCCTCCGTCCTCCTCCGCGGCGGGCTTCAGGTCGATCTGCGGGTCGTGCCACTCGTCTCGTTCGGGGCCGCGCTCCACTATTTCACGGGCTCCAAGCCCCACAACATCGCCGTCCGGCTCATGGGTGTCAAACGGAAGCTCAAGGTCAACGAGTACGGCGTCTTCCGGGGCCGGAAGATGATCGCCGGACGGACGGAAGAAGAGATCTACAAGCTGTTCGACATGCCCTATATCGAGCCCGAGCTGCGGGAGGACCGGGGCGAGCTCCAGGCCGCGGTCAAGGGGCGGCTGCCGCGCCTCATCCAGCTCGGGGACATCAAGGGCGACCTCCACTCCCACACCAAAGAGACCGACGGCCACTACACCGCCGTCGAGATGGCCGAGGCGGCGAAAAAGCTGGGCTATGAGTACCTGGCCGTCTCCGATCATTCGAAGCGCGTGACCATGGCCCACGGCCTGGACGCCAAGCGGCTGGCGAAGGCCGTCAAGGACATCGACAAGCTCAACGCCAGGCTCAAGGGCATCACGCTGCTGAAGTCGATCGAGTGCGATATCCTCGTCGACGGCTCCCTCGACCTTCCCGACGACATCCTGCGCGAGCTCGACCTCGTCCTCTGTTCGATCCATTACAACTTCAACCTGTCCAAAGAGAAGCAGACCGAGCGGGTCCTCCGGGTCTTGGACAACCGCCTGGTCAACATCTTCTGCCACCCTTCGGGCCGGCTCATCAACGAGCGGCCGGCCTACGAGATCGATCTCGGGAAGGTCATGAAAGCGGCCGTCGAGCGGGGCTGCCACCTCGAGCTCAACGCCCATCCGGACCGCCTCGACCTCGACGATGTCCATTGCCTGATGGCCAAGGAGATGGGCCTGAAGATCGCCATTTCGACGGACGCCCACAGTCTGGACGACCTGGCCTTGATGAGGTTCGGGATCGGCCAGGCGCGGCGCGGCTGGCTCGAGCCGGCCGATGTCATCAACACGCGCGGCCTCGGCGAGCTGCGCAGGCTCCTCAAGCGGAAGTAGGCGGCTTCAGGTCGCACGAGCCCGTGGCGCATATCGGGTGCTCCTCGGTCTCGATCTGAAAGGTCGAGTGGAGGACCTTGAAGCGCGAGGAGATGGCCTCGTGGGCCCGCCGCAGGACGTCCTTGGCCTCCTCCCCCGCCCCCACCCTCAGGTGGGCGCTCATCGAGACGAAGCCCGAGGTGATCGTCCAGACGTGGAGATCGTGGACGTCGAGGACGCCGTCGAGCGCGGCCAGGGTCGCGCGGACGGCGGCGATGTCGAGGCCGGGCGGCGCGCCCTCCATGAAGATGCGGAAGGAATCGCGGATGAGCCGTCCCGAGCTCCAAAGGATGAGGACGCAGACGGCGGCGCTGACGATGGGGTCCCAGATGAAGGACCCGGTCGTGGTGATAAGCAGGGCCGCGACGAGGACGCCCACGCTGCCGAGCGCGTCGGCCGCGACGTGGAGGAACGCCCCGTGGATGTTGAGATTGCGTTCGCGGCTCCGGTAAAGGACCGCCCCGACGGTGACGTTGGCCAGGAGCCCGAAGACCGCGACGGCGAGCATCAGGCCGCCTTTGACCGGCTGGGGCGTCTGGAGGCGCAGGAAGGCCTGGTAGCCGATCACGGCGGCGATGACCCAGAGGGCGACGCCGTTCATGAAGGCGGCGAAGATCTCGAAGCGGCGCCAGCCGAAGGTGCGCTCGGACGTCGGGGGGCGGGCGGAGAGCCAGAAGGCGAAGAGGCCCAGGCCGAGCGCCCCGACGTCGGTGAGCATGTGGCCGGCGTCGGCGAGAAGGGCCAGGCTGCGGCTCAGGACGCCGCCGATGATCTCGACGACGAGGACGGCCGAAGTGATGAGGAGCGCGAGGCGCAGCGGCCGCTGATGTTCACCGTGCGCGTGGGGGCTCATCGTCGGGCTACATCTTCTCGAGGGCGGCGATGCGCTCCTCGATGGGCGGGTGGGTGCTGAAGAGGCGATTGACCCCGCTGCCTCCCTTGAGGTTCTTGAGCGGGTTGACGATGTAGAGGTGGGCCGTGGCCTTGTTGGCGGCCTCGAGAGGCTCGGTGTCGGCCGAGATCTTGCGCAGGGCCGAGGCCAGCCCGGCCGGGTAGCGCGTCAGCATGGCCGAGCTCGCGTCGGCCAGGAACTCGCGTTTGCGCGAGACGGCCAGCTGGATGATCGTGGCGACGAGGGGCGAGAGGACGGCCAGGGCCAGGCCGACGAGGACGAGGGCGCCGCCGGCGGCGCCGTCGCCTTCGCGACGACGACCGCCCCGACGGCCGCCGCCCCACATGAAGGTCCTCAGCATCCAGTCGCTGAGCAGGGCCACGATGCCGGCCATGACGACGACGAGCGTCGAAAGCCGGACGTCGTAGTTCTTGATGTGGGACATCTCATGGGCGATGACGCCCTCGAGCTCGACCCGGTTGAGCTTCTCGAGGATGCCGGTCGTGACGCAGATCACGGCCGTCTCCGGCTTGCGCCCGGCGGCGAAGGCGTTGGGGGCCGTGTCGTCGATGACGTAGCACTTGGGCGTCGGGACGCCCGCGGCGAGGGCCAGCCCCTCGACGACGTTATAGAGATAGGGATACTCGTCCTTGGATACGGGCCGGGCGCGGCTGATCGTCAGGACGATCTTGTCGCTCGAGTAGTAGCCCACGGCGGCGGTGCCCATGGCCACGGCGACGGCCAGGACGAGACCGCCTTTCCCCCAGCCCGTGACGTACTCGAAGAACCAGACGAGGACGAAGATGAAGGCCATGAAGAAAACGATGAGCGCGACGGATTTCCACTTGTTGCGGGAGATCTGTTCATACATCGTCGGACTCGCCGCTCATAGCCAGCGCAAATGTGCCGGGCCCGGAAATCGGGGAATTGGTATTGTGTCCCCGATTTAGAACTGGACCTTGACCGGGCCCTTGGCCACTTCCTCTTCGATCTGGTAGTAGTCGCGCTCCTTGAAGCCGAACATGTTGGCGATGATGTTCGAGGGAAAGACCTGCTGGCGCATGTTGAACTTCATGACGGTGTCGTTGTAGAACTGCCGGGCATAGGCGACCTTGCTCTCGGTCCCGGCCAGCTCCTCCTGGAGCATGAGGAAATTCTGGTTGGCCTTGAGCTCGGGGTAGTTCTCGGCGACAGCGAAGAGGGACTTCAGGGCGCCGGTCAGGACGTTGTCGGCCTGGCCGTGCTCCTTGATGGTCTGGGCGTTGACCGCCGCGGCCCGCGCCTGGGTCACCTTCTCGAAGACCTCTCGCTCGTGCTTGGCGTAGCCCTTGACGGTCTCCACGAGGTTGGGGATGAGGTCGTAGCGGCGGCGGAGCTGGACGTCGATCTGGGACCAGCCGTTGTCGCAGCGGTTGCGCAGCGTGACGAGGCTGTTGTACATGCCGATGGCCATGATGGCGACGGCCCCGATGATGATCAACAAGAGTATGAAAGCACCCATTCTGTCCTCCTTCGGACCTGAGGTCCGTTCCTAACAATACGGGCCCGGGGCCGAAAAATCAAGGCCCCGCGCCCGGAGCATCCGGGCAAACTTCGATATGAGGAGATACGTACTCCCGCCCCTCCGGTTTAATTCGGGGACACAATACCAATTCCCCTTTTTCCAATTGGGGAATTGGTATTGTGTCCCCGATTTCGCTACCACTTATCGGTGCGGAAGGGCGAGGCGGGCAGGCCTTCCTTGTTGGCCAGGTTGGGCACGGCCAGCTGGTGCCAGCCGAACCGGACCGCCTTCGGCGCCGGAACGCGCGAGCTCCAGACGACGACCGTATCGCCCGCAACTTCCGCCTCGGCCTTGTAGAACGTACGGTCCTCGCCGGCGATCTCGAACCACTTGAGCGGCTGGCCGTCGTTCGAAACAAGCCCGCTCCCGACATGGTCGAAAGAGAGGCGGATCAGGTTCCCGTCGACGGCCATGGACTTGTAGAGGGGCCCCGAGTAGACGAGCGTCTTCTCGCCGTACGTACGGGCCCGGGCCCAGAGCGACAGCCGGTAGCCGACGTCCTGCTTGTTCGCAGGGTGGATGTCGTCGAGGTCGGTGATGTCGGTGATGACGGCCATGCCCGTATTGGGGAGGCGCAGGGCGTTCGACTGGGCCTCCCATAGGAGGGGCAGGCGCAGGAAATCGGGGACGTCGCCCGTGGGCGACTCACGGTTGTAGCCGTAGTTATAGGGCGCGAGCTGGACATAATAGAAGGGGAAGTCGCCCATCTTCCAGGCCAGGCGCCAGCCCTGGATGAGCGCGTCCATCTTCGTCTCGTAGAAAAGGCCGTCGTTCCGGTTGTTCTCGCCCTGGTACCAGATGGCGCCGCGGATGGCGAACGGCGTCAGGGCGTGGATCATCCCGTTGTAGAGGGTCGTCGGCGCCTGCGGGCTGTTGTAGGGGTTTTCGGGAAAACCCAGCTCCGGTTCGGCGGGCAGCGGGGCCTTGGCGAGGAGCGCCTTGCGGCTCTCGCGGGCCCACATCTCCCAGGCCGGAAGGGCCTTGGCCAGCTCGTCCCGGAACGCGGCGTACTTGGCCGCTTGCGCCTCCAGCAGAGGCTTCACCTCGGGAACGGCGACGAACCCGACCGGAGGCGTCCAGGGCTCGATGTCCGTCCCGCCCCAGGCCGATTCGATCAGGCCGACAGGGACGCCGAGCCTCTTGTGGAGCTCGAGCCCGAAATAGTAGGCGACGGACGAGAAAGTCCTGACGGTGTCCGGGGAGCAGGGCTCCCACTTCGCGACGATGTCGTCCTTGGGCCTGTCGGAGGTGCGCTTCGGGACGAAGAAGAGGCGCATGCTCGGATGATCCGCCTGGAGGGCATCGGGGGAGGGATACCGGAGCCAAGCCAGGGACATCTCCATGTTGGACTGGCCCGAGCACAGCCAGACCTCACCGACGAGGATGTCCTTGACGACGATCTCCGGGCCCTTCGAGCCGCGGACGGTCATTTCGAGCGGGACCTCGCCTGCCGTGAGCGGATCGAAAACAACCCGCCACGTTCCGTCAGCCGCCGCGACGGCTTGCTTCTCCTGGCCGTTGAACAGGACCGTGACCGCCTCGGTCTTTCCGGCCCAGCCCCAGACCGCGAAGGGCTTGTCCTGCTGGACGACCATATGATCGCCGATGACCGAGGGCAGGCGGACCTGCGCCGGAAGGAAGGCGGCGAAGCCCAACAGCGAAACGACGGCCAGGGCGAGCCCGAGGACGCCGCTATTTCTTCGGTTCATGGTTCTTTCTCCTTATCAGAACTGCAGCCGGAAGCTGACGCCGCCCGGCCAGAGGCCCAGGGACCATCGGGGCTCCCCGGACGCGAGCGACGGGGGCACGCCGTCTCCGGCGAACCCCGATTCGTATCTCTTCAGGTCGCGGGTCGCCCGCATCGGCTGGCTGAAGATGTTCAGCAGCGAAACGGCCTCACCGACGGCGAAGGTGACGAGACCGTCGGTCCAGGGCCGCTTGAACGCGGCCGCGGTGACGACCCCGGCCGCCGCGTTGACGCCGAAGTTCAGCATGTGTGTCGTGAGGCTCCGGCCGCTTTTCTCGCGGCGCGCGCACTCGCGGAGGAGCGCTTCGGCCCGCTCGAGCTTCGCCGACCGTTCGAGGGGCGTCGTCTCGGGCAACGGCTTCAGCTTTCGCGCGGCCGTGGCCGGGTCGAACGGGTCGATGGCCAGGCCAAAGACGCCGAGAGCGAAGGTCGCGCCGCCGACGAGCATATCCTGGGCGGCACTGTTGTCGATCTCGGGGACCGGCGCGAAGGTCTGGATCTCCGGCGCCTTCTTCCAGCTCGTGGCGCTTAGGATGCCCATGGTGACGGCCCCTGCCGAGTAAGCGCCGATCCAGCCGTACCACCACGTCCTGGCCCGGGATTGTCCGGCCTCAAGGGCGTTGATGATGAATCCAAGCCGGCCCTTCACTTGCTCGTCAGAGAGGGCGGCATCCTGGGCATAGGCTGCCGTCAAGCCCGATACAAGGAGGGCCATCGCGATGCAGGCCATGTGTTTCGAGGGGGCCATTTTTGTCCTCACCTGATGTCCACGGAGAATTACCGACGTTGATCGGATATTAGCACGGGGCGGGCCGGGAGACAACCGAAGGATTCCGGCGGGTGTGCGCCTCTCTGATACCTGTTGCGGCCCGGCCGTCGAATGTGGAGAATAGGGGGCTCGACGAAACGCCGGACAGGAGGTTCCTCATGAAGCCGATCACCCGAGCCATCGCGGCGGTCATTCTCGCCGTCGCCGTCGGCGCGTTCGCATCCGACCAGGTCCCGACCGTCGACTGGGACATGGCGGCCAAGATCCGCGAGGAGGGGCTGCAGCGCTCTCAGGTCATGGACATCGTCGGCTATATGACCGACGTCCTCGGCGGCCGCCTGACCTTGTCCGAGGGCATGAAGCGGGCCCAGCTCTGGGCCAAGGACAAGATGGAGAAGCTCGGGCTCGAGAACGTCGCGATCGAGCCGTTCATGGATTACGGCGCGGCCTGGGACAACGAGTATTTCTCGCTCCACATGCTCGAGCCGGAGTACCAGCCGATGATGGGCTTCCCCCTCGCCTATACATCGGGGACAAAAGGCAAGGTGGCCTGCCCGGCGGTCCTCGCCGCCGACATCCAGACAAAGAAGGACCTCGACAGGTACAAGGGCAAGCTCAAGGGCGCGGTGATCCTGTCGACGCCGCCTTACACGCTCGACATGGCCGCCCTGACGCAGGGCGTCTCGCGCCTGACCGAGGCCGAGCTGAAGCAGATCGAGGAGACCGTCGTCCCGCGGCCGCAGCGCCCCCGGACGACGCCGCCGCCGCCCAATCCCGACCTCGTCGGGGCCGAGGACAGGCTCGACTTCTTCCGGTCCGAAGGCGCCGTCGCGGTCCTTCAGTGCACGGGCGGCCAGATGGGAGCGGTCGTCGGCTTCTCCCGGCCCGGGGCGAACGAAGACAAGTGGTCGCGCGAGAAGACCCTCAAGACGCTGCCGATCATCGCGGTGACGCCGGAGCACTACAACCGGATGTTCCGCATCCTCAAGCGCGGCATCCCGGTCAAGGTCGAGATCGAGGTCCGCAATCGCGTCGGCGACAAGGTCGAGAAGGCTTCGAACGTCGTCGGCGAGATCCCGGGCACGGACCTGGCGGACGAGGTCGTCATGCTCGGGGCGCACTACGACAGCTGGCACGAGGCCGCGGGCGCGAGCGACACCGCCGCCGGGTGCGCCGTGGCCCTTGAAGCCGCCCGCATCCTCAAGGCGATCGGGGTCAAGCCCCGCCGGACGATCCGCGTCGCGTTCTGGGGCGGCGAAGAGCAGGGACTCCACGGCTCGCGCGAGTACGTCAACGCCCACTTCGGCAACCCTCAGGACCCGAAGGTCGGGGCCAAGCCCGGCTACGAGAAGTTCTCGGCCTATTTCAACCAGGATTACGGCGCCGGCCAGTTCCGGGGCATCTATCTCCAGGAGAACGAGCGGGTCCGCCGCCTCTTCGCGGCCTGGATGGAGCCGTTCCGGGATTTCGGCATGACCGCGCTCTCGATCCAAAGCGTCGGCAGCACGGATCACGTCTCGTTCGACGCGGCCGGCCTGCCCGGCTTCCAGTTCATCCAGGACCGCATCGGCGGCACGGCCGGGCACACGAACATGGATTTTTATGACACGCTCCGCGCGGAGGACCTGATGAAGAACGCCGTCGTCGAGGCCTTCTTCGCCTACCAGGCGGCCATGGCGGACGCGCGCGTCCCGCGCAAACCGCTGAAATAAAAGAAGTTTTCGGATTGACACCCCGCGTTGGCCCATGCTATGATGAGGCCCCTTGCGGGGTGATCTTCACCCTTCAAATACATCATCAGGAGGTTCAAACCGGATGTCGACTTTGAAAGAGAAATTCTACCTGAAGGTGGGCCCGATGAAGGCCCGGGTCCAGGCGCTGGCCAAGGAACACGGCGCGATCAACGTCTCGAGCGTCAACGTCGGCCAGGTCGTCGGCGGCGCCCGCGACATCATCTCGATGCTCTGGGACGTCTCGCTCCTCGACAAGTTCGAGGGCATCCGCTTCCGCGGCTTCTCCATCCCCGAGCTTCGCGACAAGCTGCCCAAGGCCCCCGGCGGCACCGAGCCCCTGCCCGAGGGCATCTTCTATCTCCTTCTCCTCGGCGAGCTCCCGACGGCCGAGGACTGCGCCGCGATCACCGAAGAGTGGCAGAAGCGCAGCGTCCTGCCCCAGTATCTTATCGACATGATGAACGCCGTCCCCAAGGACACGCACCCGATGACCCAGTTCTCGATGGCCATCCTGCAGCTCCAGCGGGAGTCCGAGTTCGCCCGGCGCTATAAAGAGAAGATGCCGAAGGCGCAGTATTGGGATGCGACATACGAGGACGTCATGAACCTCATCGCCAAGCTGCCCAACATCGCGGCCTACATCTTCCGCCGGACCTACATGGGCGGCAAGCACATCGCTCCCGACCCGAAGCTCGACTGGGGCGGCAACCTGGCCCACATGCTCGGCGTCAGCAACGATCCCGCGTTTAAGGAGCTCATGCGGCTCTACCTCTGCATCCACAGCGACCACGAGGGCGGCAACGTGTCGGCCCACACGACTCACCTCGTCGGCTCGGCCCTGTCCGACGCCTTCTACTCGCTGTCGGCCGGCATGGACGGCCTGGCCGGCCCGCTCCACGGACTGGCCAACCAGGAAGTCCTCGGCTGGATCCAGGACCTCATGAAGGAGTTCGGCGGCGTCCCGACCAAGGAGCAGATGGAAAAGTTCATGTGGGACACGCTCAACGGCGGACGGGTCATCCCCGGTTACGGCCACGCCGTCCTCCGCAAGACCGATCCGCGCTATGTCGCCCAGAGGGAGTTCGCCCTCAAGCACATGCCGGATTACGACCTGTTCAAGATCGTCAGCCTCGTCTATGAGGTCGCGCCCGACGTCCTGACCAAGCACGGCAAGACCAAGAACCCGTGGCCGAACGTCGACGCCCACTCCGGCGTCCTTCTTTATTATTACGGCGCCACCCAGTTCGACTTCTATACCGTGTTCTTCGGGGTGTCGCGCGCCCTCGGCGTCCTGGCCCAGCTCGTCTGGGACCGCGCCCTCGGCCTGCCGATCGAACGGCCCAAGTCCGTCACGACGGAATGGCTGGAGGAGTTCATCAAGGAGAATCCTCCCGCCCCGGCCGCCAAGTAAGCGCCTTTAGAAAGCAGACGCAAAGGGCCGTCATCCTCCGGGATGGCGGCCCTTTTCTTCTCCTGATTCCGTGAGTCCCTCTCTCCGGCTTAGCTCAGGGTATTGCCTCTAGTTCCCCGGCCCCCCGGGAACCAGTCGTACCGGTTCCCTCCGCTTGCGCGGGTCCCCCCTCCACGGACGGGGATCTTCGAGGCAACACCCATCGCCGCCGCGAGAGGTCGGCCCGGAATTGGGAGAAGAACCTTTTTTTAGCGGCGGGCCAGGCTGAAGTCGGCGACGATCTCCAGGAGGTCTCTGGAGGTGAAGGCCACGGACCGCTCGCCGGTCCGCGTCGCTCCCGGCACCAGGGATGCCCTCCGGGCCAGGTTCTCGTCGGTGAAGACGATCTCGAGCTTGTAGGGCGCGGCCGGTTTGTAGGGCTTGGTGGCCTTCAGATTCCGAAGGGCCGCCGCGACCCCCTTCTGGATCATCTCCTGGGACTTGACCGGGTGGACCATCGAAGCGGCCGGGCCCATGCCCTCCTTGACCGCGACCGTCTCGATCGGCCCGATGATCTCCTGGATCTGCCTGCCGATGGCCGAGTCTCCGGACAGGAAGACGACGGGGACATCGAAGTACCCGGCGATCGCGGCGTTCCACGCGGCCTCGGGCACGCGGACGCCGTTGAGGATGACGTCGAAAAGCGACAGGCTCATCGTGTGCTTGAGGACGGCGTTCGGCGTGCCCGCCCGGGCGTGATAGCCGATGAAGACGACGGCGTCGAACGTCCTGTCGATGCCCTCCATCATGCTCAAGGGGCTGTTCCACTCGCGGATGAGCCGGGCCTCGGGGCGGAGGAGGTCGGGCAGGATGTTCCGGGCGCTGCCGTGGGCGTCGCGGACGACGATCTCGGTCGCCCCCGCGTCGAGGGCCCCGGCGATGGCCGCATTCGCCTCGGCCGTCATGAGCTTGCGGAACAGCGGATAATCCGCCCCGCCCTCCTCCGTTTCGTCCCAATGGATGAGGCCGCTCACACCCTCCATATCGACGGAGATGAACACCTTGAGCTTTTTGGCCGGCTGTTGGGCGGCCGCCAGAGCCGCGACGAGAAAGATGACCGCGACGATCGAGAGAGTTCTTTTCATGGGGACCTCCTCGCCGGGGCGCCTGTCCCCGGCCGCAATGGGCCCATTCTCACTCCGATGCGTCCGCCCCGTCAACACCCAAATCGGGGACACAATACCATTTTCCGAATTTCATCCTGTGCTTTGGCAGGCGGGGAGCTCGCGGACATGAACGATTCCATTGAATCTTTGCCTTGTCAATTCATATGATTGGCCTAATTCGGGAAATGGTATTGTGTCCCCGATCTTCGTCCCCGCATTCCGTTCTTTTCGCCGGCCGGATATGTTATATTAGGCCGCCGAACATCGGAGGGAGGAGATACGCGCATGGAACACAAGATCGGGCTTATCGGCTGCGGCACCGTCGGGCAGGGGCTCCTGCAGATCCTGCACGACAAAAGGGACTTTCTCCGCGACACGTTCGGCTTCGAGGCCCGGGTCGTGGCCATCTCCGACAAGATCAAAGGGACCCTCCTCCTCCCCGAAGGCATCGACATCCCCAAGGTCCTCGCCGTCCTCGGCGCGGGCCAGGCCCTCGCCAGCTACCCCGGCGCGACGCCCGCCCAGGTCGAATCCCTCGATCCCCTGGACATGATCGAGCGCACCGAGGCCGACATCATCGCCGAGCTGACCTACACCGACATCAAGACCGGCGAGCCGGCGACGAGCTACATCAAGAAGGCCCTGCGCCTCGGCAAGAGCGTCGTCACCTCGAACAAGGGGCCGGCCGCCCTCCATTACCGCGAGATCCAGGACCTGGCCCGCCAGAACGGCCTCCAGTTCCGCATCGAAGGCACGGTCATGAGCGGCACGCCCGTCTTCCACCTCGCCGAATGCGGCCTCGCCGGCAACACGATCCGCGAGATCAAGGGCATCCTCAACGGGACGACGAATTTCATTCTGTCCAAGATGGAGACCGAGGGCATGGACTACGGCCCGGCCCTGGCCCTGGCCCAGAAGCTCGGCTACGCCGAGGCAGACCCGACCGCCGACGTCGAGGGTTTCGACGCGCTGGCCAAGGTCGTCATCCTGTCGAACGTCCTGCTCGGCGGCTCCCTCAAGACCGCCGACGTCCCCTGCAAGGGCATCTCGGCCATCACCAGGGCCGACGTCGAGGCCGCCAAGGCCCAGGGCTTCCGCTACAAGCTCATCGGCCACGCCAAACACGAGAACGGCGCCGTCACGGCCAGCGTCTCCCCTCAGAAGCTGCCCCTGTCCGATCCCCTGGCCGGCGTCATGGGCGCCCAGAACGCCCTGAGCCTCGAGACCGACCTGATGGGCAAGGTCACCATTCAGGGCGCGGGCGCGGGCAAGCTCGAGACGGGCTTCGCGATATTGTCGGACATCCTGGCCATCCACCGCTGCCGGTGAAAGAACCCCTACATCCACTATTTATCGGCCGAGGCATATCGTCGACGGAAGCAATGCGGTGATTTAGGCGTTTGGGAGCCGGAAGAGGGCAGTTTCCCTGGAAACCGCCAAAACGTGTCTGAGCGAGGCGTAGCGCACGCCGAGCGAGTTGTTTTGGCGCCGAGTCCGGCGCTCCGAACGCCGTGAAGAATCACCGAGGCGGACGGAGACGATACTCCGAGGCCAACTTGACGAGGCCCCCATCTTCTTTATATGCTAGGGGCGCAGTCTCGACTGTGTCATGCCGTTTGCTTTAACAGCGACCATCCGTTTCTTCGCGCCCGCGTCTATCCCGAAATCCGCAATGGAGGACCCATGAGCTCCGCCCCGAAACTCTCGCCGGGCGTCCAGAAGTACGTCGACGCGGCCGGCAAGCTCCTGGCCCAGCGCGATGCCGCCCTGGCCCGGATGAAAACGATGAGATTCGACACCATCGCCGTCCACGGGCTCTACACGGTCGAGGAGGCCCTGGAGCGCAACCAGGGCGCCGTCATCGAACCGCTTTACCTTTCGAGCTCGCAGGCCTACGCCGACGCCGATGAGCTCGAAGCCGCCCTGGCTTACCTCGTCCCGACCTGGTGCTACACGCGCATCGCCAACCCGACGACCTACTACCTCGAGTGGGTCCTGGCCCTGCTCGAGGGCTATCAAACCGGCTGCGACGCCTCGTGCCTGGTCACGGCCTCGGGCATGTCGGCCATAGCCGCCGCCGTCGATCCCTTCCTGGTCAAGCAGAAGGACGGCCCCGAACGCATCAATTTCGTCTCCTGCGTCCAGGTCTACGGCGGGACCTTCCAGCATTTCTCCGTCCGCAAGATGAAGGAGCGCGGCCACGAATGCCGCTGGGTCCAGCACCCTTGGGACATCGAGGAGTGGAAGGCCAAGATCGACGAGGACACGCGCTTCATCTACATGGAGATGCCCTCCAATCCCCAGCAGGTCTTCACCGACCTCAAGGCCCTCGTCGACCTGGCCCACTCCTGGGAGATCCCCGTGATCGTCGACGCGACCTGCGCGACCCCGGCCCTGATGCGGCCGATCGCCCACGGGGCCGATATCGTCGTCCACTCCCTGACGAAATCGATCACGGCCGGCGGCCTCGCCATCGGCGGCGCGCTCATCAGCCGCAAGCCCATCACGACCAAGGTCCAGAACGACCATCCCCTGTTCAAGGCGAGCTTCGCCGAGTACGTCAAGTTCCTGCCGTACCGCGACAACGGACCGGCCGCTTCGCCCTTCAACGCCATCTTCGCCCTGAACGACCTGCGTACGCTCCGCTCCAAGATGGACGTTGTCAGCGCGAACTGCCAGAAGGTGGCCGAGTTCCTCAAGAAGCACCCGCGGGTCTACCAGGTCGATTACCTCGGCCTCCCCAGCTACCCTCTTCACGAAGTGGCGAAGAAGTACATGAAGCTCGTCGATTCCGACGACGGCACCGGACATGAGATCAACCGCTACGGCCACCTCATGAGCTTTCGCGTGGACGGCCCTCCGGAGAACGCCCGCAGGGTCTTCGACAAGTTCAAGATGATCTACCGGGCCACCGACCTCGGCCGCATCAAGAGCGTCGCCACCATTCCGGCCATCTCGACCCACCAGCAGCAGGGCGAGGAGGCCCGGCGCATGGCGGACGTGCCGCCGCAGCTCATCCGGCTCTGCGTCGGCGCCGAGCACCCGGACGATGTCATCGCCGACGTCGACCAGGCCTTGAAATCGCTCTGACGACGCGATCGAACAGGAGGAACCCGTGCCCGAAGGAATGAAGATGTCCGGATACAGGGGCCGCTGGGCTTTCATCGACCTGACGGAACGGACGGTCCGGGTCGAACCGGCCGACCCGGCTTATGCCCGCGACTACGTCGGCGGCCGCGGCCTCCAGGCGCGACTGCTGGCCGACCATCTCGAACGGACGGGCCCGCTGGCGGACCCGCTCACGCCCGGGAACAGGATCGTCATCGGGACGGCCGCCCTGAACGACACCGCCGTGGCCACGGCCGGGCGCGGCTCCTGCTCGTTCGTCGGCACGATGGCCCGTTCGCCGCAGCCGGCCGCCTGGGTCCCCGGCCACAAGCCCCTCTCGGGGCTCGTCACCCACTCGAGCGCAGGCGGACTTTTCCCCAACATGCTCAAGCGGGCCGGGTTCGACCAGATCGTCATCGACGGACGGGCGGACAGACCGGTGCGCCTCGAGATCGTCGGCGGCGCCTGCCGCATCCTCGATGCCGAGGACGGTCTCTTCGAGACGGTCGCGGGCCGGCGTGTGCCCCGGGCCGCGTCGATCATCACCGAAACGCTCACGGCCGGGCTCAAGGGATCGTCCACCCTGACCGTCGGCCCGGCCGGTTGGAACCTCGTCGATTTCGCCTGTCTCACCGCCGACCGCCACCGCAACTTCGGCCGCGGCGGGGCGGGCGCCGTATTCGGCTCGAAGAACCTCGTCGCCGTCACGGCTCTCGGCAACGAAGCCGTCATCTACAGCGACCCCGAGGCCTTCCGGCGTCTCAGCCGGGAGCTCGACGCCCAGATCAAGGCCAGCGTCGAGGACCCCGCCAGGACGGCCTCGTTCCGCCCGGCGACGGGCACGACCTGGTGGCTCGACCGGGCCTTCAACGGCCGCTATCTCGGCGCCAAGGGCGGCTACCTGCCCTGGCACAATTTCGACGAGGGCGCGTTCGACGCCGCGGATTACGACAAGGTCTCGACGGACGCGTTCCTGGCCATCTCGGAAAAACACAACGTCTGCAACAAATGCCGGCACGTCTTCTGCACGCGCGGCGCCCGGGTCGGGGCCGGGCCCTATGCCGGCGAGGGCGTCCGGCCGGAGTTCGAGACGATCGCCCTGTGGATCAACTGCGGCATCCTCGACCGCGACGCGATCTTC
This sequence comes from Candidatus Aminicenantota bacterium, assembly GCA_963736255.1. GTDB lineage: Bacteria > Acidobacteriota > Aminicenantia > Aminicenantales > Saccharicenantaceae > RBG-16-66-30. The sequence goes on from CAVTOI010000002.1 coordinate 198,170, forward strand.
CACATGAACTCGCTCTGCAACGAGCTCGGCGTCGACACGATGACCTTCGGCAGCGTGATGTCCGGGGCCATGGAGCTCCGGGAGAAAGGCCTGTTCGGACGCGTCGCCGGAGCGCCCGCGTTCGGTGACGCCCCGGGCATGATCCGGGCGCTCAAGGAGATCGCCTACGCGTCGAGCGACCTCGGGCGCCTCCTCGGTCATTACAGCGACCGGGTCATCGCCGAGCTCGCGGCCGCAACGCCGGCGGCCCAGGCCGACATCGCCTATTGCCTGACCACGGCCTTCGGCGGCCTCGGCTACGCCGGGATCAGCCCCAAGGCCTTCCCGGGGATGTTCACGGCCTACGGGACCTCGAACCGGGGACGCGGCGACCACACCTACGCCTGGACCGTCCAGGCCGAGGAGGGCGGGCTCAAGGACGCGCGCGACCTGGCCGCCTACGTCGCCGAAGGGCAGGGCGGCAAGGCCCTCGTCGATTCCCTCGGGCTGTGCGACTTCTTCACGGGAGACATCACGGCCGAGCCGTTCCTATCGCTCTATCACGCCCTGTCCGGGGTCGCCTACGCGCCCGAATCCCTGAAGGCGTGCGGCCGGAGGATCTACGCTCTCGAACGGCGCCTGAACAACGCCCAAGGCCGCGACCGGACATACGACGGTTACGTCCCGCCCAAGCTCAAGGTCCCCATGGCCAGCGGGGCCCACGCGGGCCGGGCCGTCGACGAAGCGTTCTACAACGCCGTCCTCGACGCCTACTACGAAGCTTGGGGCTGGACAAAGGACGGCCGGGTCCCCACTTAAGTTGAATTCGCCCGGCGCTTCCTTTACAATCGGCCCGATGGAAAAATTGCTGATCCGCGGCGATCCCGGCCTTCGCCTGAGGGGCGAGGTCCGCATGAGCGGGGCCAAGAACGCCGTCCTCCCGGCCATCGCCGCCTCGCTCCTCTCGAGCGAGGAGGTCCGCCTCACCAACGTCCCGCACGTGAAGGACGTCGAGACCATCCTGACGCTCATCGCGGAGCTCGGCGGCTCGTACAAGCTCTCCGGTGACACCGTATCCCTGCGCGTCCCCAGGATCCGCTCGGACGAGGCGTCCTACGAGCTCGTCCGGGCCATGCGCGCCTCTATCCTCGTCCTCGGCCCGCTCGTGGCCCGCTTCGGCAAGGCCGTCGTGGCCCTGCCCGGCGGCTGCGCCATCGGCTCGCGGCCGATCGATCTCCACATCGCCGGCCTGCAGAAGCTCGGCGCGACGATCTCCCTCGAGCACGGCTACATCCAGGCCGAGGCCGGCCGCCTCCAGGGCGCCGAGATCGTCTTCGAGAAGAAGACGGTCACCGGGACCGAGAACCTGCTCATGGCCGCGGCCCTGGCCAAGGGCGAGACCGTGCTCAAAAACTGCGCCCGGGAGCCGGAGGTCACCGATCTGGCCGTCCTCCTCAACAAGATGGGCGCGAAGATCGACTGGCCCGACCCGGACACCGCCCGCATCCGCGGCGTCAAGGAGCTCGGCGGGGCGGTCCACGCCATCATCCCCGACCGGATCGAGACCGGCACCTTCCTCGTGGCCGGCGCTCTGACCTCCGGCGACTTCATCGTCCGCGGCGTCGTCCCCGAGCACGTCGAGAGCGTCGTCGCCAAGTTGCGGGCCTCGGGGGCTTATGTCGAACCCGAGGGCGAAGGGGCCCTCCGCGTCGTCGGGAAGAGCGAGGTCGGGGCCCAGGACATCACGACCTCGCCCTACCCGGGCTTCCCCACCGACATGCAGGCCCAGTTCATGGTCCTCCTGACCCAGGCCGCCGGCACATCGATCGTCACCGAAACGATCTTCGACCGCCGCTTCTCCCACGTCAACGAGCTCGTCCGCCTCGGCGCTTCGATCGAGGTCCAGGGCGACAAGGCCGTCGTCAAGGGCAAGACCCCGCTCTCGGGGGCCGAGGTCGTGGCCACGGACCTCCGGGCCTCGGCGGCCCTCGTCCTGGCCGGTCTCGTCGCGGCCGGAGAGACGACGGTGACGGAGATCGAGCACCTCGACCGCGGCTACGAGCGGATCGAAGAAAAGCTCAGCGGCCTCGGGGCTTCGATCGAGAGGGTCAAGGCGTGACCCCCCCCGCGCCCGCCGGCTGCATCTTCTGCCGCATCGTCAGCCGGGAGGTCCCGGCGAAAATCCTCTTCGAGACCGAGCGCGTCATCGCTTTCGACGACCTCCGGCCGCAGGCGCCGGTCCATGTTCTCGTCATCCCCAAGGCCCACTTCGCTTCGCTCAACGACGCCCCCGAAGGCTCGGAGGGTCTCCTCGGGGAGCTTCTCCTTGCGGCCCGCCGGGCGGCCCGCGAGAAGGGCGTCGCCGAGACCGGCTTCCGGGTCGTCCTCAATACGGCCCGCGATTCCGGGCAGGACGTTCTCCATATCCACTTCCATGTCCTCGGGGGGCGGCGCCTCGGCTGGCCGCCGGGTTGACGGGAGACGTCCGAACGGACGGCGCGTCATGGCTTATCTCATCGACGGCAATAACCTTCTCGGCCGCATCGCGCCGCATGAGCTGCGCGAGCGGTCGGGCCGCGACGGCCTCGTCGTGAGGCTCCTCGCCTTCCAGCGAGTCACCCGGGCCCGGATCCACCTCGTCTTCGACGGCAATCCCGAGGAATCGCCGACGGACGTCCCGGTCAACCCCAAGTTCACCATCCATTTTCCCGGCGCGGGCCAGAGCGCCGACGATGTCATCCACGAGATGGTCGGCCGGCAGACCGACCGCCGCCGCTTCTTCGTGGTCAGCTCGGACCGGGCCATCCGGGAGCTGGCCAAAAAAAGGGGCTCGAAGCCGTGACCTCGGACGTCTTCGCGCGCGAGCTCAAGGCGGCCCTAAGGGAAGGGAAGAAGCGGCGCGAGCTCGACAAGAGGACGGAGATCCCGACGGGCCTCGAGATCGATCTCTGGGACGAGGTGTTCAGGTCCAAGCCATGAAAAGATTCTCGATCGTCGGCGCGGGACGGCTGGGGACGGCGCTCGGCGCGGCACTCGCCCGGCGGGGCTGGCTCGCCGAGGCCATCGTCAGCAGGGACGCGCGGGCGGCCCGCGAGAGCCGGCGCATCATCGGCCGGGGGCGGGCTTCGACCTCGTACGCCGCGGCGGCCGAAGCGACGGGGGCGGTCATCATCGCCGTGCCCGACGATGGCGTCGGCCGCGTCGCCGCGGCTCTGGCCCGGTCGGGCGGAGCGTGGGCCGGACGGCCCGTGTTCCACACGAGCGGGCTCGTGCCTTCGGGCGCGCTCGGGCCTCTCGCCCGGCGCGGGGCTTATACCGCCTCGCTCCATCCGATCCAGTCTTTCCCGCGGAAGGACGCTCCGGCGTCGGTCTTCAAGGGCATCACGTGGGGGATCGAAGGCGGCCCGGCCGCGGTCGAGGCCGCCGAAGAGATCGTCCGCGCTCTTCGCGGCCACGTCCTCCTGCTTTCGGCAAAGGACAAGCCCCTTTATCACGCCGCCTGCGCCCTGGCCTCGAACGCCTTTGTGGCCTTGGAGTGGACGGCCGCCGGGATCCTGCAGAAGGCTGGCGTCACGGAAAATGCGGCCTTCGCCGCTCTTCTTCCGCTCGTGCAAGGAACTTTACAGAACGTAAAGTCCTTGGGATGGGAAAAGGCCCTCACCGGCCCGGTCGTTCGAGGGGATTCGGCCACGGTCCGCAAGCACCTGGAAGCCTTGGCGAGCGACCCCGGGGCAAGGGAGATCTACGCTGCCGCGGGGAAGCTCGTCCTCCGCCTGGCCGCGAAGCGGGGCCTTCCGGCGGGACGCGTCAGGATATTGAAGCGTCTGCTCGAAGGTAAATGACTTCTTCTTCGAGGCGGACGCTGAACATCTGATAGACCCGTTCCTTGAGCTCTGCGGCCAAGGCAAGGACGTCGCTGGCCCGGGCGCTCCCTTTGTTGATGATGAAGTTGCAGTGGACGTCCGAAACGGCCGCGTCCCCGACGGAGAGCCCCCTGGCGCCCGCCTGTTCGAGGAGCTGGCCGGCGGCAACCCTGGCGCCGCTCGCGGACGAGCAGTTCTTGAAATAGCTCCCGGCGCATGCGGTCCCATGGGGAGGATGCTTGGCCCACCTTTTCTCGAGGATGGCGCGGACCCGGGCTTCCGACTCGCGCCTGTCCCCCGGGGAGCACAGGAGCGTGGCCGAGAGGACGATACCGGCCCCCTTTTTCAGGGCCGAATCCCTGTAGCCAAAGCCCAGTTCCTCCCTGGAGACGGTCCTTATCCCGCCCGGCGCGGAAAACAGGCAGGCCGTCTCGAGAACGTCCCCAATGCTCCAGCCGTAGGCCCCGGCGTTGCCGTAGACGGCCCCCCCGACCGTTCCCGGGATCCCGGCCAGGAATTCGAGACCGGCCAGGCCAGCCTCGATGGCCTCGCGGAGGACGCAGGCGAGGCTTGTCCCCGACTGAACGCTCAGGCGCTGCCCCTCACGGCGGACCCCGTCAAGGCGGTTACGGACGATGATCCCCCTATAGCCGGCGTCGTCGAAGAGCAGATTGAAGCCGCCCCCGATAACATAATAGGGGTATTTTTCAGAGTCAGCCAGGGAGACGGCCGCCTCGAGCTCGGATTCCGTTCTGGCCTCGAAAAAGAGGTCTGCGGGCCCTCCGATGCCGAAGCTGGACATGGCCGAGAGCGGCACGTTTTCCGAGGGAGAGATCCGCAATTTCTCGAGAAAAGCCTCCCGAAACAGCGATTTCCGATCCATGGCGCGTATTATACCCTGGATTGGCCGCCAGAGCACGGCGGATTTCCCGGTCCTGGCATATATATTGCAATGATCTCAAGCGTGAACGCACGAATATTGACAAAGACTGGGATGCGGGCTATGATTCCAGAAATTTTCGGCAGAGAGGTTAGCATGAAAAGGACACTCTTCGCGATCGTGACCTTGGTATGCGTTCTGGCGGGCTTCGCTGCCGCCCAGAGCCCCGACGAGGAATACCTTAAGGCCATGCAGCTTTCGGATAACTGCCAGAAGGCTAAGGCCCTGGAAGCCTATATCGGCAAATATGCCGGCCAGGGCACGACCAACGAACATTGGGCCTATGCCTACTTTACCCTGACGCCGTGCGCCTCGACCGATGCGGCGAAAGCGGCCGAGTACGGCGAAAAGGCCCTCGGCATGGCCGGCATCGACGGCCAGACGAAGCTCCAGCTTCTGGTCGCGATCCCGACCCTGTACAACAAGGCCGGCCAGGCGGACAAGGCCGACGCAGCGGCCCAGAAGCTCATCGATTACGGCAAGTCCGCGAGCGACGCCAAGGCCAGCGCCCAGCTCCAGGCCGGGGGCTATGCCATGATCGGCCAGTTCGCCGAGAAGTCCGGCAATTACGGCAAGGCCGCCGAAAATTACATCAAGGCCTACGGCATCCTCAAGGACCCGAGCATCTCCAAACAGCTCAACGGCCTGGCCGCGACGCTCTACAAGAACGGCAAATTCGCCGAGGCCGAAACGGTCTTCCGTCAGTTCTATGCCGCGGACAAGGGCCCCGAGAGCGCCGCGCTCCTCGGCCAGACCCTCTATAAGCAGGACAAGATCGACGAGGCCCTGGCCATTTATAGGGAAGGCTACGCGATCAAAAAGACGCCGGCCCTGGCCAAGAACATCGCGACGATCATGAATGGCAAGGTCAAGTCGAATCCGTCCCTGACGACCGAGACCGTCAATGCCCTGATCGAGGCCGGCATCCTCAATCCGAAGGAATCCAAGAACTTCTTCGGCGCGGCGGAGTACCTCTTCGTCGGCCAGGACAAGGACCTCGCCGCCAGCTACGACAAGATCGCCGAGCACAACAAGGCCATCGAGGAATTCACGAAGACCTACAACGCCAAGATCGAGGGCAAGAGCGAAGAGGACCTCTCCGAAACCGATAAGCGGCTCCTCAAGACGCTCGAGGCCAACATCGAGGCCGAGAAGGCGGCCATCGCCAAGATCCAGGCCGGCCAAAAGGGCGTGCGCGACAAGTTCAACGCGCTCGTCGCCCAGGCCAAGACCCGGCTCGGCAAGTAAGCGACCCCGGACCGTCACGACACCCGCCGTCCGGCTCCGCGAGACGCCGGAAGACGAGGGGCTTCGATAGAAGAAGGAGGGAAGACGTGTCCTCCTCTCCCGCCGGGCCGAAGGACCGCGCCCGGGCCGAGGCGCTGCGCCGGAAGATCCTCTACCACGAGCGCAAGTACTACGTCGACAACGACCCGCAGATCTCCGACCCGGAGTTCGACGGCCTCATGGGCGAGCTCCGCGGCCTCGAGACCCGCTTTCCCGAGCTGGTGACGCCCGAATCGCCGACGCAACGGGTCGGCGAGAGGCCCGCCGAGGGCTTCGCCACCGTCGTCCACCGCAGCCCAATGATGAGCATCGAGAACGGCTACAGCGAGGACGAGATCCGCGAATTCGACGAGCGGGTGCGCAAGCTCCTCCCCGGCCGGGACGTCACATACACGGCCGAGCTCAAGATCGACGGTCTCGGCATCTCCATTATCTATCGCCGGGGCAAGTTCGCCCGGGCCGTCACGCGCGGCGACGGCGTCCGGGGCGATGACGTCAGCGGCAACGTCAAGACCATTCGCTCCCTTCCGCTCGTCATCGAAGCCGAAGAAGAGGTCGAGGTCCGGGGCGAGGTCTATCTTCCGTTCGCGTCCTTCCGCAAGATCAACCGGGAGCGCGAGGAAGCGGGCGAGGCCCTCTTCGCCAACCCCCGCAACGCCGCGGCGGGCTCCATCCGGCTCCTCGATCCCAGGCAAGTGGCCTCCCGCAACCTCAGCGTTTTTCTCTATTACCTCGTCATCGACGGCCGGGAGGAGCCGGGCCAGTGGGGCGCCCTCGAGAAGCTCCGCGAGCTCGGCTTCCCGACCAATCCTCACTCCCGCTTCTGCAAGACCATCGACGACGCCCTGGCCTACTTCCGGGAGTGGAACGCGAAGCGGGACAGCCTCGACTACGACGCCGACGGCATCGTCATCAAGGTCGACGCCTCCGACGAGCGCCGGGAGCTCGGGGCGACGGCCAAGTCGCCGCGCTGGGCCATCTCCTACAAATTCCCGGCCCGGCAGGCGACGACCCGCGTCAACGACATCATCATCCAAGTCGGCCGCACCGGCGCCCTGACCCCCGTGGCCGTGCTCGAACCGGTCAAGCTCTCGGGGACGACGATCAGCCGGTCGACGCTCCACAACGAAGAGGAGCTGAGAAGGAAGGACGTGCGGGTCGGCGACTACGTCCTCATCGAGAGGAGCGGGGACGTCATCCCCAACGTCGTCTCGGTGATGAAGGAGCGGCGGCCGCGCGGCGCCAGGGCGTTCGCCTGGCCCAAGCACTGCCCCGTCTGCGGTTCGAAGGTCTTCCGGCCTGAGGACGAGGTCATTTCGCGCTGCGCCAACACGTCCTGTCCGGCCCGCGTCCGGGAATCGATCCTCCACTTCGCCGGGCGCCGGGCGATGGACGTCGACGGGCTCGGCGAAGCCATCGTCGATCAGCTCCTCGGTGCCAAGCTCGTCCGCTCCATCCCCGATCTCTACGGCCTCCGCTACGACGACCTCGTGGCCCTCGAGCGGCTGGGACCGAAGAGCGCCCGCAATCTCCTCGACGAGATCGAAGCCTCGAAGTCGCGGGGCCTGGCCCGGCTCCTCTTCGCCCTGGGCATCCGCCACGTCGGGGAGCGGCTGGCCCAGACGCTGGCCGCCCGCTTCCCCAGCCTCGAAGCGCTGCAGGCGGCCGGCCGGGAGGAGCTCGTCCAGGCGGAGGACGTCGGCCCCAAGGTGGCCGAGAGCATCGCCTTCTTTTTCGCCCAGCCGGAGAACCGCGAGCTCATCCGCCGGCTCAGGAAGGCCGGGGTGAGCGACCGGGCCGCCGCGGCCGCAGCCGGCCCCAAACCCCTGGCTGGCCAGGTCTTCGTCATCACCGGGACGCTCTCCGGCCTGAGCCGCGACGAGGCGCGAGAGCTCCTGGAGGCGAAGGGGGCCGAGGTGGGGTCCTCTGTAACCCGCAAGACGACCGCGCTCATCGCCGGGGAATCGCCGGGCTCCAAGCTCGACAGGGCCCGCGAACTGGGCGTCCGGATCATCGGAGAGAAGGAATTCCTGGAGCTGGCCGGCCGCAGGCCGTAGCTACTTTTTCTTTTTCGCGCCGAAGATGTTCAGCCCGAAAGGACCCCTGGCGGGTTTCTTTTTCCCGCCCGTCAGCTCTTCGTAGGCTTCGCGGGCGGAGGCATGTTCGGGTTCGACCTCGAGGGCCTTCTCCAGCTGCTTGACGGCCTTGGTCTGCAGGCCTTCGGCCTTGTAGAGCAGGCCGAGGCCCACATAACCCTCGGGGTTCCAGGGCTCGAGCTGGATGGCCGTCAGGAAATCCTGCTCCGCCTTCCTGACATAGGCCGGCAGCCTCGATTCGCACATGGCCAGGAGAAGGAAATAGTCACCCTTGTCCCGGCGTACCCGAACGGCCTCCTCGAGGTAGGCGATGGCCTCGTCGTAGCGCCCCTGGGCGTGAAGGGTCTTGCCCTGGCGGAACTTGATATCGGCCTTCCTGAACGTTTCCTGGATGTCTTCCTGGGTCGAGACCTGGCCTGACTTGGCGTCGTACACCCGCCGCGAGTCCTTGCTGCTCAGAACCCGGTAAGCGTTGGTGATGCCGTCGAAGACCTCATCGATCTGGGACTTGAACTCGACGGCCAGCTTACGGTCGAACCGGTCGGGGTGGAAGCGGCGGGCCATCTGGAAATAGGCCTTCTTGACCTCCTCTTCCGTGGCCGTTTTGGGGATGTCCAGGATCTGGTAGAGGGTCATCGCCGGAAGGGTTTCGCGGAAGGCCAGGACCTCGGCGACCGCCTGCGGGACGTCGGTCCGCGTCGCCGCGGGACTGAGGCGGGTCTTCAGGTCCGTCGGGCCGGCCTGGGCTTCGCCCTGGAAGTCGACGACGCCGAGGCAATAAAAGAGATACAGGCTCTTCCAGAACTGCTCACCCGGGACGGTCAGCCCGCGCAGGACGATGTCGGCCGTTTCCTTGCCGTTGATCTTCTCCAGGATCTCCTTCTCTTCGGTGGTCAGGAGATAGGCGTACGTCTTCCGGCCCAGGATGGGGGTGCGGCCGGCCAGAAAGGCCTGCAGGAGCGGGCTCGCCTGCATGCGCCGGATGCCGTATTCGATGAGGAGAGGGACGCTGACCCGGGATTCGGCGACACCGGCGGCGATCTCTCCGAGCGGCTGAAAATCGATATCGGCATCGAAGAACGTGAAGACGTTGAGGATGCTTTCCCGGATCTGATGGGCCAGCGCCTCCGCCAGGTCCTCCTCGGAGATCACGCCCTGGGTCTTGAGGGCCTCGCCGATGCTCTTGCCGGGCTCGATGAACTCGTCGATCTTGGCGTGGGCTTCCTTCGGGATGCGCTCCAGCTTGAAGAGGATCTCGCCCAGGCGCTCCTCAGGCACGTTCGTCTTGATCTGGATGATCGCGCCCTTGTCGAAGAAGAAGTACTTGAGGACCTCCTTCCGCCTGTAGATCAGGCGGCCGGTCTTCTTGTTGAAGAAGATGTCCCTCAGGTGGGTCGCGATGTGGTTCATGGCGCTTCGAATACTCGAGTGGCCCCAACTATAGTCAAATCGCCCGGATTTTTCAACTTGGCCCGGCAATGGGAGGAAATGGGGACGCTTCTATTTTTCGCCGCGAAAAATAGAAGCGTCCCCATTTCCGGCGGTTTGAAAGGGCGGCGGGATTGTGCTAATTATGGCGCATGAAGATCGCCATGGCGCAGATCGTGCCGAAGCTCGGGGACGTCGACGCGAACGTCGACAGGCATCTGGACATCCTGGACAAGGCCCGGAAAGCGAAGGCCGACCTCGTCGTCTTCCCGGAGCTGGGGCTGACGGGCTACACGCTGAAGGACCTGGCCGAGGAGGTGGCTCTCGATCCGGCCACCGACGCGCGCTTCCGCAAGATCGTCGCCCGCTCGAAGGGGCTCTCGGCCGTCGTCGGCTTCGTCGAGGAGAGCCCCGCCGACCCCGGCCTCATCTACAACGCGGCCGCCTTCATCGCCGACGGCAGGATCGTCCACGTCCACCGCAAGGTCTTCCTGCCGACGGGGGGGATCTTCGAAGAGGCCAAGGTCTTCGCTCAAGGCCGGGACTTCCGGACCTTCCGGGCGCCCTTCGGCCGGGCGGGACTTCTCATCTGCCGCGACTTCCTCCAATACGGCTCAAGCTACGTCCACTACGCCTCCGGGGCCGAGATGATCATCTGCATCTCGGCTGCGCCGGGGCGAGGCGTCGCTGGAGGAGACGCTTTCGAGACGAGCAGGATGTGGGAGCTCATGGGCGAGGCCGTCTCATTCTTCTCGACGGCTTTCGTCGTCTACGTGAACCGCGCCGGAAGCGAGGACGGCGTGACGTTCGCCGGCGGGTCGTTCGTCTTCGCGCCCGGCGGCCGCCTGGTCGCGCGAGCCTCGTCCGTCGACCCGGACCTCGTCTTCTGCCGGATCGACCTCGCCGCCGTCCGGGAGGGGCGCCGGAAATGGCTGTTCAAGCGGGATGAGCGGCCCGAGGTCATATGGAGGTCCCTCGAAAGGATCGTCCGTGCCCCCGAAGATTAACGGCGCGTTCGTCGAAAAGGTCCTGGTCGCCTTCATCCGGGAGGAATTCTGCCGGTGCGGCTGCGGGAAGGCCCTGTTGGGCCTCTCGGGGGGGGTGGATTCGGCGGTCTCGGCGGCCTTGGCCGCCCGGGCCCTCGGCCCGCGGAACGTCCTGGGGCTCGTCATGCCGTACGGCAAGGCCTTCCCCGAAGACGTGCGGCACGCCGCGGCCTTCGCGTCGCGGTTGGGAATCAGGCAGGAAAAGGTCGACATCGCCCCCCAGATCGACCTCTACTTCGCCGCTCACCCGACTAAGAGCCGCATCCGGCGCGGCAACAAGATGGCCCGGGAGCGGATGTCCGTCCTCTACGACCATTCCGCGCGCGAGGGCGGGCTCGTCCTGGGGACGAGCAACAAGACCGAGCTCCTCATCGGCTACGGCACGATCCATGGCGACATGGCCTGCGCGATCAATCCCATAGGCGACCTCTACAAGACGCAGGTCCGAGACCTCGCGGCCCACCTCGGCGTGCCGGCCGCGATCCGCGGGAAAGCCCCGACGGCCGGCCTCTGGCCCGGCCAGACCGACGAGGCCGACATCGGCCTCGCGTACGAGGAGCTCGATGACATCCTCTACCGGCTCGTCGAGGGCCGGAAGGGCCGCAGCGAGCTGGTCGAGGCCGGGCATGCCGCGACGGCCGTCGACCGCGTCCTACGGATGGTCAGACGCTCGGCTTTCAAGCGCATGATGCCGCCGATCGCGAAGCTGTCGATCCGCTCCGTCGGTCACGATTTCCTCTATCCGTACGACCGGGAAGGATAGCCCGTGGCCGGCGCTCTCTACGTCGTCGCGACGCCCATCGGCAACCTCGAGGACATCACCCTCCGGGCCGTCCGCATTCTCGGCGAGGTCGCGGCCATCGCCTGCGAGGACACCCGGCAGACGGTCAAGATCCTGAACCGGTTCGGGCTCAAGAAGCCGCTCATCAGCTATTTCCATCCCCGCGAGGGCCAGCGCATCCCGGAGATCATCGGCCTACTCAAAGCGGGGCGGGACGTCGCCCTCGTTTCCGACGCCGGGACCCCGGGGATCTCCGATCCCGGCTTCCCCCTCATCCGCGAGGCCCTCAAGGAGGGCCTCCGAGTGGTCCCCATCCCGGGGCCGGCGGCCGTGACCGCGGCTCTGTCAGCCGCGGGCCTGCCTACGCACCGCTTTCTCTTTCTCGGCTTCCCGCCCCCGAAGGCGACGGGCTTGCGCAAGCTCCTCGAGGCCCAGGCCGGGCAGGAGGCGACCCTCGTCTTTTACCTGCCGACGCGCAGGCTGCCGGAGTTCCTGGCGGCGGTCATCGAGGCCCTCGGCGACAGGCGCGTTGTCGTGGCCAGGGAGCTGACCAAGATCCACGAGGAGTTCCTGCGGGGGACGGCCCGTGAACTCGCCTCAGCCATGGGGGCGCGGGCCCCCAAGGGCGAAGCGACAGTCCTCGTTGAAGGCTGCCGCTAGAAAAATACTTGACAATTATCACTAAGATATTATATTGTTATTGCACTAAGATATTGATATCGGAGGTATCCAATGGCTATCATCAGATGGGATCCCTATAGGGACATGGCTACCTTGAGGGATAGAATGAACAGGCTCTTCGAAGACATGTCCGGCTCCAAGGGCGAGGAAACGGACCTGGTGGCCCATTCCTGGGCCCCCTCGGTCGACATCTATGAGACCGAGAATGAGGTCGTCCTCAGCGCGGAGATACCCGGCGTCGACGAGAACGACGTCGAGATCAAGGTCGAGGACAACAACCTGACCCTCCGCGGTGAACGGAAGTTCGAGAAGGAGACCAAGGAAGAGAATTACCACCGCATCGAGCGCTCGTACGGGTCCTTCTTCCGCTCCTTCGCCCTGCCGAGCTACATCGATCAGGACCGGATCGAGGCCGAGCACGTGAACGGCGTCCTCAAGATCCGGATGCCCAAGAGGGCCGAGCTCAAGCCCCGCAAGGTCAAGATCCTGAAGCCGGTCCAGGCCCAGGCCGAGAAGGCGAAGAAGTGAGCTAGGCCTGGGCCAAGGTGATCGCCCGCACGTCTTTGGCCCCCGCCGCCTTCAGCACCCTCGCGCATTCGCGGACGGTCGCCCCCGTCGTCGTGACGTCATCGACGAGAATGAGCGTCCTCCCCGCGACGCGGCCCGGCCGCCGCACGGCGTAGGTATTCCGGACGTTCCTCTCGCGGTCGGCCGCCCGCAATCCGGCCTGGGCGGGAGCGTTGCGGGTTTTGACGAGCGCGCCCGCGAGGACCCCGAGGCCGCGGAGCGCGGCCAGGTCGCGGGCCAGGAGACGGGACTGGTTGAAGCCCCTCTCCCTCCGCCGCGAGGGATGGAGCGGCACGGGAACGAAGAATTCCGCCCCGTCCCAGAGCCCCGGTTCCCCGGCCATGCTCGCGTCGGCAAAGCGGGCCAGCGGTCGGCTGAGCGGGGCGTACTTCCGGTACTTGAAGAGGAGGATGACGTCCTTGAGCGTGCCGCCGTAGGCGCCGCAAGAGCGGTGAAGCGAGAACGCCGGGGCCGCGCCGAGGCAGCGCGCGCAGAGATGGTCCTCCCCCGCCTCGCCGCCCTCATGGAAGCGTCCGCATCGCGGGCACGACGCGCCGCGCCGCGGAGAGAGGCGGGACAGGCAGGCGCCGCAGACGATCCTTTCGCCGGCCGCTTCGAGAGGTTCCCCGCAGATATGGCAAAAAGACGGGAAGACGAGAAGCCCGGCGAGCCGGGCCAGCCCGGCCGCCGCGGCCCGCAAGCGGAAGGTCACTGGGCCCTGAGCTCTTCCTCGACCTTCTCCTGGCAATCGACACAGTAGCGGGTCCAGGGAAAGGCCAGGAGCCTTTTCCCGCCGATCTCCTTCGAGCAGCTCTGGCAGACGCCGAATTCGCCGTGCTCGAGCCTCTTCAAGGCCTCGTCGATGAGCAGGAGCGTCTCGCGGTCGCTGTCGGCCAGGCTGAGGAGGAATTCCTTGGAGTAGGAGGTCTCCGCTTTATCGACGAGATCCTGGGCGACGTTCGAATCCATCTCCTTGCTCTCGGAGATCTTGTCCGTGAGCACGCGGATGATGGCCTCCTTTTTGTCGGCCAGCTTCTTCCGGAATTCGTCTTTGTCTTTCTTGTTCATCTTTCGAGGCATCGGACAATCCCTTCATTTGGCATAGTGCCGGCCCCCGACGATGGTCAGGGCCCGGTAGACCTGCTCGAGCAGGATGACGCGGGCGAGCTCGTGCGAAAAGGTCATCCGCGACAGCGACATCGTCATGTCCGCTCTGTCCGCGACGCGGTCGGCGAGTCCGAGGAAGCCGCCAACGACGAAGGCCAGCGGTTTGCCCGAGTCCTTCTCCCGGCCGCGAAGGAAGCGGGCGAACTCATCGGACGCCATCTCCTTTCCGCGATCGTCGAGGCAGATCACGTAAGCTCCGTCGAGATGCTTTTCGAACCCGCGCGCTTCGAGGTCCTTGATCTTGCCGGCGTGCTTCTCCTCCAGCCCCCGGGCCTCGCGCGTCTCGATGATCTCGATGCCCGCCAAGGACCTGATGCGCGCCTCGTAAAAACCCTGCAACCCCCGTAACTCGGGATTCTTCGTCTTGCCGGGCCAGAGGAATTTCAGGCGCATCGCCGAAATCGCCCTAAAACAATAGCGATTCGATACCGGCTTGTCAACCCCCTTTTTCCCGGCGCGGCCGGCCGGAGGCGAGGGGGCATCAGAACGTGAGGCGGGGGGCGTCGCCCCAGAGCTTCTCGAGGGCGTAGTGGTCGCGCGCCACCTTCGAAAAGACGTGGATGACGAACGAGCCGTAGTCGAGCAGGACCCATTCGGCCGATTCGCGGCCTTCGATGCCGATCGGCCGGCTTCCGGCCGGCTTGAGCGCCGCCTCGATCGCCTCGGCGACGGCGATGTTCTGCCGGGACGAGTTCCCGTTGGTGACGATGAAAAAGTCGGTGAACGAGGAGAGCTCCCTCAGGTCGAGGACGCAGAGCTCCTCGGCCTTCCGGGCCAGGGCGGCCTCGACGGCCAGGCGGACCGGCGCGGGGAGGCTTCGCTTGGTGAACCGTTTCTTCTTCTCTTCTGCCATGGCTCCTGTCGGCTCCTATCGGTCTCTGTAGAGTTCGTGTTCGCGGATGTAGGCGGCGACCGCCCGGGGGACGAGCCCTTCGAGGGACCGGCCCCGCCGGGCCAGCTCCCTGACGGCCGTCGAAGACATATCCAGGGCCCGGATGGGTGTCAGGACGATGCGGAAACGCGGCGCGGCGGGGCCCTCGAGATCCCCCGCTTCGGCGAGCGTGCCGATCTTGCGCCGGAGCCGCCCGCCGAGGACGTCCCGGGCCCGCTCGAGATCGAAGCCCGGGCGCCCGGTCACGATGAAGCGGCACTCCCCGAGGACCTTCTCGTACTGGTGCCAGGTCCCGATGTCGAGGAACGCGTCGACCCCGAGGATGAAGAACAGCCGGGCGCCGGGATACAGGACCCGGACCTTGCGCAGGGTCAGGATCGAGTAGGACTTCTCCCGGGCTTCCACCTCGATCGGCGAAACCTCGAAGCCGGTCCGGCGCCGGCAGGCGAGCTCGACCATCCGGAGCCGGTCGGCCGGCGAGGCCGAAGCGCCCCCCGCCTTGTGCGGCGGGAGGTACGACGGGATAAAGAGGACCCGGTCGAGCCGGGCCCGGCGGCGGACCTCGGCGGCGGCCTTCAGGTGCCCGAGATGGATGGGATCGAACGTCCCGCCAAAGAGGCCGAGAGTCTCCATCAGGACCGGGCCCCCGGTTCCTTCACGGGGGCGCCGCGCTCCCGCCCGCTGCGGCGATCTCGTCGAGCTTGCGGGCCACGGCCTCGACGAGCGGCTTGAGGCCCTCCCGCTTGAGCGCCGAGATGGCGAAGACCGGGATCTTCTTCCGGGCGGCCATCCGCCGCAGCCGGACGAGACGCGAGGTCTCGTCACCGAGGAGGTCGACCTTGTTGGCCGCCAGGACCTGGGGCCGGGCCGCGACCTCCGGCGAGAAGGCCTCGAGCTCCTTCATGATGATCTTGTAGTCCTCGACGGGGTCCCGGCCCGAATAGGGCGAGACGTCGACGATGTGGACGAGGAGCTTCGTCCTCTCGATGTGGCGCAGGAAGCGGATGCCCAGGCCCTGGCCGAGATGGGCCCCTTCGATGAGGCCGGGGATGTCGGCCACGACGAACGAGCGGTACTGGCCGATGTCGACGACGCCGAGGTTGGGCGTGAGCGTCGTGAAGGGATAGTCGGCGATGAGCGGCCGGGCCGCCGAGATGCCCGAGATGAGGGTCGATTTGCCGGCGTTGGGGAAGCCGACCAGGCCGACGTCGGCGATGAGCTTGAGCTCGAGGAAGAACTCCTTCTCCTCGCCGGGGCGGCCGGGCTGCGATTCGCGCGGCGTCTGGTGCGTGGACGTGGCGTACGAAGCGTTGCCGCGTCCGCCGCGCCCGCCCCGGGCCGCGATGAAGGTCTGGCCGTGCACCGTCAGATCGGCGAGGACGGCCCCGCCGTCCGTGTCCTTGACGACCGTCCCGACGGGAACGCCGAGGGAGACCTCGTCGCCGCGCTTGCCCTTGCGGTTGCCGCCTTCTCCGGGAGCGCCGTTCTTGGCCTTGATGATGGGGTGGAAGCGGAAATAGGCGAGGGAGCTGACGTTCTCGTCGGCGACGAAGGTGATGCTGCCCCCGTCGCCGCCGTGACCGCCGTCGGGGCCGCCTTTCGGGACGCACGCCTCGCGGCGGAAGCTGACGCAGCCGTTCCCGCCCTTTCCGGCCTTCAGTGTGACTGTGACTTGGTCAACGAACAACGGCGGTTCGGTTCACCCTCAGGCGGGCAGGACGGAGACGACCTTCCCCTTCCGGCCCTTGTCGGAGAACTTGACGGTCCCAGTGATCAAGGCGAACAGGGTATCGTCCTTGGCCCGGCCGACGTTGAGCCCGGGCTTGATGGGCGTGCCCCGTTGGCGGATGATGATCGATCCGGAGTTGACCTTCTGGCCGCCATGGCGTTTGACGCCCAGCCTCTTTCCCGCGCTGTCGCGTCCGTTCTTTCCGGCTCCGCCGGCTTTTTTATGGGCCATGGCTTACTCCTTCGTCGCTTTCTTCGTCTTGGCCGGGGCCGGCTTCTTTTCGGCCTTCGGCTTGGCGGCTTCCTTCTTGGCCGGCTTGGCCTTGGCCGCCGCCTTGGCGGGCTTCGCGGCAGGCGCCTCCACCGGAGCGGGCGCCTTCGGCTTGGGGGCCGGGGCGGGCTTCTCGACCGGGGCCAGCTTTTCCTCGGCCAGATCGGCGGCCGTGAGCTGGGTCCGGTCCGGCGCGATCCGGGTGATGCGGACCTTGGTCAGCTGCTGCCTGTGGCCATGGGTCCGGCGGAACTGTTTCCTCCTCTTCTTCTTGAAGACGAGGACCTTCTCGTCCTTGAAATTCTCGAGGACGAGCCCCAGGACCATGGCGGCGTCGAGGACGGGGGTGCCGACCTGGACCGTTTCGCCGTCCTCGATGAGGAGGACGCGGTCGAATTGGGCCTTCCGGCCGGGTTCGAGCTCCAGCTTCTCGATGGCCAGGACGTCGCCGACCTTAACGCGGTACTGCTTGCCGCCGGTCACGATCACTGCGTGCATGGGAACCTACCCTTCCGTAAAGATATAAAAGTTGGACGTCAAATTTAACATAGGACCCGCCTCCTGTCAAATTGGGCGGTGCAGGGCTCGAACCTGCGACCCCCGGCTTGTAAAACCGATGCTCTACCGCTGAGCTAACCGCCCCCGATCGCCGGACAGGTCCTTCCGGGAGGGAGAAGCGCCCCCGACGGGATTCGAACCCGTGTTGCTGCCTTGAAAGGGCGGTGTCCTGGGCCTCTAGACGACAGGGGCGAAAACTGAGCCGTGCTGGACTCGAACCAGCGACACCCGGCTTAAAAGGCCGGTGCTCTCCCTCTGAGCTAACGGCCCAAAAAAAATACTATTATAGTGATAGGGAAGAAAGAGTCAATCACGGCCGGCTCAGGTCCGGGCCCCTCAGGAGAGGGGCTCGAACTTGATGATGACCCAGCGGCCGCGATGCGGGATATTGTTGACCTCGTCCTTGAGAAGATACTGCCGCATCGCCAGCCTGTAGTTCTTGGTGACGCCGGCCCTGTTCGTGACGGCGATCTCGACATCCTTGGAGTGGACGTCGCCGGTCAGCTCGCGGACGGTCGCAAGCTCGCGGGCGCCGAGGGAGAACATCGTCATCTCCTCTTCCGCGGCGGCGGCGGCCTTGGCGGCATTGTAGGCCTTCTTGTATTCCTGCATCTTGCCGTTCTCGACGTCGTACTTGGCCTGGAGCTCGTCGATCTTCCTCTGGGCGGCGGCCTTGCCGGCAGCGGACCGGGAGGTGTCTTTTTCGAACTGGGCGTCCTTGAGGGCCCCGTCGGCGTCGATCGTCGGCCCGATCTGCGCGTCCTGCAGCTTCTTGGCCTCGATCTCGGCCGTATTCAGGGCCGCCAGAGAGGCCGGCTCGACTTTCTCGGGTCCGATGCTGACAATGGACCACGAGCCGAGCTCGGGCTGGAAGGGCTCCAAAGCGATGCTGGACAGCGTGTCGTTGTCGTTCATCTGGACGGCGTTGAAGTACTTCTTGAGCAGGGTCTTCTCGGGCGCCGAAGAGCACCCCTGGATAGCGAGGAACGCGACCAGAAGACCGATCACGATAAGAGTCTTATTGCGCATCATGCCTCCTTCCTGGAATTGTTCCGAGAGTTCTCTGAGCCTCATGATATATTCTTTTGCAAGGGAAAATCAAGCCCTTTTCGTGTTTTCCTGTCCCGGCTTTTGTGCTACACTACCTCGCTCGAATACCTTGGTTCCGGGGATAAGAACATGGCACAAGAGAAAGACGTCATCCTCAAGCATCCGAAGGACCCCGAGGCCCTGCTCGACGTCATCCGTGACGTCCAGGCCCGGGAGGGGCGGGTCTCCGACGACGCCGTCGGCCGCATCGCCGCCCATCTCAAGCTCTCCGAAGCGGAGGTCCGTGGGGCGGTCACGTTCTACCATTTCTTCTCCCTCGCCCCCCGAGGCGCCTCGACCGTCTACCTCAACGACTCCATCACCTCGAGGATGAAGGGACGGACCGCGGTGGCCCGGGCCTTCGAAGAGGAGACCGGATGCCGCTTCGGAGAGGTCTCCGCCGACGGCAAGATCGGCCTCTTCCCGACGTCCTGCATCGGGATGAACGACCAGGAGCCCTCGGCCATCGTCGACGGGGTCGTCTTCACGGCCCTCAGCCCCGAAAAGGCCCGGGCCATCGTCCGGGGCCTGCGGGCCGGGACGCCCGCCCGGGATCAAGTCGTCTCCTTCGGCGACGGCGTCAACCAGTCCGAGCTCGTCCGGGCCATGGTCGTCAACAACATCCGCAAGCGCGGGCCTGTCCTCTTCGGCGCGCACGAGCCGGGCGCGGCCGTTCGCAAGGCCGCGGCCATGGCGCCCGAGAAGGTCATCGACGAGATCAAGAGATCCGGCCTCCTCGGCCGGGGCGGGGCCGGTTTCCCGACGGGGCTCAAGTGGGAATTCTGCCGGCGGGAGAAAGCCCCCCAGCGATTCGTCGTCTGCAACGCCGATGAAGGCGAACCCGGAACGTTCAAGGACCGGGTCATCCTGACCGAGCTCCCCCGGCTCCTGTTCGAAGGCATGACCGTGGCCGGCTACGCCATCGGGGCCAAGACCGGCGTCCTCTACCTCCGGTCCGAATACGCCTATCTCCGGCCCCACCTCGAGTCCGTCCTGGCGGACCTGCGGAAAGACAATCTCCTGGGCCGGAAGATCGCCGGCTCGGGAAGCTTCGATTTCGACATTGTCATCAAATCGGGCGCCGGCGCCTACATCTGCGGCGAGGAATCGGCCCTCCTCGAATCGGCCGAGGGCAAGCGCGGCGAGCCGCGCGACAGGCCGCCCTTCCCCGTCCAGAAGGGGTACAAGGACCAACCCACGACCGTCAACAACGTCGAGACCCTGGCCACGGCCGCCCGCATCCTCGCCGAGGGCGCGGCCTGGTTCAAGGCCATGGGGACGGCCCAGTCGGCCGGCACCAAGCTCCTGAGCGTGTCGGGCGATTGCAGCCGCCCCGGCGTCTACGAGGTCGAGTACGGCCTCACCGTCGCCAGCCTCCTGGAGATGGCCGGCGGCGCGGGGGCCAAGGCGGTCCAGGTCGGCGGCCCGTCGGGCAGCTGCATCGCCCCGGCCGGGTTCGGCCGCAAGATCGATTTCGCCGACCTGGCCACGGGCGGCTCCGTCATCGTCTTCGGCCCCGACCGTGACATCTTCGAGATCGTCGCCAACTTCATGGATTTCTTCGTCGAGGAATCCTGCGGCTGGTGCGTCCCCTGCCGGGCGGGCAACGTCCTGCTCCGGAACAAGTTCGACAAGGTCGCCCGCGGCCTCGGCACGGAGGGCGACCTCCGCGACCTCGAGACCTGGGGCAAGCTGGTCAAGGCCACGAGCCGCTGCGGGCTCGGCCAGACCTCGCCCAATCCCATCCTGACGACCCTCAAGAGCTTCCCCGGCCTCTATGAGGCCAGGATCCGGAAGGGCGAGGAGTTCGTCCCCGACTTCGACCTGGCGGCGGCCGTCCAGGCCGGCTGCACGGCGGCCAACCGCCAGCCGGAGTGCAAGGAGTCCCTCCATGACTGAGATCCGATTCACCATCGACGGCAGGGCGTGCACGGCCAAGCCGGGCCAGACGATCGTCGACGCGGCCAAGGCCAACGGCATCTATATCCCGGTCCTCTGCAACTACGAGGGGCTCAAGCCCGTGGGCAGCTGCCGCATCTGCACCGTCCGCGTCGCCGGCCGCTACATGGCCGCATGCACCCAGCCCGTGACCGAGGGCCTGGCGGTCGAGAACACGGCCCCGGACCTCGAGGACATGCGCCGGTCCCTCATCGAAATGCTCTTCGTCGAGGGGAACCATCTCTGCCCGTCGTGCGAGAAGAGCGGCAACTGCGAGCTCCAGGGGCTCGCCTACCGCTACCGGATGCTGTCCCCGCGATTCCCCTATCTCTGGCCGGTCAGGACGGTCGACGCCTCGGCTCCCCTGCTCATGCTCGACCGGAACCGCTGCGTCCAGTGCCTTCGCTGCGTGCGCGGCGTCACGGCCCGCGACGGGAGGAAGATCTTCGCCTCGGTCGAGCGCGGGGCCCGTGTTACAATAGAACTGGACAAGAAGCTGGCCGCGAGGCTCTCCGAAGAGGAAGCCCGCCGGGCCATGGACATCTGCCCCGTCGGCGCCATCCTGCGGAAGGAAAAGGGCTTCGCCCTGCCCATCGGCAAGCGCAAGTTCGACCACGCGCCGATCGGCAGCGACATCGAGAAAGGCATCGGGAGGTAGGCCATGGGCAAACCCGTCATCGCCACCGCGTCCCTGGCCGGCTGCTTCGGCTGCCACATGTCGCTGCTCGATATCGACGAGCGCATCCTCAAGCTCGTCGATGTCGTCGAGTTCAACAAGTCGCCGATCGACGATATCAAGAAATTCACCAAGCCCGTGGACGTCGGGCTCATCGAGGGCGGCTGCTGCAACAGCGAGAACGTCGAGGTGCTCCGCTCGTTCCGCAAGAACTGCAAGGTCCTCGTCTCGGTCGGCGAGTGCGCCATCATGGGCGGACTGCCGGCGCTGCGCAACAGCATCCCCCTCAAGGAATGCCTGGACGAGGCCTATCTCAACGGGCCCTCGGTCGAGCCCGGGAACCGCATTATCCCCAACGACGAGGACCTGCCGATCATCCTGGACAAGGTCTATCCGTGCCACGAGGTCGTCAAGATCGACGCCTTTCTGCCGGGATGCCCCCCGTCGGCCGACCTCATTTGGGAGGCATTGACCGCGCTCGTCGAGGGCCGGCCCGCCAACCTGAGCTACGACCTGATCAAATTCGACTGAGAGTGAACCCCATGGGTAGAAAGATCACGATCGAACCCGTCACCCGGGTCGAAGGCCACGGCAAGGTGACCATCCGGCTGGACGACGCCGGCAAGGTGACCCAGTCCCGTTTCCACATCGTCGAGTTCCGCGGCTTCGAGCGCTTCGTCCAGGGCCGGCCCTACTGGGAGGCCCCGGTCCTCGTCCAGCGGCTCTGCGGCATCTGCCCCGTCAGCCATCACCTGGCGGCGGCCAAGGCCATGGACGTCGTCGTCGGCGCCGGGCCGGGAAGGCTGACCGCGACGGCGGAGAAGATGCGGCGCCTCATGCACTACGGGCAGATGCTCCAGTCCCACGCCCTGCACTTCTTCCACCTCGCCTCGCCCGATTTTCTCCTGGGCATGGACGCCGATCCGGCCATCCGGAACGTCATCGGCATCATCGCCCTCGACAAGGACCTGGCCACGCGGGCCGTTCTCCTGCGCAAGTTCGGCCAGGAGATCATCCTGGCCACGGCCGGCAAGAAGATCCACGGCACGGGCGCCGTGCCCGGCGGGGTCAACAAGAACCTCAGCCCGGAGGAGCGGGACCGGTTCCTCAAGGGCCCCGAGCCGCTCACGATCGACCGGATGATCGAGTGGTCCCAGGCCGCCATCGACCTTTTCAAAGGCTATCACGGAAAGAACAAGGACCTCGTCGACGGCTTCGCCGCCTTCCCCTCAAACCACCTCAGCCTCGTCCGCAAGGACGGGGCCCTCGACTTCTATCACGGCTGCCTTCGGGCCGTCGACGCCGACGGCCGCAAGATCCTCAACGACGTCGATTACCAGGACTACCTCGAGCACATCGGCGAGGAGACGAAGACCTGGAGCTACATGAAATTCCCCTACCTGCGCGGCCTCGGCAAGGAGAACGGCTGGTACCGGGTCGGCCCGCTGGCCCGGCTCAACACGTGCGACTACATCCCCTCGCCGCTCGCCCAGAAAGAATTCGAGACCTACAAGGCCTATACGGACGGCAAGCCCAACAACATGTCGCTCCACTCGCACTGGGCCCGGCTCATCGAGCTTCTCCACTCGGCCGAGGTCATCAAGGAGCTCCTCCTCGACAAGGACCTCCAAGGGACGAAGCTCGTTAAGACGGGCCGCCGCGCGCCGGAGGGCGTCGGTCTCGTCGAAGCGCCGCGCGGAACGCTCTTCCACCACTACCGCGTCAGCGCCGACGACCAGATCACCATGGCCAATCTCATCGTCTCGACGACGAACAACAACGAGCCCATGAACCGGGCCGTCAACTGGGTGGCCATGAACGTCCTCTCGGATAAGCCCGAGATCACGGAGGGCATGCTCAACCGCGTCGAGGTGGCCATCCGGGCCTACGATCCCTGCCTGAGCTGCGCCACGCACGCCGTGGGCCGGATGCCGCTCGAGGTCACTCTCGTCGACGCGAACGGCCGTGTCCTCCAAAGGAAGGTCCGCTGATTCCGCATCTGACCGGGGCCCTGCGGGTGCTCGTCCTGGGGATCGGCAACCCCGGGCGCCGCGACGACGGCCTGGGGGCCGCCGCGGCCGAGCGGCTGAAGAAGCGCCGCTATCGGGGCCTGACGTGCGACGCCAACTACCAGCTCAACGTCGAGGATGCCCTGGCCTGCGCCGGCCACGATGTCGTCGTCTTCGTCGACGCCGCCCGCGGTTTGCGCCGGCCGTTCACGTTCACGCCGGTCGAGCCCGCCGGGGCGATGCCGGCCATGAGCCATGCGCTCGGGCCCGCCGCGGTCCTCGCGGTCGCGGCCGGTCTCTACGGCAAACGCCCGGAAGCCCGGCTCCTGGCCATCCGCGGCCGCGATTTCTCGGTCGGGGAAGGGCTCACGCGGCGGGCCGAGGCGGACCTCGCCCTGGCCATGGACTTCCTGGAGGCCTTCGTGAAAGGGGTCCGGTCATGACCACGAAGACGATCACAGTCGTCCGCGACCTCCTGGCCACGAACAAGCAGGCGGCCGCGGCCATCCGCGCCGAGCTCCGGGCCCGCG
Source organism: Candidatus Aminicenantota bacterium (assembly GCA_963736255.1). Taxonomy (GTDB): domain Bacteria; phylum Acidobacteriota; class Aminicenantia; order Aminicenantales; family Saccharicenantaceae; genus RBG-16-66-30. The sequence goes on from CAVTOI010000002.1 coordinate 221,696, forward strand.
GTATCCTCTGCGTCAACCTCCTGAGCTCACCCGGCTCGGGCAAGACGACGCTCCTCGAGGCGCTGGCCGAGCGCTTCCGCGGCCGCTTCCGGATGGCCGTCATCGAAGGCGACATCGAGACCGAGCGCGACGCCGAGCGCATCCGGGCCAAGGGCGTCCCGGCCTGGCAGATAACGACCGGCGGCGCCTGCCACCTCGAGGCCCGCATGATCGGCCAGGTCCTCGGCGGCGTGCCGGGCGACATCGACCTCCTGTTCATCGAGAACGTCGGCAACCTCGTCTGCCCGGCGTCCTACGACCTCGGCGAGGACCTCCGCCTGGTCCTGCTATCCTCCCCCGAAGGCGACGATAAGCCGGCCAAGTACCCCCAGGCCTTCCTCTCGGCCGACGCCCTCGTCCTGACCAAGGCGGACCTCCTGCCCTATCTGCCCTTCGATCCGGCCCGGGCTGCGGCGGAGGCCCTGTCCATCAAGCCCGGGCTCACGGTCTTCACCGTCTCAGCCCTCCGCGGCGACGGCATCGACGCCCTGGCCGGCTACCTGGTCGAGGCCCTCGAGCGCCTGAGGTCCGCCCGTGCATGAGCTGTCCCTCATCACCTCCGTCTTCGACGTCCTGGAGGAGGAGGCCCGCAAGCACGGCGCATGCCGCGTCACGGCGGTCGTTCTGAAAGTCGGCGTCATGTCGGGCGTCGTGCCCGACCTCCTCGAATCGGCGTTCGAGACCTATAAGAAGGAGACGATCGCAGCGACCGCCCGGCTCGAGATCGTCGTCGTCCCGGTCAAGCTCCGCTGTCCCGACTGCGGCGGCGAAGCGGTCCGCGAGGATACCGATTTTTCCTGCGCCGGCTGCGGTTCGCGGCGGGTCGAGATCGTCGAGGGCCGCGAGATCGTCGTCGAGAGGATCGAGCTCGAAACTTGACAAGCCCAAATTCGTTCTGTTATAAATGCCCTCTTATTATTTGGTCCGATGGTCTCCTGGCAATGCGTTAAGGAGATTTTTATTTTTATAGACCATAGTCGCCCGAGGGTGAGACCGGCAGCCGGCCGAAAGCCGCACGCCGCCCCTTCTTCGCCCGCCCCCCGCCAGGCCGCCTCCCCGGCGCCTCCGCGCCACGTTCTCCGATGTCCGATTCTGAGTGAAATCCTCGTACCGGAGGGATGATTTGGACACTGACAAAACGAAGGTCCAGTCGATCATCGACAACCACAAGGGCCTCAAGAAGAACCTCATTGCGATCCTCCTCGACGTCCAGGAAAGCTTCAACTACCTCCCCCCGGACGCCCTGCGGCAAGTCGCCAAGGGCCTGGGCATGCCCCTCATCGACGTCGTCGGAGTGGCCACGTTCTACCGGGCCTTCAGCCTCAAACCTCGCGGCAAGCATACGTGCCTGGTCTGCCTCGGCACGGCCTGCCACGTCCGGGGCGGTCCGAAGATCCTGGAAGAGCTCGAGCGCAAGCTCGACGTCCCGGCGGGCGAGACCACCAAGGACGGCCAGTTCACGCTGGAGACGGTGGCCTGCCTGGGTTGCTGCGCCATCGGACCCGTCGTGGTCATCGATGGCGAGTACCACGGCCACGCCACCATCCGGAAGATGGGGCCGATCCTCGGCAAATACCAGAAGCCGGGAGCATGAGGACGGAAAGGAAGGACTTCAGATGATCGCAAAGAAAAAGCTCAGCATTCAAGATCTGGCGAAGATCCGGGAAAAGACCAAGTCGCTGATGACCATCAGGGAAAGCGAAGGCCGGGCCCGGGTGACGGTCCACATGGGGACGTGCGGCATCGCCGCCGGCGCCCGCGACATCATGGATGTCCTCCTCGGGGAGATCAGCAAGGCCAAGGTCCAGGACGTGATCGTCACGACGTCGGGCTGCGCCGGGCTATGCAACGCCGAGCCGATGATCACCATCGAGCTCAAGAACCAGCCCCCGGTGAAGTATGGCCACCTGACCCCGGCGAAGATGCAGAAGATCTTCGTTCAGCATATCCTGGGCGGCCAGATGGCGGTGGACCTCGTCCTGGCCGTCGGAAGCGAAACCGTGTACTGAGAGGGACGCGTGAAACACTATCGAGCTCACTTATTGGTCTGCGCCGGCACGGGTTGCGTCTCCTGCGGCTCCTTCAAGATCAAGGAGGCCCTCGAGAAGGAGATCAAGAAGAAGGGCCTTGCCGACGAGGTCCAGGTCGTGGCCACGGGCTGCAACGGCTTTTGCGAGCGGGGCCCGATCGTCCTGGTCCAGCCGGACGGCATCTTCTACCAGCTCCTCAAGGTCGAGGACGTGCCCCATCTCGTCGAGGAGCACCTCCTCAAGGGCCGCCCCGTCAAGAAGCTGATGTATGTCCCGCCGGCGGAGAAGAAGCCCGTCCCGAAGATGAAGGACATCGAGTTCTTCAAGCATCAGCGCCTGATCGTCCTCCGCAACCGCGGCCGGATCGACCCGGAGAAGATCGAGGAATACATCGCCTTCGACGGCTACGAGGCCCTGGGCAAGGCCCTGACCGAGATGACGCCCGCGGGCATCATCGACGAGATCCTCTTCTCGGGCCTCCGCGGCCGGGGCGGGGCCGGTTTCCCCACGGGCAAGAAGTGGGCCATCTGCGCCCAGGAAAAGCGGGCGCCGAAGTACCTGATCTGCAACGGCGACGAGGGCGACCCCGGCGCCTTCATGGACCGCTCCGTCCTCGAGGCCGACCCCCACGCCGTCATCGAAGGCATGATCATCGGGGCCCGGGCCATCGGGGCCTCCAAGGGCTTTGTCTATATCCGGCACGAATATCCCCTGGCCCTGAAGCGGATGGAGATCGCGATCGGACAGGCCCGGGAGTACGGCCTTCTCGGAGAGGACATCCTGGGCACGGGGTTCGATTTCGACCTCGAGATCGTCCAGGGCGCCGGCGCCTTCGTCTCCGGAGAGGAGACGGCCCTGATCGCCTCCGTCGAGGGCAAGATCGCCATGCCGCGTCAAAGGCCGCCCTATCCGGCCCAGAAGGGGCTGTGGGGCCAGCCGACGGTCATCAACAACGTCGAGACCTGGGCCACGGTCCCCAATATCATCCGCAGGGGCTCGGACTGGTTCTCGAGCCTGGGGACGGAGACGAGCAAGGGGACCAAGATCTTCTCGCTCGTCGGCAAGATCGCCAACACCGGCCTGGTCGAGGTCCCCATGGGGATCACCCTGCGGGAGATCGTCTACGGCATCGGCGGCGGCATCCCGGACAAGCGGGATTTCAAGGCCGTCCAGATCGGCGGCCCCTCCGGCGGCTGCCTGCCGGCCAAGCTCCTCGACCTGCCCGTCGACTACGAAAGCCTGACGGCGGCCGGGGCCATGATGGGCTCGGGCGGCATGATCGTCATGGACGACAAGACCTGCATGGTCGACATCGCCAAGTACTTCCTCAACTTCCTGCAGGACGAGTCGTGCGGCAAGTGCGTCTCCTGCCGGGAAGGCACGCAGAGGATGTACGAGATCGTCAAGGGCATCACCGAGGGCAAGGGCCAGGAAAGCGACCTGGCCCTGCTCGAGGAGCTGGCCACTGTCTGCAAAGACGCGTCGATGTGCGCCCTCGGCCAGACCGCCGGCAACCCGGTCCTGACGACGCTCCGCTACTTTCGCCACGAGTACGAGGCCCACGTCCTCGACAAGCGGTGCCCGGCCGGGGTCTGCAAGAGCCTCATCCGCTACGTCGTCCTGGCCGAGAAGTGCACCGGCTGCCAGTCCTGCAAGAAGGCCTGCCCGAACGATTGCATCAAGGGCACCCTCAAGGACATCCACCTGATCGACCAGACGAAATGCATCAAGTGCGGCGCCTGCAAGGAAGCCTGCAAGTTCGAGGCCATCGAAGAGCAGCGCGAAGAAGCCATCCAGATCATCTGAGAGGGAACATGATCACCTTTCGCATGAACGGTTTGGAAGTCAAAGTTGAAGAGGGGTCGACCCTCCTCGACGCGGCCAAGTTCTACGGGCTGGAGATCCCGACCCTCTGCCACAATGACGGGCTGACGCCCTTCGGCGGCTGCCGGCTGTGCGTCGTCGAGATCGGAGAGGGCCTGAAGAGCAAGCTCGTCTCCTCCTGCACCTATCCCGCCGAGGAGGGGCTCGTCGTCCGGACGGACACAAAGAGGGTCTGGGCGTCCCGGCGGATGATGATCGAGCTCATGCTGGCCATGGCCCCGGGCTCCAAGGTCCTTCAGGACCTGGCCTCGCAGTTCGGGGTCACCCGGGTCCGCTTCACGCCCCGCAACGAGGAATGTATCCTCTGCGGGCTGTGCACGCGGATCTGCGCCGAGCAGATGGACGCCGCGGCGATCGGCTTCCAGCAGCGGGGCCACAAGAGGAAGATCTCGACGCCCTTCGACATGCGCTCGGACGTCTGCCGGCTGTGCGGCGCCTGCATGTACATCTGCCCCGCCTGCCAGCTCCGCTGCCAGGGCCCGAACGCGGAAACGGCCATCTGCAACGCCTGCCTGACCATGGAGCCGAGCTGCCTGGAGCAATACGAAGATCTCCAGTGCTGGATGTACGACGCGGGCCGCTGCGGCACGTGCGTACGGGAAAAGACCTGACCGGGTTTGAAATATGAACCCAGAGAATAAACAAGGATAACGAGGAGGTAATTTCATGCCGAGTCTGACCAAACTCAACAGAAGCGCCGCGACCCTGACCAAGAACAGGACGGAGGGGTCCGTCAGCCCCTTCAGCGGCATGTGCGTGACCTGCGTCGACGGCTGCATCGGGATGTGCGAGATCGGGAAATCCGCCTACCGCGGGGCCGAGGTCCTCTACCCGCAGCCCTTCGGCATCATCACGGCGGGTTGCGAGAAGGACTATCCGGTCGACCTGTCCCACTTCAGCATCATGGGCACGGCCAAAGGGGCCTACGGCGTCGAGGCCGACAGCGACAAGGCGACCTTCGAGAAAGTCGACATCGAGACCAAGATCGGCGTCAAGAAGGACCTCAAGCTCAAGGTGCCGTTCATCATCGCCGGCATGGGCTCGACCAATGTCGCCCTTCAGAACTGGGCGGGGCTCGGCGGCGGCGCGGCCATATCCGGGGCCATCCTGACCATCGGCGAGAACGTCTGCGGCATGGACGACAAGACGGAGCTCAAGAACGGCCGGGTCGTCCGCTCGCCGGACATGGAGTTCCGCGTCAAGTCCTTCCGCGACTGGCAGGACGGCTACGGCGACGTCGTCGTCCAGTCCAACGTCGAGGACACGCGGCTCGGCACCCAGGAATACGCCATCGAGAAGCTGGGCATCGAGACCGTCGAGCTCAAGTGGGGCCAGGGGGCCAAGGACATCGGCGGCGAGGTCAAGATCAAGACCGTCAAGAAGGCCCAGGCCCTTAAGAAGAAGGGCTATATCGTCCTGCCCGATCCCGAGGACCCGAACGTCATCGCCGCCTTCGAAAAGGGCAGCTTCAAGGAGTTCGAGCGCCACTCCCGCCTGGGCATGGTCGAAGAAGACAGCTTCATGAAACGGGTCGAGGAGCTGCGCAAGCTCGGCGCCAAGCGCGTCTTCCTGAAGACGGGCGCCTACCGGCCGGCCGACCTGGCCCGGGCCGTCAAGTACGCTTCCAAGGCCAAGCTCGACCTCCTGACCGTCGATGGCGCGGGCGGCGGCACGGGCATGAGCCCCTGGCGGATGATGAACGAATGGGGCATTCCGACCGTCGAGATCTGGTCCCTGACCTGGAAGTTCGCCGACCAGCTGGCCAAGCAGGGCGAGTTCGTGCCCGACCTGGCCCTCGCCGGCGGCATCACCTTCGAGGACCAGATCTTCAAGGCCCTATCGCTCGGCGCTCCCTACGTCAAGGCCGTCGGCATGGCCCGGTCGCCCCTGGCGGCGGCCATGGTCGGCAAGACCATCGGCGGCCGCATCAACGACGGTCAGGTCCCCGTCTACGTCGAGCGCTTCGGCAACAGCAAGGACGAGATCTTCGTCACCGCCCCCGAGCTGCGGCGGCGCTTCGGCGACCGGTTCGATGAGCTTCCTCCCGGGGCCATCGGCGTCTACACCTACTTCAAGCGGCTGAGCCAGGGCCTGCGCCAGATGATGGCCGGAGAGCGCAAGTTCACTCTCGATTACATCACCCGCGACGACATCGCCTCCATCACCAAGGAAGCGGCCGACATCAGCGGCATCCCGTTCATTACCGACGTCGACAAGGACGAGGTCCAGAAGATCCTCAAGGCCAAGTAAGGCCTCGATCGGCCGAATTGCCTCCCTCAGGGGGGACGGGCCGGCGCCTGTCCCCCCTGTTTTATTTCTCCCCCGTTCACGTTATAATGATCTCATCTCCGGTCATCCGAGACGGCGGGAGGTCCCCATGATCGTTCTCAAGGACGTTTTGGCCCTTCTCGACGGCGAACTCCTCACCGGGCCGACAGCTCCCGAGGCGGCGTTCAGGAAGGTCTTCGCCTCCGACCTCATGAGCGACGTCCTGACCGCAGCGGAGCCCGGGTCGCTCCTTCTGACCGGACTGGCCAACGGCCATGTCGTCTGCACCTGCTCCGTGGCCGATCTCGCTTGTGTCGTCTTCGTTCAGGGCAAGCGGCCGGCGCCGGACGTCATCGGCCAAGCCCAGGCCAAGAGCCTGCCCCTCATCGTAACGAAGATGACCATGTTCGAGGCCTGTGCGCGGTTGGCGGGGCGGGTCGAGGATGGAGGCCATGCCCGACGCTGAATCCGCTTACCGCCGGGAGTTCCCCGTCAAGGGCGGGGACTTCGCCAAAGCCGGCGCCGCCGCCTGCGAGATCAAGGAGCTTCTGAAGGACCTCGGGATCGACAGCGCGACGGTGCGCCGGGCGGCCATCGTCGCTTACGAATCGGAGATGAACGTCATCATGTACGCCTATGAGGCCCGCATGGACCTGGCCGTCACGCCCGGAGAGGTCCGCATCACCGTCGACGACCGCGGCCCCGGCATCCCCGACATCGAGCTGGCCCTGACCGAAGGCTACTCGACCGCCACGGCCGAGATGCGCGAGCTCGGCTTCGGCGCCGGCATGGGCCTGCCGAACATCAGGAGGAACGCCGACGTCTTCGCCATCGACTCGGAGGTCGGCCGGGGGACGCGCCTGGACATCATCATCCGGACGAACGGACACGTGAGGCCATGAACGAACGCAACTTCCACGCCATCCACATCACCAAGGACAAGTGCATCGGCTGCATCCATTGCCTATCGGCCTGCCCGACGCGGGCCATCCGGGTCGGGGAGGGCAAGGCCCGCATCATCGACCAGCTCTGCATCGACTGCGCCGAGTGTCTCCGCGTCTGCCCCTACGATGCGGTCCACACCCACATGACATCGTTCGCTTCGCTCGAGGCCTTTGAATACAAGGTGGCCATCCCCTCAACGGTCATCTACGGCCAGTTCGGTCCCACCGTCGTTCCCAACGAGATCCTCTCGGCCCTGCGCCGCGTCGGGTTCGACGAGGTCTACGACCTCAGCTCGATCTGCGAGCTCAACTGCGCGGCGACGGAGGAGTACCTCAGCGAGCACCCCCGGCCCCGGCCGTATATCACGGCCACCTGTCCCGTCGTCGTCCGCATCATCCAGCGCCGCTACCCGTCGCTCTGCGCGCAGATCCTGCCCATCGAGCCGCCGCGGGAGATCGCGGCCAAGATCCTGAGGACCATACTGCCCAAGGCGGTGGGCATTCCGGCCGAGAAGATCGGCATCATCCACATCACCCCCTGCCCGGCCAAGATCGTCTCCATCAACAGCCCGGCGACCCTGGCCAAGTCCTACCTCGACGGGGCCATCTCGATCCGGGACATCTTTCCCCAGATCCTCAAGGCCCTGCGGAAGAGCGACGAGGACGCCATGATGCGGCACCTCTTCCCGGAGACGCTGTTCAGCGGCATCGGCATGGGCTGGCCGCTCTCCGGCGGCGAGACGCGCGGCCTCAAGAGCCACCGGGCCGTCGCCGTCTCGGGCATCCGGGACACCATGCGGGTCCTCGACGAGGTCGAGGGCGGGCTCCTCCAGGACATCGACCTCCTCGAATGCACGGTCTGTCCCGACGGGTGCGTGGGCGGGCCGCTCGGGGTCGAGAACCGCTTCCTGGCCAAGAGCCGGGTCCTGGAGCTCGTCGCCGCCGCCGGCGAGCACGCCGTCGTCGACCAGAAGGACGTCAGCCGGCTCTACCACAAGAACTTCCTCTCGTTCGACCATCCCGTCGCGCCGGCCGAACCCCGTCCCCTCGACGGCGACCCGGCCGAGGCCATCCGCAAGGCCAAGCGGAGGGAGAAGATCGTCGCCAGCCTGCCCCTGAAGGACTGCGGGATCTGCGGCGCGCCCGACTGCCGCACCCTGGCCGACGACGTCGTCCGCGGCTATGCCCGCGAGGAGGATTGCCCGTTCGTCAAGGGCAAGAAGGAGAAACGATGACACTCAGCGATCTGGCCACGCGTCTCGAGCTCCGTGTTTTCACGCCCGGGGTCCCGATCGAACGGCCCGTCGGCGGCGGCTACGCGAGCGATCTCCTGAGCGATGTCATCGGCCACGCCCGCAAGGACGACCTCTGGGTGACCATGCAGGTCCACCCGAACATCGTCGCTGTCGCCGTCCTCAAGGACCTGGCCGGGATCGTGCTCGTCGGCGGCCGCGTGCCCGCGGCGGAGACGCTGGCCCAGGCGGAGCGGGAGAAGGTCCCGGTGCTGGGGACCGGGCTGGGGACCTTCGAGCTCGCCGGCCGCCTCCACGGGATGGGCGTCCGGGGGGGCTGATGGCGCTCCGGCGTCTCCGGGCCGATCTGCACATCCATACCTGCTTGTCCCCCTGCGGCGAGCTGACGATGTCGCCGCGGGCCGTAGTCGGGCGGGCCCGGGCCTCCGGGCTCGACATCATCGCCGTCACCGATCACAACACGACGGAGAACGCCGGCGCGGTGATCGAGGCCGCGGCGGGCACGGGCCTCGCGGTCCTTCCCGGGATCGAGATGACGACCGCCGAGGAGGTCCACATCCTCGGCCTCTTCGATGCCGGCACCGACCTCGGGCCGTTTCAGGCGGAGGTCTTCCGCAATCTCCCCGACGTCCCGGCCAAGAGGAAGTTCGTCCGCGACCAGGTCATCGTCGACGCGGCCGACTACGTTACAGGGTTCTGTCCGCGCTGCCTGTTCGGGGCCACCCTCTTTTTCGTCCAGGACGCGGTCGCTCTCATCCATCGCCACGGCGGCCTGGCCATCGCCTGTCACATCGACCGGGATTCGTTCAGCATCATCTCCCAGCTCGGCTTCATCCCGCCCGGCCTCGGGCTCGAGGCGGTCGAGGTCTCGCCCCGGCTGAGCCCCGACGAAGCCCGGCGGCAATTCGGCTTATCGGATGGCTTGCCCATCGTCCGCTTCTCCGATGCCCATAAGCCGGAGGAGATCGGAGCGGCCTCGACCGATCTCCTCGTCGAGGGCCCCGGATTCGATGAGATCCGCCAGGCCCTGGCGGGCGAGGGCGGGAGGAGGGCCATCCCATCATGATGGAGGACCTCTCGCTCCACATCCTCGACATCGCCGAGAACGCCGCCGCCGCGGGCGCGACGCGGATCCGCATCGCGGTCAACGAGAATGAGCGGAGGGACGTGCTGACATTCCGGGTGACGGACAACGGCCGCGGCATGCCGCCCGAAGAGAAGGCGCGGGCCCTCGACCCGTTCTTCACGACCGGGCGGAAGCGGACAGGCCTGGGGCTGCCTCTCCTGGCTCAGACGGCCGAGCATTGCGGCGGGGGCTTGACGCTCGTCTCCGCGCCCGGACGCGGGACGCAGGTCATCGCCCGCTTGGCGTATTCTCACGTGGACAGGCCGCCACTGACCAAAATGGCCGAGACGATGATGGTCCTTTATTTCGGCCATCCCGGGATCGACTTCCACTACCGGCACGCCCGTAACGGATTGCTTTTCAGCGTGTTGCGTCGCGGCGGGAGCACCGGAATGGCCTTCCCGGCCGAGATTGCCGGCCTCGGGGAGGCCCTGCGGTCCGGACTGCGGCGGATCGGGGCTACCTGACGGGCCTCAGGACGGATCCGAGCCGATTCTCTTTTGGAGGCTCTCGAGCTCGGCCCGGGCCCTGCGGAGGTTCTCTTCGCTTTCGCCCTGCGAGTTCTGCAGGTACATCCTCAGGGCCTCCGCCGCTTCCTTGAGATCACCCCGCTTCTCGTAGGCCACCGCCAGGTTGAAGAACCCCACCGGCGTCGCCCGGATGGCCAGCGCCTGGCGGAGGAGGTCGATGGCCCGGTCGTAGTCCCCGAGGAAGGAATGGGCGATCCCGGCGAACTGGTAGAAGGCCTGCTCCTCGGGGAAATCGGCGATCAGCTTTTCGTAGACGGCGATGGCCTCTTTCATGGCGCCGGCCGAGGCCAGATTGGCGGCGTAGCTCGTCCTCAGATGGCGGCTTTCGGGCTCGATGGCCAGGGCCCTCTCGGTGAAGGTCCGGGCCTCGGCTTTGCGCCCGGTCGCATCGAGGATGCCGGCCGCGACGGTCAGGGCGTCGAGGTTCCGGGGGTCGAGCGCCAGGACCTTTTCCATCGCTTCCAGGGCCTCGACCGGTTTGCCGCTGACGAGGTAGGTGTGGCCGAGGCGGACGAGGAGGACCTCGGAGTCCGGCATCCGGGCGAGCCCGCGGCCCAAGGTCTCCAAGGCCAGGTCGAACCGGTTCTGCCTGGCCTGGGCGATGGCCATGTTGACATAGCTTTCGGGCGAATCCGGGATCTCCGCTACGATCTGGGCATAAACGCTCTCGGCCTCTGCGAACTTCTCTTCGAGCTCGAAAGCCTGCGCCTGCTGGATGAGCTTGAGCAGGCCGATCTTGTCCTTTGGATCGGGGGCGGCGTCGCCGGCGTTGGCCGGGGCGAAATTGACGTAGCCGAGGGACCGCAGCCTCTCCCTGTCCCCCGACCGGACGGCGGCCTGGCCGCCCGCAGTGCCGGGCGGGGCGCTCAGCCGGAGGAGCTCCTCTTCGAGCTTCTTCCGGAGCTCGTCCGCCTTGGCCGGCGACGAGCCCATGAGGTCGGTCTTCTCTGCCGGGTCGTTCTTCAGGTCATAGAGCTCGGGACGCGGCGCGAGGATGTACTTCCACGGTCCGGAGACGATCCCGACGAGCTCCGACCAGCCGAAGTTCTCCCGGGGATAGAAGGTCTCGACGAGACAGTCGAGGTCGGACCGGCTTTTATCCTTCATCCAAGAGACCAGGCTCTTCCCCTCCATATCCGCGGCCTCGGCCCCGAGACCGAGCGTCTCCAGGATGGTCGGGGTCACATCGACCAGCCGCACCGCGCTCGCGACGGCCCGGGGCCGCGGGAAGGCCCCGGCGGCTTGGAAGATGAGGGGCACCCGAAGGGTCTCTTCATAGAGGAAGATGCCGTGGCCCACCTCCACCTTGTCCCCCAGGCCTTCCCCGTGGTCGCCGGCGACGACGACAAGGGTCCTGTCCCGGAGGCCCTTCGCTTCGAGGGCCTGGAGGACCGCGCCCACATAATGGTCCATGTAGGCGATCTCGCCGTCGTAGGGCCGGCCGGGCGCGCTTTCCTTATATGGCGAAGGCGGATCGTAAGGCAGGTGCGGGTCATAATAGTGGACCCAGGCGAAGAACCTGTCCTGGCCCCTCGCGTCGAGCCAGCGGGAGAACCGGGCGAATGTCTCCTCGGCCCGCCGCTCGGCGTTCGCCCCTTTCAAAGGCGCCTGGGGCTGGAACGTGTCGTCATAGACGTCGAAGCCGCGGCCGATGCCGAACCGCGAATCGACCGAGAAGGACGAGACGAAGGCCGCCGTCGCGAAGCCGTGGCCCTTCAGGATCTCCGCGAGCGTCCGCCATTTCGGGGCGAGATCGTGGCCGTTGTTGCGGACCCCGTGCGTCGCCGGGTAAAGGCCGGTCAGGATCGACGAGTGGGACGGCAGGGTCAGAGGGGCCGGGCAGTAGGCCCGGGCAAAGCGGATCCCTTCGCCGGCCAGGCGGTCGAGGTTGGGGGTCGCGGCCTGGGAGGATCCATAACAGCCGAGGTGGTCGGCCCGGGTCGTGTCGAGGGTGATGAGGAGGACGTTGACGGGGGCGGCGGCCCGGGGGCGAAAGAGCCGCCGGCCCGGCCCGACAGTGAAGAACACGGCCAGGAGGCCCGCGGCCAGGGCCACGATCGGCAGGGCTCTTTTGTTGCTCATCGAGATTCCAGATTAAGGGATTCCGCGAAATAGTCAAGAAAAAGGCCCGCCCCCCCTCGCGGGGGGCGGGCCCAACGTTTCCGAAATACTCCCGGGTCTCGCCGATCAGAACGAGAGCTTGAGGCCCAGGCGGGCAGACCACGGACCGAACCGGGTCTCCCAGTCGCCGTAGGCGGCGTGGGCGATCCCCCGGGTCTCGATGATGGACATGTAATCCGTGGCAAAGGTGCCGTCGAGGATCTGCGGATGGTAGCCGGTGAAGCTGCTGCGGTTGGGCGTGGTGATCACGCTCTGGATCGTGTCGGTGCTGGTCACGTTGTTGATCTGGAGGTTGATCGAAGCCCGGTACTTCCCCGCGAACCTGAGGGTGTAATCCATATAGATGTCGGCCCAGAAGGTGAAGGGCATGCGGCCCATGTCATTGCGTCCGTTGACATAGAAATACTTGGAGTTGTAGAGGACCTTGGTCGACAAGGGCAGTCCGCTCCGTCCGTAGGCGACGGCCCCGACGGTCAGCCCGAAGGGGAAGGCGTAGGACCCGTAAGCCTTGAAATAATGGGTCCGGTCCTGGGGCAGGACGCCGTCGAGGACGTTGCCCAGGGCGTCATAGCCCATGAACCAGCGGTCGAAATCCTGTTCGACGCTCGGGCCGAGGCGGCCGCCTTCGTCGGACGAGGCCAGGCCGGAATAATTGCCGTAGACCTTGCTCAGGGTGTAGTTGAGCCCGCCCTGCCAGTTATGGCTGAACCTCTTTTCGAGGGAGATGTTGAGGCCGAGGTAATCCCGGGTCGCCTTGGGGCATTCCCAATAGATCGGGTCGAACTGTCCGCCGTTGGTCGTCCACCGGGAGACGCCGTAGCCGGGATTGGTGACCCAGAAGTCCTGATAAACGGTCGCGCCGTCCCGGACATAGACGCCGACGTCCTCGATCGTCCGGATGAGGTGCTTGTTGACGAAGCGCACGGACAGGGACAGGTCTTCGAAAAGCTTCTTCTCGGCGCCGAAAGAGATCTCGCTCTGGGACGTCGGCTTCATGTCCGGATCGACCCGGTTCAGGGAAGGCGGCAGGTAATCCATGGAACCGGCGTAGGTGTTCGTCCCGCCGGCCGCCTGGTCGAGCGCGTCAGTGAGAACGCCGGTCGCCGCGATGGCGGTCCAATCCGGGTTGTTGAGGGCGTAGTAGTCCTCGACGCGCTTCGAGCCGCCGAACGTCAGCTGGCCCATATAGAGCTTCATGACGTCGTAATAGATCCCGAAGCTGCCGAAGATCTTCAGGCTGGAGTCCCCGAAGACGTCATAGACCGCGCCGAGCCGGGGGGCCAACGTGTCTCCCAAGCCGAACCGGACGGGATTGTCGGTCCACCCCGGGTAGTCCCGATTGTCCGTGAAGGTCGGCATGTACTGGCTTTCCGCCCGGATGCCGGCGTTCAGGGTCAGCCTGTTCATGAGGGTCCAGGAATCCTGGAGATAGACCGACAGGTTGTTGCTCTTGATCTTCCAGACGCTTCCATAGGGGGACGTGAACGAGCTCCGGACGATGTAGTAGCCGTAAGCGCCGTAGATGTCGCCGGGGTTGGCGATCGGGTCGGCATCGGGTCCGATGTTGAAGTCGAGGTCGTTCGTCGTCTGGCCCCAGTTCAGGTAGACCCGGGGATGGGGCGCGCCGGTGTACCGGTCTTCATAGATGTAGTTATAGCCGACACCCGCCTTCACCGCGTGCTCGCCCCCCGCGTTGAAGTAGAGCGTGGCGTCCACGTTGTTGCCGATCTTGCCGCGCAGGTACCTCAGGGTCTCCGTGTAGAGCGCGCTGTTGGTCCAGCCCGTGGTCTGGATGAGGTCCGGGTTGGCGACATAGAAGGCGTCCGTGGCATAGATCGAGTTCGTGGTGTTGAACTGATAGGTCGAGGAGTCGGGAGGGGCGATCTGCTGGTTGGTCTGATTCTGCTCGTGCCAGCCGCCGCTGTAGCTGATGAGCACGTTGTTGCCGATGGAATAATCCGCGGTCAGCGAGGCGCTCATGTTCGGGTAGTCATATCCCTCCTGACCTCCAATCGATAGGTCCGCGGCGCTGTTGCCGATGATGGTCGGGAGGGCGCCCCGGTAGTTGGTGAAATTGTTGATGAAGGTGGCCGACAGGCGCAGGCCGGCGGCCGGGGCCGCCGTGAGGCGGACCGACGCGCCCAGGGCGTTGTTCTTGGCCTTGAAGCTCTCGAACGGAGTCGGGTTGGCGGGCTGGCCGAAATTCCTCATGGGCCACCGTCTGGCTGTAGCTCGGGTTGACGGAGCCGAAGAACCACAGCTTGTCCTTGATGATGTAGCCGCCGAGGCTGAATACGCCTTCATAACGGTTGTAGCGGTCCCGGTCCTTGCCGCCGCCGAAATAATCGTCGTCATAGTTGACGTACTCGTAGACGTAGCCCGAGGCAAAGGGGTCGCGCCGCAGGAAGGTCCGGGATTTCCCCTGCATGTACTGGCGGTTGTTCTCGTAGAAGCCCATGATGTCGCCATGGAACTCGTTGCTGCCGGAACGGGTGATGACGTTGATGACGCCGCCCATCGAGCCGCCGAACTCGGCGTTGTAGCCCGATGCGGTGACCTTGACCTCGTCAAGGAGCTCGAGGACAACGTTCTGGCCGCGGTCGCCATAATGAAAGTCCCCGATGTCCGCGCCGTCGGCGTACCACATGTTCTCGGCGCCGGAAGCGCCGTCGACCGAGATGCCGGCGGTGATGCTCTCGCTCTGGACGCCGGGGATGGTGCTGATGAGCGAATCGAACGACCGGCCCCGGGGCAGGGCCATGTACGTTTCCTTGGTCATGACCTGGCCCTTGACCGTGCTCTTGACGTCGATGAGCGGGCTCTGGCCGATGACCGTGACCTGCTCGTCGATGGTGGCCACATCAAGCGTCACATCCAAGGCCAGCGTCTGGGACAGCTCCAGCACGATGCCCTTGCGGATGAGCGTCTTGAAGCCCTGGAGCGTGAAGGTGATCTCATATGTGCCCGACGCGAGGGCCATCAGGCGGTAGACGCCGGCGCCGTCGGTCACCGCGACGGCCTTGCCGATCAGCCGCGGGCTCGATGGCCTCGACATTCACGCCGGGGAGCGGGTTCCCCTGCAGGTCAACGACCTTGCCGTTGATCCGCCCGATCGGCGTGAGCTGGGCGAACGTCAGGCCGGCGGTCGATAAGATGATGAGAGCGATAACAAATAGCCTTTTATTCATTCGCTTTGACTCCTCCTCTGATTCGTTGGGGTCTTTCATTTGCGGCGGACCCGGTCGGAGCTCGTCGCAAGCCTCGGCATACTCGGGGGTGGAACCGTTTTCGTCATTCACCTCCTCGATGAATACGTGGCCTTCGGGGAGCCTCCGGCGCAGGCTGCGGCCGGACCTATCGACATGAAGGAACGGACGTCCCGGTGTCGCGCTCTCCTCGATGGGTCTAAGGGTAGAACCTTCGGAGAGGGTTTGTCAAGACTCTCGACAGGCGTGTAAACCCTCATTCGAGATCCTGGTCCTTCGGGTCGACATTGATCGGGTTGTACCGCGGATTGACGGCGGAGGACACCACGACGAAGGTCTCGGCCCGCTCGATCATCTGGACCTTCGAGAGCTTGGCCATGAAGAACTCTTGGTACTCGTCGATATCCCGGACGTTAACCTTGATGAGGTAGTCGATCCGGCCGGTGAGGAAATAGATCTCCTCGATCTCCTCGAGCTGCTTGAGGTGCTCCTCGACGCGCTGGTAGGCCTCCTGGCGATGAAGGTGCTTGATCTGCAGGGCGAGAAAGCAGGTCAGGCCCCGGCCGAGCTTCTTTTTGTCGAGGATCGCCCTCTGTCCCTGGATGATGCCGTTCGTCCGGAGCTTCCGGACCCGTTCGAGGGTCGCCGGCGGAGAGAGCTTGATCTTCTGGGACAGGGTGGAGTTGGAGATCTTGCCGTCTTCATACAGAATTTTCAAAATCCCCTTATCAAATTCGTCATACTTCATATTATTAGGAATATTATGCGGCCCTAAACCTGAATGTCAAGCAAAAGAGTAAGATTTCAGCCAACATCTTTAATATTGTTAGGAAAGCATTCTGCCCCGGAGGATCGGGCCGCCTCTAGCTGATCTCGCCGGTAAGATAAGCCCGCGTCCGCGGGTCCCGCGGGTTGGCGAAGACGTCGGCCGCGGGCCCGTGCTCGACGAGCTCGCCGAGGTACAGGAACGCGAGGTGGTCCGCGATCCGGCGGGCCTGGCGCAGGATGTGGGTGACGACGACGACGGTGTATTCTTTCTTGAGCTCGAGCAGACGGCGCTCGACGTTCTGGCTCGATTGGGGGTCGAGGGCCGAGGTCGGCTCGTCGCCGAGGATGATCTCGGGCTCGACGGCCAGGCCCCGGGCCAGGCAGAGGCGCTGCTGCTGCCCGACCGAAAGGACGGAGGCCGGCTCGCGCAGGCGGTCCCGGACCTCGTCCCAAAGGCCCGCCACCTTCAGGTAGTGTTCGACCCTCGCGTCGAGGTCCTTCCCCGACCGGAGACCGTGGATGCGCGGGCCGTAGGCGACGTTCTCGAAGATCGACATGGGCAGGGCCTGGGGCTTCTGCGAGAGCAGGCCCATCTTCTTGCGGATCCGGGTGACCTCCGTTCGCGGGGCGTAGATGTCTTCCCCGTCGAGGACGACCTCGCCCCGGATCCGGACCCCCTCGGCCCCGTCGAGGAGCCGGTTGAGCGACTTGAGCAGCGTCGTCTTGCCGCATCCCGACGGCCCGATGATGACGGTGATCTGCCGGGCCGGGATGTCGAGATTGACGCTCTTGAGGACCTGGAGGTCGCCGTAATAGACGCTCAGGTTCCGGATGCTGATGGGGGTCTCGCCGTTCATGGCCGCTTCCGTCCTTCACTTGACGACATGGCGCGTCACCTTTCGGCTCATGGCCCGGCCGGCCAGGCTGATGATGAGGATGATCAGGGTCAGGACCGCGGCCGAGGCGTAGGCCCTCTGCTGGACCTCGGGGAACGGGGTCCCCAGCTGGAAGAATATGGCCAGGGGCAGCGTCGCGGCCGGATCGGCCAGCGAGGCGGGGACCCTGTCGGTGAAGCCGGCCGTAAACAGGACCGACGCGGCGTCGCCGATGCCGCGGCCAAAGGCGAGGAGGACCCCGGTCAGGATGCCCGGGGCGGACTGCCGGACCATGACCTTCAGGGCGGTCTCGAAGCGGGTCGCCCCGAGCGAGGCCGAGGCCTCCTTGAGCTCGCGGGGGACGAGGCGCATGACCTCGTCGATGGCCCGGGTCATGATCGGGAACTCGAGCAGGGCGACCGTCAGGATGCCGGCCAGGAGCGAGGCCCGCAGGCCCAGGGCCAGCATGACGACGAAGCCGAAGGCGCCATAGACGATGGAGGGCACGCCCCAAAGGACGTCGAGGAAGAAGCGCGTCCAGACGGCCGTCTTCGAGGCCCGGCCCTTGTAGACGTTGAGGTAGAGGGCCAGCGGCAGGCTCAGGAGGAGCGCCAGCGCGGTCGCCCCGAGGCCGAGATAGAGGGACCCGACGATGGCGTTCAGGATGCCGCCCTCTTTGCCGAGGTAGAAGCCGCCCTTGGGGGTCTCGGTCAGCATGGACAGGCTCAGGGCGGGGATCGATTTCCAGAGGATCGTCCCCAGGATGAGAAGGAGCGAGAGGAGCACGGCCGCGGCCGAGACGGTGGCCAGGACGCGGAAGAAGACGTCGGCCCGCTTGCGTCCCGCGATACGGCCGCCGGGCAGCGCCTTCAACGGACCCTCCGCTCGACCCGGGTGAGGGTCCTGCGGGCCAGGATGTTAAAGAACAGGACGATCAGCATGAGGACGAGGGCGGCCATCATCAGGGCCGCGTCGTAGCGCGGCACGGACATCATCTCGCCGTAGTTGTTGGCGATGAGGGCCGGCAGCGGGTAGCCGGGGTCGAAGAGCGATCGCGGCACGAGGGGGACGTTGCCGACCACCATGAGCACGGCCATGGTCTCGCCGAAGGCCCGGGAGAAGCCGAGGACGGACGCGGCCAGGATGCCCTGGGCGCCCTTCCTCAGGACGACATGCCGGGTCGTCTCCCACTTCGTCGCCCCGAGCGACAGGGACGCGTCGCGCAGCGCGGCGGGGACGGTCGAGAAGACCTCGAGCGTCACGTGGATGATCGTCGGGAAAGTCATGATGGCCAGCACGATGCCGCCGGCGAGGATGCTGTAGCCGGACGAATAGACGCCCGCGAGCGGCGCGAGGACGTTCCCCACGAACGGGACGACCAGGATGACGCCCCAAACGCCGTAGACGACGGACGGCAGTCCGGCCAGGAGGTCGATGACGGGCTTGGCGCTCTCGCGGACCCAGCGCGGCGCGTACTCGGAAAGATAAACGGCGGCGAGGATCGAGACGGGCACGGCCAGCACGAGGGCGGTCACGGTCACCCAGACCGTCCCGGTGATGAACGGGAGAAGTCCGAACTCGCCTTTAAGCGGGTGCCAGGCCGACGAAAACAGAAGCTGGGACAGGGGCTGGACGCCGAGGATGGCCTTCGATTTCAGGAAGAGGCCGACGACGATGAGCAGGACAAGGAGGCCCGGCAGGGCGGTGACGATGCCCATCCCCCGGCGGGCCAGCGTGTCCTTGAGAAGCCTCATTTCTTCTCCGCGGCGACCCGGACCGCCGCCAGGCCGGAGGCGATCTGGTCCGGGCCGACGGCAATATAGCCCATCTCTGCGACGTATTTCTGGCCCTCGGTCAGGACCCACGTGAGGAACTCCGCGAGCAGCGGCCGGCCGGGCTGGCCTTTGACGACAAAATAGAGGTCGCGCGCCGGAGGCGAAGGGTAGATGCCGGCGGCGATGGCCCGGACGATGTCATCGCGCGAGGCATAGACCTGTTCGGCCGGGTCGACGAGGCCGTTGCCGTCGAGATCGATCGGGCAGATCGCCAGGCCGGCTACGGGCTTCAGGGTCTTGGCGTCGTAGGCGAAATTGACGTTGTTGAACCCGACGGCCAACGGGTCGCGGCGGACGGCCTCGGCCAGGCCGGGGTCGCCGTAGACGCCGACGCCGCCCAAATCCTCTTGATGGCCGCCGAGGTACGCGGCCCAGGTCTCGGCGGCGCCGCAGGCATCGGAGCGGGAGAAAACATGGACGGGCGTCCGCCCGCTCTGGCCGAGAAGGACTTCCCAGGAGGTCGCCGTTTGGCCGATCCACATCGAGGCCAGTTCCTCGCGCTTGAGGCCCCGGCGGAGGAGTTCCGGAAGGAAGGGGTTTCGGGCGCTGAGCGTGGCGACGACGGCGTCCTTGGCCACGGCCAGGGCCAAGGCGCCCTTTTCGACCTCGATAGGATGGATCTCGCGCGAGACCATGCCGATATCGACGACGCCCGCCAGCGCGTCCGCGATGCCTTTACCTGCGCCTCCGGCTTGGACATCGATGTTCGTCCCCGGGTGCGTTTTCTGGAATTCCTCCTGCCAGCGCACGGCCAGCGGGTAAAGGGCCCAAGCCCCCGAGAGGGACAGGCTGCTCCGCGCCGGGGACTCGGCGGGCTGGGCCGGCGCCGGGACGGGCGCCGCGGGCCCGACCCAAGCGATCGCGAGGAGAAGTGTCAGGACGGCCAGGACCTTGGTCATGACGGTTCTCCGTTCACGCCCGCCGCGGGCTTGCCCCGGCTCACGAGGTCGGCGAACGTCGTCTTCTCCAGGATCTCGGCCACAGCGTCCCTGACGTCCTTCCAAAGCCAGCGCAGGCCGCAGGTCCCTTCCATCGGGCAGGCTTCGTGGGCCATGACGCTGACGCAGTCGATCGGGGCCAGGGGGCCGTCCATGACCCGGATGACCTCGGCAACGTTGATCTCGCCCGGGGCCTTAGCCAGGTGGTAACCGCCGTTCCGGCCCTTGCGGCTCTTGAGGTAGCCGGCCCGCTTCAGGAGGAGGAGGATCTGCTCGAGGAAGTTTTGAGGGATCTCCTGGGCCTTGGAGATCTCCCGGCTGTGAATGGGGCCTTCAGCATATCTCCGGGAAAGCTCCAGCATGGCCCGGCTGGCGTATTCACCCCTTGTCGAGAGCCTCATCTCTCCTCCAATCCTTTTAATTGACTAAGTCAATAGACTATGTCTATTAACATGGGTCAACTATGCCTGTCAAGCGGTTTTTGAGGCCCTCAGAGGATCGGAAAAGGCGGACCCGGGATCAGCGGACGAAGGCCTTCCTTCCGGCGTAAACGGCGTCGGGGCCGAGTTCCTCCTCGATCCGGAGCAGTTGGTTGTATTTCTCGACGCGCTCACCGCGGCAGGGGGCGCCCGTCTTGAGGTGCCCGGTGCCCATGGCCACGGTCAGATCGGCGATGAAGCTGTCGACGGTCTCGCCGCTCCGATGGGAGACCATAGCGCCCCAGCCGGCCTTGCGGGCCATATTGATCGCCGCCATGGTCTCGGTCAGCGTGCCGATCTGGTTCAGCTTGATCAACACCGCGTTGGCCGCGCCTTCCTGGATGCCTTTGGAGATGCGCTTGACGTTGGTCACGAACAGGTCGTCGCCGACGAGCTCGGTCTTCCCGCCGATCGTTTGGTTCAACAGCTTCCAGCCTTCCCAATCGTCCTCGGCCAAGCCGTCCTCGATAACGCGAATGGGGTACTTCCGGACCCACTCCTCGTATATCGCCACCATCCCGCCGGCCTCGACCTTCCTGTTCTCCGTCCTCAGATTGTAAAGGCCGTCTTCGTAGATGCTGCTCACCGCGCCGTCGATGGCCAGGACGATGTCCTGTCCCGGCTTATATCCGGCCTTCTCGATCGCCTTGAGGATCGATTCGACCGCGTCGGCGTTCTTCTTGAAGGCCGGGGCGAATCCCCCCTCGTCCCCGACGCCCGTCGTGAAGCCGCCGCTCTTGAGAACGCTCTTGAGGGCGTGATAGGTTTCCGCCCCCCAGCGAAGGGCTTCCCGGAAGTTCGGGGCGCCGATCGGCGCGATCATGAATTCCTGGAGGTCCGTGCTCTGCCAGTTGGCGTGGACGCCGCCGTTGAGGATATTGAACATCGGCACGGGCAGGAGGTTGGCCGAGACCCCGCCGAGGTAGCGGTAGAGCGGCAGCTTCGACGAGACGGCCGCGGCCCGGGCCACGGCCATGCTGACGCCGAGGATGGCATTGGCCCCGAGCTTGGTCTTGAACTCGGTCCCGTCGAGAGCCAGCATGGCCCCGTCGACGGCGGCCTGATCGAGCGCATCGAGGCCCGTTACGGCCCCGGCGATCTCGGCGTTGACATGCCCGACGGCCTTGAGGACGCCCTTTCCCAGATAACGGGACTTGTCCCCGTCGCGGAGCTCGAGGGCCTCATAGACGCCGGTCGATGCGCCCGACGGGACGGCGGCGCGGGCCGAAGAGCCGTCGGCGAGCGTGATCTCGACCTCGACGGTCGGATTGCCGCGGGAATCGAGGATCTCGCGGGCATGGATTTTCTCGATGAGAGCGGACATGGGCTTCCTCCTGATCGTCTCGACGCGTCATTCTATCAGACGGGCCCGCGATTGACAACCTTCCGCGCCGATGTTAAATAAGGATGAAAAAGGAAGATGCCATGGAGATCCTTCAAATCCTGCTCAAGCTCGTCATGGCCATCGCCCTGGGCGGCCTCATCGGTCTCGAGCGGGAGGCCAGTCAGAAGCCGGCCGGCTTCCGGACGAACATCCTCGTCTGCGTCGCCGCGACGATGATGATGACCCTGGCTTCGCTTCTCGTTCAGGGCCAAGCGGGGGGGGCCGACACGCTCGTCCGCATGGCGGCGGGGGTCATCACCGGCGTCGGCTTCCTCGGCGCCGGCACGATCTTCCAGACGCGGGGGACGATCGCCGGCCTGACGACCGCTTCGACGCTCTGGCTCGTGGCCGGATTGGGACTCGTCATCGGCGCCGGCTTTTATGTGCCGGCCCTCATCTTCACCGCCCTGACCATTGTGACCCTGTATCTGTTCGGCAGGATCGAGAGCTCGTATCTCCACAAGGCCCAGTTCCACTATCACCTCAAAGCCAAGGCCCGCCCCTACATCCTGTCGAGCCTGCGCAAGCTCGCCCTCCACCACGGCGTCCGGCTCGAGAGGCTGACCATGAAACAAGAGGGCTCGTCCTATCTCCTGGCGTTCTCCTTCTCGGCCTCCGAGGACAAGGAACAGGAATTCAACCAGGGTCTCCTCGAGCTGGCTGACATCGAAGAGCTGAAGATTGACTGAGCGTCGCCTCCTTTTGGCGACCGGAAACTCCGGCAAGGTCCGCGAGATCCGGCGCGCGCTGACTGGCCTCACCTCCGGCGGCCGGGCCCTGGGGATCGTCGGGCTTGCCGAGGTCCTCCCCGGATCGAAGCACGCCGAGCGCGGCCGGACGTTCGAGGAGAACGCCCGGGCCAAAAGCCTTTTCTACAGCCGGAGGTGGCCGGGCCTGACGCTGGCCGAAGACTCGGGGCTCGAGATCGAAGCGCTCGGGGGCGCGCCCGGCGTCCGCTCGGCCCGCTTCTCCGCTCCGCGCCCGTCGGATGAGAAGAACATCCGCAAGGTCCTGCGCCTCCTCGCCGGGCTTCCGGCGAAGGAGAGGAAGGCCCGCTTCGTCTGCGTCATGGTCCTCGCCGAGCGGGGCCGCGTCGTCGCCGAGTTCCGGGGCCAGGTCCGGGGCCGGATCGCCGCGGGGCCGCGCGGCTGTCTCCGGCTTCGGCTACGACCCCGTTTTCTATTACGCCCCGCTGCGAAAGACCTTCGCCGAGCTCCCGCCGGCGGTCAAGAACGAGGTCAGCCACCGCGGCCGGGCCGTCCGCAAGCTCCGCCGCTTCCTCGAGGCGAAAAAAAAGGCCCCGTCCGGAGGCCCTGCCGTCGGAAGATCCGGGACATGACCCTTTCCTCTTGAAAAGGGATCGTGTCCCATGGGTCTTCCGGGGAGGCCGGCCGGACAGGGCCTCTGCGCTCAGTCCGGCGCGGTCGCGGCCCCCACCGTGATCAATTCCTTGATCTGCTCGAAGACCTTCTCTCCGATGCCCTGGACCTTCATGATCTCCTCGACCTTTTTGAAGTTCCCGTTCTTGGTCCGGAAATCGACGATCCGCTGGGCGACCTTGGGGCCGATCCTCGGCAGGCTCTCGAGCTCCGAGGCCGGGGCCGTGTTGATGTTGATCCGCGCCTTCGACGCCGGCGCCTGGGCGTAGGCCGGGGCGAGCGAGAGAACGACGATCGCCGCGGCCAGCCCGAGAGCCAGCACCTTCTGTTTGTGTGTGGTCATGGGTGAGATCTCCTTTCACCGGCCCTTAGTGCAACGGCCATGCCATCCTCTCGCTCCCTCTTTTCCCATTATTTTGAATCGTTTGCCGAAAAGGCTCGGACCTTCGCGTCAAGCCCTGTGGACAAAACCGGGAAAACGGGGAAACACCGATTGCCGCAGTGAAGGCCGACGAAAAAGGGGCTGAGATGACACCCGAAGCCTCTCGTCGGCCGGGCGGGGACGGAGGCCGAGAGGGCACGACGAGGGCGGTGACGGGGTCATGCGAGGCCCCCGTGAGGGAAGGGGGGCCCGCCGCAGGCGGGGGAAACCGTTTACGGAGGTTCCGGGGCGCGGGGGCAAGGCATGATCCCGTCGCCGCCGAAAACGAGTCGTGTCCGAGGCCGGGCAGGGACGGTTTTCTAGGACCGTGGGTGGCTTTTCTTGTAAACGGTCAGCAGCTGCTTGAGGTCGACGTGGGTGTACTTCTGGGTCGTGGCCAGGCTGGCGTGTCCCAGGAGCTCCTGGATGACGCGCAGGTCCGCGCCCCGGCCGAGGAGGTGGGAGGCGAAGGAATGCCGCAGCGAGTGGGGGCTGATCTTGCGGGCCACGGCCGTGCGGCGGATGGCCTTGTGGACCATCCGCTGGACCGACCGCGTCGTCAGCCGGCCGCCGCGGTAGTTGAGAAAGAAGGCCTCGCCGCCGTCGCCTCCCGCCGCCAGGGCCGGCCGGGCCCGCCGGTAGGCCTCCATGGCCTCGCGGGCCTTGCCGCCGAACGGGACGATGCGCTCCTTCTTGCCCTTGCCCCGGACGCGGACGAGCCGCTCGCCGAGATGAAGGTCCGCCGTCTCGATGCCGACGAGCTCGCTGACGCGGATCCCGGTGGCGTAGAAGAGCTCCAGGATGGCCTTGTCGCGGAGATCGAGCGGCTCGGCCGACCGCGGCAGGTCGAGGAGCTCCGACGTTTCGTCCTCCGAGAGGAAGGAGGGGACGCGTTTCTCCTGCCGCGGCGTGGCCAGGATCTTGGCCGGGTTCTCGGCGATCCATTTCTTTCGCAGGCAGAAATCGTAGAAGGACCGCAGGGCGGCCAGCTTGCGCCCGACGGTCGTCTTCCTCCGCTTCTTCTCGTGGAGCTCGGCCAGGAAGCCGCGCAGGATGACGTTGCCGGCCTTGTCCCAGCGGACCTCGCGCTCTTTCAGGTAGGCCGCGACCTGCTTGAGGTCGCGCTCATAGGCGGCGATAGTGTGGGGGGACGCGTTCTTCTCGTGCTTGAGATAGGCGAGGAACTCAGCGATTTCCTTGTTCATCGGTGCCGCCGGACCCGGCCGCGCCGGGCTCCGTTCCCCCAGGCCCGCTCTCTCCCGGCGTCTCGGACGGCGCCTGACCCTCGGGCGTCCCGGTATTTCCCCCGGCCGCGGCCGCTTCCCAGATCTTCTCCCGGGGCGCCGCTTCCTTGAACGCGCACTTCTCGTTCTTGCAGTAGATATAGGGCTCGCCCCGGAGGAGGTTCTTTTTATAGAGGATCTTGGCCCCGCACTGCGGGCAGGCCCGATCGATGGGGTCGTCCCAGGTGGCGAAGGTGCACTTCGGATAGCGGCTGCAGCCGAAGAAGAACTTGCCCCGCCGCGTCTTCCGCTTCAGGATCTTGCCGCCGCACCCGAGCGGGCAGTCGATCCCCGTCTCGACGGGCCGGTCCTTCTTGATGTATTTGCACTTGGGGTAATCCGAGCAGGCGATGAAGGGCCCGAAGCGGCCGAACTTCTGCTCCAGCGGCGAGCCGCACTGCGGGCACTTCTCGTCGAGGGGCTGGGATTCCTTCTTGTCCAGGCTCTCCCGGAACTTGCACGCCGGATAGGCGGAACAAGCCTTGAACTGGCCGAAACGGCCGCCCTTGACGACCAGGGCCGCGCCGCACTTGGGGCACTTCTCGTCGAGGGGGATGCCCGACTGCTTGACACCCTCGGCCTCCCCGGCCCCTTTGAGATAACCCTCGAGGAGCGCGTAGAACTCCTTGAGGCTCTCGGCGCTCGTCCGGGCCCCTTCGGCGATCTCGTCGAGCTCCTCCTCCATGTGGGCGGTGAACTTGTATTCCAAGAGCTTGGAAAAGTGCTTGATGAGGAACTCGGTGACGTACATCCCCAGCTCGGTGGGCCTGAACTTGCCCTCCTCCTTGACGACGTAGGTCCGGGTCTGGATGGTGGAGATCGTCGGCGCGTAGGTGCTCGGCCGGCCGATGCCGCGGGCCTCGAGCTCCTTGACCAGCGTGCCCTCCGTGTAGCGGGGCGGCGGCTCGGTGAACTTCTGCTTGGTCTCGAGCTCCAGGAGCTTGAGCGTCTCGCCGGCTTCAACCTTGGGCAGGACTTCCTTGTCGCTTCCCCCGTTCGGCCAGACGGCCAGGAAACCGTCGAACTTGACGACCTCGCCCTTGGCCTGGAAGAGGTAGCGGCCGGCCGTGATGTCGAAGGCCGTCTCCTCGATCTTGGCCGCGGCCATCTGGGAGGCGATGAACCTCCTCCAGATGAGCTTGTAGACGTCGTATTCCTCTTTCTTGAGGAAGGGCTTGACCTTCTCGGGCGTGAGCTCCACGTGGGCGGGCCGGATGGCCTCGTGGGCGTCCTGGGTCTTCTTCTTGCTCCTGTATTCGTTCGGCTTGGCCGGGACGTGGGCGGGCGAGTAGGCCTGGCCGATGTAGGCCCGGGCCGCGGCCTGGGCCGCCTCGGAGATGCGGAAGGAGTCCGTGCGCATGTAGGTGATGAGCCCCGTCTGGCCGGCCTCGCCGATGGCCATGCCTTCGTAGAGCTTCTGGGCGACGAACATCGTCTTCTTCACCGGAAAACGCAGCAGCCGGAAGCCGTCCTGCTGAAGGGTGCTCGTGATGTAGGGCGGTCCGGGGTGCTTGAGCTTGGGCTTGACCTGGACCTTGTCCAGGACGAAGGGCGCCCGCTCGCATTCCTCGCGGACGATCTTCGCTTCTTCCGCGTTATGGACCTTGGCCTTCTTCCCTTCGATCTTGGCCAGGGCGGCCTTGAAGGCCGGAGGGTTCTTGGCTTCGAGCCGGGCCGTGAACGGCCAGTATTCCTCGGCGACGAAGGCCTTGATCTCCTTCTCCCGGTCGACGATGAGCCGCAGGGCCACGGACTGGACGCGGCCGGCCGACAGGCCCCGGGCGATCTTCTTCCAAAGAAGGGGGCTGATGAGATAGCCGGCCAGCCGGTCGAGGATGCGCCGGGTCTGCTGGGCATCGAAGAGGTTCAGGTCGATCTGGCAGAGGTTCTTGAAAGCGGCCTGCACGCCCTCTTCGGTGATCTCGTTGAAGGACACGCGGAAGATGTTCGGATTGGCGTCGGCCAGCAGCTGGCTGAGGTGCCAGGAGATGGCCTCGCCTTCCCGGTCGGGGTCGGCCGCAAGAATGACCCGCTCGCTCTCTTTGGCCGCTTTCCTGAGGTCGGCGACGGTCTTTTTCTTTTCCAGGATGACTTCGTAGGTCGGCTGGAAGCCGGCCGCGATGTCGATGCCCATCTTCTTCTTGGGCAGGTCGCGGACGTGGCCCATCGAGGCCTTGACGATATAGTCTTTGCCGAGATAGTGGTTGATCGTCTTGGCCTTGGCCGGCGATTCGACGATCACGAGTGATTTCGACACTTAAATTCTCCTCTGGAATTCTTTCCCGGGATGCTGGACGACGGCCCCCTTCAGCTCGAGTCCGAGCAGGAGCGCCAGGAGGCTCGAGACCGAAAGGCCCGTGCGTTCGGCCAGCTCGTCGATGGGCAGGGCCGCGTCGACGGGCAGCTCGTCGAGGAGCCGGCGCTCGTCCCGGCTCAGAGAAGCGGCGCTATTCTCCTCTTTCTCGTCCCGCCGCGCAAGGAGATTCTCCCGCCACGGCGACGGCAGGCCCTCGGCCACGTCCTCCCAGGAGGCGACAGGCCGGGCCCCGTCCCGGATGAGGCCGTTCGGGCCGGCGCTCAGCTCGGAGGTCACGTTGCCCGGGACGGCCATGACCTCCCGGTCCTGCGACAGGGCCAGCTTGGCCGTGATGAGGGAGCCGCTCTTCCGGGCCGCCTCGACGACGACGAGGCCGAGCGAGAGGCCGCTGATGATCCTGTTCCGGACAGGGAAGTTCTCCGCGAGCGGCGGCGTCCCCAAGGGGAACTCCGACACCACGGCCCCCCGCGCGGCGATCTCGCGGTGGAGTCCGCGATTCTCCCACGGATAAGGAACATCCAGACCCGAACCGAGCACAGCCACCGTCCGTCCTTTCTTGAGAGCCCCCCGATGGGCGCAGGCGTCGATGCCCGCGGCCAGGCCGCTGGCGACGACGCAACCGCGGCCGGCCAGGTCGCCGGCCAGCTTCTCGGCCACGGCCCGCCCGTATGGGGTGGGCCGCCGCGCGCCGACGACGGCCACCGCGGGATTTCGAAGAGCCTCCGGATCGCCCTCGCAATAGAGGACGAAGGGAGGATCGAAGATCTCTCTCAGGTACCCCGGATACCCCGGGCCGCCAAAGGTCAAAAGAGTATACGCCTTCTTTTTGATTTTTTCCAATTCCCCCCTGGCCCGTTCCATGGCCCGGCCCGTGACGATGGCTTCGACGGCGGCCCCGTCGACGCGCAGCCCCTCGAAGTCGGCCCGGGCGGCGCGGAAGGCGGCGGTGATCGAAGAGAAGCGCCCGACGACGCGGCGGGCGGCAGCGCTCGGCCCGTAAAACAGCAGGTGAAGGGCCAGCCAGCACAGCTCGCAATCGTCCATGGGAATCCCTCTGCTCAGAAAGACGGCCGGCGCCCTCCGTTTGTCCCATGCCGCCCTGCGATATCTGGTGCTCATCTCCCGATTCCGGGAGTCCGTCTCGTGGCGGCGAGGGTTATCGCCCCGAAGCCCCCAAGGGAAGGGGGACCGGCTAGCGGCCGAAGAGGACGGAGGAGCCGGTATAAAAGGTTCCGGCCACGGCCCCGGTCATCAGGCAGGCCAGGGTCGCGGCGAGGAGGGCCCGGAAGCCTATCCGGGAGAGATCCTTGATCCGGGTCGGGACGAGCGCGCCCGTTCCGCCGATGAAGATGGCCAAGGAGGCGACATGGGCGAACCCGCACAGGGCGTAGGAAGCGATGATGGCCGAGCGCGGGTCCTTCAGGGCCCCGCCGGCCATGAGCTCGGCCAGGCGGCCGTAGGAGAAGACCTCGGTCAGGATGGTCCTGTCGCCGAGGACCTTGGCCACGGGTAGGGCGTCGGAGGGCGGCACCCCGATGGCCAAGGTCAGCGGGTAGAAGAGATAGCCGAGGAGAGCCTCGAGCGACCATTCGACGTGCCAGCCGAATAGCCCGTTGAGAAGCCCGCCGGCCCAGCCGAGCCCGAGATTGACCAGGGCCAGGAGGCCCAGGAAGGCGATGAGCAGGGTGACGATGCCGCCCAGGAGCTTCAGTCCCTCGCTCGCCCCGTTGATGATGGCCATGAGCAGATTGTCTTCGCGCTCGTAGTGGGGCTTGACGTCCAGACCGAGGGTCAGGGGTTTCCCCGTTTCGGGCATGATCAGCTTGGCCATGACGATCGAGGCCGGGGCCGAGATGAACGACGCCGAGACGAGGTGGCCGGCGATCGTCGGGATCTCCTTCTGGAGCATCAGGACGTACATCGCCAGCACCGTCGAGGCGATGGTGCCCATGCCGGCCGTGATGATGGTCCCGAGCTCGGACACGGTCATGTCCTTGAGATGAGGCCGGACGACGAGGGACGATTCGACGCCGACGAAGATGTTGGCCGAGACGGAGAGGGCCTCCGCCCCGCTGATCCTCATCGAACGGGAGAAAAGGCGGGCGAAGAGCCGGACGAAGAACGGCATGACGCCGAGATAATAGAGGGCCCCGAGGAGGGCGGCGAAGAAGATGATCGTCGGCAGGCCCTGGAAGGCCAGGAAGTAGCCGAGGGAGGTTTCGCCGGCCTCGCTCACCGCGCCCGGCGGCAGGGCCAGCCGGCCGAAGACGAACCGGACCCCGGCCGTGGCCGTTCCGAGGACGGCCGTGACGGCGTCGTTCACCCACAAGAAGACCGTGGACCCGGCCGGGACGACGAAGATGAACGCGGCCACGAGGAGCTGGAGCCCGATGCCCCACACGAGGACGCGGGCGTTGACGACCCTACGATCCGAAGAGAAGAGCCAAGCCACGCCGGCCAGGACGAAGATGCCGGCGAAGCTGACGAGGTTATAGACGGTCATGGGGGCGTCTCGAGCCGGAACTGCTTATGGGAGGACGAGGCGCCCCGGACGAGAGTCAGGCGCGACGGCGGGACGCCGAGGTGCGCGGCCAGGCGCTCAGCGACCTCCGCGTTGGCGCGCCCTTTTTCGGGGGCGGCACGGACGCGGACCCGGAAGCTGTCCGGTCCGGTCTCTTCGACGCCCGGCGCCTTCGAGCGCGGCTGGGCCTTGACCGTGAGGATGCGGGCCATGGCTCCCTGCCCCGGTTCACCGGGACTCGTCCCTCCTCGTCCTAATCCTTGATGATCGATTTGTATCGATCGAACAGGTCCTTCAGCTCTTTCTTGGAGACGACGTAACGGCTGACGTAGATCGATAGCGTCGAGCGGACGGGATCGTTCGATTTGATGAGGACGTAATCGCGGAGGACGCCGGTCTTTGACTGGGGCGGGAAGCGGAGCTCGACCTGGCGCGATTCGCCCCGGGGGAGGAAGAACGGCGAGACGAGGGGCTTGCCGCCGGAGAGGAATTGGACGTTCTCGTGGGCCATCTCGACCTTGAGCTCGCGCTCGCCGGCGCTCTTGATGACGACCGTGGCCGCAGGCGACTCCCCTTCGAGGACGAGACCCATATCGACGTTGTAGCGGTCGACGTCGATGCGGGCCGAAGGCGGGACCTGGATATCGGCGACGAGGGTGAGCTCGCGCCGCGGGTTCTCGCCGTCGTTCGAAACGAGGTAGATGTAGCGCGACAGGCGCCCGGAATAGCCGCGGGTGTCGAAGGTCGTCTTGATCTTGCCCTCTCTGCCCGGGCCGATCTTCTTCTCGGAAACCAGCGCCGCCGTGCAACCGCAGGTCGTCTCGACCTTCTCGACGACAAGCGTGGCGCCGCCTTCGTTCTTGAAGACAAACTCGTGGTTGACGACATCGCCCTGCTTGACCGTGCCGAAATCGTGGACCGTGGCCTTGAACACGGCCCGGGGCTTGGACGGCTGGGCCAGGGCTGCGGAGGCGAGAAGGACGGCCGCAGCGGCGATGACGGTGCCGGGGCGCCGGGATTTACGTAGGCTCATCGGTGTCTCCTCAAGTCTCAAGAATACTCCAGCCCCCTCGTCTCTATCAAGCCCTTGTGACCGTTCACGAGCCGAGGCGGCTGCAGATGCGAGGCGTCAAAGGGTGAAGCTGTACTCCGAGTACTGCGAACTCTTTGCAACGAAGCAGATGCGGCCGGATCGGCTTGCCCGAAGGGTGAAAACGCCGCTCTTGGGTCTTCAGGTCTTAAAGAGCAATTCGGCGTTTTCATGAACGGTCATTCGACGGTGACGCTCTTGGCCAGGTTGCGCGGCTGGTCGACGTCGAGGCCCTTGGCCGAAGCGGAATAGTAGGCAAAGAGCTGGAGCGGCAGGACGGTCAGGAACGGGGTGAACAGCTCGTGCGTCTCGGGGATGGCGAAGACCTCTTCGGCCGCGGCCCGGGCCCTCTCGTCGCCGTCGAAGGCGACGGCCAGGATCCGGCCGTTCCGCGCCTGGACCTCGGCGATGTTGGACAGCATCTTTTCATGGACGCGGTCGCGCGGCACGACGGCCAGCGTCGTCATGCCCTCATCGATGAGGGCGATGGGGCCGTGCTTCATCTCGCCGCCGGCATAGCCCTCGGCGTGAGTGTAGGAGATCTCCTTGAGCTTCAGGGCCCCTTCGAGGGCGATGGGAAAGTTGATCCAGCGGCCGAGGAAAAGGTAGTGCTCGCAGCTGAGGAAGCGGCGGGCGGCCCGCTCGACCGCGGCGGCTCCGCCGAGGACCCGGTCCATCTTGTGAGGCACGCGCTGGAGCTCCTGGACGAGGGCCTGGCTCGCCTCCTCGCCGAGGGCGCCGCGGGCCTGGGCGAAGGCCAGGGCGAAGAGGGCCAGGGCGGCCATCTGGCCGACGAACGTCTTGGTCGCGGCGACGCCGATCTCCGGCCCGGCGTGGAGATCGAGGACGCCGTCCGCGCCCCGGGCCATCGAGGACCTCGGATTGTTGGTGACGGCCAGGACAGCCCGGGCCTTGTCCCGGGCGAGGCGAAGGGCGGCCAGGGTGTCGGCGGTCTCGCCCGACTGGGAGATGCCGAGGACGAGGGTGCCGCGATCCATGGCGAAGTCGCGCGAGCGGAGCTCGGAAGCGTATTCGACGTCGACGGGGACGTGGGCCAGCGTTTCGATGAGGTACTTCCCGACGAGGCCGGCGTGGTAGGAGGTGCCGCAGGCGATGAGGACGACCCGCGAGACCTCGCGGAAGACCTCGGGCGCGACCCCGAGGTCGTCGAGGAAGACCCGCCCGGAGTCGAGCGAGACCCGGCTCTTGAGCGTGTCGCGGACGACGTCGGCTTGCTCGAAGATCTCCTTGGCCATGAAGTGTTCGAAGCCGCGCTTCTCGATCATGGCCGGCTCCCAGTCCAGCGTCTCGACGGCCTTCCCGACCGGGGCCCCCGCGAACGTGGAGAAGCGGACCTCTGGCGCCGTCAGGACGGCGATCTCGCCGTCGCCCAGATAGGCTACGCGCTTGGTGTGGGCGAGGAGCGGCGTGATGTCCGAGGAGACGAAGGTCTCCCCTTCGCCGAGGCCGACGACGACCGGCGGGCCGTTGCGGGCGGCGACGATCTTGCCCGGGTCGCGCGAGGAGATGCAGGCCACGGCGAAGGCCCCTTCGAGCTCTTTGACGGCGGCGCGGAGGGCCTCTTCGAGGGAGCCCCGAAAATATTTCTCGACGAGGTGGACGATGACCTCGGTGTCGGTCTCGGTCTTGAAGACGTGGCCCTCGGCCCGCAGCTTTTCCTTGAGGGCCCAGTAGTTCTCGACGATGCCGTTGTGGAGCAGGGCGATCGTGCCGCTGCAGTCGGTGTGCGGATGGGCGTTGTCCTCGCTGGGGCGGCCGTGGGTGGCCCAGCGGGTGTGCCCGATGCCGCAGACGCCCGTGATCGGGTGCCGGCGCACCTCCTCGGCCAGGTCGCGGACCTTGCCCTTGACCCGCCGCCGCTCGAGCCCTTCGCCGTTGAGGACGGCGATCCCGGCCGAATCGTAGCCCCGGTACTCGAGGCGCCGCAGGCCCTCGATGAGACCGGGGACGGTATCCCTGACGCCGGCGCAGCCGATGATGCCGCACATGGTCTCTCTCCTCTTACTCCAGATCCGGCTCGTCGTCTTCGGCCTCTTCGCCGGTGTCGGCGGGCGGCACCGGGAGGCCGATGAGCGGCAGGTACTGCGATCCCTCGGCCTGGGGGTTCAGGGACGCGAGGATGCGCACGTCAGGCCGCAGGGCCAGGTCGACGGTCTCCCCGGCGTTCTCCGGGGCGATGACCTGGACGGAGGGCCGGTCGACGTCGACCTCGTTCTCGGCCCGCACGACGCCGACCCGGCCGTCGCTCATCGAGACCAGCGTCCCGACCGGCCAGACCCCCATGAACGAGAAGAACTTGTCCAGCAGCTGGGGCTCGAAGATCTTGCCCTTCTCGAGCATCATCAGCTCATGGATCTTCTCGGGCGGGTAGTCCTTTTTGTAGGACCGCTTGAGGGCCAGGGCGTCGTAGACGTCGCAGATGGAGATCATCATCGAGGCCGGGTGGGGTTTCCGCGCGTAGGGCGACTTGGGATAGCCGGTCATGTCGTACCGGAGATGGTGCTCGTAGCAGGTCACGATCGGCAGGATGCCCAGGGCGTCCTTGTAGCCTTCGAGGATCCGGGCCCCGAGGAGGGGGTGGTTGCGGACCTGGAGGAACTCGCCCTCGGACAGCTTCGACTCCTTCTGGATGACCTTGAGCGAGATGTAGAGCTTGCCGACATCATGGTAGAGCGCGGCGATGCCGAGGTCGAGGATGTCGTCCTTGGTGAACTGCAGCTTGGAGGCGAAGAACATGGCCAGCAGGGTGACGTTGAGGAGGTGGACGAACGTCACCAGGTCGCGCCGCTTGACCGAGACGAGGTTGAGGAGCTCCTGGTGCCGGCCGACAAAATCCTCCATGATGCCGAGGATGTTGAAGCGCAGGTCGAGGTAGTCGACCTCTTCCTTCTCCAGCACGACGTTGAGGGCGTTGGAGACGGTGTGGACGGAGCTCTCGTAGCGCGTCCGCGTCTCCTCGGCCACCGTCTCGGCCTCCTCGCCCCGGACCATGGTCCTGAGCTTCCCGGCCCGGATGTTCTGGATGCCGTGGAGATTGAAGTACTCCTGCTCGCTGATCTTCTCCTGCCGCTTGATCCGGGTCAGGAAGATGATGAACTCGCGCAGCTCCTCGAAGCGCAGGCCCTGCTGGAAGATGATCCGCTCGACACCGTTCTTCTCGAGGAAATCGATGAGCAGGCCGAGCTTGCCGCGGAGGTTGAAGAAGATCTCGTCCTCCCAGGCCGCCTCGCCGCCGATGATGCCGAGGACGAGCTCCTTGCGGTCCTCGAGGATCTCCTGGACGACGCCGTAAAGGCGGTTGAGATACTCCTTGAACTTGGGGTGGTCGCCGGTGTAGATCTTGCCCGCCTGGATGGCGTTCATCAGGTAGATGAAGCAGATCTTGATCTTATCCCTCACGCCACTTCTCCAGAAGGCGGCCGGCTGCGTGCCGGACCTTGCGGTTCCAAATGTCCTTCCGTTCGGCCAGCGGCTCGAGGTACGGGGCGGCTTCGCGCAGGCCGTAGCGCTCGACGATGCCGATGTTGCGCAAGAGCGACTTGTTGCGGAGGCCGTAGGGCGAGGCCAGGCCGAAGAGCTTGGTGAAGGCCACGTGTTTCGTCCGCTCGTGGCGCATGAGCAGGATCAGGGCCTCGGCCTGGATGAGCTCGTTCCTCTTTTCGAGGATCGGGAAGAGGAAGGCCTCGTCGTACTCCTTGAGGTTCTGCATGGCTTGGAGGGCCTTGACTTTGACCGCCGGGTCGCCGGCTTCATAGATCTTCTTCAGGGACTCCAGGGAGAGCGGCGTGTCGATGAGCCGGAGGCTGTCGGCGATCCGGCCCAGGAGCTCGCTGTCGGAGGACCTCTTCTTGATCAAGGCCTGGAAGTCCTCTGTCTCGTCCGTGAAGAAGCGGAAACAGGCCCGCAGGAGCGAGGACGAGACGATGCGGTCCTTGAACACGGTGGCCGAATAGGATTCCCAGGGGTGGAGGCTCCGGCCGAGCTTCTCGATGAACGTGTCGATCTCGGGCCCGGTCTCGCCGCGCAGCAGGCAGCCCTCGACGTGCTCGGCGATGGACTTGCGTGCCTGCTCGAAAGCCGGATCGCCGGCCAAGTCCACGGACTTGTCCTCGAGGACCTCGTGGAAGGCGAGCAGAAACTCGAAGTCGCCCTCCTGGACCGTCCGCTCCCACTCCTCGGCGATCCGCTTCAGCTCGACGACGGCCTGCTCCTTCTGGGCCTCCCGCGACAGCAGGACGAGGAGCAGGAAGCGGTAGTTCCGCTGAAGGAGCTGGCGGTCCAGGGTGAGCCGCTGGTCGAAGGAGATCTCGTTGAGGACGTTGGACAGCGTCTGGCGGTACATCTCGGAGTGGAGCTGGGAGGACACGCCCGACAGCAGGATGCGGATCTTCGACTCGGTCTCGGACCGGCGGTTCTGGGGATTTTCGGAGTGGAAAAGAGCGTGGAGCGATGTCGAGATCTTCTTGTGCCGCTCCTTGTCGAAGAGCCGGGAGAAGATGCTGAAGCTCAGCGAGTCGAACTTGTCGTTGCCGATGATCTCTTCCCAAAGGGTCGAAGCCAGGTCCTCTTCGCTCAGGTCGGAGATGAGCAGCTTCAGGTTCTCGAACTTGGCCTCGGTCGGGGTCTTGCGCGCGGAGACGATGGTCTTGAGGAGCTGCTTGGAAGCGACCCGGTGCTTTTCCTCGGACGTCTCCTTGAGATAGTGGAAGAACTTGGCGAAGTTCTTGTGGAGCTCCTCGTTCTGGATGAGGTCCTCGGTGTTGAACTTGCCGACGACCTTGCTGAAGGACCCGGCCAGCTCCTCGAGCTTCTCGCTGTCGTTCTCCTCGACGGCCTCCATGAGGAGGTAGGGCCAGATCTCCTTGATCTCCTCGCCCTCCCCCTGGAGGAGGACGGAATAGTTCAAGGTGTCGACGGCGATGTGGATGATGTTCTCGCGCTTGATGATGGCCTGGGCGCCGCCTTCCTTGATGAAGAGCTTCACGGGCAGCATGATCTTCGAGGCGAAGCGCATGAACTCGGCGTGAGGCAGGCCGGGCCTGATCTCGAGGCGCTTGATCTTGCGAAAATGGAAGAGCTGGGCCAGGTCCATGTAGGTCCGCTCGCCCTCCCAGAAGCGGCCGTCGATGAGCAGGGCGTGGGGCGAGAAGCCGATCGAGAGGGGATTGACGTAGACGAAGAGGGCCTCGAGACGGGCCATGAGGTCGTTGACGCTGCTCTTAAAGGCCGGATGGTCGGCGTTGTACATCGAGGCCATCTTGAAGGCGACGCGCATGGACCGGGCCATGGAGCGGATGAGCTCGTCCTTGTCGGCAGGGATGGCCGGAGCGTGGGCCGGGACCGGGGCAGGAGCCTCGGGGGCCGGCACGGACCCCTCCGCCTTCTCGAGCGCCGCGTCCCCGCCGTCGGATAGCATGGTTCACCTCACCGCCGATTACCCTGACGCCATTCTCCTCTTCCCCGGTGAAAATACCATGCTCCGAACAGGTGAATCAAGGGGTGAGAATGCCTCCTCCCCGCGCTTGAGCCTCCGGGAGGGTTGTGCTATACTGCCCCGAAAATGGAACGGAGGCTGACCTCATTCGTAGAGCATCGCTGGCCCTGGCGGACGGGACCGTCCTCGAGGGCATAAGCTTCGGCGCGGGCGTCAAGTCCGGGGGGGAAGTCGTTTTCAATACCGGGATCGTCGGCTACCCGGAGAGCATCACCGACCCTTCCTACCGCGGCCAGATCCTCTGTCAGACCTACCCTCTCATCGGCAATTACGGGGTCGACCCGTCCCGCTTCGAGTCGGACAGGCCGCAGATCGCGGGCTACGTCGTCTCGGAGCTCTGCGCCCGGCCTTCGCACGCCACGTCGCGGAAGACCGTTGACGACTGGCTCCGTGAGAACGGCGTCCCCGGGATCGCCGGCATCGACACCCGGGCCCTGACCAAGCGGCTCCGGGTCCACGGCGTCATGACCGGGCTCATCGACGCCGGAGACGGGCCGCAGAGCCCCGCCCGGCTGCGCCGCGAAGCGAGAGAGGTCGCCGATCCGAACGCCCGCGACCTCGTCGCCGAGGTCACGACGCCGGAGATCCGCATCTACAACCCCAAGGCCGCGAAGACGATCGTCCTCATCGACTGCGGAGTCAAAGCGAATATCATCCGGGCCCTCGTCCGCCGCGGCGTCTCCGTCGTCCGCGTCCCGGCCGACTCCGGCGCGGAGCGGATCCTGGCTTTCGCGCCGAGCGGTGTCGTCATCTCCAACGGCCCCGGCGACCCCGAGCGGGCGTCCGCCGCGGTCGCCGCGGCCCGCCGGCTCCTCGCCGAGCGGGTCCCCCTCTTCGGCATCTGCCTCGGCAATCAGGTCCTGGCCCTGGCCGCCGGGGGCAGGACCTACAAGCTCAAGTTCGGCCACCGGAGCCAGAACCAGCCCTGTCTCGAAGAGGGCACCAAGCGCTGCTACATCACCAGCCAAAACCACGGCTTCGCCGTCGACACGGCGAGCCTCCCCCGCGGCTGGAAGCCCTGGTTCCGCAACGCCAACGACGGCACGAACGAGGGTATCCGCCACAGCCGCAGACCCGTCTTCGGCGTCCAGTTCCACCCCGAGGCCTGCCCCGGCCCGACGGACACCGAGTTCCTCTTCGACGTCTTTCTCGAGGCCGCCCGATGAAGAAGCCGCGGAAGGTCCTCATCCTGGGGAGCGGCGCCCTCAAGATCGGCGAGGCCGGCGAGTTCGACTACTCCGGAAGCCAGGCCATCAAGGCCCTCAAGGAGGAGGGCCTCGAGGTCGTCCTCATCAACCCCAACATCGCCACGATCCAGACCTCGGAGGGGATGGCCGACAAGGTCTACTTCCTGCCGGTGACGCCGTATTTCGTCCGCAAGGTCATCGCCCGGGAGAAGCCCCAGGGCCTGCTGCTTTCGTTCGGCGGCCAGACGGCCCTCAACTGCGGCGTCGCGCTGTGGAAGAGCGGCGCCCTGGCGGAGGCCGGGCTCCCGGTCCTCGGGACGCCGATGGAGGCCATCGAGAAGACGGAAGACCGCAAGCTCTTCAACCGGGCCCTGGCCGAGGTCGGCCTCAAGACGCCGCGGGGCCTCGCCGTCCGGACGGTCGAGGCCGGGCTGCGGGCGGCCGAGACGATCGGCTACCCGGTCATGGCCCGTGTCGCCTACGCCCTCGGCGGTAAAGGCAGCGGCGTCGCCTATTCGCCGCGTGAGCTGCGGGAGGCGCTGCGGCGGGCCTTCACCGCCGCACCGCAGATCCTCATCGAGGAATACCTCGAAGGCTGGAAGGAGATCGAGTACGAGGTCGTCCGGGACCGGGCCGACAACTGCGTCACGGTCTGCAACATGGAGAACTTCGATCCCATGGGCATCCACACCGGGGAGAGCATCGTCATCGCCCCCTCGCAGACCCTGACGAACGACGAGTACCACCGCCTCCGGGGGATCGCCCTCAAGGCCGTCCGCCACCTCGGCATCGTCGGCGAGTGCAACATCCAGTACGCGCTCAACCCCCGCGATGGCGACTACCGCATCATCGAGGTCAACGCCCGGCTGTCGCGCAGCTCGGCCCTGGCCAGCAAGGCCACGGGCTACCCCCTGGCCTTCGTCGCCGCCAAGCTGGCCCTCGGCCACCTCCTGCCGGACCTGCCGAACTCGATCACCAAGGTCACCGCGGCCTGCTTCGAGCCGGCCCTCGACTACCTCGTCGTCAAGATCCCGCGCTGGGACCTCAAGAAGTTCGGCCGCGTCTCCAAGAAGATCGGCTCGGAGATGAAATCGGTCGGCGAGGTCATGGCCATCGGCCGGTCCTTCGAAGAGGCCATCCAGAAGGCGGCCCGGATGCTCCAGGTCGGCGTCTACGGCCTCGTCGCCAACGAGAACTACTCCTTCCGGAGCCTCGAGAAGGAGCTGCGACAGCCGACCGACGAGCGGCTCTTCGGCATCGCCGAGGCCCTCAAGAAGGGCTTCACCGTCGACCGCATCCATGAGCTGACCCGGATCGACCGCTGGTTCCTCCACAAGATCAAGTCGGTCGTCGATTGCGAGGCGGGCCTGCGGGGCCGCCGCCTCGGTTCTCTCGGGGCCGACCTGCTCCTCGAGGCCAAGCGGAAGGGCTTCTCGGACAAGCAGATCTCGCTCCTCACCGGATCGTCGGAGATGAGCGTCCGGAAGAGGCGGAAGGCGCTCCGACTCCTGCCGGCCGTGAAGCAGATCGACACGCTGGCCGCCGAATACCCGGCCCAGACGAACTACCTCTACGTGACCTACAACGGCCGCGAGGACGACGTCGCCTTCCGCGACGGCCGCCGCCGGCCCGGCAAGGTCATGGTCCTCGGCTCGGGCTCCTACAGCATCGGCTCCTCGGTCGAGTTCGACTGGTGCTGCGTCAACGCCGCCCTGGCCCTCAAGAAGCTCGGCTACGGGACGATCATGGTCAACTACAACCCGGAGACGGTGTCGACGGACTACGACATCTGCGACCGGCTGTACTTCGACGAGCTCAGCTTCGAGCGCGTCCTCGACATCTACGAGAAGGAAAAGCCCCTCGGGGTCCTCCTGTCGATGGGCGGGCAGATCCCCAACAACATCGCCCTGCGCTGCCACCTGGCCGGGGTGCGGGTCCTGGGGACGCCGCCGACGAGCATCGACCGGGCCGAGGACCGCTTCAAGTTCTCCAAGCTCCTGGACGAGCTCGGCGTCGACCAGCCCGAATGGCGCGAGCTCCGCAGCGTCGCCGAGGCCAAGCGCTTCGCCCGGACGATCGGCTACCCCGTCCTCATCCGGCCGTCCTACGTCCTGAGCGGGGCGGCCATGAGCGTCGTCTTCAACGAGGATTACCTCGACCGCTACCTCCAGAAGGCCTCCCGCGTCTCGCCGGAATACCCCGTCGTCATCTCCAAGTTCATCCTCAACGCCAAGGAGATCGAGCTCGACGCCGTGGCCGACCGGGGCGAGGTCGTCGCCTCGGCCATCGTCGAGCACGTCGAGAACGCCGGCGTCCATTCCGGGGACGCGACCATGGTCCTGCCGCCCCAGAAGCTCTACATCGAGACCATCCGCCGCATCCGCCAGATCGGCCGCGAGATCGCCCGGGCCCTCGAGATCACCGGGCCCTTCAACATCCAGTTCATCGCCAAGGACAACGCCATCAAGGTCATCGAGTGCAACCTCCGGGCCTCGCGCTCCTTCCCCTTCGTCAGCAAGGTGGCCCGGACGAACTTCGTCGAGCTGGCCGTGGCCGCCATCATGGGCCGCGGCGTCCGCAACGGCAAGACGACCCTCGACCTGAACTACGTCGGCGTCAAGGCGCCGCAGTTCTCGTTCTCCCGCCTCAAGGGCGCCGACCCGGTCCTCGGCGTCGAGATGGCCTCGACCGGCGAGGTCGCCTGCCTCGGCGAGGACGTCCACGAGGCCTATCTCAAGGCCATCCTCTCGACGGGTTTCATTCTGCCGAAGAAGAACATCCTGCTGACGATCGGGGGCGAGGAATCCAAACACCGCTTCCTCGGCGCCGCCCGGACCCTGGCCGAGCTGGGCTACCGGATCTTCGCGACGGAAAAGACGTCGGCTTACTTCAAGGAGAACGGGGTCCGGACCACGCGCCTGTTCAAGGTCCACGAGCGCCGCGGGCCGAACATCCGCGACTACATCGCGGGCGGCAGGATCGACCTCGTCATCTCCATCCCCAACCCGGCGAAAAGGGTCGAGTTCAACTCGGCCTACCGGCTCCGGCGCCTGGCCGTCGACTATTCGATCCCCATCTTGACCAACCTCCAGGCGGCCGACCTCTTCGTCCAGGCCCTGGCCGCCCGCAAGCCCGCCGACCTCGAGATCAAGCACTGGGCCGAGTACCAGTAGGGCGCCGGGGTTCGAGGGTCCCCCGGGCGGATCTTGACGCCTTATTGACAAAAATATGACAACTCACCCCCTGGACCGACTTAAGTTAGGTATGCCCGGCCGGTCCGGGCGAGAATCTCTAAAGAGGAGGACCTTATGAAAAAGGTCATTTTAGCTGTATCAGCGGTTGTCTTATTCATGGCGGCCGTGGCCGCGGCCCCGGCCTGGAGCCAGACGCAGTTCAGCCTGAACGGCGGCATCCAAACGAACCTCTGGAACGGCAGCTCGTTTGACAAGGTCGTGTTCAGCCTGGACGTGCGGGCCGGCATTCCATTGGGCCGCTCGTTCCAGGTCAGCCCCGAGTTCATGGCCGTGTACAACTACGCGTCCTACTTCGATGCCCCCGGAGCGAATGTCTGGCTCCTCTACCCGGGCGTCATGTTGAACTACCAGGCCGGGAGCTGGTTCTTCGGCCTGGGCGCTGTCCTGCCCATCGTCACCGGAGAGGGAGAATCGGACACCGGGAACGTCTCGCCGAAGATCAACATCGGATACAAGTTCGGACAGTGGCAGATCACAGCCTACATGATCACCTGGACCGAGTCGGGGATGGATTTCCTGGACATCAATTGGGTCGGGCTCACGCTCGGCTACCGGTTCTAGCTCCGTATCCGTCGATCGGTCGAACGCGACGTCCGGGGCCGTGAGTTCCGGGCGTCGCGGGCGCATGCGCGCCGCCCTTGTCCCGCGTCCGTGACTCGTCTATAATCCGGACAGGGTGAACCCGCCATGCGCATGACACGAACCGTCCTTTCCCTGCTGGTCGTCCTGGCCGCTGGCACGGTGTTCGCGGCCGCGGCCCAGGACGCTCCGGCCCGGGCGACCAAGATCAGGGTCACGGCCGAACAGGCCAACCTCCGGGAGAAGCCCGACATCGGCAGCTCCATCGTCCAGCAGATCCCCGAAGGCAACGTCCTCGAAGCGGATAGGAAGGAAGGCGAGTGGTACTTCGTCCGCTACACCTTGGAGGACGGCGGGGTCATCGGCGGTTGGATCCACGAAAGCCTCGTCGAGGTGGTCGAGACGGGCGGACCCGTCACGGAGATCGTGAAGAAGCCGGCCGCTGAGACGCCGCCGCGCGAACGCGAGCGCGCCCGGGGCCCGGTCCGGATCGGCCGGATCAAGGCGCCTGAATTCAGGACCGGCTCCGTCCCCCTCGAGTTCTCGTTCTCCGCCGGAGTGGCCACGCTGGCGCCCCGGGACCTCAACGACGGGACCAGGGGCTACGCCGACTATATCGGCGCCAACCTCGGGATCCCGGTCCCCGGCAGCGCCGACGCCCTGCACATCGCGGTTCTGGCCGGGTTCGAGCTCTCCTACAGGATCTCCCCGCGGCTGGCGGTCGGCCTCGGCGCCGATTTCCTTCGCGGCGCCAACGGGGATGAGATCGTCCTCTCGGACCCGCCCGTCTCGGAAACGATAACGACCGGGCCCTCCGTCCGGGGGGTCCCGATCAAGATCATCGCCCGCTTCTACCCCGGCGCCGGGATCTACGTTCGCGGCGGCCTCGGCCTCTACGCCGTCAAGGCCGGCTATCTGTTCCGCCAGGAGAGCGCCGATTCCTGGGAGCAGTGGAAGGGTTCGGCGACGGCGAGCGGGATCGGCGGCGAAGCGGCCTTCGGAGGCGAGTGGGACATCGCGCCGAGGACGGTCCTCTTCGCCGAGGCGGGCTTCCGGATGGCCAGCTTCAGCGGCCTGACCGGCCGGAACGATTACACGAGCTCCGAGGGCGCCAACCTGATCGATCCGGGCACCCTGTTCTTCTTCCGCAGGACGGCCGGCGACGACAACGTCTATCCGGCCATCTTCGTCCGCGGCAGCGCTCCGACCGAGCCGGGGATCGTCGATTCGCGCCCGGCCAGGATCAACATCTCGGGCACGGCCGTGCGCGTGGGGGTCCGGTACAGGTTCTGAGCCGCCGGTTTCAAAGCCGGATGACGCGAAGGGCCTTGTCGATATACTCTTCCGGCGCGCCGCTTTCCTTCGCGCCGTCGATCACGATCCGCTCATAGTCCGGATGGGGCTTGCCCAGGGCCCGGCCGGTCCGGAGATAGGTCATGGCCCGATAGGCGTTGCCGTCCCTGTCCTTGACCTCGACCTCGGTGTGCTCGTAGCTCCGCGGGTATCCCTCGAAGGCGTCGAGGGTCAGCCTGTCGCGCTCGGTGATCTCGTAGAGGGCGCCCCAGACCTTCTCGGTCCCGGACTTGACGATGTTCCCGACGGCGCCGTCCCAGGTGACGGAAAAGCCGTCGTAGACGAAGCGGTATCCCTCGAGGAGGACGGCCTTGACGAAACGGCTCGCCGGGCACCACCTCTGCATCTGGGCCTGGTTCATGTTCGACGCATAGGCGAAGTACTTCACGGCCTGCCTCCTCCGGAGAGCGTCATCCCTTTGCCCCCGATTATAATTCGGTCTTCACGCCCGAGGCAAGCCTTCCCTACGACGGGGCCGGCCTTGACGGACGGGCGCGAGGCGGCTATTCTGGAGGCGGAGTTTCCCAGCATGCCCATAAGCCCCTCTCTTCTCGCCATCCTGGCCTGCCCCCTGTGCAAGGCCGACGTCAAGCTGACGGCCGACGAAAAGGGCCTGAAATGCGTCTCGTGCCACCGCGTCTACCCCATCAAGGACGACATCCCGGTCATGATCATCGACGAGGCGGCCGTCGAGCCCGGCCGCGCCGTCAAGGCCTGACCATGTGCGGCGTCATCGGCATCTGGGGCAACGGCCCCGTGATACGGGACCTTTACCAGGGCCTTCTGGCCGTCCAGCACCGCGGTCAGGATTCGGCCGGGGTCATCACCTTCGACGGCCGCTTCCACGCCAAGAAAGGCAACGGCCTCGTCCACGATATTTTCACTCCCGAGGCCGTCGAGCACCTGACCGGCGCGATCGGCATCGGCCACACGCGTTACCCGACGATCGGCGGCGGCGGCGGCGAGGACGCCCAGCCCTTTCAGCTCAATTCGCCCTTCGGCATCATCATGGCCCACAACGGCAACGTGGCCAATTACCGCGAGCTCCGCGACGAGCTCTACCGGGACCAGCACCGGCTCCTCAATTCCGACTGCGACCTCGAGATCATCCTCAACCTCTTCGCCGAATCCCTGGCCCATGAGCGGACCAGGGCCCTCGAGCCCGAGCACATCTTCCGGGCGGTCGAGGCCGTCTACGCCAAGGTCCGGGGCGGCTACTCCGTCGTCGCCTACATCGCCGGCCAGGGCCTGGTCGCCTTCCGCGATCCCTACGGCATCAAGCCCCTCGTCTACGGCGTCCGCCGCGACGGGCTCCTCCCCTCCTACGCCTTCGCCTCGGAGACGGTCAGCCTGAACATCATGAACTTCGGCGAGATCAAGGACGTCGAGGCCGGCGAGGCCGTCTTCATCGACAAGACCCGGACGCTCCACAGGAAGCACGTCCGCGAGGGTTGCCTATCGCCGTGCCTGTTCGAGTGGGTCTACTTCGCCCGGCCGGACACGTTCATCGACAAGGTCAACGTCTACAAGTGCCGGGTCAACCTGGGCCGGTCCCTGGCTACGGAGATCCGTCGGCGCAAGCTGGCCATCGACGTCGTCGTGCCCGTCCCCGATTCGGCCCGCGACGCGGCCATCGAGATCGCCCGCAAGCTCAACCTGAAATACAGCGAGGCCCTGGTCAAGAACCGCTACATCGGACGGACCTTCATCATGCCGGTCGACGAGAACCGGAAGAGCTCGGTCCGCCAGAAGCTCAATCCCATCGCCTCGGAGATCCGGGACAAGAACGTTCTCCTCGTCGACGACAGCATCGTCCGCGGCAACACCTCCAGGGCCATCGTCGAGATGCTCCGCGAGGCCGGCGCCAAGAAGGTCTATTTCGCCTCGTACTCGCCGCCCCTGCGCCACCCCTGCGTCTACGGCATCGACATGCAGACGAAGACCGAGTTCGTCGCCCAGGACGCCGACGAGGCCGCAGTGGCCCGCAAGATCGGCGCCGACAAGGTCATCTACCAGTCGCTCGCATC
The DNA here is from genome assembly GCA_963736255.1 of Candidatus Aminicenantota bacterium. GTDB lineage: Bacteria > Acidobacteriota > Aminicenantia > Aminicenantales > Saccharicenantaceae > RBG-16-66-30. The sequence goes on from CAVTOI010000002.1 coordinate 266,302, forward strand.
GTTGAAGAAGGCCGTCCAGCAGGAGAACCCGGAGATCAAGAACTTCTGCGCCGCCTGCTTCGACGGCATCTACCCGACGGGCGACATCACGCCCGACCTGCTCGACGACATCGAGGCCGACCGCAAGGCCGCCCAGGACGCCCAGCTCGAGCTCAACCTCTGAGCCGTGCCGGCCTGAATAAATGGGGACGCTTCTATTTTTTGAATTAATGCATTAATTTCAAAAATAGAAACGTCCCCATTTTTTTAGAGCGAGCGCGTGCGGACCTTGCGCCACCAGGCCTTGTTCGCCGCGTACCAGCGCACCGTCCGCTTGAGCCCCTCGGCGAACGGGACCTCCGGCTCCCAGCCCAGGGCCCGGATGAGGCTCGAGTCCATGGCGTAGCGGCGGTCGTGGCCGGGCCGGTCCGGGACGAACTGGATGAGCTCGTGGGGCGACTCGACGGCGTCCAGGATGCGCCGGGCGAGATCGACGTTGGCCATCTCGACCCCTCCGCCGACATTGTATACGCCGCCGCCGCGGGCCCGCAGGAGGGCCGCTTCGACGGCCCGGCAGAGGTCGTCGACGTAGAGCCACTCCCGCACGTTCAGGCCGTCCCCGAAGACCGGGACCGTCTTCCCCTCGAGCGCGTTGGTCAGGAAGAGCGGGATGAGCTTCTCCGGGAACTGGCCGGGCCCATAGGTGTTCGACGGGCGAAGGATGACCGTCGGCAGGCCGTAGGTCACATGGAAGGCCCGGGCGAGGTGGTCCCCGGCCGCCTTGGTCGCCGCGTACGGCGAGGACGGTTGGAAGGGGTCGGATTCGCGGGCGGCCCGGCCCGTCCGGCTGCCGTAGACCTCGTCGGTCGAGACGTGGGCGAAGACCTCGACCGCCGGGAAGGCCCGCAGGCCATCGAGGAGGGTGTAGGTGCCGTGGACGTTGGTCAGGACGAATTCGCCGGCGTCGTAGATCGACCGGTCGACGTGGGTCTCGGCGGCGAAATGGACGACGGCCTGGACCCGGGCGAAGAGCCGGCGGACAAGCTCCTTGTCGCGAATATCGCCGAGGATGAATTCGTAGCGGGGATCCTCTTGGACGTCCTTGAGGTTGTCGAGGTTCCCGGCATAGGTCAGCCTGTCGAGGTTGACGACCTTCGTCCGCTTGTGGCGGTGGAGGACGTGACGGATGAAATGGCTGCCGATGAAGCCGGCCCCGCCCGTCACGAGGATCGTCTTGCCGTCGAGGGTCCGTTCCGTGCTCATGGCCTCTCTCCCGTCCTCAGAATCCGAACCCCCCCAGGAAATCGAGCGTCTTTCCGATCGTCCCCAGGCCCAGCGAGAGGCGCACCTGGACATCCGGCGTATCGCGGTAATAGAAAGCCCGGACGTCGACGAGGAAGTCGACGCACTGATAGTGGTAGGTGAGCTGGGCGCCGGTGTAGAGGAGCTTCCGCTCCTTGATGTTGTAGTCGGCCTCGAGCTGGAGGTCGACGGCGAGGGCCGGGATCCGCAGCCCCCCGAAGGCGCCGACCTGGTCGCGGTTGTAGAGCGCGATGAGGTCGGGATCCGCGCCCGCGACCCAGGAGTTGCGGCTCGAGAACCAGTTGACGGTCAGGAAGTCGCCTTCGGCCTTGGAGCCGGCCGTGGCGCTCAGCCGCAGGCTCGACAGGCTCTTATAGTAGGGATTGTAGGCGGCCGAGGCGTCGAAGGAGAACTTGGACTGGGGATAGAACCGGACGGTCCCGGTCACCTCGGAGAAGCGGGGCGCCTTGCCGTCGACGGGGAAGATCGAAAGGGGCCCGTCCTCGGGCGAAAGATAGTAGGTCTGCCCGAGGCCGAGCGAAAAGACCTCGACGGCCCGCTCGTCGGCGCCCTTGAAGAGGAAACGGCCGGTGACGCCATAGCTCACCTGGTGATAGCGGAAGAACCCGAAATTGGTCACGATCCGGTCCGACTGGGTCGTCGGGCTGTCGTAGGAATAGGTGACGTAGGGCTCGATGATGTTCTTGAGCCGGGCCCGGCCGTCCCGGCCGTAGTAGAGCTTGTAGAAGACGGGGCCCACCATTTCGATCGCGGCGACGAGGTTGCGCGTGAAGATCGGCTCGTCGACGATCCCGCCGGACTCCGGGTCGAGGCTCTGGCCGTAATACGAGAGGTTGGCGGTGACCGACGTCGTCGCCGTGAGCCAGGGGATCGAGGTGAAGGGCAGACTCAGCGCCGGGCTGACGGCCAGGCGCGACGAGCGCCGCTCCGTCCCGGCCGCGTATTCGGCCCTCCAGCCGTACTGGGTGCGGTTGAAGGAGGTGGCCATCGAGAAATAGACCGGCGCGAAGAGCCGGATCTTGAAGACGTTGAAGGTCAGCTGGGGCAGCGAGGTCGAGACGTTCGAATCGTCGATCTGCGAGAAATAGGTCTCGAAGCGCGAGGCCCGGGCGCTCAGGTTGAACCGCCGCCACGACCGGGACAGGTAGACCTGGGAGGTCCGGGTGAAGGACAGGGCGCGCTGGAAATTATTGTCGAACTCGCGCAGGAAGCTGAACGAGGTCTGATAGTCGACGTTGGCGACGAGGGTGAAGCCGAGGGGCAGAGCTTGGGTGTGGTTGAGCCGGACGATCGAGGAATTGCCCGGTCGGGCCCCGCTCTCTTCCTTCTTATAGATGAAATAGTAGAGATTGAGGTCGCCCTTGGTCCCGCCCGGGAACAGGTACCGGTATTCGAGGCCGGCGCCCGTGCCGCGCGCGAGATAGAAGTCGACGCCGAGCGTCGCGTCCATGTTCGGGGCCATGGCCCAGTAGAAGCTCTGGGAGAGGGAGAAGCCCTTCTCCCCGGCGAAGCCGATCCGGGGCAGGAGAAAGCCTGTCGCCCGCTCCTTTAAGGGATAGCGCAGGTAGGGCAGATAGAGCACGGGAACGTTCTTGACCCGCACGACGGCGTCCCACATCTCGATGTAGTCGTCCTGTTTGAGGTTGGCCTTGGAGACGCCGAAGCTCCAACGGGGGTTCGGCTGGGTGCAGGCCGTGACGCGGGCGCGCTTCAGGCTGAAGAGGTCGGCCTGCCTGCGTTCGAGGGTTTCCGCCTCAAAGAGGACCGAGGGGGAGACAAGGCCGGAGGCCCGCTCGACCGTCCCGCGGCCGGACTCGAGGCTGTAGCGGACCCGCTCGGCGCGGATGACCTGGCCGCCGGTTTGGACGACCACGTTGCCCTCGGCCAGAAGGTCCTTCGTCACTGTGTCGTACTCGACGCGGTCGGCGAAGAGGAGGAAATCGCCGTAGCGGATCTCGACGTCGCCCGCGGCGAAGACGCGGTCCCCGTCGCGCTCCTGGCTCCTGGCCACGATCCTGACCTCGACGGAGGTTTCGGCAGCCGCGCCGGCGGGGGGCTTGGGCGGCGGCGGCGTCTGGGACGTGAGGATGGCCGGAAGAAGCGCGACGATCAGGCAGAATCCGGCGACGAGGCGCGGGAGGACCGGCCGAAAAGGACGAGACTCCATCGCTTGATTTGTAGCATAGCGGTCGGGGAGAAGCAATCCGGGAGGGACGGTGTCAGACCTACCTTTTACCCAAAACGGGCAAAAGGTAGGTCTGACACCGTCTTCCTCAGACGGGCCGGTCAATCCTCGGGGGGCTCGTTCTTCAGCTCTTTCCGGAGCGCCCGGAACAGGCTGAGGAGTCCGGAGACGATGCCCAGGACCGTCAAGCTGAGAAGGAACCAGGGGGCGGTGCCGAGCCAGCGGTCGAGGAAGTAGCCGAGAAAAAGCCCGACCGCGATCGAGGACGGCAGGATGAGGCCGATCGAGCTCAGCTCGGCCAGCCGCCGCAGGTCCGGACGACGGGGCTTCTCGTCTGTCAAGCGGTCCGCGCTCCCCCGCCGGAGTCGGGTTCGTCCGCGCTATCGGGCCTGGCGGCCCAGGCCCCGCCTTCGTTGACGAGGGCGTTCCAGCCGAAGCCGAAACCGAAGGCCAGGCAGAAGAGCTTGAAAAAGGCCTCGAAGGTCTCCCCGCCGGCGTTGGCCTCGAACTTCGGGAAGATGGTCAGAGCCAGGATGAGGCCGATGGCCAGGGAGGCCAGGGCCGAATAGGCGTAGCGGCGGCTGAAGCCGCGGACTTTCCCTTCCTTCACCTTCCGCAGCCAGGGCAGGATCGTCCGGGCCAGGATGCCGGCGACGAGCCCGAGGAATTTGACCAGGAATGCCGTGGACATCGCGCTCTCCCTTCCGTCGCGCGCCGCGTTCCCGGGCTTATTCTCAAAGAAGGCTGATAAGATGTCAAGGAGCCGGGAGCCGGCGCGGACTTCATGGGTATTAATACGCAAAGCGCGGATTTCGTTCAGGTCCCGGAATTCCCGCGAACATGCTATAATCGCCGCGATATGACGCCTGGACAGCCCGATGCCTTCGAGGAACGCGTCCTGCGACGCATCCCCGTCGAGATCGTCGTCTTCGCCACCGTGCTGGCCCTGGCCGCGGTCCTCGTTCTCGACCCCCTGACCGGGCTGTTCGTCTTCGCCGGGGGGGTCTTTTCGGCCTTCGGTTTCGTCTGGCTCAAGCAGTCCCTGACCCGTCTCCTCTCGAGAGGCAAGAAGGGCGCGCTCCGCTCGGGTATCGTCTTTTATGTCCTCCGGCTCGTGTTGATTTGCGCCGTCTTTTTCCTTATAATCCTCGTCTATCCGAAGAAGATCATCGCCTTCGTCGCGGGCTTCTCGGCGGTCGTTCCCGTAACCCTCCTCGAGGGTGTCCGGGGTCTTCTTCTCATGAGAAAATGGAAGGATTAGAGCACAGTCTCTGGATCGTCGACGCCTTCAACCGCGTCTTCGGCCCCCCTATTGCCGCGGCCCTCGGCCTATTCGGCATCAAGGTCGCCGACCCGCTCCACACCGTGCCCGATTACCTGGTCATGGTCTTCATCGTGGCCGCCGTCCTCATCCTCCTTCTGGGCTTGGCCTCGCGCAAGCCGGCCCTGGTCCCAGGTCGCCGCCAGAACGTCGCCGAGATGATCATCCAGCTGTTCGAAGGGCTCATCGTCGACACCATGGGCCCGGAGGGCCGCAGGTACCTGCCGGTCATCGGCACGGTCGGCCTGTTCATCTTCGGCTGCAATATGATCGGCCTCGTCCCGGGCTTCATGTCCCCGACGAGCAAGCTCAACGTCACCATCGGCTGCGCCCTCGTCGTCTTCTTCTACTACCACGCCCAGGGCATCAAGGCCCAGGGCCTCAAGTATTTCAAGCACTTCACGGGGCCCATCCCGGCCCTGGCCCCCCTGATGCTCCCCATCGAGATCATCAGCCATTTCTCCCGGCCCGTCTCCCTGTCGATGCGGCTTTTCTGCAATATCTTCGCCGAGGAGCTGCTCATCGTCATCATGGCCTCGATCCTGCCCTTCTTCCTGCCCCTGCCGTTCATGGCCCTATCGATCTTCACCGCGCTCATCCAGTCTTTCGTCTTCGTCCTGTTGTCCTGCATCTATATCGCGGGCGCCGTCGCCCATGAGGAAGAGCACTAAACGCAAAGGAGTTCCGTCATGTCCAAGAACATCAAAGCCCTGTGCCTGCTCGCTTTCGCCGTGGCCCTGATGGCCCTGCCCGTCCTGGCCCAGGAGGGCGGCGCCGAGCTCGGCAAGCCCCGGGCCGATCTCTTCAAGTGGTCGCTCATCGTCGGCGGGGTCATCATCAGCCTGTCTGTCATCGCCGGCGCCTACTGTCAATCCAGGGCCATCTGCTCGGCGTGCGAAGGGATCTCCCGGAACCCCGCCGGCGCGCCGGCCATCCGAGGCCTCCTCATCCTGGGTCTGGTCCTCATCGAGACGCTGGTCATCTACGCCCTGCTTATCACCATCATCATCCTGATGGTCCAGTGGGGGAAATACGTCTGAGGCCTGAGGGCCGAGGCCCTTCGAGATCCCGGAGCGGATGACACTCTCGCCGCTTTCGCTCGTCGCCGCGTCCTTCAAGCGGTTCAACGGGGACAAGTGTTGGACCTCGGCCATCGTCATCTCCTATTTTGCCCTGCTCTGTTGCGTCCCGCTCATCGCCCTTTTCTTCACCATCGCCGGGCGCTTCCTGGGCAACACGGAGATGGCCCTGCGAAGCCTCAACATCTTCACCGATGAGTTCTTCGCCAAGCTCGACCCGAGCTTCTTCAAGGGCCTGGGCGACTTGTCGACCCCCGGTCTTCAGCTGGGGCTTTTCGGCGTCGTCGGCTCGTTCATCTCGGCCAGCTTCCTTTTTTCGAGCCTGATCACGACGATCAACCAGATCTTCCGGACGAAATACCACCGGTCCTTCTTCTACAACCGGCTCATCGAGTTCCTGATGATGGCCGTCGTCGGCATCTTCATGTTCTTCTCGCTGGCCATGACGGCCGTCTGGACCGCCTTCGGCCGGACCCTCCAGAAGAGCGAGCTCGTCCGGGCCACGCTCAATCCCGAGGCCCTGGCGGTCATCAACAACGCCCTTCTGATCTATGTCATCCCCTATCTTTTGACCTTTCTGATGTTCTACATCCTTTACAAGTACATCCCGGAGACCAAGGTCCATACCCGGGCGGGGATCATCCCGGCCGCGCTCGCCGCGCTGCTCTTCGAGGTCTTCAAGCGCGCTTTCGCCTTCTACGTCGCCCACTTCTCCGCGCTCGGCATCGTCCTGAGCAAGATCCTCCAGGGCACGCTGACCTCGGTCTTGTTCTTCCTGCTCTGGATCTCGACGTCGATGATCATCCTGCTCTGGGGGGCGGAGCTGGCGGCGCTGCTGAACGAGAGATACGATGCCGCCGCCGCGGCGAAAGCGCAAAAAACTCCCGCTCCGGCCACCAAGCCGGCCTAAAGGGGGCCGGCCCCGAAGCAAAGATCAGGGCAGAGACCGGCGTACGGATGGCAAAATAAGAATGGGGACACGGATGGGGACATGTACCCCGGGTATGTGTCCCCGACCAGGTCAGATGTGCTTGGCGATGCGCTCGAGGAGCTTGGCCTTGGACTCGACGCCCACGACCTTCTCCTGGGGCTGGCCGCCCTTGAACAGGATCAGGGTCGGGATGGCCATGACCCCGTAGGTCTGGGGCATCTGCCCGTTCTCGTCGACGTTCATCTTGACGACTTTGAGCTTGCCCTTGTGGGCCTCGGCGATCTCGTCGACAAGGGGGGCGATCATCCTGCACGGGCCGCACCAGGGGGCCCAGAAATCCACCAGCACGGGGAGGTCGGACTTGAGGACCTCGGCGTCGAAGGTGGCGTCGGTTCCGGTGATAATGGCGTCGGACATGGGTATCTCCAATCCTTAGTGTTTTTGTAGTATATACCGAAACCCCATGATAGCGGCCGACCCCGGGGCTGTCAAGTTACGGGCAATCCCGGTCCCTTGATCAGCCAATCCCGGTCGAGACGTAGGCACCATCTGAGAAGGAAAGCTAAAGGAAGTCTCGGGGACACGTACCAAGAGGACATGTCCCCCTACTCGGCCCAGCCTAATTTTTCCTTGACCAGGTCGTAATAGCTCCGGCGGGGAGACGTGATGAGCTGGAGCTCGAACGGCGCTTTGCGGATCTCGACGACGTCGTTGCGGACGAAGGCTCCGCCCCGCTGGCCGTCGAATGTCACATAGACCTCCTCCCCGCCGGTCAGGAGCCGGACTCCGACGGTCGAGGCCGAAGGCACGGCCAAGGGCCGGAAAGACAAGGTGTGCGGGCAAATGGGCGTCAGGAGGATGGCCGGCACCTGGGGGTGGAGGATGGGGCCGCCGGCCGAAAGCGAATAGGCCGTCGATCCGGTCGGCGTCGAGACGATGAGGCCGTCGGCCTTGAGCGTGGCCACGTCCCGGCCGTCGACGGAGATGGCCAGCTCGATCATCCGGGCCACGGCCCCCTTGGTAATGACAACGTCGTTCAGGCAGAACGACGCGGCAGATGCCGTCCGGGCTTCGAGAAGCGAGCGGGAGCTGATGAGGGACGCATCGCCGCCCAGGAATCTGTCGAGGGTCTGCACGGCCTCGCTCACGGGGATCTCGGTCAAGAAGCCCAGACGGCCCAGGTTGACACCCATGACCGGGACGCCGGCCTGTGCGGCGTGATGGGCGACGCTGAGGAGAGTGCCGTCGCCGCCAAGGACGACTACAAGGTCCGACTCCGCGGCGATAGCCGCCCGCTCCAGGCCGTCGGAGCGGCCCAGCTTCCGGGCGGCGACGTCCTCGAGGACGCAGGCGATGCCGCGGCCCTCGAAATACTCGACGACGATCTTGAGGATGCCCTCGACCGAGGGCGCGTGGGGCTTGATGACGATGCCGGCCTTGCGCACGTTATTCATGGCTGACCGCCTCCTTGATCCAGACTGGGACGAGGTCCGCATTGAGGTCCGGCGTCCCATTGACCCACCAGGCAAAGAATTCGACGTTCCCCTTCTGGCCGTGCGTCGAGCAGCGGATGAGGCCCCTGAGGCCGAAGCCGGTCTCGCGGGCCCCGGCGATGACCCGCGCCAGGACCGCGGCGTGGACCTCGGCGTCCCGGATGACGCCCTTCCTGCCGACGTCCTTCGGGGCGGCTTCGAACTGCGGCTTGATGAGCGAGACAAGGGTCCACTCGCCCGGAATGGCCTTGAGCGCCGGCAGGATCTTGAGCACCGAGATGAACGAGACGTCCATCGTGACGATGCCCGGCGCCTCCGGAATGTCGGCCGGAGAGAGCTCACGGGCGTTCTTCTCGATGGGCACGACCCGGGGGTCTTTGCCGAGCCCCCAATCGAGCTGTTTCGTGTCCACGTCGACGGCGTAAACCCTTGCGGCGCCTCGCTTTAAGAGGCAATCGACAAAGCCCCCGGTCGAGGCCCCGATGTCGAGGCCGACCAGGCCGGCGACGTCGATATGGAATCGGTCGAGGGCCTCCTCGAGCTTGAGCCCGCCCCGGCTGACGAAGGGAAGGGGAGGCGCGATCTCGAGCCGGGCTTCGGCGTCCACGAGCTCTCCGGCCTTGCCGATACGGCGGCCGCCGCTCGTGACCAGGCCGGCCATGATCAGGGCCTGGGCCTTTTCGCAGCTCGGCGCGAGGCCCCGGGCCGCGAGGAGCTTATCCGCGCGTTCTTTCATCGGCGCCACAGGAAAGGGGCGTCTTGGAGAGATCCCGGATCCTCCGGACGATGCTGGGGACGTCGAGGCCGACCTTGGCCCGGATCTCATCGGACTTGCCGACGGGATGGACGCCGATCGGCACGCCGATGGCCATGAAGCGGACGCCGAACCGGCCTTCCCGGTCGAGGAGCTCGCGCACGGCGTTCCCGGCGCCGCCCTCGACGATGCCCTCCTCGAGCGTGACGACCGTCCGCCCCGGCCCGGCGAAGCGGAGGATCATGTCGCGGTCGAGCGGCTGGACGAAGCGGGCGTTGACGACGGCGAACGAGAGGCCGTCCTTCTCGAGCTCATTGGCCGCCTCGAGCGCCGGCGCCACCTGGTTGCCGACGGCGAAGATGAGGTCGCGACCGTCCTTGACGAGCTCGCTCTGGCCCGGGGTCAGGACCCGGAGGGTCTCGTCGATGGGGACGCCCAGGCCCTTGGCCTTGGGGAAGCGCACCGAGCAGGGATGGCCGTAGGAGATGGCCGACCAGAGCATATGCTGCAGCTCGTTCTCGTCCTTGGGGGCCATGACGATCATGTGAGGCATATGCCTCATGTAAGCGATGTCGTTGACGCCCTGGTGGGTGGGCCCGTCGTCGGGGACGATGCCGGCCCGGTCGAGGACAAAGACGACGGGGAGGTCCATCAGACAAACATCGTGATAGACCTGGTCGTAGGCGCGCTGCAGGAAGGTCGAGTAGATGGCCACGACGGGCTTGAAGCCCGCCAGGGCCAGGCCCGAGGCGAAGGTCACCGCATGCTGCTCGGCGATGCCGACGTCGAAGAAGCGGTCCGGGAGCTTCTCGGAGAATTCCCGAAGGCCGGTGCCCTCGCCCATGGCCGCGGTGATGGCCAGCACCTTGTCGTCCTTCTTCGCGACCTTGATCATCGCCTCGCCGAAGACGCTCGAGAACGACGGGCCCCACTCGCGCTGCAGCGGCTCGCCCGTCGCCACTTGGAACGGGCCGGCGCCGTGGAATTTCTCCGGATGCAGCTTCGCCGGCTGGTAGCCCTTGCCCTTCTGCGTCACGCACTGGATGAGGACGGGGCCGTCGTAGGTCTTGGCGGTCTCGAAGGCCTCGACAAGCGATTCGACGTTGTGGCCGTGGACCGGGCCGATGTAGCGGATGCCGAGCTCCTTGAAGACGAGCCCGGGGAAGAGGATCTTCTTGGCCAGCTCCTCGAGGGCCCGGCCGGCCTTGATCGCGGGCTGGCCGAGCTGGGGGACCCTTTTAAGGAGCGATTTGGCCTGGTCCTTCATTCGGATATAGCGTTGACCCGAAACAAGATAGGAGAAGTACTTCGACCAGGCCCCGACGTTGATCGAGATGGACATCTCGTTGAAGTTGAGGACGATGATCAGCCGCTCGCGGAGGTGCCCGATCTGGTTGAGCGCCTCCAGGGCGACGCCCCCGGTCAGGCTCCCGTCGCCGACGACGGCGACGACGTGGTGGGACTCGCCCGCCCGGTCCCGGGCCACGGCCAGGCCCAGGGCGGTCGACAAGGCCGTCGAAGCGTGGCCGGTGTTGGCGACGTCATGCTCGCTCTCGTCCCGGCAGGGGAAGCCCAGGATGCCGCCGCAGCGGCGCAGGCCGCCGAAGCTGTCCTTCCGGCCGGTCAGGATCTTGTGGGTGTAGCACTGGTGCCCGACGTCCCAGACGATCTTGTCCCGGGGCGAGTCGAAGGCCAGGTGCAGGGCCAGCGTCAGCTCGACGACGCCGAGGTTCGAAGCGAGGTGGCCGCCGTTCTTGGCCACGGTCTCCAGGATGAGGGCGCGGATCTCCAGGGCCAGGGTCGAGAGCTCGTCCGGCGTGAGCTTCCGGATGTCGGCCGGCACGCGAATGGCATCGAGGATCTTGGCCATGGCTTTCGCGGACGCGTCAGGCGTTCCCGCCGTCCTCCCCTCCCTCGCCGTCGTCCGTCCCGGCCTCGAAATCCTCGGCCTTGAGCTTGCCCTTCTCGTCCTTGAGCAGGATCTCGACCTTGCGCTCGGCCTTGTCGAGCTCGCTCCTTAGGAAACGGGACATCTTGACCCCCTTCTCGAAAAGCGCCAGCGATTCGTTGAGGGAGATGCCGCCCTTCTCGAGCTTGGCCACGATCTCTTCGAGGTCGGCCAGGGCCTTTTCAAACGTCAGATTGGTCATGACCCCTCCTTCAGGAACCGGGATTCCAGGAGCTTCTTGCGGTCGACGGACTCGACCCGGGCGCTGAACTCGCCCTTGAAGAACGAGACCTCGACGGTCTCGCCCGCCTCCACGTCCTCGATGCGGCGGGCCAGGCGCAGGCCGCCGTCCTTCCAGACGAGCGTGTAGCCCTTTTTGAGAACGGCCAGGGGGCTAAGGGCGTTGAGGGCGGCCGAGAGCCTCTCCCAGCTCGCCTTGTGCTCGCTTAGCGTCCGGCGCAGGACGTTTCGGAGGCGCTCGGCAGCGAGAAGGGCCGCGCCCTTGTGTTCGGCGATGGCCTGCCGCTCGGCCCTGAGGACGTTCCGGCCCCGCGTTTCGAGGTCGTCCACCCGCCGGGCCAGATTGGCCAGCTTGACCTGGAAATTCTGGAAGATGCGGTTCCGGGCCAGCTCGTCGACGTCGCCCCGCAGGTCCTGGATCTCATAGCGGAGGAGCTCCCCGAGCCGGCGCGTCTGCGCATCGATCCTCTCGGCGAAGGCCTCCTCCTTCTCGATGACCATCTCCGCGGCCGCCGAGGGCGTCGAGGCCCGGACGTCGGCGACGAAGTCAGCGATGGTGTAATCGACCTCATGGCCGATCGCCGAGATGACCGGAACGGGCGAGCGGGCGATGGCCCGGGCCACGTTCTCCTCGTTGAAGGCCCACAGGTCCTCGATCGACCCGCCGCCGCGGCCGACGATGAGGACGTCGATCCCCGGCCAGGCCCCGAGGGCGTCGATGCCCTCGACGATCTCGGCCGCCGCGCCCTCGCCCTGGACCCGGGCCGGATAGATGACGACGTGGAGCTTGGCGTAGCGGCGCTCGAGGACGCGCAGCACGTCGCGGATGGCCGCGCCGGTCGGCGAGGTGACGACGCCGATCGTCCGGGGACGAAGCGGCAGCTTCCTCTTGCGCCGGTCGTCGAACAGGCCCTCGGCCTTGAGCTTTTCCTTGAGCTGCTCGAAGGCGATCTGGAGGGCGCCCTTGCCCTTGGGCTCGACGAGGTCGACGTAGAGCTGGTAGTCGCCGCGGGGCTCGTAAACGCTGACTTTGCCCCGGCAGACGACCTTGAGGCCGTCCTTGAGCTCGAAGAGGACCTTGCGGGCCGTCGACTGCCACATGACGGCCTTGATGACGCTCTTGTCGTCCTTGAGGTTGAAGAAGACGTGGCCCGACGCGGCTCTCTTATACCCCGAGACTTCGCCTTCGACCCAGACCTGGGGCAGGGCCACCTCGAGGGCGGTCTTGACGATCTCGGTGACCTGCGAGACCGTATAGACGTGGTCCTTGACGACCAGGCCTTCAGTCTTCGTGACCATCCTCCGCCAGGACTTCGCGCGTGATCGAGCGGGCATGGCCCGTCTCCGGATCGATCGCGACGTAAACGCCGGACAGGAACAGGCCGTCGCGCGACGGCTCGAAGCGCTGCGGCCGCGACGTCAGGAACCGCGCCAGCGCCTGCTCGCGGGCCATGCCGATGACGGCGTTGCGGCCGCCGGCCATGCCGGCGTCGGTGATGTAGGCCGTGCCGCCGGGCAGGACCCGCTCGTCCGACGTCGGGACGTGGGTGTGCGTGCCGATGACGGCCGAGACCCGGCCGTCGAGATACCAGCCGAGGGACTGCTTTTCGGAGGTCGCCTCGGCGTGGATATCGACGATGATGATGGGGGTCACCTCGCGGAGGGCGGCGACCTCCTCGTCGGCCCGCTTGAACGGGCAGTCCAGGGGCTCCATGAAGACCCGCCCCTGGAGGTTGAGAACGGCCGCCTTGACCCCGTCGGCCGATTGAAAGACATAGGAGAAGCGGCCCGGGTTGACCGGCGGAAAATTGGCCGGCCGCAGAAGCCGGGGTTCATGCTCGAGGTAGGGCAGGGCCTCTTTCTTGTCCCAGATGTGGTTGCCCGAGGTCAGGACATCGACGTGCATGAACAGGTCCTTGCCGATCTCCTCGGTGATGCCGCTGCCGCCGGCCGCGTTCTCGCCGTTGGCGATGATGAGCGACGGCGCGTACTTCTTGACGAGCCCGGGCAGGAACTTGTCCATGGCCCGCCGGCCCGGCCGGCCGATGATGTCGCCGAGGAAGAGAACCCCGAAATCAGCGGGCATACTCGACCGCCCTCATCTCCCGGATGACCGTGACCTTGATCTGGCCGGGGTAGTCGAGCTCGGCCTTGATCTTGGCCGCAACGTCCTTGGCCAGGAGGGCCGCCTTGTCGTCGGAGACCTTGAGGGCCTCGACGATGATGCGGATCTCGCGACCGGCCTGCAGGGCGAAGGCCTTGGAGACGCCCTCGAACGACGCGGCGATCTCCTCGAGCTTCTCCAGCCGCTGGATGTAGGTCTCGAGGAGCTCGCGCCGGGCCCCGGGCCGGGCGGCCGAGAGCGTGTCGGCGGCCTGGACGAGGACGGCTTCGATCGACGGGAAGTCGATGTCGCGGTGGTGCGAGGCGATGGCCTGGCAGACCTTTTCCGATTCGCCGTACTTCTTGGCCAGCTCGACGCCGAGCTCGGTGTGGGTGCCTTCGGTGTCCCTGTCGACGGCCTTGCCGATGTCGTGGAGCAGGCCGGCCCGCAGGGCGACGTTCGTGTCGAGGCCGATCTCGCGGGCCATCATGGCCGCGAGCATGGCCACTTCCTTCGTGTGCTGGAGGACGTTCTGCCCGTAGCTCGTCCGGTACTTGAGCTTGCCCAGGAGCTTGATCAGCTCCGGGTGGATGTCGCGGACCTTGAGCTCCAGGACGGTCGACTCGCCCTCCTGCTTGATCTTCTGTTCCAAGTCGGCCTTGACCGACTCGACGATGTCCTCGATGCGGGCCGGGTGGATGCGCCCGTCGGTGACGAGCTTCTGGATGGACAGGCGGGCCAGCTCGCGGCGGATGGGGTCGAAGCTCGACAGGATGACCGCCTCGGGCGTGTCGTCGACGATGATGTCGACGCCCGTGGCCATCTCCAGGGCCCGGATGTTGCGGCCCTCGCGGCCGATGATCCGCCCCTTCATGTCGTCGGACGGCAGGTCGACGACCGAGACCGTCGTTTCGACGACGTGCTCGGCGGCCGAGCGCTGGATGGCGTTGGACAGGATCTCCCGGGCCGAGACGGCGGCCTTTTCTCGGGCCTCCTCCTCGATCCGGCGGACGGTGCCGATGGCCTCCAGGCGGGCCTCCTCCTCGATCTTCTTGACCAGCATGGCCTTGGCTTCTTCCTGGGACATGCCGGAGATCCTCTCGAGCTCCTCGACGCCCTTCTGGATGGCCTCGGCGATCTTGGCCTCTTCGACCTCGAGGTCCTTCTCCTTCTGGGTGAGCTTGCGCTCCTTCTGGGAGAGATCGCGCTCCTTGCGCTCGATCGACTGGAACCGCCGCTCCAGGTTCTCCTCCTTGCTGAGGAGCCGGCGCTCGGTCTCGTTGATCTTGCGCTGTTTCTCGCGGCTCTGGGCCTCGAAATCGTTCTGGCGGGCCAGGTCCTTCTCGCGGGCCTCGATGGCCGCCTCCCGCTTGATCTTTTCCCCTTCTTCCTTGGCCCGGCCGAGGATCGTGCGGGCCTGCTCTTCGGCCTCGGCGGCCTTGCGGGAGCCCTGCTGCCGCTTGAGCAGCAGGACCGCGACGGCCGCGGCGAGGATGACGATAACGGCGATGCCGGCGTACGTCAACGCGTTCATTGGGATGACCTCCTCATCTATTCGAAATGAGGAGACGGGAAGGAAAGCGCGGAGGCGTCAGATGCCCGTGCCGGGAGCGGCCCGGCCGGCGAGTCGGCCGCGAAGGGCGGGCCCGTCAAAGCGGGGATTTATCGGCGTCCGTGTATGTATTTTCATCTGCGAAGAGATGAACCTCCAAACTTTCGATCTCCGTCTCCATGTGGCCCAGGGCCTCGTTCAGCTGATCCAGCTTCTTCTGGCTCAGAAACAGCTCGTCCGCGATGTTCAAGGCCGCCAGAACGGCGATCTTGGTCGTGTCCGCGGACTTCGATTTCACAGCCACTTCGTGCATCTTCTGGTCAACGAGCGAGGTCAAGTGGCCTATATACTTCTCGTCCTCCTCTCCTTTGACGCGGATCTTGTACCGCTGTCCGAAGATCTCTATCTCGAGGATTCGTTCCGTCATAAGCCGAGCTTGTCGATCTCGCCGATAATGGCTTCGATCTTCCCCTTGAGGAGCTCCCGCTCGCCGTCGTACTTCTTCATCTCTTCGTCCATGCGGGCGATCTTGCGGGTGCTTTCCTCGAAGTCCTTCTTCTCCGTCCGGAACTCCTTGAGCTGCTGTTTCAGCTTCTCGTTCTCGGTCGTGAGCTTGTGGATGTGATCGACGACCTGTCCGATCTTGCCTTCGAGTATTTTAATTCGCTCAAGTTCGGAAGTCAATTTTTCCCCTCCCTGAGTTGGATTGCGAGCGCGGACCTGAGGTGGCCGACGATCTCCTGCTCGGCGCGGTCCACTTCCCCGGCCACGAGCGTCCTCTGCGGATGCCGGAAGCGGAGCCGGATGGTCAGGCTGACCTTGTCGGCCGGCAAGGGCGCGCCCGAGAACCGGTCGACGAGCTCGAAGCCCTCGAGCAGGGGCTGGTCGAGCCGGCCCAGGGCCCGGGCGATCTCGCCGTACGTGACGGAGCGGTCCATGAGGAACGACAGGTCGCGGACGGCCCCTGGCAGCTTCGGGACCGGCACGTACTCGAACGCCCGGGGCGTCTTCTCGAACAGGGCCGAAAGGTCGATCTCGGCCGCGTAGACCGGCCCGTCGACCGACGCGGAGGCGGCCAGGTCCCGGCGCAGGAGTCCGAGACGGCCGACCTCCTGGCCCCGATAGAGGACGGCCAGGGCCCGGCCGGGCTCGTACGAGGGATGGTCCCGTTCTTCGAAGCCGGCCGGGTCGAAGCGAAGCGCCTCGAGGGCGGCCTCGACGGCGCCCTTGAGGAAGTAGAAATCCGTGGCCGCGGCGGGCGCGGCGAAGCCGGCGCCGGGCAGGAGCCCGGTCGTGAGCAGCCCGAGGTGAAAGTTCTCGCGGTGCTTCTCGTCGTCCCCCCAATAAAAGACGTTCCCCAGCTCGAAGATGTGGACGCCTTCGACTCCCCGGTTGAGGTTCCAGGCGGCGTTCTCGAGAAGACCGGGGAAAAGGGACGTGCGCATGACCGAGGCCCGGTTGGAGATGGGGTTCTGGATCGCGACCGGCGTCCGCCCGCTCGCCACCGTCGCTTCCCTCTCCGGGTCGGCGAAGCTCCAGTTTATGACCTCGTCGAGGCCCTGGCCGGCCAGCGTCTCGCGGATCCGGGCCAGCCGGTCCCGTTTCCTGTTGACGACCGGGGCGAACGAATCGACGGGCGTGACCTCCGAAGGGATGCGGTCGTAGCCGTAGAACCGCGCGATCTCCTCGACCAGGTCCGCTTCCCTCGAGACGTCCACGCGGAACGTGGGGACTCCCACCCGCCAAGGCCCTTTGGGCGCGCCCTCGACACGGAACCCGAGCCGCCCGAGGACATCGACGACGAAACCCTCGGGGACCTCGACGCCGAGAAGCTCGGCGATGCGGCGAAGGCGCAAACGTACCGTCCTCGCCTTCGGCGGCTTGGGGTAGCGGTCGATCAGCCCCTTCGAGGCCAGGCCGCCCATCTGCGTCAGCAGGGACGCGGCCATGAGGGCCGCCTGCGGCGCGAAATCGATGTCGGCCCCCCGCTCGAAGCGGTAGGAGGCGTCGGTCGAGACGCCGAGCGCCTTGGCCGTCTTGCGGATCCCGACGGGATCGAAATTGGCGCTCTCGATGAAGACGTCGCGGGTCGACGCCGTGATGCCCGAGGCCTGGCCGCCGATGACGCCGGCCAGGGCCACCGGCCGTGACTCATCGGCGATGACAAGCATGTCGGTCGAGAGCGCGAGCGTCCGCCCGTCGAGGTCGACGAGCGTCTCGCTGCGCTTGGCTTTGCGGACGACGATGCGGCCGCCGCCGATCCGGCCGAAATCGAAGGTGTGGATGGGTTGGGCCGTGGCGAAGAGAACGTAGTTCGAGACGTCGACGACGTTGTTGACGGGCCGAAGGCCCATGGCCTCGATCCGGCGCGTGAGCCAGGCGGGCGACGGCCCGACCGGGACGTTCCGGACGACGACGCCGCAGTACCGGGGGCACAGGGCCTCGGCGACGATCTGGACGTCGGCGATGTCCGTCGTGGCCTCGGGAAGCTCGGCGACGGGCCGGTCCTTCTCGATGAGCGGCAGGCCCAGGAGCGCCGCCAGCTCGCGGGCGACGCCGAGATGGCCGAGCGTGTCGGGCCGGTTGGCGTAGGTCTCGAGGTCGAGAATGAGGTCGCCGTCCCTCTCCTCGGTCGTGTCGGCGACGAGGCCGATCATCGTCAGCTTGTCGAGGATCTCTTGCCGGGGGAGGTCGACGGCGACGTATTCGCGGAGCCACTCCAGACTGATCTTCATTTCTTCCCGAATTGCCTGAGGAACCTCAGGTCGTTCTCATAAAAGTACCGCATCTCGGGGATGCCGAAGGCGAACATGGCCGTGCGGTCGATGCCGAGGCCGAAGGCCCACCCGGAATACGTCTCCGGGTCGATGTTGACGTTCTTGAGGACCTGGGGGTCGACCATGCCCGATCCCAGGATCTCCTTCCAGCCCGTGCCGGCACAGACGCGGCAGCCCGGGTCCTTCCCGGAGCAGACGATGCACTCGATGTCGACCTCGGCCGAGGGCTCGGTGAAGGGGAAAAAGCTCGGACGGAAGCGGATCTTGACCTTCTCGCCGAACAAGGCCCGGATGAAATATTCGAGCGTGCCCTTGAGATGGGCGAAGGTGATGCCCTTGTCGATGACCAGCCCCTCGACCTGCATGAACATCGGCAGGTGCGTCGGGTCGGGCGTCTCGCGGCGGAAGACCCGGCCGGGGCAGATGATGCGGATGGGCGGCTTCGACCGCTCCATGACCCGGACCTGGACGGGGGACGTGTGGGTCCGGAGAAGCAGGTCGCCCTTGATGAAGAGCGTGTCCCACTTGTCGCGGGCCGGGTGGTGCGGCGGGAAGTTGAGGGCCTCGAAGTTGTAGTAGTCCGTCTCGATCTCGGGGCCCTCCTCGATGGCGAAGCCCATGCCGAGAAAGACCCTCTCGATCTCCTCCTGGAAGAGCGTGAGCGGATGGAGCGACCCGGCGTAGCGCTTCCGGCCGGGGAGCGTCAGGTCGATCGCCCGGGCCGGGCGGACGGCCGTCCGGGCCTCGGACTCGAGCGCCTGGAGGCGGTCGACGACGGCGGTCTTGAGCTCGTTGACGAGGCGCCCGGCCTCGCGCTTGTCCTCGGCCGGGACGGACTTCAGGTCCTCGAAGAGGAGGGTGATGTGGCCCCTCTTACGGCTCAGGAAGGCCGTCCGGAGCTCTTCGAGGGCCTTGGCGTCGCCCGCCTTGAGGGCGGCGGCCTCGAACTCCTTCCTGAGACCGTCGATCCGGTCCTTCAGATTGGCCATCGGCGGGAGCTAGGCGGCCGGCGTCTTGGTTCTCTCGACGAGGTGGGCGAAGGTGGCCGGCGCGTTGACGGCCAGATCGGCCAGGATCTTGCGGTCGAGGGTGATGCCGAGGTCCTTGAGGCCGCGGATGAAGCGGCTGTAGGACATCCCGTTGGCGACGGCCCCGGCCTTGATGCGGACGATCCAGAGGCTGCGGAAATCCCGCTTTTTGGCCCGCCGGTCACGGTAGGCATAGAGGAGGGATTTCTCGACCGCTTCTTTGGCGGTCCGGTAATTGCGGCTCTTGGCGCCGAAATAGCCCTTGGCCAGGCCGAGGACCTTGGTGCGGCGGTCGTGCCGCTTGGTGCTGCGTTTCACGCGGGGCATGATGGTCTCCTTGGTGCGCGGGTCGACGTTACATGTCGTAAGGGAGCATGGTCTTGAGCATCTTGCGATGGGTCGGGCTGAGCTCGACCAGCTTGCCCAGCTGCCGTTTGCGCTTGCGCGATTTCTTGGTCAGGATGTGCTTCTTATTCGCTTGGGCGTGCAGGAGCTTTTTCTTGGCCGTGACCTTGAACCTCTTTTGGGCTCCCTTGTGGGTTTTTAACTTTGGCATCTTTTCCTCCAACTTTCGTGGGGACCAGCAGGGCGGACACGGCCCAATCCTGTTTGCGGGCCGAGCCGTCCTGGGTGGCCATTTCCTTGACGTCGGCGAGGACCCGGTCGAGGACCTGGTAGCCGAGCTCCGGTTTCTGCTTCTCGCGGCCGCGCAGCATGACGGTGATCTTGACCTTGTTGCCTTCCCCGAGAAAGCGCCGGACGTGCTTCATCTTGAAGTCGTAGTCGTGGATGCTGATCTTGGGCCGGAACTTGATCTCTTTGATCTGGATCTGCTTCTGATGCTTCTTGGCCTCGTGGTCCTTCTTGTGCTGCTCGTACAGGAACTTGCCGTAGTCCGTGATCTTGCAGACCGGCGGGTCGGCCGTGGGCGCGATCTCGACGAGGTCGAGGCCGCGCTCCCGGGCCAGCTGGATGGCCTGGACGGTGGGCATGACGCCGAGGGCGTTGCGCTCCTCGTCGATGACCCGGACTTCGCGCGCAGGGATCATCTCGTTGATCCGGTGGGGCTTGGCTTTGGCGGCCACAGGATAGAAACCGTGTCTCTTGAAAATGGCGGGTCCTCCTCTAAAAATTCACAATGAGACTTTTTTGACGATTCAAAGCGAGGGCCTGCTCGAGGAAGCGGGCCACGTCGATCTCGCCCTTGTCCCCCTGGCCGTGGACGCGCAGGGACGCCGAGCCGCGCTCGACCTCCTTGTCGCCGACGACGAGGATGAGCGGGATCTTCTCGACCTCGGCCTGGCGGATCTTCTTTCCGACCTTCTCGCGGCTGAGGTCGACCGACGAGCGCAGGCCGCTCTCGCGGCACTTCGCGTCGAGGCCCTTGGCATAGGCCTCGTGGCGCTCGGCGATAGGCAGGACCATGACCTGGACGGGGGCCAGCCACAGGGGAAAGCTCCCGTTGTAGTGTTCGATGAGGACGCCGAAGAAGCGCTCGAGGGAGCCGAGCAGGGCCCGGTGGACCATGTAGGGGCGATGCTCCTGGCCGTCCTCGCCGACGTAGGTCATGCCGAAGCGCTCGGACATGTTGAAATCGAATTGGATGGTCGTGCACTGCCACAACCGGCCGATGGCGTCCTTGATCTTGATGTCGATCTTGGGCCCGTAGAAGACGGCCTCGCCCTCCATCCGCTCGTACGGATAGCCACGGGTCTCCAGGGCCTTGACGAGGGACGCCTCGGCCTGGCGCCAGAGGGCGTCCGAGCCGGCGTATTTCCCCGGGTTCTTCGGGTCGCGGACCGACAGCTCGATCGTGTTGTCGGTAAAGCCGAAGTCGGCCAGGATGGAGACCGAGAAATCGAGGACCCTCAGGATCTCGTCCTCGATCTGTTCGGGCGTGCAGATGATATGGGCGTCGTCCTGGGTGAAGCCGCGGACGCGCAGGAGACCGTGGAGGGTGCCGCTTCGCTCGTAGCGGTAGACGGTGCCGAGCTCGGCCCAGCGCAGGGGCAGGTCCCGGTACGAGCGCATCCGGGACTTGTAGATCTGGATGTGGAAGGGGCAGTTCATCGGCTTGAGATAGTAAGCCTCGTCGTCGATGTCCATCGGCGAGTACATGCTGTGCTTGTAGAAGCCGAGGTGGCCCGAGGTCTCCCACAGCGTCGCCCGGCCGATGTGGGGGGTGAAGAGGATGTCGTAGCCGCCGGCCCAATGGCGCTCGCGCCAGTGCTGCTCGATGACGGCCCGGACACGGGCGCCCTTGGGGTGCCAGAGGATGAGCCCGCCGCCGAGGACGTCGTTGGAGCTGAAGAGGTCGAGCTCGGCGCCGAGCCGGCGGTGGTCGCGCTTCTTGGCCTCCTCGAGCATGTGGAGGTGGTCCTCGAGCTCCTTCCTGGTCGGGAAGACCGCGCCGTAGATCCGCTGCATCTGAGGGCCGCGCTCGTCGCCCTTCCAGTAGGCCCCGGAGACCGAGAGGAGCTTGACGTTCTCGAGCAGGCCGGTCGAGGGGACGTGGGGGCCGAGGCAGAAGTCGGCGAACGGGCCCTGGCGGTAGACGGTCACCGTGGCGTCGCCCTTCTCGCGGATGAGCTCGACCTTGAGCGGCTGCTTCTTCTCCTCGAACATCCGCATGGCCTCGTCCTTGGAGAGGACGAGCCGCTCGACGGGAACGTCCGCGCGGGCGAGCTCCTTCATGCGCTTTTCGATGGCCTCGAGGTCCTCGGGGGTGAAGGGAACGTCCCTCAGGAAGTCGTAATAGAACCCGGTTTCGACGGCCGGGCCGACGCCGGTCTTGGTCTCGGGATAGAGATCGAGGACGGCGTGGGCCAGGAGATGCGCGGCGCTGTGGCGCAGAACGTCGATCGAAATATTCGCGTCGTCACTCATTCTCGTTTGCAGTCCCTTAAGGGCGGGCGATTCAAGTCCGACCGGTCCGGCGGCTCGTTGAATTCTGACCGCAATGTTCTCGTGGTAGGCGCGGAGGGGATTGAACCCACGGCCTCTTCCGTGTCAGGGAAGCGCTCTCCCACTGAGCTACGCGCCTATACTTCCGCTATTAAAAGCCGTTCTATCTTAAGCAAATCGGCCCGAATAGTCAATATGGCATTCTTGGCCCCCGGAAATGGGGACGCTTCTATTTTTCGTGGCAAAAACAGAAGCGTCCCCATCTCCCCGGATGGCCGCCTTTAAGGGTATAATCGAGGGAGAGAGGCTCCTTTTGATCGGCATCCTGTCCGACACGCACGACAACCTGACCCGGGTCCGCGAGGCCGTTCGCCTGTTCAACGACGCCGGCTGCGACCTCGTCATCCACGCCGGCGACTTCGTCGCCCCCTTTACGGCCGAGGAGCTCCGGAACCTCAGCGCCCCCGTCAAGGCCGTTTTCGGCAATTGCGACGGCGAGAAGGCGGGCCTGGCCAGGGCCTTCCGTGGACTCGGGGAGATCGGGGAAGCGCCCCTCAGGTTCAGCCATGCCGGCCGCCGCTTCTGCATCTGCCACCTCGACGGGGCCGTGGGCGGCCTCGTCGCCGCAAAGGCCTGCGATATTGTCGTTTTCGGCCATACCCACCGCCCCTTGGTCGAATCCCGCCACGGCGTACTCGTCGTAAACCCCGGCGAGACCGGGGGCTGGCTCCGGGGGAAGAGCACGGTCGCCCTGCTCGACCCGGCCGCCCCCTCCGCCGAGATCATCACCCTCTAGAGGTCCCCATGCCGCACCCCATCAATCGCCGCCAAAAGCCCGCCTGGAAGCAGCCCCGTCGCACCCCGGCCCCGCCCCTCCCGAAGGCCGGCTTCCAGAAGCGCGCCCCCGGCCGCAAGATCTCGCCCTCCTCCAAGCCCAGATAGCGCTATCAAGGCTTATATTAATCTATTTCAATAAGATAACCGGGGGAGGTGTGCGCCTCAAGGACTTTGCATGGGGGCATGTCCAGGGGCGGGCGCAACCGGGGTCCGAGTGGATCATCGGAGGGAGCATAAGCGGTGATTTAGCCGGTCGGGAGCCGGAGGAGGGTAGTTTCAGGGGAAACCGCCAAAACGTGTGTGAGCGAGGCGTAGCGCACGCCGAGCGAGTTGTTTTGGCGCCGAATCCGGCGAACGGACCGGCGTGAAGAATCACCGCAGCGACCGGAGATGACCCCCGAGGACCCTGCGACCGACCCATCGACCGCCCCGAGCCGAGAAGTCCTATAGAGCGAGAACTTCCCGGCGGCCCCTCCTTATATTGATTTAAAAGCCTTATTGGGCTATACTTATCCTTCTTTTTCGGACAATTGAAGATCTTTTGATTCTTGTGCGGAGAAGTTTTTGCTAAATGAGAAAGGAGCTTGCGGCATGAAAAAGGTCATCATCATGGGCGCCGCCGGGCGCGACTTCCACAACTTCAACACCTACTTCCGTGACAATCCCGACTACCGGGTCGTCGCTTTCACAGCGACCCAGATCCCGGACATCGAAGGCCGCAAGTATCCGGCAGCCCTGGCCGGCAAGCTCTACCCCAAGGGCATCCCGATCGAGGCCGAAGCCGAGCTCGACAAGCTCATCGCCGCCCACAAGGTCGACGACGTCCACCTCGCCTACAGCGACCTCCCCCACGCCTACGTCATGGACAAGGCCACTCAGGTCCTGGCGGCCGGCGCCAACTTCGTCCTCCTCGGCCCCTGCGACACGATGATCAAGAGCCGCAGGCCCGTCGTCTCCGTCTGCGCCGTCCGGACCGGTTCGGGCAAGAGCCAGACGAGCCGCCGGGTGGCCGAGATCCTCAAGGCCAAGGGCCGCCGCGTCGCCGCGATCCGCCATCCCATGCCCTACGGCGACCTCGTCAAGCAGAAGGTCCAGCGCTTCGCCACCTACGCCGACCTCGACAAGCACGAGTGCACGATCGAGGAGCGCGAGGAGTACGAGCCCCACATCGACAAGGGCATCATCGTCTACGCCGGCGTCGACTACGGGGCCATCCTCCGCCAGGCGGAGAAGGAAGCCGACGTCATCCTCTGGGACGGCGGCAACAACGACTTCTCCTTCTACAAGTCCGACCTCGAGATCGTCGTCGCCGACCCCCACCGGGCCGGGCACGAGCTCTCCTACTACCCCGGCGCGGTCAATTTCCGCCGGGCCGACGTCATCGTCATCAACAAGATGGACACGGCCACCCCGGAAGGCATCGCCACCGTCCTGGCCAGCGCCAAGGCGGTCAACCCCAGGGCCAAGATCATCCGGGCCAACTCCCCGACCATCGTCGAGGACGGCGGCCGGATCACGGGCAAGCGCGTCCTCGTCATCGAGGACGGGCCGACCCTCACCCACGGCGGCATGAAGTACGGCGCCGGCATCGTCGCGGCCAAGAAGTACGGCGCGGCCGAGATCATCGACCCCCGGCCCTTCGCCGTCGGCTCGATCAAGAAGACCTTCGAGAAGTACAACCACCTCGCCGACGTCCTGCCGGCCATGGGCTACGGCGAGAAGCAGACCCGCGAGCTGGCCAAGACGATCGAGGCCATCGACTGCGACCTCGTCGTCAGCGCGACGCCCATCGACATCACCCGGGTCATCAAGGTCTCCAAGCCCATCCTCCGCGTCGGCTACGAGCTCGAGGAGATCGGCACGCCCACGCTCAAGGACGTCCTGAAGAAGTTCTAGGGGCCCGGATGAGACCGAAGATCGCCCTCGTCGCGTTCGGCGGCAACGCCATGCTGCCCGAAGACCAGAAAGGTCTGCAAAGCGAGCAGATGCGCAACGCGCAGAGGGCGGCCGAGCTCATGGTCCATATCGTCCGCAAGGGCTACGAGCTCATCATCGTCCACGGCAACGGCCCCCAGGTCGGGAACCTCCTCATCCAGATGGAGGAGGCGGCCCAGAAGATCCCGCCGTACACCCTCGACGTCTGCGACGCCATGACCGAGGGCAGCATGGGCTTCATGCTGGAGCGGGCGCTCATCAACGAGCTCCGCCGGCGCTCCATCGACAAGGAGGTCGCCTCCCTCGTCACCCAGGTCATCGTCGACCGGGAGGACCCCGCCTTCGCCAAGCCGACCAAGCCGGTCGGCCCGTTCTATTCGAAGGCCCGGGGGGAAGAGCTCGCCCGCGAGAAGTCCTGGACCATGATCGAGGACGCCGGGCGGGGCTACCGCAAGGTCGTGCCCTCGCCGCGGCCGATCGACGTCGTCCCCAAGGGCGTCATCCGCGAGCTCGTCGAGGCCGGCCGCATCGTCATCGCGGCCGGCGGCGGGGGCATCCCCGTCATCATCAACGGCAACGGCCTCTTCGAAGGCGTCGAGGCCGTCATCGACAAGGACTACGCCGCGAGCCTCATCGCGCGCGAGGTCAAGGTCGACCTGTTCATCATCCTGACCGCCATCGAGCGCGTCTTCATCAATTTCGGCAAGCCCGACCAGACAGAGGTCCCCGTCCTGAGCGTGGACGAGGCCCGCAGGCACCTGGCGGACGGTCAGTTCCCCCCCGGCTCGATGGGGCCCAAGATCCGGGCCGCTATCGAGTACATCGAGGCCGGCGGCCGGGAGGTCCTCATCACCAAGGACTCCCATCTCAAGTCCGCCATGCTCAACCGGTCGGGGACGCGGATCGTCGCGTCGGCCTAGGAGGAAACCGCGATGCAAAAAGATTTCCTGTCCATCCGCGACCTGAGCGTCTACGAATTCGGCCAGATGCTCGACCACGCGGACGAGGTCAAGAAGCACCCCGACAAGTACCGCAAGGCGCTCAAGAACAAGATCCTGGCCATGATCTTCCAGAAACCCTCCCTGCGCACGCGGATGACCTTCGAGACCGGCATGCTCCGTCTCGGCGGCGAGGCCATCTACCTCGCCCCCTCCGACATCTCCCTGGGCAGCCGCGAGGGCGCCTACGACATCGGCAGGAACCTCGAGCGCTGGGTCGACGGCATCATGATCCGGACCTTCGGGCACCAGATCGCGGTCGACCTGGCCGCCAGCTGCAAGATCCCTGTCATCAACGCCCTGACCGACCTGTCCCATCCCTGCCAGGCCATGGCCGATTTCCAGACGCTGCGGGAGCACAAGGGCGCGCTCTCCACGCTCAAGCTGACCTACGTCGGCGACGGCAACAACGTCTGCCACAGCCTCATGCTGGCCGCCGCCCGCGGCGGGACGAAGATGGCCGTGGCCACTCCGGCCGGCTACGAGCCGAAGCCGGAGGTCGTCAAGTGGGCCCGCGAGGACGGCCGCGACACGGGCTTCACCCTGTCCCTGACGACCTCCGCCGAGGAGGCCGTGACCGGGGCCGACGCCGTCTACACCGACGTCTGGGCCTCGATGGGCCAGGAAACGGAAAAAGAAGCCCGGGCCCGCATCTTCGCGCCCTACCAGGTCAACGCCCGGCTCATGGCCCACGCCAAGAAGGACGCTCTGTTCATGCATTGCCTGCCGGCCCACAGGGGAGACGAGGTCACGGACGAGGTCATCGACTCGCCGAACTCCGTCGTCTACGACGAGGCCGAGAACCGGCTCCACGCCCAGAAGGCCATCCTGATCGCGCTCATGGGGAACAAAGACTGACATGAACGACGAAGTGATCAATCTGACCACGGTGACCGACGAGGACCTCGCCCTCGTCGAGCGGGAGCTCGGGCGGAGCCCGGAGCCCCGGTCGACCAAGGACCTCGCCGGGAAGCTGGCTTTCGAGAAGACGGCCGCGGAAAGGACGCAGGACGTCAAGAAATACGATTCGTACGCCACCTACGAGGTGGGGGACTTCATCGAAAAGGACTACAACGAGCCCCTGACCGTCGGCAGCAAGTCCGTCGAGCACTTCGAGGGCCGGGTCATTCTCAAGGTCGTCGCCAAGACCCACTCCAAGCACTTCAACTGCGACATGCTCGAGGTCGACTACCCCGGCGGCGGCCTCTTCCGGAAGTACATCGACTACATGAAGAAGACGCGGACCCAGGTCCTCCTGCCCGCGGCCTGCGACGGCCGGGACCAGTCCGCCGCGATCATGGCCAAGGGCGACGATCCCCGCCTGACCGAGCTGCCGATGACCGAGCGGGACCTCCGGACGCTCGAGAAGAACCTCCGCCTCCGGCTGGCCAAGGACCACAATGTCTTCTCCTGGAACGACTTCTGGCAGCTCGCGGCGAAAAGGGTCGAGATCCTCCCGGAGAAGGTCGAGGAGATCGAGGCCGACTTCACCGCCTCCGGCCGCTCGGCCGCGACCGAGGACCTGGTCCGGAAGTTCTTCGGCCTCGAGGCCTCGTCGGACCTCTTCGACCTGACCTGTCTGAGCCTGAGCGCCCTCCTCGAGAAGAAATACAAGAAGGACTTCATCCTGCTGGCCGACTCCGGCTGGGGCAAGTGGCACCTCAAATCGATCCTCAACGCCATGCCCGAGAACCTGGCCCTGGCCGCGCCGATGGCCGAAGTCCCCGAGCTCGAAGAGCTCGACAAGCCCGAAATGAGCCTCGTCCAGGACTTCCCGATCAAGATCTACCTGACCTGGCGCGAGATCGCCGCCGGGGGGATCAAGATCCCGCGCAGCCTCGGCAAGGAGCTCTCCCACGCCCGGGAATACACCTTCACGGACTCCGAGGCGGGACAGCCCTACACCCTCTACTACTATCCGGCCCAGAACTTCTTCCTGGGGCTCGAGGATTTCTACACGCAATACAACATCCCCCAGGGCGCCAGCCTGACCCTCGAGCGGACAGGCCCCACGACGTTCAAGTTCTGGGTCAAGAAATCGAAGAAGAAGATGTCCGTCATCCGTCTGGCCTACGACGCGGAGAAGGACGAGTTCGCGGACAACGGCGAGGACGCCTACACGTTCGCCGAGCCCAACAAGATCATTTACATCGAGCGCGAGACGCTCAGCCACCTCCTGCCGCTCACGGCGACCCGCGAGGGATTCGACCTCCGGGATTTCGTCGTGACCATCTTCCGCGACCCCGTCCTGTCGACCTCGGCCCATTCCCTCCACTTCCTGCGGGCCTACCATCTCATCGACCTCGTCCGGCAGACGACCCAGGAGGACGTGGAATACGTCCTGCTGAACTCGCCGGAGTTCACCAAGTCCGACAAGAAGAAAGGCGTCTTCACCTACCGCGAGCCCTTCGTCGAGGAGGAAGAGGCCGGCGAGGCCGCTTTCCCCGAGGGCTACGAGGAAGGCCTGCCGGAGGTCTATACGCCGGAAGAGGCGGCCCTCGAGGGCGTGGCCGAAGAGCTGCGGGGCGTCGAGCCCGAGCCCGGCTATGCGGAGCTCGAGAGAGAGGAACCGAAGGTGCCGCCGGCCCCGCCCGAACCCGGAGCCGCGAAAAAAGGCAAGGAATTCAAGAAGCGGAAGCCCAAGGTCGAGGGGGGCGACAAGGGCCCCCGCCCGAAGAAGAGCGAGCGCCGGGTCATCGAAGAAAAGATCGTCGAAGAGGAATCGGTCCAGGAAGCCCTGGCCGGCGTCAAGGAAAAAGAGGTCGAGGGCCCCGAGCAGAAGGCCCGGGAGAAGAAAGAGGAATTCAAGCCCGCGCCGAAGAAGGAAGCGAAGAAGGAAGAGCCCAAGTTCGGCATCTTCGCCGATCTTCTCAAGACGGCCCTGAAAAAGAAGCCCGAGGACGAGAAACCCGGGGACCAAAAGGCGCCCGAGGAGAAGGCCCCGGACGCGAAGCCCGAGGACGAAGAGCCGAAATAGGCAGTATCTCGTCGAGGTCGTGAAGCCCTTCTCTCGGCTTTGCTCGGGTATCGCCCCTCGCTTCCCCGCGCCCCGGCGACGGGAAGCGGACTCCTGGAAGCGACCCGTCAGAAGCGCGGCTGAGCACTCGAAGCCGCGATTCTGGTAGATATCTTAAAAAACTCTCGGATATCCCTCATCGCCGCCTCACGAAGGGCTTCACATTAAGAAACTTAATTCCCGCACTGAGTTTTTGTGGGGCATTACTCCCATACTACCCTCACCCTCTCAAAACAAGAGCGGGGTTTGGATCACAAGATATCTCGGACCGATCCCTTTCTTCTCGTGATCCCCATGCTGTCCAGAAGCTCCAGCAAAGGGATGCTGTATTTGCGGGAGAGGCCCGTCATGACCTTGAAGTCGGCCACCGTCAGCTCCCGCTTGCCGGATTCGCGGACCTTGCGGATGATCTCGTCGAGCCAGCGGGAGTGGAGGATGAACCCGTCGAAACCTTCGACGATCCTCTTGCGCTCGGCGAGGGCGGAGAGCAGGGCCTGGAGCCGGGACGGGGTGAGCTTGAACTTGGCCCGGAGGTCGTCGAAGGTCACGCTGCCGAGCTCGCCGCTGAGGACCATGCCTTCGAGCGCGGCCAGGGTCCCCTCGTCGGCGGCCGAGAGGGGGATGCGGAAGTCGGGAAGACGGACGAATCCGGACTCCTCGACCGCCCGCTCGTCCTTGGCCAGCAGGCGGAGGGCCAGGACGAGGACCGTCCGGGGCGCGTCGAACCGCTTCTCGAGCGTCTCGACGGGCGCGCCGCGCTGGTCGGGATGCGCCTTGTGATAGCGGGCCAGGAAGGCGACGATCCGGCCGCGCAGGAAATCCAGGCTGCTCTGCGAGACGAGGCGAAGAGGCGAGAAGCCGAGGATGCGGACGAGCCCTTCCTCTTCGAGGGCCCCGGCCAGGAGCTCGACGCGGGTGCGAGGCAGCCGGCAGAATGTCGCCAGGTCCTCGCCGCTCAGGCCCTTGAACCCGCCGAACTCCGTCAGGGCCAGGATCATATCTTTCTCGCCGAGGGCAAGACGGGCCAGCAGGGTTTTGCGCCGGGGCAGCCTCAGATCCTGGGGCGCAGGGGGGTCCGGGAAGAGGCACTTGCCGCGGCCGAGGAGATCGCCCGACGGCGTCCGCACCTCGAAGGGGTCCGCCCACCTGACTTCGACAGGACGGTCCGTCATGACGCGGACGAACGGGGCCCTCTTCCGCCCGGGCGCGGCGTAATCCAGGAGCCGGGCGGCCACGGCGCCACCGAGCAGAACGACCTCGGCGCGGAGCTCCCGTCCGGGTTCGCCCATCGGGAAATCGAGGACGGCATCGAACGCGGGCGCTTTCATGGGCCGGGCTCCTCCGGGTCCGCCGCCGCGACGAAGCTCATGCGGCGCAGGGCCGGGTCGCAGGAGACGAGAGTGACGCGGACGGCTTCCCCCAGATCGAACGTCTTCCGGCGCTTCTTCGGCCGGAGCCGCCGGCCCGCGGGCCGGGCGCTGTAATCGCCGCCGAGCGCCGTGAAGGGCAGGAGCCCGGCGACGAAATAGTCGTCGAGCTCGACGAGGAGCCCGGTCTTGATGACGTCGACCACGATCCCGTCGAACTCGTCGCCGAGCCGGTCCTTGAGAAAACGGAGGATGCGCCACTCGACGAGGGACTGTTCGGCGTCGCCGGCGTTGCGCTCCCGCTCGGAGGCCGCGGCCGCGATCGCGTCGAGATCGTCGCGCTCCACGACCTCGCGGCAGAGGACGGCCTTGAGCAGCCGGTGCACGATGAGGTCGGGGTAGCGCCGGATGGGCGACGTGAAGTGCGTGTAATGGGTCTTGGCCAGGCCATAATGGCCGACGTTCTTGGTCGAATAAACGGCCAGCTTCAGCGCCCGAAGGACCTGGCGGCCGATGAACTTCTCGCCCATAAGCCCCTTGGCCCGCTCGAGGACCCGCTGGAGGTCTTTCGAGCGGATCTTGGCGGGTTCGGGCAGCGCCAATCCGAAGCGGAGGAGCATGTCGCGGAGCTTCTCGAGGTCCCCCGGGTCCGGCACGGGATGGACCCTGTAGATCGCGGGGCACTTCTTGGCCGTGAGGACAGTGGCCACGGCTACGTTGGCCGCGACCATGAACTCCTCGATGAGCCGGTGGGCCTCGTTCCGCTCCGCCGCAGCGATCGCCATGAGCTTGCCGGCCTCGGTGATGAGCTCGGGCTCGAGGAGGTCGAAGTCGAGGCTGCCCTCGGACATGCGGCGCGCCCGCAGGGCCTCGGCCAGCTCGCGCATGACGAGGAGGCCGGGGACGACGTCGGCGAACCGGGCCCGCTCGTCCGCGTCTCCTTCGAAGATCTTGAACACGGAGGTGTAGGTCATCCGGTGGGCCGTGCAGATGATCGACGGCGTGAACTCGGCCTTGCGGACGACCCCGTCCTTGCCGATATCGAGGAGGGCCGAGACCGTGAGGCGGGGCACGCGGGGGCGCAGGCTGCAGAGCCCGTTCGACAGCCGCTCGGGCAGCATGGGCAGGGTCGCGTCGGGAAAGTAGACGCTCGTCCCCCGGGCCGCGGCTTCGCGGTCGAGGGGGCTCCCGGGCTTGACATAATGGGAGACGTCGGCGATGTGGACGCCGAGAAGCCAGCCGCCGTCGGCGAGCCGGCGAATGCTCACGGCATCGTCGAAGTCCTGGGCCTTCTCGCTGTCGATCGTCACCGTCGGCCAGTCGCGGAAATCCCGGCGGCCTTCGAGGGCCGCTGCCGCGTCGAGGTCCGGGATGCCCGCGGTCTCCTCCAGAACGTCCTCCGGGAATTCGGTGCGCAGGCCGTAGCGCTCGGCGACGACCCGGACGTCGACGCCGGGGTCATCGGGGCGGCCGAAGACGCGCTTCAGGGCAAGCGTCGTCCGGTCGGCCTCGACGATCATGCCCGGCGCGGGCCTGAGCTTGCCCCGGGACTTGAGCGGGATGTCGTCGAGCGCCGGCGAATCGAACGGCTGGAGGTAGGGGACGCCGCTGCGCTCGACGTAGACGCCGAGCAGGCCGGCCCGGTCCTTCTTGAGGATGCGCTCGATGCGGCCCTCGGGCTTGCCGAACTTGCCCTGTTCGTTGACGACGACCGCGACCTCGTCCCCCGGCAGGGCCCCATGGGTGAAGCGGGCCGGGACGAAGATGTCCGGGCCGCCGCCCTCGGGCGTGATGAACCCGAATCCGGGGCGCGCGGTGACGAAGCGGCCGCGGACGACCCCCGTCTTCTCGGTGAGGCGGAAGCGCCCCCGGAACATGCGGACGTCGCCCCGGGCCTCGAGCCGGCGGACCTCATCGAGGACCTTGGCCCGGTCGCGGCGCTTGGCGCCGAGCTCGGACACGATCTGGTCGAGCGAGAGCCCTTCCTTGTGTTTCTTGAGGAGCGTGAGGATCCTGATAGCGGGCATGGGTGTTCTCAGTAATAATAAAGGGAGACATGGGGGACGCAGCGGCCGGACCTCGCCGTCATGACGGCCCGCCTGCGCACCAGGTCTTCGAAGCCGGCCGGCTTCCCGCCCTTGAGCCCTTTCCGTGTCTCGGCTTCGGCGGCGGCCCTTTCCGCCGCGGTCGCTTCGGCCCAGAGGGTCTCTTCGATCTCCTCGTCGAGCCTCTCGAGCGCGGCGGGATCGGGGCCCGTCGACGAAAGGACCGCGAGGGCCTTCTCGAGAAGGCGCTTCAGGGCGGCGTCGCCGGCGGGCAAGGCCGCGACGGCTCTTTCGATCTCCCGACGGGCCTTCTCGCCCTTGTCGGTCCGGGGGCCGTTGCCGGCCGCCTTCCTGCGGCCGGCGCCCCTGTCCCGGTGTTGGGCAAAGGCGGCCTCGACCTGGCGCTCGCAGAAGGCCAGGGAGACGGATCTCGTTCCCCGCTTTCGGGCCCTGAGCCCTTCGAAGGTCCGGGCGACCCCTTCGAGCACGACGCCGAGGGGGACCCTCTTCTCTTCCCACGCGGCGATCATCGCCTGGTCCTTGGGCGAAAGGAAGAACGCCCCGCCGCGGCGCTCGAGGAACGCCCGGGCGATCTCCCGGTAGTAGCCGCTCTGTCCGCTCTTGTCCTCGTCCATGATCGTGGGCCGGCTCCGGGCTAGTCCCGGCCGTCGCGGTTTCTTTCGTGGATGATCCTCAGGCCCTCGAGGACGAGGTCGGGTTCGTAGGCCTCGATCTCCGTGAGCTCGGAGGCGATCTGGCCGCCGAAGCCGCCCGTGGCGATGACGCGGGCGTCCTGGCCGAGCTCCTTGCGGATCTCTTCGATCGTCTTCGTGACCAGGCCGATGTAGCCGAAGTAGAGGCCGGATTGCATGCTCGATACGGTCGTGCGGCCGATGGCTCTCTTGGGCTTGCGGATCTCGATGCGGGGCAGCCGGGCCGTCTTGAGATAGAGGGCCTCGGCCGAGATGCGGATGCCGGGGGCGATGGCCCCGCCCAGGTACTCGCCCTTGGCCGAGACGGCGTCGAACGTCGTCGCCGTGCCGAAATCGAGGACGATGAGGGGGCCGCCGTACTTCTCGAAGGCGGCGATCGAAGCCGTGATCCGGTCGGCGCCGACCTCGAGGGGGTTCTCGTAGAGGATGGGCATGCCCGTCTTGAGCCCCGGGCCGACGACGCTGGCCGTCGTCGCGAAATAGGTCCGGCAGACGTCCTCGATGACGGACGTCAGGGGAGGCACGACGCTCGAGATGATGGCCCCGGTGACCTTCCCGGCCGCGAGACCGGCGATCCCGATGAGATCGAGGAGGACCGCGCCGTATTCGTCGGCTGTCTTGTCGTTGTCGGTCTTGATCTTCCAGCTCTTGACGAGCTTCCGGCCGCGGAAAAGGCCCACTGCGATCGTCGTGTTGCCGACGTCGAATGCCAAGAGCATCACGTGCCTCCTCAGGACACCCTATCGAATGCCAGGACGGCGTCGAGGGCGACCGTCCCGGCCCCGCCGTCGCGGACGACGACCAGCCGGCCTTCCCCGTCGAGTCCCCGGTATTCCGCCCCGAACCTGCCCCCTGTCGTCTCGACCGTCACGGCCGCGCCCGGCGGAAAGGCGGGCCTGGCCTCGAACGCTCTGATGACCGCCTCCTTGTCTCCCCGGGCGAGGACATTATACCAGCCGTCGAGGGCCCGGCAAAGCGCCTCGAAAAGGGCCTCGACCGTCGCGGCGAGGCCGCCGGCGATCTTGACGGAGGTCGAGGCCGCGCGGAGGCCCTCGGGGAAATCGTCCGGGCCGTGGCCGACGTTGAGGCCGATCCCCACGACGGCGAAGCCGCCGGCGGCCCCGCCGCTCTGCGCCTCGCAGAGAATGCCGCCGAGCTTTCTCCCGCGGTGGACGACGTCGTTAGGCCATTTGAGAAGGGTCTCGACCCCGCACGTCTCCCGGACGGCGTCGGAAGCGGCCAGCCCCGCGGCGAGCGGGATGAGATGAGGGAACGGCAAGGCCCCGCCGCCCGGGCCGCGAAGGACGAACGAAGCGTAAAGCCCCAGCCCCGCGGGCGAATGCCAGGCGCGCCCTTTCGTGCCCCTGCCCCGGGTCTGTTCTTTGGCCAGGACGGCCGTGCCGTGGGCGGCCCCGTCGAGGGCCAGGGCGCGGGCGGCGTCGTTCGTGGAGGGAACGGACGCGAGCCGATGGACGGTGGCGCCGACGGGCATGGCTTTCCCCTCCCGTCCTCAGGAGGGATCGGCGAGCGCGGCCAGGTTCCGGCCGACCTTCTCCCGCCGGGCCTTGAGCTCCTCGAGCCGGGCCCGGTTCTCCGCTACGACGGCGGCCGGCGCCTTGGCGACGAAATCGCCGTTCCCGAGCTTTCTCTCGACCTTCTCGGTTTCCGCGTCGAGCTTGGCCAGCTCCTTCTGCAGGCGGTCGCGCTCTTGCCCCGGGTCGGCCGGCTGGCCCGGGACGACGCCGATCTCGAACGGGCCGGCGACGCCTTTGAGGAGCCCCTCCCCTTCCGGCAGGGCGGAGGCGAACTCGAGGCTCGCCAGGCCGGCCAGGGTCCGCACGGACGCGGCCTGGGCTTCGAGGGCGGCCGTCTCTTCGAGGCCGGCCCGCTTGACGATGAGGCGGAGCTTGTCCTTGGGCGCGATCTTGTTCTCGGTGCGGACCGTGCGCGTCTCGACGATGACGGCCTGGACGAGGGCCATGGTCTTCTCGGCGGCCTCGTCGCTCCAGCCCTTTTCGGGGACCGGGAACGGCGCGACGGCGATCGACCGTCCGGCGCCCGGCAGGTGGTGCCAGATCTCCTCGGTGATGAAGGGCATGAAGGGGTGGAGGAGCTTCAGGATGCGGTCGAGCGCGTCGGCCAGCACCGCTTCGGTCGTCGCGTTCCCTTCGCGCAGGCCGACCTTGGCGAACTCGATATACCAGTCGCAGAACTCGTGCCAGACGAAATGGTAGATGAGGTGGGCCGCCTCGTTGAACTTGTACTGCCCGAGGCTCGCGTCGAGCGCGGCCGTCACCGCGTTCATCCGGCTCCGGATCCAGCGGTCGGCGAGCGAGAGGTCCGCCTCCCGGACCTCGGGATGCTCGGACTTGAGGTTCATCAGGACGAACCGCGAGGCGTTCCAGATCTTGTTGGAGAAGGCCTGGTAGCCGTCGATGCGCTTCTCGGACAGGACCAGGTCCATGCCCGGTACGGCCAGGATGGCCAGGGTGAAGCGGAGGGCGTCGGTCCCGTACTGATCGATCATGACCAGCGGGTCGATGACGTTTCCTTTCGATTTGCTCATC
Organism: Candidatus Aminicenantota bacterium; assembly: GCA_963736255.1. GTDB lineage: Bacteria > Acidobacteriota > Aminicenantia > Aminicenantales > Saccharicenantaceae > RBG-16-66-30. The sequence continues at coordinate 301,398 of CAVTOI010000002.1, forward strand.
TTGGCGCCGCTGGTCGCGGACGAGGCCGTGGATGTAGACACCTCGCGGAACGGGAACATCGCCCATGAACTTGAGGCCCATCATGATCATGCGGGCGACCCAGAAAAAGATGATGTCGAAGCCCGTGACAGCAGCTCGTCGGATAAAAGTTCTGCAGGTCCTCGGTCTCGTCCGGCCAGCCGAGCGTCGAGAAGGGCCACAGGCCCGAGGAGAACCAGGTGTCGAGGACGTCCTCGTCCTGGTCGAGCTCTTCGACCGCACTTGTCGCACTTCGCTCGGGTCGTCCACTGGCACCATGATCTGGCCGCAATCGTCGCAGTAAAAGGCCGGGATGCGGTGGCCCCACCAGAGCTGGCGCGAGATGCACCAGTCGTGGATGTTGTACATCCACTCGAAGTAGGTCTTGTCCCAGTTCTTCGGGACGAACTCGATCCAGCCGTCCTCGACGACGCGGATGGCCTCGTCGGCCAGGGGCTTGATCTGCACGAACCATTGCTTCGAGAGGTAGGGCTCGATGATGGTCTGGCAGCGGTAGCAGTGGCCGACGGCGTGGTCGTGGTTCTCGATCTTGACGAGCAGGCCCAGCTTCTTGAGGTCCTCGACGACCTTGGCCCGCGCGGCGAAGCGGTCGAGGCCCGAAGTACGGCCCGCCGTCTCGGTCATCTTGCCCGAGCCGTCGATGACGATGATCTGCTCGAGGCCGTGCTTCTTGCCGAGCTCGAAGTCGACGGGGTCGTGGGCCGGCGTGACCTTGACCGCCCCGGTCCCGAATTCGCGCTCGACGCGATCGTCGGTGATGACCGGGATGGGCCGGTCCTGGAGGGGCAGGATGACCCGCTTCCCGTGGAGGCTCGCGTAGCGCTCGTCGTCCGGGTGGACGGCGACGGCCGTGTCGCCGAGCATGGTCTCGGGCCGCGTCGTGGCCACGACGACGGACTCGTCCGATCCCTCGACGCGGTAGCGGATGTGCCAGAGCTTGCCGCGGACGTCCTTGTGCTCGATCTCGATGTCCGAGAGCACGGTCCGGCAGTGCGGGCAGCGGTTGACGAGGAAATAGTCGCGGTAGATGAGGCCTTCGTTGTAGAGCGAGACGAAGACCTGGATGACGGCCCGGCTGAAGCCCTCGTCCATGGTGAAGCGCTCCCGCGACCAGTCGAGCGAGAGGCCGAGCTTCTTGAGCTGGCTGGTGATGACGCCGGCGTACTTGTCCTTCCAGTCCCAGGCGATGCGGAGGAACTCGTCGCGGCCGATCTTGTCGCGGGTCAGGCCCTTTTCGGCCAGCCGCTTCTCGATGACGTTGTGGACGGCGATCGAGGCGTGGTCGGTGCCCGGCAGCCACAGGCAGTTATGGCCCTGCATCCGCTTCCAGCGGGTGATGATGTCCGGCAGGGTGAAGCAGAGCGCGTGGCCCATGTGGAGGATGCCGGTGACGTTGGCCGGCGGCAGGACCATGGAGAACTTGGGCTTGGGGGACTTCACATCGGCGGCGTAAAGCCTCTCGTCGAGCCAGAATTGTCCCCATTTCTCCTCGACCGGCTTGGGGTCGTAGGCTTTGGCCAGCTCGTCTTTCGTGCTCATGATCTCGACATCCATTCCTTGAGGTCGGCCAGGACGCTGGCCCGGACCCGTTTCTCGATCTCCCTCTCCATGCCGACGATCTCCTCGCGGACGACGGCCCGGATCTCGGGACCGCCGGCCGCCGCGGGAACGGAGGCGGCCTGCGCCTTCGACCCGGCGGCACCCGGGAGGCCGGCTTGGCCGGGCCAGACGGGCTCCTCGGGCAGCGACGACGGGCCCGTCTTCCGGGCGATGAGCTCTCGGACGACGGCCGCCAGCTTCTCCGAATCGAACGGCTTGGGCACGACCTCGTCGTACTCGGACGGCGGGGTCCTGTCGGCGTCGACGCACTCGAACGCGCCGCGCAGGCCGACGAGCGGGACCGTGGCCAGCTCCTTGCGGCTCCTCAGGGTCCGGGCGACGTCGTAGCCGTCCCGCCCGGGCAGCGTCAGGCTGACGACGAGGGCGTCGGGCCTGAGGCCGGCCACGGACTCGAGGAGCGAGGCGCCGTCCTCGAACACGGAGACCCGGAATTCCGGCTCGGCGAAGGCGAGCTGGACCGCCTTCTGGACCGAAGGGCTGGGGTCGGCCACGATGATCTTGTAGGGCACGTCGATCCTCAGAAAATCAAGAAAAGAGTCAGCTTAATCTACCCGTTTTGACCGGGACTGTCAATTTTGAAGCGAGCGGACGCGCTCAATAATCCACGAAGACGGCGTTCTCGCCGAGCAGGGCCTCGATCTTCTTGAGCAGGTCCTCCGACGGCGTCACCTTCTGGACCTCGGCGCTCTGAGCCACGAGGCGGTAGGCGCGGGGTGTCTCGAGCTCGAACACGACGGGGCAGCGGCCCTCATAGCCGTCGAGGATCGTCTTGAGCTCGGCCAGCGTCGCCTCTTCGAGGCCGGGCAGGAAGATGCGGACGACGAGCCGCTTCGCCTGCTTCTCGAAGGCCTCGGCGAGGGGCATAGCCTGGCTGAGGCTGATGCGGCGGTTGTCCTCCTCGCCCATGTACTTGCCCTTGATCCAGACGAGCTGGCCCTCCCGGAGATACTGGCCGTACTTGCCGAAGCAATCGGGGAAAGCCACGACCTCGATCTTGCCGGTCAGGTCCTCGAGGAAGAACGTGGCCATGCGCTCGTCCTTCTTCGTCTTGAGCGGCTTGAACGAGCCGATGATGCCGGCCAGGCGGACGTCCTTGTCGAAGTCCCGCTCGGAGTTGAGCTCGGAGATGAGGTGCGAAACGAGCTTGCGCAGGCGGTCCTTGTGCCGGGCCAGGGGGTGCCCGGTGATGTAGAGCCCGAGTGCGTCCATTTCGTACGACAGGACGTGGGATTCGTCCCACTCCCGCATGTCCAGGACCTCCTGGGGTACGGGCGGCGGCTCTTCCCCCGCGGGGCCGAAGAGGGAGTTCTGGCGGGCGGCCTGGGCCTTCTGGACGTCATGGCCGAAATCGATCATGCGGTCGAGCATGTGATAGCACTGCGACCGCTTCCAGCCGAGCGAGTCGAAGGCCCCGGCCTTGATCAGGCTCTCGACGGCCTTGCGGTTGATGACCTTGGTGTCGTGCTCGAGAAAGAGGTCGAAGGGCGACTTGAACCCGCCCGCCCTCTTGCGGGCCGCCACGAGCTCCTCGACGGCCGCCTGCCCGATGCCCTTGACCGCCGCCAGGCCGAAGCGGATGTTGCCGTTCTCGACGGTGAAGCGGAACTCGCTCTTGTTGATGTCGGGGGGCAGGACCTGGATGCCCATCTCATGGCATTCGCCGATGTACTTGACGACCTGGGGCGTCGCCCCACGCTCGGCCTCCGAGGTCAGGAGGGCGGCCAGGAAGTGGACCGGGTTGTGGGCCTTGAGGTAGGCCGTCTGGTAGGCAAGAAGAGCGTAGGCGGCGCTGTGGGACTTGTTGAAGCCGTATTCGGCGAACTCCTTGATCTGCTCGAAGATCTTGTCGGCCTTGGCCGAGGCGACGCCCTTCTTCTTGGCCCCCTGCATGAACTTCTGCTTCTGGGCCTTCATCGTCTCTTTGTCTTTTTTGCCCATGGCCTTGCGCAGAAGGTCGGCCCCGGCCAGGGTGAACCCGGCGAGATCGGTGGCGATGCGCATGACCTGTTCCTGGTAGATGATGATGCCCCGCGTCTCCCGCAGGATGGGCTCGAGCTCGGGGAGCTCGTAGGCGATGCGCTCGGGGTGGTTGCGGCGGTGGATGGACTCGTCGGTCATGCCGCTCTTGAGCGGGCCCGGCCGGTAGAGGGCGTTGAGGGCGATGAGGTCGCGGAACTCCGTGGGCCGGAAGCGGCGCAGCAGGTCCTTCATGCCCGGGCTCTCGAACTGGAAGACGCCGTCCGTGTTCCCGGACCGGAACACCTCGAAGGTGGCGTCGTCGTCGAGCGGCAGGTCGTTGATGTCGATCTTGAGGCCCGTGTCCTGGCGCAGGAGCTCCAGCGCGTCGTCGATGACGGTCAGGTTCCGCAGGCCGAGCAGGTCCATCTTGAGGAGGCCCAGGGCCTCGACGTCGCCCATGGGGAACTGGGTCGTGATCTCGCCCTTGACCGATTGATAGAGGGGCAGGAACTCGACCAGCGGCTTGGGCGTGATGACGATGCCGGCGGCATGGATCGAGGGATGGCGGACCTGGCCCTCGATCTTCTGGGCGATGGCCAGGAGCTGGGCGATCTTGGAGTTGCGGTCGCGAAGCGACTTGAGCTCGGGGACGCTCTTGAGGCCGTCGGCGATCGTCGCATCGACCGCGAAGGGGATCATCTTGGCGATGCGGTCGACCTCGGGCAGCGGCACTTCGAGGACGCGGCCGACGTCGCGGATGGCCCCCCGGGCGGCCATGGTCCCGAAGGTGATGATCTGGCAGACGTTCTCCTGGCCGTACTTGCGGGTCACGTACTCGATCATCTCCTGCCGGCGGCGGGCGCAGAAGTCCATGTCGATGTCGGGCAGGCTGATGCGCTCGGGATTGAGGAAGCGCTCGAAAAGGAGGTCGTACTCGAGGGGATCGATCTCGGTGATCTCGAGGACGTAGGCGAGGAGGCTGCCAGCCGCCGAGCCGCGGCCCGGTCCGACGGGGATGCCCTTCTCCCGGGCGGCCTTGAGGAGGTCCCAGACGATGAGGAAGTAGCCCTCGAAGTGCATCTCCTCGATAAGCTTGATCTCCCGGGTCAGCCGCTGCTCGTACTCGCCCGCGCCGTGCGAGGCGCGGCCGTTCACGGTGTCGGCCTGCCGCCGGGCCATGCGGGCCCGGAAGCCCTCCCAGGCGACCTCCTCGAAGTAATCGCGGAGCGGCTTGCCTGCGGGCGGCGCGAACAGGGGCAGGTTATAGCTCTTGGTCGGGAAATCGAAGCTGCAGCGGGCGGCGACCTTGCCGGTATTCTCGATGGCGTCGGGCGTTTCGCGGAAGAGCTCGGACATCTCCGCCGCAGACTTGAAATAGAACTGGTCGGACGAGAACTTGAGACGGTCCGGGTCGGAGATCTTGCGGTTGGTCTGGATGCAGACGAGAACGTCCTGGCTCTCGGCGTCCTCCCGCCGGGCGAAGTGAATATCGTTCGTGGCCACGACGGGCAGGCCGAGCTTGCGGGCGACGGCCACGAGCTGAGGGTTGACCGCCTTCTGCTCGGGGAGGCCGTGGTCCATGAGCTCGATGTAGAAATCGCCGGGCGCGAACATCGCGGCGTACTCCCGGGCCGCCTCCTCGGCCTTCTCGGGGAAGCCGCGGTTGAGCCAGAAGGCGACCTCGCCCTTGAGGCAGGCGGAAAGCCCGATGAGGCCCTCGCTGTGGGCGGCCAGGAGCTCCTTGTCGATCCGCGGCCGGTAGTAGAAGCCCTCGAGGTAGCTCTGGGTGACGAGCTTGCAGAGGTTCTTGTAGCCGCGGTCGTCCTTGACGAGGAGGATGATGTGGAAATGGTGGACGTCGTCGGGGCCGCCCGGCTTCTTGTCGAACCGGCTCCGGGGCGCGACGTAGGCCTCGCAGCCGAGGATGGGCTTGACCCCCTTGGCTTTCGCCGCCTTGAAGAACTGGACGGCGCCGAAGACGTTGCCGTGATCGGTGATGGCCACGGCGGGCATGTTGTTCTCGTAGGCGGCCTGGACGAGGGCGTCGATCCTCAGGCAGCCGTCGAGGACGGAGTACTCGGAATGGTTGTGGAGGTGAACGAACGTCGGTTCCATGCGCGAAATCTTTTCGTGATCCGGCGGGGCCGCCGCGGCGGGCCGGCCGGAGGGGCTATTCTATCTTATTCCCACTCGATCGTACCCGGCGGCTTGGTCGTCACGTCGTAGACGACGCGGTTGACGCCCCGGACCTCGTTGACGATGCGCGTCGACATGCGGGCCATGAGCCGGGCCGGCGCCGGGTACCAGTTGGCCGTCATGCCGTCCGTGCTCTGGACGAGCCGGATCACGACGACCCGATGGTAGGTCCGCTGGTCGCCCATGACGCCGACGGAGCGGATCGGCAGGAGGACGGCGAAGGCCTGCCACAGCTTCTTGTAGATCCCGGCCTTGTGGACCTCCTGGAGGATGATGTCGTCGGCCGCCCGCAGGATCTCGAGGCTCTCCCGGTTGACCTCGCCGACGAGCCGCACGGCGAGCCCCGGGCCGGGGAAGGGGTGCTGGTGGATGAAGTCGGCGTCGACCCCCAGCTCGAGGGCCAGGGCCCGGACCTCGTCCTTGAACAGCTCGCGGAGCGGCTCGACGAGCTTGAACTTCAGCCCCTTCGGCAGGCCGCCCACATTGTGATGGGACTTGATGACCGACGACGGCCCCTTGACCGGGTTGGACTCGATGACGTCGGGATAGATCGTCCCCTGGGCCAGGAAGGCCGCCCCGCCGAGACGCATGGCCTCGCGCTCGAAGAGGTGGATGAACAGGCGGCCGATCGTCTTGCGCTTGCGCTCGGGCGAGACGACGCCGCGGAGACCGTCCAGGAACATGTCGGAGGCGTCGATGCCGACGACCTTGAGGGCGAACTTTTTGCGGAAGGCCTCCATGAGGACCTCGTACTGGCCCTTGCGGAGCAGGCCGTTGTCGATGAAGACGCAGGTCAGCTGGCGGCCGATGGCCTTGTGGATGATGAGCGACGTGACGAGGGAGTCGACGCCGCCCGAGAGCCCGCAGATGACCCGGCCCTTGCCGACGGTCGCCCGGATCTCCTTGACCTTACGGCCGACGAACGAGGAGATCGTCCAATCGGGCTTGAGGCCGGCCTGGCGGAAGAGGAAGTTGCCGAGGACCTTGAGCCCTTCCTTGGTGTGGATGACCTCGGGGTGGAACTGGACGCCGTAGAATTTCCGTTTCTTGTCCTCGATCACGGCGGCGCGGGTGTTGGCCGTGCTCCCGGTCAGGCGGAATCCGGGCGGGACGCACTCGAGCCTGTCGCCGTGGCTCATCCAGACCTGCTCCCGGTCCCTGACCTTGGCCAGCAGGCCCGAGGGGTCGAGGATGCGCAGAGCGGCGAAGCCGTACTCGCGCTCCTTGGACGGGATGACCTCGCCACCGAGGAAGTGGGCCATGAGCTGGACGCCGTAGCAGATGCCCAGGATCGGGACGCCGAGACCGAAGATGCCCTTGTCGGGATGGGGAGCGCCCTTGCCGTAGACGCTCTGCGGACCGCCGGAAAGAACGAGGGCGGAGGGGCCGGCCTTGCGGATCTCGGCGAGCGGGGTCGCGAAGGGCAGGATCTCGGAATACACCCCCAGCTCGCGGATCTTCCGGGCGATGAGCTGCGTGTACTGCGACCCGAAATCGAGGATGAGGACTTTCTGCATGGAGGGATTTTATCAGAATTGACCGGGATATCCAAAAGACCTAACATTCCCGATATCGGCCTTCCTTCAGGCCTCCGCGGGAGGGTAAAAATGAGAGTTTTCGGGCTCGTCCTCATGGCCTCCTGGCTGGCGTTTTGCTGCGGACCGGCCTATCCGGGCGGTCAAGATGACCTGGCCACCTGGAAGGAATTCGTGTCCGCCCTCAAGTCCGGCACGCTGACGGTGGACCGGATCCGGCCTCTTTACGGGGCCGACAAGGAACAACTTCTGAAATGGTTGAATGAATTGATGAAGGCGACCGGCGACAACGGCGCGTTGTCGGATTGGGACGCTCCGGAGATTATCCCCGTCGGGAACCTGGTCCATTTCGTGGTCAAGCTCCGGATCGGTCCCGAAGCGACGACCGAGCGGTCCTTGTCCTTTATCAAGGAAGGCGGCCGCTGGTATTTTGGGCACATGGAAAACATCATGATCCGGCTCGACAGGATCCCGCCTCCGCCGACGTCGGACTTCCCCGCGCTGCCGGAGGAAACGATGACCTGGCAGAGGAACGAGATCCTCTGGTCGGACCTGGTCCGGATCTATCTCAGGACGGCGGAAAAAAACGGCAAGGACTTCGCGCTGAACCTGTTCAAGACCGGGTCCGGCTATTTCGTGGGGGCGACGAGCTGGGTGCCCTTCGTGCCTCCGGCGAGGGCTTTCATCCTCTACCTCTGCTGGGCGGAGAGCCGTCTTTACGGGAATCTGGTCACCCTGGAGAGGCTCACCGACGAAGAGGCCGTCGTCAGCCTGCAGACGCACTTCTTCTTTCTCTACAAAAGGTCCAGCCATATGAGGCAGTGGCTTCCCTTCGAAGAATACCGGACCATCTTCGAGACCATCTGGCAGGACCGGGCGGCGAACGCCGGGTGGCAGCTCGAGATCGAATACAAGGATCCGGAGTGCCTGCAGGTCGTTTTCCGCTTCCGGAAGAAAAGCTAGCGCGGGCGCCCGGCCGGCCCGTCCAAAACGCGCCCGGGTTGTGATAAACTGGCCTGGATCCCGTAAGGAGAATAAGCACATGGACTGGGAAGATCTCGCCAGAGAGCTGAGCCAACAGACGGATTCGAAGGTCGTCCTGCTCGTCATGGACGGCGTCGGGGGCCTGCCCGCCGACGGCCAGAGCGAGCTCGAGGCGGCCCGCAAGCCGAACCTCGACGCGCTGGCCAAGGCCGGCGTCTGCGGCGTGTCTGACCCCGTCATGATGGGCATCACCCCGGGCAGCGGTCCGTCGCACCTGGCCCTTTTCGGCTACGATCCGCTTAAATACCAGCTCGGACGGGGCATCCTCGAAGCCCTGGGCTCTGGCGTCGAGGTCGGCCGGAATGACCTCGTGGCCCGCGGCAACTTCGCCACCGTCCGGGAAGGCCTCGTAGCCGACCGCCGGGCCGGCCGCATCCCGACCGAGGAGAACGTCCGGATCTGCGAGTATCTCAACTCCCATCTTCCCAAGCACGACGGGCTCGAGGTCCGGGTCTTCCCGGGCAAAGAACATCGCTTCGTCGCCCGCTTCACGGCCGAGGGACTGGCCGACGCCCTCAGCGACGCCGATCCGCAAAAGGAAGGCAAGGCCCCTCTCCCGACGGCCCCCCTCACGCCCGAAGCCGCCAAGGCCTCGGCCATCGTCAACCGCTTCCTCGATGACGTCGCTGCGGTGCTCAAGGCCGAGGCCAAAGCCAACGCGGCCCTGCTCCGCGGCTTCTCCAAGTTCCCTTCCATCCCGACCATGCAGACCCTCTTCAAGCTCCGGCCGGCGGCCATCGCCAACTACCCCATGTACCGGGGCCTGGCCAAGCTTCTGGGCATGGAGGTCATCGGCGTCGGCGGCGAGACGGCCGACCTCTTCGACGCCCTGGAAAAGAACTGGGCCGACCACGATTTCTTCTACGTCCACTACAAAAAGACGGATTCGACCGGCGAGGACGGCAAGTTCGGGGCCAAGGTGGCCGCGATCGAGGCCCTCGATCCGTTCCTGCCCCGCCTCGCGGCCCTCAGGCCGGACGTGCTCGTGGTCACCTCCGACCATTCGACGCCGTCCTGCCTCAAGGGCCACTCCTGGCATCCCAATCCGTTCCTGCTCGTATCGCCCACGGCCGGCACGGACGATGTCGCCGCCTTCACCGAGCGGGCCTGCGCGAAAGGGTATCTCGGCCGCTTCCGTTCCATCTCCGCCATGCCCCTGATGCTCGCTCACGCGCTCAAGCTGCAAAAGTACGGCGCCTAGAGGATCGGGGTGCGCCCTGAAGGCCGCCGAATATGGGGTCGAGGGGCATCGTCGGAGCGAGCATAAAGCGGTGATTTAGCCGACATCGGGACGGAGACGTTCACCGGCTCCGGACCGGGGCGGCGTGAAGAATCACCGCAGCGAGCGGAGATGATCCCCGAAACCCCACGGCGGCCGGCCGCGGGTGAGGACGGTAGACAAGACCTCCGGGGTTCTATAGAATTGATACGAATTGAAATCTGCGCGTAACAGCTTCGGGTTGCTGCTCCTCACGGCCCTCGTTCTCTCCCTGACGGCCGCGCCCCAGGACGACCCGCGGGCCGAGATCGTCAACCTCCGCCGCTATACCCACCCCAACTTCACCCGCGTCGTCATCGATATCGGCAAGCTCCGCGAATACACCTTCGGCGAGCTCCGCGACCCGGGGCGTATCTACGTCGACGTCCTCCAAGCCAAGCTCAATCCCATCCTCCAGGGCCAGTCCTATCCGGTCAAGGCCGAATATGTCAGCCAGATCCGGGTCTCGCAAAAGACGGCGTCCACGGTCCGGCTCGTCGTCGACGTCGATTTCTCGCGCATCCAATCCTACCGCGTCTACCACCTCTTTGACCCTTACCGGCTGGTCGTCGACATCTACCCTCACGGCGCGGCCCAGGCGCCAACCCAGGCCCAGGTGCCGGCCGGGAAGCCCCCGCGTCCCGGCGACAAGGTCCAGCCGGCCGTCAAGCGCCAGGTCGATCCGAACGATCCGAACCTCAACGGAACGTCCCTGGCCCGCCAGCTGGGGCTCGGCGTCGGGACCGTGGTCATCGATCCCGGCCACGGCGGCCCTAAGCCCGGATCGATCGGCAAGAGCGGGCTCCAGGAAAAAGAGGTCAACCTGGCCATCGCCCTCGCCCTGCGCAAGCTGCTCCGGGACGCCGGCATCGACGCGATCCTGACGCGCGAGTCGGACGTCGACGTCGGGCTCGACGACCGGACGGTCATCGCCAACCAGAAGCGGGCCGACCTGTTCGTCTCCATCCACGCCAACGCCCACCGGGACCGCAAGCGCGGCGGCGTCGAGACGTTCTTCCTGAACATCAGCCCCGACCCTTCGGTCATCGAGCTGGCGGCGGCGGAGAACGCCACCTCGACCAAGAACATTGGGCAGATGAAGTCGATCCTCGAGAAGATCGTGCAGAACAACAAGATCCAGGAATCTTACGACCTGGCCTCCGCCATTCAGAAGAACCTGGTCAAGGCCCTGGCCCGGGACCTGCCCGCGGTCCAGAACCTGGGCGTCAAGGGCGGCCCCTTTTGGGTCCTCATCGGGGGCGAGATGCCGTCCGTGCTTGTCGAGGTCTCCCACCTCAGCAACGCCAAGGAGGAGGCCAGGCTCAAGACCGCGAAATACCGCGATCTGGCCGCCCAGGGCATCTATGATGGTATCATGGAGTATATTCACTCTCTCGGTAAAGGATAGGTCTCATGAACAGACGCGATTTCATGAAGGGCGTGGCCGCCGCCGGCCTGGCCCTCCGTTTCGGCCCCCGCGCCTTCGCCGGCCAGGCGGCCTCGATCGGCTCACTGCCCAGCCTGGCCGCGGTCGAGGGCGAATCGCCGGCGGCCATCACCCGCGAGGCCCTTGCCGTCCTCGGCGGCATGGGCAAGTTCGTCGGCAAGGGCGACAAGGTCGTCATCAAGCCGAACATCGGCTGGGACAGGACCCCGGAGATGGCCGCCTGCACCAACCCGGAAGTCGTCAAGACGCTTGTCGAGCTCGCCCTCGACGCCGGGGCCAAGAAGGTCATCGTCATCGACAACACGACCAACCAGGCCAAGCGCTGCTACGTCCGGTCGGGCATCCAGGAGGCGGTCAAGCAGGCCGGCGGCGACATGCTCTTCGTCGACGATTACCGGGTCAAAAAGATGGCCCTCAAGGGCGAATGGCTCAAGGAGTGGGAGATCCTCCTCGACGTCGTCGAGGCCGACAAGCTCATCAACGTCCCCATCGCCAAGCATCACTCCCTCTGCCGCTTGACGCTCGGCGCCAAGAACTGGCTGGGCGCGACCGGCGGGGCCCGCAACCAGTTCCATCAGAGCCTCGACAAGACCGTGGTCGATCTATCGGCTTTCTTCAAGCCGCAGCTCACGGTCCTCGACGCCTACCGCATCCTCGTCCGCAATGGACCGCAGGGCGGCCGCGTCTCCGACACCGAGCTCCGGAAGACGGTCGTCGCCGGCACGGACCCCGTGGCCGTGGATGCCTTCGGGGCCTCGCTCTTCGCGGTCGAGCCCCGCGAGCTGCCCTATCTCGCCCTGGCCCGTGAGCGGGGACTGGGCGAGCTCGATCTGGGGAAGGTGCGCATTGAAAAAAGGAAGATCTAAGAAGTACCGTTCGCTCGAGCGCCTGCGGATGGCCAGCCAGGCGATCTTCTTCGGCCTTTTCGTTTATCTATTCCTCGGCGCCCATTACACCGGGGAGGACTACATCGGCTCGACCGTGCAACGCTTCTTCCACTTCGACCCGCTCCTGGCCCTGGTCACGATCGTCTCGGCGCGTCTCGTCTACGCGTATTTCGCCTTCGCCCTTATCACGGTCGTCGCGACCCTCCTCTTCGGCCGTATCTTCTGCGGCTGGATCTGCCCCCTCGGCGCCGTCCATCAATTCTCGTCGTTCGCCTTCAAGCGGACGAAATTCCTCAAACCGCCGCGCGAGGACAAGGCCAGCCTGGCCCCGAAGTACTATATCCTCCTCATCATCCTCGTCGGCGCCCTCCTCGGCCTCGATCTCGCCGGCTACCTCGACCCGCTGTCCTTCCTGACCCGCTCCTTCGCCCTGGCCGTGCTGCCTGCGATGGCCCAAACCCTGTCCGGCCTGGGAGGCGCCCTCTATGGCCTCGGCGCCGCCGGCCTGGCCCGGTCGATCTCCCAGGTCCTCCAGAACTGGACGATCCACGTGACCTTCGTCCAGGGCTTCTCGGTCGGCCTGCTCTTCCTCGGCGCGATCGCCCTCAATGCCCGCAAGGAGCGCTTCTGGTGCCGCTACCTCTGCCCGACGGGCGCCCTGCTCGGACTCCTCAGCCGCTGGAACCTCCTCAAGCTCAAGATCGACGACGAGAAATGCATCAAGTGCGGCCTCTGCACCCAGCACTGCGAGACCCAGGCCCACCCCTACCCCAACGACCAGTGGAAGAGCGGCGAGTGCATCTATTGCGACAACTGCGCCTCGATCTGTCCGACGGCCGCGATCGGCTTCCGGCTCTCCTTGAAGCCCGAGAAGCTGACCAACGTCTCGAACGTCAACCTCTCGCGCCGGAAGCTCATCCTGACGACCCTCACCGGCCTCGTCGCCGCGCCCCTCTTCCGTCTGACGCCGGCCCACACGCGGGCCTCCCTCAAGCTCATCCGCCCGCCCGGGGCGCTGCCGGAGCCGAAGTTCCTGGCCAAGTGCGTCAAGTGCGGCCAGTGCATGAGGGCCTGCCCGACCGGCGGCCTCCAGCCCGTCCTGACCCAAGCCGGCCCGGAGGGGATCTACACGCCCACGCTCATCCCCAAGATCGGCTACTGCGAGTACTACTGCTCGCTCTGCACCCAGGTCTGCCCGACCGGGGCCATCCAGAAGCAGACGATCGAGGCGAAGAACAAGCTCAAGATCGGCACGGCCTGGGTCAACAAGAGCCGCTGCATCCCCTACGTCCTGGGCAAGCCCTGCATCGTCTGCGAGGAGCACTGCCCGGTCTCGCCCAAGGCCATCAAGTTCATCGAGTACGAGGCCACGCTCCCCGACGGCACGACGGCCGTCCAGAAGGCGCCGGTCATCGACCAGGAGCTCTGCACGGGCTGCGGCATCTGCGAGAACAAGTGCCCGGTCATGGACGACCCGGCCATCTTCGTCACGAGCGTGGGGGAAACGCGGTCGGAGACGAACCGGCTGCTCCTGGACATCTCGGGCGGGACCGCGTCCGATCCCTACAAATAACGCCGGGCGGTTCAGTCCGCCAAGGCCTTCTTCAGCTCTTCCGTGAGCTTCGGGACGACCTCGAAGAGATCGCCGACGATGCCGTAATCCGCGACTTTGAAGATCGGCGCCTCGGGGTCTTTGTTGACGGCCACGATATACTTCGAGGACGACATCCCGGCCAGGTGCTGGATGGCCCCGGAGATGCCCACGGCGATATAGAGCTCGGGCGATACGGTCTTGCCGGTCTGCCCGACCTGGTGCTGGTGGCCGATCCAGCCGGAATCGACGGCCGAGCGCGATGCGCCGACGGCGGCGCGGGGGAACGCGGCGGCCATGTCCCTGAGAAGGGCGAACGCGTCCGGACCCTTGAGGCCCCGGCCCCCCGAGACGACCACATCGGCTTCGGTGACGTCGAGCTCGGCGCTCTCCTCCTTGAGGACCTCGGCGACGCGGCCTTTGACCGCGCCCTCGGGGACGGCGACCTCGAGCCGGACGATCTCCCCGGCGCCATTGCCGGATTCGGCAAGAGGGAAAACGTTCGGCCGGAGCGTCGCCAGCTTGGGCGAGGTCTTCAGCCGCAGGGAGAGGAAGGCCTTGCCGGCGTAGATGGGCCGCGTGAACTCGAGCGTCCCGTCCTTGACCGCGACCTTGGTGCAGTCGGAGGCGAGCGCGGCTCCGAGCCGGGCCGCCACGCGCGGCGCCAGGTCCTTGCCCATGGCCGTGGCTGCGAAAAAGAGCGCCGCTGGCTTTGCCTCGCCGACAAACGCGGCCAGGGCCAGGGCGTAGGACTGCGGCGAATAATCCGCATAAACAGGGTTCTCAATGACATAGACCTTGGCTGCGCTGAGGGCGAAGGCGGCCGGCGCCAGGCCGGCGACATCCGCGCCGACGAGGACAGCGGCCGTCGCGACGCCGAGCTCGGCGGCCCGCCGGCGGGCCTCGGAGAGGGCTTCGAGCGAGCTCTTCTTGATCTTCCCGTCCCGGATCTCCAAGTATGCGGCGATCATCGTTCCTCTCCTTTTATATGACCTTGGCTTCGTCCCGAAGAAGCCGCACGAGCTCGCGGGCCGTCTCGGCCGGGTCGCCCTTGAGGATCTTGCCCGCCTGCCTCGCCGCCGGCACGTCGAGCCCGATCGCCTCGACCGCGGAGACGAGCTCATCCGGTCCGAATCCCAGCTCCTCGAGCGTGACGGAAGGGATCTCTTTTTTCTTGGCGGCCATGATGCCCTTGAGCGTCTCGTAGCGGGGCTCGTTCAGCCCCTTCTGGGCGGTGACGACGGCCGGCAGCGAGAGGACGACTTTTTCCATGCCGCCCTCGATCTCACGCAGGGCCGTGGCCGCCGCGCCCTCGATCTCGAGCTTGGTGACGACGGTCGCCTGGGGCAACCCTAGGAGCTCGGCGACCATGGCCGGGACCTGGCTGTTGTCGGCGCCGACCGACTGCCGGCCGAACAGGAGGAGGTCGGCCCCGGCCAGGCGGCGCTCCACCGCCCGGGCGATGATGCGGGCCGTCCGCAGGCCGTCAAAGGTCTCCGGGGAGCCGTCCTTGACGAGCAGGACCTCGTCCGCGCCCATGGCCAGGCACTTGCGGAGGATGGCCACCGTCTCGTCCCGGCCGACGGACACGACGCGGACCGTGCCGCCCTTGGATTCCTTGAGGCGCAGGGCCTCCTCGACAGCGTACTCGTCATAGGGGCTGATGACGAAGTTCAGCCCGTCCTCGGCGATCGTCCGGGTCTCGTGTTGGATGCGGATGCGGGATTCCGTGTCGGGCACCCGCTTGACGAAGACGCAAATGTTCATGGGTCTCTCCTATCGGGGCTGGCCGGGCCTGCCGGCCCGGCCGGGCCGCGTCACGGCCGCTCGAACGCCTTCAGGACGAGCGCGCCGTTGGTCCCGCCGAAGCCGAACGAATTGCTGAGGGCATGAAGGATCGGGGCCTTCCGCGCGGCGTTCGGGACGTAGTCGAGGTCGCACTCGGGGTCGGGGAACTCATAATTGATGGTCGGCGGCATGATCTGGTGGAAGAGGGCCAGGGCCGTGATCCCGGCCTCGACCCCCCCGGCCGCGCCGAGCAGGTGGCCGGTCATGGATTTCGTGGAGCTGACGGCCAGCCGCCGGGCCTGGTCCCCGAAGACGGCCTTGATGGCCAGCGTCTCGATCTTGTCGTTGAACGGCGTCGACGTGCCGTGGGCGTTGATGTACTGGATGTCCTGCGGGACGATGCCGGCGTCCTCGATGGCCCGCCGCATGACCCGGGTGGCCCCGTCGCCGGTGGGGTCCGGCGCCGCGACATGATAGGCGTCGGCCGTCATCCCGTAGCCGACGACCTCGGCGTAGATCCGGGCGTCCCGCCGCAGGGCATGGCCGAGCTCCTCGAGGATGACGACGCCCGCCCCCTCGCTCATGACGAACCCGTCCCGCTTGGCGTCGAAGGGGCGGGAGGCCTTGGCCGGCTCGTCGTTCCGCTCCGAGACCGCCTTCATCGAGATGAAGCCGGCCAGGCTGAGCGGCGTCAGCGGGGCCTCGGCCCCGCCGGTGATCATGATATCGGCGTCGCCCCGGGCGATGATCCGGAACGAGTCGCCGATCGCGTGCGTGCCCGTGGCGCAGGCCGTGGCGTTGGCGCAGTTGGGGCCCTTGGCCCCGAAGCGGATGGAGATCTGGCCGGAGGCCTCGTTGATGACCGTCTGGATGATGAAGAACGGCGTGACCCGGTCGGGGCCCTTCTCGAGCAGGACCTTGTGGTTCTCCTCGATCGCGCCGAGGCCGCCGATGCCGGACCCGACATAGACGCCGGCCCGGTCGCTCTGGAGGTCGCCGGGCGGCAGGCCGGAATCGCGCACGGCCAGGTCCGCGGCCCCCAGGCCGAAGCGGATGAAGAGGTCCATCTTGCGGGCCTCTTTGCGGTCGACGAAGGCGAGGGGATCGAAGTCCTTGACCTCGCCGCCGAAGCGCGTGGCGTACCGGGTCAGGTCGAAGCGGGTCAGTGGGCCGATGCCGCTCTCGCCGCGGAGAAGGGCCTGCCAGGTCTTGTCGGTCCCCGTGCCCAGCGGCGAAATGAGACCGATGCCGGTGACGACGACACGGCGTTCGGGACGACTCTCCCTGCTCATGGGGCGTACGATCCGAGGTTGTGCGGGACCGGGAGGGGGGCTATTTCGCGTGCCCCACGATATAGTCGATGGCCTTGCCGACCGTGGTCAGCTTTTCGGCCTGGTCGTCCGGGATGTCCAGCGAGAATTCGTCCTCGAGGGCCATGACGAGCTCGACGGTGTCCAGGGAGTCGGCGCCGAGATCATCGATGAAGGACGCGTCTTCCGTGACCTGCTCCTCGCTGATGCTCAGCTTGTCCGAAACGATCGCCCTGACCTTCTTGAGCAGTTCGTCTCTTTCCATGGTGTCCTCCTTCAAGAATTCATAAAGATGATGGCGGAACGCCTACATATACATGCCGCCGTTCACACTGACCACCTGGCCCGTGATATAGGCCGCGTCATCGGAGAGCAGGAATATTACCGCAGATGCCACGTCTTTGGGAAGCCCGAATTTTTTCAGGGGGATGATGTCGAGGTAGGCCTTGCGGATGTCCTCGGGCAGGGCCTCGGTCATGGCCGTGGCGATGAAGCCCGGGGCGACCGCGTTGACGGTGATCCCCCGGCTGCCGACCTCGCGGGCC
Organism: Candidatus Aminicenantota bacterium; assembly: GCA_963736255.1. GTDB lineage: Bacteria > Acidobacteriota > Aminicenantia > Aminicenantales > Saccharicenantaceae > RBG-16-66-30. The sequence continues at coordinate 318,617 of CAVTOI010000002.1, forward strand.
AGGGACCGGGCCATGGCGACGACGCCGGCCTTGGAGGCGGCGTAGTTTGTCTGCCCGGCGTTGCCCATGAGGCCCGCGACGGAGGCGATGTTGACGATCCGCCCGTACCGGGCGGCGATCATCGTCCGCAGGACGGCCCGGGAGAAATTGAAGGTCCCCTTGAGGTTGACCCGGAGGACGGCGTCCCAGTCCTCTTCCTTCATGCGCATGAGCAGGGCGTCGCGGGTGATCCCGGCGTTGTTGACGAGGTGGTCGATGCGGCCGTGCGCGGCGGCCACCTCGGCGACGGCCCGTTCGACGGCGGCGGTGTCGCCGACGTCGACGACGCTGGTTTCGGCCCGCCCGCCGGCCTCGACGATCGAGGCGGCCACGGCCTCGAGCTTATCCTTCTGGACGTCGACGAGGACGACCGCGGCGCCCTCGGCGGCGAGGTCCCGGGCGATCGTTTCGCCGATCCCCTGCGAGGCCCCGGTGACGATGGAGACCCGTCCTTCGAAGCGCCTCATGCCGTGGCTCCTCTCAGGGCCTGCTCGTAGCGGAGGATCTCCGCCTGGATCTTCTCCTGGACCCGGTTGGCGACGAAATCCCGGGCCAGCTTGATGGCGTTGCGGACGGCGTCGGGGTTCGACCGGCCGTGGCCGATGATGCAGACGCCGTCGACGCCAAGGAGCTGGGCCCCGCCGAATTCGGAATAATCGACCTTCTTATAGATCTTCTTCAGGTGCCGCTTCATCAGGAGATAGCCGAGCTTGGCGAAGATGTTCTTGGTGATCTCGTGGCGGGCCATCGACAGGACGCTCTGGACGACGCCCTCGGTGACCTTGAGAGCGACGTTCCCGGTGAAGCCGTCGCTGACGACGACGTCGGCGGCGCCGGAGAAGATGTCCTTGCCCTCGACGTTGCCGATGAAGCGCAGGGGCGCCACCTGGAGCCGGTCGAAGGCCTCCTTGACGAGGTCGTTGCCCTTGCCCTTCTCTTCGCCGATGCTCATGAGCCCGATCCGCGGGTCTTTCAGTCCGACGACGGCCTCCATGAAGATCTTGCCCATGAGGGCGAACTGGACGAGGTTGTGCGGCTGGCAGTTGGCGTTGGCCCCGACGTCGAGGAGCAGGGTCTGCCCATCGACCCCGGGGACGAGGAGGGCCAGGGCCGGCCGGTCCACTCCCTTGAGGGCGCCGAGGACGTCGCGGGAGATGTAGACGACGGCCCCCGTGTTGCCCATGCTGACGAAGGCGTCGGCCCGCCCGTCCTTGACGAGCTGGGCGCCGACGCGGATCGAGGAGGCCTTCTTTTTCCGGAAGGAGAGGATCCCCTCGCCCATGCCGATCTCCTCGGGCGCGTCGACGACGGTGACGCGCGGGGGCGGGGGCTGGTGACGCCCGAGCTCGCGGCTGATGGCGCTCTCGAGGCCCACGAGGAGGATGTCGACGTCGAGGTCCTGGGCGGCTCGCAGGGCCCCCGGCACCGTGGCCTTGGGCCCAAAATCCCCCCCATCGCGTCGACGGCGATTCTCATGGACGCCGTCCGGCTCAGTCTTTGGTCCCTTCCGTCACCTGCCGTCCTTTGTAGAACCCGCACTCGGGACAGGCCCGATGCGGCAGCTTGGGGTTGCCGCACTTGCCGCAGACGGAGAAGGTGGGAAGGGTGAGCGCGTCGTGGGACCGGCGTTTCCCTTTTCTTGTCGGTGAATGGCGTCTCTTTGGATTAGGCATTTAACCCTTGTCTCTCATCGGGATTTTGAGCTTGTTCCAAACGGTGTTGGATTCTTTCACCAGGCAGGAGCATTTGGATTCGCGGACGACCTCGCCGCAGACGGCGCAAATGCCCTCGCATTCCGGCGCGCACAGGGGCTTGGCCGGGAAGGTCAGGTTCAGCTGCTCGAGGACGACGGCGCGCAGGTCGAGCTGGCGGCCGCTGTAGAACATCTGGTCCATCTTGTCGTCGGACAGCTCGTCGGAGAACCCGTCGAGCTCCTCGGGGAGATAGACGAGGTCGAACCGGCTGGCGACCGGGAACTCGAAGGGGGTCAGGCAGCGCGAGCAGACGAAGCTCAGCCGGGCCGTGATCTCGCCCCGGACAAAGATCTCCTCGCCGACGAGGCGCACAGTGACCTCGGCGTGGGCCGGCTCGAGGAAAACGGCGTTCTCCTCGACAAGATCGAGGCTCAGGAACTCGAAGTCCCTGGAAAGGCGCAGCCCCTCCTCGGGGAGGCGGTCGATATCGATGATCATCGTCGTATCCAAATCATTGAACCTCGGAAAAAATTTCAATCTATTATACCAAGCGGGCCCGGGTTGTCAACTGACCCCCGGGCCGGCGCTTTCAAGCGATACGGAGCCATCCCCGCCCGGCGAATGGGCTTGAACGGGGGGGCCGGACGGGTATAATACGGGCATGGGAGGCTACGATACACGCGTCGATTACAGGGGCGACGCCTATATCGTCCAGACCCAGGACAAGGGCCGGAGCGCCCAGTACATCGAATCCCTGATCTACAAATCGGGCCGGCTGCTCACCACCAAGCGGGCCTTCTACACCGCCCTCATCGACCAGCCCGACGCCGCCGGGCGGATCGAAAGGATGATGGAGGAGCAGCATAGGAACATCCTGGGGCAGATCGTCGAAGGCAGGTACGACTGAGTCCGAAACGGCTCTTCCTCATCGACGGGAACTCCCTGTTCTACCGCTCTTATTATGCCATCCGGGGCCTGGCCAATTCGGCCCGCTTCCCGACCGGGGCCATCTTCGGCTTCGTCAGCGCCCTGCGCAAGCTCCTCGATGCCGAAAAGCCCGACTACCTGGGCGTCGTCTTCGACGTCAAGGGACCGACGGTCCGCCACGAGGAATACGGCGAGTACAAGGCCCACCGCAAGCCCATGCCGGACGATCTCGCCGTCCAAATGCCCGTCCTCAAGGACGTCCTCCGAGCCCTGCGGATCGCCACGGCTGAGTTCCCCAAATACGAGGCCGACGACGCCATAGCCTCGCTCGCCGTCCGGGCGGCCGAAAAAGGCCTCCGCACGATCGTCGTCACCACCGACAAGGACCTCTTCCAGGTCGTCAACGCCTCCACCTCCGTCTGGAACCCCGCCAAGGAGGTGGCCATCGACGAAGCCGGGGTCAAGGAGGTTTTCGGCGTCGAGGCCGGCGCGGTCGTCGATGTCCTGGCCCTATGGGGCGATCCTTCCGACAACATCCCCGGCGTTCCGGGCATCGGCGAGAAGACGGCCAAATCGCTCATCCGGGAGTTCGGCTCGCTCGACGGCCTGCTGGCCCGCCTCGACGAGGTCAAAAATCCCCGGATCCGGGAGAAGATCGCCCAGAACCGGGACCTGCTCGAGCTCAGCCGCCGCCTCGCGACGGTGTGCCGCGACCTGCCGCTCGAGCTCGACCTCGACCGTTACGTTGTCCAGGACCCCGACGAGAAGGAGACTGTCCGTCTCTTCGGCGAGCTCGAGTTCTCGACTCTCCTCACGGATTTCCTGAAGCCGGCCCGGCCGGTAGGCAGGGACTTCCGGACGATCTTCGACGAGCGGGACCTCCGGGCCCTGGTCAAGCGGATCGCCGCGGCGGGCCGGGTGGCGGTCGATACCGAGACGACCTCCCCGGCCCCGACGCGGGCCCGCCTCGTCGGCCTGTCGTTCTCGCTCGTTCCGGGCGAAGCGTTCTATGTCCCGGTCGGCCACGATTACCTCGGCGCCCCGGCCCAGATCCCCAAGGAGCGTGCCCTGGACATCCTCCGCCCGGTCCTTGAGGACCCGAAGGTCCTGAAGACCGGCCAGAACATCAAGTACGACCTGATCGTCCTCGAGCGGGAGGGCGTCCGGCTGGCCGGGGTCGCGCGGGACACGATGGTCCTGTCCTACCTTCTCGAGCCGAACTGGGGCAAGCACGGGCTCGAGAAGCTGGCCCTCCACTATCTCCGGGAGACGAAGACGCCTTACGCGGACGTCGCCGGCAAGGGCAAGAAGGAGCTGACCATGGACAAGGTGGCCGTCGAGTCGGCGGCCTCCTACGCCTGCCAGGACGCGGCTTTCGCCCAGGAGCTCGGCGAGATCCTGGCGGACAAGGTCCGGGCGAAGAAGCTGGACCGGCTCTACGAGGAGATCGAAAAGCCCCTCATCGGACTGCTGGCCCGGATGGAGGTCCTGGGGGTCCGCGTCGACCCCGCGGTCCTCAAGTCGATGGCCAAGGAGCTCGAAGGGGAGCTCGGGCGCCTCGAAAAGGAGATCCACGGCGCCGCCGGATGCGCCTTCAACATCAATTCCCCCCGCCAGCTCGCCGACATCCTTTTTCATAAGCTCGGCCTGCAGGCCGGCCGCCGGACCAAGGTCACCAAGGGCTTCTCGACGTCGCTCGATATCCTCGAGGAGCTGGCCCTGGTCCATCCCCTGGCCCGGCAAGTCCTCGACTACAGGCAGATGTCCAAGCTCAAATCGACCTACGCCGACGCCCTGCCCCAGCTCATCAACCCGGAGACCGGGCGCATCCATACGTCCTACAACCAGACCGTGGCCTCGACGGGCCGCCTGTCGTCGAGCGATCCCAACCTTCAGAACATCCCCGCCCGGGGGCCGTGGGGGACCCGGTTCCGCCGGGCCTTCATCCCGGACAAAGGCCACGTCCTCCTGGCCGCCGATTATTCCCAGGTCGAGCTCCGCGTCCTGGCGCATCTTTCGGGGGACCCGACCCTCGTCGAGACCTTCCTCGGCGACAGGGACATCCACGAGGAGACCGCCCGGCTCGTCTTCGGCGAGGCGGCCGGCGAGGAGGCTCGGCGCCGGGCCAAGATCATCAACTTTAGCATCATCTACGGCACCTCGGCCTTCTCCCTGGCCCGCGAGCTGGGGACGTCCTCGGGCGAAGCCCAGAAGTTCATCGACCGCTACTTCGCCGAGCGGCCGAAGGTCCGGGAGTATCTCGACCGGGTCGTCGAGGAGGCCCGGGAGCGCGGCTATTCCGAGACGATCTTCGGCCGGCAGCGCCAGGTCCCCGAGCTGCGAGCGCCCGACCGGAACCTCCAGCAGGCCGGCCGGCGCATCGCGCTCAACAATCCCATCCAGGGATCGGCCGCCGACATCATCAAGATCGCCATGCTCCGCGCCGCCGACGCCATCGAAAAGAGGAAGCTGCGGACACGCATGATCCTCCAGGTCCACGACGAGCTCGTCTTCGAAGTCCCGGAGGGCGAGCGGACGGCGGTGGAACCGCTTGTTCGCGAGGCGATGGAGGGGGCGGCAAAGCTCACGGTTCCCCTGGTCGTTAGGCTGGGGTTCGGCCCGAATTGGGCCGACGCCAAGTGACTAGAGGGCCTTCTGGAAGGCCCTGAACTTCTTGTAGATCGTCCCGCCCATCCGCTCCATCTCGGCCCGGACCCTGACGTTGGCCTCCATCTCGTGGTGAGTGTCCATCATCTCTATGCCGGCCTTGGAGGCCGACTCGAGGACCTTGACGCCCATGAGGGCGTCCAGCCCCTTGCCCCGGTAGGCCTCTTTGGTGGCCCCGAGCAGGAGGTCGAGCTGCTTCGTCTTCTTGGCCGCCCGCAAAATGTGGATAAAGCCGAAGGGGAGGAGCCGGCCGCGGGCCTTGCGGAGGCCCTCCGACATGTCCGGCATGGCCACGATGAACGACAGGACCTCGCCGTCCTTGGCCACGACCTTGACGAAGCGGGGATCGAGGTAGGGCAGGAAGCGGTTGGCCAGCTCGTCCATCTCCTGCTCGTCGAGTGGGGCGTAGCCGTAGATGTTGCCGGCGGTGTAGGTCTCGTTCATGAGGCCGAGGACCTTGTGGATCCAGGGCCTGATCTCCTTGCGCTTCTTGAACTCGACGACCTCGTAGGTGCCGCGCTTCATGTGCCGCTCGTAGTTCTTTTTATATAACTCCGGTATCTCCTTGGGCACGTCGAGCTTATAGACGAACCAGTCGTTGTCCTTGGTGTAGCCCTCTTCCTCGAGCCAGCGCGGCATCCACTCGAAATTGTAATAGGTGGCGAACGTGGCCCGGTGATCGAAGCCCTCGATGAGCCAGCCTTCGGGGTCCTGGTCGGAGAAGCCGTAGGGCCCGACCATCTTGGTCATGCCTTTGGCCCGCGCCCAGTCCTCGATGGTGCGGAGGAGGGCCCGGAAGACCTCTCTGTCCTCGTACGTCTCGAGATAGCCGAAGCGGGCCGTCTTCTCGTTCCGGTGCTCGTTGTAGCGGTGGTTGATGATGCCCATGATCCGGCCGGCGGGGCGGCCGTCCTTGCAGGCCAAAAGAAGGATCGTGTCGCAGTAGGAGAAGGCCTTGTTCTTCTTGCTGTCGAAGTACTTCAAGTCGTCAGAGACGAGCGGATTGACCCAGTTCGCGTGGCCGGCGTGGATCTTCTCCGGGAGGAGGATAAAGGTCTTCAGGTCCTTGCCTTTCTGGGGGGCTATCTCGCGGATCTCGACGGCCATGGGCTCACCTCGGCGGAATCGACATTTTATCCTCATTCTTATCCTCCTTTCCGGCCCAAAAAGCAACGTAAATTTGGCTCTGGAAAACCCTGTTCAAAAGCTGAGGAATGTCTGTGGAAAATCTTGACAACCCCGGGGCCCATCAATATACTGACCCTTCTTCATTAAGGAAGGCAACCCGTCCCAATGAACGTCGAAACAACCGTCCTCCTAACGATCCTGGTCCCCATCCTCGGCTCCTTCGTGACGCCCCTCGCCGGGCTGGCCTCGAAGCGCGCCCGCTCGGTCTGGGCCGTCCTGGTGAGCGGCGTGACGGCCGTCTTGCCGCTGACGCTTGTCCCCTTCGCTCTGCGGGGAGGGGAGCTCGTCATCCGCAAGAGCCTGGCCATGGGCTTCGACTTCATCCTCATCGTCGATCCCCTGTCGGTCTTCATGGCCGCCGTGGCGTCCTTCATCGGCTTCCTCATCGTCGTCTACTCCCTGGGCTACATCCACAACGAAGAGAACCAGAACGAGTACTACTTGATGGTCCTGCTCTTCATCGGGGCGATGATGGGCCTCGTCTTCTCCGGCAATCTCATCTTTCTCTATCTCTTCTGGGAGATCATCGCCATCAGCTGCTGGCGCCTTATCGGCTTCTACCGGGAGCCCCTGCACGTCCGCAAGGCCGACAAGGCCTTCCTGGTGACCTTCTTCGGCGCCGTGGTCATGCTCCTCGGCTTCATCCAGATCTTCGGCATCACCAACACCTTCGACATGACGGCCATGCGCGGGACGCTCGTCCCCGGGTCGGCCGTCCTGCTCATCCTTTTCGGCCTCTTCTCCAAGTCGGCCACTGTCCCGCTCCACACCTGGTTGCCGGACGCCGGCGTCGCCCCGACGACGGTCACGGCCCTGCTCCACGCCGCCGTGCTGGTCAAGATCGGCGTCTACGCCTTCGCCCGGATCTTCCTCTACACCTTCCGCATGCCGGACGGCTGGCAGCAGGCCCTGCCGATCATCGTCATGTGCTCCAGCCTGGTCGCGGCCGGCGCGGCCGCGGTCGAGAACGATCTCAAGCGGATCCTGGCCTACTCGACGGTCAGCCAGATCGGCTACATCTTCCTCGGCTTCAGCGTCATGAACGCCGCCGGCGTCTCGGGTTCGCTCCTCTTCATCCTCATGCACGGCCTGGCCAAGGCCGGGCTCTTCCTCTGCGCCGGCATCGTCATCCACGCCGTCCACACCAAGGACATCCGGGAGATGGGCGGCCTCTTCAAGACCATGCCGGTCACGGCCCTGGCCTTCCTCGTCTGCTCCTTCTCCGTCATCGGCATCCCGCCCTTCGGCGGGTTCTTCTCGAAGTTCCTGGTCATCCTGGGTGCCGTCCAGGCCGGCCACATCTGGGTCGCGGCCCTGGCCCTGTTCACGGCCGTCCTGACGATGTACTATCTGTTCAAGGTCTTCTCGCTCGTCTTCCTCGGTGAGGCCAAGCATCCGGCTCCCGAGCGATCGAAATCCATGGTCTTTGTCGTCGCCGTCCTGGCCGTGCTCAGCCTGGCGGCCGGGCTCTTCGTCTCCTTTCCGATGAAGCTCGTGAACGTCGCGACGACACAGATGAGTTGGTGGCTCCGATGACGCCCAAAATGCTCCTTCTCCCGATCCTCCTCCCGGCCGTCCTGGCCGTCGTCCTGCTCATCCTGCCGCGGACGCTCCGGCTCCTCCGCGACGCCCTGGCCGTCGCCGGCGCGGGTGTCCTCCTCTACTATGCGTTCGTCCTCTTCTCCGTGAAGGACCTCCGCTTCACCGCCCCCTGGCTGGGGATGGGCATCGACTTCGATCTCCGCCTTTACCACTTCTCGAGCTTCATCCTGCTCGCCCTGGCGGGGTTCCTCCTCCTCATCACGATCTACACCACGGTCAAGATGAAGGACGCGCCCCGGGGCCGGGAATTCATGGCCTACATCTTCCTGACCGCAGCCTTCGCCAACGGGGCCGTCCTGGCCAACCACTTCGTGCCGCTTCTCTTCTTCTGGGAAGGCCTGCTCGTCACCCTGTACGGCATGATCACGGTCGGCGGCCGGCCGACGTCCGGAAGGACGGCGGTCAAGGCCCTGCTCATCAGCGGCTTCTGCGATTTCTCGATGATCCTCGGCATCGGCCTCCTCTGGAGCGTGGCCGGCACCGCGACAATGTCCGAGATCTCCGTCGAGCCGACCGGCCTCGCCGCCGCGGCCTTCGTCCTGATGATGGTCGGAGCCGCCGGCAAAGCGGGCGCCATGCCCTTCCACACCTGGATCCCCGACGCCGCCGTCGACGCGCCGGTGACCTTCATGGCCTTTCTGCCGGCCGCCTTCGAGAAGCTCCTGGGGATCTACCTCCTGGCCCGTATCTCGCTCGATTTCTTCAAGATCCGTCCCGGGAGCGGCCTCTCGCTCCTGATGATGATCGTCGGCGCCGTGACCATCGTCCTGGCCGTCCTCATGGCCCTCATCCAGAAGGACCTGAAGAGGCTCCTCTCCTACCACGCCATCAGCCAGGTCGGCTACATGATCCTGGGCATCGGCACGGCCGTCCCCGTCGGCATCGCCGGCGGCCTCTTCCACATGATCAACCACGCCATGTACAAGAGCGGCCTTTTCCTGAGCGCCGGATCGGTCGAACACCGCACCGGAACGACCGAGCTCAAGCGGCTGGGCGGCCTTCGCCGCGACATGCCGCTCACGGCCCTTGGTTTCACCGTCTGCGCCCTGGCCATCTCGGGCGTCTGGCCGCTCAACGGCTTCGTCTCCAAGGAGATGGTCTTCCACGGCGCCATCGAGACCGGCTATTGGATCTTCGCCGTCGCCGCCTGGGTCGGGGCCATCTTCACCTTCGCCTCGTTCCTCAAGGCCGGCCACTCCGTCTTCTTCGGCGAGAGGACGCGCGAGGTCCCGGAGGTCCGGGAAAGCCAGCCGGCCATCGTCTTCCCGATCCTCGTCCTGGCCGGCCTGTGCATCCTGTTCGGCGTCTACAACAAGCTGCCCCTGACGCTGTTCATCACCCCGATCGTCGCGCCCTACGCCGAGGCCGGGGCCCACCTCGATTTCGTGAGCCACGCCCTGGCCGTCTTCAACTGGGTCGCCCTGGTCTCGATCGGCTGCCTCGTCCTGGCCTTCCTGCTCCACCGCTACGGCTTCCTGAAGGGCGGGCGCAAGGCTTACCTGGCCTCCGAGCCGGTCCACAACCTCCCCGTCTTCCACCAGGCCTACGACCTGGCCGAGCGGCGGGTGTTCGATCCCTACGAGCAAGGCGTCAAGGGCCTCCGGGGGCTGTCGACGGCCCTGTATAAGGGCGTCGACCGGCCCATCGACTTCATCTTCGAGAAGGTCATCACCGTCACCGGCGAGAAATTCACCGGCATCCTGCGAAAGGCCCACAACGGGCATTACGCGAACTACCTGGCCTGGTGCCTGGCCGGCCTGATCATCCTGGCGGGCGCCATCAGCCTGCTCGCAAAGTAGAGAGGAGGAGCGTTGATCATACTCTTCGTCGTCCTTCCGCTCATCGTGGCGGGAATACTCCCTCTCGTCGGCAAGGTCTCCCGGCGCGTCCTGCCGGACCTGCTGGCCAACGCGACGCTTCTCTTCCTGCTCGTCTACGCCGCGATCGCCGGGCGGGCCCTCATCGCGGGCGGCGCCGTCCTCCAGCAGTCCGCCTGGCTCGGTGAAGCCGTCAACCTCCGGCTGGCCCTGGACGGGTTCAGCCTATTCATGCTCGTGGCCATCGCCCTGGTCGGCCTCGCGGCCGGCCTGTTCTCCATCGACTACATGGAGCACTACGGGGCCAAGGCGAACTTCTACGCCCTGTACCTGGTCATGATCGCCGGGATGAACGGCCTCGTCCTGGCCACGGACCTGTTCAGCGTCTACATCTTCCTCGAGGTCGCCGCGGTCGCCTCCTACGCCCTGGTCGCTTTCGGGCTCGGCCACGACGAGCTCGAGGCCGCCTTCAAGTACCTCATGCTCTCGGTCGCGGCGTCGGCCTTCATCGTGGCCGCGATCGCCGTCGTCTTCGGCATGACCGGCAGCCTCGACTTCGCGGCCGTGGCCTCGGCCCTCCGGGAGCTCAACGCGGGGCCCGTCCTCGTCATCGCCTCGGCCTTCTTCCTCCTGGGATTCGGCCTCAAGGCGGCCCTCGTCCCCTTCCACGCCTGGCTCCCGGACGCCCACCCTTCGGCCCCGGCGCCGATCTCGGCCGTGCTGTCCGGGCTCCTCATCAAGGTCTCCGGCGTGTACGCCATGACCCGCATCTTCCTCAACGTCTTCGGCCTGACGCCGGCCCTGTCGACGGTCTTGATGTGGCTCGGGGTCATCTCGATGGTCGTCGCGGCCTTCCTCGCGCTCGGCCAGAAGGACATGAAGCGGATGCTGGCCTACTCGTCGATCAGCCAGGTCGGCTACGTCGTCCTGGGGATCGGCATCGGGACGCCCCTCGGCATCGCCGGCGGGCTCTTCCATCTCTTCAACCACGCCCTGGCCAAGGGGCTCCTGTTCTTGACGAGCGGCTCCGTCCAGCAGGCGACCGGCACCCGGGACCTCGACGAGATGGGCGGCCTGGCCAAGCGCATGCCGGTCACGGCCGCGACGAACCTCATCGGGGCCCTGTCGATCGCCGGCGTCCCGCCGCTCAACGGCTTCTGGTCGAAGCTTCTGATCATCGTGGCCCTCGTCCAGGCCGGCCACCCGGTCTTCGCCGTCATCGCCGTCCTGGCCTCGGTCCTGACCCTCTGGTACTACCTCCTCATGCAGCGGAAGGCCTTCTTCGGCAAGCTCAACGAGAAGTGGGCGTCCGTCAAGGAGGCCCCTTTCTGGATGACGGCCGCGACCGTCCTCCTGGCCCTCCTCTGCCTGGGGATCGGCATCCTCTTTGCGTCGACCATCACGACCTGGGTCCAGCCCGCCGCCGACGTCCTCGCGGACGGGATCCACGCCGTGACCGGATCGTGGGGATTTTAGAAGATGATCCTGCAAACAGCCCTTCTCATCGGTATGGTGGTCTTCTCGGTCCTGGCCATCGCGCTCAAGGACCTGCTCAAGTCGGCCATCTCCCTGGCCGTGTCCAGCCTGCTCCTGGGGATCATCTTCTTCCGGATGAACGCCCCCTACGCGGGCGTCTTCGAGATCTCGGTCGTCGCCGGGCTGATCACCGTCCTGTTCATCCTGACCATCGCCCTGACCAAGTCGGGCGACGAGGTCCGCGAGTCGAAGCTCGTCAACTGGGTCTTTCCGCTCGTCTTCGTCGCCTTCCTCGTCATCGACGCCCTGGTCATGAAGGGCCTGCTCGGGAAGGTCCCGGCCCTGGCCTCCGGCCCGGAAGCGGGCACCTTCGGCGAGGTCCTCTGGAAGGGGCGGACGCTCGACCTCGTCGGCCAGATCGCGGTCATCCTGGCCGGCGTCTTCGCGGTCCTGGCCCTATTCCGCAAGAGGGACAAACATGACTAACACCTGGTACCTCTATCGTCTTCTTCGCGGCCGCCCTCGTCTTCGCGGGGCTCCTCGGCCTGCTCGGCAAGCGCAACCTCATCAAGCTCTTCATCGCGATCGAGGTCATCGGCAAGGGCATCAGCCTCCTGCTCCTCTCGACCGGCTTCGCCAAGGCCAGCATCCTGACCGCCCAGGCCCTGGTCATCACCTACATCGTCATCGAGGTCAGCCTGGTGGCCACGGCCCTGGCCCTGATCATCAACATCTACCGGCACACGCGATCGCTGGACATCCGCGATCTGGCCAAGCTGAAAGGGTAAGCCATGACAGGAATCGGCATCCTCCTCTCCCCGCCCGTGGCCTTCTTCGTGTTCCTGGCGGCGGCCTTCGGCCTGTACGGCCTGGGCAAGGGCATGGCGCCCAAGATGACCAAGGTCGGCGGCAAGCTCACCACGTACGCCTGCGGCGAGAACATCCCCGGGGTCAAGGTCCAGTTCGGCTACCGGATCTTCTTCTTCGTGGCCCTGTTCTTCACGATGATGCACGTCGCCGTCCTGGTCATCGCCACCGTGCCTTCGGGCAAGATCGTCTTCTTCGCCCTCTTCTACCTGGTCATGATCGCCCTGTCCGTCGCGGCCTTGATCACAAGGAGTTAACATGCTGAACAAGCTCGCCCGCTGGTCCAGGATCAAGTCGCCCTGGATCCTGCACCTCAACTCGGGCGCCTGCAACGCTTGCGACATCGAGATCGTCGCCGCGCTGACGCCGCGCTTCGACGTCGAGCGCTTCGGGATCCTGCTCAAGGCGACGCCGCGCCACGCCGACGTGATCATCGCCACCGGCCCGGTCACGCGCCAGATCAAGGACAGGATCATCCGCATCTACGAGCAGACCCCCAATCCCAAGTTCGTCATCGCCGTGGGCGCCTGCGCCATGGCCGGCTGCGTCTACCGCGGGGCGTATAATGTCATGGGCGGCCTTGACCAGGTCATCCCGGTCGACATGTACGTCCCCGGCTGCCCGGCCCGCCCCGACGCCATCGTCGACGGCGTGGTCAAGCTGCTCGGAAAACTCTAGGCTCAAGGAAAACGCCATGTCCGACATCGAGATCGTCGAAAGCCTCAAGCGGGACCTCGGGGAGAAGGCCCTCGAGGTCACGAACCCCGACCGCCGCCGCATCTTCCTCAAGGTCGCCCCGGCCGGCCTCGTCGAGGCGGCGACGCTTCTGCGCGACCGCTACGGCTGCGCCCACCTGTCCACCGTCACCGGCGTCGACAAGGGCGAGACGTTCGAGCTCCTGTACCATTTCGCCTCGACGGCCGCCGTCCTGACCGTGCGGACCGAGATCCCGAAGGCCGCCCCCTGTATCGCCTCGATCTGCGCCGTCATCCCCGGCGCCGTCCTCTACGAGCGCGAGATCCAGGAGATGTTCGGCGTCACCGTCGAGGGCATCCCCGACAGCCGTCGCCTCAACCTGCCGGACGACTGGCCCGACGGCCAGTTCCCGCTGCGGAAGGACTGGAAGCACGTCCGGCCTGAGGAAGTCATCCCCGGAGGAAAGTCATGAGCTTCAAGATCCCCATCGGGCCCCAGCACCCGGCGCTCAAGGAGCCGATCAGCCTGCGCATGACCGTCGAGGGGGAGGTCATCACCGACGCCGATATCCGTCTCGGCTATAACCATCGCGGCCTGGAGAAGCTGGCCGAGGAGAAGACCTGGATCCAGAACATCTACCTGACCGAGCGCATCTGCGGCATCTGCTCCCACTCCCACGCCACGTGCTACGTTCAGGGCGTGGAGAAGCTCATGGAGCTCGTCCCGCCCCGCCGGGGCCTCTATATCCGCTACCTCGTCTCCGAGCTCGAGCGCGTCCACAGCCACCTCCTCTGGCTCGGCGTGGCCGGCCACGAGGCCGGCTTCGACTCCTTCTTCATGTACACCTGGCGCGACCGGGAGATCGTCATGGACCTCCTGGAGATGATCTCCGGCAACCGCGTTCACTACGCCATCAACACCGTCGGCGGCGTCCGGCGCGACCTCGACGAGGGCCAGAAGGCCAAGATCCTCGAGGGGGTGGTCACCCTGAAGAAGCGGAGCGAATACTACTTCGGGATCGGCGCCAACGAGCCCAGCTTCGTCGCCAGGATCGCCGGGGTCGGCATGCTGAGCAAGGAGGACGCCGTCGCCCTCTGCGCCGTCGGACCGGTCGCCCGGGCCTCCGGCGTGGCCCGCGACGTTCGCAAGGAGGACCCTTACGCCGTCTACGACGAGCTCGACTTCGAGCTCTGCACGGCCGACTCCTGCGACGTCCTGGGCCGGGTCGTCGTCCGCGTCAAGGAGCTCCTGGAGTCCTACAAGATGATCGAGCAGATGGTCAAAGGCCTGCCGGACGGCGACATCGTCGTCAAGGCGCCTCGCAAGGCCAAGCCCGGCGAGGCCGTCAGCCGCTACGAAGCCCCGCGCGGCGAGAACATCCACTACATCAAGGCCAACGGGTCCGACAAGCCCGAGCGGCTCAAGGTCCGGGCCCCCACGCTGGCCAACTACCCGGCCACCGTGCTGATGCTCAAGAAGGGCTTCATCGCGGACATCCCCCTGATCTTCGCCGCCATCGACCCCTGCATCTGCTGCGCCGAGCGGGCCGTGACTTTGGTCAGCGCCCGGAGCGGCGATGAGTCGGTCGTCCGGATGAGCGATCTGCGCCGGATGGCGCTCGCCCGGTCCAAGAATGCCCCCGTGAAAGGGAATGCGGTATGGCCGTTCTGAGAACCTTCCTCTACCTCCTCGTCTACCCCGGGATCATCTTCCTGTTCGCCTACTCGACGTTCTGCGAGTGGTTCGACCGCAAGCTCTACGCCCGGTTCCAGAACCGGATGGGGCCGACCCACACGGGCCGCTTCGGGCTGCTCCAGCCGATCGCCGACTTCTTCAAGCTCATGGCCAAGGAGGACGTCGTCCCCGAGGCCGCGGACAAGCGCCTCTTCTCGGTGCTGCCCGCCATCGGCCTGGCCGTCGTCTCGACGGCTGGCCTGCTCCTCCCCGTCTGGAACTTCGACCTGGCCGTGCCCGGCTGGACGTCTTTCCCCGGGGACATCGTCGTCATGCTCTACCTCCTCAGCCTGCCGACCCTCGTCATCTTCCTGGCCGCCTGGTCCTCGACCAACCTCTTCTCCACGATCGGCGGGGCCCGCGTCCTGACGATGCTGTTCGGCTACGAGGTGCCGCTCTTCCTGGCCGTCCTCAGCCCGGCCATCCTGGCCGGCTCCTGGCGCCTGGCCGAGATCGCCGCCTTCTACCAGGCCCGGCCCCTGCTGCTATTGGTGAATCTCCTCGGCTTCCTGGTCGCCCTCGTCGCCGTGCAGGCCAAGCTCGAGCGGACCCCCTTCGACATCCCCGACGCCGAAACGGAGATCGTCGGCGGCACCTTCACCGAATACTCGGGGAAGAAGCTGGCCCTCTTCCGCCTGACGTTCGACGTCGAGCTCGTCGTCGCCAGCGGCCTCCTGGCCGCCGTCTTCCTCGGCGGCTTCCCCGGCGGGGCCGTCCTCGGCTTCCTCCAGTTCGTCGTCAAGACGCTCTTCGTCATCTTCCTGCTGTCCCTGATGCGGGCCCTGACGGGCCGGATCCGCATCGACCAGGTCATCTCCTTCGCCTGGAAAGTGCTGACCCCCCTGGCCGTCCTCCAGCTCCTGGCCACGATCCTCCTGAAGGGATTTGTCTCATGAGAATAGCCGCGTTCCTGCCCGAGCTCCTCCGGCACCTCTTCAAGAAGCCGGCGACCGTCGACTATCCCTTCAAGAAGCTCGCCGTGCCCAAGGACTTCCGGGGCACGCCCTTTCTGCGGCCCGAGCTCTGCATCGTCTGCAAGGCCTGCGAGCGCGACTGCCCGGCCGAGGCCATCGAGATCACGTCCGTCAACGAAGCCGAAAAGCGCTTCAGCATGATCATCCACAACGACCGCTGCATCCACTGCGCGCAGTGCGTCGACTCCTGCCCGACGACGCCCAAGGCGATGCAGATCGACAGCCTCTTCGAGCTCGCCGCGGACGACCGCCACAAGCTGAAAAAAGAGTGGATCTACGTGCGGGCCGTGACCAAGCCCAAGGCGGCCGCTCCGGCGGCCCCGGCCGCGGCGCCCGCCCAACCTAAGGCCTGACCCCGTCTTTAGCGACCCCGCCCTCGTCCGGTCCTTCCTGACGAGGGCCTTCCATTTGTTGTTCCCGTCTTTCCCGGTCTCTCTCGTGGCGGCGATGGATATCGCCTCGAAGATCCCCGTGGTGGAGGGGGGACCCGCGAAGCGGGGGGAACCGCACGAACTGGTTCCCGGGGTCGGGGAGCTAGAGGCGATATCCTGAGCTAAGCCGGAGAGAGAGACCGTGCTAGATCTTCATCGGCATGAGGACGTAAAGGCTCGTCAGGGCTTCCTCGTTCTCCGGCTTGAGCAGGACGGCGCTGTTCTCGTCCTTGATCTCGAAGACGACCTTCTCGGCCCCGACGGCCGTCAGGAAATCCAGGAGATACTGGGCGTTGAACCCGATCTCCAGGTCCTGCCCCTTGTACTCGACGGCCAGGCGGTCGCGGGCCTCGCCGATCTCCGGGTTCGAGGAGAAGAGGCGCATGCGGTTCTTCTCGATCGTGAACTTGATCCCTTTGGACCGTTCGGCGGACAGGAGCGATACGCGCCGGATGGCGTCGGCCAGCTCGGCCCGGCCGACGACCAGCCGCCCGGGGTTGTCCTTGGGGATGACCGCCTGGTAGTTCGGGAACTTGCTCTCGATGATCCGGGAGATGAGCGTCCTCGCGCCGACCTTGAAGAACAGGTTGCTCTCGTCGAGGTCGAAGGCGACCGTCTCGTCCTCGAACTTCCGGATCTCGTTGAGCGTCTTCTTGGCCACGATGACGCTCAGCTCTTTTTCGAGCTTCAACCCGTCCTCGGCCTTCTTTGTATACGACAGGCGGTGCCCGTCGGTGCTGACCAGCTCGACCTGGCGGTTCTTCAGGGACATCAAGGCCCCGTTCAGGTAATAGCGCTGCTCCTGGGTGATGGCGTAGAAGACGCGGTCGATCATGTCCTTGAGGTCCTGGAGCGGCAGCGCGATGCCCCGGTCGAACTTGGCGTCCGGCACCTGAGGATAATCCTCCTTGGCCAGGCAGAGGACCTTGAACTCGCTGGCCCCCGCCCGGATCTCGAGCGTTTCGTCCTTGAGCTCGACCTGGACGGCCTCCCCTTCCGGCAGAGATTTGACGATCTCGAAGATCTTCTTCCCGTTGACCGTGATGGCCCCGGTCTTCTCGATGTCGGCCCCGATGTGGGTCTTCATACCGACCTCGAGGTCGGTCCCGGTCAGCTCGATCTCCGACCCCGAGACGTTCATAAGCACGTTGGCCAGGATCGGCATCGTGTTCCGCTTCTCCACGATGCCCTGGAGGATTTGGAGTTCGTTGAGAAAAGCCTGCTTGGGGACTGAGAATTTCATGGCGTCACCTTTCGCTCCGCGTTCCTTCTTTTCTTTCTTATTATTTAATTCAGAAATCCAATGAAATCAAGAAGAGTAATAATAAAGTCCTCTGGAAATGTGCATAACCCCGCGAAGCCGCTGTTATTCCTCATTGGATGAAGGCCATGAGGCTGTTGATCTCTTTGTTGAATTCGGGATCGTCGTTGCGCAGCTTGTCGATCTTGCGGATGCTGTGGATGACGGTCGTATGGTGTTTTCCACCGAATTTCTTGCCGATCTCGGGCAGCGATGAATTGGTCAGCTCCTTGGCCAGATACATCGCGATCTGGCGGGGGAAGGCGATCTTGGGGGAATTGTTCTTCGATTTGAGCTGCGACGGCTTGATCTTGAACTTGTGGCAGATGAGCTTCTGGATCTTTTCCACAGTGACGATCATCGAAGACGAATCGAGGAGCCCTTTGAGGGCCTCTTTGGTCAGGTCGAGGTCGATCCGCTCGCCCTTGAGGGAGGCGAAGGCGATGACCCGCCGCATGTAGCCCTCGAGCTCGCGGATGTTCGTCTGGACCTTGTCGGCGATGTAAAGGGCTACGCTCTCGGGGAGGGAGACCGCTTCGGCCTCGGCCTTCTTCTTGAGGATGGCGATGCGGGTCTCGATGTCCGGCGGCTTGAGGTCCGCGATGAGTCCCCACTCGAAGCGGGAGCGGAAGCGCTCCTCGAGGTGGGGGATCTCTTTCGGGGGACAGTCGCTGGAGATGACGATCTGCTTCTGGCTGTCATAAAGGTGATTGAAGGTGTGGAAAAATTCCTCTTTCGTGCGCTCCCGGCCGGCCAGGTAGTGGATGTCGTCCATGAGCAGGAGGTCGACGCTGCGGTATTTCTCGCGGAACTCCAGGACCTTGCCGTACTGGAGATGGGTGACCAGGTCGTTCATGAACTTCTCGGTCGTGACGTAGAGGATCTTGTTGCGCGCGCTCTGCTGGAGGGCGTAGTGGCCGATGGCGTTCATGAGATGGGTCTTGCCGAGACCGGCCCCGCCGTAGATGTAAAGGGGATTGTAGGATTTGGCCGGGTTCTTGGATACGGCGGTCGCCGCGGCGTGGGCGAACTGGTTGCAGCTGCCGACGACAAAATTCTCGAACGTGTAATTGGGATTGAGGTTGGGATTGACCGCCGGGCCCTGCTTCGTCTTGCGGTCGTCGGGGGAGCGGCGCATGAAGGCGGCAGGCGTGTCCTCGTGGATGTAGCGGATATCGAAGGTCTTATCGAAGATGTCGCGGCAGCACTCGGCGATGACGTTCGAATAATGGAACGACAGCCAGTCCCGGAAGTAGGCGTTGGGGACCTTGACGTACAAGCACTCCTGCTCCTGGCCGATGAAGGTCGTCGGGTCGAACCAGGTCTCGAAGGAGTTGGGGTCGATCTTGGTTTGAACGGCCCGCAAGATCTTGATCCAAGGGTTTTCGTTTTCTTTAGGTTCCATGGGAGCTATCGTTTTTTCCACAGAATTTTCCACATCTGTGGAAAATCCTCTCCCGGCCAGGTTATCGTCGGGGAGAGGCCCGGGAATGATAGCACTCCGAGGGGGCCATATCAAGCTTTTTTTTAGGGGAAAACCGATCCCGGAGGCCTCCCGGCGCGGGCCGTTGCGGCCGGGCCGGAAACGAGCCCCCGAGGGCCCGAATAAGACCCCAAAATGAGCCGGAAAAGGGGTCCGGCGCGATATCCGGGAGGGCCCGAACGGACGCGTTTTGTCGCGCTTAGAGGCCCCCGCGTCAGCGCCTGAGCAGGGTCCGCTTCTCGATGCTCGGCGTGCCCAAAAGGGCCTGGAAAAGCATGTCGCGGAAGCTCTCGGAAAGCTCGGAGAAGGCGAATTCGGCGGGCTTTTCGAGATCGATGTAATCGCGGTCTTCGCGGAACGTCTTGCGGAAGAGCGGCTCGCCGCTTTCCCCGGAGATGACGGCGAGCTCGATCGTGAGGGTCCAGCGGCGATGCTCGACGAGGCCGCGATGGGAAGTGTCGAAGGGACTGTCCACAGGAACGTACTTTGGCTGCAGGGCCTTGCGGACCTGGCCCTCGAGGCGGACTGAGCCCGTGAGGAAGACGGAGCGATCGCGGCCGGCAGCTGCCGCGCGCCAGAAAGAAGGCGGCGTCGCGGCGCCGTCCGGGAGAGGGGCGAGCGAGACCGTCCCTTTGAACGCACGGCGCAGCTCGGTCGCGAGATAGGATTGGAGCTCGAGCCCGGGATCGAGATCCGGGGGCGGAGCTTCGTTGCGGAAGCTCGTGACCATGATCTCGGCGAAGGAGCCGGCGGGGAACGGCGAAACGCCCGGCAGGCTCACCCGGATTTCGACGGGGCCACTCGAGCGGCAGGAGGCGCCGGCCGCGGTCGCCAGGGCAAGCGCGGCCAGGACGGCGAAGCCGCGCGTTTTCACGGCCTCTTCCCGCGGCCCGACGCCAGCCGGGCCATAAAGGCTTCGTAGTTTTCTTTGATGGCCCGGTCCTCCGGGGCGAGGCCCAGGGCCTGTTCGTATTCCCGGCGGGCCTCTTCCCAAGCGCCCAGCTTCTCATAGGCGATGGCCAGGTTGTTGTGGGCTGCGGCCGAGCCGGGATCGCGCTCGAGGGCGGCTCTCCAGTGCCGGGCGGCCTCTTCCCACCCGTCCTGGCGGGCGGCCGCGACGCCGGCCGTCAGGGCCCCGGTGGCCAGGGGCCGCGCGCAGGCCGCGAAGGCGACGACCAGGGACAGAACGAGGGGAGGGACGATCTGGCGTCTCATGCCGGCTAGGAGCCAGCGTACGTCATCCCCCGGCCGGGCGTCAAGGGCCCGGCGCCTGCGGGGGATTTGCCTACCGGCCGGATTTATGGTATAAATGCGGCTCAAATCGCAACGAAAGAGATACGACCATGCCGAAAGTCTGCGACATCTGCCAAAAAGGCCCCGTCTTCGGGCACAATGTCAGCCATTCCCATAAGTCCTCCCCCAAGAAGTGGAAGCCCAACCTCCAGCGGGTCAAAGCGCAGACGCCGAAGGGCGCGCGCCAGGTCTGGGTCTGCACGAGGTGCCTGCGTTCCGGCAAAGTGGTCAAGGCGGCCTAGCCGTCCGGCCATCTCCCGATCAAACCCTTTCGACCGACTGGACCTCTTTCAATCCGCTGATCCGCCTCGAGATCGCTTCGAGTTGGCGGATGTCCTTGATCCTGATATCCAGCTTGATCCGGGCCCTGCCCTCCGCGGTCATCGAGGCCTCGGCCTTGGAGATGTCGCCCTCGAGGTCGGCGATGGCCGCGGCCACCTTGGCCAGGACGCCGGGCGAGTCCTGCGACTTGATCATGAGCCGGGCCTTGAACGATCCCGCGAACGACGGATCCCATGACACCTCGACCAGCCGCTGGCCGTCGAGGATCTCCTTGGTCACGAGCGGGCAGCGCAGGGAGTGCACGGTCAGGCCCCGTCCGGCCGTGATATAGCCGACGACGGGCTCGCCCTTGACCGGAGAACAGCACTTGGCCAGCTTGATCATCTGGCCGTCGATGTCCTTGATCCTGACGCCCGGGCCGGGCCCGGGGGCGAACCGGGCCGCCGCCTTGCCGAGCAGGCCCGGCTTGCGCGGCGTGACGGGACCGAACACGGATTCGATGAGCTTCGGGTCGACGACGATCCGGCCGAGTCCCACCTGTCCGAAGAAGTCCTCCAGCGACGCCGCCCGCGGGCCGAGGACCTCCGCCAGCCTCCGGGCCAGGTCCGCTTCGTGCCGGAACCCGTGAGGGAGGGCGTACTTCCGGACCTCCTTCTCCCAGAGCTTCCGTCCCAGGGAGACGCTCGTCGTCCGGCTCTTCTGATCGAGGGCCCGCCGGAGCGCCTGCCGGGCCCCGGCCGTGGCCGCGGCGGACAGCATGCCCCGCGTCGGGGCCTTTTCGGGGGCCGTCAGGATCTCGACGATGTCGCCCGTCCTGAGCGCGGTCTTGAGCGGGACGGTCGAGCTGTTGACGCGGGCCCCGGAGGCGTGGAGGCCGACCTCCGTGTGGATCTTGAACGCGAAGTCGAGGGCCGTGGCGCCGGGGGGCAGGTTGATGACCTTGCCCTTGGGCGTGAAGACGTAGACCTCTTCGGGGATGAGGTTCGTCTTCAGCGAGCGCAGGAATTCCTGGGGGTTCTTCTTCTCCTCGAACAGGGCGGCCATCTCCCTGAGCCAATGGAGACGGCGGTCCTCCCCCGCCGGCCCGGCCGTGCCGTCGTCTTTGTACCGCCAGTGCGCGGCGATGCCGTTCTCCGCGAGGTCGTGCATCTCCCGTGTCCGGATCTGGATCTCGAAGGTCTTCCGCCCTTCCGTGATGACGGTCGTGTGAAGGGCCTGGTAGAGGTTCGGCTTGGGCATGGCGATGAAATCGCGGAAGCGCTGGGGCAGGTGGGGCCAGCGCTGATGGATGATGCCCAGGATGGCGTAGCAGTCCTTGACCGAATCGGTGATGACGCGAAGGGCCAGGAGATCGAAGACCTGGTCGAACCCGATGTCGCGCCGCTTCATCTTGCTCCAGACGCTGTAGGGCCGCTTGATCCGGGAAAAGATCTCGGCCGGCAGGCCGTTCTCCGCGATGAGCTCGCCGAGCGTCGTTCTTATAGCCTCGAGGTCCGCCGCGGCGGCCTTCCGCTGCGGCTCCATGGCCGCAGCGACCTTGGCGAACTCCTCCGGGGCGACGTAGCGGAACGACAGGTCCTCGAGCTCGGCCCGGATGCGCCCCATGCCGAGCCGGTTGGCGATGGGCGCGTAGATATCGAGCGTCTCGCGGGCGATCTGCCGCTGCCTCTCCTCGTCGAGGAAGCGGAGGGTCTTGAGGTTGTGGATCCGGTCGGCCAGCTTGATGAAGATGACCCGGATGTCGTCGGTCATGGCCAGGATGATCTTGCGGATGGTCTCGGCCCGGCGGACCTCGGGGGAGACCTCCTGGACCCGGCTGATCTTGGTCACGCCCTCGACCAGGTCGGCGACCTCCTTGCCGAAGCTCTCGCGGATCGTGGCGGCCGTCGTGTCCGTGTCCTCGGGGACGTCGTGGAGGAGGGCGGCGACGAGGGTCGTCCTGTCGAGCCGCATGTCGGCGAGAAAATCCGTCACCTCGAGGGGATGGCTGAGGTACGGCTCGCCGGACCGGCGGACCTGCCCCTTGTGGGCCTGCCCTGCGAAAACGTAGGCCTTGCGGAGGGCCGCGATCTCCTTCTCGCTGATGTAGGAGGAGACCTTCTCGAGGATGTCGTCAAACCGGACCATGGCCGGCGGGCCCTCCCTGTGCGAGGATCCAGGATGCGGCTCCGAGGATGCCCGCGGCCTCGTGGGCCGGCCGGACGCCGCGGACGGCGAGGGCGGCCGCCGCGGCCCGCCCGTAGCCCGTGCGCACAAGGACGGGGGCGGCGCCGATGCTCAGGCCGAAGAGGATGTCGTCCGGTTTGTCGCCGACCATGAACGACGCGCCGAGGTCGAGCCCGAGCTCGGCCGCGGCCCGGATCCCGAGGCCGGGCTGGGGCTTGGCGCAAGAACACCGGGTGCGGCCCGTTCGGTCCGGGGCGTGGGGGCAGGAATAGATCGCGTCGAGGGGCGCGCCGCGGCGGGCGAATTCTTCGCAGAAGCGGGCGTGCAGCGCCTCGAGCTCGGCGGCGTCGAAATAGCCGCGGCCGAGACCGGACTGATGGGTGACGACGACGGCGGCGAACCCGGCCTGCTTCAGTCGCCGGACGGCCACGAACGCGTCGGGATAGATGTGGATCTGGCGGAAATCGGCCGGATAGCCCGTGTCTTCGTTGAGGGTGCCGTCGCGGTCGAGGAAAACGGCCCTGCGCTTGGTCATGAGATGCGTTCGCGGTGGCGAAGACCTCCGCTCAAACGGCTATGAGGACGGCTTGCCGGGCTTGGCCTCGGTGCTCGCACCGGACCCGGTCTTGATCTCGGTTTTGGCCTCGGTTTTGGCCTCGGCCTTGGCCTCGGGCTCGCCCTTGCTTTCGCCCTTCGCATGGGCCTTGGCCCCGGCGGGGGTCGAGCTTTTCTTGGCGTAATCGGTGACGTACCAGCCGCTGCCCTTGAATTGGATGGCCGGCGAGGAGATCCTCTTGACCATCGGGCCGCCGCACTTGGGGCACTTCTCGGGGGGCTTGTCCTTGGCCCTCTGCAGCACTTCGCAAACTTCTCGACACTTTTTGCACTGGTATTCGTATATCGGCATCGCGGCTGTCTCCGGTCTAAGAAGAAGGCTTATTATAGCAGAATTCGGCTCAGGCTGCGGAGGGGTTTCGGGGATCATCTCCGTTCGCTGCGGTGATTTGAAACGCCTTCCCGCTCCGGAGCCGAGTAAAAGACTCCGCGTCTCCGTCCCGTGAAGTCTAAATCACCGCTTTATGCTCACTCCGACGATCCTCTCAACCCCCGCTTCCGCAGCCTTCTCTGGGGACTTCTCGTTCATTATTGTCGCTACCATCATCAAGAAAAGAAAACGACCGCTGGAAATGAAGCCGAGGGGTGTCGTCGACGCGAGCGGATAGGCGATGTGGGCGCAGGGGCGGTGACGCAACGGCGTGGGGGCCCCCCACCCGCGCGGAGCCGCTGATGCCGATGAGCACTTTGGAGCGGCGAGCACGGATGGGGGTGACGCCGAGGGAGGAACCGCGCCGAGCGGGTATGCCGTTACTCGCGAACGGAGACGATATCCCGAGGCTACTCGTGGAAGACGATGGCTTCGAAGACGGACAGCCTGGCCCCCCGCTTCCAGGCGTCCGGCGGCAGCCCGGCCTTGATGCAGCCCTGGGCGAGAAAGGTCTCGCGGTCCCAGCCGTTGTCGACCGGCACCTGAGGCAAGAGGACGCCCTTGAGGCCGCCCTTCTCGACGATGAGCCCGTGGGTCCCGACCTTGACGAGGTCCGGGCGGACGATCTCGCGGGCCGGGGTCAGGACGGAGATCTCGACCCGGATGTCCTTGAGCTCAGCGACGGTGACGGGCCGGAATCGGCGGTCCTCGGTCGCCGCGTAGATCGCGGTCCGAATGACGGCCTGGCCGAGCGGAAGGACCGGCTCGATGTAACCGATGCAGCCGCGCAGGTCGCCGGCCCTCGTGAGCGTCACGAACGCACCGCGGGGAGCGCGGAACGCGTCCTTTCCGGAGAGATCTTCGATCTCGGTCCCCGCCGTGAGGAACTGCGTCATGGCCGCCCGGGCCAGCTTCAGGAGATCGGCCTTCTCGTCTTCCGCCAAGGAGAATTCCTCCCGCGCCGGTCCGGCCTCGGCGAATACGGCCGCGGCAAGGTAGCCGACGACGGGGCCCCCGAAACCGGACGAGTCCGTCCGGGCCAGGATCTCGACCCGGGCCCGGCCTTCCTTGCCGGCCATCAGGAGAACGGACGCGACCGGTCCGCCGCCGCACATGATGTTCTCCCGCCCCTCGACCTTGCGGATGAGCGATTCGGTGTCCATGGCCGCGATCAGAGCGGCGGTGCGCGCGTCGGTGGCCTGAGCCCTGTCCTTAGCCAGGAAATGGGACAGGTCGGTCGAGGCGACGACCACGACCGATTTGTCCCGGCAGGCCTTGGCCAGGGCCGCGGCCAGGGACCGGATGGTCGAACGCGTTTGATCGCCCATGACGATGGGCACGATGGCCGCGTTGGGCAACGCCCGCTGAACGAAGGGGACCTGGACCTCGACGGAGTGTTCTTCGGCGAAGGCCTCCGGCCGGAACTTCGAGCCCATGGCCTTGGCGATCTCCTTGGCCAGGGCCGCGTCGACGCGCGCGACGCCGAGCGGGGTCTCGAATCCGCCGTCGGGCCAGATCGAGACGCCCTCGAAAGCGAAGCGATGGGTGGGGCCGACGATGACGACCGTGCCGATATCCCGCCCTCTGAGGAGGGCATACGAAGCGGCCGCGGTCCTTCCCGAATAGACATATCCGGCGTGGGGCACGATTAGAGCGGTGATCCGCCCGGCGACGGGTGAGGCGGGGGCCGCGGCGGCGAGATAGCCGTCGATCTCGGCGGCCAGCCGGGCGCGGTCGGCCTCGTAAAACTGCCCCGCGAAGACCGCCGGCCGGACGCCCTGGGCCGCGGCGGCGAGAGGGATCAGGGCAATGAGAGCGGCCAGGGCCCGAAGGGTTTTCGGCATCGTCGATCTCCGCGGCGCGCGGGCCGCGTTCCTCTCTTCAATATATCGGCGCCGTCCCGAAAAAGCAAACACGGCGTTTGACTTTTTCCGGCAAATAAATAAAATGATTGAGGGAAGGTTGCGATGAAAGGCTTCTTCAAGTTCCTGTTAGCGGTGCTGACGTTGGGCACGGTGTTTTGCGTTGGCCATTATCTCGGGAAAGAAAAAGAGAAATCCAAGATCCCGATCTTTCAGGAAGAGCCCGAAAGCCACGAGTGAGCCGTCCTCGGTCCGCCCGGCTTAGGGCGCGACCGTCCGGTCGCCGGCCGCGGGAGACACAGGGAGTCCGACGATGAAGTGGAGCACCACGGCGATCCTGATCATCTTCGCCGCGTTCGTCCTGCTCCTCATCCTCAATCCCAGCATGTCCTGTTTCGGCCGCCGCCTCAAGTCCCCGTTCTATCCCCTCTTCAGGAAAAAAAGGCTCAAAGACGAGGCCAAGAAGACGCCGCCGAAGACCGAAGATTATGGGTTCAAGTAGGCCGGTCGACGGCGGCCGGATCCTTATCGCCGGGGCCCTCCTGATCGCGGCGGCCCTCACCTCCTGCGTCCGTCGCCCCCCCATGCTGGTCCCGCCGGCCTGCGGCGTCGAGGCCGTCGAGGGCTTCGGCTCGGCCTCGGTCTCCGGCGTCGACGCGGCGATCAAGGGCAAGTTCGGGTTCGTCTTCCGGCGGCCGGGGCTCGGCCGGGTCGAGGCGCTCGACCCGATTGGGCGGACGGCCTTCCTCATCTTCTTCCGCGACGGCCGGGCCTGGTTCGTCCTGCCGGGAAAGAAGGCCTACGCCGAGGACGCCTCGGACGTCATGATGGAAAGATTCCTGGGCGTCGCCCTGCTTCCCGGCGATGCCGTCCGCCTGCTCTCCGGCACCTGGACGGTCGGCGGAGAGGGGGACGGGGAGAGCGGCTGGAGGGTCGAGACGGATGCGAAGGGCCGCGCCGCCCGCGGTTCGCGCGGCGATTTCGCCTTCACCGTCCGCGAGTTCTTTCCGGGGGACGCCGTGCCGAGGGAGATCGGCCTCTCCGGGCCGGGGACCGTCGGCCGGGTCAAGGTCCTCAAGCTCGGCTTCAATCCGCCCCCGCGGCCGGAGATCTTCGACGTCGCTTTCCTCCGCTCCTACGCCGCGAAGACGTGGGAGGGGATGCTGGAGCTCCTGGAACGATGACCGTTAGATCGTTCGCCAAGATCAATCTCGGGCTGGAGATCGTCGGCAAGAGGCCGGACGGCTATCACGATATCCGGACGCTCTTCCAGACGATCTCCCTCGCCGATGAGATCGATTTCGGGCCCGCCCCGGACGGCGTCCTCGAGCTCAGCGGCGACGACCCGGCCATCGCCTGGGACCGGACGAACCTCGTCCACCGCGCCGCCCGGCTGCTGCAGGGCAGTGCCGGGACGGCCAAGGGGGCCAAGATCGCCGTCAGGAAATCCGTCCCCGCCGGCCGC
This sequence comes from Candidatus Aminicenantota bacterium, assembly GCA_963736255.1. GTDB lineage: Bacteria > Acidobacteriota > Aminicenantia > Aminicenantales > Saccharicenantaceae > RBG-16-66-30. Next base: position 345,565 of record CAVTOI010000002.1, read on the forward strand.
GGCCTCGGCGGCGGCAGCTCCAACGCCGCGACGACGCTCATGGTCCTCAACGGCCTCTGGAACCTCGGCCTGGGGGCGGGCGAGCTGGCCCGCTTTGCCAGGGGCCTGGGGGCCGATGTCCCCTTTTTTCTTAAGGGGGGGCTCTGCCTGGGTGAGGAGATCGGCGATCGCCTGACCCCCCTGCCGGACCTCTCTCCTCTCGCCTGCCTCCTCATCTTCCCGCCGTTCGCCATCCCGACGCCGTCCATCTATGCGGGCCTCGACCCCGCCTTGACTTCCCCCGGGAAAGGCAGTAAAATTATGCGCTTTCTGGAGTCCGGAGACTTCGGACTTTTGGAAAACGATCTGGAACGCGTCATTCTCCGGGCCTATCCCGAGCTCGAGCGGTGGAAGAACTTTTTCAGGGAGCAGGGGGCCCTCGTGTCCCAGGTCAGCGGTTCGGGCTCGGCGGTGTACGGACTTTTCCCCGACACGGCGAGCGCGGAGGCGGCGCGGAGGCAGCTCCCCGGCACATCGGACGCCCGTCTCGCGGCGACCCTGCCGCGGGAGAGTTTTTGGGCTCAGCTCGGTGCTGGGGCGTAGCCAAGCGGTAAGGCAACGGACTTTGGCTCCGTCATCGGAGGTTCGAATCCTCCCGCCCCAGTTCGGACGATATAAGGCGAGGAAAGAACGATGAAGGTATTCACTGGCTCATCGAACACGGCCCTGGCCCAGGAGATCGTCGACTACCTGAAGATCGACCTCGGGCGCTGCGTCCTCGACCGCTTCAGCGACGGAGAGATCCACTTCTACATCGACGAGAACGTCCGCGGCGAGGACATCTTCATCATCCAATCGGGATCGACCGACGCGAACAGCCACCTCATGGAGCTGTTCATCATGATCGACGCCTTCAAGAGGTCGTCGGCCGGGCGCATCACCGCCGTCATCCCCTACTTCCCGTACGCCCGCCAGGACTGGAAGGACCGGCCCCGAGTGCCGATCTCGGCCCGCCTCGTCTCGGACCTCATCGAGAAGGCCGGCGCGAACCGGATCCTGGCCATGGACCTCCACTCGCCGCAGATCCAGGGCTTCTTCTCGATCCCCGTGGACAACCTCATGGCCGCGCCCGTCCTGGCCAACCACATCAAGACGCTGAAGCTCGACGACCTGACCATCGTCTCGCCGGACGCCGGCGGCGTGGGCAGGGCCCGCGTGTTCGCCCAGCGCCTGAACGCCAAGCTGGCCATCATCGACAAGAGGCGGCCGGCGCCGAACGTGGCCAAGGTCCTCCACGTCATCGGCGAGGTCGCCGGCCAGAACGTCGTCATTTTCGACGACATGGTCGACACGGCCGGGACCCTGACGCTCAGCGTCGAGGCCTTGGCCAAGGAGGGCGCCAAGAGGATCTTCAGCGCCTGCACGCACCCCGTCCTGTCGGGGCCGGCCCTCGACCGGATCGCCCAATCCAAGCTCGAACGGGTCTTCGTGACCAATACGATACCGCTGACGGAGAAAGCCGCCGCGTCCGGCCGGTTCTCCGTCCTCTCCGTCGCCGAACTCTTCGGTGAGGCGATCCGGAGGATCAACGAGGGGAGCTCGGTCAGCTCCCTGTTCGCCTAAGGAGCACACCATGAACATCGTCGTCAAGACAGAAAAACGCCAGGGCCTGGGGACGAACGCCGCGCGGCGGCTCCGGGCCCAGGGATTCGTCCCGGCCGTCCTGTACGGGGAGTCGATGGACACGACGGCCCTCGTCCTCAACAAAAAGGACATCGTCCAGATCCTGCGCCTCGAATCGGGCGAGAACACGATCTTCAAGGTCGCCGTCGGCGCCGACATGTACGACGCGATGATCAAGGAGATACAGGTCAACCCGGCCACCGACGAGCTCCAACACGTCGATCTCATCCGCATCTCGATGGACAAGCCGATCAAGGTCACCGTCCCCGTCGAACACCACGGCGAGCCCGTCGGGGTCAAGACGGAAGGCGGATTCGTCGACTTCGTCACCCGCGAGGTCGAGGTCGAGTGCCTGCCCCGCGACATCCCGGAGAGCCTGGATATCGACATCGCGGAGCTGCACATCAACCAGTCGTTCAAGGTCCAGGCCATGACCGTCCCGGCCGGCGTCAAGGTCCTCACCGACCCGAACACCGTCCTCGTCCTCATCTCCATGCCGCACAAGGAAGAGGAACCCTTCCCCGGCGAGAAGCCGGAGGGCGAAGTGGCGGCCGAGGAGCCCAAGGAGCCCGAGGTCATCAAGAAGGAACGGGCCGAGAAGGAAGAACCGGAGAAATAGCCCTTGTGGCTGGTCGCTGGGCTGGGCAATCCGGGTGACGAGTACGCGTCCACGCGTCACAACGCCGGCTTCATGCTGGTCGAGCGGATGGCCCGGACCTGGGGCGTCGAGCTCCGGGGGCGGCTGTTCAAGTCCCGCACCGCCCTGGCCCGCCGCGCCGGCGAAGAGGTCCTGCTGGCCCTGCCCAAGACCTTCATGAACAGGAGCGGGACGGCCGTGCGGGCGGCCCTGGCCGGGAAAGAGGTCCCGCCGGAGCGCCTCGTCGTCGTGTACGACGATCTCGACATCCCGCTCGGCGAGATCCGGGTGCGAAAGACCGGCCGGCCCGGCACGCACAAGGGCATGATCTCGGTCGCGGGCGAGATCCGGACGGACGCTTTTCCGCGCATCCGGATCGGCATCGGTCCCTGCCCGGCGGGCCGGGACGCGGCCGACTTCGTCCTGGAGCCGTTCAAACGGGACGAGAGGGAGGACCTCGAGCGGGGCCTGGAGCAGGCCGCCGAGGCCCTCGAGATGATCCTCGACGGCGGGATCGAGCGGGCCATGACCCGTTTCAACCATCGCCGGGCGATGACCGAGAATTCCGGGACATAGAGATTCCCGGCCGCCTGGGGGCCTGGAGTTGCTTTTTGCCGGGATTAGGCTAGAATAGGGCTTCGACCCCTTGCTCCTTCCCGAGAGGAAGGGGCTGTTTAAACCATAAGGAGGTCTCAGTGAGACAGTATGAAACGGGGTTCGTTCTCTCCCCCGCGCTTTCCGAAGAAGAGATCACGCAATTCCTCCATCAGATGACCGAGATCGTGGCCCAGAAGAAGGGCCGCCTGGTCAAGCAGGACGTCTGGGGCAAGCGACGGCTGGCCTTCCCGATCAAACGGCACAATGAAGGCTTCTATGTGTTCCTCACCTATGACGGCGGGGGCGACGTCTCCGCCGAGCTGGAACGCCGGTTCAAACAGTCCGACGCGGTCATCCGGTTCATGACGGTCCTCAAGGATCCGCGGGACCTCGGCCGCCGGAAGAACAGGAAGAAGCGCGCCGAAGAGGCCGCTGCGGCCGCCGCCCCGGCGGCCGCGCCGGCGCCTGCGCCGGCCGAAGTGAAAGAGGAGAAGTAAGATGCCGCGAGACGACAGACCCGAACGGGGCGAGCGCAGCGAACGGGGCGGCTACCGGAAGTTCTTCGCGCCCAAGCGGAAATTCTGCCGGTTCTGCCAGAGGGACATCAGGGGCATCGACTACAAGTCGGCCGAGATCCTGAAGAAGTACATCCCGGACCGGGGCAAGATCACCCCGCGCCGGATCACCGGTACGTGCGCCTTCCATCAGCGCAAGCTGGCCCTGGCCATCAAGCGGGCCCGGCTCATGGCCCTGATCCCCTACGTCGAGGACTGACATGAAAGTCATCCTGAAACAGGACGTGGAGAAGCTGGGCCGGCGCGGCGACGTCGTCAACGTCGCCCCGGGGTTCGGCCGGAACTACCTCATTCCGCGGAAGATGGCGCTGGCCGTCACGGCGACCAACCTCAAGACGATCGAGATCGAGCGCCAGGCCCTGAAGAAGAAGGCGGAGATCGAGCGCAAGTCCTTCCAATCGCTCGTCCAGAAGCTCAACGATGTCTCCCTGACCTTCACCCGCCGGGCGGGCGAGAAGGACATCATCTTCGGCTCCGTCTCGGCCGGCGACGTCAAGGAGGCCTTGGACGGGCTGGGCTACGAGATCGACAAGAAGAGGATCCTGCTCGACGAGCCCATCAAGCGGCTCGGCAACTTCACGGTCCCCGTCAAGATCAGCACGGAGGACCGGGCCGAGGTGAAGATCGTCGTGGCCCGCGAAGAGGTCCCAGGGGCCGGCGAGGGGCCGTCGGACAAGACGAGCTGAACTCCGCCGGGCCGGGCCCGGCCGGATCGAGGTGGCCATGGAACTCGACCTGATGTTCCTGAAAAAGACGCCGCCGCACAGCCTCGAGGCCGAACGGACCGTCCTCGGGGGGATCCTCGTCCAGAACCAGAGCCTCAACGTCGTCTTGTCCACGATCTCGCCGGAGGACTTCTACATCGACGCCCACAGGAAGATCCTCGAGCGCATCATTTCGCTCGTCGACAAGGGCCTCCCGGTGGACCTCCTGACCCTGTCCGAGGACTCTCAGCGGGCCGGGATTCTCGAGGAGATCGGCGGGGCCTCCTATCTGGCCACCCTCCTCGACGGCGTCCCCCGCAACCTCAATGTCGAGTACTACGCCCAGATCATCAAGGAAAAGGCCCTCCTCCGGCGGCTGATCCTGTCCTCCTCCCGCATCATCCAGGACAGCTACGAGCAGAAGGAGGACGCCGACGAGCTGCTCAACTCGGCCCAGACAGCCATCGTCGAGATCGCCGAACAGCGCATCAAGCCGGGCTTCCGCCCGATGCACTCCCTGACCGGGCCGGCGCTGGAGACCATCCGGAGGACGGCGGACCGTAAGGAGGCCGTCACCGGCGTGCCCTCCGGTTTCCGCTACCTCGACGCGATGACCGCGGGTTTCCAGCCCTCCGAGCTGGTCATCATTGCGGCCCGGCCGTCGATGGGCAAGACGGCTCTGGGTCTGAACATCTCCCACTATGTCGGGCTCAAGACCGACAAGACCGTCGGGTTCTTCTCCATGGAGATGTCCGAGAACCAGATCGTCAACCGGCTCCTTTGCGCCGAGGCCCATATCGATCTCCAGAAGACACGGACGGGGTACCTCAGCGAGCGCGACTTTGAGAAACTCAAGCTGGCCGGCGAGGCCCTCTCCCGGGCCCACATCTTCATCGATGAATCGCCGGCCCTGACGATCATGGAGATGAAGGCCAAGTGCCGGCGCCTGAAGATGGAGCAACGCCTGGACATCGCCTTCGTCGACTACATCCAGCTCATGCGCACCGGCGGGCGATTCGAGAACCGCAACCAGGAGATGTCCTTCATCTCCCGGTCGCTCAAGGAGCTGGCCAAGGAGCTGCACATGCCGGTCGTCGGCATATCCCAGCTCAGCCGGGCCCCGGAGAAGGGCCGCAAGGAGCCCAAGCCCATGCTCTCCGACCTCCGGGAGTCGGGCGCCATCGAGCAGGACGCCGATGTCGTCATCTTCATCTACCGGCCCGAGTTCTATCATCGGGACGACGAGAGCCTCCGGGGCATCGCCGAGGTCAGCGTTGCCAAGCAGAGGAACGGCCCGATCGGGGACCTCCAGCTGGCCTTCATCCGCGAGTACGCCCGTTTCGCCGATATGGAACAATCCGCGCCGGAGTACTGATCGGCGGGGAAGGATGAAGGACAAGACCGTTTTCATCTGCCAGAGCTGCGGCGCCCGCTATCCCAAGTGGATGGGCCGGTGCTCGTCCTGCGACGAGTGGAACACCCTCGTCGAGGAGATCGAGGAGGAGGCCGCGATCGGGGCCGGCGGGATCGCCTACGCCCCGGCCGAGCCCGTCCTCTACAAGGACATTCAGGACATCCCCCGCCAGAGGATCGGCGTCGGGATCGAGGACTTCAACAAGGTCCTCGGCGGCGGGCTCGTGGCCGGCTCGCTCGTCCTCATCGGCGGCGAGCCCGGCATCGGGAAATCGACGCTCATGCTCCAGGTGGCCCGCGACCTGGCCGCGGACGACGCCTCGGTGCTCTATGTCTCGGGTGAGGAATCCCTCGAGCAGATCAAGCTCCGGGGGGACCGCCTGGGAGTCCGCGACGGTCGGCTCTTCCTCCTGGCCGAGACCAACCTCGAGCGCATCCTGGCCCAGGCCGAGCGCCTGGCCCCCAAGATCCTCGTCGTCGATTCGATCCAGACGGTGTTCTCGTCCAAGATGACCTCCGGGCCCGGCACGATCAGCCAGGTCCGGGAGGCGGCGACCCAGATCTTCCGCTTCGCCAAGACGCGCAATATCCCGGCCTTCCTCGTGGGGCACATCACCAAGGAAGGGTCCCTGGCCGGGCCGAAATCGCTCGAGCACATCGTCGACGTCGTCCTCCTGTTCGAGGGCGAGCGGGACCACAGCCAGCGCGTCCTCCGGGCCATGAAGAACCGCTTCGGGCCGGTCTCGGAGCTGGCCGTCTTCGAGATGACAGCGGCCGGGCTCCAGCCCATCCTCAACCCCTCGGCCTTCTTCCTCCGCGAGCGGCCCCGGGAGGAGGCCGGCAGCGCCGTCGTCTGCACGGTCAGGGGCACGCGGCCCCTTCTCGCCGAGATCCAGGCCCTCGTGTCCTCGACCCTGTTCGCGGGCAATCCCCGGCGCATGACCATCGGCCTCGACCACTATCGGATGGCCATGCTCCTGGCGCTCGTAGAGAAAAAGGCGGGCTACAGCTTCGCCGGCGAGGACATTTACCTCAACGTGGCCGGGGGCATGTCGATCGACGAACCGGCCGTCGACCTCGGGGCCGTCATGGCCGTCGTCTCCTCACTCAAGAACATGCCCCTGCCGCAGGACATGGCCTTTTTCGGCGAGGTCGGCCTCTCCGGCGAGATCCGCTCCGTCAGCCAGCCCCTCGTCCGGATCAAGGAGGCCCAGGCCCTGGGCTTCGCGAGCATCATGCTCCCGGCCGGGAACCTGGCCGCGCTCGATCCCAAGGACTTGCCGGAGATCGAGTGCCTGGGCGTGAGGACCGTCCGCGAGGCCCTGCAGCGCGTTTTCTGATCGCCATCATATATAAAGGAATGACGCCATGGGCATTTGGCTCTTCCGGCTGTTCGCTCTCGGCCTCATCACCGCGGGCGGCTATTTCTATCCGCCGTTCAGGCTGAACCCCGGCCCCGGGGCCTTCGCCGCTTTCGCCCTGGGCACCCTGATGATGGTCCTCGAGACCCGCATCCGCCGGGTCCCCTTCCGGGTCCTCTGGAGCGCCGGCCTGGGCCTCATCGCCGGCCTCCTCCTCGGCTGGATGTTCGGCGCCGTCTATCATTCCGTCGTCCAGACGACCGCGATGGCCGTCTTCATCCGCATCTTCTTCCTGGTCATCATGCCCTACATCGGGCTCCTCATCGGAACGAAGAAGCCGGAATGGTTCGAGCCGGCCCACCTCGCGAGTCTGTTCAAGGAGAAGGGGGCCGGGCGCGCCTTCAAGATCGTCGACACGAGCGTCATTATCGACGGCCGCATCGCGGACCTCTGCGACACCGGCTTCGTCGAGGGCACCCTGGTCGTCCCCCAGTTCGTCCTCAAGGAGCTCCACCTCGTGGCCGATTCCGCCGACGCGCTCAAGCGCCAGCGGGGCCGCCGCGGCCTGGACGTCCTCGACCATCTTCAAAAATCCTCCCAGGTCGAGGTCATCCTCACGGACGCGGATTTCCCCGAGGCCAGGGACGTCGATTCCAAGCTCATCGAGCTGGCCAAATCGATGGACGCCAAGATCATCACCAACGACTTCAACCTCAACAAGGTCGCCCGCATCCACGGCATCAAGGTCCTCAACATCAACGAGCTCGTCAATTCCCTCCGGCCGGTGGCCCTGCCGGGCGAGGCCATGAGCGTGTTCATCCTGAAGGAGGGCAAGGAGAAGGACCAGGGCGTCGCCTACCTCGAGGACGGGACCATGGTCGTCGTCGACAACTCGCGGCGGATGATCGGACAGACGATCGACGTCACCGTCACGTCGGTCCTGCAGACGACGGTCGGGAAGATGATCTTCGGCCGCTTCAACGGGGAATCGAAATGAGCGGTGCGTCGGCCATCATCGTCGCCGCGGGGGCCGGCAAGCGCTTCGGCGAGATGAAGCAGTTCGCCTACCTCCGCGCCAAGCCCGTCCTCGAGTGGACCCTGGAGCGCTTCGAGACCCATGCCGAAATCGAGGCCGTCGTGCTCGTCTTACCCGACGAGCAGGACCTGAAGCACTACCGGATGCGCTACGCCAAGATCGTCGACATCGTGCGCGGCGGCGAGAAGCGCCAGGACTCCGTGTGGCAGGGCTTCCGCATTCTGGGCGCTTCGGCGCCCGAGGTCGTCCTGGTCCACGACGGGGCCCGGCCTCTCGTCAGCGCGGACCTCATCAGCCGGGTCATCGCCGCAGCCCGGGCCGGCGGCGCGGCCTTGCCGGTCCTGCCCATCGACGACACCGTCAAGGAGGTCCGGGACGGACACGTCACCGCCACGGTCGACCGGACGCTCCTCTTCCGGGCCCAGACGCCGCAGGGGTTCCGCTACGACGTCCTGAAAAAGGCCCTTGACGCGGCCCGCCGGGACCGTTTCACCGGGACCGACGAGGCGGCCCTGGTCGAGCGCGTCGGCCTCGCCGTGACGGCCGTCGCCGGCGACGCCCGGAACATCAAGATCACGACGCCGGTCGACATCCCCATCGCGGAGGCCCTTCTCGATGCATAAGATCGGTTTCGGCTACGACATCCACAGGCTCGAGGCCGGGCGAAGGCTCGTCCTCGGAGGAACGGACATTCCGGCCGCCGCCGGGCTCCTCGGCCATTCGGACGGCGACGCCCTCGTGCACGCCGTCATCGACGCCCTCCTCGGGGCGCTCGGGGAAGGCGATATCGGGGCCCACTTCCCCGACACCGACCCTCGCTTCGAAGGGGCCCGGAGCACGGGGCTGCTCGAGAGCGTCATGGACCTCGTCCGGCTGCGCGGCGCGAAGATCGTCAACGTCGACGCGGTCATCGTCGCCGAAGGGCCGAAGATGGGGCCGCACATCCCGGCCATGAAGGCCGCCCTCTCGCCGGTGCTCGGCATCCCCGAAACGTCCTTGGGCATCAAGGCCAAGACCAACGAAGGGCTCGGGGCCGTCGGAGAAAAGCGGGCCATCGCCTGCTACGCCGTCGCCCTCGTCGATCTCCCCGATTAGCTACTCGGTCCCGGGCGGCGTCACTCTCTCTTCCCGGCTGAACTTTTCCAATGTCGGGTTCGGCCGCCCTCCTCGCCGCCGTTTGCGGAGCCATAAGGTCTGCCGAACGAGTGGAGAAGAGCGGAAGCGCCGGGCGATTGACTTGGCGAGGCGTTCCGCATATTCTCCGACTAACATCATCGCGAGGAGGTTATATGGACAAGCACGCAGGGAAGCTCGCGGCGGCCGTGGCGTTCGCGGCCGTCCTGATCATCGGCCTGACGGCCCAGGAGCCGGGGTTCCGGGGGCGGGAGCCCCAGGAAGCGAAGCCGTCGACGGCCTATACGGTCGGCGGTATCCGTCATGGGATCAGCCATTTCCCAAGGGCCGGCTACGGCTTCACGAAGCCCAAGGCCGCGGGAGCGATGGACTTCTCGCACTACCACACCTACGACGAGGTCACGGCCTTCCTCCGCCAGTGGGCCGCCGACTACCCTAACCTTGTTGAGCTCTATTCGGTCGGCAAGTCGTTCGAGGGCCGCGACATCTGGCAGATCACGATCACCAACAAGTCCACCGGCAAGGACACGGACAAGCCGGCCATGTTCATCGAAGGGAACCGGCATTCGGGCGAGGTGACGGCGGCCGAGGCCGCTCTCTGGTTCGCCTGGCACATCCTCAGCGGCTACGGCCACGACCCGGCGCTCACCAAGCTCGTCGACACGAAGGCGCTCTACGTCCGGGTCAAGAACAACCCGGACGGCTCAGAGCTCTATCTGAACACGGCCCAGTCGAACCGCAGCACGGTCCGGCCGTATGACGACGACCGGGATACCCTGCTCGACGAGGACCCGCCCGAGGACCTCGACGGCGACGGCTTCATCCTCCAGGTCCGCAAGAAGGTCGAGCCCGGCAAGGGCACGATGATGCTCGACCCCTCCGACCCCTCGGGGCGGCTCATGATGCGGGCCCCGGCCGGCAAGGGCGACTACATCGTCATGTCCGAGGGCTATGACAACGACGGCGACGGCCGGACGAACGAAGACGGCGTCGGCGGCCTGGACCTCCACCGCAACTACCCCGAGAACTGGCGGCCGATGCCCGGCCGGGACCTGACCGGCCGCGGCTGGACGCAGGGAGGGGCCGGCGAGTATCCGCTGTCCGAGCCCGAGACCCGGGCCGTCTTCACCTTCCTTCTCGAGCATCCCAATGTCAGCATCGTCCAGACCATGGATACGACGGTGCCGATGCTGCTCCACGGACCGTCGACCAGCCGGATGAGCGAGTCGATGTTCCCCGAGGACATGGCGGTCTATAAGTACTTCGACGAAGAAGGCAAGAAGATAACCGGCTACGCCAGCGCCGGGGACACGTACTGGGATTACGCCAACCAGGGCCGAGGCGACCGCGAGATGCGGGCCCGGGCCGCGGAGATGGGCTTCGAGATCCCGAGCGAGCCCCAGGGACGGCCGCTCTTCGGCCACTCCCCCGATTTCGGCTACCTCTATTACGGCGCGGTCTGGTACGGGGACGAGCTCTGGAACGGCGGCCGGCTCAAGGACTATGACGGCGACGGCCGGGTGACGGATCTCGAGAGCCTCCGCTACATCGACGAGGAGCTCGGGGGCCGCTATTTCAAACCCTGGACCAAGGCCCTCCATCCGACGCTCGGGGAGGTGGAGATCGGCGGCTTCAATCCCAAGTTCTGGCGCCAGAACCCGCCGGTCGAGCTGCTCGAGGAGTGGATAAAGAAAGAGGCGATGTTCAATCTCTTCCTGGCCAAGTCCCTGCCTCAGGTGAAGATCGTGTCCGCGGAGATCAAGCCGGTCAAGAAGGCGGCGGACACCTTTGAGCTGGTCGCCGTCTTCACCAATGAAGGCTACCTGCCCTCGGCCCTCAAGATGGCCGACCGGGTCAAGATCGTCCGGCCGGACGCGGCCTCCGTCCGGCTGCCGGCCGGGGTCGAGCTCGTCGGCGTCCGGGCCCGCCAGGACATCGGCTTCATCAACCAGAACGAGAAGAAAGAGGTCCGTTGGAAGGTCAAGATCAAGCCGGGGACGTCGGGAGAAGCCGAGGTCTCCATCCTCTCGACGCGCGGCGGGGTCGCCCGGACGACCGTCAAGATCGGCTAGGGTCCCGGGTCCCGGCCGGGAGGCCGTAGGTCTTCATCTTGTACGCGAGCATGCGCTCGGTGATGCCGAGCGAGCGTGCCGCCCGGCTCTTGACGCCGGCCGAGTCCCGCAGGGCCAACCGGATCTCCTGGACCTCCAGGCGCCGGACCTTGTCGACGAGCGAATCGCCGGCCGGCCCGCTCTCTTCCGCCGCGATCTCCGCAAAGTCCAGGGGGAGGTCGCCGAGGCCGAGAACGTCCTTTTCGGCGAAGACCACGGACCTCTCGATGACATTCTCGAGCTCGCGGACGTTGCCGGGGTAGGCATGGCGCACGAGGACGGCCAGCGCCTCGCGGGTGATGCCGAGGATCTTTTTGCCCTCCCGAACGCCATACTTCTTCAAAAAGAAGTCGACCAGGGGCGGGATATCCTCCTTGCGACGGCGTAACGGAGGGACGGTGATGGGGATGACGTTCAGACGGTAGAAGAGGTCCGCCCGGAACCGGCCCTTCTTCATCAGCGCGTCGAGGACCTGGTTCGTCGCCGCGATAACGCGGACGTCGGCCCGGAGCGCCTGGTTCGAGCCGAGCCTGTAGAACTCCCGGTCCTGGAGGAAGCGGAGGAGCTTGACCTGGGCCTCGGGGGCCAGATCGCCGATCTCGTCGAGAAAGACCGTGCCCCCGGAGGCGGCCTCGAACTTCCCGATCTTCCGCTCGTGGGCGCCCGTGAAGGCCCCCTTTTCGGCGCCGAAAAGCTCCGCCTCGATGAGCGATTCAGGGAGCGAAGGGATGTTCAGGGCGATGTAGGGGCCCTTGCTCCGCGACGAGGACTGGTGGATCATCCGGGCCACGAGGTCCTTTCCCGTTCCCGTTTCGCCCGAGATGAGCACGGTCGCCTCGCTCCTCGCCGCCTTCATGACCAGGCGGGCGATATCCTCCATGAGCGGCGAGGCGAAGACGAAATTCTTGGCGTTGAATTTCTCGTCGAGCCGCTCTTGAAGGACCGAGATCGCCTTTCGAAAACGCTGCCGCTCCGCGGCCCGTTCGAGCACGAGGATAAATTTCTCGAAGTCGAGGGGCTTGACGATGTAGTCGTAGGCGCCGCTGCGGACGGCCTCGACGGCGCGCTCGATATTGCCGTAGGCCGTGACCATGATCGGCGTCACCAGGGGCCTGGCGGCGAGCATGTCCCGGATGGCCGCCGTCCCCGTGTCATCGCCGAGCTTATAATCGACGACGGCCACGTCGACGGGATGACGGAGGACCGCCTCCAGGGCCTCTTTGCGCGAAGCGGCCTCGACGACCGGGTAACCTTGCGATTCCAGATACTGCCGGAGGAGCTTGCGCTGGACCGGGTCGTCCTCAACGACCAGGATGAGGGGCTCGTTCATTTCATGCTCCAGGGAGGTCGATGCGGAATTCGGTCCCCTCGCCTTCCCGGCTGCGGACCTCGATCGTTCCGCCGTGGGCCTCGATGATCCGCTTGGCGAGGTACAGCCCGATGCCCATGCCTTTGTCCTTGGTCGTGTAGAAGGGCTCGAACACGCGGGCCACCGCTTCCGCCGGCAAGCCGGGGCCCCCGTCGCGGATCACGACCTCGACCCTCCCGCCGGACCGGCGCCCTGCCGCCCGGATGGGAGCCTCGTCGGAGGCCTCGACGGCGTTCCTCAGGATGTTGAGCACGGCCTGGGCCAGCAGATCGCGGTCGGCGGAGAGCCGTACACCCGGGGCGGCTTCAACGTGAAGGCGGGCCGATGCGGCCGGGACCTCGGCAAAGAGATTCTCCGCGGCCAGGCGCAGGAGGTCGTCGAGGGCCAGAGGCTCGGCCTCGGGCCGGACGGCCTTGACCACGCGCGAGAACCGGTCGACGATGCGGGCGATCGTCCGGACCTGGGCCTTGCCGAGATCCAGATCTCCCTTGGCCTCCGGAGGCGTCTTGCGGCCCAAGAGCTCAAGGACCAGGGCCAGGCTGTTCAGCGGGTTCTTGATCTCGTGCGCGACGCCCGAGGTGAAGGCCGATATCTCGCGGAAACGCTCCTTTTCCTGGCGCTCGGCCTCGGCTTCGCGGGACTTGGCCATGTAGCCCGCCTGGAGCCGGTATATGCCGCTGAAGAACATCGCTCCGGCGAGCAGGACAAGCCCCGACAGGAAGAGAGACGTCCGGCGCGACTGGGCGATCATCTCCTCCATCCCCGTCAGGGCGTACCCGAGATAGAGGTGAAACCGACGGCCGTCGCTCGTCGCCACGGGGGTGAGCTTGCTGAAGATCCTCCCGGCCGGGGAATCGATGATCCCGGGGTCCCTGTCCCGGATCTCACTGAGAGAGAGGGGCAGATAACCCTCGAAGCGGGAGTTCCAGGCCAGGACGCTTCTCTCCGCGTCAAGCAGGGCCACGAAATAAACCTCCTCGTCGACGAGGATGGTATCGAGCACGGTTTCGGGGGACACGCCTTCGTCGAGGAACCGCGACACGGCCGCGCTCATGATCCCGGCCGTCGCCCCGAGCTGGCCGCGGACGAGGGCCTCGGTCTTGAGCCTCAGGCTGCGGTGCTGGAGGAACGCGGCCAGGGAGAAAAAGACGAAAAGGCCGAGGAACGGGAGAAGGAAGAAGAGGAAGACGTTCCGGCGCCTCAAGTCCTGCCGAACCTCCGGATGCCGCGTTTGCGCTGGGGGCCTCCCTGCCAGCTGGGGAATCCGCGCTTGTCCCTGAGCTTGAAGGTCTCGCCCCGGAGCTTCAGCTCCCGGGCAATGATCGTCGGCTTCGTCCCCGGCGCTTCGGTCAGGGACCCGACGATCTTCACCTTCTCGCCGCCGTGGACGTCCTGCCCGAAGAACCAGGACGGGGCGATCTCGACGTCAAACGCCTTGGCCGTGCCGGATTCTTCGACGCGGAGGACAAGGAAGGGGGCCGTACCCTTGTATCGGGGCTCGAGGACGATCTCCCTGACCGTGGCCTCGATGCCGATCTCCGTATCGACGTTATAAAAATGACCCGGAACCTGCCCGGCCGCCGGGACCGCGGCGAGGGCCACGAGGAGGGGAAGGAGCATGATCATAGAACGCATTATACGCCTCCCTTCCGGCCGATGGGCAGGTTCCATTCGAATCCGCCCATGATGAAGTGGCTTTTCCATACGAACAGCGGGTCGGTCGATCTGTTGTCGACATGGGAATAAGCGAGGAAGACCGAGAACCGCCGGAAATCCTTTTGGAGCCGGGCTTCCAGCAGGTTGCGGCGGTCGTTCCGGACGAGGCCGAGGGGAAGGCCATCGGCGCCCATGCTCTCGACCCCCGGGTAGGTCTTGTCGGAATAGGTATATCCGGTCTTCAGCGAGACGTCCCAAGGGAAGGACAGCGTGATCCGTCCGTTGAGCTGGTGCCCTTCCCAGGAGAAGGAGTCCGCACTCGGGTTTTGCACGAAGTAGAACTCCTCGATGGACAAGAACGGATTCTCGCCCGCCACCACCCATTGTCTCACCGCGGAGGCGCTCAGCCCGACGGCATCGCCGATGCCCTGGGCCGCGAGCAAGGAAGCCGAAACGTGTCCTATCCCGGCGCCTCCGCCCGCACTGCTGTAACGCGGCATGAAGCCGCTGCCCCCCTGATAACCCTGTCCTCCCCAGCCGCTGCCGGTTCCCCCGCCGCCCGTTCCCGGCTGTCCCTGACCGCCCGACCCGCCCCCGCTCATCAGCATGGGCAAGGGCGCTGCCTCCACGGGCTCGGGAACGAAAGGATGGAGGAAGTATTTATACCCCCACTCCGCATCGGCCTTCAGCGTGGTCCGGGTCGCAAAATACCTGTCAATCGAGAGCGATGCCGTTTGGCTCAGATGATCGAACAGGGGATCCTTATAGACGGCGTACGCCCCCTGCCACTGGACCTTCATGATGGACGAGGGCGCGAGGTACGTCTTGAAAGCGCCGAGCAGATTGGCGCCGAGTGAGCTGAAGGGCCCGTAAGTCTGTCGATAGAACTGGCCCGCCACGCCGGCCGCGAAGTATAAGGCGCTCTTCCTGCCTGCCGGCACAAGATAATCGAGGCCCAGGTCGGCGGCGAAGAAGCTCAGTCCCGACGCGTCCCTGAAAGCGGAATATTCGGCTTTGGCGATGAGCGAAAGGGCCGAGAGATCCTGATCGATGGCCAGCGAGAAAGCGGAGATCTGGTCGGACACGGCGTCCCGGGTCTGAAACAGGTTCTGGGTGGAATGCTGGTTGAATGACAGATAAAAGGTGGCTCCCCAACCCGGGAGGGCCATGGACGCCATCACCACGAGAGGAACGATACGCCGCATCTTCTTTATTATCATGATGCAAAACTCCCGTTTGTTCAAGTTGAAAGGCCTCCCCTCCGCCGCCCGGCGGAGAGGAGGCCCGGTCGCCGCTCAGCGGCGGCCTTTTCTCTGGGTGCTGCCCTTGGGGCCGGTACCGTCGCAGACACCGGTTCCGGACGCGCGGGCTGCGCCCGTCGCGCCCGCCCGGAACGAACCCTTGCCGAAGCCGGACTTGGTCATCGTGCCCGCTTTCTGGCCCTTGGTCATCCCGGTCGCATCCGCCTGCCCGATCTTGTGCTGGCCCATATAGCCGGTGCCGTCCTCGGGCTTGATCCAGTCCGAGTCCTGACCGTTGGGGACGCCGTCGCCGTCGTCATCACGGGCGAGCTGGTAAGCGTACCCCGCCTTCGCCTCGGCGGAGGCCGCCCCGTTCCCGGACCCCTTGCGGGCCTGGGCGCCTGAGCCGTCGCCGGGCTTGACCCAGTCGGGGTCCTGACAGTTGGGGATGCCGTCGCCGTCGGCGTCTTTGGCGAGGTCGCTGATGCCATCGCCGTTCTCGTCGACGAAAGCGGTCCTGTTCCGAAGCCGGAATTCCGACTTCGTCTGTGCCTTGGCCTGGGCCTTTGTCTGGGCCTTCATCCCGGCCTGGACCTGGGCCTTTTCCTGGGCTTGCGCCTGGGCCGTCTCCTGGGCGGCCGCGAAGGCGGCGCCGAGGATGAGCAACCCGACCATGAGAGCTACCATCTTTTTCATCTTATGACCTCCTTGTGTCATGAGGTCAAAGGATAATGCCGATATCATGCCAATTGGCAAAGCTAAGAATATAAACAAATTGCATCTTTATATGGCCTATTGAGCCCGACGTTTTTGTCGGCCCCTCCGACACTTTCGAATGGGGGAAGACGCGGCGGTCTCAGGACACCTCCTGCGCCTCGGTGTCCGGGGCCGCTTGCCTCCCTCTTTTTGCGGTCTGGACAGGCCGTTCGCGTCGACGGACCGCGATAGCGCCCAGGCGGATATCCTGTATAATATGGGCAGCCGCAGGCGACAAGGACCGGGACTCCATTGCGACGCGGGGCCCGGCTAGCGGTTCCGGGGGACATCCAGATGGAACCGGACATCGCCGCCCGGCGTTGGCAGAAAAGGCCCCGGCCCGGGAAGTTTTGACCCCTCCCCCCGTCTAATAGGGTGCGGAGGATAAGTGAGCATATCCGCATGGAAGAAAAACAGCTGGTTCGGCTGGCTCAGGAAGGAAGCCCGGCGGCTTTCGAAGAGCTGGTCACGAAATACCAGCCAAAGGTGTTCAGCATGGCTTTGAGTTTCACCCGTAACCGGGAAGCGGCCGACGATCTGGCCCAGGAGGTCTTCCTGAAGGCCTATCTCGCCCTGCCCCGGTTCCATGGGAAATCCGAGTTCGGGACCTGGCTGTACCGGATCTCCGTGAACCATATCAAGGACTATCTCCGGAAAAAGGGCCGGGCCAAGGAGGTCTCCCTGGACGACGTCCCTGAGATCTCGTTCTCCGACAGGGAAAGGACCGAGAAGGCCCAGCTGGAAAGCGAAACGGAGGCCCGCCGGACGCTCGTTCAGAGGTTCGTGCAAGGCCTGCCGGAAAAATACCGCGTCATCGTGACGCTCCGGGACATCCAGGGTCTCGCCTACGAGGACATCTCGCGGATCCTGCGGCTGTCGCCGGGGACCGTCGACTCCCGCCTTCATCGGGCGCGGCGGATGCTCCGGACTAAGCTGGCTCCCTATCTCACCGCGGAAGGAGGGGCAAATGAACTGTCGCAAGGCTGAGAAGCTGCTCCTGAGGTCCATCGACGGACGCCTCGACGGGCGTGACGCCGCCCTTCTCGCGAAACACCTCGAAGCCTGCCCGGCCTGCCGGAAGGCCGAGGCGCAGTACCGGTCCATGTTCAGCCTCCTCAAGGCCGGCCAGGACGCGGCGCCGCTGCCGCGCTTCTGGGAACGCCTCGAGCCGCGGCTGCGCGAGGAGACCGAGCTCGTGCCTCTCCTCTTCTGGGAGCGGTGGAGCCTGAGGGCCATTCCCGTGTTCCTGGCCCTGGTCATCGTCATCGGGGGCTTCCACTTTTTCGCACCCCAGGCCCGGGAGACGAGCCAGTCGGCCACCCTGCTCATCGAGAATCGCGACCTCTTCTCCGAGACCCAGGCCCTCTTCGAAGCGGACAAGCCGGAGACGCAGACCATGATGCTCTTGTTCGCGTCGATGGATGAGAAATCTCCGGCAAGGAGACCGACGCCATGAAGACGAAGTACAAGATCCTCGTCGCCCTGACGCTCCTCGTCGTCTTCGGCCTCGGCGTCGCCGCCGGGATCCTGGGCGAACGCTACGTCGTGCACAAGCAGGGCCGGCGGGCCGCCGCCGGACGGCCGCACGCGCCGTCCCCCGAGAGCTGGGCCAAAGAGCTCGGCCTGACGCAGGATCAGCAGACCAAGATCCACGAGATCTTCAAGCGGAACGAAGAGCGGATGAAGACCTTCCGGACCGAGAACCGGGCCCGGCTGGCCGAGCTCCGCAAGACGCTCTCCGAGGAGATCAACGCGGTCCTCACGCCGGAGCAAAAAGTGAAGAACGACGAGATGATCCGCCGGTTCGAAGAATGGCGGAAAAAAGAAGCCGAACGGAACCCCTCGCGCGAGCGGCGGGAGCAGGACGCTACTCCTCCCCCGGACCACGAGAGATAAAGGAGACTTGACATGAAGAAGAAGATCATCTGGATCATCGTCGCCCTGGTCATAATCACGGGCGCGATCCTCGGCCTGACCGTCTTCAAGAGCGGGAAGAACGGCAAGGTCGAATACAAAACGGAGGTCATCGGCAAGGGCGACATCGAAGCCCTGGTCGTCACCTCGGGGACCCTGAACCCGATCGAGACCGTCGACGTCGGCGCCCAGGTGTCGGGCAAGATCGAAAAGCTCTACGCCGACTTCAATACCGTCGTCAAGAAGGGCGACATCGTGGCCGAGCTCGACCAGGAGCCCCTGAGGATGAAGATCGATCAGAACGAGGCCAACTATAAGAGCCGCGTCGCCTCGCTCGAGCGGTCCAAGGTCCAGCTGCAGACGGCCGAGAAGGCCTATGAGCGGGCCAAGACCCTCTTCGCCAAGGAGCTCATCTCCATCGAAGAGATGGACGCCGCAGAGGCGAATTACCTCAATGCCAAGAGCGACATCGTCTCCTCGGAAGCCACGCTGGCCCAGGCCAAGAGCACGCTCGACCTGAGCAAGGTCGACCTGGGCTATTCCATCATCAAGGCTCCGGTCGATGGCGTCGTCATCACCCGGAAGGTCAATATCGGACAGACCCTCCAGTCGAGCTACACGGCCCCGGTCCTCTTCCAGGTGGCCACCGACCTGACCAAGATGAAGGTCGAGTGCAGCGTCGACGAATCCGACATCGGCAAGGTCAAGGAAGGCCAGAAGGTCCGCTTCACCGTCGAAGCCTACCCGAACGAGACCTTCAACGGCGTTGTCCAGCAGGTCCGGTTCTCGCCGGAGACCGTCCAGAACGTCGTCACCTATACGACCATCGTCAACGTCGACAACCCCGACAAGAAGCTCCTCCCCGGCATGACGGCGACCGTATCGATCATCGTCGGCGAGGCCAAGGACGTCCTCAGGGTCTCCAACGCGGCCCTGCGCTTCACGCCCAATCTGCCGGCCGAAGAGCTCGCGGCCAAGATGAAGGAAACGATGGACCGGCTGATGGCCCAGCGGCAGGCCCAGGGCGGCCAGCCCGGCGCGGGAGCCACCCCTGCCGGGGCCGCTCCGTCAGCGGCCGGCGCCAGGCCGGAAGGCCAGGCGGGTCAGGGCCAGAGGACTTTCAATCGCCAGGGCGGCGGTCAAGGAGGCGCGGCCCGTCCGCAGATGCCGCGCGTGTGGCTCCAGGACAAGGACGGCAAGCTGAGCATGATGCTCGTCCGGACCGGCGTTACCGACACCTCGTACACGGAGATCGTCCGCAGCGAGCTCAAGGAAGGCGACGTCGTCCTCGCCGGGACGGCGGGGGCGACGACGGCCGCCAACCGGCAGCAGCAGGGCATGCCCGGCATGATGTTCATGGGCGGGCCTCCCGGCGGCGGACGGCGCTAAGCCGCAGGACGAGATCCCTGGAACAAGGATAACAAGGATACCAAGATGCCCGGAAACATCATCGAGCTGAAGGACCTGGTCAAAACCTACCATGTCGGAGAGACCGAAGTCCGGGCTCTGCGCGGCGTGACCTACTCCATCGAGACCGGGGACTTCCTGGCCATCATGGGCCCCTCGGGCTCGGGCAAGTCGAGCCTGATGAACATCCTCGGCTGCCTCGACCGGCCGACCTCCGGCGAGTACATCCTCGCGGGGGAAGAGGTCTCCACGTTCAGCAAGGACAAGCTGGCCCGTATCCGGAATCAGAAGATCGGCTTCGTCTTCCAGAGCTTCAATCTCCTCCCCCGCACGACGGCCTTGGAGAACACCGAGCTGCCGCTGCTCTACTCGACGACCGACGGCCGGGACACGACGGAGCGGGCCCTGGCCTCCCTGGCCGCCGTCGGCCTCGCGGACCGGGCCCACCACAAGACGAACCAGCTCTCGGGCGGCGAGCAGCAGCGTGTGGCCATCGCCCGGGCCCTCCTCAACAACCCCACCCTGATCCTGGCCGACGAGCCGACCGGCAACCTCGACAGCAAGACGAGCTCCGAGGTCATGAACATCTTCAAGTCCCTCAACGAGGAAAAGGGCATCACCATGGTCATGGTTACCCACGAGCCGGACATCGCCGCCTGGGCCGGCAAGCGGATCTACCTCAAGGACGGACTCATCATCAGGGAGGAGCGGAACTGACCCGGCCGGTCAGGCCAGCCAAGGAGAACATGTCATGATCAAGCGCACGCTCAGACACTGGGTGAGGACCTTTAAAATAGCTTTCCGGGCTCTGGCCCGGAACAAGATGCGGTCGTTCCTCACGGGCCTGGGGATCATCATCGGCGTCGGCGCCGTGATCTCCATGGTCAGCATCGGCGAGGGGGCCAAGCGCGGCATCGAAAGCCGCTTCGAATCCATGGGCACGAACCTCCTCTTCGTCAGGCCCGGCAGCGCGAACCAGCGCGGAGTTCACGGCGGCTGGGGCAGCATGACGACCCTCAGAGAGGAAGATGCCGCGGCCATCGCGCAGCTCCCGGCGGTCATGTACGTCTCGCCTTCGGTCAGCGCCCGGGCCCAGACCGTTTACGGCAACAAGAACTGGAACACGTCCATCTCGGGCACCGGCGAACACTATCCGGAGGTCCGGAACTGGGACGTCGAGAGCGGGGCATACTTCGACGAGGGCATGGTCAAGTCCGCGGCCAAGGTCGCCATCCTCGGCTACGATGTCAAAACGAACCTGTTCGAGGACGAGGACCCCATCGGCAAGGTCATCCGCATCAAGAAGATCCCGTTCAAGGTCCTCGGCGTCCTGAAGAGGCGGGGTGAGTCGGGCGGCTTCGGCAGCCGCGACGACATGATCTGCATCCCCTATACGACGGCCATGCGGCGGCTCCAGGGCATCGACTACATCCAATCGGTCGACGTCCGCGCCGTCTCCGCCGAGCAGATGGCCGAGGCCCAGTCCGAGATCGAGGACCTCCTCCGGGTCCGGCACATGATCGCCCCCGGCGCCGAGGACGACTTCAACGTCGGCAACATGTCCGAGATCGCCGAGTCGGCCGCCGAATCGACCAAGATGATGACGGTGCTCCTCGGCAGCATCGCCGGCATCTCGCTTCTCGTCGGCGGCATCGGCATCATGAACATCATGCTCGTCTCGGTGACGGAGCGGATCCGCGAGATCGGCCTGCGCATGGCCATCGGCGCCCGCGAGAAGGACATCCTCCTGCAGTTCCTGACGGAGGCGATCGTCTTGAGCCTGATGGGGGGCCTCATCGGCATTGCCTTCGGCATCGGCGCCTCCAAGCTCATCAAGAACATCAAGATGTTCTCGTCGTTCAATACGGTTGTGTCGCTCAACTCGGTCCTGCTGGCCTTCGGCTTCGCCGCGGCCATCGGCATCTTCTTCGGGTTCTACCCGGCCCGGAAGGCGTCCCAGCTCGACCCGATCGAGGCCCTGAGATACGAATAACGGCCGGCAGCCCGCGGCGCGGGCCCTGGCTCACGATAAGGAGTTAGACCATGAGAAAGAAAGCCCTCTTGCCCCTGTTGATCATCGCCCTGGCCCTGGCCGGCTCCGGGTTCGCCCAGGAGACCGGCACGACCCTGTCGATGTCGCTCGAGGAGTGCATCGTCAAGGCCCTGAAGGACAATCTGGGCGTGGCCATCCAGGTCCTCGGCCCCCAGATCTCGGCCGAGGCCGTCAACGCGGCCCAGGAACAATACATCCCGACCATGAGCCTGAGCTACAGCTCGAGAAAGACAGAGAACGCGGCTTTTTCTTACCTCGATGCCCCCGGCGACAGCTCGATCAATAAGTCCCGGAATTTTAATTTCCTCAACCTCAATCAGGAGCTGCCGACAGGCGGTACGCTGGCCCTCGGCTTCACCGGCTATCGGACGGCGGCGAATACACGAGGCATCACCATCAATCCCCGTTTCGGGACGACCCTTTCGTTCCAGCTGAATCAGCCCCTCCTCCGCAACTTCGGGCTCAAGGTGAACCGGCGCGAGATCATGGTGGCCAAGAACAATCTCGGCGTCTCGGAAGAGAGCCTCAAGAACACGCTGATGACCACGATCTACAATGTCGAGAGCGCCTACTGGAGCCTCGTCTACAGCATCGAGAACCTCGAGGTCCGGCGCCAGTCCCTCGCGCTGGCCAAGGACCTGCTCGAAAAGAACCGGCGCTCGGTCGAGGTCGGCACGCTGGCCCCCATGGAGGTCCTCAGCGCCCAGGCCGAAGTGGCCACGCGCGAGGCCGACCTCATCCAGGCCGAGACCGAGATCAAGAACAGCGAAGACAGGTTAAGGCTCCAGCTCAACATCACCGGGGACGAGGACAAGGCCCTGACGGCCCTCGTGCCCAAGGACAAACCGACGTACGTCGCCCGGGAGGTCAGCCTCGAAGAAGCCTTGACCGCGGCCATCGCCAACCGCCCCGACCTCGAGATCGCCAAGATCGGCGTCGAAACCGACAAGATCAACCTCAGCTTCGCCAAGAACCAGACCCTGCCCGACCTCAACCTCTCGGCCTCCTATTCCAGCCCCGGCATCGACGGGACGCGGATCTTCTATGTCGGGAACCCTCTCGACAACCTAATCGACCACACCGAACCCGGCGGCCTCGACGGCGCCATGAAGCAGACCTTCAACTTCACCTATCCCAACTGGAACCTGGGTCTGACCTTGAGCCTGCCCTTGGCCAACGTCTTCTCCCGGGCCTCCCTGGCCCAGGCCAAGCTGAACCTGCGGCAGTCCATGCTCGATATCGAGAACCAGAGGCAAGAGATCTATCTCGAGATCAAGACCGCCGTCCGCTCGGTCGAGGCGAACTACAAGAGGATCCAGGCCTACACGACGGCCCGGGAGCTGGCCGAGAAGAAGCTCGCGGCCGAGGAGGAGAAGCGCCGGGTCGGCATGAGCACGAATTACGTGGTCCTGACCTACCAGCGCGACCTGGCCAATGCCCGCATCTCCGAGCTGAATTCGATCGTTTCCTACAACGTCTCGATCGCCTCGCTCGAAAAAGCCATGGGGACGAGCCTGGCGACGAAGAACATCAACCTGACCGATTACATGCCCGGCCCCAAATAGGCTCGATCGCGCCGCCGGCGAACCCGAATC
Source organism: Candidatus Aminicenantota bacterium (assembly GCA_963736255.1). Classification (GTDB taxonomy): domain Bacteria; phylum Acidobacteriota; class Aminicenantia; order Aminicenantales; family Saccharicenantaceae; genus RBG-16-66-30. Next base: position 368,786 of record CAVTOI010000002.1, read on the forward strand.
CCCGTCCGAGACCCCCCTCGGGGGCTCCCGGGCGGGGATCTTCATATGCCCCCGCCGGCCTCAAGCGATTGACTTGATTTCGGTTCCGCGCTGTGCTATCCTGAACTCAAAGGGTTCTCAACCCCATCCAACCCAGCTGTTGGAGAGGCATCTATGAACAGAAAGCTTATCCGGCCCAATCTCACCGAGATCAAAGAGCGCATGAACCAGGACAAAGAGCGCGACAAGGAGCGGGACAAAGACCGGGACAAGGATCAGGGCCACAAGCGGATGCATCCGCCGACCGACACGTTCGCGGAGAGCTACTACTTCCTCAAGCAGATGAACAAGAAGACGCCCATGGCCGTCGTCTACACGGATGGCCAGATCGTCGAGGGCTACATCGAGTGGTACGACCGGAACTGCATCAAGCTCAACCGCGATAACGCCCCGAACCTCCTCATCTACAAGACGAGCATCCGCTGCATCTACAAGGTGGATGAAGCGCCCGAGGCCGAGGGGGCGGCGCCGGGCGGGAAATGACCGTCCCCACGATCGGGGTGACCGCCGGCGATCCGGGCGGGATCGGCCCCGAAGTCGTCATCAAAGCGCTCGCCCGGCCGGCCGCGCTGCCCGCGGCCTCTTTCGTCCTCTTCGCCGATCCCCGCGTCATCGAAGCCGGGGAAGCGCGCCTCGGTCTCCGGCTCGCGACCCGCCCCTGGCGGCCTGACCACCACCCGGAGGCGGGCCTCTTCCTTTTCCCTGTCGCCGCGGCGGACGGACCGCCCTTCCCCGGCCGGGTCTCGGCCGCGAACGGGGAAGGCTCGTTCCGAGCCTTCGAGGCGGCTGTGGCCGAAGCCCGGGCCGGCCGGCTCGAGGCCTTGGTCACGGCGCCCATCTCGAAGGCGGCCTGGGCCCTCGCCGGGCATCCTTTCCGGGGCCATACGGAGTACCTGGCCGGGCTCTACCCGGGCGTCATCATGGCCTTCTGGTCGGAGCGCCTCAAGGTGGCCCTCTTCAGCCATCACCGGCCCCTCCGCGAGGCCGTCGCCCTTGTCGGCGGGGCCGCGCTCCACGATTATCTGGTTGCTCTCCACAGGGCGCTCGCGAAGGCCCCCGGCGGGCCGTTCCGCCTACTGGTCGCCGGATTGAACCCCCATGCCGGGGAGGACGGGCTCCTGGGCCGGGAGGAGGTCGAGGAGATCGGCCCGGCCGTGAGGAAAGCGGCTTCGGAGGGGGTGCCGGTGAGCGGGCCGTTCGCGCCGGACACGGTCTTCCGGGAAGCCCAGGGGAAGGCGGACGCCGTCGCCGTGGCCCTCTACCATGACCAGGGGCTCATCGCCTTCAAGCTGGCGGCCTTCGCCACCGGCGTCAACGTCACGCTCGGGCTGCCGTTCGTGCGTACCTCCCCCGACCACGGTACGGCTTTCGATATCGCCGGCAAGGGTGTCGCCGACCCCCGCAGCATGGCGGAGGCGATCCGGCTCGCCGCGGCGTTCAGCGCGACCGGTTCTTGAGCGCGGCCCGGATCTCCCGGTCCGTGTCCCTCTTCTTGATGGCTTCCCGTTTCTCATGCTCCCGCTTGCCGCGGGCCAGGGCGAGCTCCAGCTTGATCCGCCCCTTGTCGCCGATGTAGACACGGGTCGGGACGAGGGTCAGTCCCCGTTCCTGGGTCTTCCCCGCCAGGCGCTTGATCTCTCGGCGGTGGAGAAGCAGCCTGCGGTCGCGCAGGGGATCATGGTTGAAGATGTTGGCCGGCTCGTACGGGCTGATGTGGCACTTGACGAGGAAGACGTCGCCGCCGCGGACCTCGGCGTAGCACTCCTTGAGGCTGATCCGGCCGGCGCGCACGGATTTGACCTCGCTCCCGACGAGGGCCATGCCCGCCTCGAAGGTCTCGAGGATGATGTAATCATGCGAGACGGTCTTGTTGAGGGCGACGTTCTTCATGGCCCGGGTGGACCCTCCGGCGGCAGCGGCGCGATCTCGACAAGGGCGATGCGGCGCTTGGTCATCTTTTCGACGGTCAGGCGGAAACCGCCGAAATCCAGGGAATCCTTTTCCCGGGGCAGGCGGCCGAACTCGTCGAGGAAGAAGCCGGCGAGCGTCGTAAAGTCCGGTTTTTCGGGGATACGCAAGGGGACGAGGGCGTTGACCTCCTTGACCGGGGCGGAGCCGGCGACCAGAAAGCGGCCGCCGTCGCGCCGCGTGAACCATTCCACGGTCTGCCCGTCATGCTCGTCCTGGATCTCCCCGACGATCTCCTCGATGATGTCCTCGAGCGTCACGAGCCCGTCGACGTTGCCGAATTCGTCGACGACGAGGGCCATGTGGACGGCCTTCTCCTGCATCAGGAGGAGGACTTTCTCGAGCGAAGCGAGGTCGGGGACGAAGATCGGCTTGCGCAGCACGTCTTTGATGTCAAACTCTTTATTATCAATTAAATAGCCGACGATATCCTTGCTATGGATGATGCCCTCGATGTTGTCGAGACGGCCCCGGAAGACGGGATAGCGCGAGTATCCCGTCGAGCGGAGGGCGGCCAGGATGTCCTCGCGGCGGGCGTCGATCTCGATGGCCCGGATCTCGGGCCGCGGGACCATGACCTCTTTAACGGGGCGGGAGCCGAAGTCGAGCGCGCCCGAGACGATCCGGCGGCGGAGAGCCGACAGTCCGCGCGCTCCGGCGTGGAGGGCGATCCGGGTCTCCTCCTCGTTGAGCGCCCGGAAAGGCCCTGCCCCGCCGGACTTCGAAGACGGCACGATCAGATCGGTCATGAAGTTGAAGAGCTTGGCCACGGGGGCCAGCAGGAACATGACGGCTCTGACCGGATAAGCGAACTGGGTGGCCGTGCGCAGGGCGTTGTGGGCGGCGAAGGTCTTCGGATTGACCTCGCCGAAGACGAGCAAGAGCAGGGTCGTCGCGACGGTCGCGTACAGAACGGCGCTGCCCTGGTGAGCCTTCGGCAGGACGCTGACGAAGACGGACGTGGCGATGGACGCGGCGGCCGCGTTGACGAGCGTGTTCCCGATCAGGATCGTAGCCAGAAGCTCGTTCGTCCGGGCTCGGATCTTCCTGGCCAGAGAGGCCCGTTTGGAGCCCTGCCGCTCTTGGTACTCGAGGGAATAGGGATTGACGGCGATGAAGGCCGTTTCGGACGAGGAGAAAAAGGCGCTGAGAATGAGGCACAGGACGAACAGCAGGATTCCCGGCAGGAGCATGGGCGTCCGGTCAGGCGGCGAGACGGGACTTGGCGGCCTTGAACGAGCGGGACAGGGCGCCGAGGATCTTCTCCTCGACCTTGGAGGACGGCGAGGCGACCGCTTCGGAGATCTCGGACACCATGAGCTCCTTGGCTTTTTCCATCATCTTCTTCTCGCGGAAAGAGAGCGGCTTCTGGAGGCTCAGGTGATAGAGGCTCTTCAGGACGGTGGCCATGTCGAAGAGCGTTCCCGACTTCATCAGGTTGAGGTGCTCCTTGTAGCGCCCCTTCCAGTCCGTCGTGACATCGACGTCGCCGTTCCCGATGAACTGATAGATCTTCCGGATGGATTCCTCCGGCATCGGCCGGCGGATCCCGAGCTCGAGGGCCGACGCCCCGGGGAGGGTGACCAGGGTGTTGTTGCCGATGATCCTCAGGTGGAAGACCGTGAACTTCTCCCCGTTGTAAGCTTCCTCGTGAATGGCCTCGACGACGCCCAGTCCCTGATTGGGATAGATGACCTTATCGCCGATCTTGAGTGACTTCATGTCCACCCATTATACCGCAGGGAGGGGGGGGAGTCAACGCGTTTCCCCGGGGAATGGCCTTGACAGGCCAGGGGGCTTCGGGTAACATACCTCCTCCATAGGTGCTGCACAATCATGAAGAGAACTTTTCAGCCGAACAACCGAAGACGCAAGAAAACACACGGTTTCCGAGTCCGCATGAAGACCAAGGGCGGCCAGGAAGTCATCAAGAGCAGAAGGCGCAAGGGACGGAAGCGCGTTTCTGTCGGATGAATGAGCGCCTGACGCCTCTCGAGAGAATCCGCCGGAAAAGCGATTTCGCGAACATCTACAGGGCCGGCGGCCGCTTTCGGGGACGGCTTTTTACCCTGGTCTTCCTGAGGAACGGCCTTGGCCATTCGCGGCTGGCGGTCGTCGCCAGCCGGAAGGTCGGTCCCGCGGTCGTCAGGAACAGGGTCAAGCGGAGGTTCCGGGAGCTTTTCCGGAGGAACAAGGACCTCCTGGGAGCGCCGCTCGACCTTATCGTCATAGCCCGGCCGGAGTCGGGGGAGGCCGGTTTCTCCGACCTTCGGGACGCGTACATCTCGTCGCTGACAACGATAATGCGAAAACGGATATCAACGTGAAAGCCGTCGCCCTCGCGCTGATCAGGCTCTACCAGCTGACCCTATCCCCTCTCCTCGGTACCCGCTGCCGCTTCCATCCCACCTGTTCCGCCTATACCCACGAGGCGATCGCGAAACACGGGTTCTTCAGGGGTGTTTGGCTGGGGACCCGCAGGCTTTTGCGCTGCCATCCTTTTCATGCGGGCGGGATCGACCCCGTGCCCTGAGAGTGAGACAGAATGGAAAAACGACTTATCGCGGCCATCGTGCTGTCATTCCTGGTCCTGTTCGGCTATCAGGCGCTATTCAATAAGCCGGACAAGACGCCGCCCCGGCCCCAGATCACCGCGACCGAAGCGCCCCTGACCCCCGTCCCCGGGACCACCGCGGCGGTCCAGGAACAGAAGCCGGCCGCCGCGCCGGAGTCCAAGCCGGCCGCCGCAGAAGCGGCCGCCCCCCAGGACCTCACGGCCGTGGCCGCCGGGGCCGAGACCGATGTCGTCGTCGAAACGTCCCTCTACCGGGCTGTCTGGTCGAACAAGGGCGGCGTTCTGAAGAGCTGGGCGCTCAAGAAGCACAAGAACAGCCTGAAAGAGAAAAAGGACCTCGAGCTCGTTCCCGCCCGGGCCGCCGAGATGGGGCGTTACCCCTTCTCGCTGGGCCTCGAGGACGCGGCGCTGGCGGGGCTGCTCAACGCCTCGCTCTACCAGGTCCCCGAGGCCGGGCTCGACCTCGCCGACGGGGCCAAGGGCGAGATCCGCTTCGTCTATGCCGACGGCGCCTCGGTCCGGGCCGAGAAGACGTTCGGCTTCACCGGCGGCAGCTACGCTATGACGACCGAGGTCCGGGTTTGGAAGGACGGCCAGCCGGTTACGCCCTCCGTCGTCTGGGGCCCTGGCATCGGCAACCCCACCCCCGCCGAGGCCAAGAAGAGCTACAGCGCGACGCGCGGCTCGGCTGTCTACACCGGCGGCAAGGTCTACCGGATGAACGAGCGGAAATTCAAGCCTGGCGAGAACACCTACAACTTCGTCGATTGGGCCGCTTATGAGGAGAACTACTTCGTCGCCCTTTTCGCCCTGCCTCAGCAGAAGGGGCGGGCGGCCTTCCAGCAGGAAGCCGGGGATGCTGCTACGGGGCAGCTCCCGGCTCACTTCCTCTACGTGACCGAGCCCGGTCAGGCTTTCATCGGGCCCAAGGATTCCGAGGCCCTCAAAGCGTTCGGTTTTGACGCGAAGAAGGTCATCAACTACGGAACCTTCGGCGCCATCGCCGAGATCCTCCTTGTCGTCGTCAGGTTCTGCCACTCGCTCGTCCCGAACTGGGGTGTCGCCATTGTCCTCCTGACGATCCTCATCAAGCTCATCTTCTTCCCGTTGACCTACAGCTCGACGAAATCGATGGCCAAGATGGCCGACCTCCAGCCCAAGGTCAAGGCCATCCGGGCCAAGTACAAGAAGGCCAAGACCGACATCGATCAGCGGCGCCAGATGAACGAAGAGATGATGAAGCTCTACAAGGAGCAAGGCGTCAATCCGGCCGGCGGCTGCCTGCCGCTGCTCATCCAGCTGCCCGTGTTCTGGGGTGTCTTCCGCATGCTCGTCGTCGCCGTGGAGTTCCGTCATGCCCCGTTCGCTCTCTGGATCCAGGACCTGTCCGTGATGGATCCGCTCTACGTCACGCCCGTGCTGATGGGCATCACCCAGTTCATCTCCCAAAAGATGACGCCGAGCTCAGCCGACCCCTCGCAGGCCAAGATGATGCTCCTCATGCCGTTTGTAATGACCATATTTTTCATGAACTTACAGAGCGGCCTGATCCTCTACTGGCTGACCACCAATGTCCTTCAGATCGGCCAGCAGGCGCTCATGAACAAGATGATGCACCGGCATGCGCCGGCCAAAGCGAGATGACGATGGACAACGAGACGAAGGCCGAGAACGGGCAGCCGCCGGTCGACGAGCGGCCGGAATACAAGGGCGGGAACCTCGAGGAAGCCGTCAGCCTGGCCGAGCACCGGCTCAAGCTGCCGCGCGAGAAATTCAACTACGAGATCGTCACGGAAAAGACGCGGCTCTTCGGCATGAAGACCCGGGAGATCGTCATCCGCGCCTGGCCCAAGGAGGAGGACGCGGACAACGCCGCCGAGCGCTTCCTGTCCCGGCTCATGACGGTCTTCCCGCTCGAGCTGACCTACCAGGTCAAGAAGCGCGCCGACATCATCTTCGTCATTTTCGACGGCCCGGATAAGACGATCCTGCTGCGCAACGACGGCTCTCTGCTCCTGGCCATCCAGCACGTCCTGAACAAGATCTCGCCGGTCAAAGTCCAGGTCGACTGCGAGTTCTACAGGAAGAGGAAAGAGAAGAAGCTCAGGGATTACGCCCAGCGGCTCGCCCGCCAGGTCTCGGACAGCGGGCGGGAAGAGGTCCTCGACCTCATGAATCCCTACGAGCGGCGTATCATCCATATCGTCGCCAACGAGACGCCGGGCGTCACGAGCGAGAGCATCGGCGAAGGGTTCTTTAAGAAGGTCAAGATCTTCAAAGCCCCACGCTGAGAGACTCCCCAGCTTCCGACGGCCGACGAGGGGCATCGGGCATCATCTCCGTTCGCTGCGGCGATTTAAGACGCCGTCCCGGTCAGGAGCCGGGTTAAAGACTCCGCGTCTCCTTCCCGTGCCGGCTAAATCGCCGCTTTATGCTCACTCCGATGATACCCCTCAGCCCCTACTCCGTCGGCCTCCGCTCCAACGTTTCTAACAAACCGACTCATTTGATCATTCCCCGGATCTCTGTTTCGACGGTCGACAAGGGGCATCCGATATCATCTCCGTTCAGCCCCTGGTCCGACGGCCGACGAGGGGCATCGGGCATCATCTCCGTTCGCTGCGGCGATTTGAGACGCCGTCCCGGTCAGGAGCCGGGTTAAAGACGCCGCGTCTCCTTCCCGTGCCGGCTAAATCGCCGCTTTATGCTCACTCCGATGATACCCCTCAGCCCCTTCTTCGCCGGCCTTCGCGCGAGCGTATTCGACAGACATTGGATCAATCCTAATTCACGAAATGACCCGAATGCTCCAAAGGACGCAAGCCGGATCTCGGGCCTAACTTTACTAATGCGGGGGGGTCATCTAGAATGGGGAACCGGACAGGAACGAAAACGTGCTCGAAGATACCATCATCGCGATATCGACGCCGCCGGGGATCGGCGGGCTCGGCATCGTCAGGATCAGCGGCAAGAAAGCGCTCGCGGTGGCGGCGCGGATCTTTGAGCCGAAAGGCCGGTCCAAGCGGCCGTTCCCGGTGCGGCGGCCGGTCTTCGGCACGGTCCGCGATCCCGAGCGAGGCGAGGCGCTCGACGAGGCCTTCCTGACCTATTTCAAGGCGCCTCGGTCCTATACAAGGGAGGACGTCGTCGAGCTGAGCGCCCACGGCAGCCCCGCCGTCCTCGAGGGCATCCTCCGGATCGGGACGAAGGCCGGGGCTCGCCTGGCCCGCCCCGGGGAATTCACCCTCCGAGCCCATCTCAACGGGCGCCTCGACATCCTCCAATCGGAGGCGGTCAACGATCTCATCCGGTCGGTGTCCCTGACCCAGGCCCGGATCGCGTCGCGGCATCTCGGGGGCGGCTTGTCCAGGCGAGTTTTCCGCCTGCGGTCCAAGCTCGTCGGTCTCCTCGCGCGTGTCGAGGCTGGCCTCGAATTCCCCGACGAGAACCTCCGGACGAGCGCCGCGGCCGACCTGCGGACCCTTTCCCCCATCATCGCCGAGGTCGAGCGGCTCGTGGCCAGCTACGAAACAGGCCGGGCCTTGGCCGATGGGGTCACCCTGGCCATCGTCGGCCGGACGAACGTCGGCAAATCGACCCTGTTCAACGCCCTTCTCGAGGAAGATCGGGCTATCGTCACGCCATTCCCCGGGACGACCAGGGATTTCCTGAGGGAGAAGATGATCGTCGACGGGGTCGTCTTCCATCTCGTGGACATGGCCGGCCTTGGCCGTCCCTCCCATCCTGTCGAGAGAACCGGCATCGCCCGGGGTCGGAAGATGGCCAGCCTGGCCGACGGACTGCTCATCGTCATCGACGCGTCGCGCCCGGCCGGCGAAGAGGACTCCCGCCTTGCCCGGAAATACAGGGGCAAAAAGACCATCGTCGTCCTGAACAAGAGCGACCTGCCAAGGAAGCTTGCGGCCGGGAAGGTCCGGGACTTGGCGGGGAATAGCCCCGTCGTCGAGATTTCCGCCCTGAAGGGCCGGCATATCGACCGGCTTCGGTCCCATATGGGCGCCTGCTTCGCTCCCGGGGCGGAAAAGGAAGAAGAGATCATCCTGCATGCCTGGCAGAAGGACCGTCTCGAGGCGGTCTTGGGATCGCTTCGCCGCGCCGCCGGCCTTCTTTCGAAAAGGCATTCCCAGGAGGTCTTCGCAGAGGAGGTCCGGACGGCTCTCCGGTCCGTCGGCGAGCTGACGGGCGAAGTGCGGGCCGAAGAAGTCCTCGACGACATTTTCGGACGCTTCTGCGTCGGGAAATAGGCATCCGGAATGGCCCAAGGGAACGATTTCGACGTCATCGTGGTCGGGGCCGGGCATGCAGGCTGCGAAGCGGCCGCGGCGGCGAGCGCGATGGGCCTCCGCACCTGCCTCATGACCATTCACCTCGACACGATCGCCCAGATGTCCTGCAATCCGGCTATCGGCGGCCTGGCCAAGGGGCACCTGGTCAGGGAGATCGACGCGCTCGGCGGCCTCATGGGGCTTCTTGCCGATGAAACGGGCATCCAGTTTCGCCTTCTCAACCGGAGCCGGGGCGGCGCGGTGCAGGCCCCCAGGGCCCAATGCGACAAGGCGGCCTATCGCCTGGCTATGAAGCGCCGGCTCGAGAGCATGGCCAACCTGACGGTCTTTCAGGGCGTCGTCTCCGAAGTCATTGTGACCAGGGGGTCGGCTCGGGGCGTCAAGACCCTGGACGGGGCCTTTTTCCAGGCCAAGGCGGTCATTTTGACCCCGGGGACGTTCCTCAACGGCTTGATCCATATCGGTCTCAAGAGCTACCCGGCCGGCCGGGCCAACGAGCCCCCTTCGGTCGATCTGGCCGAGCAGCTCAAGAAGCTCGGCCTGAAGGTCCTTCGCCTCAAGACAGGCACCCCGATGCGACTCGATCGGGATACGATCGAGTGGGACCGCTTCAGCCCCCAGGCAGGCGACAAAGAACCCATCCCCTTTTCTTATCGGACCAGGGGCCAGCTCGAGAACAAGGTCCTGTGCCATCTGGGATACACCAACGCTGATACGCATGCCGTCATCCGCCGCAACCTCGACAAATCCCCCCTCTATGGGGGAAAGATCAAGGGCATTGGGCCGCGCTATTGTCCGTCGATCGAGGATAAGGTCGTCAAGTTCCCTCACCGGGCCCGCCACCAGTTCTTCCTGGAGCCGGAGGGCACGGGGACGACCGAAGTCTATATCAACGGGATGTCCTCCAGCCTACCCTATGAGGTGCAGCGGGAGATCCTCTCGACGATACCCGGGTTGAGCGGAGCCAAGGTTCTGAGGCCGGCTTACGGCATCGAGTACGACGCGATCTCCCCAGCAGAGCTCCTGCCCACGCTCGAGACGCGGACGGTGCGGCGCTTGTATCTTGCCGGGCAGATCAATGGGACCTCGGGCTATGAGGAAGCCGCGGCGCAGGGGCTTATGGCCGGGATCAACGCCGCCTTGAGCCTCAAGAAGAGAGCCGCGTTCATCTTGAAACGGGACGAGGCCTATATCGGCGTTCTCATCGATGACCTCGTTTCCGGGGGGATCGACGAGCCCTATCGGCTCTTCACCTCCAGGGCGGAGCACCGGCTGCTCCTCAGGATCGACAATGCCGATAAGAGGCTTATGGGGTACGGGAGGGGGCTCGGCCTCGTCGACGACCCCACCTGGGCTCAATTCCAGGCCAAGGAGCAGCGCATCGGCGCAGTGATGGCCTATCTGAAGAAGACCAAGTTGAAGACAACGGCCGGCGACCGTACGGCCATGTTCGAGTACCTCAAAAAACCTGAAATCGAGATCAAAGATGTGCTAGAATACGGGCATCTTCCCTATGATCTGAGCTATGAGGAAACGCGCTATATCGAGTCTGAAGCGAAATATGAGGGCTACATCCGGAAACAGGAACGGGAGATCGCCAAGGCCGCGAGGACCGATTCGATGAAGATCCCACTGGGCGTGGACTTCCGGAGCGTGTCGGGCCTGACACGCGAGGCTGTCGAAAGGCTTGAGCGGAAGAGGCCGGAGACCCTCGGCGAAGCTCGGAGGATACCGGGAATGACCCCGGCGGCCGTCCAGAACCTGAGCCTTCACCTCGAGATCCTGAGGAAAAGGGGCGTTCCGGCAGCCCATGTTTCACGTGAAACAGAGCCTGAAGATGAATAAGGTCCTGGCCGTCGCGAACCAGAAGGGCGGGGTCGGAAAGACCACAACGGCCATCAACCTGTCCGCCTGCCTGGCCCTCAAGAGCCGAAGGACGCTTCTCATCGATCTCGATCCCCAGGGGATGTCGACTTTGGGGCTGGGCAAACCCAAGGAAGCCGGCAAGGGGATTTATCAGGCCATGATGAACGGCCGCGATCTCATGGACTGCATCCTGGGGACGGAGCTCGAAAACTTCTACATTTGTCCCTGTTCACCTGAGCTGGCCGGCGTCGAAGCGGAGCTCTACAGGGAGGAGCAGAGGGAAAAACGCCTCATCACGGCCATCGAAAAAGCGAGGCGGTTCTTCAATTTCATCGTCATCGATTGTCCGCCGTCCCTCGGCTTCCTGACGATCAACGCCCTGACCGCCGCCGACTCCCTCGTCATCCCGGTCCAGACGGAATTCTTCTGCATGGAAGGGATCCCCGACCTTTTTCAGACGCTGGATACCGTCCGTAACTATTTCAATCCCAAGCTGGCCATCGAAGGCATCCTGCTGACCATGTACGACGAGCGGACCAACCTCTCCAAACAGGTCGCCGAAGAGATACGTAAGTCGCTGAAACATATACTATTTGAAGCCGTCATTCCCCGCAGCGTCCGCTTGGCCGAAGCCCCGAGCTTCGGAAAGCCCATCGTCCTCTACGACATCAAGTCCAAAGGGGCCGAAGCTTATATCACCCTCGCCGAGGAGATCATTCGCCGATGAGCAAGAAAGCCCTGGGAAAAGGTCTGGGGGCGTTCATCCCGGACGAGCTCAGCATCCTGAAAGACGAAAGGTTCGCCGAGCTCGATCTCGAGGACGTCAAGCCGAACCCGTTTCAACCGCGGATGAAGTTCGACGACCAAACGATCGACGAGCTATCGCAGTCGATCAAGGAGACGGGCATCGTGCAACCGATCATCGTGGCCCCGGAGGATGATCACTACAAGATCATCGTCGGGGAGAGACGGTGGCGGGCCGCCCAGAGGGCCGGCCTGCGCAAGATCCCGGTCCTCATCCGGAATATCCCCAAAGAGAAACAGCTCGAAGTCTCGCTCATCGAGAACATCCACAGGGAAGAGCTCAACGCGCTGGAGATCGCCCGGGCCTATCAGCGGCTCATCGACGAACACGGCTATGCCCAGAACGAGCTCGCCGACAAGGTCGGCAAGGACCGCAGCTCGGTCACCAACTACCTCCGCCTCCTCAAGCTGCCGGCCGAGATCCAGGACCGCCTGAACGACGGGGAGCTGTCGATGGGACATGCCCGGGCCATGTTGGCCCTCGAGGACGCGGCGACACAGCTCTACTGCTGCCGCCAGGTCATCGACAGGGGCCTGTCGGTACGGAACACAGAAGCCCTGGTCAACAGGCTCAAGAAAAAGGCGCCCCGGGCCCAGCGGAGCCTGGCCGACCCCGACCTCCACGCCCTCCAGGAGGAGATGCTCAAGGTCCTGGGGACCAAGGTCCTCGTCGCGGGCAACCGGAACAAGGGCGTCCTGAAGATATATTATTTCTCTCTCGATGACCTGAATCGAATCTACGACAGGATCAAAGGAGCAAGCGCATGAAAGACAAGCCCCGGGAGTTCAACGAAACCAAGCTGGCCGGCCTGATCGACATGGAATCGGAATTCAAGGGCGACCTGACGTTCAAGGGATCGTTCCGCATCGAAGGCACGTTCAAGGGGACGATCACCTCGGATTCCCTTCTCGTCATCGGGGAGAGGGGCAAGGTCGAGGCCGACGTCAAGGTGGGGCAGCTCGTCATCAACGGCGAGATCCGCGGCACCCTGCAGGCCTCCGAGAGGATCGAGGTCCATGACAAGGGCCGCGTTTTCGGGACCATCCTCTCCCCCACGCTCGTCGTCGAAGAAGGCGCTTACCTCGAAGCGACGTGTCAGACCAAGGGTACGCCGAGGCCCAGCGCCGCCCCGGCCAAGGAGCCGGTCGAGGCCTGACGCCTGGCGCCCCGCCGGGACGCCGGGGATGGCTTTTCTCCGCTTGAGTGCGGAGCGCCCGGAGGATATAATCGGGGGGTTCTATCCAGGAGCTGCGCCTCATGACCAAGTACATCTTTATCACCGGCGGCGTCATATCCGGGCTGGGCAAGGGCATCGCCGCGGCCTCGATCGGCCGCCTCCTCGAAAGCCACGGCTATCGCATCACCATCCTCAAGCTCGACCCCTATCTCAACGTCGATCCCGGCACGATGAGCCCCTTCCAGCACGGCGAGGTTTACGTGACCGACGACGGCGCGGAGACGGACCTCGACCTCGGCCACTACGAGCGCTTCACCTCGACGAAGACGACGCGGGCCCACAACTGGACGGCGGGGAAGATCTACGAGTCCATTATCCGCAAAGAGCGCAAGGGCGAGTATCTCGGCAAGACCGTCCAGGTCATTCCCCACGTCACGGACATGATCAAGTCCGCGGTCGAGAGCGTATCTGCAGGTAACGACATTGTTATCTGCGAGATAGGCGGGACTGTCGGGGACATCGAAAGCCTGCCGTTCCTCGAGGCGACGCGGCAGATGCGGCTCGCCCTGGGCGTCGAGAGGACCCTCTTCGTCCACCTGACCCTTGTCCCCTATGTCGGCGTCTCCGGCGAGCTCAAGACCAAGCCGACGCAGCACAGCGTCAAGGAGCTCCGGGCGATCGGCATCCAGCCGGACATCCTCCTCTGCCGCACCGGGCGCGATCTTTCCGCCGACATCAAATCCAAGATCGCGCTGTTCACGAACGTCCCGGTCAACGCCGTCGTCACGGCGCTCGACGTCGGATCGATCTACGAGATCCCGCTGAACTATGCCGACCAAGGACTCGACGCGACCATCCTCAAGATGCTCCGCCTGCCGCGCCGGACAATGAACCTGACCGCGTGGCAGACCATGGTCGACCGGGTCAAGCATCCCAAGGACATCGTCGAGATCGCGCTCGTCGGCAAGTACGCCGGGCTCCACGATTCCTACATGAGCTTGAACCAGGCCCTCATCCACGGCGGCCTGGCGAACCGGCTGTGCGTCAAGATCGACTGGATCGAGGCGGAGGCGCTGGAGAAGGAGGACCCGGCCGCGGTCCTGGCCGGGAAGGACGGCATCCTCGTCCCCGGCGGGTTCGGCAAGCGCGGCATCGAGGGCAAGATCCGGGCCGTCACCTTCGCCCGCGAGAACAAGGTCCCCTTCTTCGGGATCTGCCTGGGCATGCAGTGCGCGTCGATCGAATACGCCCGGTCGCTCGCCGGGCTGAAGAAGGCGAATAGCACCGAGTTCGTGCCCGACGCGCCTCACAAGGTCATCGTCCGCTGGCGGGAGCTGGCCATGGATTGCGACATCGGCGGGACCATGCGTCTCGGCCAGTACCGTTGCGATCTCAAAAAGGGCTCGCTCGCGCACAAGGCCTACCGCGCCCTGCACATCTCGGAGCGTCACCGCCACCGCTTCGAGTTCAACCCGAGCTACAGGGACGCGCTGGCCGAGGCCGGGATGATCTTCTCCGGGATCAATCCGGACTACGGCCTGGTGGAGATCGTCGAGGCCCCGGACCACCCTTGGTTCCTGGGGTGCCAGTTCCATCCCGAATTCAAGTCGAAGCCCCTGGCCCCGCACCCCCTCTTCAAGGCCTTCATCGGCGCGAGCTATGCCCGTCGGCGGCAAGAGGGGCGGGCGAAGGCGGCCGGCCCGTCGGAACATAAGTAAGCAATAGATAATAAATAATATACGGAGACGACGGCAACGGGAGAGGAGGGCGGCGTGGATATCAACCCGAAGATCTTCAGGGAATACGACATCCGCGGCATCGCCGGCCAGGACCTGGACGAGGGCGCGGTGGAGATCCTGGGCCGGGCCATGGGCACGTTCTTTCTCGGCCGCGGCCAGCGCGACGTCGCCGTCGGGCGGGACTGCCGGCTGAGCTCGCCGGCCTACGGCGACGCCCTCATCCGCGGTCTCCTTTCGACCGGCTGCGACGTTGCCGACCTCGGCGTCGTGCCCACGCCGCTCCTCTACTTCTCGGTTTTCCACCGCAAGATGCCCGCGGGCGTCATGGTCACCGGGTCGCACAATCCGCCGGAGCACAACGGCTTCAAGATGATGTCGGGCGAGGAGACGCTCTTCGGCAAGACGATCCAGGCGCTCTATGAGATCGTCCGCAAGGGGGTCTTCCCCCGCGGCGACGGCCGTGTCAGGCGGCTCGATCTCGTCCCCGAGTACCAGGACTACGTCGCCGGGAACGTCCGCTTCGCTCGGCCGGTCAAAGCCGTCATCGACGCCGGCAACGGCACGGGCGGCGTCGTCGCCGTGCCGTTGTTCCGCAAGATGGGGGCCGAGATCATCGACATCTTCTGCGAGCCCGACGGCCGGTTCCCGAACCACCATCCCGACCCGACGCTGCCGGACGCGATGGACAAGCTCGTCGCCAAGGTCCGCGAGACGGGCGCCGAGCTCGGCATCGCCTATGACGGCGACGCCGACCGGATCGGCGTCGTCGACGACGCGGGCAAGATCCTCTGGGGCGACCAGCTGCTCATCGTCTTCGCCCGCGACATCCTGCCGTCGCACCCGGGCGCCGCCGTCATCTCCGAGGTCAAGGCCTCCAAGGTCCTCTACGAGGAGATCGAGAAGGCTCGGCGGCCGGCCGATCATGTGGCGCACCGGCCACTCGCTGATCAAAAAGAAGATCAAAGAAGAGAACGCCCCGCTCGCCGGAGAGATGAGCGGCCACATCTTCTTCAACGAGCGCTGGTTCGGGTTCGACGACGCGATCTACGCTTCGGCCCGCCTCATCGAGATCCTGTCGCGCTCGAAGGACAGGCTCTCGGTCATGATGTCCGGGCTGCCCAAGACGTTCGCCACCCCCGAGATCCGCATCTACGCCTCCGACGAGGTCAAGTTCAGGATCGTCGAGGAGGTCCGCCAGGCCCTGGCCGCCCGCTATCCCCGTCATCGACATCGACGGCGTGCGGGCCATTTTCCCCAAGGGCTGGGGGCTCGTCCGGGCCTCGAACACCCAGGCCGTCATCGTCCTGCGCTTCGAGGCCGACACCGAGGACGACCTGGCCGCGATCCAGAAAGAGGTCCGCGGCATCCTCCAGCAGGTCATCAACAAGCTCGGGGCGTCATGAAGCCCCGGGACGTCCGCGCCGTGGTCCTGGCCGGGGGGAGGGGGACCCGCTTCTGGCCGCTCGGCCGGGCCGCCCGGCCGAAGCAGTTCCTGAGCATCACCGGGTCCGACCCGATGCTCCTCCAGACGGTCCGGCGCATCCGGCCCCTCGTCCCTCCGAGGAGGGTGACCATCATCGCCGACGGCGCCCAGGTCCGCCAGGCCCGCAAGCTGCTCCCCAAGCTGCCCAAAGAGAGCTTCCTCGTCGAGCCGGAGGCCCGGAACACCGCCCCGGCGCTCATGCTGGCAACGGCGCGCGTCTGGCTCGAGAACCCCGAGGCCGTCGTCGTCGTCCTCCCCGCCGACCATCTCATCGGCGACGAGGCCATGTTCCTGAGAAGGCTCGGGGCGGGCGTCGAAGCCGCTTCCCGGGAGACGGCCCTCGTCACCTTCGGCATCCCGCCGGCGTTCCCCGCCACCGGCTACGGCTACATCCGCCACAACCGGGGCGCGGGCGAAAGGATAGCCGGAACGGTCTTTTATCCCGTCCTGGGTTTCAAAGAGAAGCCGGACGCCGTCCGCGCGGCCGAATACATCGCCGCCGGGGACCATGCCTGGAATTCCGGGATGTTCCTGTGGCGGGCCGGCGTCTTCGCCGAAAAGCTCGAGCGGTATGCCCCCGAGCTCGCGCCCGCCTGGAGGGCGATCGTCGCCGCGTTGAGGTCGGGGAGCGCCGCCAAGCTCCGGACGGCATTCCGGCGGACCCCGGCCACGTCCATCGACTACGCTCTCATGGAAAAAGCGGACGGAGTCCTCGTCGCCGACGGCGATTTCGGCTGGTCGGACGTGGGGGCCTGGTCGGCGCTCGCCGGGATCTGGCCCCGTGACGCCGCGGGAAACGCCTCACGGGGCGACACCCTGGCCCTCGATGCCCGCGATTGCCTCGTCTGGAACCCGGGCCGGCTGACCGCGCTCATCGGCGTCCGCGGCCTCATCGTCGTCGAGGCCGGCGACGCCCTGCTCATCTGCGATGCGGCCCACGACCAGAAGGTCAAGGACCTCGTCGAAGAGCTGAAGAAAACCGGGAAATACAGGAAATATATTTGAACGTCGTCTAATCTCAGGAGGTGTCGGAGATGAAAAAGCGGATTCTCGTCCTTGCCGCGGCGCTCTTCGTCCTCGCGGCGTACGTGGGGGCGGCGGATGTGACCCTGGACGTCAAAGAGCACGTCCTCGGGAACGGCATGAAGATCCTGATGATCCCCAAGCCGGGCGTGCCCCGCGTCGTCTGTCACATCTATTTCAAGGTCGGCTCGATCAACGAGCGGCCCGGCATCACCGGCAGCGCCCACGTCCACGAGCACCTGATGTTCAAGGGCACCGAGGTCATGGGTGTCACCGACTACGCTGCCGACGCCAAGATCGACGCCCAGATCGACGCGCTCATGAGCCAGATCTACAGGGAAAAGTACTGGAAGACCGACGGCGACCCCGCCAAGATCGCCGCCTGGCAGAAACAGGTCGACGAGCTGATCAAGGCCGAGAAGGCCCTGATCATCAAGGACGACCTCTGGACGCAGTACATGAAGAACGGCGGCACCGGGCTCAACGCCTCGACCAGCCAGGAGACGACCGGCTATTACGTCACCCTGCCTTCCAACAAGATCGAGCTCCAGATGCTCATGGAATCCGACCGGATGATGAACGCCCGCTTCCGCGAGTTCTATTCCGAGAAGGACGTCATCATGGAGGAGCGCCGTCTGTCTGAGAACCGGCCCGGCTACTTCTTCGGCGAGCAGGTCCAACGCCGCCTTCTACACGGCTTCGCCCTACCATTGGGACGTCATCGGCTGGATGGACGACCTCAAGAAGATGACCAAAGAGGACCTGGTCGCTTTCCACAACACCTACTACGTCCCCAACAACGCCGTGGCCATCTATGTCGGCGCCTTCGACCCGGCGGCGGTCGTGGCCATGGCCGAGAAGTACTTCGGCCGCATCCCCAAGGGCCCGGACCTCGAGCCCATCCGCGACCGGCGAGCCGCCTCAGTACAGCGAGAAGCGGTTCTACGGCGAAGGCCCGGCGCCGACGAGCCTCCAGATGATGTTCCACATCCCCGCGGACGGTGATCCGGACACGCAGGCCCTGTCGATCCTGGCCAGCACCCTGGGGTCGGGCGGGGGCGGCTTCCGCGGCGGCATGGGCGGCGGCGGCGGGACGGGCCGTCTCTACAAGACGCTCGTCCGCGACAAGCAGCTGGCCGTCAACGCCTCGGCTTCGAGCCGGGCCCAGTGGTACGTCGGGGCCTTCCAGTTCAGCGCGACGCCCCGCGTCGACAAGGGCGTCAAACCCGAGGACCTGGAGAAGGAGATCTGGGCCGAGATCGAAAAGGTCAAAAAGGAAGGCCTGACGGAGGAGGAGATCCAGAAGGCCAAGAACCGGGGCGAGGCGACGTTCATCCGCAGCCTCGGCAGCACGGCCGGGCTGGCCAGCCGGGTCGGCCGGGCCGAGCTCATGCGCGGCTGGAGGTCCATCATGACCGATCTCGACGACCTCAAGAAGGTCACCAACGACGATATCAAGCGCGTCGCCGCCAAGTACTTCCTCAAGGACAACAGCCTGACGGCGATCTACACCCGGAAGTCGGGCCGGTAAGGAGGATGCCATGAAAAAGACCATCTTCGCCATCCTGGCGCTCACATTCATCTGCGCCGGCCTCGGCCTCGCCCAGGCCAAGCATCCCTCCGAGCTGACCTACCCGGCCCTCAAGTACGAGCCGCCGGACCCGAAGGCCTTCCGCGTCGTCTACGCAGGAGGCCTTCGCGCCTACGTCCAGGAAGACCGGGACCTGCCTCTCTTCAACATCACCGCGATCGTCAACTGCGGCGACCTCTACGTCCCGAAAGACAAGACCGGGCTCGGCACGGTCCTCGGCGACCAGCTCATCAAGGGCGGCACGACGAGCCGGGACGGTTCGGCCATCGAGGAGCGCATCGATTTCCTCGGCGGCTCGCTCAATTTCTCGGTCGGGGAGAGGACCTCGACGCTGAGCCTGTCCGTCCTGACGAAGGACCTCGACGAAGGCCTGGCCCTGTTCTTCGACGTCCTGCGGAACCCGGCCTTCCGCGAGGAGCCGCTGAAGCTGGCCAAGGCCCGGTTCGTCGAGCAGCTGCGTCAGGCCAACGACCAGCCGGGGACAGTCCTCAGCCGCGAATACGAACGGCTCCTCTACGGCGACAACGCCGTGACCTGGCAGCCGGCCAAGGCCACCTACGAAGGCGTCACGGCGGCCGACCTCAAAGCCTTCCACGCCAAGTACTTCTCGCCGAAGAACGTCATCCTGGCCGTTTCCGGCGATTTCGCCAAGGCCGCGCTCAAGGCCAAGATCGACAAGATGGCCGCCGGGTGGAAGGGCGGCGCCGTGGCCTTTCCGGCGGTGCCGAAGGCCTTCCCGTCGCCCGAGCCCGGCGTGTACTTCATCCAGAAGGCCATCAACCAGGGCTACATCAGCCTCGGCCACCTCGGCCTCGAAGACACGAACCCCGATTACTTCGCGGTCCAGGTCATGAACTTCATCCTCGGCGGCGGCAGCTTCACCTCGCGGATCACGACCAAGGTCCGCTCGGACGAGGGCCTGTCCTACAACCAGGGCAGCCGCTTCACCTACCGCTGGGGCCTCCCCGGCACCTTCTCCGGGTACGTCCAGACCAAATCGTCAACGGTCGGGTACGCCATCTCCCTCATCCTCGCCGAATTCGACCGCATCCGCAAAGCGCCCGTCTCCGATGCCGAGATGGAGACCGCCCTCAACTATTACCTGGAGAGCTTCGCCGACAATTTCCAGTCCGCTCAGGCCACCATGATGAGCTTCGCCAACCTGGAGATGACCGGCAAGCCCATGGACTATTTCAAGACCTACCGGTCCAAGATCCAGGCCGTCAGCAAGGCCCGGGTCCAGGAGGTGGCGACGAAATACATCCAGCCCGACAAGATGGCCATCATGATCGTCGGCGACTTCGAGCCCTGCAACAAGGGCGGCGACAAGTGGCCCGGCCCGCTCGACAAGCTGGGCAAGGTCCATAGGATCGCCCTGATCGATCCGATGACGGGACAGGAGATGAAGTAGGCGCAAAGGCCTTCGCATAGAAACAGGAAAGATGCGCAGAGAGGCCGTGGATCGCTCCCGGGGGCGGCCGCGGCTTCCCTGGTGCGACTAAACTCATTAACGCCATGAAGGACCATCCTTACTCGGTCGACACCGTCCGCGAGCTCGAAGCCCGCTTCCGGGCCTCTTCGCTCTTCCGCCCGATGCGCGTCCGGAGATACGAGGCCGGGCAGGTCCTCGATTATGACGTCAGGGGAGTCTGGCCGGAGCGACGGGGCAGGGTCAGGCTCGACATCGAACGCCACGTCGGCGGCGGCTACGCCGGGCAGGTCTATCGGGTCCGGATCGCGGACATCGACGCGCCCGAGGGGCCGATCGAGGGCCTCGAAGCCGGCCGGTCGTACGCCCTCAAGGTCCTCGTCCCGGTCTCGGGCTTCGGTCGCTTCATCCGGAACCTCCTCTACGGGATCGGCTTCCAGGGGCCGTTCGCGCCCCAAGTCAACCCCGACGCGGCCCGGGCCGGCGCCCTGTGGCAGAAATTCATCCGCCGCGCCGCGGCCGGGCGGTTCGGCACGGAGCGCTCGGTCGTCGATGTCCTGGCCACGCTCGCCGACCCGGTCCTCGGGAGCTGCGGCGAGATCAGCGAGTGGGTCGACGGCCGGCTGTGGCGCTACGAGGTCGACGACAACCTTTTCGAGCGGCTCGATTGGAAGCCGGGCCGGCCGGACGAGGGCCTCGGCTCGCCGGAATACCGGGCCAAGCGGACGTTCATGCGCGACCTCGTGGCCATGATGCACGAGATGGGCGCTCACGAGCTCGCCCGCCAATACGAGTGGTGGACGATGAAGAGCCAGCCGAACGCGCTGAAACGGCTGGAGGCGGAAGACGACCCGGAGCGCGGGCTCGTCGCCGTTGATTTCCGGGCCGGCATGGCCCTCCTGCCGTTCCTGCCGCAGTGCCCCGCGGACTTCAAGCTCATCGTCAAAGGCGCGGCCCGGGGCAGCCTCGTCCAGTTCGACAGGGGAGACGTCGGCGCGCTCGAAGCTTATGTCGCCGGGCATGCCGACGCGTTCGCCGGCATGGCAGGCGCGCTCGGGGCGCTCAAGAGCGCCGATCAGGCCTACCGGGACTCGCTTCCCGATATCACCCACCACCACATCAAGCTGATCACCAAGCCGCGGCTCTGGACGGCCATCCACAAGGCCTGGGTCCGGGGTTGGGAGATCCGCCGCATGGCCGACCCGGCCGCGGCCGGCCGGCTCGGGAAGAACAGGTTCGCGGCCGTTCTCTTTCTTCTTCTCGGCCTGCTGCCTCTCCTCACCCCGATCCTGTTCTTGCTCGAATTCCCGGGGCGGTCGGTCGGGCGCTGGCTCCTCTGGCTCGCGCCGCTTCTCGGGCCGTTCGTCCGCAAGCTCTGGGGCCGGGCCGAGATCCGCCGCCACGCCGGGGCTCTCGTGACGAAGGCCGGCTACCTCGTCCGGGCCTTCAAAGGGCATGTCGCCGAGGCCCTCGTCGGCTGGCACAGGTCGGGGCGGGTGAGCGAAGAGCGCGCCCTGGCCATCGCTTCAAAGCCGGGGCTCTATCTCCTCAACCGGCCGCTCGCGTTCCTTCCGGCCGGGGTCCACCGCTTCCTGACCGACAAGGCCTATTTCAAGGAACGGCTGTACATCATGTTCGTCAAGCCGTTCCAGCTCTATTTCAATCCGGCCGTGCGCGAGAAGTGGCTCAAGGACATGGTCGAAGAGGGCCGCAAGAACCGCATGCTGAGCGCCGATGACGCCCGGGGCATCCTGGCCCAGATCGACGAGCCGTACATCCAGAAGTACCTGAAGAGCCTGGCCGTCCACATGGCCACTCTCTTCCTGTCGGAAACGGTCTTCCTGACGATCGCCGTGATCTACGTTCTGGGACATCCGGAGTTCGGCTGGGCCGAAGCGACGGCGCGGGCGGCCCTCATTATCGGCGCCTTCAATTTGCTCCCCGTATCGCCGGGTTCGCTCGTGCGGGGTTTCTATGTCGTTGGGCTCTGTGTCAAAGAAAAAAATATCCGGGACTACCGGCTGGCGCTCCCCGTCAGCTTCTTCAAGATCATCGGCTACCTGGCCTTCCCGCTGCAGATGGCTTACCGCTTCCCCGAGCTGGCGCGGTTCATGGCCGGCCACTGGGCCACGGAGGCGGTCCACGTCGTTCCGGTCTTCGGCGAGCGCGGGGCCTGGCTCGAGCACGCCGTCTTCGACGCCTTCTACAACTACCCGCTGAGCCTTGGGATCAGGATCAGAGAGCGGGACAGGATCGCGGCGGCGAAGAAGCCGCGCTGGTGGGCGGTCCCGCTGGCCGCGCTTATCGGCGCCGGCTTCGTCACGCTCGTCGATTATCTCTTCGTCCGCTCGGCCGGTCGCGTACCGGTCCTCAGGGACGTTTGGTGGGCGGTCTTTCTGGCGCCTATCGCCGCGGGTTATCTCACGTCTCTATGGTCCGGGCGCAAGAAGATGGGCCAGCGCCTCGCTGCCGGGATCATGGCCGGCGCGATCGTCGGGCTCGCCTACGGTTTCGTCAACGCCTTCCTGTCGCCGCAGTTCCCCGGTCTGGCCCAAGCCGCCGGAGCGGCCGCCGTGAACGGCGCCCCGGCCCTGGGCATCCTTTGGAAGACCTTTATCTTCGCCCTCCTCGGGATCCCCGGCGCATTCCTGGCCGAGACCCGCAAGCCCTAGCTTTTGAGCTTGAGGCCGAGCTCGTCGAGCTGGCGCTGGTCGACAGCCGAGGGCGAGCCGGTCATGAGGTCGAGGGCTCCGGTCGTCTTGGGGAAGGGGATGACCTCGCGGATGGATTCCTCGCCGGCCAGGAACATGACCAGGCGGTCGAAGCCGTGGGCGATGCCCCCGTGCGGAGGCGCGCCGTAGCTCAGGGCGTCGAGGAAGTAGCCGAACTTGTCTTGGGTTTCCTCGTCGGTCAAGCCAAGCGCCTTGAAGATGCGGCGCTGGATGTCCATGTCGTGGATACGGATCGAGCCGCCGCCGACCTCGGTGCCGTTGAGGACGAGGTCATAGGCCTTGGCCCGGACCTTGTCGGGCTGCGTCTCGAGGAGATGGAGGTCCTCCTCGTGAGGCGAGGTGAAGGGGTGGTGCATCGAGACGAAGCGCTTCTCTTCCTCGCTCCACTCGAAGAGCGGAAAGTCGGTGACCCAGCAGAAGGCGAGGCTGTCGCGGCGGGCGGCGTCCTCGATGGGCCAGGTCCGGCGGATCTCGCCCAAGGCTTTGAGGGCGGTTTCCTTCTTATCGGCGACGAGGAGGGCCAGGTCAGCGTCGGCGCCGCCAAGGGCGGCCCAGATCGCCTCGTAATCGGCCTCGGCCGTCTTCAGCGACGACTTCCAGCCGTCCTGCTTCTTGATCCAGATGAGGCCCTTGGCCCCGAGCGACTTGGCCTTCTCGCCGAGCTTGTCGAGCTGGCCGCGCGAGAGGCCCCCGGCGCCGGGGATGCGCAGGCCCTTGACCTCGCCGCCCGCGGCGACGGCGTTCTTGAGCACCTCGGACGAGCCGTCCCGGCCCGCGGCCGTGAGGTCGCGCATCTCGAGCGCCACGCGCAGGTCGGGCTTGTCCGAACCGTACTTCTCCATGGCCTCGACATAAGGGAGCCGACGGAACGGCCTCTCGACCTTCCGGCCGATGAGGGCGAAGAGCGCTTCCATGAGGCCCTCGTTGAGGGCGAAAAAATCGTCGCGGTCGATGAAGCTCGTCTCGATATCGATCTGGGTGAACTCGAGCTGGCGGTCGGCCCGCAAGGCTTCGTCCCGGAAACAGCGGACGATCTGGAAATAGCGATCGCAGCCCGCGACCATCAGCGTCTGCTTGAACTGCTGGGGCGATTGGGGCAGGGCGTAGAAGCGGCCTTTGCAGACCCGGCTCGGGACGAGGAAGTCGCGCGCCCCCTCGGGCGTGGGGTTGGCCAAGATGGGGGTCTCGATCTCGAGATAGCCGTGCCCGCTCAGATAATTCCGGGCGGCCAGCGCGGCTTCGTGCCGAAGCCGGATGTGACGCTGCATCTTGGGCCGGCGCAGGTCGAGGTAGCGGTATTTCAGGCGCAGCTCCTCGGTGGCCTGGGGCGGATCGGCGACGACGAACGGTGGCACCTTGGCCGCGGCGAAGATGTGCAGGTCGAGCGCTTCGACCTCGACCTCGCCCGTGGGGATGTCCTTGTTGACGGACGAGCGGCGGCGGACGAGGCCCCGGACCCCGACCACGAATTCGCCGCGGAGCCTTTTCGCTTCCTCGGCGAGCTCCGGCCGGTCGGATTGGAAGACGATTTGGGCAAGGCCCTCCCGGTCGCGCAGGTCGACGAAGACGAGATGGCCCATGTCGCGGGTCTTATGGACCCAGCCGCAGAGGACGACCTGGCGGCCTTCGTCCGAGGCGCGCAGGGCACCGCAGTAGTCGGTCCTTTTCAGGGGTGTGGGGGTCTTGGCCGTACTGTCCATGGATTTCTCCGGGCGGTCAGCTTTCCCGGAGAAGCGTCAGGAGCTCCTCGCGGGGGCCGTCGACCTGGCGGCCGGTGGCCATGTCCTTGAGGCCGAAGTGGCCGGACTTGAGCTCGTTCTCGCCGACGATGAGGACCCAGGCCGCCTGGAGCTTGTTGGCCCGGCCGAAATGGGCCTTCATGCCCCGGTCCTTGTACTCGACGAGGCACTCGACGCCGTTCGAACGAAAGAAGCGGGCCAGCCCGAGCGCCGCCTTTTTGGCTTCGTCGCCGAGGTAGGCGAGGTAGAGCGTCTTCTTTTGCGGCGGGGCGAGCTCGGCGATCGAGAGCACGCGCTCGATGCCCATGGCGAACCCGGTGCCGCAGATGTCCGGCCCACCGAAATCCTTCATCATGTCGTCGTAGCGTCCGCCGCCGAGGAGGGCGTTCTGGGCGCCGAGGCCTGAGGAGACGATCTCGAACGTCGTCTTGGTGTAATAGTCGAGGCCCCGCACGAGCCGCGGGTCCACCCGGTAGGGGATCTTCAAGACGTCGAGGCAGGCGAGGAGCGCGCGGAAGTGGTCCTGGCATTCCTGACACAGGAAATCCTGGATGCTCGGGAAGGACGCGGCCACCTCCCGGCAGGCCTCGACCTTGCAATCGAAGATCCTGAGCGGGTTGGTCTCGGCCTTCCTCTGGCAGTCGGCGCAGAGCTCGGACTTGCGCTTCGCCGCGGCCTCACGCAGGGCGGCGCTGTAGGCCGGGCGGCAGGCGCGGCAGCCGACCGAATTGACCAGGGTCTCCGTCCCCGCGACCCCGAGCTTGCCAAGCAGGGCGTGGGCCATCTCGATGATCTCGGCGTCGACGGCCGCGTCCTTCTCGCCGAAGACCTCGATATCGACCTGGTGGAACTGCCGGTAACGCCCCTTCTGGGGCTTGTCGTAGCGGAACATGGGCCCCATGTAGTAATAGCGCATGGGGGAGCCCTCGAGGTCGAGCCGGTGCTCGATGATGGCCCGGACGACCGAGGGGGTGTATTCCGGCCTCAAGGTCAGGGAGCGCCCACCCTTGTCGATGAACGTATACATTTCCTTGGTGACGACGTCGGAGGTCGCGCCGGTGCCCTTCTCGAAGAGCTCCGTGGCCTCGAATACCGGGGCCCGAAGCTCCCGGAAGCCGTAAAGCTCGAAGGTCGTCCGGGCCAGGCGCTCAAGGGCCTGCCACTTCTCGACCTCGCCGGGAAGGATGTCTTTGGTTCCCTTGACGGCGGCGAGCTCTTTTTTAGCGGCGGGATCCTCGCTCACCGTTCCTCGATGACCCCCAGCTTGCGGATCTTTTTGTATCTGTCGTTGAGCAGCTCTTCGACGGGCTTGCCCTCGAGCTTCTTCAGGGCCTGGTAGATGTGCTTGTCGACGTTCTTGAAGGTCAGCTCGGGATCGATGTGGGCCCCGCCCGGTGGCTCCGGGATGATCTTGTCGATGATGCCGAACTCGAGGAGCGTCTTGGCCCGGATGCCCAGGTTCTCGGCGGCCTCTTCGACGGCGTCCTGGTCCTTCCAGACGATGGCGGCGCAGCCCTCGGGGGAAATGACGGAATAGAAAGAGTGCTCGAGCATCATCAGCTGGTCGCCGAAGCCGATGCCCAAACCGCCGCCGCTGCCGCCCTCGCCGATGACGACGTTGATGATCGGGACTTTCAGCATGGCGATGGTCTTCAGGTTGAAGGCGATGGCCTCGGCCTGGCCGCGCTCCTCGGCGCCGATGCCGGGATAGGCCCCGGGCGTGTCGATGAGGGTGATGACCGGGAAACCGAACTTCTCGGCCTCCTGCATGACCCGCAGGGCCTTCCGGTAGCCCTCGGGATTGGCCTGTCCGAAGTTCCGGTCGATCCGGGCCCGGGTCGTTCGGCCCTTCTGGTGGCCGATGACGGCCACGGTCCGGCCCTTGTAGAAAGCCAGTCCGGCGACGATGGCCGGATCGTCGGCGAAGCGGCGGTCGCCGTGCATCTCCATGAAGTCCTGGAAGAGAAAAGCGATGTAATCCAGGGTGTAGGGGCGCTTGGGGTGGCGGGCGATCTGGACGATGTTGATCGTCGAAAGCCGGGGCAGGATGGCGGCCCACTCCTTCTCGATCTCGGCGCGAAGGGCGGCGATCTTCTCCTTCTTGTCGATATCGTCGACCTCGGCCAGAGCGTCGATCTGCTCCTTCAGGGACAGGATGCCCTTTTCCAGACTATAGAATTCCGCCGATTTTTGCATGCTCTGCTCTTCAAATAAGATAGGGTACGGGGCTATTCTAGGTGGCGAGGGGGGCCAAGTCAAGCCACGCTCCCCGCCTGCCCGTCGGCGGCCGCGGCAGGCCCTCGGGGATCGTCTCCGTTCGCTGCGGCAATTCTTCACGCCGCCACGGTCCGGAGCCCGCTCTTAGGTCTCCGTCCCGGTGGCGGCTAAATTGCCGCTTGATGCTCACTACGCGATTCCCCTCGGCCCCTCATCCGCGCCCGCCCTGCGGATCCAGGGTGAGCATTAGCTTATTTGGCCCCGCGGCGCTGGCGGACGACCTCGAAGAGGAAGACGGCCGCGGCGGCGGCGACGTTGAGGGAGCCGACCTTGCCGGCCAGGGGGATGGCCAGGACCTTGTCACAGGTCTTGCGGACGAGAGGCCGGAGGCCCTTGCCCTCGGAACCGAGGACGATGCCGATGGGGCCGGTGTAGTCGAAGGCGTACCAGGGCTCATCACCGGAGCCTTCGGCCCCGACGAGCCAGAGGCCCTTGTCCTTGAGCTCCTCCATGGCCCTGACGAGATTGGGGACCCGGGCGACGGGGAGGTGCGCGAGGGCGCCGGCCGAAACGGTGTCGACGGTCTCCGTCAGCCCGGCCGAACGGCGTTCGGGGAGGATGAGGCCGTCGGCCCCCGCGCCCTCGGCGCTGCGGACGATGGCGCCAAGATTCTGCGGGTCCTCGACCTCGTCGAGGAGGACCACGAAGGGCTTCGCCGAGCGGGCCAGGATCGACTCGAGCGAGGCGTATTCCCTGGGGGAAACCTCGGCCATGACGCCCTGGTGCCCCGGCGCGACCTGGTCGAGCCGGCGGGCCGGGACGAAGACGACGGGGACATTATGGGATTTGGCCTCGCGGATGACCTCGCCGATCCGGGCGTGGCCCTTCTCCTCCTGGATGAAGACCTTGTTGACCCGCTCCGGCGCGGACCGCAGGGCCTCGAGCAGGGGATTGATGCGGATGATCTTGTCCATGGGCGGCTCCCCGGGCATTATATCAGGTTGTTTAGGCAAGGCGCATCGGGTAGAATGACCCCGTGAAAACGATGGAGGCGGGCCATGCCGGATAGCATCAAAACGACCAGGATCGCGTTCGTCGTCGCCGCGGGACTCGCGTTCGCGACGGCGGCGCTCCTGCTTTTCATCTTCTTCGCCGGGGCCGCCCTCATCGGCTGGGGCACGGAACGGGCGGGCCTCCTCGGCAGCGCCCTGCTCGGGGCGACGGGCATCTTCCTGGCCGCGGGATTTGCCGCCTTCGGTGTCGCCGACCTCGTCATCGCTTCCGGCATCGCCAAGGGCCGGCCTTGGGCCCGCTTCGCCGGGATCGCTATGGCCGTGCTGCTCCTGGTCGGGATCCCGGTGGGTACCATTTTGGGCATCATCGCCCTCGCGGGGCTGCTCGGACGGGATGCCGGCGATTGGTTCGGGTCGGCGGGGCCCGTCCGCCGGATCCCGCAGGTCCCGCCCTCGGCCATCTAGCGCCTCCCTCAAGTTTTGTCACCCGAGTATAATAAGTTGTTCTGAAGGCTTCTTCTCCGGAAATCGGAGAAGCTCCACCTAAGGACGAGCCCCTTGGTTCCCAGGAGTGTGACGATGGCTAGAAGAAAGATCGTCGAGATCGACCGTGACAAGTGTGACGGCTGCGGCCTCTGTACGACCGCCTGCGCCGAAGGCGCGCTGTCCATCGACGCCCAGAACAAGGCCGTCCTCGTCCGCGAGATCTTCTGCGACGGGCTGGGCGCCTGCCTCGATGTCTGCCCGACCGGGGCGCTCAAGGTCGTCGAACGGGAAGGCGATGAGTATGACGCCCGGGCCGCCTTCGACCACGTCCTCGAGACCCGGGGCGCCGCGGCCGCTTCCCAGGTCCACGGGGCCGACGCGGAAAAAGCCCACGCCGCCCATCGCGGGTGCCCCGGCAGCCGGGCCCGGGATATCCCCTGCGAGCCGGAGGCCGGTCGACGCGCCGGCTCGCCGGCCGGATCGCGGCTCAGTCAGTGGCCCATCCAGCTCCATCTCATCTCCCCCCTGGCTCCCTATTTCAAGGGCAGCGACCTCCTCGTCGCCGCCGACTGCACGGCCTTCGCCCTCGGCGGATTCCATGATGAGCTGCTCGACGGCAAGAAGCTCGTCATCGCCTGCCCCAAGCTCGACGAAACCGGGGGCTACGTGGAGAAGCTGGCCGAGCTCATCAAGCGGAACGACCTCAAATCGCTCACCGTGGCCATCATGACCGTCCCCTGCTGTTCGGGGCTGGAGCGCATTGTCCGGCTCGCCGTCGAGCGTTCTGGAGTCCCCCTCGCCGTGAAGAAGGTCGTCGTCGGGATCGACGGCAAGATCGTTTCGCAGGCCTGAGCGGGGCTCAGACCGACAGGGCGATCAGCAACTGGGCGGGAAAGTAGGTCGCCAGGACCAGGGCCCGGGCCAACGCGAACTTCTTCCCGAAACGGTCATAGGCCAACACCGAATCCGAGACGAGGAACAAGACCGCCCCGGCGAAGGCCAGCAGAGGGCGGATCCCGCCCAGGTGGACGTATCGGACTGCCGCGAACCCGGCCATGGTCGTGATGGCCCCGATGTAGACAAGCACCGGCAGCTTCAGGGGCCCGAGCCCCGGCGCGAGCAGGAAGAACATCAGCAGGCCAAACAGGATGAACGGCAGGAAGGTCAGGAACGGGACTGACTGGCCGGCCGCCGGCCTGAAGGCGAAGATGTAGAGGACCTGGGCGGCGAGAAAGGCCACGAGGCCGGCGATGAAGAGCTTGTCGGGGAACATCAGCGCGATGTCCCCCAGGAGCGAGAAGACGAGTCCGGTCAGGATGAGGGCCTTATAGACCGGCGGTACGGGCTCGGCAGCCAGCGCGGCCACGGCGATGATGAGGATCGTCGTGAGCGGCTTGGCGGCGTAGTGGACCCGCTTCCGACCCTTGGCCTGGGACCAGATGGCCGCGACGGCGGAGAGGAGAACGAAGACCGGCAGGATGAGCGTTCGGACGGTCTCGGCCATGGGTTATCTCCCTTCTTCCTTTTCTTTCCTGAGCCGCTCGCGGGCCTCCTCGAACATGGGCTCGGCGTAGGCGCTCGGCCAGGTGCGCTCCTCGAACGACCGCTTCTCGACCATCTTCAAGAAGCCCTCGAAATCGTGAAAGTACGAGCCGTAGATGTGGAAGCTGTCGACGAGGTCGGCGTATCGGCCTACGCGCACGGCCCGGCCCGTCTTGGCGGCGACGCGCCCGGCCACGACGCGCTGGAGGTCGGTCAGGGCGAAGACGTTCATATAGGCGGCTTTGTACGCGTCGCGGGACCGCCAGTGGGAATTCATATTGAGGACGAGACCGCCCCGGTCGTCCTCGAGCATCCGGAACCAGAGCCGCTGCAGGCACGGCGGGTCATCGGTCGGGGCGTCGAGCTTAGGGTTCCACGTGATGGCCTGGGCCCGGCGGGTGTGGCCGGTCCGGGCCAGCCGGTCGACGACCGCGGCGATCTGGTCGACCGTCTCGCCCTCGATGTCGTAGGCGAAGAGGCGCTTGTGGTAGGTGTAGGTCCACTTGCCTTCCTCGGGGCAGATCCAATGGTCGTGGACGCCCTCGACGACTTCCTGCCGATAGACCTCGAGGTCCTCGAGCCCGCCCGGAAAGGCCCGGTGGATGCGCGGCTCGGCGAAGGGGTCTTCGACCGTCCAGAGCATGGTGCAATCCCGGCTCGGCGGGTCGCCCGGCTTGTCGTACTCCGTCTTGATGGCCACCCCGTCGCGCCAACAGGCCAGGACGGCCTTTTCCCAGGCCTCGGGCAGCGTGTGTCCCGTGACCGCCAGGGTCGGGATATTTCCGTTCATGGGCTCTCCTCCGGGACGTTCCTCTCTCCGGCTTGGCTCGGGATATGCCTCTAGCTCCCCGGCCCCCCGGGAACCAGTCGTCCGGTTCCCCCCGCTTCGCGGGTCCCCCCTCCACGGACGGGGATCTTCGAGGCAACATCCCTCGCCGCCTCGAGAGGGAATCCCGGAGAAAGGGAGAAGAACTTTTTAGCACACGGCCGTGGCCCAGTCAACGGGCCGGGGGAGTTGAAGGGAGAGCCGGAATATATTAATGTGACGGCCAGGAGCCGAGCATGCCCAAGCCCGCCACGTACACGGCCTTTTACGAATCGCCCATCGGGACGATCGAGATCCAGGGCACGGAGGCGGGCGTTTCCGGCCTGAATTTCGTCGACATCAAGGAAGAGAAAACCGCCCGGCGAATGAAGGGCGCCCCGCCCGGCCCGGTAGCCGAAGCCCTGGCCCAGCTCGAGGGCTACTTTCATGGCGACCGCAAGGAATTCACGGTCAAGCTTGATCTCCGGGGAACGCCGTTCCAACAAAAGGTCTGGTCGAAGCTCATCCGGGTCCCCTTCGGCAAAACGACGACTTACAAAGCCCTCGCGACGGCCGTCGGCAATCCGGCCTCGACCCGCGCCGTCGGCGGGGCCAACCACCGGAACCCCGTCTCGATCATCGTCCCCTGTCATCGCGTCGTCGGGAGCGACCGGCGCCTGACGGGCTACGGCGGCGGGCTGTGGCGGAAAGACTGGCTGCTCCGGCACGAAGGACACGACCGGCTCCTGATCTAACCTGGATTATTCATAAAAACGCCGGTTGCTCAATTAAGACTAGAAGATCCAAGACCGGCGTTTTTATGAATAGTCCAGGTTGACAGCCCGGACGCCGGTCGGGTTACAATAGGGCCCACCTGAACCTCTAAGGAGCCCCACATGGTCGAAACGCTCAGCCAGCTTTTCCTGAATTCCGTCAAGACCTACATCAAGCCCGATCTCCTGGCCGCGAAGAAGGAGGGGCGCTATGTCCCCCTTTCGACGGAGGAAGTCGCCCGCCGGGTGAAGCACCTCTCCCTCGGCTTGGCCGACCTCGGCCTCGGCGCGGGCGAGAAGCTGGTCATTCTCTCCGAGAACCGGCCGGAGTGGACGATGACCGATCTTGCCGTCCTCTGCGCCGGCGCCGTCACCGTCCCCATCTACACGTCGCTCATGCCCGAGCAGATCAAGTACATCATCAACGATTCGGACGCCCGGATCGTCGTCTGCTCCAACAGGGACCTTTGGCTCAAGATCGAGGCCGCCCGTCCCGAGATGCGCAGCGTCCACCACTTCATCCTCATCGACGAGGAGGGCCCCCAGGGCGTCGTCAGCCTGTCCGAGATCATGGCCCGGGGCATGACGATCGCCGCCTCGAACCCCGGGCTCTTCGAGAAGCGGGCCCTGGCCGTGAAACCCGACGACATCGCGTCGATCATCTACACCTCGGGGACGACGGGCATCCCCAAGGGCGTCATGCTGACCCACGGCAACTTCGTCTCCAACTCCAAGGCCCTCGACGCCGTGACCGAGTTCTCCGTCAAAGACGTCATCCTGTCCTTCCTGCCCCTGTCCCACGTCCTGGAGAGGATGACGACCTTCTCCTGGATCTACAAGGGCGCCTCGATCTATCACGCCGAGAGTCTCGAGACCGTGGGCGAGAACCTGCTCGAGGTCCGGCCGACGATCATGATCAGCGTGCCCCGGCTTTTCGACAAGATCTACGCCAAGGTCATGGACAACGTCCTGACCCAGTCGCCGCTCAAGCGGAGGATCTTCTTCTGGGCCATCGGCGTCGGCAAGAAATACGGCGCCCGCAAGATCCGCCACCAGCCCATCCCCGGGTGGCTCGCGCTGCGGCAGAAGATCGCGGCTAAGCTCGTCTTCAGCAAGATCATCGAGAAGACAGGCGGACGGGCCCACTTCTTCGTCTCCGGCGGCGCCCCTCTTTCGGCCGATGTGGCCGAGTTCTTCTACGCCATCGGGCTGACCATCCTCGAGGGCTACGGGCTGACGGAGACTTCGCCCGTCCTGTGCTGCAACACCTTCGAAAAGATGAAGTTCGGGACCGTCGGCCCGCCTGTCCCCGGCGTCGAGATCAAGATCGCCCCGGACGGCGAGATCCTGGCCAAGGGGCCCAACGTCATGAAGGGCTATTATAAGAAGCCCCAGGAGACCGCCGAGGCCTTCGAGAACGGCTGGTTCAAGACGGGCGATATCGGCCACTTCGACTCGGAGGGCTTCCTGGTCATCACCGATCGGAAGAAGGACATCCTGGTCACGGCCGGAGGCAAGAACGTCGCGCCGCAGCCGATCGAGAACCTGCTCAAGTCGAACCCCTACATCGGCACGGCCGTCGTGGTCGGCGGCGGACGGAAGTTCATCTCGGCCCTCATCGTGCCCAACTTCGACAAGCTCGAGGCCTACGCCCGGGCCAAGGGCATCCCCTTCACGAGCCGCAAGGACCTCGTCGCCCGGGAGGAGATCGCGAGCTTCATGCTGGCCGAGGTCAACCGGACGACCCCCAACCTCGCCTCCTACGAGCGGGTCAAGAGGATCGTCCTCCTCGAGCGCGATTTCGACGCCGACACGGAATTGACCCCGTCGCTCAAGGTCAAGCGGCATATCGTCGAGAAGGTTTTTAAGCCGCTGATTGACCTGCTTTATAAAGAATAAGAGAAAAAGTCGGCCCCTTCGGCGTCCCTTGTATCAGACGCCATGAATGACGAGCCGAGAGGGCCCGAGAGCGGGGCCCCGGAGGGGACCGGGCACCGGGACCGCCTGAGGCAGAAATTCCTCAACGGGGGCCTGGCCGCCTTCCTGGACTATGAGATCGTCGAGCTGCTCCTGACCCTGGGGACGCCCCGGCGGGACTGCAAGCGGCCGGCCCGCGAAGCCTTGCGGGAATTCAAGACCTTCGGCGGGGTCCTCGAGGCCCGGCCCGAGGACCTCCAGCGCATTCCCGGCATCGGCTCCCGGAATGTCTTCGGCCTCAAGCTCGTCCACGAGGTCTCCCGGCGCTTCCTCAAGGACAAGATGATGAGCCGGCCGGTCTGCCACTCGTCGCAGGAGGTCCACGACTACCTCTGCCACGCCCTGCGCGACCTGAAGAAGGAGCGGTTCAAGGTCATCTTCCTCGACCCCAAGAACCAGGTCCTCGAGGAGAAGACCCTGTTCGAGGGGACGGTCGATTCGAGCGCCGTCTATCCCCGTGAGGTCATCAAGGATGCGTTGCGGTACGAGGCCTCGGCGCTCATCTTCGCCCACAACCACCCTTCGGGCGACCCGGAGCCGTCCCTCTGCGACCGGGAGGTGACCCGCGACCTCGTCTTCGCCGCCCGGGTCGTCCAGATCAAGGTCCTCGACCACATCATCATCGGCCGCAACCGCTACTTCAGCTTCGCCGACCAGGGGCTGATCGACGATTACGACTTGATGTTCAACGGGTTTCCCCGATAGATATTGAAAGCCCGGGGCAATCCGGGTAAACTCAGAGAGCGCGAGGGGGAGGAGATGGCCAAGAAAGAGACTGACAAGGAGCGAACGGACATGGTTAAAAAAGACACGGGCCGCGAAGCGCCCGCCCCGAAAGAGACCGAAAGCGACGAGAGGCAGGGCTCCCGCCACAAAGCCATCGACGCCGCCCTGTCTCAGATCGAGAAGCAGTTCGGCAAGGGCTCGATCATGAAGCTCGGCCAAAAGGGGGCCGCCGTGCCCATCGAGGCCATCCCGACCGGCTCGATCTCCTTCGACCTGGCCCTGGGCATCGGCGGCTTCCCGCGCGGCCGGGTCATCGAGATCTACGGGCCCGAGGCTACGGGCAAGACGACCCTGGCCCTCCATGTCATCGCCGAGGCCCAGAAGCGCGGCGGCCAGGCGGCCTTCATCGACGCAGAGCACGCCCTGTCCCCGTCCTACGCCGCGCAGATCGGGATCGACATCGATAACCTGCTCATCTCCCAGCCCGACTACGGGGAGCAGGCCCTGGAGATCGCCGAAGTTCTCGTCCGCAGCGGCGCGGTCGACGTCATCGTCGTCGACTCCGTGGCCGCCCTCGTCCCCAAGGCCGAGCTCGAGGGCGAGATGGGGGACGCCCATATGGGCCTGCAGGCCCGGCTGATGTCCCAGGCCCTGCGCAAGCTGACCGCCATCGTGGCCCGGTCCAAGACCTGCTTCATCTTCATCAACCAGCTCCGGGAGAAGATCGGCATCTTCATCGGCAATCCTGAGACGACGACGGGCGGCCGGGCGCTGAAGTTCTACGCCTCGCTGCGGGTCGACGTGCGGCGGCTGTCGGTCATCAAGGACGGCGAGAGCGTCGTCGGCAACCGGGCCAAGGTCAAGATCGTCAAGAACAAGATGGCCCCGCCCTTCCGCGAGGCCCAGTTCGACATCATCTTCGGCGAGGGCATCTCCAAGGAAGGCGATCTCGTCGACGTCGGGTTCGACACCGGCCTTCTCGAGAAGACCGGGACCTGGTACTCCTACAAGGGCGAGCGGCTCGGCCAGGGGCGGGAGAACGTCAAGAAGCTCCTCAAGGAGAACACGAAGCTGGCCGCCGGGCTCGAAGCGGAGATCCGGGAGAAGGTCGGTCTGCCGGGGGAATCGGCGGCCGCGGAGAAGGCCGCCGGGAAATAGACGGGCCCGCGGCGCGGCTTGCCTAATTCCTATGAATATGGTAGGATTTGGGCGCAGAAGGATCCGAGGATGCTCCGTCGCCGGGAATTCATCAAAGTCGCAGGGTTCGGAGGCGCCGCCTGGGCGGCCGCCCGGACCCTCCCGGCCGGTGCGCGCGGACCCCTCACCCACGGCATTTCCAAGGAGGGACAAGCCATGAACTACACTCCCAAGGACTACGCCAAGCTCATCGGCACGCCCGGGTTCAGCGAGACGATGCTGAAAAACCACTTCACGCTCTACCAGGGCTACGTCGCCAACACCAACAAGGTCCTCGACATCCTCGGCCTGATGGCCAAGGACGGCAAGACGGCGACGCCGGAATACGCCGAGCTCAAACGCCGCCTCGGCTGGGAATTCAACGGCATGCGGCTCCACGAGCTCTACTTCGGGAACCTCGGCGGCAAGGCCCCGATCGACCCCGCTAGCAAGATCGGCCGCAAGATCATCGAGCAGTTCGGCGACGTCGAGTCGTGGGAGAAGGATTTCCGGGCGACGGGCGCGATGAGAGGCATCGGCTGGGTCGTTCTCTATCTCGATAATGACAATGGCCGGCTCATCAACTTCTGGATCAACGAGCACGATGTCAGCCACCCGGCGGGGTGCACGCCTCTCCTGATCATGGACGTTTTCGAGCACGCCTGGATGCCCGATTACGGCCTGAAGCGCGCCGACTACATCGAGGCCTTTTTCAAGGCCATCGACTGGGCCGCCGTCGGCTCGCGGCTCAAGTAGGGTTCATCTCCTCAATTCGCTGGAAAACCGCTGCGGATGAGTCTATCCTGAGGGCAAGGTCCGCGAGGAGGTCGACATGACCAGCGAGGAGATCAGGCGCTCGGATAAAGCGGGGCTCGAGCCGGGGACGCTGATGTATGTCGGCGACAAGAAGGCCGGCAAACCCCGGATCACGGTCATCGATTACGACGCATCCGGCTTTCTCGAGAAGGAAGCCGCCACGGTCGAGGAGTGTTTCCCCTTTAAAGAGACGGCGACCGTGACCTGGATCAACGTCGACGGTGTGCAGGACGCCTCCGTCATCGAGAAGCTCGGCGCCAAGTTCGAGATCCACCCCCTCGTCCTCGAGGACATCATGACGACGACGCAGCGCCCCAAGGTCGAGGACCTGGGGAACGCGGTCTTCGTCGTCCTAAGGATGATCGAATGCAACGCCGACGGGGGCGACATCGCGGCCGACCAGCTCAGCCTGATCCTCGGCCCGAACTATGTCATCTCGTTCCAGGAGACGCCCGGAGACTGTCTTGGCCCCGTCCGCGAGCGGATCCGGGGCGGCAAGGGCCGCATCCGCTCCCTCGGACCCGACTACCTGGCCTACGCCATCATCGACGCGGTCGTCGACAACTATTTCTTCGTCCTCGAGAAGCTCGGCGAGAAGATCGACGGTGTCGAGGACACGCTCGTCGACGAGCCCCGCCGGGAGCTTCTCCACGACATCCATAGCCTTAAGCGCGACATGATCGGGCTGCGCAAGTCGGTCTGGCCCCTGCGGGAGGTCGTCAGCGGGCTGGAGCGGCTGGAAACGCCCCTCATCAAGGAATCGACGGACGTCTTTCTTCGGGACCTCTATGACCACTCGATCCAGGTCATCGATACGGTGGAGTCCTTCCGCGAGATCCTGAGCAGCATGGTCGAGACCTATCTCTCGAGCATCTCCAACCGGATGAACGAGATCATGAAGGTCCTGACCATCATCTCCACGATCTTTATCCCCATCACCTTCCTCGTCGGCCTCTACGGCATGAATTTCGTACATTTCCCGGAGATCCGTTGGCGCTGGGGATACGCGTTCGTCTGGCTCTTGATCATCGGGTCCGTTGGAGGAATGTTCGCCTTCTTCCGCAGGAAGAAGTGGCTCTGAGGCGTCAGGCCGAGGCCGCGTCCCTGCCGTCACCGTCCCCGTCGATGCGATAGCGGCGGATCTTGTGATAAAGGGTCGACCGGGAGATGGCCAGGATGCGCGAGACTTCGGCCCGGTTCTGGTCTGTGATCTCGAGAAGGAAGCCGATATAATCCTTTTCCAGGGCCCTGAGGGTCGGGAAGCCCGCCGGCCGGGCGAATTCGCGGCCCTCCTCGAGGCCCAGGTAGCGCTGCAGATAGACGTTCATTGCCGGCTCCGGCCTCAGCGGGCCCGCGCTCCCTGGATCAGGCGCATGTTGTTGGCCACGACGCAGGAGAGGAGGACGTTGCTGGCTGTGGTCATGACCCAAGCCATGGTCCTGTTCCGTTTGAAGATGGCCTTCATGCTCAGGTAGGACAGGGCCGTCGTTCCGAGCTTGACCGCGGCGAAGGCGGCGGGGCTTTTGACGAACGGCTTCATCAGGGGGTTTGTTTCCGTGAGGCCCGGGTACTTGAGGGCTTCGCGGGTGGAGACGTAATCGGCGACGTTGAGCCCGACCATGAGGACGAGGTTGGCGTCGAACAAGGCCTTGCCCGACCGGACGACCGGGGGGAAGGAGGGGATACGCGGCGGGATCGATAGCTGCGGAGACAGGACGGGCGCCGATTCCTCGATCGGCGTTTCCGTCAGGAAAAGAGCCGGTTCGGCCAGGGGTTCGGGGAGGGCGAAGGCCGACGGCCGCAGCCCGGTCGGCACGATGACATCCCATACGGCCTCCGACGCCGGGAGTGGGCCGGCGATGACGCACGCGACGAGGGCCAGAAGGGCAAGCTTGGCTTTCATTGGGACCGCTCCTTTTCCTTTTAACACCTCATCTATAAGGCAAGAACGGTGCCAATATCGGATATGATACTATATGTATATTAATAAGAATTAGTTACGTCGATATGCCGGGAGCTCCGAGCGTTTCATTAAATGTATATAAACAGAACATCAGACACCAACTAAAAATGCGCATATATAAGATAATGAAATAATTATAATAATATATAATAATAAGTATAAATACTGAACATTACTCGTGTATTATGCAAGAATGATGGCCCATTAATGGGCCGTTTAGCGGCCGGAACTGACCGGCGTTTAGGCCCGCTTTGCCTTCTTGCCGGGAGCGGCCACGCCGCCGTGGGCGCGGGCCAGTGCTTGCCGGAGGTACTTGGCCGTGACGGACCCGGATGTCTGCGCCACCTTCTCGGGGGTGCCCTGGGCGACGATCCTTCCGCCTTCCTCGCCGCCTTCGGGGCCGAGGTCGATGACGTGGTCGGCGCTCTTCACGACGTCGAGGTTGTGCTCGATGACGACGACCGTGTGCCCTTCGGCGACGAGCTTCTGGAACGACCGCAGCAGGACGGCGACATCGTTGGGGTGGAGGCCGATGGTCGGCTCGTCGAATAGGTAGAGGATCTTCTTCCCCTTCTCGTGGACCAGATGATAGGCCAGCTTGATCCGTTGGAGCTCGCCGCCGGACAGTGTCGTCGTCGGCTGGCCGAGCTTGAGATAGCCGAGGCCGACCTCGATGAGGGGGTAAAGCTTTTTCGTGATCTCCGGCCGGCCGGCGAAGAAGAGACAGGCTTCTGTGACGCTCAAGCCAAGGACCTCGTCGATATTCTTGCCGTTCCAGCGGACGTCGAGGATGTCGTTCTTGAACCGCTTCCCCTTGCAGGCGTCGCAAACGAGGCTGACGTCGGACAGGAACTGCATCTCGACGACCTGGACCCCGGCGCCCTTGCAGTCCTCGCACCGGCCGCCGGCCGTGTTGAAGGAGAAGAAGCCCGGCCGGAAGCCCATGATCTTGGCCTCGCGAGTGTCGCTGAAGAGCTCGCGGATGCCGTCCATGGCCTTGGTGTATGTGGCCGGGATGGAACGGGGCGACGCGCTCAGGGGCGACTGGTCGACCATCATGACCTTCTGGATCTTGTCGCGGCCCCGGATCTCGCCGAAGCCGTTGTCCGACGTTCCCTCGAAGCCCTGGAAGAGGACGTCGTGGACGAGCGTGCTCTTGCCGGAACCGGACACGCCGGTGACGCAGGTGAAGACGCCGAGGGGAATGCGGACGTCGATGTGCTTGAGGTTGTGCTTGTGGGCGTCCCGGATCTCGAGGAAGGTCTTGGACGGCCGGCGGGATGAGGGCAGGGCGATGACCTTCTCACCGCGGATGTACTGCGAGGTCAGCGATTCGCGGCTGCGCAGGAAGGCCTGCCAGGACCCGTCGAAGACGACTTCGCCTCCGGCCTCGCCCGCCCGCGGGCCCATGTCGATGACGTGCTCGGCAGCGGCGACGATGTCCGGGTCGTGCTCGACGACGACGACCGTGTTGCCGATGTCCTTCAGCGACCGCAGGATCTGCACGAGGCGGAGGTTGTCGCGGGGGTGGAGCCCGATCGACGGCTCGTCGAGGACGAAGAGCGTCCCCACGAGGGAGGCGCTGAGGGCCGCGGCGAGGCTGATGCGCTGCGCCTCGCCGCCGCTCAGGGTGAAGGTCATGCGGTCGAGGGCGATGTAGTCGAGCCCGACCTCCATGAGGAAGCGCAGGCGGGCCCGTATCTCCTGGACCAGCTTCTCCGCGACCTGACGCTCGAACGGCTCGAGATCGAGCCCGGCGAAGAAGGCGGAGGCCTCGCCGACGGTCATGCGGACGACCTCGCCGATGTTGAGGCCCTTGATGCGGACGCTCAGGGCCCGGGGGTTGAGACGGGTCTTGGCGCAGGCCGGGCAGGCGATGTATTTCCGGTAACGGCTGAGAAGGACCCGGACCTGGACCTTGTATTTCTTGGACTGAAGCCAATCGAAGAAACCCTTGACGCCGTAATAGCCGTCGCCGCCTTCGAGGACGAAGCGCTGGTGCTCGGGGGGAAGGTCGCGGAAGGGGATATTCGTCGGTATCTTCCGGCGGCGGGCCTCGGCCAGAAGCTCCTTCTGCATGCCTTTGGACAGGGGCTTCGTCCAGGGCTCGACCGCGCCCTGCTCCAGGCTCTTTGAGCGGTCGGGGATGACCTTGTCCTCGTCGACGACGGCCAGGTCGCCGAAGCCGTGGCACTCGGGACAGGCGCCGTGGGGGCTGTTGAACGAGAACAGGTTCGGGTAGGGATCTTCGGCCTGGAGCCGGCAGGCCCGGCACTCGAGCTTCTCGGAGAAGCGGAACTCATGGCCGCCTTCGGTCCGGACGAGGACGCGGCCCTCTCCCTTCTTGAGGCCCATCTCGAGCGAATCGGCCAGCCGCTCCCGCTCGTCGACGCCGAGCGTGATCCTGTCGACGAGGACGTCGACGTCGGGGGCGCTTTTGGGGGCGGCATCGAGGTCGACGATGGCCCCGTCGACGACCGCCCTCGAGAAGCCGTCCTTTTTGAGGGTCGCCAGGCCCCGGGCGCGCGGCCATGAGAAGGTGACGAAGGCGCGGGTCCCGGCGGGCTCCCCGGCCAGCTCGGCGATCATGCCGTCGATCGTGTCGCGGAGAACGGGGCGGCCGCACTGAAGGCAGTGGACGGTTCCGATGCGGGCGAAGAGGACGCGGAGGAAATCGAAGATCTCGGTGACGGTGGCCACGGTCGACCGCGGGTTCTTGGCGGCGCCCTTCTGCTGGATGGCGATAGCCGGAGGGATGCCCTCGATGAGCTCGGCGTCGGGCTTGTCCATGCGCTCGAGGAACTGGCGGGCGTAGGAGGAGAGCGATTCGATGTAGCGGCGCTGGCCCTCGGCGTAAAGGGTGTCGAAGGCCAGCGAGGACTTGCCTGAGCCGCTGACCCCGGTGACGACGATGAGCTTGTTCAGGGGGACGTCGAGGTCGATCCCCTTCAGGTTGTGGACCCGCACACCGCGAAGGATGATGTTGTCTGTGGTCGCCATGGGCTATCCCGAATCGGCTATTATAGCACGCTTCAGGGTTCTCGGGCTCGGGACCCTCGTCGTGTCCATTCGGCCTTTACCGGCTTGAAAGGGTCGCGGCCCGTGTGGGACGGCCGAGTCGACTTTTGCTATAATGGCGCGCTCGGAGAGAAACCCATGTCGTTCATATGGATTCTCGGCATCGCGGTGGCGTTGGCGATGGACTGCTTCGCCATCACCCTGGGTCTGGCCTGCGGGACCCGGGGACTGACGATGAAGCAGGCCGTCCGGATGGCCTGCTATTTCGGCGGCTTCCAGTTCATCATGCCCGTCGCCGGCTGGCTCGCCGGGGACCGGCTTCTCGGGATCATCGAGCACTTCGACCATTGGTTCGCGTTCGGCCTGCTGGCCTTGATCGGCGGCCGGATGATCTGGGAATCTTTCGAGATGAGCGAGGAGGACAAAGCCTGCCGGCCCGATCAGACCCAGGGCAAGAGGCTCCTTATTCTCGCGCTGGCGACGAGCATCGACGCCCTGGCCGTCGGGCTGAGCCTGGGCGTCGTCAGGACGAGCATTCTCTACCCCGCGGCTATCATCGGGGTGACGAGCTTCGTGCTGACGGTGGTCGGCGCCAAGCTCGGTCCCATCGTCGGCCGCCTCGTGGGCAAGCGGGCCGAGCTCGCGGGCGGGCTCATCCTGATCGGGATCGGCGTGAAGATCCTGATCGAGCACCTCGCCGGCTGAAGCGCTCCTGAAACATCCGAGAGGCTCTTCACTCCCAGCACCGCCCTCGGTCGCTCCGGGTCGGCGGATGGTCGCTACGAGACTCCGCTCCCTGCCGGTCCCCCTTCCATCACGGGGCTTCGGGGCGATATCCATCGCCGCCTCACGATGGATTTCCCCTAAACAGCTGGGATGTTCTCTTAGAACGGGAATAGCACGAATACGGCCAGGTCCCACAGCGTATGGCTGACGACGTTGAGGACGGGTGAGCGGAAGCGGAAATAGAGCCAGCCCCAGAAGACGCCGCAGACAGCGGCGGCCAGGACGAGCATGATGTTCCCGCTGGCCAGATGGACCGCGGTGTAGAGAAGGGCGGTCAGGGCGAAGCCGAAGGTGCGGCGCGTCGTCGCTGCCTGTCCGTTCTTGAAAGAACCCGCGCCAGAAGATCTCTTCCCCGGGCCCGATGACGAGGCCGATGAGCAGCACGACGCGCAGGACAGGGACGCCGGCCTTCAGCGCGTAGACGTTCGAGATCCCGGACGCCGCGAAGGGGAAGAGGCGGAGGGCGACGATGCGTCCGACGGCAAAAACGGCATAAAGGACGGCCGCCGAGGCGATCCCGAGGGCGACTTTTCGGAGGAGGCCCGAGCGCAGGTCCTCTCTCAGCCGCTTGATGTAGCCCCTGTCGACGATGAAGCTCAGCCCGACCACGATCACGATGTTGAGGGAGAGCCAAGCCCAGAAGTCGAGAGGTCCCAAGCGCCGAAGCCGGAACAGGGCGATGAAGAGGATGGCCGCCAACGCGCCGGCGGCCCCGACGAGTCGGTGGTCCCCCCCGCGCCGCCCGCCGTTCACCCCCACTTCAGGAATCCCTCGAGGATGACGGCCGCCGTGCTGAGCAGGCCGAAGACGAGGTTGTGGCTGGCCGTGGCGCCGTCGAGGATGACGAAATCCATGGGCGGCGGGGCGCGGCCCGCCGGACGGCCCGGCCCCAGAGCCGCAGTGCGTTTGGCAGGGCGAGAAGGATAAGGACGAACGTCAGGGGCATGGCCCGGAGCGGGCCTCCGGTCATCCGGGGCACGGCCATGAAAGCGAGATCGATCACGAACGGACCGAAGAGAAGGCATCCGTAGTAGACGAGCGAACCCCTGTCGCCGAGATGACCGGCCACCGTCTTCACGCGGCGCTGGCCGTCGGAGGCGATATCCCGCCAGTTGTTGGCGTGGAGGATGGCGATGACGAGCATGGCCATGGGGACCGTCCAGACGACGGGCAGCCAGGAGAACGATCCCGTCTGGACGATCCAGGCCCCGGCCGCGCCGAGGAGGCCGAAGTCCAGGAAGACCGCGAAATCGCCGAGGGCGCGGGCCTTGAGCAGCGTGTAGAAAATGCCCACGCCGAGGCCGATGCCGCCGACGATGAACAGCGACTTCCCGGTGAGCCAGGCGATGAGCAGGCCCGAGAGCGCGCCGAGGCCGAACAGGACCGCCGCTCCGCGGAAGACCTGCCTGTCCGTGAGCCAACCCCGGACGACGGCCCCGCTGACCGGCGTCACGTCGCGGTCGAGCCCATGGCGGAAATCGTAGACGTCGCTGAGCATATTGGCCGCCGAATGAAGGACGATCATCGTGGCCAGGGCCCAGAGGAAAAGGAGCGGCGAGAACCGGGCGCCGCCGATGACCACGGCCAGGGCCGTGCCGAAAACGACGGGCATGGTCGAGGCGGGCAGGGACCAGGGGCGCGCGGCGACGGCCCATTTCCCGAGGGCGGAGGGCGAAGGGGCGGCGGCGGTGTTTTCAGGCATGGCCGAGTTATAGCACAACGAAAATCGGGGACACAATACCATTTCCCCAATTCGTGTATTGAGTTGTGAGCCACCGAATTGTATGCTTGGATACCGCCCCGGGAGCCGGGGCATTTCCTCGAGGAGTCGAAGCATGCTGTCACTGAAAGATAAGATCGTCTTCGTTACGGGCGCGAGCGCCGGGATCGGCGAGACCACCGCCAAGGCCTTCGCGGCCGAAGGGGCGAGGGTCCTGATGTGCGCCCGCCGGGTCGAGCGGATCGAGGCGCTGGCCAAATCCCTCGTGCGCGAGCTTAAGACAGAAACTCATACGTTCCGTCTCGACGTGCGCGACCAGGCCGCGGTGGACAAGGCCGTCGTCGCACTGCCGGCGGAATGGCGGGCGATCGAGATCCTCGTCAACAACGCCGGCCTCAGCCGGGGCTTGGATAAGCTCCCCGGCGGCCTTGTCAGCGATTGGGATGAGATGATCGACGCCAACGTCAAGGGCCTCCTCTACGTGACGCGGGCCGTCGTTCCCGGCATGATCGAGCGGGGGAGGGGTCACGTCATCAACATCGGCTCAATCGCGGGACGCGAGGTCTATCCCGGGGGGAACGTGTATTGCGCGACCAAGTTCGCCGTCAAGGCCCTGTCGAACGCCATGCGGCTCGACCTCAACGGGACGCCTATCCGGGTGAGCGAGGTCGCTCCGGGGATGGTCGAGACGGAGTTCAGTCTCGTCCGGTTCCATGGGGACGCCGAGCGGGCCGCCAAGGTCTACCAGGGGCTGATGCCGCTCGGCGCGGGCGACGTCGCCGATGCCGTCGTCTGGTGCGCGACACGGCCGCTGCACGTCAACGTCAGCGAAGTGGTGATCATGCCCACGGCCCAGGCCTCGGCGACGCTCGTCAGCCGGAAATAAGAAATCGGGGACACAATACCAATTCCCCGTTTCTTTATTGGGAGAGCTATCGAAGGGA
Organism: Candidatus Aminicenantota bacterium; assembly: GCA_963736255.1. Lineage (GTDB taxonomy): Bacteria > Acidobacteriota > Aminicenantia > Aminicenantales > Saccharicenantaceae > RBG-16-66-30. The sequence continues at coordinate 413,221 of CAVTOI010000002.1, forward strand.
ATTGGGGAATTGGTATTGTGTCCCCGAATTGGGATTAGCGGCGGCCGGAGGCCATCCGCGCCGACGCGGGCAGCCGGCGGAGACGGAGCATGGCCCAGATCCCGACGGCCGGGCCGATCGCCAGGAAGGCGAAAGCCCAGCGCCAGGTCAGCAGGCGCTCGAGTGCCGGGACGAGGCGGATGGTTACGAGGGTCAAAAGGAATCCCAGGCTGGTCTGAACCGTGAGCGCCGTGCCGATCCGGTCGGGCGGCGCGAGCTCGCTCACGCCCGCTGAGAACTGGGCCGAATCGGCCACGACCGCGAATCCCCACACCAGACAGAGGAGCATTACCGCCCAGGGGTTTCCGCCGAAGAGCAATCCCGCGAAGAAGCAGCAGAGCCCGCTCGCGGCCATCGCCGCCGAAGTCACCAGGGTCCTCCCGAAGCGGTCGGCGAGCTTCCCGGCGACGAGGCTCCCGGCGCCGCCCGCTGCGATAAAAGCGAATCCGGCCAGTGCGGCCCATCGTTCGTCCAGGGCCGATCGCCCGAATGACGCGACGAGGAAGACCGGCACCCAGGTCCAGGCCGCGTAGAGCTCCCACATGTGCCCGAAGTAGCCCAGATTGGCCAGGGCGACCGGCCTGTCCCGCCAGATCGTGCCGATGAACTTCCAGTCGAACCGGGGAACGGCGGTCCTGTAGGGGCCCTCGCGGACGAACACGGCCGCCATCAATCCCCCGCACACAGCGAGCGCGCCGCTTGCCGCGAGGACGGGTCTCCAATCGCCGACTGCGCCGCAGGCCTTGATCAGGTGAGGCGCGGCCGACCCCAGCGTCAGCGCCCCGACGAGAAGCCCGACGCCGAACCCCCGGTCCTCGCGTGTCCACGTGGCCATGATCTTCATGCCGACCGGATAGACGCCGGCAAGAAAGACGCCGGTCATGAAACGGAGGACGAGCGCGGGGATGAAACCGCCTCCGGCCGCCGGGATGAGAAGCGTCGCCGCGCCCGCGACAGCGGACGAGACAGCGAACAGCCAGCGCCCCGATACCCGATCGGCCAGATTGAGTACGGCCGAGCCCAGGGCCCCCGCGACGAACCCCAGTTGCACGGACATCGTCAGCCAAGCCTGGCCGGAAGCGCTCAATCCCCATGCCGCCGTGAGCGCCGGCACGACCGCCGAGGCCGAGAACCAGACGGACATGCCCAGGAGCTCCGTCAAGGAGAGCAGGGCCAGGGCTTGCTTTTTCGTCACGGCGCAGTCCGACCGGGTCATTCTCCGCCAGGAGGGGCCTTGGATACAAGGGGCCCTCCGGCGACGGAGTATGCTATCATGGAAAAACATACGGAGGTTGAAGGCATGGCCGCCGCTCGTGTACCGCTGCCGAAGGCCGACCGCGAAAGCCTGCTGGACGCTTTTCATGCCGTCCGTGACGCGCTCCTGTCCAACGATACGGAAAGTCTCGGGGAGCTCTACGATGAGGATTTCCGATCCCATTCCGTCCGGGGCGAGGTCGAAGGGCGAGAGGCGGTGTTGGAGGCTTTCCGGCCGGGCGGCATCCGGCTCGAGATGTTCGAGATCGAAGACCTCGAGGTCGAGATGATCGGCGAGGTCGGCATCCTGACGGGCTTGGGCTCGATGAGCGGCCGCTCCGACAACACGGAGTTTCGCCACCGTGTCCGCTTCATCGACGTCTTTCTCCGGCGGGAAGGGAGATGGCGCTACCATTTCTCCCAGTCCACGGAGGTGGTGCCCGATCCATCGTCTTTCGGCGAGGGCTGACCATCCTTGCCATGGCCAAGACAAACAAGCCCGTCATCGTGAACGTAGACCGTTCGAACATCGACGAGACCGGATTTTTCTGCTACATGAGCAAACGGAAGTCCGAGGGCTATCTCCGGAAGCTCGCGTGGGTCAAAGCCCGGCTCGATGAGGGGATGCGGACAAAGATGCTGAAGCTGCCCGAGCGCGGCTTCATCGAATACATGCCAGGCGAATATTCCTGGCGCGCCGTCATCGCTCCGCACCACATGGTCATCCACTGCCTTTGGGTCGTGGGCCAGAGCAAAGGGAAGGGTTATGGCGCCGCCCTCCTCGACGCGTGCGTTGCCGACGCCAAAAAAGCGGGGATGGACGGTGTGGCAATGGTGGCGAGTCCGGGGAACTGGCTGGCCGGCCGAAAGATCCTCGAGAAAAACGGCTTCAGGGCCGTCGATACCGCGCCTCCGTCGTTCATCCTCATGGTCAAGACGTTCAAGCCCGGCCCGGCGCCCTCGTTCCCCCGTGATTGGGAGGCCCGGGCTGCGCGCTTCGGCAAAGGGCTGACCATCATCACCTCCGGCCAATGCCCCTACCACCCGGCCGCGATACAGATCCTGAGAGAAGCTGCACGCCGGGAAGGACTGAACACGCGCGTGATCGAGCTCTGCACCGCCGAGGACGTCCAAACCCGCTCCCCTTCGCCCTATGGCGTCTTCGGCATCGTCCTCGACGGCAGGCTGCTGAATTACCATTATTTGACGGAAGCGGAATTTCGGGCGGCGCTAACGTCCAAGCCCTGAGGGCGTCCTTGATTTTCCGGCCCTTCTCCTTATAATATCTCCGGCTTCGATCGGCAAAGGACAACCATCATGTACGGACGATTCAAAGACTACCTCGACGCCCAGCTCCGGGAGATCCGCGAGCGCGGCCTCTACAAGAAGGAGCGGGTCCTCGAGACCCCGCAAGGGGTCGAGATCCGGACGGAGGCGGGGGCGAAAGTCCTCAATTTCTGCGCCAACAACTATCTCGGCTTCTGCAACGAACCGCGCGTCATGGCCGCCGCCAATTATGCCTTCTTCCGCTGGGGCTTCGGCCTGGCCTCGGTCCGCTTCATCTGCGGCACCCAGCAGGTCCACAGGGAGCTCGAACGCCGGCTGGCCGAATTCCTGGGCATGGACGACGCGATCCTCTACTCCTCGGCCTTCGATGCCAACGGCGGCGTCTTCGAGCCCCTCCTCGACGAGAAGTGCGCCATCGTCTCCGACGAGCTCAACCACGCTTCGATCATCGACGGCGTCCGGCTGGCCAAGGCCAAGCGGTACGTCTACCGCAACAACGACATGGACGACCTCGAGGACCAGCTCATTCAGGCCCGCGAGGCCCGCTTCAAGCTCATCGTCACCGACGGCGTCTTCTCGATGGACGGCACGATCGCCCAGGTCGACAAGATCTGCGATCTGGCCGAGCGCTATGAGGCCCTGGTCCTCGTCGACGACTCCCACGCCACGGGGTTCATCGGCGCGACCGGCCGCGGCACGCACGAGCACTGCAGCGTCATGGACAAGGTCGACCTCATCGTCACGACTTTCGGCAAAGCCCTCGGCGGGGCCTCCGGCGGCTGCATCGCCGGCCGCAGCGAGATCGTCGAGTTCCTCCGGCAGCGCTCGCGGCCGTACCTCTTTTCGAACTCCCTCTCCCCGGCCATCACCGGGGCCACGGTCGAGGTCCTCAAGATCCTCGGCGAGTCGGCTGAGCTCCGTGAGCGGCTGATGGCCAACACCCGCCTCTTCCGGAAGGGGATGGAGGAGGCCGGCTTCCGCATCGTCCCCGGCATCCACCCGATCGTGCCGGTCCTCTTCGGCCATCTTCCGGACGACGCCCGCGTCAGCCAGGATTTCGCCAACGCCCTGCTCGAGGAAGGCATCTACGTCATCGGCTTCAGCTTCCCGGTCGTCCCTGTAGGCAAGTCGCGTATCCGCGTCCAGATCAGCGCGGCCCACGCCCCGGACCAGATCGCCTTCGCCCTCGACAAGTTCCGCAAGGTCGGCAAGGCGCTTGGAGCGATCTAAAGACGGTGTCAGACCTACCTTTTACCCGCTTTGGGTAAAAGGTAGGTCTGACACCGTCCCCCCCGTCCCCCCCGTCCGGTCCGGCTTGATTTGCCGGACCGGAAAACGTACTCTGGACGTGTCCGCCCGGGGCCATCCCGGCATGTCATTCAGGAGGCGATGATGAAACACACCTTGCGAGTGATCCTGGCGTTCTGCCTTTTGAGCGTCACGGCCCTGTTCGCGGCCGAGGAAGGCCGCTTCTTCACCTACCCGACGATCCACAACGACAAGATCGTCTTCACCTACGAGTCGGACCTCTGGGTCGTCGGCTCCGGCGGCGGTGTCGCCTCCCGCCTAACGACGTTCCCCGGGACAGAAAACTTCGCCAAGTACTCGCCCGACGGCCGCTGGCTCGCCTTCACGGCGACCTATGACGGCGCCCCGGCCGTCTACCTCATGCCCGCCGAAGGCGGCGCGCCGGTGCGGCTGACCTACAACCCCGGCGGCGCCCAGGTCATCGCCTGGACGCCCGACGGGAGCGAGATCGTCTTCCGCTCGATGTTCGAGAACGTCGTCGGCCGCGACCCCAATCTCTATTCGGTCGGCGTCAAGGGCGGCGCGCCCGAGCGCCTGCCCCTCGACCGGGGCGTCCTCATCAGCTTCATCCCCGAAAAGCACCAGTTCCTCTACTGCCGCCGCGGCAACGAGGAATATTATTGGAAGCGCTACAAGGGCGGCCAGTACCAGGACATCTGGCTCCATGACGCCGTGGCCAAGACCTACACGCCGGTCACGGACTACGTCGGCAAGAACAGCTACCCGATGTGGGCCGGCGGCCTGATGTACTTCGTCTCCGACCGCGGCAACGGCATCTCCAACCTCTACACCCAGAAGCTCGGCGCCAAGGACGCCGCCCCGGTCACGAAATACGACGATTTCGACGTCATGTGGCCCGCGACGGACGGCCGGTCCATCGTCTACGTCCAGGACGGCCGGCTCCACGTCCTCGACGTCCCGTCGGGCAAGGACGCGCGCATCGCCGTCACGGTCCCGTCCGACCGCTGGGCCCTCCGCAACCGGGTCATCAACCCGCGCGATTACATCCACACGGCCCACCTCGCCGATGACGGAAAGGCCGTCGTCCTCGAGGCCCGTGGCGACGTCTTCCGCGTCCCAACAGGCCCCGGCACGACCGTGAATCTTTCGGGAACCCCGGGCACTCGCGAAAACTACCCGGTCCTTTCGCCGGACGGCAAGACGATCGCCTTCTCCAGCGACAAGAGCGGCGAGTACCAGATCTACACCCAGCCCGCCGCCGGCGGCGATTGGACCCAGATCACGTCGGAGCTCGACCGGACCGCTTACAAGCTGGCCTGGTCGCCCGACGGCAAGAAGATCCTCTTCGGCAACAAGGACTACTCGATCTTCTGGGTCGATGTCGCCTCGAAGAAGCTGGTCAAGATCGACTCGTCCAACCAGATGAAGAACGACGAGTTCACCTGGGAGATCGCCGATTATGCCTGGTCGCCCGATTCCAAGTGGATCGCCTACAGCTTCGTCCAGGCCAACCGCAACAGCCAGATCTTCCTCTACAACATCGAGAGCGGGAAGAAGGTCGCCGCGACGACGGACTTCTACGACAACCTCTACCCGGCCTTTGACGCCAACGGGGATTATCTCTACTTCGTCTCGAGCCGGAATTTCGCCCTGAAGATGGACTTTTACGAGGACAATCATGTCATCGCGACGCCCCAACAGGTCATGGCCGTCCAGCTCCGGGCCGGGGAGGCCCCGCCTTTCGCCGGCGACGCCGAGGCCGGGGACGAGAAAAAGGCCGCGCCGGCGCCTTTCCGGATCGATGCCGAAGGCCTGATCCAGAGGACATTCCCCCTGCCCGTCCCGGCCGGCAATTACTTCCACCTCAAGGCCGGCAAGGGCAAGGTCCTGTGGCTCGCGGTCGACGCGTTCACCGAGAACGAGTACGAGGACATCTCCAAGCCCCAGGGCGACACCAAATGGTCTCTGCATGTCTTCGACATGGCCGGCCGCAAAGACGCCGTCCTGGACGGCAAGGTCCGGGACTTCTCCCTGTCCGTGAACGGCGGGCAGCTCCTCGTCCGCCGCGAGGGCGACTTCTATACGACTCCCGTCGACAAGGCCTTCGGCTCCAAGGCCGCGGGCGAAAAGCTCGATCTCTCCGGCCTCGTCTACACGGTCGACCTCCAGAAGGAGTGGCACCAGATCTTCCAGGACGCCTGGCGCTGGTACCGCGACTTCTTCTACGACGCCGGCTTCCACGGCCGCGACTGGAAGGCCATGGGCGACAAGTACCGCGCCTATATCCCCTACCTTTCGTCGCGCGCCGAGCTGAACTGGGTCCTGTCCCAGATGGTCGGGGAGCTCTGCGTCTCCCACACCTACGTCGGCGGGGGGGACTTCGGCCCGGGCGAAACGCCCAGCTCGCCCGTCTTCACCGGCCTCCTCGGGGCCGACCTTGTCGCCGACAAGGCCGCGGGCCTCTACAAGCTGGCCCGGATCTACGGGCCGACCGACATCAATCGCAGCCTGCCCGGTCCGCTCGCCCGGCCCGATATCGCGGTCAAGGAGGGCGATTACCTCCTGGCCATCGGCGGGACGCCGCTAAAGGCCGGCGACGACTACTTCAAGCTCCTCCAGACGACGGCGGGCAAGAAGATCGAGATCACCGTCAACGCCAAGCCGACCGCGATCGGGGCCCGGACTTACCCGGTCGAGCCGGTCCGCAGCGACAGCCAGATGCGCTACTTCCGCTGGATCGACGACAACATCAAGGCCATCGACAAGGCCTCGGGCGGCCGCGTCGGCTACATGCACATCAACGCCATGGGCGGCGGCGGCATCGGCGAGTTCGACAAGTACTGGCGGGCTTTTCGCTATAAAGAGGGCGTCATCATCGATGTCCGGCGCAACTCCGGGGGCTGGACGGAATACTTCCTCATCGACAAGCTCGAGCGGGAGCTCGTGGCCTTCAACAACCTCCGCGGCATGGTCCCGTTCCGTTATCCCGGCTCGGCCGGCAACGGCAATTACGTCGTTATCTCCAACGAGAACAACGGCTCGGACGGCGAGGCCTTCGTCGAGCATTTCAAGGCCCGCAAGCTGGGCCCGGTCGTCGGGGTCCCGTCCTGGGGCGGTCTCGTCGGCATCCTCAACGCGCAGGTGACCATCGACAACGGCTCGGTCAATCAGTCGAATAACGCCTTCTATGGCCGGGAAGGGAAGTGGCTGGTCGAGAACCACGGGGCCGACCCCGATATTCTCGTCGATAACGACCCCGCCTCGGTCATGGCCGGCCGCGACCCCCAGCTCGAGAAAGCCATCGCGGTCATGCTCGAGAGGATCAAGGCCAATCCGCTGAAGTTCGCCCCCAAGCCGGCCTATCCGAAGAAATAGGTTCTAAGGAGGGACTGTCCCCGGATGGGGACTGTCCCTCTGAGAAATATTAGAGCCTTCGGGGGACATGTACCAAAGGTACGTGTCCCCAGGAATGAGGAGAGGCGGGTTCTTTGCCCAGGGGGTTGACAAGGCCAGATCGGTCTTGTACTATCAGTAATGGGAATGATTACTGTTAATAGATCGAGACTCACGAGGCAACGCCGGGCGATCCTCGACATCCTCATGCGCACGAGGGCGCATCCGACGGCCGACGATATCTATGAGGCTGTCCGGAAGGACATCCCGAACATCAGCAAGGGAACGGTTTACCGCAACCTTCAGGTCCTGATCGATAGCGGCGAAGCGGCGGTCCTGGATATCCGGGGCACATTGTCGAGATACGAGATCAAGCAGGAGATCCATTATCACTTCCGCTGCGAGGCCTGCGGCCGGGTTTATGACCTGGACGAGCCCGTCGATCCAGGGCTCAACGACAGGATCTCGAATCGCACGGGTTTCATCGTTTCCGGCCATCAGACGGAATTTCGGGGCTGGTGCGCGGACTGCCATCAGTCCTCAACAAATCATACAAAGGAGCCATGACACATGAGCAAATCGATCAAAGGGACCGAGACCGAGAAGAACCTGCTGAAGGCGTTCGCCGGGGAATCGCAGGCGAGGAACCGCTACACCTACTTTGCAGGCGCGGCCCGCAAGGCGGGCTTCGAGCAGATCGCGAACATCTTCACCGAGACCGCCGAGAACGAGAAGGAGCACGCCAAGGTCTTCTTCAAGCACCTCGAGGGGGGCGACGTGGAATTCACGGCCGCCTACCCGGCCGGGGTGATCGGGGACACCAAGGCCAACCTCGAGGCCGCGGCGGCCGGCGAGAAGATGGAGTGGAGCGCCCTCTACCCCAGCTTCGAGCAGACGGCCCGGGCGGAGGGCTTTCCTGAGGTCGCGGCCTCGTTCAAGCAGATCGCCGAAGTGGAATCGTTCCACGAGAGGCGTTACCGCAAGTTGGCCGCGAACGTTGCCGCCGGAGAAGTCTTCAAGAAGCCCGCCCCCGTGAAGTGGCATTGCACCAACTGCGGCTACGTCCACGAAGGCCCCGCGGCCCCCGCCGTGTGCCCGGCCTGCAAGCATCCCCAGGCGTATTACGAGCTGCTGGCCGAGAATTACTAACCGCCGGGCGTCTGATCTCAGCCAGCGCGGCGGTTCGCGCCTTGACATGCAGTGACTGTCCGATACGGAGGCCTTTGGCGGGAATGACCCTTTCGAATATCCCGAGGATCTCCAGGGAGCCCCTCGCTCTCTCGATTCCAGGGAAGGGAAGGCCTTATTTTAGGCGGCCAACGCAACATCGCTCCCTAAAAGAAGGAAGAAAGCAATGTGCCCGGAACGCACATTGCTTTCTTAGGGGCGCGAAATGGCCAGCCTGGTTTCTTGCTATTGACATAAAAGCTGAATACAGATAATCTGATTACTGAATATAGTCATATGGAGTTTCGCCATGGCTGGTTCTAAGCCTTATCGATCTCATATCCGAGAGCGAGGTCAGCTGACAATACCTAAAGAAGTCCGGGAAAAGGGCGCGCTTTATGATGGGGAGGCTGTCACAATCATCCCCCTGGGGAACTCCATACTGGTTACTCCCAAGAAGATCGGCCTCGACGAGGCCCGCCGCGAAATCCGCAGGATCATGAAGGCTTCGGGTGTCTCCGCCGAGGAGCTGATCGAAGGACTCCAGGAAGAAAGAGCCCGGCTTAACCAAGAGACGTACGGGGATGAGGAAGTTTAGGATCTTCCTTGATTCGAACGTCATCCTCTCGGGCCTCATCTCGGACCTAGGCGCTCCCCGGCTGATCTTGGACGTCCTTAGCCTGGGGCTGCCCTCGATCCAAGGCGTAACGGGGCGCTTCAACCTGACCGAGATCGAGAGGAACATCGCCAGGAAGATACCGGCGGCCCTCACGACCTTCAATGACTGCCTGCCGAAGTTGGATCTGGAGATCGTCCCCGTGCCGTTCCCAGAGGAGATGACACCTTATGCCGGGATCGTCGATGACAAGGACCTCCCGGTCCTGGCATCAGCGATGATGGGCCGAGCGGATTTCTTTTTGACCGGCGATAAGAAGCTGCTCTCGCAGATCACGGCGCAGAACGCTTTTTCCTTCAGAGCGCTGCCCCCCGCGGATTTCCTGGATCGGGTTCTCCCTGATATACTGGCGGGAGGGAAACCACTGATGGGGAATGACCGATGAGCTACTATTTCGCCAAGACAATCACCCTGCCGTTCGACGAGGCCGTCGAGCGCGTCAAGGCCGAGCTCAAGAAGGACGGGTTCGGCGTCCTGACCGAGATCGACGTCCGGAAGACGCTTGGAGAGAAGCTCGGCGTCGACTTCCGGCCCTACCGCATCCTCGGGGCCTGCAACGCCCCCTACGCCTACCGGGCCCTTCAAGCCGAGGACAAGATCGGGACCATGCTGCCCTGCAACGTCATCGTCCAGGAGCTCGGCCCGGGCCGCGTCGAAGTGGCGGCCATCGACCCGCTGGCCTCCATGGCGGCCGTCCAGAACCCCGCCCTGGCCGGGGTCGGGGCTGAGGTCCGCGAGAAGCTCAAAGCCGTCGTCGAGCGCCTTTGACATTTGGGCCCGCTTATCTATAATAAGTGTCCGTCTTTACGGGCCTTTGGCCGATGCCGGCGAGCGTTAGACTGCGTCAGGCCGCAGGCCCGGACATCCGTGGACGAAAGGCCGGTAAGTCTTTGATTTTCGGCGCGGGTACCGACATCATCGAGGTCCAGAGGGTCGAGGACAAGCTCGTCCGCACGGAGAGCCTCAAGACCAAGCTCTTCACCCCGACCGAGATCGCCTACTGCGAATCCAAGCACCGCCCGGCCCAGCACTTCGCCGCGCGCTTCGCCGCCAAGGAGGCCTTCCTCAAGGCCATGGGCACGGGCTGGTCGGGCGGCCACAAGTTCTCGGAGATCGAGGTCGTCAACAACGCCCTGGGCAAGCCCGAGCTCTTCGTCCACGGCAAGGTCAAGGAATTCTGCGAAACCCACGGCATCGCCGCGATGGAGGTCTCGCTCACCCATATCAAGGACGTGGCCTCGGCCGTCGTCGTCCTCGAGAAGAAAGCCCCATAATCCACCGGAACGGAGAGAAATCGCCCATGTCGAACATCGGCTCCTACGACGAACGCGTCAAGAACTTCAGCTGGTCGATCGCCGAGAAGGAGCTCGGCTACAAGGCCGGCGACGTCATCAACATCGGTTGGTACTGCACGGACCGCATCTGCGATCAGGGCAAGGCGGACAGGGTCGCCCTCTACTGGGAAGGCTTCACCGGCGTCGAGAAGACCTATACGTACAACGACATCCGGCTGGCCTCGAACACCATCGCCGATTTCCTCCGCGGCCTCGGCATCAAGCCGGGCGAGCGGGTCTGCCTTTTCCTGGACCGCATCCCCGAGCTCTACCTCGGCTTCCTGGGCATCCTCAAGACCGGCGCCATCGCCCAGCCGCTCTTCTCGGCCTTCGGCGACGAGTCGCTCCTCGTCCGCCTCTCCAACGCCGAGACGACGGCCGTCATCACCCAGAAGAAACACGCCCCCAAGGTCCGCAAGATCCTCGACAAGATGCCGCACCTCCGGCACATCATCGTCGTCGACCACGACGGCGTCGCGCCGCTCAAGGACCGCGAGGTCGCCTTCTCGCTCGAGAAGGCCGCGCCGGTCGAGCGTTTCGACGTCCACCCGACGCTGGCCGAGTCGCCCTCGGTCCTCCACTACACGTCGGGCACGACGGGCATGCCCAAGGGCGTCCAGCACGTCCACTATTCCCTCATCTCCCAGTACCTGACGGCCAAGTGGGCCCTCGACCTCCGGGACGATGACATCTACTGGTGCACGGCCGACCCCGGCTGGGTCACGGGCACGTCCTACGGCATCATCGCCCCGTTCGCCCTGGGCGTCACCCAATGCGTCCTCGACGCCGGTTTCTCGGCCGAGGCCTGGTACAAGTGGATCGAAAAGCGCAAGGTGACGATGTGGTACTCGGCTCCGACGGCCATCCGCTCGCTCATGAAGGCGGGCGACGAGATCATCAAGAAGTTCGACCTGTCGTCCCTCCGCCACCTGGCCAGCGTCGGAGAGCCGCTCAACTCCGAGGCCGTTGTCTGGTCCCAAAAGGTCTTCGGCAAGCCCTTCTACGATACCTACTGGCAGACCGAGACCGGCTCGATCGTCATCGGCAACTACCCGGATATGGAGGTCCGGCCGGGCTCGATGGGCAAACCCTTCCCCGGCATCACCGGGACCGTGCTCGACCCGGTCAAGAACGAGCCCTACGCGACCCACGGCAAGATCGGCCTGGTCGCCCTCAAGTTCGACTGGCCGTCGCGCATGCGGACCTACTGGAACAATGAAGAGGCCTTCAAGAAGAAATTCCGCAACGACTGGTACATCACGGGCGACCGGTCTAAGCTCGATGCGGACGGCTACTTCTGGTTCGCCGGCCGCGACGACGACATCATCAACACGGCCGGCCACCTCGTCAGCCCGTTCGAGGTCGAATCGGCCCTGCTCGAGCACCCCGCCGTGGCCGAATCGGCCGTCGTCTCCAAGCCCGACCCGATCAACCTCGAGGTCGTCAAGGCCTTTGTCGCGCTCAAGCCGGGCTTCACGGCCAGCAAGGACCTCGACCTCGAGATCATGAACTTCATCCGCAAGAAGCTCTCGCCCCTGGCCATGCCCCAGGAGATCGAGTTCGTGCCGTCCCTCCCCAAGACGCGGAGCGGCAAGATCATGCGCCGCCTTCTCCACGCCAAGGAATGGGGCGAGGAGATCGGCGACACGTCCACTCTCGAAAACGACTGATATAAAAAGGAGTCCCATCATGGCCGAAGAACTCAAGGACATCGTCCTCAAGTACGTCACCAAAGAGTACCTCGAAGACGACAGCGAGCCCCTGACCTACGACACGCCCCTCATCTCGGGCGGCATCGTCGACTCGTTCTCGATGGTCTCGCTCAAGCGCTTCCTGGAGAACAAGTACGCGATCGCCATCCCGGACGACGAGGCCACCCCCGAGGCCTTCGACTCGGTCAACAAGATCGTCACGCTCGTCGAGCGGTTCGTGGCCAAGAAGGGATAAGACGATGGCTTACAGCGACAAGATCCGCGGTTCCTACCAGGCCCAGATCAAGGGCATCCAGGATGCGGGGCTCTTCAAGCAGGAGCGCTATATCCACTCGCCCCAGGCGGCCGACATCGAGGTCGAGTTCCCGGCCGGCGCCCCCCTCAAGAAGGTCATCAACATGTGCGCCAACAATTACCTCGGGCTGTCGAGCCACCCCGATGTGATCAAGGCGGCGCACGACGGCCTCGACTCCCGCGGCTACGGCATGTCCTCGGTCCGCTTCATCTGCGGCACCCAGGACATCCACCGCGAGCTCGAGCAGAAGCTGACGGCGTTCCTCGGGACAGAGGACACGCTCCTCTTCCCGTCCTGCATGGACGCCAACGCCGGCGTCTTCGAGGCCATCCTGACCAAGGACGACGTCATCATCTCCGACCGCCTCGTCCATGCCTCGCTCGTCGACGGCATCCGGCTGTGCAGCGCCATGCACGACACGATCAAGCACTCCGACATGGAGCATCTCGAGGAGAAGCTCCAGCTCCACGCGGACAAGCGCTTCAAGCTCGTCGTCACGGACGGCGTCTTCTCGATGGACGGCGACACGGCCAAGCTCGACGAGATGGTCCGCATCTGCGACAAGTACGACGCCATGGTCCTCGTCGACGATTCCCACTCGTCCGGCTTCATCGGCAAGACGGGCCGCGGTACGCACGAGAAGTGCGGCGTCGTCGGCCAGATCGACGTCATCACGACGACCTTCGGCAAGGCCCTCGGCGGGGCGTCCGGGGGCTGCGTCAGCGGCCGCCGCGAGCTCGTCGAGATGTGCCGGCAGAAGGCCCGGCCGTATCTCTTCTCGAACACCATCGCCCCGGTCGTCGTCGAGGGCGTCCTCAAGGTCATGGACATCATCTCCGCGTCGACCGAGCGGCGCGACAAGCTCGAGCGCAACGCCGCCTACTGGCGCAAAGGCCTGACCGAGGCCGGGTTCGTCCTCAGGGAAGGGGACACGCCCATCGTCCCGGTCATGCTCTTCAACGCCAAGCTGGCCCAGGACGTCTCCCGCGCCCTCTACGACGAGGGCATCTACGCCATCGGCTTCTTCTTCCCCGTCGTCCCCCAGAGCCAGGCCCGCATCCGGACCCAGATCTCCGCCGGCCACGAGATCCACCATCTCGACAAGGCCCTGGCCGCCTTCACCAAGGTCGGGAAGCAGTTCGACATCCTGGGCAAGACGAAGCAGGACATCATCGCAAAATACGGTATGTGACCGAGAGGGACGTCCCTCCGGGGACGGTCCCTCGCCCTTTTGGGAGGAGCAACAATGGAAAACAGCAAGCTCGCCAATCCCGCGCCGCTCGGCCTGATGGGCTTCGGCATGACAACGGTCCTCCTCAACATCCACAACGCCGGGTTCTTCCCGGTGAGCGCCGTGGTCCTGGCCATGGGCATCTTCTACGGCGGGATCGCCCAGATCATCGCCGGCATCATGGAGTTCAAGAAGGGCAACACCTTCGGAACGACGGCCTTCACGTCCTACGGCCTGTTCTGGCTGACCCTTGTGGCGATCTGGGTCATCCCGGGGACCGGCGCCCCGAACGGGGGGGCCACGCCCGTGCCCTACCTCGCCTGGTACCTGCTCCTGTGGGGCGTCTTCACGTTCTTCATGTGGTTCGGCACCTTCGGCAAGAACCGGGCTCTGCAGTTCGTCTTCCTGAGCCTCTGGATCCTCTTCTTTCTGCTGGCGGCCCGCGACTGGACCGGCTCGGCGCTCGTCGGCAGGATCGCCGGCTTCGAGGGGATCGTCTGCGGCGCCTCCGCGATCTACCTGGCCATGGCCGAAGTCTTGAACGAGGCCAGGGGCCGGACGGTCATGCCCATCGGAGCGCTGAGCAAGATCATCGACTGAAGAGGCACGGCCCCTGCGGGGACAGGCCCTTATCGGCCGGATCTTTGTTGACCTCCCGTCCGTACAGGTATATAACGTCCCATAAATGTCGAACGCGCCCCGAGAGGAGAACCCCATGACCAAAAGACTCGCCACCGTCGTCGCCTGCGGCCTGATCCTGGCCGCGGTCGCCGCCGCGCAATATACCCCCTGGCTGTACTGGACGCTCCTGCCCCAGGCCCAGATGGACGAGATCGTCGGCGAAGCGTCGGGTGAGAGCGCCTGGAACACGATCGCCGAGATCAACGCCTTCAACCGCGAGCGCTTCGGCGAGGAATTCGCCGGCAACTTCCTTGAGACCCAAGTCGTCGTCCGCAAGCTGAAGGACTACGGCCTCGCCGGCGTCGATATCGTCACCTTCCCCGGCGGCCCGGCCTGGGTGGCGGTCAAGGGCGATCTCTGGGAGACCAAGCCCGGCCGGCAGAAGCTGGCCTCGATCAACGACATGCTGCCCATGCTGGCGTCCGGCAGCGCCACAGCCGACGCCACGGGCGAGCTCGTCTGGGCCGGCCGCGGCACGCCGAAAGAGATCGGCGACGCCAAGGTCGAGGGCAAGATCGTCGTCACGGAAGGGGCGCTGATGATGGCCTACGGCGCGGCCATGCAGCAGGGCGCCCTCGGGGTCGTGTCCATCAGCATGTCCCGCCCCTATTTCGACCCGCTGCAGATGCCCTGGAACGGCATCATGCAGCGCCGCCGGCCCGGCGGAGCCGCGCCCGGTCAGCCCGGGGCGCCGCCCGCCCCCCCGGCCGGGCAGCCCGCCCAACCCGGGGTCGCGGCCGGCCAGACCCCCCCGCCCGCCCCGCCGACGGGCTTCGCCTTCCAACTCCCTGTCCGCGAGGGCGACATCCTCAAGCGGCGGCTCCTGGCCAACGAGAAGATCACGGTCCGGGCCCAGGTCGAATCGAAGACGGAAGCGGCCGATCTCGAGAACGTCATCTGCCATATTCCCGGCACGGACCCGGCCGCGGGCGAGATCATTTTCTCGGCCCACCTCTTCGAAGGCATGCAAAAGCAGGGGGCCAACGACAACATCTCCGGCAGCGCCTGCATCCTCGAGGTCGCCCGCGTCCTCAACACCCTGATCGCTGACGGGCGCCTGCCCCGGCCGAAGCGGACCATCCGCTTCATCTGGGGTCCCGAGTTCTCGGGCATCGGCGAATGGGTCAAGGCCAACCGCGACATCATGGATCGGACGCTCTGCAATATCAACATGGACATGGTCGGGGAATGGCTATCCAAGAACCAGGCCTTCTTCTGCCTCATGCGGACGACCTACGGCAATCCCCACTACATCAACGATGTCATGGAGAACTACTACCGCTACGTCGGCGAGGGCAGCCGCGAGCGCATCCAGAACCGGGCGGGCGCCGCGGGCGTCCCGGTCCGGATCGTCGCCCCGTCGGGGGCCGAGGAGCCCTTCCTCTATTCGATCGAGACGCACTACGGCGCCTCCGACCACGAGGTCTTCAACGATTGGGGCGTCGGCGTCCCGGGCATCATGATGATCGCCTGGCCCGATAAGTGGTACCACACGTCGGGCGACACGGCCGACAAGGCCGACCCGACCCAGCTCAGGCGTGCGGCCGTGATCGGCGCCGCGGGCGCCTACACGGTCGCAACGGCCGACGCCGCCGGGGCCGAAACGATCGCCGGCGAGATCGCCTCCAACGCGACCCGCCGTCTCGGCCACACCCTCGTCGTGGCCATGGAAACGCTCAACAAGGCCACCGCCGAGACGTTCGCCGAGGATTCCGCTTACGCCCGGGGGATCGTCGAGGCCGCCGTCATGAACGAAAAGGAGACGCTCGCGTCCGTGCTCGAGCTGGCCCCGGCCGCCGCCTCCCTGTCAGGCCATGTGGCCCGGCTGGCCAAAGCCGTCGACGGCGTCGGCGCCGCCGCGATCGCGGCCCTCGACGCCCAGCGGGCCGGCGTCGCGCTGAAGCTCGGCGTGAAAGCTCTGCCTCCCGCCGCCTCGGAACTCGAGAAGAGAGCGGCCAGGATCGTGCCTCGGCCGACGGCCAAGGTCAAGGAAGGCGGCTACCGCGAATACCAGAAGCTCCTGACCGCCGTTCCGCCGGCCGAGCGCGCCAAATTCCCCATGGCGGGGAAGGGGCTTGTACTGGCCAACCCGGGGGAGGTCCAGACTCCTCGTTAACGGCCGGCACAGCGCCCTCGACATCAAGAAGATGCTCGACGCGCAGAACGAGAGGCGCTCGACGCTCCAGGCCGTGATCAATTACCTCGAGATCTTGAAGGTGGCCGGTCTCGTCACGTGGTGAGCCGGGTTTCGGGCGCTGCGCTATAATAGAGGGTCATGACCATCGCCAAAGTCAGGCCCTGCCGGGCCTTCCCGGCCTTCGTCGCCGCGCTCTGCCTGGCGGGGGCCCTGCTCCTGCAGCCCGCCTGCGGCCGGCGCGCGCCGGCTGTCAAACACGTCATCTTCTTCATCGGCGACGGGATGTCGGCCGGAACGGAGATCGCGGCCAGCCGCTACCTTTACGGGACGGATGACGGGCTGGCCTGGCATAAGCTCCCGGCCAAAGCCTACGTCGCGACCTGGGACGTCAACGTCTACAACGCCAACGCCCGGCGGGCCGGCCGGCCGCCGTACTCGCGATCGTCGTTCACGCCGCTTCTCGGCTATGACGTCCGCAAGGACGGGCCGAGGCCCCGGGTGGGGCCCGACGCCGCGCATCGCTTTCCCCGGGGCCCGGCAACGGATTCGGCCTCGGCGGCCACGGCGCTGGCCACGGGGTTCAAGACCGATTCGGGCAACATCGCCTGGCTTCCGGGGGACCCTCCGGAGGGCGGCCTGGTGACGATCGCCGAGGAATTCCGCGCCCGGACCGGGGCGGGGATCGGCGTCATCAGCACAGTCCCGTTCGACCACGCGACCCCCGCGGCCTTCGTCAGCCACAACACCAGCCGCAGCGCGTATTACACGGGGCTCAAGGGATACAAGGGGCTCGGCATCGCCGACGAGATCATCCAGCGCACGAAGCCCGAGGTCGTCATCGCCGGCGGGTCGCCGCTCCTCGACAATCCCGGCTTCGATACGAAGAGGGGATACATCTCCGAATCGCTCCTACCGGTCCCTCCAGTCGTCCCAAGACTACGTCTTCGTCGAGCGGAAACCCGGCCAGGACGGCGGCCGGGCTCTCGCCGAGGGCGCCGCGCAGGCCGCCCGCGAGGGCCGCAAGCTCTTCGGGCTCTTCGGCGGCAGGGGCGGCAACTTCGAAGTGCCCCGGGTCGAGGATTCCCCCGGAGGGCCCGTCGTCAGGCCGGGGAGCGAAGAAAACCCGTCGCTTGGCCGAGGCGGCCGAGGCCGCCCTCTCCTACCTCGCCCGCGATCCCGACGGCTTTTTTCTCGTCCTCGAGCAGGGCGACATCGATTGGGCCAACCATGACAACGATTTCCGGTCCATGGTCGGGAGCGTCGCCGACCTCGACGGGGCCGTCCGGGCGGCTCTGGCCTTCGTCGACAGGCCCGGGGACGATGTCGATTGGACCAACACCGTTCTCCTCGTGACCGCCGATCACGCGACAGGCGGCCTTTTCCTCGAGCCCGGAAGAGCCCTCGGTCCGGGTGACCTGCCCGGCCAGGACGCCCGCGTCGAAGAGAAGGAAGCCCCGCCGCCGACAGGGAGCGACCGGGGACCGGCGACGAACGGAGCGGTGATCAAGAAGCCGGACTACGCATCGCCCTTCGTTTACCCCGACGGGGAAGTCTCCTATGACACGGCCGGGCACACGAACGAGCTCGTCAATCTCGCGGTCACGGGCGCCGCGACCCGGAGCTTCCTGAAGCTCCGCGGCAGCTGGTATCCGGGGCCCATCCTCGACAACACCCAGATCAACGCCGCCCTCCGGGACGCGCTGGGCCTCGGCGCGCCCGCGACGCCGGGCCCGACGGGACGACTGAACCCTACCGGATCTCCTTCAAACGGATGTTGCGGAACTCGACGATCGAGCCGTGCCCCAGGAACCCGATGTGTCCGGACTCCCGCTTGAGGCCCGGATGGTCGTTGCCGTCGATGGTGCCGCCGGCCGAGGCCGCGTCGAGGTCGGCGTCGACGATCGGTCGCGCCGTTGACGACGACGGTGACATGCCGCCCCCTGACCGTGACCTCCTCGGCATTCCACTCGCCCGGCGGATGCAGGAAGCCGCGGCGCGCCGGGACGACCCCGTAGACCGAGCCGTGGTACTGATACGGCCGGAGTCCCCAATAGACGGGTGAGCCGTCCTCGAGGATCTGGATTTCCATGCCGGCATAGGCGGCGTCGCCTTCGAGAGGGGCGCGGACGCCGAGGCCGTTGTTGGCCGCGGGCGGCAGCTTGAACTCGAAGCGGAGCACGAAATCGGCGTACTCTTTGGCCGTGTAGAGATTGCCGCTGCCGAGCTCGGGACGGATGACGATCTTGCCGTTCTCGGCCGCGTAGCCCTTGGTGTCGCCCGTCCAGCCCTCGAGGTCGCGCCCGTTGAAGAGGGGAGTGAATCCTTCATCCGTCTCGGCCTGGGTCACGTGCGGGGCACGGCCGTGTCGCGAGGGATCTCGCGGAGGAAGATGTTCCGGAAGTAAAGGACGTTGCCGTGGGCCTGGAGCTCGATCTGCCCCGTCGGGTAGATCGGCTTGTCCCGTTCCCAGTAATTCTCGAGGACGACATTGTCGACGACGAGCTTGTCGTTGAGATAGACGCTGACCCGCTCGCCGATCATGATGACGCGGAAGGCGTTCCACTCGCCGACGGGGCGGTCGGCCTTCTCCGAGGGGACGCTTTTCCCTTTTTGGTTGTTGTAGAGGCCGCCCGAGCCGACAGGGTTGGCGTCGGGGTCCCAGATCTGGACCTGGGGCGAGCCCCGCAGATAGAGGCCGCTGTCGCCGCCCTTTTCGATCCTCCAATCGACGAGGAGCTCGAAATCGCCGTAGTCGGCGGCGGTGCAGAGGCTCTCCCCCTTGCCGTCGAAGACGAGGACGCCGTCGATGACCTTCCAGTGGGCCCGCATCCTGTCGTCGGCCGCGGCCTGCGCCGTGGCCAGCTCCTGGGGCGTCATCTTGGCCCGGGCCGGCGGATCGGCGACAAGGCCTTTCCAGCCGTCGAAGCCGCGCCCGTCGAAGAGCGGCGCGAACCCGCCCTGCCGCAGGCGGGCCAGGATGAGCTCGTCGATGCGCGCCCGCTCGACCGGGTCGGCCGTCCGGGCCTCGACCCGTCTGAGGACGGAGTACGCTTCGTGGCCTGACAAGCCAGCGCTCCTGGCGGCGCCTGTTCTGAGGCCAGATCGAGGAGGCCGGCCGCGGCCGCCTCGCCGAGCGCGGGATTGTCCAGATACCTGGCGAGAAGGCGCAGCGTCTCGGGCTCGCGGATGGCCGCGGCGCCGGTGACGACGAGCTTCTTGTCGGCATCGTCGAAGGGCTGGGCGAGAAGGCTCCTCGAAAAGGGCCAGCTTCTTCTGCCCGGTCATGGCGGCCCGCCCGACGAGGCGGACATAGCCCTCGACGGCCAGGAGCCGGTAGCGCTTGCTCGCGGTCGTGGTCGCGATCCGCAGGAGCTCGCCGGCCGCCTGAAAGTCGGGCCATTGGGAGAGCGCGTAGATCGCGGCGGTCTGGACCTGGGGATCGGCGCTCGAGGTCTCGCCGATGACAGCCCGATAGGCCGCGTCCCCTCCGACCTTCGGCATGACCCTGAGGATGACGGCCTTTCGCGGCGCCGGGGCGCTCTTCAGGATCTCGACCAAAGCGGCGCCGCGGCGCGCCGGGTCGGCGTTCCTTCGGGCCGCGGCGGCTACGGCCTCCTGCAGCCTGACGATGTCGTCCCCGTCGGTGGCCGTCTCGAGCAGGGCGACAAGGCGGGGGAGGTCGGCTTCGCCGGCCGATCTTGGCCAGGGCGCCGAGCGCCGCGGCCCGGGTTGCCGGCTCCGCATCCGAGGCCAAGGCGAAAACGCGCTCGATCTCGCCCCGGGCGCCCTTTTCGCCCAGGATGTCGATGAGGACGGCCTTGCCCGGGTGGGGCGTCGAGTCGAGGAGCCGGACGGCTTCGGGGACGACCTCCTCGGCCGTCGAAGCCGAGAAGGGCCGTTTTCAGGGCCTGCGGCCTCGTCTTCGCCGGCGGCGCCGACGAGCCCGAAGAGTCGGGCGCAACGGCCTCGCCGCCGAGGCGGACCGTGGCCGGGATGGCGGCCAGGCGGACGGTCTTGTCCGGGCTCTTCGAAGGCACTCCCGAACGAAGGGCAGAGCAGCTTTGTCGCCGCGCCGGCCGAGCATCTCGACGATCGCGGCCCGCACGTCGGGGGCCGAAGCCTCGGCCTTGTCGATCCAAAGCGACGGTCGCGGCACTCGCCACCGAGCGCTGGTCGCCAAGCTCCAGGGCGGCGCCCCGGACGGCACGGACCGGGCTGTCGACGGCGCGGAGAAGGTCGGGCAACGCCTTGTCCTTGAGGACAGAGACGATGAGGGCCAGCGCTTCCGACGCGACCGGGCTCTCTTCGGGACCGCCGTGCGTCTCGAGGACCGACCGGGCCATCGCCAGGCCCTCGCTCGTCTTGCCGGACTCCGCGAGCCGGCGGGCATAGAGGAGGAAGAGGGCGGGGGCTTCGGCCCTTTCGGCTCGAGACGAGGCCACGCGGACCTTCGAGAGAACGGCGCCCGCGGCCGGGTCGCCGATGTTGGCCAGGGCGAAGCGGGCGGCGCGGCGGAGCCCCTCATCGGCGGTTTCGGCCAGGACCATGAGCTTCTTCAAGGCTTCGCGGCTGCGCATCTCGCCCAGATGCGTCGATGATCGGGATACGGGCGTTCCCGGCGGCCGTGTCGAGGGCCGCGAGGAGCGTCTTGGAGGCCTCGGGCCCGCCGATCGTCGGAGAGCCGCGACGGCCGGCCCGGCCAGGGCCTCGTCCGCGAGGTATTTCGACAGTGGCTTGACGGCTTCCGCCTTTCCGGCGAGCTGGACTTGGGTGATAAGAAAACGAAGCGACCTGTCTTGTCCGGGCTCCCGGCGACGGCGTCGAGCAGGCTCTTGACGAAGAGAAGGCGCTCGGCCTCCGCGCCCGTCCGGGTGACATAGACGGCCAGGCCGTTCACGGCGAACCGGGCCTTCGAGTCGTCTCCGGCCCCGGGCGGGAGGACGCGGCGCATCGTCTCGGCGAGGCCCGCCGGGCCGAGCTCGACGCAGCTCGGCACAGAGGGCGTCGCGCGCCGCGGCCGTCTCGGCCGGGAAACGCCCGACGATCGAGGACACCGCGGCTTTGAGATCGCGCGCCCCGGCGGGACGGGCGACCTGCCCGGCCGCGGCGAGCGGCCGGCCGCGAGCGATGACGCAGGCGATGACCGCGATAGCGAGGGCTGCGGCTCTTCTTCTTCATGGGGAGTCTCCTCACGGCCTTTCTAAAGGTGCCAGGGCGCCCGCATGGGCTGGCTCGCGAGCCGGTTGGCGGCCTCGTCGCCCGGGAAGGTCTCGCTCGCCGGGTCGAACCGCAGAGGCCGGCCGAGCTGAACGGCGATCTTGGCCAGGTTGACGATGGTGCAAGAGCGGTGGCCGTTCCTCTCGTTCAGGGCGAAGCGGCGCCGGGCGCGGACCGCTTCGGAGAAGTCGGTGACCTGCGGCTCGGGATCGGGCAGGCCGGCCAAGCGTCTCCCGGAGGTTCGGGATGTCGGATTCGAAGCCCCGGTAGAGCTTGCCCTTCGGGCCTTCGAGGAAGGGCGCCGACTTGTCGCGGTTCTCCCCGTCGAGGACGATGACGCAGCCGTCGGCGTACTTCAGCTCGATCCTCCGCCAGCTGCCGCAGGCGTCGGGGTGCTGCTGCGGGCAGTCGGCGACGATCTCCACCGGGCTCGTGCCGTCCTTGTCGAGGAGGTATTGGACCGGATCGAGGTAGTGCATGCCCATGTCCCCCAGCCCGCCGCCGTCGTAGTCCCAGTAGCCGCGGAACGTGCCGTGGACGCGGTGGGGATGGTAGGGCTTCCAGGGCGCGGGCCCGAGCCAGAAATCGTAGTCGAGCTCGGCGGGCACGGGCTCGGGCCGGGCGTAGGTCAGGCCGCTCCAATAGAACTTCCAATCGAAACCCGTCGTCGCGCTGACCGTCGCCTTGATCGGCCAGCCGAGGAGCCCGTTCTGCACGACCTTTTTGATGGGCCGGACGTCGGTCCCGAAACCGTAGAAGCGGTCCTGGAACCGGAACCAGGTGTTGATGCGGAAGATCCGTCCGGTGCGACGGACGGCGTCGACGACGGCGCGGCCCTCTGCGATCGTCCGGGTCATGGGCTTCTCGCACCAGACGTCCTTGCCGGCCTCCGCCGCCGCGATCGAGATGAGGGCGTGCCAGTGGGGCGGCGTCGCGATGTGGACGATATCGATGTCGGGCCGGGCCAGTACCTCGCGGAAGTCCGTGTATCCCGAGACGCCCGGGCCGGCGATCTCCAGGGCCGAGGCGAGGTGGCCCCTGTCGACGTCGCAGACAGCCCGCAGGACCGAACCCGGGTAGCCGAGATGGCCCCGGCCCATGCCGCCGACGCCGATGACGGCCTTGGTCAGGGTATCGCTCGGGGCGATGTAACCCTGGCCGCCGAGGACGCGGCGGGGCACGATGGCGAACGACGCGGCGGCCGCGGCGCCGGCGCGGATGAAGTTTCGGCGGGAGACGCTGCGGTGTTGTGACATGGGATGATCCTTCCGAGCGGACATTTTGGGACATTATAGTACAATTGCGCGGAAGATTCCGGCATGACGGCAGTCTAAAAATATGCATGGCCGAGCTACGTCCGTTCCCCCAAAGCGACGTCCCCTCGCAGGGGCGCTCCCTCGGCCGAATCCCCAGTCCGACGAGGAGGTCTCCGTGCGCTCTTCCATGAACATTTCCTCTCGGCCGGCGCGCTTTCTGCCGGTCCTCATCGCCCTCGGGCTCGTCCTGGCCGGTATCCCGGCCGGCGCCCAGGCCCCACCGAAATACCATGACCACGCCGGGCTCACCAAGGCCCTTCAGGCCCTGGCCGGGGGCGCCGGATCGGCGGCCCGGCTCGAGTCCATCGGCAAGACCATCGGCGGCCGCGACCTTTGGGTGCTCGAGATCGCCAACCCCGGCGGCGTGCCGAAGGATATGCGCCCGGCCCTGCTCATCGCGGCGGGCTTCGAAGGCGACTATCTCGCCGGAAGCGAGATCGCCCTCTCCGTCGCCGAGTACCTGGTGAAGAACGCGGCCTCATCTCCGGAGATCAAGCAGCGGCTCGATACCTCGACGGTGTATATCATCCCCCGGGTCAATCCCGACGGGGCCGAGGGCTTCTTCGCTCCCCTCAAGACGGGGGCGAGGACCAACACCAGCCCCTTCGATAACGACAACGACGGCCGCGTCGACGAGGACGGCCCCGAGGACCTCAACGGCGACGGCTTCATCACGGTCATGCGGGTCAAGGCGGCGGGCGGCGAGTATATGGTTGACCCCGATGAGCCGCGCTTGATGAAGCGGGCCGACCCGAAAAAGGGCGAGACCGGCGTCTACAAGCTCTTCACGGAAGGCACCGACAACGACGGCGACGGCTTCATCAACGAAGATCCGCCCGGGGGCATCGACATCAACAGAAACTTCGCCCACGAGTACCCTTACTATAAGGCCGACGCGGGGCCGCACATGATCAGCGAGGCAGAATCGCGGGGCCTGATGGATTGGATCATCGCCCACCGCAACGTCGCGGCCATCCTGACGTTCGGTGAAAGCGACAACCTCATCGTCCCGCCGACGGGCGCCGGCCGGCTCGGCCCGGCCCGCGAGCTCGACCTTGTCCGCTTTGCCGAAGCTGCCGCGGCCGGAGCCCGGGCGTCGGGCTTCATCCAGACCGGAGGCGGGATGGGCCGGGGCGGACGCTTCGGCGGGGGTGGGTTCTCCTTTGAGATGATGGGCGGTCCCGGGGGCCGGCAGAGCCAGAGGCAAGCCCAAGGCGCCTCTTCCCCCCGTATGATGATGCCCGACCGCAAGCCGGCGACGACGGTGGCCGCGGCCGATTACGATTACTTCAAGGGCGTGAGCGACAAGTACATCGAGCTGACGGGCATCCGCCAGCCTCTCTTCGTCCGCGAGCCGCAGGGCGCCTTCTTCCAGTACGGCTATTTCCAGTTCGGCGTGCCGTCCTTTTCGACGCCCGGGTTCGGCCTGACGGCGGTCGAGCCGTCCCCGGGTCAGCGGCGCATGATGCCTCCGGGGGCGGGGGAGAGCGGCCCGCCCGGCCAAGGCGGCCAGGCCGGCCGGCAGGGTTCGGGCGCCGGCGTGACCCAGACGGTCATCGTCCAGGGTGGCGGCCAGGACGCCATGCCGATGATGCAGGGGGGCGGCGGCGCGTTCCGCTTCGCCCAGGCCCAGGCGGGCGCTTCCGCTGAGGCCGCGCAACCGATGACGCCCGGCATCGACAAGCAGATCCTCAAGTGGATGGACGCCGAGAAGATCGACGGCTTCGTCGGCTGGGCCAAGGCGAAGCATCCGGAGCTCGGGGAGGTTGAGATCGGAGGGTTCAAGCCCTATGCGGTCACGAACCCTCCCGCGCCGAAGCTCGCCGACCTCGGGGCCTCCCATGCCAAGTTCGCCGTCCACCTCGCCTCGCTCTTCCCCCGGGTGAACGTGGCTTCCCTCGAGGCCGTCAGCCACGGCGGCGGCATCTTTCGGATCAAGGCGGAAGTCGAGAACACGGGCTTCTGGCCGACCTCTCTCGCCCAGGGGCAGACGGCCCGGTCGGTCAAGCCGACCATGGTCCAGCTCGGCGTCGATCCGGCCGCTGTCCTCTCGGGCAGCGCCAAGACGAGCTTCCTGCCGACGCTCGCCGGCTCCGGCAGCCGGGCCAAGTACGAGTGGCTCATCAAGGGCAAGGTTGGGGAGGTCGTGGAGCTCCTCGTGCGATCGGAAAAGGGCGGAACGGCGACCGCCCGGGTGACCCTGAAGGCAAAGTGAGAACGACCATGAGAACACGCAAGATCTTCTCCTCCATCCTGGTCCTGGCCGCCGGGCTCGCCCTGACGGCGTCCTTCGCCCCGGCCCAGAAGGCCTCCGACCCCGCGTTCAAGGTCAAGCTCGATTTCAACCGCTGGCACGACACGAACGAGCTCTATGCCGATATGGAGCGGCTCCAAGCCGCCTTTCCCAAGTTCCTCAAGCTCGAGTCGATCGGCAAGAGCCATGACGGCCGCGACCTCATGCTCATGACCGTCAATAACCCGGCCACGGGGCCCGAATCGGGCAAGGCGGGCATGTACATCGAGGCCAATGTCCACGGCAACGAGATCCAGGGCGGCGAGGTCTGCCTCTACACGATCTGGTACCTCATGGAGAACTACGGCCGCATCGACGACGTCACCCGGCTCGTCGATGAGCGCGTCTTCTACATCATCCCCACGGTCAACCCCGACGGCCGGCAGTATTTCATGGAAGGGCCGGGCGGCAACGCCAGGTCGGGACACGTCCCCGTTGACGACGACAACGACGGCGTCTTCGACGAGGACCCGCCCGAGGACATCAACGGCAACGGCATCATCGAGCAGATCCGCAAGCGCGTCCCCGGCGAAGGCAACTACCGCATCAGCCGGACCAACCCGAACGTCCTCGAGCCCGTTCCCTTCGGCGAAGCGGGAGACTACATCCTGCTCGGACAGGAAGGGGTCGACAACGACGGCGACGGGATGGTCAACGAGGACGGGCCCGGCAGTTACGACGGCAACCGGAACTGGCCCAGCGACTGGCAGCCGGACTACATCCAGAGCGGGGCCATGGAGTATCCCTTCCAGATCCCCGAGGCCCGCGCCGTCGCCGACTTCCTGAAGGCCCGTCCGAACATCTCTGGCGTCCAGTCCTACCACAACAACGGCGGCATGATCCTCCGCGGGCCGGGCGCCGAATCGGTGGGCGAGTACCCGATGGGCGACGTCCGCTTTTATGACGAGCTCGGGCAGAACGGCGAGCGCATCCTGCCGTTCTACCGCTACATCGTCCTCTGGAGCGGGCTGTACACCGTGCACGGCGGCTTCATCGACTACACGAACGACGGGCTGGGCATCCCCTCGTTCTCCAACGAGCTCTGGAACGGCGACCAGTACTTCACGAGCCCCGCCCTACAGGAGCAGCAGGCCGACCCCGCGAGCCCCATCGCCCCGGCCATCGCCCGCTATTACTTCGACAAGTACCTCGAGTTCGGCGACGAGTTCGTCGAGTGGAAGGCCTACGATCATCCCCAGTTCGGTCCGGTCGAGATGGGCGGCATCTGGAAGAAATACCAGGGACGGGTCCCGCCGCGGTTCATGAACGAGGAGCTGTGCCACCGGAACATGGCCTTTTCCCTCTACCAGGCCGGCGAGATGCCTCTCATCAGCATCGGCGAGACCTCGGTCGAGAAGCTCGGCGGGGACGTCTACCGGGTCTTCGTCGACATCACCAACCCCAAGGTCGCGCCGACGATCATGGCCCGGGCGGCCCAGAATTGCACCGTCCGGCCCGACCTCCTTCTCGTCGAGGGAAAGGGCGTCGAGGTCATCGCGGCCAGCTTTGTCGATAACAAGGTTGTGTTCAAGACGAATCCGTCGGTGACGCCGCTCGTCGACCAGAAGGACTTGAAGCGCATCGTCATCCGCAACGGGCACCCGGGCAAGACGACCCGGACGGCGGTCCTCCTGGTCAAGGGCTCCGGCACCGCGACGGTGACCTACGACAGCGTCAAAGGCGGAAAAGCGAGCCGGGCGATCACGCTCAAATAGGGCGTCAGAACAGTCCGGTGACCCTTCCCGTTTCGAGATCGATGTCGACGTCGTAATAGACGGGCCGCGTGGGCAGGCCGGGCATTGTCCGCATGTCGCCGCAGAGCGGATACAGGAACCCGGCGCCGACGCTGGCCCGGATATCGCGGACGGGGATCTTGAAGCCCTTGGGGACCCCCTTCAGCGCCGGATCGTGGCTCAGGCTGAGGTGGGTCTTGGCCATGCAGATGGGCAGCTTGTCGAAGCCGAGACGGGTGTAGAGGGCCACCTTGGCCTCCGCTTCCGGCGTGTATTCGACGCCGTCGGCCCCGTAGATCTGGGTGGCGATCGTCTCGATCTTCTTCTTGATGTCCCACTCGAGCGGGTAGAGGAACCTGAAATCGGCCGGCTTCTGGCACGCGGCGATAACGGCCTTGGCCAGGGCGACGGCCCCGGCCCCGCCTTCGGCCCAGTGGTCGGCCATGACGGCGTCCTCGGCGCCGGCCCCGACGGCGGCCTTGCGGACCAGCTCGATCTCGGCGTCGGTGTCGGCGGCGAAGCGGTTGACGGCGACGACGACGGGCACGCCGAAACGGAGGGCGTTCCTGATGTGGGCGACCATGTTCGGCAGGCCCTTCTCGAGCAGGGCCAGGTTCTCGTCGGTGTATTCGGGGGCCAGGGGCTTGCCGGCCACGACCTTGGGCCCTCCCCCGTGCATCTTCAGGGCCCGGATCGTGGCCACGATGACGACGCAGCTCGGGACGAGGCCGCTCGCCCGGCACTTGATGTTCATGAACTTTTCCATGCCGCAGTCGGCCCCGAAGCCCGACTCCGTGACCACGAAGCCGTCCTTGCCGACGAGGCGGAGGGCGATCTGGTCGGCGATGATCGAGGAGTTGCCGTGGGCGATGTTGGCGAACGGGCCGGCGTGAACGATGGCCGGCGTGTTCTCGACCGTCTGCATGAGGTTGGGCATGATGGCGTCCTTCATCAGGACGGTCAGGGCGCCGGCGACGCCGAGGTCGTCGGCGGTGACGGCCTCGCCCGCCCGGCTCGTGCCGATGACGATCCGGCCGAGGCGCTCGCGCATGTCGGCCAGGCCCGTCGTCAGGGCCAGGATGGCCATGATCTCCGAGGCGACCGAGATGTCGAACCCCGTACGGCGGGTCATGCCCTTCTCTTCCGGTCCGAGGCCGATCTCGACGCACGCGGAGGAAGCGGTCGCTGATGTCGAGGACACGGTTCCAGGTGATGCTGGCCGGGTCGATGTCGAGGCGGAACATCCGGCGCTTTTCTTCCGCGGTCAGGTCGGCGGGGTCGGTCTTGTCGATGCCGAGCTTCTTGAGGCGGCGGAGCATGATCGGCGAGAAGCGGCGCTCGCCCTTCTTGTTGGCCGGGCAGAAGGCGTTGAAGAGCTTCTCGTCGTCCTGGGTCGACTCGTGGAGGATGCGCACGTCGATGGCCGCGGCAAGAAGGTCGTGGGAGGCCGTGACGGCGTGGATGTCGCCGGTCAGGTGGAGGTTGAAGTCCTCCATGGGCACGACCTGGGAATAGCCGCCGCCGGCCGCCCCGCCCTTGATCCCGAAGGTCGGGCCCATGCTGGGCTGGCGGACGACGGTCATGACCTTCCGGCCGAGGTGGGCGCCGAGTGCCTGGCTCAGGCCGATGGTCGTCGTCGTCTTGCCTTCGCCGAGCGGAGTCGGGGTGATGGCCGTGACGTCCACGTAGTGGCCCAGGGGACGGTCCTTGAGCCGGTCGAGGACGTCGAGGTGGATCTTGGCTTTGAACTTGCCGTAGAGGTCGAGGTCGTCCTCGCCGAGACCGAGTCCGGCCGCAACCTTGATGACGGGCAGAAGCTCGGCGGCTTGGGCGATGTCGATGTCGCTCGGAACGGGTTTGACGGGCTTGACGGACATGGTGGCGGGCCTCCTTATCCGGACTTCCGACTGAAGTCTATCGTAGGGAATTAGCCGCAGGAAAACAAGTCCCGACCCGCCGGCCGCCTCCGCCCTTACATGCTGATCGAGATGTTCCGGCCGCCGTTGCCGAACCTCGGGTTGACGACGTTGCTCCGCGTCGAGCCGAAGGAGAAATTGAACCCGACCGAGAAGGAGTAGTCGTAACCGGTGGCCAGCTGCCTTTGGTGGAGGAGGATCTCCTCGTAGGATGCCCCGCCGGCCGGGAGGGCCAGCTGGTCGCGGATCCGGGCGTAGCTCCCGTCGACCTCGAAGCTCAACCCCCGCCAGATGCGAAACTCCAGCTCCGCCTCGAGCTCGAGGCGGTTGAACCTGACGTTGTGGAAGAAGTGCGAACCCTGGAGCTCGACCGAGGCCTTGCCCCAGGGCCGGACGACTTCATAGGCGACGCTCAGCGCTTCCTGGAGCAGAGCTCTCGGCCGTCTTGAAATAAACGGTCTCCTCGAGGTAGCGGACCCGGCTGAAGCCGAGGCGGTAGAGGATGCGGAGCTGTCGCTTCGTCGACTCGGAATAGGGGAAGACATCGTATTCGACGGCCGGGGCGGCGGTCAGGCTGAGCTTCAGGTTCGAGTAGGTGGAGGACTCGGCCTCGACATAGCCTCCGACCGACCAGTGTTCGCCGAGGCTCTTGACGACCAGCGCCGAGCTCCCGTAGCCGTGGGTCGCGCTCTCGTAGACGCTCCCGTCGCCGAGGTCGAACCAGTAATCGTCCCAGTTCCCGTAGACGGAGGTCCGGACCTTAAACTCCGGCGTCGTCCGGTTGGCCGAGACCGAGGCGTAATAAGAGCCGTTCTTGTATTGCGTCTCGCCCATCAGGAAGGCGTTGGCGCTGAGGCTGAAAACCCAGAAGTTCCATTTGTCGTTGACCGACGTCGGCTTGGCCTGGTCGAGGAAGCGGACCGAGAGGTCCTTGGCCGAGGGCGTCTTGGCCGCGTACCGCAGCAGGCCGATCTTGATCAGGCCCGCGACGCCCTTCCTGACGTCTTCGGGCTTTTCGCCGGGCGCCGGGGTGTAGGTCAGCTTGTTGTCCTGTCCCTGGAAGTCCTTAAAGCCGGTGAATTCGATGGCCAACCCCTCCGGGGGCGGTCCCTGGGGGACCACCGCGACACGGACCTGGGCGGCCTCAAGTGAGGCGACGAACTCGACGAAGGAGATCTCTGCCCGGAGGGCCTCGATATCGGCGCCGGGCCAATCGAGGAAGACCCGGGGCAGTGCCTGGGGAGGCGCGCCGGCGGGCGGTGGCGGGACCTGGGCCACGCCGGGAACGGCTGCGACGAGAAGCATGGCCGCGGCGAAGAGGGCCGCGATCCCTGTTTTGCGCGTGATTGGGGTTTTCATCGGTCTCTCCGCTTCCTAATGGATGCTGATGCTCATGCCGCCGCCCCCGGTGGAGCCGAAGCGGGGATTGATGACGTTGGTGAAGATGGAGCCGAACTGGAACTGGAAGCCGACGGCCACGAAGTGGTTGCTGGTCATTGGCAGCTCCCGGAGCCGGAGGAGCTGCTCCTCGTAGGTCGGCTCTCGGCCGAGGAGCGACCGCTGGCTGTCGTGGTACCAGGATTTGCCGCCGAGGACGTAGACGGACAGGCCTTTGTAAAGCCGGAGGTTGACGATGCCGAACGTGTCGACGCGATACTGGTCCAGGGCGTGGAGGTAGTTCGAGCCCTCGGCGCTGACGCTGATCGTCCCGAACTTCTCGCGGAGGTCGAGGGTCAGCGAGAGCTCCTGCTTGAGGAGCGTTTCCCTGAGCTTGCCGAAGACCGTCAATTCCATGTATCGGACGGGGTTCAGGGCCAGGCTGTAGAGGGCCCGGAGCTGTCGCCGGGTCGACTGAGAGTAGGGAAAGAAGTTGTATTCGACGGCGGGAGCGACCTCCAGCCCGAGATCGATGTTGCTATAAAGAGAGGATTCGACATCGAAGGAGACGCCGGCCGACCAGTGCTCGCCCAGGCTCTTGACGAAGAGACCGCTCGCCTGCCGGCTCGAAGACTTCCCTGTGATCGTCGTCCTCTTCGATGATGTATCTTTGCTTCGCGCTGTCGACGGACAGGCCGAGCCGGATCTTCGACCCCAGGGTCACCCGGTTGGCCGAGAACGAGAAGTCGGTCATGCGGCTCATATAGGTCTCTTCGCCGGAGAAGTAGCCGCTCCCGGTCAAGCCGAAGACCCAGGAGTCCCAGCGGTCGCGAACGAGGCCGGCCGCCTCGGGCCGGGTGTAGTCCACGGCGATGCGGCAGGCGATCGGCGTCCGTCCAACGTAGCTCATAAGCCCCAGCTTCAGGGCCCTGACGAGGCCCCGGCGGACGTCGTCATCGGTGTCGGTCTGCGAAGAATAATATTTCTGGATGTCGGTGAGGTCCCGGCATTCGTTCTGTCCGATGAAGGTCACGGTGTATTCCCGCCCGCCGCTTCCCGTCGCTTGGGTCGTGATGAGAACGTGGACCTGGGCTTCGAGGCGGTCGCGGACGTAATTGACGAAGGTGATCTCGGTCTTGATGTAATTGAGATCACAGCTATCGCAGTCGAGGAAGACCTTGACGGCCGTCTTCTTCAGCTCGTCGATGTCCGGCGTGACGGCCTGGCCGGCCGCCGGACGGGGGGACGCGAATCCCAATCCCAGGACCAGGATCAAAGGCAGAATAAGCATTGACGCGGCTCCGGAGGATCTCAGCATGAACGCTCTCTTTCATAGGGCCGAAGGGCCCGGGGCCTCGAGGGACTGCAGGCCAGGTACGCAGCAAGTCTTATGCCAATAAGAACGGCCCCGCCTCGGGGGCGAACACAAGACGGCTTGGTATATATACGCTGGGCCGTAAGGAATGTTTACAGGATCAGGGAAATCAGAAGAAATAGTAGGCCGCCAGAAGGAGCCGGAGGTTCCGGACGAACCGGGCGTCAGCGACCTTGCCGAAGAGATCCGGCGTGCCGTAGGAGGCCGCCGTTAGCTCGACCTCGCCGGCGAAGCGCATCTTCCCGACGTTGTAGACGAGCCGGGGCGAAAGGCGATATAGCTCGTCGATGTTGAAGCCGCGCGCGTAGTTGGCCCCGGTGATCTCGTGAGGAGAGCCCAGATTCTTGGAGTAGCCGGCGAAAAGGCCGGTTTGCCAAGGCGCGCCGTTCGTCTGGACCTCGGTCCACAGGGACAGGGCGGCGGTCGGGGTGTAGGCCCAATCCAACCGGGTTTCGTCGACGACGTCGCGGACGGCATAGCCGCCGAGCATTGTCAGATGATGGAGATTCTGGCCCCAGACGGCTTCGGCCTTCCACGTCCACTTCGGCCACTTCTGTTTGAAGAAGGCCATGGCCGCGAGGCCGGTGAGGGACTCGTCCGTGGCGTAACCGAGGGCCGTGACGATACGGGGGGCGATCCGCATCACATCGCCGCCGATGCCGGCCACGGTCTCGGTCCTCCGCTCATCGTTCTTCGATGAAACCTGCAGCTTGAGGTTGAATTCCGGCAGCGCGGCGTTGCGGAGGTAGACGGAGCTCGCCCCCTCCGGGCCGTTGCTCGCGAAGTCGCGCTGGGCCAGGGCGGTGGCGGCCAGGCTGAGGCCGCCGAACGTCCGGGTGTAGCGGACCTGCGGGCTGCGGTTGAAGGGCTGGAAGGGCGCCCCGGTGTCGAACGAGACGACGTCGGGAAAGCTCTCGGTCACGAACATCGGGTGCCAGAACTGGCCGACCATGAGCTCCGAATGCGGCCAATTGAGCTTGAGGTAGCCGTGACGGAGGCGGAAGCCGTTGATGTCCGCTTCGGAGTGGCCGAAGAACTCGGCCTCGAGAAAAGCCGAGGTCTTGGCGCCGAGGGCGTCCGGCCCGGTGATCTTCCCGGCCAGGCGGGTCTGGATGGACAGGATGTGGAACGAATCCCGGGCGTTGATGTCGGTCCCGTCGGGATCGAGCTGCGGGCCCTTGGGGAAGAGCAGGAAATGCCCTTCGCGGATGCTCGTCGTCTGCCGCGTATCGAAGAAGATGTCGGTCTTGACGAATCCCGACAGGGTGATGCCGAAGACGGGCGGCTTCCTGTCGTCCTGGGCCGGCGCCGGCGGGGCGGCCACAGCGGCGCCAAGGGCGAGGACGAGAACGGACGCCAAAAAGCATGTCTTCTTCATGTCGATCTCCAGGCGGGATGGGCCGCCGCGGGCGGCGGCCGGGGGAGTCCGGCCCTTCGTCCGGAGAGGATTATATCGGCCGGGAGGCGAAAGTCAATTGTGTGGTAAAATCCGGGCATGAAAACCGCCCGATGGGCTATGGCCGGGATGATCGTCCTCGCCGTCCTGCCGCGTCTCGCCGGGCAGGCCCGCGGACTTCCGTCTCGGCGAGAGCGAATTCCTCCTCAACGGCAAGCCGTTCCGCATCATGGCCGGCGAGATCCACTACCAGCGCATCCCGCGCGAATACTGGGCCGACCGGCTGATGAAGGTCAAGGCCGCCGGCCTCAACACGGTCGGCACGTATGTCTTCTGGAACGCTCTCGAGCCGGAGCCCGGCCAGTGGGATCTTCTCCGGAGGGAACGACCTGGCCGCCTTCATCCGGACGGCCCAGCGGGTCGGGCTGTGGGTCATCGTCCGGCCGGGCCCCTACGCCTGCGCGGAATGGGATTTCGGCGGACTGCCGGCCTGGCTCCTGCGGACGCCGGACATCAAGGTCCGCTGCTCCGACCCGCGCTACCTCGAGGCCTGCGAATCCTATGTCCTGAAGCTCGGCGAGATCCTGCGCGATCTCCAGGTCCACCGCGGCGGCCCCGTCCTCATGGTCCAGGTCGAGAACGAGTACGGCAGCTACGGGAACGACCGGGACTATATGCTGGCTCTCAAGGGCTTCTGGGACAAGGCCGGGATCGAGGTGCCCCTCTACACGGCCGACGGCGCGACCCCCTACATGCTCGAAGCCGGAAGCCTGCCGGGAGCGGCCATCGGGCTCGACCCCGGCACGAACGAGAAGCATTTCGCCGAGGCGGCCCGGCTCGAGCGCGGTGTCCCCATTTTTTGCAGCGAGCTTTACCCGGGCTGGCTGACCCACTGGGGCGAGGAGTGGGCCCGGGTCAAGACCGAGGACGTCCTGCCTGACCTGCGCTGGCTCCTCGACCACGGCAAGTCCTTCAGCTTCTACATGTTCCACGGCGGGACGAACTTCGGCTTCATGGCCGGGGCCAATTTCAGCGACAAGTACGAGCCTGATGTGACGAGCTACGATTACGACGCGCCCCTCGACGAGGCCGGACGGCCGACGCCCAAGTACTTCGCCATCCGCGATATCCTGGCGCGGTATCAGCCGAAAGGGACGAAGCTTCCCGACCTGCCTGAGCCCTTGGCGGCGATCACGATCCCCGGGATCGGGCTCGACGAGAGCGCCTCCGTCTTCGACAACCTGCCGCCGGCCGTGCGGAGCGCGCAGCCGGGCCCGATGGAATCGTACGGACAGAACCACGGCTTCATCCTCTACCGGACGAAGCTCCTCGGCCACCGCGGCGGCAAGCTCGCCGTGACCGACGTTCACGATTACGCCGCGGTCTTCGCCGACGGCCGGCCCGTCGGGACGATCGACCGGACGAAGAGCGAAACGGCCCTCGACGTCCCCAAGTCCGAGCCGGCCAACGAGACGCTCGACATCCTGGTCGAGGCCATGGGCCGGATCAACTATGGGCCCCGGCTCCTCGACCGCAAAGGCATCACCGAGCGGGTGACGCTGAACAATATGACCTTGATGGGCTGGGACGTCCACCCGCTGCCGATGGACGGGGAGTACCTGGAGCGGCTCAAGTTCGGGCGCCGTCCGGCCGACCGGCCGGCGAACTTCTTCCGCGGCCGCTTCGACCTCCAGAACACCGGCGACACCTATCTCGACATGAGCGGCTGGAAGAAGGGGGTCGTCTGGATCAACGGGCGGAACCTTGGACGCTACTGGGACCGCGGGCCGCAGAAACGTCTTTTCTGCCCGGCGCCGTTCCTGAGGCCGGGAACGAACGAGATCGTCGTCTTCGACCTCCACGTCCTCAAGCCGGCGCCCATCGCGGGCTTCAGGGACTTAGAGTAGCTCCTTCGAGACTTCGACGAGCGAGCTTTCGAGGTCGTTGACGATGCGGAAGCCTCGCTTCTCGAAGACGGCGATCATTCGCGGATTGTCCGTTGTCGTGATGGCCGTGACCGTCCGGATGCCCCAGTCCTTGGCGATGCCGAGGCAATAGTCGGTCAGCAGCCCCCCCAGTCCCTTGTCCTGCCAGGCGTCTTGGACGAGCACGGCGTATTCGGCCGACGTCCGGCCCGGTTCGGCGA
This sequence comes from Candidatus Aminicenantota bacterium, assembly GCA_963736255.1. Lineage (GTDB taxonomy): Bacteria > Acidobacteriota > Aminicenantia > Aminicenantales > Saccharicenantaceae > RBG-16-66-30. The sequence continues at coordinate 448,465 of CAVTOI010000002.1, forward strand.
CGAGCCGCCCGACCCCGACGAGACGGCGGTCCTTTCCCTCGCCGGACTCGGCGACGATGGCCATCTCCCGGTCGTAGTCGATGTAGCAGTAGCGGCTGGCCACCTCATGGGACTGCCAGAAGAAGAAATAACGGAAGCGCGAGTAGATGGACTCCCGCGAACAGCTGGCGAGAAGGGCCAGCCAGAGCGGCTCGTCCTCGGGCTTGATCGGACGGAGCGTGATCGGCGCTCCGTCGCGCATGCGCATCCTTTTAACGAACTCCTCGGGGTAGGGCCGCAGAGAGAGGTGCGCGTAGGGCCGCTTCGGGTCCTCGACGGCGGTCCTGTCGCCGACGACACGGGCGTCGAGGGCGACGACCCCGTCGGGGGTCACCAGCAGCGGATTGATATCGAGCTCCGCGATTTCCGGAAAGTCGGCGGCCAGGTAGGACAGGCGCACCAGGGTCTCGACGAGCTTGTCCACGGCCGCGGCAGGACGCCCTCGGTAACCATAGAGAAGCGGCCGCATCCGAAGCTCGTCGATCATGCGCCGGGCCAGCCGCTCGTTGAGCGGCGGGAAGCCGATCGAGAGGTCCTTGTAGATCTCCGCGGCGGTCCCGCCCATGCCGGCCATGACGACGGTGCCGAAGGTTGGGTCCTTCTTGACGCCGAGGATCATCTCGACGCCGTCATCGGACCGGACCATCCTCTGGACCGTGACACCTTCGAGGCGCGCCCCCGAGGCCTTGCGTCCGACGGTCTCCATCATGGCTTCGAACGCGGCCCGGACCGCCCCGGCATCGGGGAGATCGAGGACCACGCCGCCGACGTCCGTCTTGTGGGTGATATCCGGGGACAGGATCTTGAGCACCACCGGGTAGCCGGCGGCTTCGGCCGCCGCGACGGCATCTCCGGCCGTGGCCGCCGCGACGGGTCCCGTGACCGGGATGCCGTAAGACGCGAGGAGCTCCTTGGACCTCGATTCGGACAGGGGCCCCTCAGCCACGGTCAGAATGCCGGCGAACCTCGCCCGCAGCTCCCTGCGGTCGACGGGAAAATCGACCGGGATGTCCTTGGGCGTTTCGTAGAGGATCTCGAGGTTACGGGCGTAGGAGACGAGAGTCATGAACGCCTTGACGGCCTGTTCGGGCGTCGGGTAGGTCGGGATGCCGGCCTCATTCAGGAGGTTCGTCCCCTCCCGCATGGATGCCCCGCCGAGCCAGGCCGCCAGGACGGGCTTGGGGGTGGCGCCCGCCTGGGCGCAGATCTCCCTGGCCACCGCGGTCGGATTGGTCATGGCCTGGGGGGTGATGATGACGAGGAGGGCGTCAACGCCCGGGTCTTGCAGGACGATCTGGGCCGCCTTGGCCACGAGCTTCGACTTGGCGTCGCCGAGGACGTCCACGGGATTGCGCCGCGACCACTGCGGCGGCAGGCTCTCGTTGAGAACGCGCATCGTCTCGTCGGACAGGCGGGCCAGCGCCCCGCCCGAGGCGACGAGCGCGTCGGTGGCCATGACGCCGGGTCCTCCGGCGTTCGTCAGCACGGCCAGGCGCGGGCCCTTGGGGACCTTGTGCCGGCCGACGAGGTCAGCGCAGTCGAAGATCTCCCCAATGTTGAAGACCCGGGCCAGGCCCATGCGCTCGAAGGCCGCGTCGAAGACGGCGTCCTCGCCGGCCAAGGCCCCGGTGTGGGAAGCGGCCGCGGCCGCGGATTCGGGGAAGCGTCCGGCCTTGTAGGCGACGATGGGCTTCATACGGGCGAAGGCCCGGGCGGCGGTCATGAATTTCCGGGCGTCCGGGATGGATTCGATGTAGAGGAGGATGGACTTGGTCGCTTCGTCCTCGCCGAGATAGTCGATGAGGTCGCCGAACTCGACATCGATCATGTTGCCGGTCGAAACGAAATGCGAGAAGCCAAGCTTCTCCTCGGCGGCCCAGTCGAGGACGGACGTGCAGAGCGCCCCGGATTGGGAGACGAAAGCGACGTGCCCGGGGCGGGGCATGGCGCCGGCGAAGCTGGCGTTGAGGGGCAGGCCCGGGGAGATGATGCCGAGGCAGTTGGGCCCGATGATCCTCAGGCCTTCGAAGCGCCGGGCTTCGGCGAGGATCGACTGCTCGAGGGCCAGGCCGGCCGGCCCGGTCTCGCGGAAGCCGGCCGAGACGATGATCAGGCCTCGGATGCCGGCCTCTCCGCAGTCGCGGACGAGCCCCGGGACCTGGGCGGCCGCGGCGCAGATGACGCCGAGGTCCGCGGTCTTGGGGAGCGAGGCGACGCTCGGGAAGCAGGGGATGCCCATCACGGCTTCGACGGACGGGGCGACGGGATAGACGACGCCGCGGAAGCCGCCGCCGATAAGGTTGGCGAGGATCCGGCCGCTGACGCTCTTCGGGTTCGGGCTGACCCCGACCAGGGCGATCCGCTGAGGCTTGAAGATCTTGTCGAGGGAGAGGCTATTCATCGGTCCTCCATTCTCGCCCATGGACTTCTTCTTTTCAAGGTCCATCTCCCGATGCCAGGCGATCGTCTTCTCGGCGTGCTCGGGATATCGCTCCTTGCCCCCGCACCCCGGAAACCTTGTAGCTGGTTTCCCCCGCCTCCGGCGGGCCCCCCTTCCCTTACGGGGGCTTTGGAGCGAAATCCCTCGCCGCCTCACGACGGACGCGAGGCACCTGAGATGGAATGCTGGAATACCGGGGTATCAGAGGGCCAGGCGGAAGCCGGTCCGGGCGGTGATCCCCGGCGCCCCGTATCCCCAGACGGTCTCATAGCGGGCGTCGAGAATGTTGTCGATGCGGAAGAAGAGCTCGAGTCGCGGACCGACGGGGGCCGTAATGGCGGCACCGAGAAGGACATAACCGGGAAGCGCGACCGTAGCGTAGGGATAGGCGCTGAAATCCCGGTCGAAGCGCCGGCCGACCCAGAGCGCGCGGGCGGAAAGGTCGAACCGTCCGAAGAGCCTCGCGCCCGCCTCGGCGGAAAACGTGTCGTGCGGCCTGCGGAGGAGCTCTGTCCCCGCGTCCACGTCGCGGGCCGAGAGCCGGGTGTAGGAGGCAGAGAGGCGCGCGCCGGCCGCCGGCCGCGCTTCCGCAGAGACCTCGAGGCCCTCCGTCCTGGCCCGGCCGATATTGACGTAGCCGGCGGCGAAGTCGAAATCGACGAGGTCTCGGAAAGCGTTCGCGAACCAGGTCAGGCCGAGGGCGATGCGGCCTGCAGCGAGGCGCTGCTCGATCCCCGCGTCCCAACCGAGGGCTCGCTCGGGGCGGAGCAGGGGATTGCCGACCGGGCCGAACGACGTGGCGGGGGCGAAGAGCTGGTAGAGAGCGGGGGACTTGAAGCCTGTCCCGAGCGTAGCCTTGAGGCGCGTTCCTGTGGCGGCGACGAGATAGGCCGGGGCGACGCGGAAGGTCACGGCGGTCCCGGCGCGGCTGTGATGGTCCGCCCGGACGCCGGCCGTGACGAAGAACCGGCCCCAGGCCTCCCAGTGATCGAGAAGATAGATCCCCGCCGACGATGCGCGGGCCGAAGGGAAGCGGGCCTCCGAAGGACCGAAGACGCTTTCCGACTCGTACTCGGAGCGCCCGGACTCGCTCTCGACTTCCAGCCCCGCCGTGAGGGTGTGGGACGGATGGAGGAAGAGGTTGTTCTGCCAATCGAGCTTGACGATACCGCTCTTGTAGAGGCCCTCATCCCGTTCGGCGGGATGGGACGCGTCGAAGGGGTTGTCGTTCGCGCGCCTCGCTCCGAGCCAGGACAGGGAGACTGTCCGTTCCCAGCGGCCGCTCCGGTGGAGCCCGCGATACTGTCCGCGGACGAGAAGCGTCCCGTAGTCCTGGACGGCGTTCGGATCGTCCCCGCCGGGCCCGCCGAAATTGTCGAGCTCGGTCCTGGCGCTCGCGGCCCGGACCGAGAACGACAGGACCGTCGCGGGGCGCGGCGTGAAGCCGAAGCGGGCGGCGAAGCTGATGTTGCGATAGCCGTCCTTTTCGGCGTTCCCGGCGTAGGCGGACGAGGCCGCGGAGAGGCCGGCCGTCCGCTCGTGGAAGAGGCCGAGCGAATATTCGGTCTTCGGCCCGGAGCCGGAGAGCGAGACGTCGGCGGCGAGGGAGCTGAGCGTATCGGCCGACGAGGCCAGCGTGAGCCGGGGCCGGCCGCGGCCGGTCCGGGTGATGATGTTGATGACGCCGCCGAGCGCGTCCGAGCCATAGAGCAGGCCCTGAGGGCCTCGGAGGATCTCGACCCTGTCGACCTGGCCGAGAGGAAGGTGGGACACATCGTACGAGCGCGACGGGTTGATCGGGTCGTTGAGCTCGAGCCCGTCGAGAAGGAAGAGCGTGTGCTCGCTGTTGGCGCCGCGTACGGACACCGAGGAGGCCGCGCCCGGCCCGCCGTTCCGGACCGTAGAGAGGCCGAGAACGGATTCGAGGGCCTCGAGGACGAAGGTCTTGCCTGTGCGGAGGAGCTCCTCGCCCGTGACCACGGTGATCGAGCTTCCCACCTTCTTTTCGGGGGTTTCGAGCCGGGTGGCGGTGACGACGAGGTCGTGTTTGATGGGCGGCGCCGCCTGGTCTTGCGTGCCCGGGGCGAAGGACGTCAGCGTCATGAGCGCGGCGAGCGCTGTGAGGGAGATTCTTCTCGATGTCATGGCAGGAGCTCCGCAGCCGCCCCCGCCGCTTTTTCGTTCTCCGTCTTCCGCCCGAAGACCGGTCGACCGCGGCTTAAAGAAGGTCTCCTGACTCCCGGATCGTCCTCCTCCCGAGCCTTCCAGCCTCATGGCCGTGGCGTCTCTCGGGATTCGTCCCCGGTTACAGTAGCGGGGGCTGTGTCCGCATCGGACGGACTTCCCTTCGGAATAAGCCGGGGAGAATTATAGCAGATATGGGGGTCAAACCTATACCTTTTTAGTTTTAGCCCTTAAGATATTCCCCAAAATCGTGGCCTCGAGCGCTCGGCCGCGATTTTGTTGGTCGCTTCGGGGACTTCGCTTCCCGCCGTAGGTTTGACCCCATCTTAAATGGGAGGGAGGCTGCCCTGAACCGTCTTCAGATCAGGGCAGCCTCGGGATGGGAATGGGGGTCTATCGGGAATTATCGAAAAGGAGGTCGAGGCTTTTCATCTTCGTTGCTCATAAGATAGTACGCGGCCGGCAGGCGATCGGTTGCAGCCCGGGAAGAAGATAAGTAAGGGAGGGCCAGGCAGAGAGGGACAAAAAGCCTATTTACCGATTTTTTTTCCGATCCCCCTCAATGACCATTTTTAATTATACCACAAGCCTGAGCGGAATGCAATAGCTTCTCCCGAGTTATCGAAAAATACACCCGGCGGACGCCCAACACGCCCGTTTTGACCTGAAAATGCCGTTCTTCGCCGGGTTCCCGAAAAACGCGTCCGGGCCGCCGTTTCCCTGGCGGTTTCCCCTGAAAACAGGTATATTGAGGATGGCTCTCCCGACGGCAAAAAGGCTCCAGAGCGAGGAGAAGGCCATGAAAAACGAGGATTTCCGGCGCTCCGGGCACCAGTTTGTGGACTGGATCGCCGATTATTTCGAGAATCTCGAGAAATACGCCGTCTTGGCCCGCGTCGAACCGGGAGACATCAAAAAGATGATCCCGGCCGTCCCCCCGGCCAGGGGAGAGGCCATGGAGGGGATCTTCCATGATTTCGAGAAGACCCTCCTGCCCGGCATCACCCACTGGCAGCACCCGGGCTGGTTCGGCTACTTCCCCGCCAACAATAGCCCGGCCTCGGTCCTGGGGGAACTCCTGACGGCCGGTCTCGGGGCCCAATGCATGGTCTGGCAGACGTCCCCGGCGGCGGCCGAGCTCGAGGAGGTCGTCCTCGACTGGCTCCGCCAGATGATAGGGCTTCCGGCCGGCTTTTCCGGCGTCATCCAGGACACCGCCTCGGCGGCCACCCTGTGCGCCCTACTCTCGGCGAGGGAGCGGGCGACGGGCTTCGAGTCGAACGAGTCCGGCCTGAAGCTGCCCCTGATCGTCTATGCATCGGAGGAAGTCCACTCGAGCGCCGACAAAGGCGTCAAGATCGCCGGGTTCGGCCGCAAGAACTTCCGCCGTCTCCCGACCGATGCGCGGTTCTCTCTCCTTCCGGAAAAGCTCGAGGAGGCCCTCGTCCGTGACAAGGACGCCGGGCTCGTCCCGGCCTGCGTCATGGCCACCGTGGGGACGACCTCCTCGGGCGCCGTCGACCCGCTGCGGGCCGTCGGCGAGATCTGCCGGAAGCACGGCGTCTGGTTCCACGTCGACGCGGCCTGGGCCGGCACGGCCGCCCTCCTCCCGGAAAAACGCTGGATCCTCGACGGCGCCGAGCTCGCCGACTCGCTCGTCTTCAATCCACACAAGTGGATGGTGACCAACTTCGATTGCTCGGCCTATTTCGTGCGCGACCCGGCCTCGCTCATCCGGACCTTCGAGATCCATCCCGAGTATCTCAAGACCGGCGTCGACGCCAAGGTCAAGAATTACCGGGACTGGGGCATCCCGCTCGGCCGGCGCTTCCGGGCCCTCAAGCTGTGGTTCGTCATCCGCAGCTACGGCGTCGAGGGGCTGCAGGCGATGGTCCGCGAGCACATCCGGCTCGCGGGGCTCGTCAAGGACTGGGTCGAGGCCGACGCCCGATTCGAGCTCCTGGCCCCGGTCGATATCGCCCTCATCTGCTTCCGGCTCAACGACGGGCGCGATGAGGCCGGGCTGAACGAGCTCAACCGCCGGTTCCTCGATCGCATCAACGCGGCGGGCCCTGTCTTCCTGACCCACACGACTCTCCGCGGCAAGTACACGGTCCGGTTCGTCGTGGGTCAGCGGACGACGGAGGAGCGCCACGTCCGCGGCGCTTGGGACGTCATCTCCGCGGCCGCCGACGAGGTCCTGAGATCCTGATCCGCCCGCTCACTCGGGCTTGAGCGCGTACCGCAGCACGCCCTCCGGGTCGGCGATCCGGACATAGAAGCCCCAGCCCCCGGCACCCTGAAGGTCCTTGACGAGGACCTTGTTCCAGCCCTTCTTGAGACGGACCGGGACCCGGTCGAGGTCGGGCTCGGCGGCCCTGTAGACGGGGTTGGTGTGGACGATCTCTCCGTTGATCCAGACGCGGACCCCGTCGTCGCTGCCGACGAGGAGCGTCGCCTCCCGGTCCTCGGGGGAATGGACGTAAGCCAGGCCGTAGGCGATCGCCTGCTCGTTGGGACGGATGAGATCGTCGAGCCGGACATAGCCCGACTCGCCGGCCCGGAAAGTCCTCCATTTGACGGTATCGCCGTTCTTGCCTTTGTAGCTCTTCGCCGGGGCCGCCTCCGTTTCCGGCGGATAGACCGTTGGCAGATCGTCCAGGTCCGCGGCGTCGAAAGGGCCGACGAGGTTCCACTCGCGGATGAACTTGCGGGCCGCTGGCCGGAGACCGAAGCCGACGAAAAAGATATCGAAACCCGCGCTCCTGGCGTCCTTTCCCGCTGCCTCGAGGACGAGCGTGTCGGAGCCGGGCTCGAGGAGAAGGTCCTTCAGGACGACGGAGCCGAGAGTCGTTTCCTTGGCGTAGCCGTCGAAGCGGCCCAGGACGCCGGGCCCGGCGGCCACCGCCATCTCCCGGCCGCCCCGGACCTGGATGTTGCCTGCCGCGGGGGATCTGAGAAAGTGGAGCTCGAGCGCATAGAGATCGCGAACCGCGACCGGAAAGCGGAACTCGGCCCGCGTCCCGTCGGCGGCCCCGTCGGTCCGAAGCACCGGATAGCGGGCGCCGGAGCCGCTGTAAAACGAGGAGAGGGCCGCGAGGAGGCGGGGCGCCGACATCCGAAGCCCGCCGCCGCGGTCGACGAAGTCCCCGGCCTCGCCGGGCTCTTCTTCCTCCCACTTCGGCAGGACGAAATTCTCCGGGGGCTCGAAGGCGAACGGAAGCCGCTCGGCGACGGGCGGGAACGAGGGGAAGGCCCGGTGGGGCTCGGTCTGATACCAGTAGGCGACGGACGAGAGGAGATCGCCGCGGTCGTTCGCGTGCCCGTGCTCGATCGTCACCTCGATGGATCTCTTGAACGGGATGGGATCGGGGACGTGAAAGCGATAGACCGTGGCCTTGGACCCGGCCTGGAAGTCCTCTTCCTGGAGGGGACAGCCGTAAAAGAGGCTCTGGCCCTCCCGCATGCCCCAGGCGTCCGAGAAATAATCCTCGGAGCCCGTGCCGTGGAGGGACGGCTTCGACTCGCCGTCCACCCGGATCATGTCGTCGCCTTCGCCCCACCAGCCCATGGCCCGTTGCAGGACGCTCAGATTGCAGCCGACGTAGTGGCCGGCGCCTTCCGCTTCGAGGAGAAGATAGTTCCGCCGCGCGTCGGGCGGGAACTCTTGCCGGTACTGGGCGTGGAAGGTGGGCGTATCGGCGGGAAGGTCGGGCAGCTCGCGGTAATCGACGTAATAATAGAAGGCGTCGACGGTCTGCGTGCCCTCGTTCTTGGCGGTGATGCGGCAGGAGCGGCGGAAGGGCATGTACCAATAACAATTCCTGGCCCGGCCCTCCGACGAACAGGTGATCGGGAGGGAGGTGAAGTCCCTGTTCAGGCCGTGGCCGACGCCGAAGAAGTCGCCGACCGGCGCCTCGACCGACGGGGACTTCTCGTCGTCCCAATAGAAGCGGAGGACGATCTTGCGGCCGTAGAACGTCTCGGCCGCGATCGTCGTCCAGATGTGATGGATGGCCGCGGGGCCTTCGATCTCGGCCAGGACCGCGGTCTTCCCGGGTTCGATGACTATGGAATCGCGGTTCCCGCCGCTCCGGTCGTAGGACGAGACGCGGCGGCTGCGGTAATCCTGCTTCTGGCCGAGGCCTTTCAGCAGGTCCTGGCCGGCCGCAGACGCGGCGGCCAGGAGGACGGCGGCGAGGATCAAAGAGCGAATGCGCATGGCCGAGACCTCCTTCGCGGGGCCCCGCAAGCCCTTATCGGGCGGGGTGCCGTTCTTTTTGAAGCCAGCCCGTCCGGATGTGCGACTTCCGGTCCCGGCTGGTGTAAGGCTTGATGTCGAGGACGGGAGTTCCGTCGACGAGGTCCAGGCCGGAGACCTCGAGGATACGCCCGTCGCGCCCGAGGAGCCTGAGAACGCTCAAGCCCAGGGGATTGGGGCGATGCGGCGAGCGGGTGGCGAAGACACCCCGCGGCCTCTTTTGACCCGGCGGGGTGACCTTGAGCTTGGAGGCCCCGGCCTTGTGGAACTGGAAGATGACGATGATATGGGAGAAGCCGTCGAGACCGTCGAGGCCGGCCGCGAATTCGGGGCGGACCTCGATCTTGCCCGTGGAACGCTCGAAGAACCGGGGCGGCGCAAAGGCCGGGGGCGGGAGCTCCGACGGTTCTTTGTAGCGCGAGCGGACGACGCCGACCGGCCGGAGGCGGACCCCGGGACCTATTTCCCGACGTACGTCAGCCACTTCTCGTAGCGGGGCTCGCGCCCCGTGACGGCGTCGCCGAAGGCCTTGATCATCCGCAGGGCGATCGGGCCCGGCTTACCCGTGCCGATGGTGTGTGCGGTCTTGGGCATGGTGGGATCGGAGCCGTCCGTGACCGAGACGATCGGGATGACCTCGACCGCGGTGCCGCAATAGAAGGCCTCGTCGGCGCCGAAGAGGTCCTGCTTGGTGATCGGGCCGACGATCGTCTTGTAGCCGAGGTCCTGGCCGATCTCGAGGAGGCTCGTCCGGGTGATGCCTTCGAGGGCGGATTCCAGCCGGCCGTTGGTGATGAGCGTCCCGTCCTTGACGATGAAGACGTTCTGGCCGGGCCCTTCGGCGACACGGCCCTCCATGTTCAGGAAAATGGCCTCGTCGAAGCCATTCTCGCGTGCCTCGAGGCCCGCGATCGTCGACTGGACGTAGACGCCGCCGAGCTTGGCCGACATGTTGAACTGGGTGTGGTGGACCCGGTGCCAGGGGACGACATAGGCGCTGACGCCGCGGGCCGCGTTCTCGCCGAGGTAGGCGCCCCATTCCCAGGCGCTGATGGCGAGCTCGACGGGGCAGGCCTTGGGCACGAGGCCGAGGTTGCCGTAGGAAAAAAAGAGCAGGGGGCGGATGTAACAGCTGTCGAGCTCGTTCGCCCGGACGGTCTGTTTGATGGCCTCGGTGATCTCGTCCTTGGTGTACGGGCATTTCATCCTGGCCACGCCCGCCGAGAGGAGAAAGCGGTCGTTGTGCTCGGGCAGGCGGAAGATGGCCGGCCCCTTGGCGGTGCTGTAGGCCCGGATACCCTCGAAGACGGAGCTGCCGTAATGGAGGGCGTGCATCATGGGATGGCAACCGCCTTCGGACCAATCGTGGAACTTCCGCTCATACCAATATTTCTTGGCCTTGGGGAAGTTGGTGTTAAGAAACATGGCTGTCTCCTTTGCGGACCTCGCCCCGCGCGGCCGGGAGAGGAGGAATGACGAGACCGTTTAGGTATATGGCGCCGTTCCCTGCTGGAGCGTCCGATCCGAGCTTATAGAAGGCACGACCTCGCTTGGCGACCTGACTATCGGCTCAAGCCTTCTTGAGAGCGCATGCTATCACAGCGGACGGATCAAGTAAATGGTCCATCCCTCAGGGCGGAACGAACGGTTTCGGCCATCTCCCGAAGGGAGAAGGGTTTCATCTGGAATCGCCGGATCCCCGCCGCCTGGGCCACCTTCGCGTCGATGATCTCGCTGAATCCCGTGCATAGAATGATCGGCAGGCCGGGGCGGATACTCAGGATCTTCCTGGCCAATTCCAGGCCTGTGAGGCGGGGCATGGTCTGGTCGGTGATCACGAGGTCGAAGGCCCCGGGATCCTGACGGAAAAGCGCCAGGGCCACCTGGCCGTCCTTCGTGGCCGTGACCCGATATCCCAGGCGTTCGAGCATGCGCTTGACGGTCTCGACCTGAATGTCCTCGTCGTCGACGAGCAGGACGCGCTCGTGGCCCGGCTCCGGGGCCGCGGCCTCGGCGGGCGGCGCGGAATCCTCCGCCCAGACGCGCGGGAAAAAGACGTTGAAGGCCGACCCCTTGCCGGGCTCGGAATAGACCGTGATGGCCCCGCCCTGGTCCTTGACGATGCCGTGGACCACGGCCAGGCCCATGCCCGAACCCTCGCCTGGTTTTTTGGTCGTGAAGAACGGATCGAAGGCGCGCTCCAGGATCTCTTTCCTCATGCCCGTCCCCGTATCCGCGACCGTCAGCCGGAGATACGGCCCGGGCTTGAGATCGGCATTGTGAGCCGCCATATCGGCGTCCACGTCCACGTCGACCAGGCTCACTCCGAGCACGCCGCCATTCTCGCGCATGGCGTAAGCGGCGTTGTTGCCCAGGTTCATCACCACCTGGTGGATCCGGGCAGGGTCAGCCAGAACGTAGCCCGTTTCGGCGCGCAGGTCCTCTTCGATCTGGACCGTGGCCGGCAAAGACGCGCGGAGGAACTTCAACGCCTCCTTCAACACGGGCGTGACCTTGGAAGGTCTCTTTTCCGTTTCCTTTTGCCGGCTGAAGGCGATGATCTGCTTGACCAGGTCACGGCCGCGTTCCGCCGCCTTGAGGGAGGTTTCAAGGCTCCGGCGGGCATGAGGGTCCAGGCCGGTGTCGAGGAGGACGAGTTCGGTGTTGATGAAGATGGGATTCAGGATATTGTTGAAATCGTGTGCGATGCCTCCCGCAAGCGTCCCCAGGGCATCGATCTTCTGCATCTGCCGGAGCTGCTGCTGGACCCGGACTTCCCGGGTCACGTCGCGCTCGACCACCAGGTAGTTGGTAATGGCGCCCGAGGGGTCCCGGAGAGGGGAAAAACTGATGTCGAGCTCGAACACCTGACCGTCTTTGGTCCGCCGGCTTTGGAGATCAGTCCAAGTATCGCCGCCTCGCGCCAGCGTCCGGATCTTCTCGCCAAGCGCCGCATTCCCCGTTTCTCCAACCAGAAGATCGAAATAGCGTGTTCCGCGGAGCTCGTTCCTCCCGGATCCGCTCGTCCTCTCGAACGCCGGGTTGACGTAGGTGATGCTTCCCTCGGCGTCCGTGATGGCGATCCCCACGCCCGTCTGTTCGACGGCCGCGACAAGGCGCAGGCGCTCGGCGATCTCCGCCCTCAGGCGCTCGTTGGATGCCTCCAGCTCCTCGGTCCGTTCACGCACCCGCCGCTCCAAGGCCCCGGTCAAGCCCTGGAGCTCCGCGGTCGTTTGCTTCAGCGCTTCTTCAGCCCTTTTCCTCTCGGAGATCTCCTGGCGCAGCTCGGCGCTGGCTCGTTCGGCCTGCTGGCGGGAGGCCACGGCGTCGTCCATCAGGTTCAGGGCGGCACGACGGGATTCTTTGAGGGCGACGTTGGCGTTCCGATACAGCGCTTCGCTGGCCCTGAGCCCTTCCTCGGATCTCTTGCGCTCGGTGACGTCGATCGAAACGAGGGTGACGCCCGCGATCTCCCCCCCGGCGTTCCTGAGCGGGTCGGCGTGGGTCTCGAAGATCGCTTCGCCCGCCTCCGTCTTCGAGGCCGCTTCCCATTGAAAGGAGACGCCTTTGGCCAGGATGTCCCGCAGGGAGGCGCGGATGCGTTGCGTTGTCTCCGCGTCGGTGGTCTGTCCGATGTCCCTGCCGATGAGCTCTTCGGCGCGGAGCCCGCCCTTGGGGTTGAAGACCCAGGTATATTTCAGATCGCGGTCGAGATTGGCCATGACGATGGGCGCGTTCTTGAGCACGAGCCGGAACCTCTCGTCGCTCGCGGTCAGCTCGGCCGTTCGCGCCCTGACGAGAGCCTCGAGCTCCTGGCCATGGCGCTCGCTTTCGTTATAAATCTTGACCACAAAACGATAGGCCGCGATGAGGACGATCCCATAGGCTGCCAGGCGGGCGCCATGCCAGACCCACCAGTCCGCCGCCCAGACGCTGGAAAACCCGAACAGCAGGCTCGCGATCCCGAAGAGCATCGTATGGCCGGCGAAAACCAGATCCTCGTTCTGGGGTCGGCGCGCATACCGTCGGAGGAAGAACACGGTCGCCGCCAGGAATCCCAACCCCCCCAGGGCGTTTGCGGCCTTGACCGCAAGGCCGTATTCATCGCCGATCCAGGGCGCGGGGAACCATCCGGGCTTGACCCAGACGGCCGCCGCCAAGGCCAGCGCCAGACCGGCGGCGACGAGCGCAAACGCCTGTTTTCGGCGGACCACGAGAACGGGCACGGGGAACCAGACCAGTGCGAAGAATATCCCGCCCAGGAGCGTCGCCAAATGCCTCAACCACGACCAAGCGGGACCGAGATGGGCTATGCCGTGGGCCCCGTCGATCAGGCCCATGGCGATGAGGGCCGTCACGACCCAAAACAAATGGGGCGTCGTGTCCTCGTGCCTCAGACGCAGCAGGAGGAGCACGGCCACGCTCAGGGCGACGGCGGCGCCGGCGATCTCGAGCCCTTCATGCAAGGGTTCTCCGGGATACGGGGTATCTCCGATAAAGATCCGTGCGGCATACCAGGCCAGCACCGGCAACACGCCGGCAAAAAACACGACGGCGGCGATCTTACGCTTCATCCTCGGATTCCAGGCGATAGCGCGGCGGCCGGCCCGCCGACATATCGAGGCCATTGATCTCCTTTTTCAGCTCGATCATGCGCAGCTCGCGGCCGACGACGACGCGGTTGAAACGCTCCAGCTCCTCGTTGGTCTCCTGCAGCTCCTTGGCCCGCCGTTCGAGCTCCTCCTCGGCCAGCCTGCGCTCGGTGATGTCGGTCAGCATGGAAACCGTTTTGACCAGGCGGCTGTCCCGATCGAGCACCGGCGAAGCCGCGGAGATCACCCAAAGGTCCGATCCGTCCTTGCGGCGGAACTTGAACTCCTGGTGAAGCTTCGAGCCGGCCATGATGGCCTCCCTGGTCCTCCGCACGATGGCTTCCTGGTCCGGGTGCAGGAATTCCGCGGGCTCCCTGCCCACGAGCTCCTCGCGGGAATAGCCCAGCATGTCCGCCATTCTCTGATTGACCAGGGTGGTCAGCCGCGCGCCATCGGTGACCCAAATGCCTTCGTTGGCGGTTTCGAAGATGATGCGATACCCTTCTTCGCTCGCCGTGAGCTCCGCCGTGCGCTCGATGACCCGGCGTTCGAGCGTTTCGTTGACTTCCCTTAACGCGGCCTCCGCCCGCTTGACCTCGGTGACGTCGATGCCCATTTCCAGGATGAGAGGAGAACCGTCTGCGTCCCGGAAGGGAAAATCGTGAACGTCGTAGTTCCTGCCGTCGGGGCCCACCCACTCCCAGTGGTGGGGCGCGTTCGTCTGCAAGACCTTGTAGGTTTCGCAACCCGGGCAGGCGTCGGTCCTGTCGAACAGGAATTCGAAACAGCGCCGGCCGCGGGCTTCCCCGAAGCGTTCCCGGAAGGTGCGATTGGCGAAAGGCGCTTTGTAGTCCTTGGTCAGAAGCACGACATAGGCCGGCAGGGTTTCGAGGACGTCGTAAAGCCGTTTCCGCTCGGCCTCGACGGCCTCGTGGGTCCGGCGGATCTCCGCGGTCTGCTCGTCAACGCGGGCCTCCAATTGCTCGTTGAGGTTACGCAGGGCGTCCTCGGCTGCCTTCCGCTCTGTGATGTCGCGCCCGTAGACGTTGGCATACCGGGCCTCGATGACCGGGACGACGGCCACGGAGAACGGGGTCCCGCCAAGGCCCAGGACCTCCTCGAGGGGCCTGGACTCCGCCATGGCCCGGGCGACCAGCGCCCGCACCTGATCGGGCAGGGGCCGGCCGACCCGGGATTGCCAGCCGGCGGTCTTAGAGGCCGCCGGGTTGACGTAGAGCGCGAACCCCTCCGCTGACACGCGCGCGACGGGATTGGGATTCTCCCCCGGCATCCTGGCCAGCCATTCGGCCTGCTCGCGCGCCTCACGCAGCGCCTCCTCCGACTTCTTGATGTCACAGACGTCGACGAACGTGATGACGACCCCTTCGATCCGGTCGTCCAGCGTCCGGTAGGGTGTGATGCGCCGGATGTACCAGCGGCCGTCATCCGCCCGGACCTCCTTGGACAGCGGCGCCAGGGCGGCCAGGACGCGCGCCGCGTCGCCGAGCAGGGCCTCGTCGTCGAACCGGCGGAGGATGTCCGCAATGGGCCGGGCCAGGTCGGTCGGGATCAGGCTGAAAAGCCGCGTGCTGGCCGGCGTGAACCGCTTGACCTTGAGTTCCTTGTCCAGAAAGACCGTGGCGATGGCCGTGCTCTCGAGGAGGTTCGACAGGTCGTCGTTGAGTCCCTCCAGCTCCTCGACCTTGTCCTGAAGGCGGGCATTGATGGTGTTGAGCTCCTCGTTCAACGACTGGAGCTCCTCCTTGGAGGTCTCGAGCTCCTCATTGGCGGATTGGAGCTCCTCGTTCGCCGCCATGACCTCCTCGCTGGAGGCCTTGGATTGATCGTTGGAGCCCTCGAGCTGGGTGATCGTGCTCTGAAGCTCCTCGCGGGTGACCTTCAGCTCGTCCCGGAGCTGTTGGAGATCGTCTTTCGCGGCGGCGGGACGGCGGGGCTTCTCCGCGGAAAGGGCGCGGTCCTCGAAGGCGATCAGGAGCAAGCCGTCGATCTCGCGGGGGATCGTTAAGGGGCTGACCGTGGCCACGACGGGGACCGATCTCGAACCGCGCCGGACACGGGCCGTGATCGTAACCGGACGATGGGCCTCGATGCACCTGGCGACGGCAACGTCAAGCCGGGACCGCAGGCCCTCTCTGGCCATATCGACGACCCGGGTGGTCAGCTCGCCGGCCGGGAAGGTCAGGAAATGCTCGACCGGGCCGTGGACGTAGAGCACCCGGAGCTGACGGTCGATGATCACGGAGGCCGGGGCAAAGCGGTCCAGGAGGATCTGTTGGGCCGCCGTGGCCAGGCTCTGCCGGGCCGGAGACGGCGCCGCGGCGAGGCCGGTCCGCGGCGGCCGGGTCTCACCAGCCGGCCGGAAGGGTATTTCGACGCCGGCCGGACGCCCGACGCCGATCCGGCGGTAGATCCGCCATTTCTTGGAGACCGCCTCGAACAGATCGACCCGGTCGCCGACGGTTTCCGCGGAGCCGAGAAAAAGGGAACCCCCTTCGCGCAGGGCGAAGTGGAACAGGGCGATGACCTTCCGTTGAACGGCTTGGTCCAAATAGATCAGCAGATTGCGGCAGCTGATGAGGTCCAGGCGGGAGAACGGCGGATCGGCGGTCAGATCCTGCGGGGCGAACACGGTCCTGGCCCGGATATCCTTGATGACTTCGTAACAGCCGTCCCGGCAGACGAAAAAGCGCGCTAGCCTTTCGGGGGAAACGCGGCCGGCGAGGCCATCGGCAGGATATCTCCCGGCGCGGGCGGCCGCCAGCGCCTCGGCGTCGGGGTCGGTGGCGAAGATCTGGAAAACGATCGCCTTGTTCGCGGCTTCGATCCGCTCAGTCAGGAGGATCGCCAGGCCGTAGGCCTCCTCACCCGTCGAGCAGCCCGGGACCCAGGCCCGGATCTCCGATCCCGGCGGGGTCTCTTCGACAAGGGGAGCGACGACCTTGTCGTTGAGAGCTTCCCAGGCCTGTGGCTGGCGGAAGAACTCCGTCACGCCGATAAGCAGGTCCTTCTGCAGGAGGCCGGCTTCCTCCGGGCTCTCTTGCAGGAACCGGGCATACTCGGAGAGCGTCGCGACCTTGTTCAAGGCCATCCTCCGCCGGATCCGCCGGTCCAGGGTGCTGGACTTGTAGGAATTGAAGTCCTGCCCGCCCTTGGCGCGAAGGATGTCCAGGATGTTCCGAAGGTCGGCGGTCTCTTCGGGAGCCGCCCGCGGATCGCCGGGCAGGCTCCCGTCCGGCCGATCCGGGGGCTCGTTCCCGGTCGCCGGTCCGCTCATGCCACGAACTGGCTTCGTCCCCGGTGGCCTTTTTCCGAGCATGTTCATGCGGCACTCCCCACGCCGCTGGAGTTTATGTCATTTCAAAGGCAGGCACAAGAGAGTGTTTTCGCCCGCTCCCGGCCGAAGGCTCTGCCGCCTCGATCTGAACGCGACCGGTCAGGCCGGGCGCCCCGCGAAGTACGTTCGCCCCCCGTGAACGACCTTGCGGACGCGGCGGCGGGCGAGGAGCGAGGCCAGGGCCTTGAGGACTTCGTCGCGGTGACGGCCGAGGGCCGCGGCGATATCGGCGGCCGTCTGAGGACGCCTGCCGACCGTGGCCAGGATGGCCGGCTCGAGGCCGCCGGAGGCCGGGGCCTGCTCTTTGTCGGCGAACGAGGCGACGATCTCCGTATTGGGGCCGAGCTGGGCCCTGATCTTGGCCAGGGCCGCGGCCCCGAGCGGCCTCGCCGAGCGCTCCGCGGGCGGGCGGACGACGGTGTTCAGCTCGATCCTGTCGGGGCGGATGCGGGCGACGGCGGCCTTGAGGGCCCGGACGTCGGCCGGGGAGTCGTTGACCCCCCTGACGACCATGACCTCGAGCCGGAGCTCGCCCGAAAACTCGTCGCGGAAGCGGACGAGACCGTCGATGATCTTGCGATTGTCGAGCGAAGCGTGGGGCCGGTTGACGCGCCGGAAGGCGGCGGCCGTGACGGCATCGAGCGAAGGCACGACGATGTCGGCCGCGGCAAGGTCGCGCCGGACGTCCTTCCGGGTGAGGAGGGTCCCGTTGGTTAGCACCGCGACGGGGATGCGGGTCATCCGCTTGATGGCCCGGATGAGGCGGCCAATGTCCCGGCTGAGCGTGGGTTCGCCCGACCCCGAGAAGGTGATGACGTCGATCCGCTGCCCTGAGCCCACAGCCGCCTTGATCTGGGCCAGGATCTCTTCGGGGGGGAACCAGCTTCCCCGGCGGATCGTGGCCTTGCCGGCCGACCCGAGCTGGCAGTAGACGCAGTCGAGCGAGCAGGTCTTGAAGGGGATGATATCGACCCCCAGGGAGAAACCGAGCCGCCGCGAGGCGACCGGCCCATAGACGAAGCGGTGCCCGGCCATCAGACCTTGTCCCTGTAGATCTCGATGAACCGGCGCAGTGACCGGTCGTAGGTCCTCTCCACCGAATCGGGGAACAGGCAGGCCGGCAGCTCGCGGTTCCGCCAGTGGTAGGCCAGGCAGTCGCAGCAGACACCCTTCCGGCTGCAGGGTTCATAGCTGCAGTTGCAACGGGCCTTGTTCTTGGCGCTCTTGCATTCGCTCATCCGGCCTCACTCGTCCTTCGCTATATAAGGAATATATACCTTTATTTATACGATCCCTATTATACGGCTTCTCTTCCCTCTGGGAAATCATTGACCTTAGCCTGTCCACATCGCAGGCATCTGGGAGGCTGTATGGAGGCCACGGGCAACAGCGGCGAAGAAGACAGTCGAACCCGACATTGGGAAAGTTTAGCCGGGCAGCGTGACGGACGAGGGCAGTTTCAGGGGAAACCGCCAAAACGTGTCTGAGCGAGGCGTAGCGGACGCCGAGCGAGTTGTTTTGGCGCCAAGTCCGGCGCACTGAACGGCGTTTTCAAACTTTCCCAGGAGGGAGAGGCTGTCCTCGAGCCGCTCAGCGGGGCCTCCACACCAGGGCCGGCATTGCCGGACCTCAAGATTTCGGGTATCATAGCCCGCATCAAGCGCTTAGTGAGGACACCGATGCCCGGATACACCGACCGTGAGGCCAAGGCGGGCCTCGAGGCGAAGCTGCCGCCGCTCGAGACCTTCGCCAACCAGTTCCCGGACTACGAGATCGCCATCGAGTTTCCCGAGTTCACGTCGGTCTGCCCCAAGACGGGACTGCCTGACTTCGGGCGGATCACCCTGAGCTATGTCCCCGTTGGCAGGGTCCTCGAGCTCAAATCGCTGAAGGAGTACTTCCTGGCCTATCGCAACCTGGGCATCTTCTACGAGAACGTCGTCAACCGGATCCTTGAGGACGTCGTCCGGGCCTGCCGGCCGTCGAGCGCCGTCGTCAGGGGCGAGTTCAATCCCCGCGGCGGCCTCAGCTCGGTCGTCGAGGCCCGCTATCCCCGGCCCCGGAAAAGGCGGCCCTGACCCGCACCGGCGTTCCGGCGAGCGAAGCACGGCCTCTCCCATCCAAGAAGGCGGACGCAAAGCACCACCATGGCCAGGACCCTGAACGGCCCGCGGATGGGCCGGACCGACCTGCTCATCCTGCTGGTCATCCTCCTCTGGGCCGTCAACCTCTCGGTCATCAAGATCGGGCTGCGCGAGCTTTCCCCCACGCGTTCAACGCCATCCGTCTCGCGCTCGCCGCGCTCGCCTACCTGGCCGTGCTTGCGGCCCGTCCGGCGCGGTTCTCCCTGGCCAGAAAAGGCGACGGCTGGAAGGCCATGGGGCTGGGCCTGCTGGGGATCACGTTCTATCAAGTCTTCTTCATCAAGGGCATCAGCGTGATGAACGCGTCGACGGCTTCGATCGTCATGGGGACAAGCCCCATCTTCATCGCCGTGCTGGCCACGGTGGTGGGGGAGGAGCGGATCTCGCCCGCGGCCTGGGCGGGGATCGGGCTCTCGTTCGCCGGATTTCTCCTCGTCGTCGCCGGCGAGAACGGGGGCCTGGCCTTCACCTGGGAGGCCTGGCGCGGGGCCGTCCTGATCCTCCTGGCCAACGCCTGCTGGGCCGGGTATACAGTCTTCTCGAAACCCGTCCTCGACCGGAATTCGGCTTTCCGGCTGTCCGCGGTGGGGACGATCGCCGGGACGGCCGTCTATCTGCCGTTCGCGGCCGGGGAGCTGGGCGCGGTCGAATGGACGCACATCCCCTGGCAGGCGTGGGGCGCCATCGCCTACGCCGGCCTGGTGGCCATCTTCCTCTGCTTCGTGCTCTGGTACCAATCTGTAAAAGAGGTCGGAAGCTCCAAGACCGGCGTCTACAGCAACCTGACCCCCATCCTCTCGATCTTCTTCGCCAGCCTCGTCCTCGGCGAACGTCTCGCCGCCATCCAGGCTATCGGCGCGGCGGTCACGCTGGCCGGGGTCTACCTCACGCGGTCCGGCTACAGGTTCTTCGAGCGGAAGGGTGGACGGACGGCCGAGGCGGGCGAGGACCGGCCGGCCGGCTAGCCTGGATTATTCACGCCGTCTTGGATCTTCTTGTCTTATGAAAAAGCCGGCGTTTTTATGAATAGCCCAGGCTAGCCTGGATTATTCACGAGTCGAGGCGGCTGCAGATGCGAGGCGTCAAAGGGTGAGGCTGTACTCCGGGTACTGCGAGCCCTTTGCAACGAAGCAGATGCGGCCGGATCGGCTTGCCCGAAGGGTAAAAACGCCGTCTTGGATCTTCTTGTCTTATGAAAAAGCCGGCGTTTTTATGAATAGCCCAGGCTAGCGGATCCCGTAAATCTTGTGAAGCTGGACGGAAAGGCGCAGGCCCTCGAGGCCCGCCCGGCCAGCGCTCTCCAGCAGTCCGACGGCTTTCTCGATGCTCCACCGGGCGTTCGATTGGGGCTGAAGGATGACGGGGATGGTCGGGGGGAATGCGGCCCTCACGGTCCGGATGCCGTCGAGGTCGAGCGTACGGCAGACGACGAGCTTGACCTCGCGGGCCAGCTTCCTGAATCCCGGGTGGACGGCGTAGTCCGGGGGCTTGGGCGAGACCGAATGCCAATCCGCGAGCGGCGCGGGGGGGAAGGTCCCGTTCGTCTCGATCTGGACACGGAAGCCCTCGCCGTGGAGCCGGAGGAGGAGAGGCCGGACGTTCTGAGCCAGGGGCTCGCCTCCGGTCAGGCAGACCCAGGTCGTGGGGTATTCGCCGCGGAGGCGGCAGGCCTCGGCCACGATCGCTTCGACCGGCATCTCACGGCCGCCCCGCCAGGCCCTTTTCGTGTCACAGAAGCCGCAGCGGAGGTTGCAGCCGGCCAGGCGGACGAAGATGGTCGGCTCGCCCTGCCGAAGGCCTTCGCCCTGGACCGAGGCGAAGATCTCAATCGTCTTCAGAGTAGGTGGCCGAAGCATCGTCGGATTCCCAGACCGTCACGGACGTGACCGGGTACGCTTTCCCGAGCTCGCCGTAAAGATGGCGGGCGATGTTCTCCGCCGAGGGATTGAAATCGAAGATCTCGTTGAGGAGGGCGTGGTCGGGAAGGGCCGCGGCCAGGGTCTTCTTGATCTCGGTGAAGTCGTAGCCGAGCCCCGTCCGGTCGAGCTTGCGCGCACGGATCGCGACCTCCACGCGGAACGTGTGGCCGTGCACCTTTTCGCACTTGCCTTTGTATTCCCTGAGAAAGTGGGCGGCCGAGAACGTGTCCCGGACCTTGAGTGTCCAGCTCATGGGTTCCCTTCCTTTCGAAGACGGGCCAGGATCGGATCTTCGCGCCCGACGGTCTTCCAGGCCTCGGCGCGGAACCGGCAGGAGGAGCACTTCCCGCACGGCCGCTCGGCGCCTGCGTAGCAGGAGACCGAATAAGAATAGTCGACCCTGAGGCGGAGGCCGAGGCGGATGATGTCCGGCTTGTCGAGGCCGAGGAGCGGCACGACGATGCGAGCTTGAGGGCCGCCGAACGCGGCCTTGGTGCCCGCCTGTATGGCCTTCTCGATGGCTTTGACGAAACCCCTGGTCGTATCGGGATAATCGGGGGAGTCGGCGACGTGGAAGCCGCAGACGAGATCGCGGATGCCGCGCGTCTCGGCCCATGCGGCGGCCAGCGCCAGGAAGATCCCGTTTCGGAACGGGACGTAGGTTGACGGCGGCCCGGCCCGGCGGGCGGAGGGCCCGGACGGGCGGGGGAGGGGGATGGCTGGATCGGTCAAGGCCGAGCCCCCGATCTGCCGGAGATCGACCTTCAGGACGGCGTGGGGGACGCCGAGGCGGCGCGCCGCCTTGCGGGCCAGGCCGATCTCGATGCGGTGCCTCTGGCCATAATCGAAGGTCAGGGCGCGGACGTCATCGTACCGGTCGATGGCCCAAGCGAGCGACGTCGTCGAATCGAGCCCGCCGGAAAAGAGTACGACGCAAGATTTCACTCCGGAAACTCCTCTTTGATGATAGTGGACGCCGGACAGAATATCAACTTGGTCCGGAATGGAGGGAACCATCGAAGGAGAAGGGCCGGCGACAGCGGGGCTCCGGACCGGGGCGGCGTAAAGAATCACCGCAGCGAGCGGAGATGACCCCTGAGGCCCCTCCGCAGCCGAAACGGAGGGTGGCAGAGGAGATCGCGGTTTGACACTCCCGGACGGGGATGGTATATCTTGAAATTCCGAAGATGAGCGAACATCCGATCGAGAAAGGCGTCATCGAGGTCGTCCGGACCTACGAGCTGATGGACCGGGTCCGGACCCGGCGGGACCTTGTCATCCGCGACGACCAGTTCGACCTCCCGGCCCTTCTCGAAGCCGCCCGGTATGCCGGCCGCCGTCGCATCCGCATGAGCCTTCTCGACACCGGGCGGTTCGGGCTCGAGGATGTCGAATCGCTGGCCCGGGCCGGGGCCCGCATTCTGGTCTCCGACGACGCCCGGCCGCGCGCCGACGAGTGGGAGATCCTGCAGGAGGCCTGCCGGAGCGCCGGGACCCACCTCTCCGTTTTCTGGAACGGCCCTCTCCCCGCGGCCGGCGCCCTGACCGGCGTGACCCTCCAGACCCTCATGGGCCTTCTCGGAATGGGCATGGACCTCCATATCTCCGATAGGACGCACGTCCGCGACGCCGCGACCCTCGCCCGGCTGGCCGCGGCCGCGAAGAGCGGGAAAGGGTATCTCGTGATTTATCATTCGGGCCCGCTCGCCGCCGAGCTCGCCGGGCCCGCCGCCTGCCGCGCCTGGGTCCATTTCTCAGACGCCTCGATAACAGACGAGCCGGCCGCCGTTGCGGCCGTCAAGATCGCCCGGGCCGCCTCCGGCGCGGGCTCGAAGGCCGCTGTCCACGTCGAACGGGGCCTGCCTCTCGAGCTCCTCGAGGCGCTCTGGGCCGCCGGGGCCGTGCTCCTCTTTACGATGCCGCCGAGCGATGACCGCTCGCTCCTCCGCCCGGTCGAAAAGCGGGCCGCCCGGCGGAAGCTCCCGCCGCGCGCCTACTATCTTTCGACGGTCTTCATGCCCTGATCTCCGCGGCGGCGAAGACGACGGGAGACCCGCCATGAGCGCGTTTTTCCTTGAAATAACTCCGGCTTCGGCTACAATACGCATTCTATGAACGCGCACGATCTCGGCCGGACGCTGTCGCTGTGGGCGGTCGTCCCCTTCGTGGGGCTCCTGCTGTCCATCGCGCTCCTGCCTCTCCGTGCGCCCCATTTCTGGGAAAACCACAAGAACAAGGGCCTGGTCGCGTTCCTCTGGTCGCTGCCTGTCGCCGTCTACTTCCTCTTCCAGATGCCCCACGAGCTCGTCCTGTCGATGAAGGATTACGCCTCGTTCCTCCTGCTGCTCACGGCCCTGTTCATCATCTCGGGCGGCATCGTCCTCAAGGGAGACCTCAAGGCGACGCCGGAGGTCAACACCCTGATGCTGTTCATCGGAGCCGTGCTGGCCAACTTCATCGGGACGACCGGGGCCAGCATGCTCCTCATCCGCCCGCTGCTGCAGACGAACTCCGAGCGCAAGCATACGCTCCATGTCCCCATCTTCTTCATCTTCCTCGTCTCCAATATCGGCGGCTGTCTGACGCCCCTCGGCGACCCGCCCCTCTTCATGGGCCTCATCAAGGGCGTGCCCTTCTTCTGGACGCTGCGCTTGTTCCCGATCTGGGCGGTCATGACCGGCGGCGTCCTCCTGATCTTCTATCTCTACGACAGCTTCCAATACCGCAAGGAGGCGTGCCGCGACATCATCCGCGACCGGCAGCGCGTCGTGCCCCTCCACATGACCGGAACGATCAACTTCCTTTGGCTCGCCGGTGTCGTCGCCGCGATCTTCCTGCCCTTCCCCAGCCGCGAGGGCGTGCTGATTCTTATGGCCATCGTGTCCCTTCTCACGACTAAACGGGTGTGCCGCATCGACAACAAGTTCACTTACGGCCCGATCATCGAGGTGGCGATCCTCTTCGCGGGGATCTTCGTGACCATGATCCCGGCGCTCCTCATCCTCAACGCCCGCGGCGCGGAGCTCGGCATCACCCGGCCGTGGCAGTTCTTCTGGGCCACGGGCTCGCTGTCGTCCTTCCTCGACAATACGCCGACCTACCTGGCCTTCTTCTCCATGGCCCAGGGTCTCGGCCTCAACGGCGACATGATGGGCATCCCGAACCTGATGCTCAAGGCGATCAGCGTCGGGGCCGTCTTCATGGGCGCGAACTCCTACATCGGCAACGGGCCGAACTTTATGGTCAAGGCCATCGCCGAGGAATACAAGCTGAAGATGCCGTCGTTCTTCGGCTATATGGCCTACTCCGCGGCCGTCCTCATCCCGCTCTTTGTCGTCGTTACCCTTATCTTCTTCAGGTAAACATCACCCGGGTCCCCGTCATGAACTCTCCGTTCGCCCTTCCTCTGTACGCGTGCCCGGCCGGCGGCGTTTCGCCGAAGCGACGGCGCGACGGGCTCCAAGCTGGAGCGCCGAAACCGACACTACTAATGGTGGACGTCGAGAGCCTTTCTACAAATAAAAGTGGCCGGGACCGAGAAAATACTTGACAATTGGTTAGAATGCTCTATAAATGAAAACAGAAAATCTTCATGATGGCAGCATTAGGAACGATGAACGTTAGGATTGAAAGAGGAACCGAGAGATGAAAGTTGCATTGCTCTATAGCTCGAAAGCGGGCATGGAGGCGACGCTCGTCGCCCGCCCCGCCGAGCACAAGGACGAGGAGGACGAACCTCCACTTCCCAGTGACATGCTCGCCGAGTGCGATTCGGACGAGACGATCGCAGCGGTCGGGCATGCTCTCCAGGAGCGGCACCAGGTCGTTTTCATCGAATCCGACGACAAGGCCTACGGCCGGCTGAAGCGTCAGCGGCCGCACCTCGTCTTCAACATCGCCGAGCGCGTCGTCGGCCCCAACCGCGAATCGCACATCCCGACGGTCTGCGAGATGCTGGACGTTCCCTACACAGGCTCCGACCCGCTGACCCTCGGCATCTGCCTCGACAAGTCGAGGGCCAAGGAGATCCTGACCTACCACCGGGTCCCCAATCCCGCTTTCTGGATCATCGAGTCGGCGGCGGCCATCCCGGCCGGCGTCCGGCTGCCGGCCATCATCAAGCCCCTCTACGAGGGCTCGAGCAAGGGCATCAAGAACAATTCCCTCGTCGGGAGCCTCGACGAGCTCTACGAGCGCGTCGAGGAGGTCATCGCGACCTACAGGCAGCCGGTCATCGTCGAGCGGTTCCTCGGCGGCCGCGAATTCACCGTCGGCGTCCTGGGGAACGCCCCGAACTATGAGATCCTTCCCATCGTCGAGATCGACCACGGGCAGCTCCCCGCGGGGGCGGCGCCCATCTATTCCTATGAGGCGAAGTGGCTCTGGGACACCCCTGAGAAGCCTCTCGACATCTTCAAGTGCCCGGCGCCCATCCCCGGCGTCCTCCGGGCCAAGATCGAGAACGTCGTCGACCGTACCTGCAGCGTCCTGCGCATCAGGGATTGGGCCCGGATCGACGTCCGGCTCGACGACAAGGGCGAGCCCAACATCCTCGAGGTCAATCCTCTGCCGGGCATCCTGCCCCGCCCCGAGGACAATTCCTGTCTGCCCAAGGCGGCCCGGACCGCAGGGTATTCCTATTCGGACCTGATCCATAGGGTCGTGGACGAGGCCTCCAAGCGCTGCGGCCTCCGACAAACGCGCATCCGGCCTGCGTCGAGCGATCGGCCGGCGGTCCTTGCGGATCGTGCATGAACCCTGCGTCGAACATCGCCATCGTCTTCAACGCCTACGAACCGAGATCGACGGCGGCGGGGGAGCGTCTGTCCGAGGAGTCCGTGGCCGACATGGCCCAGCAGGCGCACGACGCCGTCCGAATGCTCGGCGTCGGCGCGACGCTCATCCCGCTCCAGAAGAGCCTGCTCAATTTCCTGGGCCGGGTCCGGGAGATCAACCCCGACGCCCTGATCAACCTCTGCGAGGGGTACTACGGGCGGCCGCAATGGGAATCCAACGTCGCCGGGATCTTCGAGCTCCTGGGCCTGTCGTTCACGGGGAATGCGGCCAAGACCCTGGCCTTCTGCCAGGACAAGTTCAAGGCCAAGGCCGTGCTTCGGGCGGCGGGGCTGCCGACCGCGCCGGCGCAGCTCATGCTCACCGGGGACGAGCCCCTCGAGCTGCGGTTCCCCGTCATCGTCAAACCCAACTCCGAGGACGCCAGCCTGGGTATCTACCCCGATTCCGTCGTCAAGGACGAGGAGGCGCTGCGTCGGCAGGTCCGGCGCTGCCTCGACAGCTACAGGCAGCCCGTCCTCGTCGAGGCGTTCATCGACGGCCGCGAATTCAACGTCTCGGTCATGGAGAACGGGGCGCCCAAGGCCCTGCCGGTCTCCGAGATCGACTTCTCGGCCATGCCCAAGGAGATGCCGAAGATCCTCGGCTACGAGGCCAAGTGGTTCGAGGACAATCCGCTCTATCAGAAGACGCCGCCGGTCTGCCCGGCGGCGATCGACGACGACCTCCGGGACAAGCTCCAGGGACTGGCCGTGGCGGCCTTCCGGACCATGGGCTGCCGGGATTACGCCCGGGTGGATTTCCGGATGGACGCCAAGGGCCGGCCGTTCGTCCTCGAAGTCAATCCGAACCCGGACATCAGCACCAACGCGGGCTATGCCCGGGCCCTCAAGGCGGCCGGGATCGAATACGCGGCGTTCTGGGGGGTCATGGTCAAGAACGCCGTCGAAAGAAGGGTCGGCAATGATCCGACGGATGGAATCGCGAGATAAGGACGCCGTGCTCGGACTCGTCCGGGCCACGGGGTTCTTCACGCCGGTCGAGGTCGACGTCGCCGAGGAGCTCGTCGACATCTTCCTCGGAAAGCCGGACCAGAGGGACTACGACGTCGTCGTCGTCGAGGGTGACGGCGGGGCGCCCGCGGGCTACATGACCTGGGGCCCGACGCCGCTGGCCGAGGGCGCCTACGACCTCTACTGGATGGCCGTGGCGCCGTCCGAACAGGGCCGGGGGCGCGGCAAGGAGCTCGTCCGCTGGCTCGAGGGCGAGGTCGGCCGGCGCCAGGGGCGGGTCATCATTATCGAGACCTCGTCGCAGCCGAAGTATCACGGCACGCGGCAGTTCTATATCGATCTTGGGTACAAAGAAGTCGCCCGGGTCCCGGATTTCTACCGGGCCGGCGACGATCGCGTCATCTACGCGAAGTACTTTCGTTAGGAGTTCAGGAGATGGACGACTGGCAACGTTTGATGAAGGGCGTTCTCAGGAAACCCGAAGAGATCGCCCGGAAATTCGGGCTTGACGTCGAGGAGGTCCGCCGGATCGCCAAGGTGTTCAAGATCCAGATCACGCCGTACTATGCGGGCTTGATCAAGGAGCGGGGCGACGCCATGTGGCGCCAGATGGTCCCCGACCCGGCCGAGCTGAAGGAAGACACAGGGGTGGCAGACCCGCTCGAAGAAGACGCGGATTCGCCCGTTCCGAGCATCGTCCACCGCTACCCCGACCGCTGCCTGTTCCTCGTGTCGCACAGCTGCGCGTCGTTCTGCCGGTTCTGCACCCGGAAGAGGAAGGTCGGCGACCCGTCGAAGATCCACCCGCGCTATATCGAGGACGGCATCGAATACATCCGGAGGCACACGGAGCTCCGGGACGTCATCATTTCCGGCGGCGATCCGCTGATGCTCAGCGACCGCCGGCTTGAGGCTATCATCAAGGCCGTCAGGGGCATTCCCCACATCGAGATCATCCGTATCGGCACGCGCGTGCCGTGCGTCCTGCCGCAGAGGGTCACGGAAAAGCTCGTGGCCATGCTCAAGAAGTACCACCCGCTCTACGTCAACGTGCATTTCAACCACCCGGACGAGATCACGCCGGAGTCGTCGCGGGCGCTGAACCTGCTCGCCGACGCGGGGATCCCGCTCGGGAACCAGACCGTGCTCCTCAAGGGGGTCAACGACGACCCGCTGGTCATGCGGCGGCTTATGCAGAAGCTCCTGGCCGTGCGGGTCCGGCCCTATTACATCTACCAGGCGGACTATGTCTCGGGGACCGAGCACCTCAGGACGACGGTCGAGAAGGGCCTCGAGGTCATGGAGAGCCTGCGCGGCTGGACGTCCGGGCTGGCGGTGCCCTACTACTGCATCGACGCGCCCGGAGGCGGCGGCAAGATCCCGGTCCTGCCGAAGTACCTGCAGTCGATCACCGACGAGCAGGTCGTGCTGCGCAATTACGCCGGCGAGCTGTTCATCTACCCGCAGGTCAAGCCCAAGCCGAAGCGCCGGCCCCGGCCCGCGACCGCCCCCTGCTACAGCTTCGACGGCGCCCCCCCGATGCCTTAAGAAGGGGTCAAACCTTAATTCTTATAATTTTCTGCCGCCGGAAAAGTCCCCGAATATCAACGATTCCATTTCGGCGACAGCACGGCGGAGCGGCTCGCTCGAAACGATATCGCCCCTCATCTTCCGGAAGGCAACTGCAACCGCGATAGGGCCGATGTTAAAGAATTCCCCAATCTCCTTGAGTTTGTAGTTAGTATTCCTATGCGCAATGAAGATGGTCGCCTTTTTAACGAGCCTGTTTGTTGCTCCTAACCTGAAGACAGCAACAGAATGGATGGCCGATATTTCAGGTCTCTTTACGAGGCTCGGGATTTCGGACACCTCGCTATCGGCGTGTTCAAGCGCCTGTTTAAGGTGTAATCTGCGGATCTTCTCGATAAATTCGGCGTTACCCAAGATTCCGATCCGCTCCGCTTTGGCGAACTCGGGAAACGAGGACCAGTCCACGCTGGAATTGAGATATCGACTGTGCTCTGTCCGCATTGCCATCAAATCGCCTCCGAAGCAGCGGACGATCGTTTCGGTTGTGAGCCATGCTGGGGGGTCGATGAGTCCAAAATATGCCGCGGCACTTGACCATTTGAATTCTTCCGGGCGCTCGGCGAACCCCTTGCGCACGGGATTCCCATGTATGTACATCGTCAATACCCGGGCATAGGATTCTGTGTCTAATAGTATGGCCTTGAACCGGCCCTGGAAGAGATGCCCGCATCGATCATGTTTGAGGTTGAGATAGATCGAATACGTCGTGTTTATGAAGTGCATGATCTGAGAGAGATTGCCGACGGGGCACTCCAAAATGAAATGATAGTGGTTCGGCATCAGACAATAAACGTGGAAGTTGGCCGAAAACCTTTTGTGGGCATCATGAAGAACCTTCAGGAAATAGCATCGATCGTCATCGGAAAGGAAGATAGGCTGCTTCTGGTTCCCTCGGGAATAGACGTGATAAAAAGCGCCCGGATACTCGATACGGAGATGCCTGGCCATGATAGAGTCCTCGCCGCCGTATGCCTATCTTTTTAAGAGACGCAGAGCGGGAGGAGTTATTCTCTGATGATGCGAAATATTATAAGAATTAAGGTTTGACCCCTTCTTAGCGGGAGCTAGCCAGGTAGCTGCTGAGGCCGACCGACTTGACGAGGGCCAACGCATCCGCCCGGTCGACGCCGCGCTTCTGTTTCAGCGATTCGAGGATGCGGATGATGGAGAATGCGACCTCCGCCGTCTGCCCCGCCTCCGCCTGCCGCCCCTTGAGGTACTCTATCGCATCGTACAGGACCGCGTTCGCTTCGCCGTACGTCACCGGCCCGCGTGCGCCGTTGGCCTTGACCCACTCGGCCGTGCCCAGGACGTCGTTCACGTGGGATTGGATGAGGAACGTGGCCCGGCCGATGAGCTTGAGGTTGCTCGGGCTGACGTTGGTCATCGTATTGCCGATGACCTTGCCGAGCTTGGCCATGACCGCCGTCGAATGGGCGTTGAGCAGCATCTTGGCGGCCATCTGTTGCCTGATGCCGAACGGGTCGCCCTCGGCCTTCACGGATACGGGCACGACGACGAGCCTCCCGGCCGCGCCCGCCCAGAGTCTCCGGACCCGGCCCGCGATCGCCGCGAACTCCTTCGACGGCTTGTCGGTCAGGAGGATCACGCCTGCGTCGGCGCCTCCCTCCGCGGCCAGCCTCAGGACCTTGGCGAAGGACGAGCTTGCCTCCTCGAATACGCGCTCTTCCGGCGTCAGTGCGACCAGGACGCACAGATCGCCCTTCTTCGGCCCCCGCCCCTCCGTGTTCGCCTTGGACATCGAGAAATCGTAGAGGTCCGCCTGGTCGTCCCCCGCCTTCTTCAGGCTTTCCAGGGCCGCCCGCCGCAGATAGGGGTCGCCGACCTCCGTCTCGAACGGCCGCCTGTACATCTCCGGATCCAACCCCCGGAAAGGCCGGCCGAGGAAGGCGCGCCAAGCCTCGGCCTGGTTCGCCGCCTTAGTCCAGACCTGGATCCAGCACTTCCTCCGGGGCTCCTTGACGGTGTCCAGCGGGAAGAGCCGGAAGGTCGGGCTCCGTTCGGTGCTGTCGATGAAAACGGTGATCAAGCCGTTCTCGGCATAATAGGTCGAGAAGCGTCCGCCCGCGTAGGCCGCGGCCTCGACGTCCGTGAGGGCCGCCAGCTCCTGGAGGGCCCCTCGCGCGCCTTCCAGGACCCCGCCGAACTCGCCGAGCTTCGCTGCGACCCCGGTCGCTCCCCCCTCGCCCAAGCCCGCGCTCCGCGTTCCTCCGCCCTGAACCCGAGCCGGGCCATTTCCCGCGCCCCCAGCATCCCGCCCAGGGCCCGCTCCACAGCGGTCTCGACGATCGCCCCGACGACATAGGTCTCTATCGTCGTCGCCTGCATCCTCGTCGAGCCCGTGATGGACTGCGGCCCCGTCGTCAGGTTGATCTTGGTGATGCCCGGCTCGAGCAGCACGCTCCGGCTCCGGTCGAACGGCAGCAGCCTGTCGTCCGGGTTGTTGTAGACGAAGTAGAGGCTCTTGCGGCTCTCGGCGGGATCGTACCCCGGCTCGCCCCGCCACTCGTCGAGCGCAGCCAGCACCGTCCCGATGACCGAGGACGTCTCGCCGCCCTCGGTGACGCAGATGACGACATCGCCCTTCGCGATGCCCCGGTCGTGGAGCTGGAGCCGCCCGATGAGCTGGAGGTCCTCGAAGCCCTCGAGCGAGCTGATGAGGGCCCGGTCCGCGCCCGTCATCTCGCCGATCAGGCTCTCCTCGATCGCCGCCCCCGCCGGGATGCGGCCGGCCGCCTTCTTCCAGATCCTCCCGTCCGCCTTGACCTTCCGCCAGAACGGCCGCCAGAACGTGCTTTCCATCTGCTTGGCCAGCCGTCCCGTCGCCCCGCAGCCGTAGACGTAGATCTTCCTCCCGCCGAGGATGGCCGCTTCGACCGCCTTGGCCGCCTGCTCGAGCGCTTCCGGCGCCTTGGCGAGCTCGTTCATCCTGGCCAGGATATCGTCGTCGACAGACGACAGCATCTTCAGCCCGGCCAGCGTGTCCTTCTGGATGCGCTCGCCGAGATACCACGTCTTCTGATGCCGCTGCTCCGTCAACAGCGTGTGGAGCTGGAACTGGGTCTTGGTCTGGACATAATCGATCGACTCCGCCGACGGTTCGATCCCGAGGAGTCTGAGCAGCCCGCCGCCCGTTTCGCCGGTCGGCGCGTCCTGACCCGGCATGCCGGCCAGCGCAAAGCATAACAAAACGCCGGCAATAGCCGCGCCCGCACGGAACATAAGGAAAGCTCTCTGAGAGGCGGCGAGGCATGTCGCCCCGAAGCCCCCGTGAGTCAATAAAAAACTCTTCTCAGATATTTCGCAGAAGTCCGGCTCCGAGTTGCTCCGCCGCACTTCTGCCGGGTCGCTCTCCAGAGTTCGCTTCCCGCCGGCGGGGAAGCGAGGGGCGATATCCTGAGCACAGCCTCGCGAGAGATTTCCTTTATGGCGGGCCGACGATTTCATCAATCCTTCCCGTACTGGCGCTCGTCGTCGAGGATGTCGCGTTCCTGCCAGTCCCGGATCCAGTCCTCGACGCGGAAGATGATCTCCCCGCCGCCCGCCGCCGAGCAGACGACCCGGTCGAGCCCGCAGTTGACGAGCATCTTCTTGCAGATGTAGCACGGGAACGCGCTGATCGGGTCCGCCCCGCCCGGGGCACTGCCGTAGATGTACATGTTCCCGCCGAGCAGGCTGACGCCCGCCCGGGCGGCGTTGATGATGGCGTTCTGTTCGGCGTGGACGCTCCGGCAGAGCTCGTAGCGCTGGCCGTGGGGGATGCCCAGCTTGTCCCTCAGGCAGAAGCCGTGTTCGAGGCTGTCCTTCGTCTTCCTCGGCGCGCCGACGTAGCCCGTCGAGATGATCTGGTCGTCCCGGACGATGATGGCCCCGATGGCCCGGCGGAAACACGTGCTCCGCTTCGAGACCTCTTTGGCGATGTCCAGGTAGTACCGGTCCTTCGGGGTTCTCGGCGCCGTCATGCGACCTCCTCGAGCTTGCGGTGGAATTCCAGGATGGTCCCGTCGTTGACGATAAGCCGGTCGGCCGCGGCCATGCACGCCTCGAGCTGCTGGGCCGTCGTCCCTCCGGTCCTCTCCTCGTCCTCTTTCTTCTTAAAGGCCTCGAGGTCGGCCGCCGATTCATCCCGCCCGCGCACCGCCACTCGCCCGAACCTCAGCGGCGATCGGGGCGTCGATGGCCAGCAGCACGAAGCCCTCCTGCCGGCGCAGATATTCGATCTCGCCCGTATTGCGGATGCTGTCGATGACCGCCCGCCCGCCGCCGATCTTATCGATCGTCCGCCGGGCCAGGACGTCCGGACCGCCGAGCTCCCGGAGCTCGTTCCCGGTCCGGATGAGGTTGTCCCTGCTCGCGGACTCGCCCCGCTCCCGGAGCTCGTCCCGGATGACGTCGGACAGGGAGAAGTAGGCGTAGCCCCGGGTCCCGAAATACGCCGCGGCTTCGCCCTTGCCGGCCCCGTTGGTGCCGGTCAGCCCGATCAGCCGTGGCTTGGCGTTCACTTTTTCAGTATCCTGGGCAGGGCCCGGACGTAGTTCAGCAGGGGAGCGGTGGCTTTGAGCCGGGGCCACTCCTTGCGCAGCCCCAGGATGGCCTGCATTTTCGCCCGGAGCCCCCCGCCGTGGAAGATCGTGACCGCCTTCTCCATGATCCCGGACAGGCTGGCGTCGTACGGGAACCACCAGGTTTGGGCCTTTTTCCGGAAAAAGTCCTCCCCGACGAGCTTGATATTCACGAGCTCATGGAGGCCGTAGGGGCCGTGGGAGCGCCCCATGCCGGTCTGCTTGATGCCGCCCCAGATCGCCCTGGGCTCGCAGAAGGAATACATGTGATCATTGACCGTGACCGAGCCCGCCTCGAGACGCTCGGCGAACCAGGCCGCCCGCCGCCTGTCGCGCGTCCAGACTGAGGCCGTCAGCCCGTAGAGGCTGTCGTTGGCCAAGGCCACGGCACGTTCGTCGCCGTCGAAGGCCATGATGGGCAGGGTCGGGCCGAATGTCTCCTCGGTCATGCACCGCATCGTGTGGTCGACGCCGGTGAGGACCGTCGGCTCGAGGAAATGGCCGGCAAGGCCGGCCGGGCGGCCGCCGCCGACAGGTATCCCCGCGCCCTTGGCCCGCGCGTCGGCGATGTGTTCCTCGACGAGCTGACGCTGGCCGGCCGTGGCCATCGGCCCCATGTCGACGCCTGGTTCGAGCGGATCCCCGACCCGGATCTGCCGGGCCAGCTCGACGACACGCGCCGTGAAAGCCTCGGCGACATTCCGCTCGACATAGACCCGCTCGACCGACCCGCAGCTCTGGCCGCAGTTCATGAAGGCCGTCCAGACGGCCCCCCGGGCAGCGCGCTCGATGTCGGCGTCCCCGAGGACGATCATCGGGTCCTTGCCGCCGAGCTCGAGGGTCAGGTTGGTCAGGTTCCGGCTGCAGAGCTCCATGATGCGCCTGCCGATACCGACGCTGCCGGTGAACATGACGGTCTGGACGTCCGGGTCGACGATCATGGCCTCGGCCAGGGGCGTCTTGCAGACGACGACGTTGAGGGCGCCGGGCGGCAGGCCGGCCTCGGCGAAGATCTCGCCGATGACGAGCGCCGCGAACGGCGTGGCTGTCGAAGGGCGGAGGACGACGGTGTTGCCCGCCGCGAGGGAGCTCATGACGTCGAACATGGGGATGAGGAACGGGAAGTTCCAGGGCGAGATGATGAGGGTCGGCCCGAGCGGATGGAAGTGATAAGTGGCCGATTTGTTGAGGAACAACGGCGTATAGTGCCCGTCCCGCTTCGGACGCAGGAGCCGGCCCATGTTCTCGGCATAATAGCCGAGGGACTGGAGGGCCCCGAAGACCTCGACCGCGAGCGATTCGGGATAGGGGGAGCCCTTCTCCCGGGCGATGAGCCGGGCGACCTCCGTCGCCCGCCGGGCCAGCACGTTCTCGGCC
The DNA here is from genome assembly GCA_963736255.1 of Candidatus Aminicenantota bacterium. Classification (GTDB taxonomy): domain Bacteria; phylum Acidobacteriota; class Aminicenantia; order Aminicenantales; family Saccharicenantaceae; genus RBG-16-66-30. The sequence continues at coordinate 482,756 of CAVTOI010000002.1, forward strand.
CGCTTGAGGATGTCCCGCTTCTCCCGGGGATCAAGCCAGCGCCAGACTGGATAGGCCGCCTTGGCGGCCGCAATGGCCTTCTCGCAAAGCTCCCGGGAGGCGACCGAGACCTCGCCCACGGCCTCGAGGGTGGCCGGGTTCTCGGAAACGAGCTTCTGGTCCGTCTCGATGCGCTCGCCGCCGATGATAAGGCGTCCGTCCATGTCCGCCGGTCCTCAGCCCGCCCGCTCCGCGCCGTCCCGGTCGGCCTTGTCCCTGCCGCGGCCGACGACGAGGGCGATCAGGATGCCGAGGCCGTAGAGGGCCAGCATCGGAACGGCCACGATGCTCTGCGTGATGGGGTCCGGCGTGGGCGTGATCACGGCGGCGATGACGAAGACGAGGAGCACGGCGTACTTGAAGTTCTTGATCATCCAGCGGGCCGTGATGAGGCCCATTTTAGCCAAAAAGAAGACGAGCGTCGGCAGCTCGAAGACGAGGGCGATGCTGAGGAGGACCTTCAGGGCCAGGCCGAAGTATTCGTCGACCTTGATGACCGGCTGGAAGTCGCTGGCGATCTTCAGGAAGAAGCGGCAAGCCCAGGGGAAGACGAAGAGGTAGCCGAAGACCGCGCCGAGCGAGAAGAAGAACGTGGTCATGAACACGAAGGGGATGACGTACTTCTTTTCCTTTCGGTAGAGGCCCGGGGCGATGAAGTACCAGATCTGAAGGAAGACGAACGGCGACATGACGAATAGGGATGCCAGGAAGGCCACCTTCATATAGACCATGAATGGGGCCGTCAGGCCGGTGAAGGCGAGCTTGGTCCCCGCTGGGAGGTACTTGGTCACGGGGCGGGCCAGGATATTGTAGATGTCCTTGGCGAAGAACCAGCCCGGGAGGAAGCCGATGAAGAGAGCGATGATGGAATAGAAGAGCCGCTTTCGGAGATCCTCCAGATGCTCGAGGAAGGTCATCTCGTCAGGTGACTTTCGGCCCTTCCCCGTTCTCATCTTTCTCCGCGTCCTTGGCGATGTCGTCCGTAAAGCTCTTGACTTCGGATTTGATGCCGTCCATGCCGGCCTGGATGTCCTTGCGGATGTCCTTGATCTCCGACGCCTCGATCTCCTCCTCGATGCGGCCTTTGATCTCCTCCGAGGTCTTCTTGAACTCCCGGAGGGCCTTGCCGACGGTGCGGCCGATCTCGGGCAGCTTCTTGGGACCGAAAACGAGCAGGGCGATGACGAAGATGAGGATGAGTTCCGCCGGTCCGATGCTCCCGAACATAGGCTTCTCGAAGCGGTATTATAGCACGGCCTCACTTGACGGCCAAAGGTCGGTCCTCGAGACGTCTCCTTCTCCGGCGTTTCCCCCATCCGTCCTACGGCGGGAAGCGGAGTCCTCGAAGCGACCTGCAGAATTGGGGCTGAGCACTCGAAGCCGCAATTCTGCGAAATATCTTGACCAAGATATCTCCCAGCACCGCTCCTCCAGGTCATTCCGGAGCGGCGCTGATGGTCGCTCCCGAAAGTCCGCTCCCTGCCGGCCCCCACGCCGTCGCGTCATCGTCCCTCGGCCCGTTCCCTCCAGGGCAGATCGGCTTTACACTGGCCCGTCCGGATGGTAGAATTGGCGGGAAGTGAAGTCTATGAAAAAAGGCCTGACCTACCTGGTCCTCGCCGTGCTGGTCATCCTCCCGATCCCGTCCCATGACGAGGACCTCTGGGCGGCGGCCGAGGCCAAGGCCCGGGCCATCGCCGGGGTCCTCGAAGCGAACTACTACAAGCCGCTCGAGGAGGAGACCCTGGCCGTGGCCTCGATCAAGGGGACGCTCGACACCCTCGATCCCCACTCCTACTTCCTCGACCCCTCGAGCTTCTCACGGATGCGCGAGGACTATACGGGCAAGTATTACGGCGTGGGCCTGCAGATCCAGAAGCAGGGCGACAACATCGTCGTCATCGCCCCCATCGAGGGCGGCCCGTCGTATCGCCTGGGGATCCTCCCGGGCGACATCATCTCGCGCATCGACGGTGAGTCGACCGTGCCGATCTCGAGCTACGACGCCATGCAGAAGCTTCGCGGCGAGAAGGGGACCAAGGTCACGGTCACCTTCGTGCGCGAAGGCGCGGAGAAGCCGTTCGACCTGACGATCACCCGCGAGGAGATCCCGCTCCTGAGCGTGCCCTACGCCTTCCTCCTCAACGAAAGCACCGGCTACATCTACATCCGGAATTTCGGCGAGGAAACGCCGAAGGAGCTCGAGGACGCGCTGGAGAAGCTCGCGGCGCAGGGGATGAAGAGCCTCGTTCTCGACTTGAGGCTGAACACGGGCGGGGCCCTCGCCGCCTCGGTCGAGGTCTCGGACCTGTTCCTCCCGCGGGGCGCGCGTATCGTGTCCATGAAGGGTCGCAACCCGGCCTACGACCGGGAATTCCCGGCCTTCATGGACGATCAGTACGAGAAGCTGCCCCTCGTCATCCTCATCGACCAGGGGACGGCCAGCGCTTCCGAGATCGTCAGCGGCGCGGTCATGGACCACGACCGCGGCCTCATCGTCGGCGAGGACTCGTGGGGCAAGGGCCTCGTTCAGACCGTCTTTCCGCTGGCCCCGAACATGGCCGTCGCCCTCACCGTCGCCAAGTACCTGACCCCGAGCGGGCGGTCCATCCAGCGCGATTACAGCCATCTCGACGACTACCTCACGAGCAAGCGCGCTCCCGAAGACAGCCGCGAAGTCCGCTACACCGAGCATGGGCGACGGGTCCTCGGGCAAGGCGGCATCACTCCCGATTACGCCGTCAACTCCCTGCTCAAGCCGCTCACCGGGCGGCTCCGTATGAGCGGAGAGTTCTTCACTTATGCCCGGCGGCTCGTCGGTCACCAGACCGACCTCGGCCGGGCGTTCGTCTTCCCCAAGGAGCCCAAGCCGGCCGGGGCCGCCTCGGCCGGGAAGATCCAGATCGGCACCTCCTTCATCGTCAACGACGACGTCATCGCCGATTTCCGCAAGTACCTCGGATCGCGCAAGATCGAGGTCGAGGAAAAGGCGTTCGGGGAAGCCGTGCCGGAGATCCGCTGGGAGCTCGAGCGCGAGATCGCCGGGGCCATCTGGGGCGTCGAGGCCGGGATCAAAGCTGCCCGCGAGAACGACCCCGTCGTCCTCAAGGCGCTCGAGGTCATGCCCGAAGCGGCCAAGCTCCTCGATCTGAAGTGAGCGGCGGCGGCCCGGCCGCCGGGCCGAGGGGGGAGCGAAAGGAGTCCGACATGAAGATCGCGCTGGCCTCCGACCATGCCGGCTATGACCTCAAGACGGGCGTCGCCGAATACCTCCGCGGCCGCGGCCTCCCCTTCGAAGACTTCGGGTGCGGGCCCGGCGAGTCCGTGGATTACGTCGATTACGCCGCCAAGGGCGCCCGGGCCGTCCTCGCCGGCGATTGCGACCGGGCCATCCTCATCTGCGGCACCGGGCTCGGCATGGCCATCGTGGCCAACAAGTTCAAGGGCATTCGGGCGACGCCCTGCACCTGCGAATACGCCGCCGAGGTAAGCCGCCTCCACAACGACTCGAACTGCCTGACCCTGGGCGGCCGGACCCATACTCTCGAGATGGCCTCCCGCCTCGTCAAGATCTGGCTCGAGACGCCTTTCGAAGGCGGGCGGCACGGCCGAAGGGTCCAGAAGATACGCGACATCGAGAACGAGAATCTCAAATAAGGAAGGTCCCATGCCATCATTCGCCGAAAAAGCCAAGGACCTGGCCGCGCGGGCCGAAAAGAACAGCGCCTGGCGCCAGAAGGACTGCTTCAATCTCATCCCCTCGGAATCGACGCCCTCTCTCCTCGTCAAGATGTGCGAGATCGCCGACCCGGCCGGCCGGTACGCCGAGCACCGGTCGATGAAAGGGGAGGAGGTCTACTTCTATCAGGGCACCGACTTCATTCGGGACGTCGAGATCGAGTGCCAGAAGGAGCTGGCCGCCTTCTTCGGCTGCTCCGATATCGAGCTGCGGCCCATCAGCGGACAGATGGCCAACGAGGTCGTCTTCAAGGGCCTGGTCAAGTTCGTCAACCGCGGCCGGGCCGAGGGACAGGCCTCGCGCCGGATCCGCCTCGTCCTCAACAACGAGCTCATCTACGGCGGGCACCTCAGCGCCCAGCCCATGGGGGCCCTGTTCAACTTCGTCGCGGAAGATCCGGCGACGGGCAAGGAGCAGGTCGTCAACTTCCCCGTCCGCAAGGACAACCCCTACAAGCCCGACCTCGAACGCCTGGCCGGGATCCTCGAGTCCCACAAGCCGGAGCTCATCATCTTCGGCAAGAGCATGTTCCTCTACCGCGAGCCGGTCAAGTTCGTGGCCGACATCGTCCGCGATTGGAAGGAGCGGCCGGTCCTGATGTTCGACATGGCCCACGTCCTGGGCCTCTACGGGGCTTTCCAGGCCCCCTTCGATGAGGGCGCGGACCTTGTCACCGGCAGCACCCACAAGACGTTCTTCGGGACGCAGCGCGGCGTCGTCGCCGGCAACATCCCGAAGGGCTCCCCGCTCCGGCCCCTATGGGTCGAGATCAAGGGCCGGGCCTTCCCCGGCTCGACGAGCAACCACCATCTCGGGACGCTCCTCGGCCTGCTCATGGCCTCTTACGAGATGAACGCCTTCAAGGAACCCTTCCAGAAGCAGGTCCAGGCCAACGCCCGGGCCCTGGCCAAGGCTCTCCATGCCCACGGCATCCCGGTCGAAGGCGACCCGGCCGACGGGTTTACCGAGACCCACCAGGTCATCATCAGGGTCAAGAGCTTCGGGCCCGGCATGGAGATCGCCAGGCGGCTCGAGACGAACAATGTCCTGACCAACTACCAGGCCCTGCCCGACGACGCCACGTTCCTCGAGTCGAGCGGCATCCGCCTGGGCGTCCAGGAGATGACCCGGTTCGGCATGGTCGAGAAGGACTTCGACATACTTGCCGGGTTGATGGCCGACATCATCATCCGGAACAAGCCGGCCGGCCCCGATGTGGCCCGCTACCGGAAGAGCTTCCTGACCATGGGCTTCACGCTACCGCCCGCCGAGGCCCTGCCTCTCGCGGCGCAGGTCCTCGCGAGCGTCATTCCCGAATCCGGCTACGCGGCCGAGTTCGCAGACAAGCTCCGCCGGGCCGCCGGGGCGTGACCGTGAAGATCCTGATCGTCGGCTCCGGCGGCCGCGAGCACGCGCTGGCCTGGAAGATCGCCAAGAGCCCGCGCGCCGAGAAGATCTACTGCGCGCCGGGCAACGGCGGGACGCGGCTCGTCGCCGAGAACGTCCCGCTGGCCGATACCGACATCGCCGGGCTGGCCGATTTCGCCGAGCGGGAGAAGATCGGCCTGACCGTCGTCGGCCCCGAGGTCCCGCTGACCATGGGCATCGTCGACGAGTTCGAGCGGCGGGGCCTCAGGGTCTTCGGCCCCTCAAAGAAAGCGGCCGAGATCGAGGGCAGCAAGGTCTTTGCCAAGGAGTTCATGAGCCGCCACCGGATCCCGACCGGCCGGTTCAAGGTCGCCGACAGCTACGACGAGGCCCGCAAGGTCCTGGCCTCGGGCGAGTTCGGCTTCCCGGTTGTCGTCAAGGCTGACGGTCTTGCCGCAGGCAAAGGGGTCGTCGTCTCCGCGACGCAGAAGAAGGCCGAGGAGACGGCCGGGGAGATGCTCGTCGAGAAGAAATTCGGGCCGGCGGGCCGCCGGATCGTCATCGAGGAGTTCCTCCGCGGCCGCGAGGTGTCGTTCATCGTCATCTCCGACGGCCTGCGCGTCCAGCCACTGGTCACGGCCATGGACCACAAGGCGGCCTATGACGGGGACAAGGGGCCGAACACGGGCGGCATGGGGGCCATTTCCCCGTCACCGCTCATGACGGAGAAGCTCTTCGACGAAGTCATGACCACGGTCATCACGCCCACGGTCACGCGCCTGCTCGAGGAAGGGCGGAAGTTCAAGGGCGTTCTCTACGCCGGGCTGATGATCACCGAACAGGGCCCGCGGGTCCTCGAATTCAACGGACGCTTCGGCGACCCCGAGACCCAGCCCCAGATGGTCCGTCTCGACAGCGATCTGGTCGACCTCTTGTGCGCGGCCGTTGAAGAGGACGTCCTGAGGACCGAGGTCCGCTGGTCGCCCAAGCCTTCGGGCTGCGTCGTCGTGGTCTCGGGCGGCTATCCCGTCCACTACGAGAAAGGCAAGATCATCTCCGGTCTCGCCGAGGCCGAGGCGATCCCCGGAGTGACCGTCTTCCACGCCGGGACGAAGTTCGATAACGGCAAGTACCTGACGGCGGGCGGCCGCGTTCTCGACGTCTGTGCGTCCGAAAATACCCTGGCCGCGACCATGGGCAAGATCTACGAAGCCTGCGGCCACATCGACTTCGAAGCCAAGCACTATCGCCGGGACATCGGCGCGGTCAAGGAGGGGCGGACATGATGGTCACCATCTTTCTCGGCAGCGAGTCGGACTTCGGGACGATCGAGGAGGCGCTCGGCGTCCTCAAGGATTTCGGCGTCCCCTTCGGGCTCGAGGTGACCTCCGCCCATCGCTCGCCTGAGCGAACGGTCCGCCTGGTGAAGTCGTCGGAGGCCGCGGGGACCGGCGTCTTCATCGCCGTGGCCGGAAAGGCCGCCCATCTCGCAGGCGTCGTCGCCGCGCATACAGTGAAGCCGGTCATCGGCGTCCCCGTCGAGAGCGAGGCCCTGGCCGGGTACGACGCCCTGCTGTCGACCGTCCAGATGCCCAAGGGAGTGCCCGTGGCCACCATGGCCCTGGGCAAGCACGGCGGCGTCAACGCCGCCATCCTCGCGGTCGAGATCCTGGCCCTGACGGACGAGGCGCTGGGGAAGAAGCTGGCCGCCTTCCGGGCCCGGATGGCCGAAAAGGTCGAAGCCGCATCCGCCAAGCTCAAAGAAAAGCTGTAGCGTCCGGCATGCCTTCGTTCGCCGTCCGGAACTTCGGCTGCCGCGTCAACCAAGCCGAAGCTTTCGCCTGGGCGGACGAATTCCGGGACCGGGGCTTGCGCCTCGAGGAGGATTGGGGCCGGAGCGACGTCGTCGTGGTCAACTCCTGTACTCTCACCGGGCGGGCCGACCGGGACGTCCGGAAGTTCATCCGGGCCGTCGCCCGGGAGAACCCCGCGGCGCGGATCGTCGTCACAGGGTGCTATGCCGAGCGGGCGCCGGCCGAGATCGCGGCCATGCCCGGGGTCGTCGCCGTTCTGCCCCAGAGCGCCAAATCGCGGCTTGCCGCGAGCGTCATCGCGCTCGACGGGCTGCGCGGACTTCCCGAGCGCGGCGGGACCTGTGGCCAGATCTCCGGAGCGGAAGCCGACCCCGAAGCGTCCCTCCGGGCTCGGGCCTACCTGAAGGTCCAGGACGGCTGCAACGACCGTTGCGCGTACTGTGTCATCCCCAGCGTCAGGGGGCGGAGCCGGAGCGTCCCGACCGCCGTCGTCAAGGCCTCGGTCAAGGACATGGCCGGCCGCGGCTTCCGCGAGATCGTGCTAGCGGGGATCCACCTTTCCTCCTATGGGGAAGACCTCGAGCCCCGGACTTCTCTCCTCAGGCTCCTCGACGAGATCGGTCCCGCCGCCGGCGCCGCGCGCCTCAGGCTGAGCTCCCTCGATCCGAGAAAGACGGATGACGCCTTTGTGACGCAGGTCGCGGGGGATGAGCGGATCTGCCCTCACGTTCATCTCTCGCTCCAGCATGCCGCGGGCCGCGTTCTCCGGTCGATGGGCCGGCCCGTCGAGGCGGGATCGTACGAGGCGACATTGGACCGGTGGAGCCGCCTGGCGCCTGAAGCGGCGCTCGGAGCGGACATCATGGTCGGGTTCCCCGGCGAGACGGAGACCGATTTTGACGCCATGAGAGGCTTCCTCGACCGGTCCCCTCTGACGTACTTCCATGTGTTCTCCTATTCGGCGCGGCAGGGGACCCCGGCCGCGGCCCGTCCCCGGGTCCCGGACGGCGTCGTCACGGAGAGGGCCAAGGCCCTCCGCCGCCTCTCGGCCATGAAGGATTTCCGCTTCAGGCGACGCTTCATCGGGCGCGAGCTCGAGGCCGTGGTCATCGACAAGTCGGACCGGGGGGCCCTGGCGCTGACGGGGAATTTCATCAAGGTGTCCGTGCCGGCATGCCCGGCGCCGGAGCGGGAGATCGTCCGCGTCGCGCTGCGCCGGGTCCTGCCGCGCCGGACGGAAGGCGAGATCGTCCTATGAAAAAGATCCATCTGCTGCCCGAGGACGTGGCCCAGAAGATCGCCGCCGGCGAGGTCATCGAGAGGCCCGTGTCGGTCGTCAAGGAGCTCGTCGAGAACTCTCTCGACGCCGGGGCGTCCGAGATCCGCGTCGAGCTCGTCGACGGCGGCAAGGGCCTCATCAAGGTCCACGACAACGGCTCCGGCATGGACCGCGAGGACGCGGCGCTTTGCTTCCGCCGCCACTCGACGAGCAAGATCGCCAAGGAAGAGGACCTGGAGCGGATCGCGACGCTCGGCTTCCGCGGCGAGGCCCTGGCCTCGATCGCCGCCGTCTCCCGGCTGACGCTCAGGACCTTCGACGGCGAGGGTGACCGGGGCACGATGATCGAACGGGAGGGGGAGCGCCTCGTCGCCGTCACCGATATCGCCTTCCCGCGGGGCACGAGCGTCGAGGTCCGGGACCTGTTTTTCAACTTGCCGGCCCGGCGCAAGTTCCTCCGCTCGGCCCAGTCCGAGCTCGGGCCCGTGGCCAAATATGTGACACAGGCCGCGCTGGCCTCCCCCGGGGTCCGCTTCACGCTCGTCCACGGGGCCCGCGAGACGATCTCCTGTTCGCCGGTCGCGACCCTCAGAGAGCGCGTCTTCCAGATCTTCGGCAAAAAGATGGTCGAAGGGCTCATGGACGTCGCCGCGGAGGACGGGGAGGCCCGTATCGAGGGCCTGTCGTCGCTGCCCCTGGCGGGCCGCGCCGACAAGTCGGTCCAGCACTTCTTTGTCAACGGCCGCCCGGTCAAGGACAGGGTCCTCACGGCCGCGCTGAACCAGGCTTATATGGGTATCCTCGAGCGGGGACGGTCACCGGAGGCCTTCCTCTTCCTGCGCATGCCCTACGCCGATGTCGACGTCAATGTTCACCCGGCCAAGGCCGAGGTCCGATTCATCGATACGCAACGGGTCTTCCGGCTCGTCCTCAGGGCCGTCGGGGAGGGGGCCGCCCGCGGGCACACCATTAAGGAGGTCGTGCCGGCGGGAGGCGCCGGGGGAACGGCTTCGCGCATCGCCGAGGGCGGCCCCGGCTATCAGGCTCCGGGGCTCGAATTCGCTCCGGCCGGAGCGGGCATCTTGACGCCCGGCCTCGTGCCCCGGCCCATTGCGGGGCATGATTGGATCCCGGCGGGCCCGGCAGGCCAAGGCCCTATGGTGCTCGGCCAATTCGCGAACATGTACATCGTCGCGGCGGGCGAGGACGGCCTGATCGTCATCGACCAGCACAACGCCCACGAGCGCGTCCTTTATGACAAGTTCAAGGAGATCGACCGGATGAAGCTGTGGCCGCGCAAGGTCCTCCTCATCCCGCCTCTCCTGGAGTTGGCGCCGTCGGCGGCGGCCAGCATCGAAGAGAACGCCGCCCTTCTCGACGAGCTCGGCTTCCGGGTCGAGGACATGGGCGGGCGCTCCTATGCCCTCAAGGAATACCCGGAGGTCTTCCGGGCCGAGGAAGCCGGGGACATCCTGCGCGGCCTGCTCGAGGAAGCGGTCGGGACAAGGGCCGAGGACCGGCGCGACCGGATGATCGCGACCATGGCCTGCAAAGCGGCCATCAAGGCCGGAGAGCCCCTGACCCGGGAGAAGATGGGTTATCTCCTCGAGGAGCTATTCAAGACCTCCCAGCCGGCCCTCTGTCCGCATGGCCGGCCCATCGTCGTCCGGGTCGAGAAGTCGGTCATCGACAAGGGCCTCGGCCGAAAATAGAAGGGGTCAAACCTAAGGGGTCTGACGTAAACTTATTCAATTATTCGTGCCCTTTATCGGTCCGCCGCCCCGAAGATTGAAAAAGTTTAGGTCTGACCCCGTCTCGCTTCTAATCGGGGCTTTGCCCTCCTGAAAGTATAAAAGTTTAGGTTTGACCCCTTCTTATGCTAAGATTTTACGGCTGAACGGAACGGGGAGTGGCGCAGCCTGGCTAGCGCGCCTGCCTTGGGAGCAGGAGGTCGGCGGTTCAAATCCGCTCTCCCCGATCTTCACACCGCTCCGACGCGCCTGTAGCTCAGGTGGATAGAGCAGCTGCCTTCTAAGCAGCGGGTCGGGGGTTCGAGTCCCTCCAGGCGCGCTCTCTTATTCCCGAGAAAATGGCTATTTCGAGCATCATCTCGGGATCGCAAAGTTGTCGCAATTTTGTACGGCTTTATTCAGTTTTATGCATCTGTTGAGCACACACTTGAGCACAGTCAGAAGGGGGGAGGATTGTGAGAGGTCTTTGCACCGTGGAATAGGCGTGCCGGACTCCATCGGGGAGGTTCTTATCTTCTTGACACATGTCTGCGGCCACGGATAACATCATTTTGAGATGGGAGGCTTAGGTTCGGAGCCGATGGGCGGGGCAAGCGCGACGCGCAACACGATGGACGAATGACGTTCTCCCCGGGCAAACTGGAGAAACTCCCATGCCGCAAACACCACATACTAATCAAAAGCACCGAGCCATCCTGCTGAGCGTTGCCCAGAGGGCGATGCGAGAGAGAGGCTTGCTCCCCGACTTTTCGGCCGCGGTGCTTGCCGAACTTGACAGGATCCAGGCGCCGGCTAGCGTGAGTGAGGAGTCAGCTGGTGATCTCCTGGGGATTCGTGATCTGACGGACCTCCCTTGGGCTTCCATTGACAACGACGACTCCCGCGACCTGGATCAGCTTACCACCGCCGAGGTCCTGCCCGGAGATAACGTTAAGATCCGTGTGGCCGTGGCCGACGTGGATGCGCTGGTCAAAGACGGGTCGGCCATCGACGAACACGCGCGCCACAACACGACCTCGGTGTATACGGCGGCCAAGATCTTTCCGATGCTGCCTGAAAAGCTTTCGAACGGTCTCACTTCCCTGAATCTCGATGAGGAGCGCCTGGCCGTTGTCGTGGACATGGCGGTCGGTGCGGACGGTTCCTTGCAGGACTCGGGCATCTATCGGGCGCGCGTCCGCAATCATGCGAAGCTCGCTTATAACAGCGTGGCCGCCTGGCTCGAAGGGAACGGCGCCGTCCCCAGGGAGATTGCGGCCGTCAATGGACTTGCGGAGAATCTTCGCGTGCAGGACCGGGTCGCCCAGAGCCTGAAGGAATTGCGGCACGTTCAAGGGGCGCTGACCCTGGAAACCATCGAGGCGAAACCGGTCTTTGACGGTGATCAGATCCGCGATCTCGAAGTCGAACGGAAGAACCGCGCCAAGGAAATTATCGAAGATTTCATGATCGCAACCAACGGGGTGACCGCCCGGTATCTCGCGGCGAAGAATTTCCCTTCCATCCGCCGTGTGGTGCGCACGCCCAAACGCTGGGACAGGATTGTCGAACTGGCCCGGGAGCACGGATTCCGGCTGCCGGATAACCCGGATCCGGTGGCGCTCGATGACTTTCTTGTCAAGGAGAAAGCCGCCCATCCGCTGCGCTTTCCCGACCTCTCCCTCGCGGTGATCAAGCTTCTAGGAGCCGGCGAATATATCGCAGAATTGCCCAGCGATATGGCCCCAGGGCATTTTGGTCTTGCGGTCAAGGATTATGCCCATTCTACCGCTCCGAATCGCCGCTACACAGATCTGATCACGCAGCGCTTATTGAAGGCCGCAGTGGCCGGCCAAGCCGCGCCGTACAGCTATGCCGAACTGGATGCGTTGGCCAAACATTTCACCGCGGAAGAGGATGCCGCTAATAAGGTCGAACGGCAGGTCGGCAAATCCGCGGCCGCGCTCCTCCTTGAAACGAGGATCGGCGAACAGTTTGACGCCATTGTCACAGGGGCTTCTGATAAAGGCACCTGGGCAAGGTTGCTTGCCATCCCCGTCGAAGGAAGGGTCGTGCGCGGGTTCGAGGGTATCGATGTCGGCGACCGGATTCGTGTGCAGCTGATCGCCGTGGACGTTGAGCGGGGATATATTGATTTCGGGAAGGGCGGATCGTCAAGAGACCGATGACGTAGATAGGGATGCTCCGACACGACGTCTGACTCCGCCTCAACGCATTGGTCATCCTGCCCGCGGGAACGGGCCCGAGGTTTCCGCTCAGTTGCTGGTCATGTCCGCGGAGGGCCTGCGCCTGATCAGTGAAGCGAGGCTGTGAGGGCAGGCACGCGAGGTGGAAACCAGCATTGAATTCAATTCCGCCGGAGATTTGACATTTTCCGTCGCTCCAAGATAAATAGAGATATCAGGGAATAAGCGGGCGGGAATCATGAAGAAGCCTTACATCAAAAAACTCGATCAGATTGCGAGCATCGCGGTTTGGATCGTGGATGGCCAGTATGTCCGCGGCAGAATCGACGAGGAGTTCACGAACTTTGGCCAGCACTTCCGCTTCCGGTTCATCCCCCTGCACGAATTCTGGATCGACAAGGAACACGGCCTGGGCGAAGAACAGTTTTTCATTGACCATCTGCTTATCGAGTACAGACTGATGACCCGAGGCATGGCCTATGACAAGGCCTTGGAGAAAGCCGATGCCGTCGAGCTGAAGGAGCGCCACAAGGCCGAACTGGTAAGACAGGTATCCAAGCTCTCAAATAAGAAGACCATCGAAGATATCCACAAGCTGCTCCTCAAGAAATACAGCGGTGCCGTCAAGGTTTGGATTGTTCAGGGCGGACTTGTCCGGAGCCTCTACTTCATCGACTTCACGGAGGGCGGGCATGACCTTGTCTATCCTCACTTTGTCCCCAAGAACGAGGTCTGGCTGGATGACGACCTCTCCCCCGGGGAAAGGAAGTTCGTACTCCTCCATGAACTCCACGAAAGGCGCCTGATGCGCCAGGGCTGGCCTTATCCCAAAGCCCATGGCTCCGCCAGCAGGATCGAGTATCATTGTCGGGAGCATCGGGACGAACTGGAGGCCAGCCTGCGCCTGGAAGTGGGAAAGAACAGCTGACCTGAAAACCCCTATCCAGTCGGCTATTCCGATTCCGGCCAGCCGTCGATTCCGGCATGAGGGCGGCCACGCCTGGCCTTGAAATATCTAAAACACAGATAAGCCGCCAGCAGGACGACGGCCAACAGAATTCCCCAGTGTTCGATCCGCGTGATGTCCGTTTCCAGCACCTTAATGCTCTTGCCGCCAAAGTAGCCCGTCCCGACCAATAGGCCGATCGCAAGGAAAGAGGAGACGATATCCAGCCCCAAAAACCTCAAATACGGGATTCTCAAGATACCTGCGACGAGAAATACAGAGGATCCCAGATATCGTCCAAATAGTATGTAAGGGATCTTCCGTCTATTGAACGCATTTTCGAGGCTCGAGAGCCGTTGAGGGGATAGGATCCTGTGGAATATCTTAAGGGTGACAACCTTGTGTCCGTACTTCCTCCCAAGGAAGAAGATTATGAGATCTCCCGTCAACATGCCGGTGAAAACAACGATGAGGGCGGGGAGAGGCCGAATAATATCATGGGAGATCAAAAACCCGCAAAGCATGAGTGTGATCCCTTCCGGGAAGGGAAATCCGACACCTCCGAGAACGAGCAAAACAAAAAGCCCGAAATAGTGGAAATGACCTAATAATCCAGAGATATCAGGCATTGGAATAATTCATTCTCCTGCGCGATGTTGTCGTAAATGGATTATGCTATCTTCCCTTTTTTTCAACAAGCTCTTTGTCATCCCACCGGTGGCGTTGCTGGGCGAATTCGGGAGCTCGATGGAATGGCTCCAGCGCCGTCTCGTCGGGAGCAACGCGCCGATGACCTGACCCCCGTAAATCGGCCCGGGGACAATGGGGAAGACTCGCGGAAGGCGCCAATGCTTGAAAATCTCACTTCAGAGGTGGTACATTGAGACGGGGAGGTCAGATGGAACTCAAATTCAGAACAACTCCCGTAGAGCAGGATGTCACAAGGATAAGGGAGATCGTTGAGTCTTCCGGGTTCTTTTATGATTTTGAAACTGATGTCGCGGTCGAACTGGTTGAGGAGCGTCTTGCAGAAGGCGAATCGTCGGGCTACCGCTTCGTTTTTGCCGAGGTCAACGATGTGACGGTTGCCTATTCGTGTTTCGGCCATGTTGAAATGACGAAATCGTGCTTCGATCTTTACTGGATTGCCACACATCATGATTTCAGGGGCAAAGGCATCGGAAAAGAACTCCTGGAAGAGACATCCCGTCAGGCCAAGAAGAGGGGATGCACAATGATGATCGCCGAGACCTCGGGACGCGAGAAGTATGCTCCCACAAGGGCTTTTTATGATAGCGCCGGGTATGCTCTTGAGGCGACAATCCGCGATTATTACGATAAGGGTGATGATAAGCTGATCTATATCAAGAGATTCGAACAGGGGTAACTTGACCCGCCCCCTAACATTGTACCAGCCCTAGAGTGAGCTTTCCGACCAGCCGCCCTCAGCCCTGCGTCGAACTGACGCAGGATCGCGTGGCAGAGCGATTTGGGATTCGGGTGGGCGATAACGGTCATGACGTTCATACCGACCTCCCCCTCAAGACGCGTCGGACATGGACGTGGGTCTCTGCCTGCCGGTGGCCGCTCTGACGACCAGACCCGCTCCGAGGATGATGAGCAGGATCGGAATAAGCGGCAGCTCCTGACCGATGATACGAGCGATCCCAGCCGAGAACGCGATGAGACCCACGATGATGCCGAAACCGCTTGTCTTGATGCCGAGAATACGCCTGGCGGCGTTGAGACCGAGCACGATCAGCCCCGCCCCGACCAGCCACGCGCCTTCCGGGAACATCGCCTTGGGCGCCAGCCACAAGACCCCGGTCATGATCAAGACCAGGGCCATGGCGATCTCATCAAGGCGTTTGCCCTGCCGACGGTTGCCGAACTGATCGGGCGCTCCAAATTCTTTCATGGTCGTGTTCATTTCAGCTCCTCCATTCTCGCTTGATCAGACGTTCGGTACGGCTTTGGCCCCGCGGCCGGCGAGTTTCGCTTGGTAGAGCTTCCAGCCAGGCCACCAGGTCGCGTGCCAGCGATGGATTCGCGCGAAGAGCGAGCGGGGCTTCCGCGACGCCTTGCGCCGGATAGGACAGTCGGCGCATTTGTGAAGCTTCATCAAAGATTCGATCATTTCACACCTCCGGTTTATTTGATCCTTATCTTTCTTCTCTTCCATGGCCTTCCTCCTTGCTGGCATCTTGAGGTTCGTCTTTGGCTTCGTGATTCCTATTCATCAATGATCTCATCATCTCTGCGCATAGAGAGCCGATCCCTTCTTCGCCCATGATCCTCTGCATCATCTCCGCGCTGGGCAGTCCCTCAAAACAGGTGCTGACCTGTTTTGGCTGCTCCTTGTCGTTCTTCACTTTGGCCTTCAAGTTCCTCTTTGACTTCGCCTATTCATTTTGCGGGAAGCATGCCAGAACGAGGCCGAAAGCGAAGACGACGGATAACTTATTGATAAAGATAACAATAATAGTATCGAGATGGACCCGGAGAAGATGGAGAAATCAAGGGGAGGTTACCAACGGTAACATGCACAAAGGCCCGAAATTACCCTTGGTAACAAGCCGGCTTATGGTTTCGGTCTGAGAGGCTCACGCTCGAGCGCGTCAATGACTCTTTTCTGGCCTTTGGAGCTTCCAGCGTTTCCGCTTCTCCCACAGGTTCTTCCGGCTGATCCCCAGGATCTCAGCGATCTGCTCTTCCGAATGGTCTCCCTGCAGCATGGCGATGGCCTGTTTTGTATATTCCTCGATGGAGACGCAATCGCGGGGGCTCCAAGAGGCCTCCGCTTCCGCGAATAATTTGGGTGGAAGCTGTTCCGGGCGGATGGGATTCCCTTCGTCGGTGAGGTGCAAAGCATATTCGATCGCGTTCTCCATCTCTCTCACATTCCCCGGCCAACGGTAATTCATGAACGCCCTCAGAGCTTCCGGTGAGAGCCCGGGGATGTTGCGGGAGTGGGCATCACAGAGACGCTGGAGAAGGTGAGCGGCCAGCGGAGGGATGTCTTCCTTCCTTTCCCGGAGCGGAGGCAGAAAAACAGGAATGACGTTCAGGCGGAAGAAGAGGTCTTCGCGGAATGATCCGTCCCGGACGGCCTCTTCGAGATCTTTGTTTGTGGCCGCGATGATCCGGACATCGAGCTTCCTGACCTTGGTATCCCCGACCCGGCGGCATTCCCCTTCCTGGAGAAAACGGAGCAGCTTGACTTGCGCCGATTGAGGGATCTCTCCGATCTCGTCAAGAAAGGCCGTGCCGCCGTCGGCGGCCTCAAGGATGCCATGATGGTCTCTGACGGCCCCGGTGAAAGCTCCCCGGACGTGGCCGAACAGCTCCGATTCCAGCAGGTTCTCCGGGATCGCCCCGCAATTGATCGTTAGATAAGGCTTATCCTTTCTATCCGAATTGAAGACGATGGCCCGGGCGATGAGCTCCTTTCCCGTCCCGGATTCCCCGGTGACCAGGACCGAGCTCGTCGTGGAGGCCACCCTCTCGATGAGGCGAAATACGGCTTTCATCCTCTTGGACTGGGTGACGATATTATGGAACTGGGCCTGGCGTTCGATCTCCCGGCGGAGCGTCATACAGGTCTCCGAGAGCCGCATCTGTTCCGTCACGTTGCGGACGACTTCGACGGCGCCGACAATGCGGCCCTCTTGATCTCTGTAAGGCCCGGCAAAGACCTCCATCCAGAGGATGTTTCCGTTCGGCAACCGGATATCCCGGAGCGCGCTCTTGGGTTTCCCGTCTTTGATGACATCCAGGATGATGCAATTCTCGCAAGGCTCCCGCCGCCCGCGATAGGCCTCATAGCACGTCTCGCCGACCTTGACACCATAGAGCTTCTGGACGGCCTCGTTTTGGAAGAGGACCTTCAAATCCCGGTCGATCACCGTGATGGCGTCGCTGACGGTGTTCAACACGGCCTCGAAGAGCGCCTCTTGGTGGAATGACAGGAGATCTGCTTTCATTTTTTCTCCAGGGTCATCGCCGTCGGATGCAAGGCCTGAGGTGAGCGAGGCCGGGCCATGGCGGTCTTTCCGCTTTCGCTGCGAGGGAACCCGCCGGTGTGTTCGACGGATCGGACATTGATTTCCTTTTATCGGAGTATATGGAGAAGAAAATGGAGTGTCAAGGTCCGAAACGGCGAACCCGGCCGCGATCTAACGGAGGATCCCGGCGCTCCCGCCCTTGTAAGCGACTTCGTTCGCACCCAGGCTCTGACTCGTCCGTTCGCCTATGACATTCGACATGATCGCCAGAAGCATGAGCACGATCAGGGTCTTGATCGCCGACCGCGCGAACGAACCTCTGTATCGAATGGTCACGAAACGGGTCCTGCGCCGCATCTGCGTGGAGACGCGGCGCGGATCGAACGGCTTATCGAGCCAGAATACGAACGAGTTCATGGGCGTCTCCGTACCTCTTAGTTTCGCTCACTTCAGGGGCTGAAGAATCCCCTTTAACGAGGATTTCCTATCCTGTCCCGCGATAACAAATCCCGGCAGGCAACATAATGGGCGGGCTCGACCCCGAGATATCCGGGGCTTCGGCTGGTCCGGCACCCGGCGGGAGCCCGGCTTCTCGGGGCGGCATGCCCGCCTCTGCGGCCCGAATCCGTGTCGCGGGGCCGGTCCCGGGTGGCATGAAAATTGCAAAAAAGGCGATTGTTGGCTTATAGACCATTCTGCCGGCTTCCGAGGGGAATCACGAAAGGCCCAGCTTATTGAGAATCCGCGCTCTGAAAACCGACGGCGCTCCCCGGAGCAGAGCGTTCGGGGCCGGAATGCACGACCCTCCCTTCCGCTACGAGCTGCTGAACCTCGAGCAGCTGCGTGATCATGCCCGCGAATTGGCGCAATGGCAGAAGGTCGATCCGCGAGGCGGGCGGAACACGTTGCTCGAGCGACTCGAAGAGAACAAGTGTGAGCTCCGCGAGGTCCACGATCTTGTGACCAGGGCCGCGGCCGAGGGCCGGCACATCGCGCCCGCCGCCGAATGGCTTATAGATAACTTCTACCTCATCGAACAGCAGATCCGTATCGCGCGGCTGCACCTGCCGCGCGCTTATGGCCGTCAGCTGCCCCGGCTCACGAACAGAGGATCCGAGGGCATCCCGCGCGTCTACGATATGGCCCTCGAGCTCATCTCCCATGTCGACGGCCAGGTCGATGCCGAGAGTGCCGCAAGCTTCGTCGGCGCCTACCAGAGCGTGGCGCCGCTGAAGCTTGGCGAGCTCTGGGCCTTTCCGATCATGTTGCGGCTTGGGCTGATCGAAAACCTGAGACGGATCGCCGGCCTCATCGCCCTGCAACGACGTCACCGGGACTTGGCCCTCGCCTGGGCCGAGCGCATCATTCTGACGGCCGAGAACGAGCCCCGGAAGATCGTCCAGATCCTCGCGGACCTTGACCGGACGCAGCCGCCGATGAGCGCCGCGTTTGTCCAAGAATTCTACAGCAAGCTGCAGGGGCGCGGTCCGGCGCTGGAGATCGTCCTCGGCTGGATCGAGCACGAGTTGGCGGACCAAGGCCTTACGACCGATCAGATCATCAAAACCGACAGCCATGAGCAGGCCGCCAGCCAAGTGTCCGTGGCCAACAATATCGGCAGCCTGCGCTTCCTCGGGGCCATGGACTGGCGCGAGTTCGTCGAGACTTTAAGCTTGACCGAGCAGGCTCTCCGGCGGGACCCTGTCGGCGCCTATGCCCGCCAAGAATTCGAGACCCGCGACCGCTGCCGGCATATTGTCGAGGACATCGCGGCCCACAGTCCGGCCTCGGAAGAGGATGTCGCGGGCGCGGCGGTCCTTCTGGCCGCCGAGTCGCAGCGGGCCGCCCCCGGCATCCTGAGGCGGGCCCACGTGGGCTACTACCTCATCGATGACGGCCGCCGCATCCTGGAAAAGAAAGTCGGCATGCGCCGGAGCCTGAAGCGCCTGCTAGCGAGGCCCGGGAGACGCATTCCCCTGGTTATCTACCTGGGACCTATCGGAGTCGTTTCCGGCCTGGCGGCCGGGGGTCTTGCCGCGCTCGCGAAGCATTCAGGGCTGGGCGGCCCTCTTCTCTGGGTGCTCGCGGCGGTCGCCCTCGTCGCCGCCTCTTCGGCGGGCGTTTCGCTGACGAACCTCTTCGCCCTTAGGATGGTCCGGCCGAAGATGCTGCCGCGCCTGGATTTCTCTCATGGGATCCCCGCCGAGCATCGCGCCATGGTCGTCGTCCCCAGCATCCTGACCGATCCCTCCGAGGTCGCCAGCCTCCTCGAGGACATCGAGATCCGCTACCTGGGGAACAGGGACCCGAACCTCACTTTTGGGCTTCTGACGGATTTCCAGGAAGCGGCCCAGCAGGAGACGCCGGGAGATGAAGAGCTGCTCCGCCTGGGCCGGGCAGGGATCCGGGAGCTCAACGAAAAATACGCCGCAACCGACGGCCGCCCCGATGCTTTCTACTTCTTCCACCGGAGGCGGGTCTGGAACCCTCACGAGCGGCTCTGGATGGGGTATGAACGCAAGCGCGGCAAGCTGGAACAGCTCAACGCCCTGTTGCGGGGCGGGCCGCTCGAGCCTTTCCAGGAGATCGTCGGGAACCTCTCGATCTTGCCTTACATCAAGTACGTGATCTCGCTCGACCGGGACACGCACCTTCCCCGGGAAGCCGGGGCCAGGCTCGTTGGGACGATGGCCCATCCCTTGAATCGGCCCGTCTATGATCCGGCGAAAGGCCGGGTGGTCCAGGGCCACGCGATCCTGCAGCCGAGGCTGGCGGTGAGGATGACATCCGCCAACCGCTCGATCTATTCGCGCTTGACCGCCGGAGACGCAGGCATCGACCCTTACACGCGCGAAGTGAGCGATATCTATCAGGACCTCTTCGGGGAAGGCAGCTATTGCGGCAAGGGCATCTATGACGTGGATGCGTTCATGAGCGCCACAGGGGGGCGGTTCCCCGAAAACCTTATCCTCAGCCATGACCTCATCGAGGGCTGCTTCGCCCGCTCGGCCCTGGTCACCGATATCGAGCTCGTCGAAAACCTCCCGTCCTCCTATGTCGCCGACGCCGGCCGGCGGCACCGCTGGACGAGGGGGGATTGGCAGATCATGGGCTGGGTCTTCCCCTGGCCCAGGAATGCCTCGGGCCGCCGGACGCGCAACCCGCTGACCCCTCTCTCGCGATGGAAGATCTTCGACAACCTCCGGCGGAGCCTCGCGACTCCGGCCCTGTTGACCGTCTTTGCGGGCGGCCTTCTCGTTGCCCCCCGCCTCTCGCCTTGGTGGATGCTCTTTCTTTTATCCGTCCTGATCGTCGGGCCTCTCGTTTCGATGCTCCTCGACGGCCTGGCCCTGCCGCGCGACCGAAATCGGCACGCCCATTGGAGGAGCGTTCTAGAAACGTCGTCCCGCCGCCTGGCCCAGGCGGCGCTCGCCCTGGCCTTCCTGCCCTACGATTCGCTGGTTCTTCTGAGCGCCCTCGCGGGCTCGAGCTTCCGCCTGGCTTTTTTCCGCTTCAGCCGCCGGAAACTGCTTCTCTGGTATTCCCAAAGCTCCCTCCGCCGGGATGCCAGGCGCCGTCCCCGCGAATTCTTGATCGAAATGGGAGTCGGCCCGCTGATGGGGTTGGCGCTGGCCGCCGTTCTCTATTCGGCGCATCCCGGAGACCTGTGGATCGCGGCGCCGGTCCTGGCAGCCTGGCTCGCCGGACCTGTCATCGGCTGGTGGATCAGCCGGCCACTATCGTGGGGCGTGCTTCCGCTCACCGACTCTCAACGGCTTTTCCTGGGGGGCCTGGCTCGCCGCATCTGGGCCTATTTCGAAGATTTCGTGGGAGTGGGCGACAATTGGCTTCCGCCCGACAATTTCCAGGAGTCCCCAGGCCCGCTCATCGCCTCGCGGACGTCCCCTACGAACCTCGGCATGAACCTCCAGGCCAACCTGGCCGCGTCCGACCTGGGCTACCTCAGCTGCGGCCGGTTCCTGGGGCGCACGGATTCGTCATTGACTGCGATGGAGATGCTGGAGCGCTTCCGCGGCCACTTTTTCAACTGGTACGACACCGTGAGCCTGAGGCCGCTCCGGCCTCGATATATCTCCACGGTGGACAGCGGCAACCTATTGGGAAGCCTGATGATGCTGCGCGCCGGCCTGCAGGAGCTCAAGACCCGTCCCATCCTGCCGGCGACAGCGTTTTCCGGGTTGCGCGACGGCGTCGAAGCGGCCGCCTCGGCCATGGCCTTTCCGGCGGCCGTCGTGGCACGGCTCCTCGAGGATTTGCGCGAAATGCTGGCCAACCCCGACGGTTCTCCTGCGTCCGCCCTGGAATTGCTCGAGCGCGTCCAGTCCAAGGCCGCAGCCCTGGCCGCGGCGACGGTCTTCGACGAGGATTCCGCAGCCCACCGGCTGGCCGAAGCCCTGGAACGCCAGGCGAGGGACTGGAGGGACGATCTCCTCCGCTTGGTCCCCGACCCCGGGTCCTTCAAGGGGAATCCTTGCCTTCTGGAGATCGCCCGTGATCCGGGCGCCTCGCCCGAGGCCGCAGGACGCCTGAAGCTGATCGACGAGCTCGATGGGCGGGCGGTCGCGCTGGAGAACATGAATTTCGATTTTCTCTATGACCGCGGCCGGGACCTGCTGGCCATCGGCTACCTGGTCGACGATCACCGCCGCGATCCGTCCTTTTATGACCTGCTCGCCTCGGAGGCGAGGTTTTCGAGCTTCGTCCTCATCGCCCGAGGCCTGCTGCCGCAGAAACACTGGTTCGCTCTGAGCCGGCTTCTGACCCGGGTCGACGGCGGAATGGCTCTGCTCTCCTGGAGCGGTTCGATGTTCGAGTACCTCATGCCTCTGATCTGGATGCCCATGGTCGACCACACCCTCCTCGACCAGACCTACAGGGCCGTGGTGGACCGCCACATGGCTTACGGGCGCGAGCGCGGCATCCCCTGGGGCATCTCCGAATCCTGCTATAACGCCGCCGATTCGAGTCAGACGTACCAATACGCCGCGTTCGGCGTCCCGGGGCTCGGTTTCAAACGGGACCTCGGCGAGGACCTCGTTGTCGCACCGTACGCCTCCATCCTGGCCTTGATGGTGTCGCCCGGGGACGCCTTCAAGAACCTGCGGCGGATGGCCGACACCGGCTTTCTCGGCCGGTATGGCTTTTACGAAGCCATCGACTACACGGCCTCCCGCCTGCCGCGGGGAAAACCGTTCGCCGTCGTCAGGTCCTTCATGACCCATCACCAGGGGATGAGCCTTCTGTCGCTCGAGAACGTCCTTCTCGGCGGGATCATGCAACAGCGCTTCATGTCGGATCCCACATCGAAAGCGACGGAGCGGCTGCTTCACGAACGCGTGCCAACGGTAGGCCCCACGCTCCAGCCTCGCGAGTCGGAAGATAGGGCGCCGGCGAGGACCGCGCTCGAGTCCGGGACCGAGAGCGGACTGCAGGTCTATTCCGACCCGAATACGCCGGTCCCGGAGGTGCATCTCCTGTCCAACGGCTCCTATCACGTCATGACGACCGCCGCCGGCGGGGGGTATAGCCGCTGGCACGGTCTGGCCGTCACCCGCTGGCGCGAGGATTCGGCCTATGACGGCTGGGGCACGTTCATCTACCTGAGGGAGCCCGGCGGCCCGAGCTGGTCGGCGGCCTATCAACCGACGGTCCGCTCGCCGGCTTCATATGAGGCGGTTTTCGCATCCGCCCGGACCGAATATCGCCGCCGTGACGCGGGCCTCGAAACATATACGGAGATCACCGTCTCGCCTGAGGACGATGTCGAGGTCCGCAGGCTCCGGATCTCCAACCTGTCCGACAAACCCCGACGGGTCGAGGTCACAAGCTACGCTGAAGTCGTTCTCGACGCCTTGAACGCCGACCTGGCCCACAGGGTTTTCAGCAACTTGTTCGTCGAGACCGAGATCGTGCGCGACCGCCAAGCCCTGCTCTGCCATCGGAGAATAAGGCGGCCCGGCGCCGAGCCCGCGTGGATGTTCCATTTTCTGGCGGCGGTCGAAGGCGGATCCGGCGAGCCGTCCTATGAGACTGACCGGGAGAAGTTCATCGGCCGGGGCCGCTCGGTGGCCGATCCCATTGTGCTGGACCCGGTCGCCGGCGGTCTGCGGGAGAGGCCGCTCTCCGGCAGCGAAGGCGCGGTCCTTGATCCCATCGTCGCCATGCGCCGGCTTTTTCGGCTTCCACCGGACGGGACCGCGGTGGCCCACATCGTGTCCGGCGTGGCGAGTACGCGCCAGGGAGCTCTCGCCCTGGTCGAAAAATACCGGGATCCCCGGTTCATCGAGCGCGCCTTCGAGATGGCCTGGTCTCACAACCAAGCGCTGCTGCACAACCTGGGAGCGAGCGAATCCGACGCCCGGACCTATGAGCGGCTCGCCGGCTCGATCCTGTTCTCGGGCAGACTCCACCGGGCTCCCGCGAATACCATCGCCGGCAACAGGCTCGGTCAAGCGGGCCTGTGGCGTTTCGGAATTTCCGGAGACTTGCCGATCATGCTCGTGCGCATCCGCCATGCCCAGGCCCTCAACCTGGTGAGGAACGCCCTCAAGGCCCATGCCTTCTGGCGGTCGAAAGGCCTGGACTCCGATCTGGTGGTTCTCAACGAGGACTTTTCCGGATACCGCCAGGCCTTGCAGGAGGAGATCCTGCGTCTCGTCCACGGCGGACCCGAGGCGCACTCGTTTCAAAAAACGGGGGGGGTGTTCATCCGCCGCGGCGAGGAACTCTCGGAAGAAGAACGGGTGCTCTTTCAGTCCGTGGCCCGGGTCGTTCTGACCGACGCGGATGAATCCCTCTCTGCGCGGGCAGGGAGAACCTTACGGGGCGAACGCCTGCCGCCCGCGTTCACGCCGATGCGACGGGAGGCCGTTGAGGGCCCGATGCCCCTCCCGCCCCGGGAACGCGTCCTCGGCAACGGGCTGGGCGGCTTCACGCCGGATGGCCGGGAGTACGTCGTTTCTCTCGAGCCCGGTCAGGCCACACGGGCGCCTTGGTCCAACGTCATCGCCAGCCCCCATATCGGCACCGTCGTCAGCGAAAGCGGGGGGGCGTACACCTGGGTCGAGAATGCCCACGAGTTCAGGCTCACGACCTGGCACAACGACCCGGTGAGCGACGCCTCCGGAGAAGCGTTCTACATCCGTGACGAGGAGACCGGACGGTTCTGGTCGCCGACACCCCTTCCCGCGCCGGGCGTCAACGGCTACGTATGCCGGCACGGCTTCGGATACAGCGTCTTCGAGCATTATGAAGCCGCGATCTATTCGGAATTATGGATCTACGTGGCCGTCGACGAACCCGTCAAATTCGCGGTCATGCGCCTGCGGAACCATTCAGGACGAAAGAGGCGCCTATCGCTCACGGGATTCTGGGAGCTGACGATGGGCCAGTGGCGACATCTGAACCAGATGCATATCGTCACCAGCTTCGACCCGCAGACCGGGGCTATTCTGGCACGCAACCCCTATGCGCAAGGTTTCCCGGAACGGACCGTGTTTGCCGCGGCCAGCGAGCCGAACCGCACGCTGACGGGGAACAGGACCGAGTTCATCGGCCGCAACGGTTCCCTTCGCTCGCCCGCGGCGATGAGGCGGTCCGGACTCTCGGGGAAAACGGGCGCGGGGCTGGACCCCTGCGCGGCTCTCTCGGTCGTTATCGAGCTCTCGGAGGGCGAGGAGAGGGAGGTCGTTTTTCTCCTTGGCGCCAGCCGCGGCGAAGAAGAGGCGCAGCGGCTGGTCAAGACCTACGGCGGCGCGGCGTCGGCGCGACAATCGCTGCAGGCGGTGTGGGATCGCTGGAATCGGCTGCTCGGGGCGGTCTATGTGGATTCGCCCGACCAGGCCTTTGACGTCCTCGTCAACGGCTGGCTGGCCTATCAGGTGATCAGCTCCCGGTTCTGGGGTCGCAGCGGCTATTATCAGTCCTCGGGAGCCTACGGGTTCCGCGACCAGCTTCAGGATTCGATGGCGCTCCTGGACGGAGCTCCCTGGCTCGCCCGGGAACAGATTCTTCTCAGCGCGGAACATCAATTCCTCGAGGGGGACGTCCAGCATTGGTGGCATCCGCCGTCGGGACGCGGCGTCCGCACGCACATCAGCGACGATTCTCTCTGGCTGCCATACGCCGTTTGCCGGTACGTCAAGGCGACCGGGGACACCGGGCTCCTGGACGAGGAGCGGCCGTTCCTCGAGGGCAGGCCCGTCGATCCGGGGGAGGACGCCCGTTTCGACCTCTGGCACCGCTCGAGTGAAATGGGGTCGGTCTACGAGCACTGCGTGAGGGCCATTAAACGGGGGCTGACCCTCGGCGTGCACGGCCTGCCGCTCATGGGCAGCGGGGACTGGAACGACGGGATGAACCTAGTCGGTCGCGCCGGCCGCGGGGAAAGCGTCTGGCTGGCCTGGTTCCTCTTCGACGTCCTCAACCGGTTCGCCGAATTGGCGGACGCGAAAGGTGACGGGGAATTCGGCCGGGTCTGCCGCGCGCAGGCCGAGACGGTCCGGCAAAACGCGGAGACGAACGCCTGGGACGGGCGGTGGTATCGGCGGGCCTATTTCGATGACGGCCGGCCGCTCGGTTCCGCCGCCAACGCCGAATGCCAGATCGATTCCCTCCCCCAGAGCTGGGCGGTGATCTCGGGGGCCGCGGATCAAGCCAGAGCCAGGCTGGCCATGGATTCCGTCGTCGAACGCCTCTACCTTCCTCAAGACAGGCTCGTCAAGCTGCTCGACCCGCCCTTCGACTCCTCGGCTCTTGAGCCAGGTTACATCAAGGCCTATCCCCCCGGGGTTCGAGAGAACGGCGGCCATTACAGTCACGCGGCGATCTGGGTCGCCCTCGCCTTTGCCATGCTCGGCGACAAGAAGCGGGCTTGGGAGCTGTTCGGGGCGCTCAATCCCATCCATCACGCCGATACGCCCGAGAAGATGGAGATCTTCAGGGTTGAACCCTACGTCATGCCCGGCGATATCCTTGCCGCGCCGCATCATAGGGGCCGCGGTGGCTGGACATGGTACACGGGCAGCGCCGGATGGATGTATCGCCTGGCCGTGGAAACACTCCTCGGCCTCCGGCTCGAGGTGGACAAGCTAAGGCTCGAACCCATGCTCCCCGACGAATGGGAGAGCTGCAGGGTCCATTATCGCTTTAGAGAGACGTTTTATCACATCACCTTCCGGCGCGTCGGCGGGCCCGGGGACAGAGTCCTCCGCGTGTCTATCGACGGCCGCGATCCCGGCGGGCCATTCATACCCTTGGCCGACGATAGGGCCGACCATCTGGTAGAGGTGATCCTCGGGGCTTGACCCTATCCACCCGGGGGGCGGGCGAACGGCTTTGACCTCCAGGCGCGCTCTTTCCCGAGATATCGCTGCGAGACGTCCGGTTGACTTTTAGGTCCGGCGCTTATAAAAGTTAGTCCGTGCGCTTTCGAACGCGGCTTTTCCGTTCCGACAAGGAGTTCTCATGAGATCTTTGCTCACCCGTCCCCGGCTTTCCATTTGTCTTATCCTGGTCCTGATCTTCCTATCGGCTTCAGCTCCTGCGCCTGGTTCCGCCCAGGTCGCCGCCCCCACCCCGGCTAAGAAAGCGATGGCCGTCGACGATTACTCCCAGTGGCGCACGATCTCCGGCCAAGTCCTGTCGGCCGACGGGAAATGGCTTGCCTACGTCCTGGAACTCACCAACGTCATGCCGGGCGAGACCAAGCCGGTGATGCATATCGTGAACCTCCAAACGAACGCGGACGTGTCCGTCAACGACGCGACTGCGCCCGTCTTCTCGCCCGACTCCCAATGGCTCGCTTATCAGGTCGATCCCGGCGCGGCCCAGCGGGCGCGCCAGAGCCGCATCGGTTCGGGCGGCTCCGGCAATGCTCCCTCCGGGAACGCTCCCTCGACGCAGTCGGCGCCCGGGCAGACCGAACCAACGTCCGGCCAGCCGGGACAGTCGGGTCCGCGCGGCGGCTCCGCGCCGATCCCGCCCCGTCGCGTCGAGCTGCGGAATCTCGCGGCCGGCGCCGTCCGGTCCTGGGAAGAGATCGGCACGTTCGCCTTCGCCTCGACATCTTCACACCTGGTCCTCCGGAGGCGCGGCGGCGAGTCCGCCGCGCCCACGGGCCGGCGCGGAGGCGGAATGCCGCCCCAGGCTCCGGCCGCCCCCGGGTCCACCGCCGCCCCAGCCGGTCCCCGGGGCCAGGATGCCGTGCTGCTCGACCTGAGGACGGGCCGCTTCCAGCTCCTCGGGAGCGTCGCCGACTTCGCCTTCAACAGGAGCGGCGCGCTCCTCGCTTACACGGTGGATGCGGCGGTGAAGGACGGGAACGGGCTCTTTGTCTTCGACGCCCGCAACGGCCGCGTGACGCCTCTCGACAACGACGCCAGGAACTACAACCGCCTGGCTTGGAACGACGAAGGCACGGCCCTGGCGGTCCTCAAGGGGACCGAGGTCGAGAAGATGCGCGAGAGAGACAACGTCCTCATCGCCTTCCCGGACGTCCCGGCGGTCCTGAAGGACGGCGATCGTGCCCCGAAGCCGGCCATTCTCGATCCGGCCAAGGCCGCGGGCTTTCCTAAAGGCTGGGTCGCGAGCGACCGGGCCGGGCTCGCGTGGAGCGACGACGGGAAGCGCGTCTTTTTCGGGATCAAAGCGCAGGCCCCCACGCCGGACACGGCCCGCAAGTCGACGGATGAAGCGGCCAATGTGGACGTCTGGAACACCGGCGACGACCGGGTCCAGTCTCTCCAGATGGTCCGGGCCGAGCAGGACCGCAACTTCACGTTCCGGGCGGCCTTTGATGTTTCGGCCGGGAAGTTCGTCAGGCTCGCCGACGAGACGATGCGCGAACTCGACGTCGCCCCGGACGGCGTGTGGGCCGTCGGCCTCGACACGCGGGCGTACCTGCGCGACGAGCAGGTACCTCCGGCCGGGGACTACTACCGGGTCAACACGTCGACGGGCGAGCGGACCCTCATCGCCAAGGGCCAGCTCGTCGGCCGCCACGTTTTCGGCATCCATCCCCGCGGCACCCACTTCCTCTATTGGAAGGACGGGACGATCGTGGCCTACGACTTCGCGGCCGGGACAGCCAAGGCCCTCGGCGCCGGGAAGGTCGATTTCACCGACACCGAATACGACCATCCGGGGACCAAGCCGTCCTATGGGATCGCGGGCTACACGAGCGACGGCAAAGGCGTCCTCGTCAACCACCGCTACGACCTCTGGTTCGTCCCTCTCGACGGTTCCGCACCCAGGGACCTGACGAACGGCTTCGGGACGAAGAACGAGATCCGGTTCCGCCTCCTCCGCGTCGAGCCGCCCGACCCGTCCCAGCCGCGCTCGGCGGCGGCCCGCCAGACGTTCGACTTGGCCAAGCCCCAGACCTTGTCCGCCTACGGCGAATGGACGAAGAGATCGGGCTATTACGAATGGGCGAACGGCGAGCTCAAAGAGCTCGTGTATGAGGACGCCTCATACGGCAACCCCGTCAAGGCCCTCAAGGCGGAGGTGTTTCTCTTCACCCGCCAGACGTTCGTCGAGTTCCCGGACCTCCGGGTGTCCGGCCCGGGTTTCAAGAATTCGCGGCAGATCTCCGACGCCAACCCCCAGCAGAAGGACTTCCTCTGGGGGCACCGCCTTCTCTTCGATTATACGAACAAGGACGGCAAGCGCCTGCAGGGCATCCTGGCCATCCCTGACGACTACCAGCCGGGCGAGAAGCGGCCGATGATCGTCATCTTCTACGAGAAGAACTCGCAGAATATGCATATTTATAGCGCTCCGGCGTATCTGCCCAGCATGGGCCGGATGCCGATGCAGGCCACGAGCGACGGCTACCTGGCCATGCTCCCGGACATCCACTTCAGGACCGGGAACTCCCACTCGGACATGCTCGAGTGCGTCGAGGCCGCGACGCAAAAGGTCATCGAGATGGGCTATGCCGATCCGAAAAGGATCGGGGTGTCGGGCCACAGCTACAGCGGCGAAGGCGCGGCCTTCATCGGGACGATGTCCAAGATGTTCGCCGCTGTGGGCATGGGCGCAGGGGTCGTCGACCTCTATAACGACTTCAGCATGCCCTGGGGCTGGGGCTACGGCTATCAGGGCGGCTCTGGCGACACGGCCTTCCAGTACTACCTCTACGACCAGGGCCGCTGGGGCTTCTCCCCGTGGGACCAGCCCGACAAGTATCGTTTCGAGTCGGCCCTGACTCACGTCCCGAACGTGACCGCGCCGTTCCTTATCATGCACGGAACGTCCGACCCGACCGTCGGCTTCGTCAACGGCCTGGCCTTCTACAACGCCCTGAGATATCACAACAAACAGGCCGTGCTGCTGGCCTACCCCGATGAAGGCCACGGCTTGCGCGGGCTGGCTAACCGGAAGGACCTGACCATCCGGTTCTTCGAGTTCTTCGACCATTTCCTCAAGGGCGCGCCGGCGCCGAAGTGGTGGACCGACGGGGTCCCGTATCTGAAGAAAGGGGAGGGGGCCGCGAAATAGGCCGTGTTGGGCCCGGGCCCTGGTTGACCGGTTTTATCGTCATCCTGCTATACTGAGATGGCAGGGACGGACTGCTGAATTCTGCCCTATGAGACATCAGGGAGGTCGGAAATGGCGGCTCCCGAGAGACAAGATTACATTCCGACGCTCTGCACCATCAAGGAAGCCCGCCGGCTGACGAGCCTCGAGAAATTCTTTAAAATAGAGCTCCCCGAGGGCCGCGGTCTCGATCATCGGCCCGGACAATTCGTCCAGGTGTCCGTCATCGGAGCCGGCGAGGCGCCGATATCCATCAGTTCGTCCCCGACCCGCGGACCCCATCTTGAGCTCACCGTCAGAAAGGCCGGGAAGGTCACCACCGCGCTCCACGGGCTCAAAGAGGGGGACACTGTCGGCATCAGAGGACCGTTCGGCACATTTTTTGATATCGGGAGATTCAAAGGGAAAGACCTTCTCCTGATCCCCGGCGGGCTGGGCTTGGCCCCCATGCGGTCGCTCGTCCAGTACGTGATCGACACGCGGGACCTCTACCGGGGCGTCACCATTGCCTACGGGACCAAGTGCCCGGAAGAGATCCTGTTCCCCGAGGAGATCGAGTCCTGGAAACAGATGGCCGGCTTGACGGTCCGGCAAACGGTGGACGTCTGCTCTCCGTCGTGGGCCGGGCCTGTGGGCCTGATCACGACCCTGATCCCGCCGCTCGATATCGAGCCCCATACCATCGCCGTGATCGTCGGACCCCCGGTCATGTACAAATTCGTCATTCGCGAATTGGACAAGAAGAAGGTGCCCCACGGGAACATCGTCGTTTCGCTCGAACGCTACATGAAATGCGGCGTCGGGAAATGCGGTCACTGCACGATCGAACATCTCTATTGCTGCCTGGACGGCCCCGTCTTCTGGCTCAATGAGATCGAACACCTCAAGGGGGCGTTATGAAACGCGTACTGACGACTTGCCCCTATTGCGGGACGGGCTGCAATTTCTATTTGATGGTCGATGACCGCGAAAAGATCATCGGGGTCGCCCCGAGCACCGAAAACGTGGTCAACAAGGGACAGCTCTGCATCAAAGGCTGGAACTCGTTCCAGTTCGTGCAGCATCCGGACAGGCTCACCCATCCGCTGATCAGGAGGAACGGGACATTCGAGCGGATCTCCTGGGAAGAGGCCATCCGGACGATCGTCGGGAAGCTCAAGGAAATACAGGCCGCTCACGGGAACGATGCGGTCGCGTTCTTCTCGTCGGCCAAGACGACCAACGAAGAGAATTACCTGATGATGAAGCTGGCCCGGGCCGTTTTCAAGACCAATAATATCGACCATTGCGCCCGCCTCTGCCATTCCTCGACGGTGACCGGCCTTGGGGGGGCGTTCGGATCGGGGGCCATGACCAACTCGATCTCCTGCGTCGAGGAGGCGGACGTCATCTTCGTCATCGGATCGAACACGACCGAGCAGCATCCCCTCATCGGCTCCCGGGTGATCAAAGCCAAGAGGAACGGGGCGAAGCTCGTCGTGGCCGACAATCGGATCATTCGATTGGCCCGGATGGCGGATGTCCATATCAGGCACAAGAACGGCACCGATGTGATCCTTCTCAATGCGATGATGCGGGTGATCATTGAAGAGGGTCTTCAGGACCGGACCTTCGTCGAGGCCCGGACGGAGGGCTATGAAAGACTGAAGGAGACCGTCCTCGACCGGCAATATTCCCCGGAACAGGCGTCCGTTGCCACCGGCGTTCCCGCCGACCAGATCAGAGAGGCGGCCCGGATGTTCGCCAAGGCCCCCAAAGCGATGATCATCTATGCCATGGGGATCACCCAGCATTCGCACGGTGTCGATAACGTCCGGTCCTGCGCCCATCTCGCGATGCTGACCGGGCATATCGGGATATCGGGGACCGGGGTGAATCCCCTGCGGGGCCAGAACAACGTCCAGGGCGGGTGCGACATGGGAGCGCTCCCGGACGTCTACACCGGATACCAGGCCGTGACGGATCCGGACATCCGGAAGAAGTTCGAAACCGCCTGGCACGTCGATCCTCTCCCGGACAAGGCGGGGGAGACGGTCACGACCGCGATCAACGGCGCCCATGAGGGGCGGATCAAAGCCATCTATATCGTGGGGGAAAATCCGATGATCTCGGATCCGGATACCCGGCATGTCCGGGAGGCCCTGAAGAACCTCGATCTTCTCGTGGTCCAGGATATCTTCATGACGCCGACCGCGGAGCTCGCCCATATCGTCCTTCCCGGGGTGACGTATGCCGAAAAGGACGGCACTTTCACATCGACGGAACGGCGGGTGCAGCGGGTCCGGAAGGCCATCGAGCCCGTGGGGAATTCAAGGCCGGACTGGCGGGTCCTCTGTGATGTGGCGCGGGAAGCGGGCTATCCCTTCATGGACTACGAGGGCCCCCGCCAGGTCATGGAAGAGATCGCTGCCCTGACCCCCAGCTATAAAGGGATCACTTATGACCGTATCGAGAAGCTCGGCCTCCAGTGGCCGTGCCCGGGCACGGATCACCCGGGCAGCCCGGTCCTCCACCGGGACCGATTCACCAAGGGGAAGGGCACCTTTGTGGCTTCCGAGTATCGCCCGTCGATGGAATTGCCGGATGCCGATTATCCCTTTGTGCTCACGACCGGAAGGGTCTTTACCCAGTACCATACGGGGACAATGACCCGGAGGACGCAGCTCCTCGAGCGGGAAGAACCGGAGGCTTTCGTCGAGATCCATCCGAAGGACGCGAAAGGCCTGGGGATCAGGAACGACCAGTCCGTCTCCGTTTATACCCGACGGGGCGAGGTCCGGGCCAAAGCCAGGGTGACCGACGTCGTGCCTCCCGGAGTCCTGTTCATGCCTTTTCACTTCGAGGAGGGGAGCGTCAACGTCCTGACGAACAACGTGCTCGACCCTGTGGCGAAGATCCCCGAATTCAAAGTCTGCGCCGCGAATGTGAAAAAGCCAGGGTGAAGAAGATGAAAATCATCAGTGAGCCCCGCCTGGTCGAGCTGTTGAAAGGCCTGCAGTCGGATTACCAAGTCTATGTCCCGGTCGAGCTCGACGGACGGGACCCGCGTGCTGGGGACCATGGACGAGGGCCCTGTCTCCCTGCTCGGAGGACAGGTGGCGGCCAAACCGACGGCCTTCTTCTTTCCCCAGATGGACAGCCTGTTCCATTTTGACAAGGGAGCCCTTCGTGAAGGGGCTTCCACGGCGAAGCCGATCTGCCTCGTCGGGCTGTCGGCGGCCGACGCGGCCGGGCTGGCGTTCATCGATCGCTTTTACAATATCGATTTCAGGGACGATATCTACAACAGGAAAAGGGAGCATTCCCTGGTCGCGGTCATCTCGGGGAAGCTGGGGAACGGAGCGAAATTCGAGCCCCTGGCCGGGAAGGATTGTGACATCGAGTTCGCTTATGACGGCTCGAAATTCTACGTTTCAGCCTATACATCGAAGGGAAGGGCCCTGGAGCAACGGATCACCGACGAGGGTCCGGCCCTCCCCTTTGAGCATCTGCAGCGAATGTCCATCGCCCAGGGGCAGGAATCGAGATCGATCTTGAGACATGCCTCCCAGCTGATCCTGGCGGGAAAGGTGACCGACGATTTCTGGCAGAAGATCGCCGACGAGTGCATCGCCTGCGGTTCCTGCATATATTATTGCCCGACCTGCACCTGCTTTGACGTTTATGATTGCGGGGACGACGATCGGGGCGAACGGATCAGATGCTGGGATGCCTGCCTGCTTGGCGGCTACAGCAGGGAGGCGAGCGGGCATAATCCCCGCAATGAAGCGGAACGGAGCCGCCGCAGGATCAGCCACAAGCTCGAGGCCGATATGCTTCGCTTCGGAGAGCTGGGCTGCGTCGATTGCTGGAGATGCGACATGTTCTGTCCCACGGGGATCGGGATCCACGCGGTCGCCAAGCGGATCGTCGATCGATTTTCATGAATGGGCCGCGTTACTGCCCGACCATGATCCTGGTGGGATCAACGGCTAGAAATCTGGGGAAGACGGCGCTGGCCAGCCGTGTGATCGAAGCCCTCCGCCCTACGGAAAAAGTGATCGGCGTGAAGGTGACGACGATCCGGGACAAGGGGGAGATATGTCCGCGGGGCCTTGACGGCTGCGGCACCTGTTCTTCCCTGACCGGGAACTATGAGATCCTGGAAGAAAGGGATCCTTACGGAGATAAAGATACCTCCCAGCTTCTCAAGGCGGGAGCGGCCCGCGTCTTCTGGCTCAAGGTGATGAGAGACGCCCTGGCGGAAGGGCTGGACGCGCTGATGGCGCGGATCGACAGGGACGCGGTGATCGTGGCCGAATCGAATTCGCTGCGGCAGGTCGTCGCGCCGAACCTGTTCCTCATGCTGAAGGGACCGGAACGCGACCCGGTCAAGCCGTCTGCCCGCGAGGTGATGTCCTTCGTCGATATCACCGTCCCCCCGGCGGGCGGGAGCGCCGCTTATCCCGTGCGGGATATCCTGAAGAGGTACTATTCCTATTTCACCTCCATTGTCCTTGCCGGCGGGACAAGCCGGAGAATGGGGAAGACCAAGGCCCTATTGCCCATCAACGGCAGGCCGATGATCCAGTCGCTCATCCGGAGCCTGGTCCCCATCTCAAGGGACATCATCGTCAGCCTGAGCGGCCAGGAACGGCATGAGGAGCTGAAACAAGCCCTGCCCGCCGGGGTCCGGGTCGTCTATGACGAACGGCCCGGACAGGGGCCGCTCATGGGGATCTATGCCGGATTGAAAGCGTCGGAAACGGATGTCAATTTTGTCGTCGCGTGTGATATTCCGGAGATCGACCCCGGATTCATCACCGAGATGCGCTCCTATACGGGGGACCATGATGTGGTGGTGTCCGTGGACAATGAGGGCAGACCGAACGCCCTGTTGGCTCTATATAGAAGATCCGTCATCCCGCTGATCAAAAAGCAGCTTGATGAGGGACAGAAGAAGGTCGTCCTTTTCTATCCTCGGTGCCGGGTGAAATACGTTCCCATGCGCGATGGAGCATGGTACAGGAATCTCAATACGATGGACGATTATCAGACGTACCATCGGGACCGGATCGACCGTTCTTCTTGAGGACGCGGCGCGCTGAAGTCCTCCGCGCTCTCTCCCCCCAGCCTTGACAAGAGGTATGGGCGGGAACAAAATGGGGCAACTGCCGTAAGATCCGCGGTCGGAAAGGCGCGCCGCGGGCAGGAAGGATACTCATACGGCGAATGATCGGTGAAGGGAGTCATCATGAGAAAAGTGTGCGCGTTTCTTTCCCTTATCCTTTTCCTAGGCGCGGCGCTCGCCATGAGCCAGCCCGTCCCCGGGAAAAGATTCGAATTCAGCACCGCTTTTTCCTTCTCCAGCTTTAAGGTCAGCGGAGGCACAGATTCCGACAGCCTCCTGATGATCCCTCTGAGATTCGGGTACTTCGTCTGGAAGGGGCTGGAGATCGAACCGGAGCTCACGCTGGCGAAATTCTCCCCCGGCGACGCCCATTTCAACTTGAGCGGGAACCTGTCCTATAATTTTAAAACAGCCGGGTCCCTCGTCCCCTTCCTGCTCGCGGGAGCCGGGTTCGGGGACGGATTCGCCGTCGGCCCCTTGGTCGAGGGCAGCACGAGCACTACGGCGACGCTTCTCAACGGGGGAGGAGGGGTCAAGTACGTTATCGGGAATACGGCGGCCATCAGGGCTGAGTACCGATATACGCACAACCGGATGAAAAAAGGGGACTTGTTGATCCAGAATCTCAATATCCATCAATTCTTCATCGGAGTCGCCCTGTTCTTCTGGTTTTTGGCGGTGGCGGCCCTGCGGACAACGGGGACGGCCTTGCCGACTGATCAGGCCGGCCCCCGCCATTAGGCATCGGGGGCTGGGCACGGTCCTCCACCCAAGCGATATTTTCAGGGGGGGAATCTCTCTGAAATCGCCTTATCACCCCTTGAGGGGAGACAATTTTTGGTATTTTCACCCAGGCAATGCTCACCCCGGGTGATTGACGCATTTTGTCGCTGGAGGAAAATAGGCCCCATCGGAGCAATGCCTTGGGAACCGAGAAAAACGTCGGAGGCGAGAGAAGATCCGGCTTCTCGGCCGTCATTTATGATGAAGGGCAAGAGGCATACGATAATTGACAGGAATTGTCCAAAACATTAAGATTACGGCATAAAAAATGGCATCCAACCTGGGCGAGCTGCTTCTGAGGGAAAAGATCCTTTCCGTCGATCAGCTGAAGTCCGCCCTGGAATTCCAGAAGAAGAACAGCCTGCCGGTCGGGACCTCGCTCGTCCAGCTCGGCTACCTGACCGAAGAGGACATTGCCCAGGCCCTCAGCCGTCAGCTCGGCTATCCCTACATCGACCTCGACCAGTTCGACGTCTATGCCGAGGTCATAACCCTCATCCCGGTGGACGTGGCCAAGAAGTACATGATCATGCCCATCCACCGGATCAGGAACTTCCTGACCCTGGCCATGGTCGACCCGACCGACCTCGAGATCATCGAGGATGTCCGTTTCCGGACGGGGCTGTCGATCCAGCCGGTCATCGCCTCCGAGACCGGCGTCGTCAACGCCATCAACAAATACTACGGCACGGCCGACGCCATCCGGGTCAAGAAGATCATCGAGGACATCGCCCTGGCCGACGATGGCCGGGTCAACATCATCGAGAACGATGAGAACACCGACGTCCTGACGGACGAGGACAACGAGGCCGAAGAGGCCCCGATCATCAAGCTCGTCAACCAGACCTTCATCGACGCCATCAAGCGGGGCGCAAGCGACGTCCATTTCGAGCCCTACGAGACGAGCTTCCGCGTCCGCTACCGCATGGACGGCGACCTCTACGAGATCGTCAACCTGCCCCTCAAGTACCGCAGCCCGGTCATTTCCCGCGTCAAGATCCTGTCGAACATGGACATCGCCGAGAAGCGCCTCCCCCAGGACGGCCGCATCAAGATGCGCCTGCGCCTCGACAACGGCAAGAAGAAGGAGGTCGACATGCGCGTCTCCTCCCTTCCGACGCTGTGGGGGGAGAAGATCGTCGCCCGGATCCTCGACAAAGAGATGCTCAAGCTCGACCTGACCCAGCTCGGGTTCGAGGAGGAGTCCCTGGCCGTCTTCGAGGAGTCCATCCATAAGCCGTGGGGCATCGTGCTCGTTACCGGGCCGACCGGAAGCGGCAAGACGAACACGCTCTACTCGGCCATCTCGACCATCAACTCGCCGGACATGAACATCCTGACCGCGGAGGATCCCGTCGAGTTCAACGTCCCGAACATCAACCAGGTCCAGATCAAGGAAGAGATCGGTCTGACCTTCGCCGCCTGCCTGCGGAGCTTCCTCCGCCAGGACCCCGACATCATGCTGGTCGGCGAAATGCGCGACCAGGAGACCGTCGACATCGCCATCAAGGCCGCCCTGACCGGCCATCTCGTCTTCTCCACCATCCACACCAACGACGCCGCGAGCTCCATCACCCGCATGGAGAATATGAACGTCGAGCCCTTCCTCATCGCCGACTCGCTCATCCTGGTCGTGGCCCAGCGCCTCGTCCGGCGGCTGTGCAAGAAGTGCTCCCAGCCCCACGCGCTTCCCGAGGCCGCCCTGCTCGAGATGGGCTACCAGAAGAGCGAGCTCAAGGGGCTCCAGGTCATGAAGCCCGGCGGCTGCGACGCCTGCAACAGGACCGGCTACAAGGGCCGTACGGCCTTGTTCGAAGTCTTAAAAGTCGATGACGATATCCGGACGATGATCCTGACCCGGGCCCAGTCCCGGGAGATCAAGAAGAAGGCCATCGAAAAGGGCATGCTGACGCTGCGCCGGAGCGGCCTCACCAAGATCAAGAACGGCGTCACCTCGGTCGAGGAAGTCCTGCGCGAGACCGTACGGGACGAATGACCGGGCCAAACACATAACGGAGGATCCCATGGCCAAGCCGATCTTCGAGCTCCTGAAAGCCTGCGTCGAGGCCGATGCGAGCGACCTGCACATCACGACGTACATTCCGCCGCGCGTCCGCGTCCACGGCATCCTCAGGGACATCGAGCATCCGCCCATGACGCCGTCGGAGACGAAAGAAACGATCTACAGCATCATGACCGACAAGCAGAAGCGCCTGTTCGAGGAGAAGCTCGAACTCGACTTCTCGTTCGGCGTCAAGGAGCTCGGCCGCTTCCGGGCCAACGTCTTCATGCAGAAGGGGGCCGTGGCCGGAGCCTTCCGGCGCTTCCTGCCGTCCATGTGGAGCTTCGCCCAGCTGGGCATCCCCCAGCGCATCCAGCAGCTCTGCTACCTGCCGCGGGGCCTCGTCCTCGTCACCGGGCCGACCGGCTGCGGCAAGTCGACGACGCTGGCCTGCATGATCGAGCACATCAACTCGGAGCGCCCGGTCCACATCGTCACCATCGAGGACCCCATCGAATATTACCTGACGCCGCGCAAGGCCATCATCAACCAGCGCGAGCTCTACGCCGATACCATGTCCTATGGGAACGCCCTCCGCTCGGTCCTCCGCGAGGACCCGGACGTCGTTCTCATCGGCGAGATGCGCGACTTCGAGACGGTCGAGGCGGCCCTCCGCGTCGCGGAAACGGGCCACCTGACCTTCTCCACCCTGCACACGAACTCGGCCGTCGAGTCCATCAGCCGCATCATCGACATCTTCCCCAGCCAGTACCAGACCCAGATCCGGATCATGCTGTCGATGTCGCTCGAGGCCGTCATCACCCAGGCCCTCCTGCCGCGCATCG
Source organism: Candidatus Aminicenantota bacterium (assembly GCA_963736255.1). GTDB lineage: Bacteria > Acidobacteriota > Aminicenantia > Aminicenantales > Saccharicenantaceae > RBG-16-66-30. The sequence continues at coordinate 521,183 of CAVTOI010000002.1, forward strand.
ACGGCAAGGGGCGGGTCCTGGCCATGGAGATCATGATCCCCAATCCGGCCATCCGCAACCTCATCCGCGAGAACAAGATCCACCAGATCTATTCGTCCATGCAGATGGGCCAGGAGAAGTTCGGGATGCAGACGTTCAATCAGTCCCTGGCCAGCCTGTATTTCCGCAAGCTGGTCAGTCTCGACATGATCATGAGCATGAGCTCCGCGCCCGAAGAGCTGACCGACATCATCCAACGTCGCGAGGGCGCCAAGATCACTCCCAGCGGCCAACCGGGAATGTCCAGAAAATAGGGGCCGTCCCCGACGAACGAGGTGAACGATGCCGACATATGTTTGGAAAGGTAAGAACCGCTACGGAGACACCGTCGGAGGCGAGCGCGTCGCCGCGTCCAAGGAAGAGCTCGGACGCCTGCTCCAGAAGGACCAGATCTCGGTCCTCAGCGTCGCCCCGGCCAAGGGAGGGTTCAAGATCCCCTTCCTCAAGCGAGAGAAGGTCAAGCTCAAAGACCTGGCGGTCTACAGCCGCCAGCTGTCGGTCCTCATCGACGCCGAGCTGCCCCTCATCCAGAGCCTGGGCATCCTCGAGGAACAGCAGAAGAACACCTACTTCAAGAACGTCATCAAGACCGTCAAGGACGACGTCGAGGCCGGCTCGACCCTGAACCAGGCCAAGCGGAAACACCCCAAGGCCTTCGATGACCTCTACTGCAACCTCATCGCTTCGGGCGAGCAATCGGGGTCCCTCGACGTCATGCTCCGGCGCCTCTCGGAATTCATCGAGAAGAACGTGCGGCTCCGGTCCAAGGTCAAGCAGGCCATGATCTACCCGGTGGCCATCGTCATCTTCGCCATCACGGTCGCCATCTTCCTGCTCTGGAAGGTCATCCCGGTCTTCGCGAATATCTTTCGCGATCTCGGCGCGGAGCTGCCCGGCCTGACCGCCATGGTCGTCGGGCTCAGCGATTTCGTCCAGAAGTACATCTTCTTCATCTTCGCCGGCATCATCGCCGCGGTGCTCGCCTTCCGTTACTACCGCAGCACGACGCCCGGCCGCTGGTCGACAGATCGCCTCATTTTGAAGATGCCGATCTTCGGCCCGCTTCTCTACAAGGTCGTCCATGACCCGGGTCACCCGGACTCTGGCGACCCTCATCTCCGGCGGCGTGCCCATGCTCGAATCCCTGAAGATCACTTCGACGACCGCGGGCAATGTCATCATCGAAAAAGAGATCACCGACGCCCGCAAGCTCGTCTCCGAGGGCAAGACGATGGCCGAATCCTTCAAACTGTCGGGGAAGTTCCCGACGATGATGCTCCAGATGATCAACGTCGGCGAGGCCACGGGCACCCTCGACGAAATGCTGTCCAAGCTGGCCAACTTCTACGACGAGGAGGTCGACAACGCGGTGGCCGCCATGCTCTCCATTCTCGAGCCTGTCCTGCTCATCTTCGTCGGGGCCATGGTCGGCAGCCTGGTCGTCTCCATGTACCTGCCGATCTTCAGCCTCATGCAACAGTTCTAGGCGCCTGAGGAAGACGGAGCCAAAAGACCAGGTGCCATGATGTCCCGGCAGGTCAGGAGGGAACGGACGGTGGAGCGACGGAGCGTCCTGCTCTACAACGTCTATCGGCATTGTGGTCGTGACGTCCCTTCTCGTCTCGGCCCTCATCATCCAGCTGTCTTCACCGGACGCCGAACTCAATCTGCCCTTCTACTATCTTATCGTTGGCGCCTATGCCTTCTCGGCCGTCTTCTTCGCCCTCTACGCGGCGGGGCGGCACATCGTCGTCCAGGCCTACATCCAGGTCGTTTTCGATCTCCTCCTCATCACCGCGTTCGTCTACATCTCGGGAGGACTCGCCTCGTCGATGTATTTTCTCTATCTCTTCCCGATCATCGCGGCGAGCCTGGTCATTTCCGGGCGGGCCGGGTTCCTGGCCGCGTCGCTGTCCGCCATCCTCTTCGGCGTCCTCGCCGACGGCCTCTACTTCGGCTTCATCCCCGCCTTCAGCCCCGAGCATGTCGTCCGGACCTCGCTGGGGTCCATGCTGGGCACCATGTTCATCGCCTGGGGCGTCTTCTTCGTTATCGCGGCCCTGATGAGCAAGCTGACGGAGGGGCTTCGGCGGACACGGGACGCTCTCCGGGCCGCCGAGAGGGAGATCCTCGTCCGGGAGCGCCTGTCCGAGGCCGGCCGCGTATCGGCCAGCCTGGCCCACGAGATCCGCAACCCCCTGGCCGCCATCTCGGGCTCGGTCCAGGTCCTGAAGAAGGAGCTCGCGCTCGACGACGAGCAGAAGGCGCTGATGGCCATCGTCCTCAAGGAATCGGAGCGCGTCTCCCAAAGCCTCGAGCAGTTCCTGGATTTCGCGCTGCCCTCGAAACAGGTCTTCTCCCCGATCAACTTGCGCGACATCCTGGACGAGACGATCAAGATCCTGCAGGGCGGAGGGGAGCTCAACGGGAAGGTCACGCTCGAAGGGAACTTCCGGACTTCCGACATTCCCTATTACGGCAACGCCGGCCAGTTCAAGCAGGTCTTCTGGAACCTCATCAAGAACGCGATCAAGGCCATGCCCGCCGGCGGCCGGCTGCGGCTCGAGTTCCCCGAACCCCGGAAGAAGGACCTCCGCATCATCGTCGCCGACACGGGCCGGGGGATGTCGGAAGAGGACAAGAAGAACCTCTTCGAGCCCTTTTACTCCGGCTTCGAGAACGGGCGGGGACTCGGCCTGTCGATCGTCCGCAAGATCATCGACGATTATGACGGCCGGATCGACGTCCGCTCGGAGCTCAACAAGGGGACGGAGATCCTCATCACACTGCCCCTGCGCAAGGCCGCGGGGGCGTAAGGTCCGAACGATGGAAACGATCCTGATCATCGACGACGAAAAGAGCCTCCTCGACCTGCTCACGGTCGTCTTCAAGAAGGAAGGCTACGCGGTCAAATCCTCGCTTTCGGCCGCCGGGGGCTTCGAGATGCTGGCCAAGGAAGAGATCGACCTCGTCGTCACCGACATCAAGATGCCCGGGGCCGACGGCATGGACATCCTCCGTTACGCCCGGGAGAACCTGCCCGACCTGCCGGTCATTCTCATCACCGCCTACGGCAGCATCGCCCAGGCCGTCGAGGCCCTCAAGGCGGGGGCCCTGGACTATGTCGTCAAGCCCTTCGACGTCGAGGAGCTGAAGATCATCGTCGGCCGGGGGCTGGCCTCCCGGCGCCTCAAGCAGGAGAATATCCTGCTCAAGCGGGACCTCAAGGACCGCTACAGCTTCGAGCAGATGATCGGCAAGAGCCGGCCGATGCAGGAGATCTACATCCTCATCGAGAAAGTGGCCTCGACGGACTCGACCGTGCTCATCACCGGGGAAAGCGGGACCGGCAAGGAGATGGCCGCCCGGGCCGTCCACCTCCAGGGGGCACGCCGCGATAATCCGTTCGTCTCCATCAACTGCGCGGCGCTTCCCGAGAATCTCCTCGAGAGCGAGCTCTTCGGCCACGTCCGCGGCTCCTTCACCGGCGCCGTCTCCGACAAGAAAGGCATGTTCGAGCTGGCCCAGCGCGGCACCTTGTTCCTCGACGAGGTCGGCGAGATGTCGCCCTGGACCCAGGTCAAGCTGCTTCGCGCCCTCCAGGAACGGAAGGTCCGGCGGGTCGGCGGGGCCGACGAGGTCCCCGTGGACGTGCGCATCATCGCCGCGACGAACCTGGACCTCAAGAAGAGGATCGCCGAGGGGAAGTTCCGCGAGGAGCTCTTCTACCGCCTGAATGTCATCTCCGTCGACATGCCGCCGCTCCGCAGAAGGGTCGAGGACATCCCCATTCTCATCGCCCACTTTCTCCAGAAATACTGCGACAAGATGGGCAAGAAGCCGAAGCGGTTCACGCCCGACGTCATCGGCCTGCTCGAAGGCTATCCCTGGCCGGGCAATATCCGCGAGCTCGAGAACGTCATCGAGCGCATCGTGGCCATCGAGGACCGCGAGACGGTCACGGTCAACTGCCTGCCCCAGGAGATCCTCTCTCCTCAGAAGAAGAAGCTGGAGACCCAGGAGCTCTTCGCCCCGGGATTCAACCTGACCCACCACCTCGACGAAATCACCAAGAAGTATATCCACGAGGCGCTCGCCCTCACCGGAGGCAGCCTGCAGAAGGCCGCGCCTCTCCTCGGCTTGAGCTACCGCACCATCCGCTACCTCATCGGCAAATACGACCTGAACCAGGTCCGCAAGGCCGAGAAGCGCAACGGCAACGGCGAGCGGAATTCCGTCTGAACGACAAATAATGTCGAAAATGACAAAAGTTGGCGTCAATTATTCTGCAGGACCAGGGACAATTAATGTATATTGTTTATTATCAGTAATATGAAATGCATATCTAGTTGGCACGCTTATTGCTATAATAGGGGTGCCAACTAAGAGTGGCAAACGAACCCGGCTGAGGAGATCAGCCAGGGAATCTTAAAGGAGGTTTTCAATGCTTAAAAAGATGAGAGGATTCACCCTCATCGAGCTGCTGATCGTCGTCGCGATCATCGGCATCCTGGCTGCTCTGCTCATCCCGAACGCTCTGGCCGCCATCCAGAAGGCCAAGCAGAAGACGGCGATGAAAGAGATCATGACCGTTTCGACCGGCGCCATGGACTACATCACGGACCACGGCAACTGGAACCTCGTCGCGCAGGACGGCGCTCTGGGCAGCGCTGCCGATCCGTTCCCCCAGGCCATCGCCAATTTCTACATCAAGACGTGTCCCGATCAATGATCCGTGGAACACGCCCTACAACGTCTATTGCGGTGAAACGGCCGTTGTGGGCGCCCTGACCGGAGCCAATCCCGACAATATCGGGGACGAAGACTTTGTCATTTCGTCCTTCGGGCGGGATGGGGCTGACGGGCCCTTCCCTGCCTCCAGCTATCAGGAAGCCACGCCCGAGGCCGGGTTCTACAACGTCAGCGGCATGTCCGACTTCGACGGCGACCTGGTTGCCTGGGCCGGCAACTGGATCTGCGGTCCCCGCACGTCGCTGGTCACGGCTGCTACCGGCACCTGACCTAGCCCTTTATTTGCGCCTGATCGAGGGGCGGCTTCGGCCGCCCCTTTTTTTATCTTTTCTGGATGGCCGGGGCCTCCGGCTTCATCTCGTCCCTGATGGATTCGATCGTCGCCTCATAGTGGGCTTCATCGAAGGGAAGGAACCGATAAGGGCGGCGCCAAGTCGTCCAGAAGCTCCTGTCCTCGAGAAGGTCCAATTCAGCCCCGAAATAATGCTTAAAGATGAGCCGGAAGGTGTTCACGGGCGATATCGACGGATAGACGAGGGACCATCCGTCTCCCGGAAGATGGTAGGCGTTCAGGATGGCCAGGTTCTCCTTGAAATAGGAAGCTTCGGGCCTGTCGAGATCCGTGTACGTCCTCGAACCGTGGTCCCCCTGGAGGACGATGATGGGCGGCTCTCGAGATCCCCCAAGGATCGAGTCGAGGGCATGGAGGATCTTTGTGTTGAGAAAGGCCAGCTGAGCCCGGTAACGCGCGATATAGTCGGGCAAGGCCGCCGCGTTCCCCCCGTGGAGACGGTCGGCGTCGACCATGGAGAAGAGATAATCGGGCTCCACCGGCTCGCCGCCCGCACCGAACACGAATGGCGGATGGGGCGCCATGATATGGACGAACATGAAGAACGGCCCCCTCTCCATCGGCGATTCATCGAGGGCCCGGAAGACGTTGAGGATCCTTCCCCTATGGGCGTCATAAGGAGAATGGTCTTCCCTTGACTTGACGAAAAGCGGCAGGGGGGTCGTGCCGAAAAGGACGCCGCGGAACTCGGAATCGGATTGGGCAAAGCCGAAGTACCGGTCGGCGCGCTTGAAATCCGTCGGCTCGATGCTGGAGGATGTCGTGATCAGCCTGTACCCCTGGGTCTTGAGAAAGGCCATGGCCCGGTTCTCCCGGATCATGGCATAAAGAGGCCCTCTGTCGAATGAAACAGCCCCGACGTCCTTGGCGAGGGAGTCGAGGAGAGTGAAATTCAGGGACGAAGCCAGGGATTGCTGGGTCAGGCTGTAATTGGCGTAGCTGCGATCGGCAACGACGAAGCCCCTCTCCTCGAGCCCGGCCAGGAATTCGGAATTGTCATATGAGAACACCTCTTTGAGGATGTCGGCCCGGGTGTAGGCGTCGAGGACGATGTAATAGATATTGGGGCGCGACGTGGCCGGCCCGGAGACCTTGACCTCTTTGGCGGGCGCGACGCGAGGCCGGCGGGCGAGCGTCTGGGCCGTCGTGAGGACGTTGAAGACGACGAGAGTCACCGCGACCGCGTTGAGAACGCGCGTCAAACCTCCGAACGTCCGGCGCGAGCGGACGATGAGAAATCCGCCGATGCCGACAAGCAGAGCCGTGGCGAAGAAGAGGGAGCGATCGTAGATGCCTTCCGTCAGGACGGCGATCTGGCCGGCCAGGTGGCCGAACGACAGGAACCAGAGCGCGACGAGGGAGACGATAAGCCCCGCCTTGGCCGGGTCCTTGATGATCGCCCGCAACAGGACGAAAAGGGCGATGGCGCAGGCGAGCGAAACGACGAGCGGCCCGGCCAGCTCTTTCAGAGGGACCGGAATGCTCTTGATGTTGTGGGCATAGAGGGCGAGGATCGGGAAGAGGGCAAAAAAGAAGGGATGGAGGATGGGCGCCCTCTTCATTGCGGCCCTTTCCTTTCCATGACGTAGAGCGTCCTCTCGGAGCCGGAGAGGGGGATGCGCCGGCGGATCTCGAAGTGCCGCCCGAAAGCCCGCTCGAAGCCCTCCCGGGTGTACCCTTCGAAGATGTCCTCGCGCGTCACCAGCAGGCGCTTCACCTGGGAATCCGTCTTGGGGACGAATTCGATGAACAGGGAACGGCCAGCCCGGGCAAAGAACCCCGCGGCCATCTCCAGGGGGACGTTGTTCCCGATGGCCAGGTGGTGGATGAGGGCCAGGGCGAGGACGGCGTCGGCCGGGCCGCGCTCGACGAGGCTCATCCGTTCCCGGTTCTCCCAGCCCGCGGCCGGGCTTGGATTGGTCAGGTCCATGAGGAGCGGGAGGATCCCGGTTTCACCTCCGGCCCGGGCCGCGAGATAATTCTTCTCGACGCAGGCGGGATCGATATCGAAAGAGACCGTCATGGCCCCGGCTTTCGCGGCGATCCGGCTGAAAGTCCCGACGTTCCCGCCCAGGTCCCAGACCGTCCGCGGCCGGACGTCCGCGACGAAGTCCTCGACGGCCTTCCGCTTGCCGGCCATGCCTTCGGGAGAATAGTTCGTATCGTCGTAATAGTCGGCCCACTCCGTCCCCGCCGGCCGCCAGCGGAGCTTCCGCGTCCCGGACTCGAGGGAGTCGACCAGTCCCATGAGGGCCCGGCTTCCCATCGGCCTGCGAGCCACGGGCGCTTCGCGGCCCTCGTACCGCTTCTGGCTCCGGGCGTGAAGATGGATGTGAAGGAGCAAAGAAGGCCGCCATTTCGAACCGGGGGGCAGGAGGGCGGCGGCCAGATCGAGGGGGACGCCGTCCAGGTGGACCCGCAGCAGTTGGGCCAATCGGACGTCCCGAAGGCTCATCAGCGCAAGCGGGGCCAGGAAATGCTGGCAATACTGGCGGTAGGCCGTCCAGGGCTCGCCTTCGACGGCCCGGCGCAGGGACAGGGTGTCGATGAGGACGGGCCGGCCCCGCAGGAACTGGATGTTGTAGGCGCTGGCGTCGACCAGCGTCATGCCGCGGCGAAGAGCGCGCTTCTCGATATCGAGCGTGGCCAGGGCCGCGTCCTGGAGCTGGCTGAAGCTCCACTCGTAGGGATAGGAGATGAACGGGATCTCCTGGGGGCGGATCAGCTTGGCGATGTCCTCGCGGCCCTCGATGAGCTCCGGGACCTCTTCGTGCGGCACGAGAAGGCCCGCGGCCACGAGTTCTTCATAAAGCCCCGAGGACATGAGGTGGTCATAGTGGGCTCGGCCGGGAAGGCGTATCGCCCGATGAAGGATGCCGGCGGCGCGGAAGACGAAGCCCGCGGGGTCGCGGAATGAGGAAGGAAGAGCGCCCTCAGGACGCATCGGGGCCGTTACCATCCTTGGCAGAAAAGGTCTTCTTGAGGAAGCCCGAGATCTTCTTCCAGAAGACCTTGACCGAGAAGGCCAGGCCGACGAGGAAGGCGATCGCGATCTGCAGGACGTAGCTGCCCGTGCCCGGATCGATGTAGCCTGCCGCGCTCCCGGCCAGGAAGCCGCAGCCGAGAACGAGTCCCGTCACGAGGATGCGTGAGACGCGTGTTCGGATCATAGGTACCGTCCTTTTCACTCTCCGGGGGCCCTCGAGGCCCTGCAGGACTCGAATTCCGGGTCGAGGACGAAGTCCGTCCGGACCCTCTCGATCGTCCCCCCGGCGATGCCGATGTCCTCGCGCCGGAGCGACCCGATCCGTATCTTGTGCGCCATGGCCAGGTAGTCGATCCGGGCCGGGTCGACCCCCATGATCCGGGCCGCCGTGGCGTCCACGGCCAGGGCGTTGTCTCCCATGACCAGGACGCCGGCCTTTCGGGCCGTGCCCATGATCGGGCCGTGGCCCTCCATCCCGACGACGCCGTCGACGACGGAATAATGCGTCTTGACGGTCGCGTTGATCTCACAGACGCTGAGCGGGATGCCGTTCCAATGGAGGACGTTCTTGGGCCACCCATAGGCCATGCCCGGCAGGACGCCGAACATGTTCTTCAGGCTCAGCGTGATCCCGGCCAGCTTATGGGTCTTCATCTTGGGCACCGAGATGATGACTTCCGCGGTCGCGATGGTCACGGGCAGGATGATCTCCCGTAACGCGGCGGCCTTGGGGTTGGCGCATTTGACCGAAGTGACATCGTCGTAATTGAGGTCCACGAGACGGATCCCGCGCCGTTTGGCCAGGGCTTCGTACCCGGAGCGGCGGAAGAGGTCCTCCGCGTCCCGGTTGTGCGACGTGCCCTCGGCCAGGATGACCTCCCGGGCCCCGAGGTCGCCGATGTGGAGGACAAGCGCTTCGATGAGCCGCGGATCGCTGTGGATCGGCCGGTCCGGGGAGACATCGACCATGTTCGGCTTGATGACGACCCGCTTCCCCCTGACGTCGGGGGGGCGGCTCGACGCCCAGCCGGTCCGGATGGCCGCAGCCAGAGTTTCCGGTCCATAGTCGGGGCACGGCACGAGGGCCACCTGGAGAAGCGGGGCCGGGTCCGTCCGTTTGGCGGCCTGTCCGGGGGCTCCGGCCAGAGTTGCGGCCGGCCAGGCCGCGAGCGCGGATGTCCCCACGATGCGGATGAACTCTCGGCGGCTCACGCCCGGGCGGCTCATCGCTTCCCCCCTAGAACGGGACCGAGAATGGGGGCATCGCTCAAGACGAGATAGGCAAGGGCCGTTTCGAACGTGTTGCCGCGGAAGCTCCCGTCGTCCGCCTGGAGCCGGGCCAGGCGGGCCGAGACCCCGGCCACGCGGGAGGCCCCGGAGGGGAAGCTCTTGAGAGCCAGCAAGGCCCAGGCAAGGGAAGCTGTGCTGGTGTCCCCGCCGAGGGCGTCGGCAAGGAAGCGCAGGCCGGCGCGCACGGCCGGACGGCCTTCGGGAACGTCCGCGGCGCCCAGCGCCGCGAGCGCCAGGGCCGTCGACATCGTGCTCGCCTCGAGCTCGAACGACTTGCTGAAGGCGTTGCCGTAATTCCAGCCGCCCGAGGGCACCCGGCGGTCGAAGATGAGATCGACGCCTGATCGAATTCTCTTCTCTGATTCGGGGACGCCGGCTCGCCGGAGGGCGAGGATGAACAGGGCGGTCGGCTCGACCCAGGCCGTCGTCCGCGGCGTCCAGGGCCAGCCCGGGATCGAGGCGTCGTAGCGATAGCGCGAAGCGACGACAGCGATCTCTTCTTTGGTGAAGCGGCCCGAGGCGTCGTCGAAGCTCAGGACCCAATCCTTGAGCCGGCGTTCTTCGGCCGCGGCCCCGAGGTCGTGGAAGGCGAGGAGAGCGGCGTAGGCCATCCAGCTCCCCTCGGTGTCCTTGGGACCGATGCCGACGGCCCCCGAGCTCTGCTGGCAGGATCGCAGGAAGTCGAGTCCTCTGGAAGACGCCGTCCTGTCTCCGCTCGCATGTATGGCCAGGAGACCGACCGCCGAGGGTTCGACGAGGCTCATCCGGCCCGGCTCATATCCCCAGCCGCCGTCGGGATTCTGGTTGGCCCTGAGAAACTCGATGGCCAGGGAGAGGGATGGGCGCATCATCGGCTCTTTCGGGTCATTATACCCCGGGCCGCCGGGTTTTGTATAGGCGAGGGCTGTGCTATAATCCGGCCCGCTTTGATGCGAACCGGCTTTCTCGTCATCTTCTATACGGTCCTCGTCATCGCCATCACCCCGTTCCTCATCTTCTGCATGGTGACGGGGCTCCGCCAGCCGATCGTCGACCTCGGCCTCTGGGCCATGAGGGTGAGCCGCCGCATCCTGGGCATCGGCGTCGAGGTGTCCGGTCTCGACCGCATCGACCCGCGGACGCCCTCCGTCTTCATGCCCAATCACGTGAGCTTCCTCGACGGGCCCCTGGTCATGGTGCTCATTCCCGGCGTGGCCCGGGTCATCCTGAAGAAGTCCGTTCTGCGCATCCCCATCGTCGGGTTCGCCATGCGCTTCGTCGGCTTCGTTCCCGTGGACAGAAAGGGGGCCGAAGGCGGCAAGAAGAGCATCGCCCGGGCCCTGTCGCTCATGCGCAAAAGGCGCTACTCGTTCCTGATCTTCCCGGAGGGGACGCGCAGCCGCGACGGGCGCCTGGGGACCTTCCGCAGGGGCGGCTTCTTTTTAGCCATCGAGAGCGGGGCGCCGATCGTCCCCGTGACGATCTCGGGGACGCGCGAGCTCATGCCCAAGGGCCAGTGGTTCGCCCGGCGCGGAACGGTCCGGGTCGAATTTCATGAACCCGTCTCCGTGACGGGAATGACGCCGGACTCCATGATGGAGCTGATAGAGAAGGTCAGGGCGGCGATCGTGCGGGCGGAAGGTCCCGGCTCCGCCGCGCCAGGATCCTGAAGGAGGATAGATCCATGAGAGGCAATCCGAAGACGGAAAAGAAGCCGAGAGCGGCGAGGTCGATACGGGGGGATACAGCCGCGATAACGGACCGATGCCTTTGAAACCGGCGCCGCCGAGCTCGACGAGGTCTTGAGAAGGTTTCTCCAGGTGCGCGGGTCCGTTCTCGAGGCCGCGGGCGAAGCTGTCGCCCTGCGTCTCCGCGCGGGCGGCAAGGTCCTCATTTTCGGGAACGGGGGGAGCGCCGCCGAAGCCCAGCATTTCGCCGCCGAGCTCGTCAACGGCCTTTCTCGGGGCGACCGGCCGGCCCTCCCGGCCATCGCCCTGACGACGGACACGTCGTCTCTGACGGCCATCGGCAATGACCGGGGTTTCGCTGCGGTTTTCAGCCGCCAGGTCGAGGCCCTGGGCAGGCCGGGAGACGTCGCTCTCGCCCTGACCACGAGCGGGGCCTCGCCCAACATCATCGAGGCGCTCAAGGCGGCCCGGGCCGCAGGGCTCGTCACCGTCGTTCTGACAGGAGAACAGGCCGGGGAGGCCGCGTCGCTCGCTGATTTCCTCCTCGATGTGCCCTCGTGCACGACGCCCCGCATCCAGGAAGCGCACCTCTTCCTGCTTCATTTTCTGGCAGGGAAGCTGGAGGACCGGGCCTAGCGCTCGGGCTCGTCGGGGGCTTTCTTCGCCGTGGCGCCCTTGGCCATCTGCGCCTCGATGCGGGCCTGCTGGGCCTGGGCCTTGAGGAGCCGTTGATTCGTCTCATCCAGCTGCTGCTGGATGACGTACCCCGGGACCATGGCGTCCTGGGATTCAAACTGTTGGCGAAGGGCGGCCATCTTGGTCGTCAGCAGGTCGACGAGCTCGTTGGCCGCCTTGAGCTGGGCCTCGAGCGTCCCGCGGCCCTCGGCCTGGTCCCGGTTCACGTCACCCGTGATCAGAGGGCCGTTCGGCGCGACGCTGGGCACGATGCGCCGGCCCGAGGGAGCCCCGGAGCCGGAAGGCAGGCTGGCGGGCTCGGTCTCTTCCGAGACGGTCTCCGGCTCGACGTACTGGCCTTCGCCCGAAACGGTCTCGCCGGCGGTCTCCTCGGCAATCGTGATCTGGACGGCAGGGACCTTTTGGACGCGCAGGAGGTCGGCGTTCTTGACCACGGCGGCATGACGGCCCCCGAGGCTTTCGCGGCGGGCCTTTTCTTTCTTGGCCAGGTCGGCCAGGCTCTGGGCGCCAAGGGACGCTGCCAATGCCAATACGACGATGAGCAACAGAAATCTCTTCATTGGTGATTCCCCACGCTATTATCGTCTCCCGCCCGCCGCCTGTCAAATGCAGCGGACGGGAGACGTTCCCAACCTTACCAGAAGATCCTGTAGATCTCCCTCCAGGACTTGATCCGCAGGAGCGAGCCGATAGGCTGCTCCAGCTTCTCCAGCGTGGAGTCGTACTCCTGGACGTAGATCTCGCGCTTGTTGACGCGCCCCCCCACGCGCTCGGCTTCGCCGACCGTCACCGCGCGGCGGGCCTTGCTGATCAGGTCGAGGTATTCGGGAGGGCTCGCGGCCGTCGCCTTGAAGGCGGTCCCGCCGACGGGAATGGACGATGTATAGCGGACGTACCTGGCATAGAGGCGGCCGGCATCGCCGAGGTTGACGCAGGGATTGACGGCCTCGATGCTGCCCCGCAGGGTGCTGAAATAGACGACCTGGTCGGCCAGGACCGGGTCCGCCCAGACCTTGCTGCCCGTCCCCAATTCGCCCCTTTGATAGGCGATATCGACGCCGAGCCGGGCGGGGACGCCGATGAACCATTCGACGGTCGCCGCGTTGCCGCCGTTGTCGATGAGGCCGACGAACGAATAGTCCCGGTCGGCCGGGGCGGCGTCGTCGCCTCCCGTGCCGAAATAGACCCGTGCCCGCGCCGGCCCGCCTTCCAGCGGATCGACCCAGACCGCCGGCTTGGTGATGATCGGGTAATAGAGGTTGTCCGTGTAGATCGCCGTGGGAGTCCAGCCCGAAGGGTTGCTGCCGGTCACGTTCATGCGATAGAGGCGCCCGTCGAGGTCGCCGACGAAAACGGAGTCGGTGAAGCCGTTCCCGTCGAGATCGACGGCCGACGGCGAGCCCGGGATGGTGGCGACGATGTTGGGGTATTGAAAGGCCGACCGCGCCCCCGACATGGTCGCCGTGTTGACTTGCGAGACCGCGCTCGTGGCCAGAACGAAGGCGCCCGTATCCATCCGGACGACGTACAACCGCTGCCCCAGCGAGTAGCTGCTGGATTTGACGTTGTCGTACCCGGAGCCCATGAAGGCCACCCAGCGGGTCGTCCCGGAATGGTTGACCTTGCCGATGGCCGGGGTCGACCAGGTCTCGCCCATGGTCGGATAGGTCTTGTTCCCCGACCGGTACGTATGGGAGACCTCCCAGAGGGGCCGCGGATCCGACGGGTCGGTGACGTCGAGGGCCCAGTAGTAATTGATGGCCCCGGCGACATTGCCGGCGCCGAGAATGCTGCCGCTGCCCGGGCCCTGGCCGGTGACCAGCACGGTCTTCCATGTTCCGCCGATCTGGACGTCGGCCACGGCGGGGGAGCCGTCGCAATAGACGTCGTGGGCGTAGAAGCGCGTATTGTTGGCCGCGTCGACCGCATACATGTTCCTGAGCTTGGGGAGGAGGTTATACGGGATGAAGCCCCAGAGCTCTTCGCCCGTGGCGGCGTCGAAGCAATGGAGCATGCCGTCGTTGGCCCCGACGTAGATGACCTTCGACCGCGAGGCATAGGCCGTCTTGAACGCCGCGTAGCCCGTGCCCATGTAGGCGGAGTCTTGGTCAGGCGGGCCGACGACGACCGGCGTCGAGTGGTTGATGTCGCCCATCTTCCAGTAGCGGTTCGAGCCCCGGACGAAATCGATCAGGCCGGCGTTATCGTTGTTGACGTCCTTGAGACACCAGGCCAGGCTCCCGGCCGTCGCGACGTTCCCCACATTGGTCCGGGTGAAGGCCGTCCGTACCAGGGGATTGGTCACGGTGCCTCCCGCCCGCAGGGCGGTATAGACCGTGCGCGAATCGGGGCTCCTGTCGTTGAGGAGCGTGCCGGCGTCCCAGTAGATCTCGGCCCCGGCTATCAGGTTCCGGCCCGTGGCGTCGTTGAGGTCCGAGGTGCTGATCGTCTGGAGCTCGGAGCTCTGCCCGGCGACGAAGGTGACCCCGGAGACGTCATAGGCCCTGAGCTGGCCCTCCCAGCCCGGGAAGATGAAGGACGAGCCGATGACGAGCTTCTTGTTGACCCCGCTCTCCGTGACGATGGTCGCCGCGGCCGAGGCCCGGGAGTATTCCCGCCGGTCGACGTAGATGAACTCGATCTCGAGGTCGTCGACGAAGGGCGTTTCGAACGAGGCATTCTCGTAGTCGGCCATCGGGTCTTCGTCCGCGTGCAGGACGATCCTCCATCTCAGGTCGGCCCCGAAGTTGTTGAAATCGTACCAGCCGTCGTGATTGAGGCCGACCTGATGGGCGGCGCCCGTCGTGTTGTTGATCTCCGCCCCGGAAAACGTGTGGTAGGTCTCCCAGGTCCGTCCGCCGTTGTTGGAGAAGAGGACCTCGACGGTCAGGCCGTTGCTCGCGCCGTCAAAGACGCCCTGGCGGATGGAGCTCACCCGAACGCGGGTGACGGCGTGGAGCCTCGAGTCGAGCAGGCCCGCGCCGATGTTCGTCGATTGGGCCTGGCCGTCGGTTTCATAGACTCCGGCCAGCTCGTTCTCGATGTAGTAGTAGTCGCCCGAATGGTTGGCGTCGGCGATGACGATATCCATGTCCCCGTCGTTGTCGTAATCAAGCGGCGTCGCCATGTCGATGTCGTAGGGGGAGGGCGTGGGCGCCGTACAGGCGTTGAGGCACTGGAACCTCCAGTCGATATCGCCGGCGACAAGGCCGCGGTTTCGCAAGAACCAGATGCGGGCCTGGGGGACGCTGCCGTAAGCAGAGTCGGTGGCAACGAAGATGTCGGGCCGCCCGTCGCCGGTAAAGTCGTTGGCCATGATGCCGACCACGGCGACGCAGGTCGCGTCGGGGATGGCGATCTCGTTGCGGCTGAAATGGCCGGTGCCGTCGTTCTCGTAGTAGACGAGATAGGCGGCCGTTCCGACCGTGCCGCAGACGATGTCGTCATCGCCGTCGCCGTCGAAATCGGCCGCGGCCACGGCCGAGCCGCCGGGGGCGCCGGCGAAACCTGTCCTGGCGTCGTAGGACAGCTCGCTGATGCTCCAGGCCGCGAGGTTGAAGTTCCCGGCTCCGGGATTCCGGAGCAAGAAGACCTTGTCCTGGCTGATGGCCAGGATGTCGACGTCGCCGTCATGGTCGATGTCGATGGAGAAGAGGTGGTTGGCCGCCCAGAAGATGTAGATGTTCGCGGCCTGGAAACGGACCGTGAAATCGAGGTTCGGCGAGACATTATACGGCCTGAAATCGGGGCTCGCGGCCGTGCCGACGTTGATGTACATCGCGGCCAGGAAGTTGGTGTAGCCGAACTGGTCGCTGGAGTTGCGCATGAAGAAGAAATCGAGCAAGCCGTCGTCGTTGTAGTCCCCGACCGTAATGGCCGCGGGACCTGTGTGGTTGTAAAATCTATCGTAAGAGGTCGCCATGTCGACCTGAAAGAGAGGCGTGGAGCCCAAATTGACCGGGTAGTTGCTCCGAATGAGGCGGAGCTCGGACCAGGCAGCGGGGGCGGCCACCGGAAATTCTCCGCTGATATCCAGGCCCATGAGGTCCGGGTACCCGTCGCCCGTGAAGTCGCCCGAGGCGCATTGGTAGATCCGGCGGCCCATGCTGTCGGCCGCGCCGACGAGGAAGTTCGACCCCAGGAACGGCAGGGTGATGATACCGTCCCTGGCCGGTCGATGGGGCACCGTTATCGGCCAGCCGTTCACGGACGAAAGCGCGATGTCCTTATGGTCGAGGGTCTCAAAGCTCTCGCCGAAAGCCCGCGTGTATTCCGTGCAGGCCTGGGCCGTCTGCGGCCAGAGGCGCGGCACGACGACGGCCGCGGCGACGGCGACGCAGAGGACGGCGAGAACATAAAGGCTCCCTTGGCGCTTCAAGCCTTCGTGTTTCATGGCGTATCCCCTTTCTGGAGGTCCTAGGACCCCACCTCGATGACGATCTCGAGACGTTTGAACGTGTTGCGAGGCCCCCGGCCGATGCAGACGAGGATGCAGTCGTTGTCGTCGGCCGTGATCGTTCCCGGCGCTTCGTCATTGATGAGGAAGACCGTGAACTCGCAGCGCGGGTCGGTGACCAGGGGCTCGGAGCTGAAGAGCGCCGGGTTCGCGGCCGTGTTGTCCGCGGCGATGTCGGCGACGAGCTGTTCGTCAGTCAGGCCGCGGAAGTAGCTCGGGCTGATCGGGTCGTCGAGGCCCGGCGCCCCGCCGAAGTTGGTGCGATACTGGCCGCCGAAGCTCGTGGTGATCTTGTTGAGGAAATTGTCGTTGAGGATGACCCAGGCGGCATTGAAGCCGGCTTCGGCCGCGTCGAAGGCCATGCCTTGCAGGCGCATGCTGTCGGAGGCCTTGGGGCTCATCCCCGTGACGGTCAGCAGGAGCATGCCGACCGCCAGCATGAAGGCCACGATCATGATGATGACGATGAGGCCGGAGCCCCGTTCCCGGCTCGATCTCTTGGCTTTGATGATCATTGGACGCTCCTCATCGCTGGCCGAGGTTGTAGAGGTTGAGGCTCATGTTCCGGACGTTGGACGTCGACTCGAGCAGGAATCGCTTGCGCATGTCGTCCACGGCGGCCTGCGGGCTGTTGGACAGCGCCGGCCGGCGATAGGTCTGGACGGCGCCGGGGACCCGGCCTCCGACCGATGTGAAGGCCTGGTCCGTCCGGCCGAGGACCCACATCCGGATCTGCTGGATCCGGGCGATCTCGGGCAGCGTCCAGGCGATGTTCCACGGCGACCAGCCGTCGAGAATGAGGTCGCCGTTCATGTCGCCGTTGTATTCGAGCTGGAAGTTCTCGATGTTGCGGGCCAAGGGGAGGTTGATCCCGTTATGGGTGCAGTAGAGGACGCCGCCCTCGCCGCCGCCGATGTAGCCGTTGACGCCCGCGGTCAGCCCGGCGTAGTCGCCGGTGACGTCGAGCCAGTACTCCTTGACGTCGATGAAGCTGATCGTGCCCCCGTCGTAGTCGTTGGGGCTGGCGCACGTCCCGGACAGGCCGCCCGGCGGGTCGATCCCGGGGGCCAGTCCGGGCGAAAAATTGAACCTCTCATTGGCGCCGCCGGTATTGTGGGTGACGTGAGTGACCTCGCGGATCTCGCCCGCCCGGCAGCCCGACTCGGGATTGGGCAGGACGATGACGAACTTGTTGGCGTAGTACAGGTCCGGGTAGGAGTACTGCTCGAAGCTGAAATCCTCGATATCGAGGACGACGGAAGATCCCTGGTAGTTCCGGATGGGGAGATTGAGGGGGTCCTCGATGTTGCCCATGAGCGTGACCCGGTCCGGCATCACCTCGCCTCCGCCCTGGTCCTCATTGTCCTGGGCTTCGACGAAGTAGCCGGAGAACTCTTCCGGCAGCCCGGCCCCGGCCATGCGGAGGTCCCGGCTGAGGAAGAAGATCGACGAGCGGACGTCGTTCTGGACCTCGCTGACCATCTGCTGTTCGACAGAGACCTTATTGCTGCGCGCATAGATGAACAGGGCCCCGAGGACCGCGACGAGCATGACGGCGCTGCCGACGAGGAGCTCGATGATGGTAAAGCCGGCGGCGCTCTTCCGTGAACAGATCGTTGGGGTTCTCACGCTCGTGCTCCTTTATCGGGTGATGATCGTCGTGATCAGCGCCTTAGGACGGTGCTGCGCGGGGTCCGCCAGCAGCTCGGCGGCGCTGGGGACGCCGAGCTTTTCGGCCGAATAGACGTGGATGAGGACCTGGAACGTATCGCCGGCCTCGCGGAACTCGGTGACCCGGCGGAAGTCGTTCGTCCCGTCCAGGTTGAGGTCCATGATCTCGTCCCGCGACTCCAGGGTCGTCCCCGCGTAGGCCGTCAGCTCGTCCAGGGTGAAGCCGCGGAGCCAATCGATCTGCTGCTGGGCCAGGAAAGTCGCGTTGGCGATGCGGTCGGCCCTGACGTTGTTGGTTACCGCGACCAGGAAGACCTGGGCCAGGCCGATGACGGCGACGCCGACGAGGAACAGTCCGACGAGGACCTCCATGAGGCTGAAACCGCGTTCGCGTTCATTTCTTTTCATCTCAGGTGCTCTTTCTCCTGGCGTAGTGGATCGACCCGCCCATGAACAGGCTGATGACCCTCTCGTCCATCTGCCCCGGCCGGTCGAGCTTGGGGTTCTGCAGGACGATCTCGTTCTGGCCGACGGCGAAGTTGGCGACGGCCCCGACGGGGGAAAAGATGGCGATATGGTCCGCGCCGGAGGCCGGCAGGGACATGGTGACGTTGAACCGGTCGGAAATGGTCTTGCGGGGAGGGCCTTCCACCCGCACCCAGGTGCCGTCCATCTGGAGGCGCTCCATCTCGTAGACCCAATAGCCCCCGTCGGCCAGGTAGAAGCGGACGCGATGGACGATCTTCGTATCGACGGCCCGGAGCTTGGTCTGCTGCAGGTAGGTCTGGATCTGCCGGGTCGAGTTTTCGAGGTTCCGGGAGGCTAGCGTGTTCATGATGCTCGGATAGGAAGCGGCCATGAGGATGCCCATGATGCCGACGACGATGAGGATCTCGATCAGGGTGAAACCCCGTTGGGTCTGTCGCTTGCGGATAATGGTCTTCATGGGCTGTCCTTTTGTCCGGCTATCTTATTGTTCTTCTTTCTTATAGAACAAACGCTGCACCTTTTCAAGGCGGCTCCCATGGCTATTCCGCCGTATCGCATTATCCGATGCCGCCCCTGCCCGGACAATCATCGCGGTTGGTGAAGAGATGGGTGATTTTGTGAGGAGGGACCTCACCTCGAATGGCTAACCGCCCGGCCGGCCCGCGCCAAGGGCTCAGTGCCCGCTCGAAACGAGCTCTTTCAGCTTGTCGATCCCGCCGACCCCGCTGTTGAAGAGGATGCACCGGGCCGAGTCGAGGAGCCGGCCGAAGAAGGCCCTCTGGGCTTCGAGCTTCTCCGGCGTCGCCCCGAGAAGATGGGGGTTGTAATAGGGCTGGGGCTTGCCGCCGCTCAGGGCCTTTTTGGCCCCGGCCGCTTCCCCGGCCTCGAGGGTCCGCAGGGCCTCCTCCTTCGAAAGCTCGACGACGGCCGGGGAGGTCGCGTCGTTCCTGAGAAGGACGAGCCACCTGAGGTTCGTCCTCTTCGCTCCGGCGGCCGGGCCGCCGAGCCAGGCCGGATCGAGGAGGGCGTGGGCCTCTTTGGCGGCCCTGTAACAGTAGGCTGAGCCTCTGTCGAGGCGGCAGTCGTCGGCCCTTTGGCACTCCAGGTCCTGGCAGTCCTCCTTGCGGAGGGTGACGTTCTCACATTTGCTGCGGTCGAAGAGGGGGGCCATCCGGCGGTCGAGCTCGGCGGCCGCCGTCGGCATGTAGAGCTTCCGTTCGATGCGGTCGGCCGCGGCCCGGGCCGCGGCGATCTCGACGAATGCGATGTCGTTCGTGTGGAGCTTGAAGCGCGGGTCGGCCAGGAGCTCGAAGAAAAGCTCGGTCTTCCTCGTGCCCGGAGGACCGACAAGGATGAGGCCGTCGCCGTCGATGTCGGCGGACATGCCCCGCACCGCGCCCGAAGCCCCCGCCCCGCCCGTCCTCGCGGCGATGTCCATGGCCAGGCCGATGGCCAGGCTGCGGAGCGACGCGTACAGATCGGTGTTGACCAGGACGCCGGTCTGGGTCGCCTCGTGATAAAAGCCGCGCGGCTCGCGCCCGGCGATGCCGTCGACGGCATAGATGACCCCGTGGGGCTTGACGTCGGCCTCTCCCGGGGCCGGCGGGAAGTTCTCGACCCAGAAATCGTTGAGGTGGGCGACGTTGGTCCTCAGCTGGATGACGGCGCCGCCGATGCGGGCGTTCCACTCGTAGCGGCCCTCGTAACCCAGGTGGCTTTCCATCTCGGCCGCTAAGGCGTCGCGCATGCGGGCGTCGGCCACGATGTCGACGGGGACGGCCTTTTTCACACGGGTCACGGCGTTCGTCAAGGCGACGCGCTTGACCTTCTTGGCCGTCTTGAGCTTGCCAAGGGCCTCGACGATCCGGTCCATGCTCTTCTCGAGGTTGGTCATCGAGGTCGCGTAGGACAGCCGGATGTGGTCGTCCGCCCCGAAGGCGTCGCCCGGGACGATGGCCACGCGCGCTTCCTTGAGGAGGTAGTAGGCCATGCCGTAGGAGTTGCGGATCTTGGCCCCGTTCGCTTCCTTGTCGTAAAACGACTTGACGTTGGGGAAGAGGTAGAAGGCGCCCTGCGGCTTGAAGCAGGACATCCCCTGGACCGTGGCCAGGCGCATCAGGCAATAGTTGCGGCGCCGCTGGAACTCGGCGACCATCTTCTGGACCTCGTACTGGGGGCCGTCGTAGGCCTCGAGGGCGGCTTTCTGGGCGATCGAGCAGGCGTTCGAGGTCGTGTGGCTCTGGATCTTGGACATGCCGTCGATGACCTCGGCCGGCCCGGCGGCGAAGCCGATCCGCCAGCCGGTCATCGAATAGGACTTGGACACGCCGTTGATGACGATGGTCTTCTTCCTGATGTCTTCGCCGAGCGCGGCGAAGCTCGTGAACTTGAAGTTGTCGTAGACGAGGCTGGCGTAGATCTCGTCGGCGATGACGTAGACGTCCTCGCCTTTGATGACCTCGGCCAGCGCCAGCAGCTGTTCCTTGGTGTAGGCGCCGCCGGTCGGGTTGGAGGGGTTATTGAGGATGATGGCCTTCGTCGCCGGCGAGATCGAGGCCTTGAGCGACTCGGGGGTCAGCAGGAACCCGTCCTCCTCCCGCGTCCGGACGATGACGGCCTTGCCCTTGGCCAGGGCGACGCATTCCGGGTAGGTCACCCAATAAGGGGCCGGCACGATGACCTCTTCGCCCTCGTCGACCAGGGCCTGAACGAGGTGGAAGAGAGAGCTCTTTGCCCCGGCCGAGACGATGATCTGCTTCGCGGGATACTCGAGGCCGTAGTCCTCCTTGAGACGCTTGGCGATGGCTTGGCGCAGGGGCAGGATGCCGTCGCTCACCGTATATTTCGTGAAGTTGTCGCGGATGGCCTTGATCCCGGCCTCCTTGATGTTCTCCGGCGTGGGGAAATCCGGCTCGCCGACGCTGAGGTCGATGACGTCGATGCCCTCGGCCTTCATGGCCTTGGCCTTGGCCGAGATCTTCAGGGTCGGGGAGGCGCCGATGCGCTGGACTTTTTCAGAGATCATGGTTCACCTGCCTCGACGCCCCGCCGGGCGCTCACTTCTTCGCGTCTTTGGCCTCGGGGGAGAGCTTGGCCTTGAGGAAATCGCGGATGTCGGCCCCGGTCAGCGATTTGACCACATCGGGCATCTGGGCCAGGACCTGGGCCACCTGGGCCGTGATCTTGGTCGTGCCGAGCTCCTTGTCCCCGCCGACGATGACGATCTTGTCGACCTTGGACAGGGGCTCCGACACGGCCCTGGCCAGCTCGGGAAGGGCTTTGATGTAGGTGTCGAGGACGGCGGCCTGCGTGTACTTCTCCCAGGCCTGGGCTTTCTTCATCATGGCCTCGGCCTCGGCGCCGCCCTTGGCCCTGATCTCATCGGCCGCCGCCAGGCCCTCGAGCTTCATGGCTTCGGATTTGCCCTTGGCCTCGGCGGTGATCCTGAACTCTTCGGCCTCGGCTTCGGCCTTGATCTGGTACTTCCGGGCATCGGCCGGCTTGATGACCGTCGCTTCGAGCTCCCGTTCCTTGCGGGCGATCTCGAGCTGCTCGGTCTTGATGGCCTCTTCCTTCTCGACCTGCTTGACCTTGGCCTCTTCCTTCTTCAGGTCCTGGCTGATCCGGTTGCGCTCGAGCTCGTAGGAGAAATCGGCCTGGGCCTTCTTGGTGTTGACGAAGACCTGGGACTCGGCCTTCTTGGCCTCGTTCTCCCACTGGGCCTTGGCGATGAGGGCCTCGGACTGAAGGCGGGCCACCTCGGCTTCCTTGCGGGCCTGGGAGGACTTGATGATCGATTCCTTCTCGGTCTCGGCCTGGGCGATGGACGCGTCGCGCTTGGCGGCGGCGATCTGGGGCTTGCTCAGGGAATCGATGTAGCCCTGCGTGTCGCTGATGTCCTTGAGGGCGAAGGAGAGCATGACCAGGCCCATCTTGGCGAAATCGGCCTGGACGGCTTTGACGACGCGGCTCGAGAACTCCTGGCGGCCGCGGTAGATCTCCTCGACCGACATGCCGCCGATGACCTCGCGGACCTTGCCTTCGAGGACGTTGACGGCCACGTCGCGGACGCCCTCGCGCCCGATCCCCAGGAATTGCTCGGCGGCGAGGTGGATGGCCTCGTCGGACGAGCCGATCTTGATCTGGGCCGAGGCCTCGGCCATGATCGGGACGCCGCCGCTGGTTAGGACCTCCGGCGTGCGGATGGTCACGGGGATGATGTCCATGGGGAGGACATAGACCTTTTCCATCCCGGGCCAGACGAAGACGCCGCCGCCGAGGCGGTAGCGGTAGCCGACCTTCTGCGTCGTCCCGTCGGCCAGGGTGATGGTGTGCTTGCGGCCTCCGGCGATGATGAGGGCCTCGTTCGGCCCGACCTTGCGGTAACGCAGGGCCAGGACCAGTATGACGAGGGCGAAGACGACGATGACGGCGCCGGCGATGATGAGCCAGGATGTCAGTGGCATGACGACCTCCTCGGTAGGACTCCCCGGGTCCCGGGGGAAAATTAGATAAAAAGACCTCGACTGAGGCTTGATTCTATTGATTTAGAGGGAAGATTGTCAAGCCGTTCGGCCTGTTCTCCGCTGGGGACATGCACCTCAGGGACGTGTCCCCGAAACAGAGATAAGGGTCATATCCCGGGCTTTTCCCTGTACCCGTAGGCCATGAACAGGATGCTCTTCTTCTTGAGCGTTTCCTTCTGCAGCTTGATGATCTTGGCGATGCCCCGGTCGGCCAGCTTGAGGAGCCCGAGCAGCTCCTTTCGGGAGAAGGGGTTCTTCTCCGCCCCGGCCTGGACTTCGACAAGCTCGCCCCGGTCGGTCTCGATGACGTTCATGTCGAGGTCGGCCTGGCAGTCCTCCGAATAGTCGAGGTCGACAAGCACCCGGCCCTTGACGATGCCGACGCTCACTCCGGCGACCAGATGGCGGAGGGGCATATGGTCGATGAGGCCCTGGTCGATCATCTTCTTGAGGGCCAGGCCCAGCGCGACGCATCCGGCCGTGACCGAGGCCGCGCGCGTGCCGCCGTCGGCCTGGATGACGTCGCAGTCGATGATGATCTGCCTCTCGCCGAGGGCGCGCAGGTCCGTCACCGCCCGCAGGGCGCGGCCGACGAGGCGCTGGATCTCCTGGGTCCGTCCCGAGATGCGGCCGGCCACCCGCTCGCGGGGCGTTCGCTCCGCTGTCGCCCGGGGCAGCATGGCGTATTCGGCGGTGACCCAGCCCTGGCCGGTGCCCCGGAGGAACGGCGGCACGCGCTCGTCGATGGTCGCCGCGGCCAGCACGCGCGTCCGCCCGACCTCGATGAAGGCCGATCCGTCGGCGAAATCGAGGGTGTCGATGCTGATCTTGTGGGGCCGGAGCTGGTGCGGCGCTCGCTTGCCGGAACGGACGGGATCCACTACTTGATCCAGATCGCCGGGGACTGGTCCTTTTTCGCCTGGGCCAGGAAATCCTCGAGGTCCTTTTTGGCCTTGGCGGATTCGGTCTCGGCCTTGAGGAGCTTGTCGTAGGTGTCGCTGATCTGGAGCTGGACCATCTCGCGGGATTTCAGGTTGTCGAGACCGTAGAATTCCTGGTAGAGGGCGTTCATCTTGATAGTCAGGAGGTCGACCATATCGGCCTTCTGCTGGGCGATATCGGCCAGCTCGTTCTGCTTCTTCTGGATGTCCAGGGCCGATTGAGCGGCGGCTTCTGCGGGCGTCGTCTCTTCGGCGGGCTTTTCGACGGCGGCCGCGGCCCCGGCGGCCTGCTCACCCGTTACGGGCGGGGTCACGCCTTCCTGGGCTTGGCCTTCCGCGGCCTCCGCGCCCTCCTCGGCGGCCTGTTCCTGACCCGTCGATTCGACGGCGGGCCGCCTATTCCCCTTGGCCAAGTCCGCGGTGGTGACGACCGTGGCGTGCTTGCCCTTCAGGGCGGCCCGGCGCACCTTCTCCTTCTTGGCCAGGTCGGCCAGGCTCTGGGACTGGAGAAAGGAGGCCAGGACCAGTGGGAGAAAGAGAAACACCACCAATCTTTTCTTATGCATGACTTTTGCCGCTCCTCTAGTCTACGGCGATTATCACGGATTTAGTCGTACGTGTCAAACGGAAGTCCGGGTTCTCCCGGGGCCCTCGGGCCGCTGCGGTCCGGACCTCGAGCTCTAAGCCGTTGGTCCGGATCTCGATCGCTCCGTCGCTATCCGTCCGGAGGACCCCGGCGCCGGCTTCGCCGCACCGGGCCAGGAATGCGGGGCTGGGGAAGCCGTAGGTGTTCCCCTCGCCCGCGGAAACGATGACGATCCGGGGCCGGGCGGCCTCCAGGAGCTCCGCGGAGGTCGAAGAGGCGCTGCCGTGGTGTCCCGCCTTGAGCACGTCGCTTTCGAGGTCGACGCCCGCGTCGATGAGGGCCCTCTCCGTCTCCCGGCCGGTATCGCCCATGAAGAGGAAGGACGCTTTGCCCATGGTCACCCTCATCACGAGCGAGCCCTCGTTCGCCGCCGGAACGGGTCCGGCGCGCCCGGCGGCGCGAGGGGGGTGGAGGACGTCGATGGCCACGGGACCTTCTTCGAAATGGGTCCCGAGGCCGCAGCGGCGCCGGAGGGTCCTTCGCCTTAAGGACCGGATGAACGCGGCGTAAATCCCTTCCTCAGGTGCCGGCCATCCTTCCCAGAGCTCACCGATCCGAAAGTTCCGGGCCACGGCCAGAAGCCCGCCGAGGTGGTCGGGATGCGGATGGGTCAGGACCAGGATATCGATGCGCTTGATCCCTTTGCGCCAAAGGACCGGGGAAACGACCCTCTCCCCGACGTCGAATGGGCTCCCGGCGAGCCCGCCGCCGTCGACGAGCATGACCCGGCGGCCGGGGAATTCGATGAGGATGGACTCGCCCTGTCCGACATCGATCATGGTGACGCGGAGCGCGGGGGAGGCCCGCCTGAACGGGGAGAGAACGAGAAGGGCGAGGCATAGGGCGAACGCTGAAGAAACGGCCGGACGCTGGAAGCGGAACCGCGGCCGGACGAGGACAAGGCCCAGGGCAGTGTAATAGCCCCAGAGGACCGCTGCGGGCGGCGTCGGGACACGGAAGGACAGGAAGGGAAAGGCGTCGAGAGAATGGGAGATCAGGGCGAAGACGGCGACGAGCAGCCTCAGCAGCGCGGCCGGCGGCCCCGCCGCGTCCGGGAAGGCCGCCGCGAACGGCAGGAACGCATAGCCGACGCCCATGATCAACCCGACGAGAGGGATGGCCGGAAAATTCAGGATGAGGGAGGAGACGGCGATGCGGTTGAAGCTTCGGGCGACGATCGGCGAGGCGCCGAGCGCCGCGGTGACGGACAGGACGGCGAGCTCGGTCGTCTTGAGCGGCAGGCGCGGCAGCCTTGCGAGCAGAGGCGGCGTGAAAAGGATGATGGTCAGCGTGGCGGCGTACGTCAGCTGGAACCCGATGTCGAAGAGGCTCGCGGGATTGGCCAGGAGAAGGGCGAAGGCGCTGGCCGCGATCGTGTTCAAGACGTGGACGTCCTGCCAGAGAAGCCGCCCGCCGAGGAAGGCCAGGGTCATGAGCGTGGCCCGAAGCACGGACGGGCTGCCCTCGACAAGGGCGGTGTAAAAGACGAGGAAGACGCCCAGGGCCAGGCTCGATGCCCGGCGTGACATGCGGACGAGGCGGAAGAGCGAGAAGAGCAGCAGGTTGATGATCGCGATGTGCCCGCCCGAGATGGCGAAGAGGTGATAGAGACCCGTCTTCTGGAGGTTCTCGACGGTCGGCTCGTCCAGCCGGCCGTCTTCGCCGAGGAGGAGAGCCTCGAGCACGGCACCGGATGATGAGATATCCTTTCCGTCAGGTGCGGGGAAGATCCTTTCGAGCTCCGATTGGATGCTCCGGCGGACGCGCGATATCCGGGCCCGGATCGAGCCGGCCGGGGCAGGGGATATGCGGGCCACGAGGAGGGGGGACTTCGTCGAGCCGCGCCGGTGGATGCCAAGGGTCTGAAGGTAGCGTTCGTATGAAAAGGCCCCGAAATTCCGGAAGGCGCCCCCGGAGCTCAGCCGGACCGAGGCCCTGACGCGGTCCCCGACAAGGTAGTCGAGGCGGCGGCGCGTCGCCCTGACGAACGGCACGCCCAGCCGGAGCCGGCCGCGAACGGCCCTCTCCTCTCCTCCGGCCGTCACGGTCCGGACGCTGACGAAGAGGACGTCCCGGTCGGGCTCGCGGCCCGGCGACCTGTAGAGGCGGCCGGTCACATCGACATAGCCGTCTGCCGCGAGGGTATGGAGCGCGGCGCCCTGATACGCCCTGTCATAGACGGAAAAGCGGGCGGCGCCCAGAAAGGCGACCGCGGCGATCGCGGCAACGGCGGCCGCCCGGTCGACGCGGCGCGCGAAGAGGGCCCAGGCCGCCGCGAGGCACGTCGCCGCCAGGCCGCATGTGGGAAGCGCCGGGAGGGACAGGGCCTCGGACGCGCCGATGCCGAGGCCGAGGGCCGGCGCCAGAAAGACGAAGGGGAACGGACTGGTTCTTAGATCTCTTGCCGGACCGAAGCGAGGGCGCTTTGCCCCTCGAGGGCGTCGAGCACGAGGTGCGTCATGATCCGCACTCCCAGGGGGATCGCATTCTCGTCGGGGCTGAAGTTCGGGCTGTGGAGGGGCGCCGCCGGCTGGCCCGGGGCCCTGACACCCAGGAAGAAGTAGAGGCCCGGGGCCTTCCGGGCCAGGAAGGCGAAGTCCTCGGCAATCATCTGCGGCTTCCACTCGACGACCTTGTCTTTCCCCAGGAGCCGGACGAGCGTCGGCGTCATGGCCGAGGTCAGCTCCGGGTTATTAAAGACGGACGGATTGCCTGGTTTATACTCATACTGATAGCCAGCGCCGTAGATCTCGGTGATGTTCTTGACGATGCTTTCGACGAGCTGCTGGACCTTTTTCCGGTTCGCTTCGCTGAGCGTCCGGATCGTCCCTTCGAGGGTGACGCGGTCGGCGATGATGTTGCGGCGGGAGCCGCCGTTGATCGTGCCGACGGTCAGGACGGCCGGGTCGGTCGGGTCCGTGGCCCGGCTGACGATCGTCTGGAGCGCCGTGACGATCTCGGCGGCGATGACGACGGCGTCCAGTCCCTCCTGGGGGCGAGCGCCATGGGCGCTCTTGCCCTTGACGGTGATGGAGAAGCTGTCAGCCGCGGCGGTCACGTTGCCCGGGGCGATGAGGACCCGGCCGGTCGGCTCCGGCCAGACATGGAATCCGAATACTGCTGCCGCCGGCGGATCGTCGAGAGCCCCTTCCCGGACCATGAGGTCGGCTCCCCCCTCCTCGCCCTCCGGCGCGCCCTCCTCGGCCGGCTGGAAGAGGAAGGTCACCGACCCCTTGATGGAGTCCTTGATCGCGTTCAGGACGAGGGCCGTCCCCAGGACGATCGAGCTGTGGACGTCGTGGCCGCAGGCGTGCATGACGCCGGGGTTAAGGGATTTGTAGGGGAGCCCGGTCGTCTCCTGGACAGGCAGCGCGTCCATGTCGGCCCGGATCGCGACCGCGGGACCGGCCTGACCGCCCCTGAGGACGGCCACGATGCCGGTCTTGGCGACGCCGGTGCGGACCTCGAAGCCGAGGGGCTGGAGCCTGGCGGCGATGAGGCGGGCCGTCTCGACCTCGCGGTTGCCGAGCTCGGGGTTCATATGGATGAAGCGCCGGATCTTGATGATCTCGGCCTTGTTCTTCTCGATCTCCGCGTCGATGCGCCTGGTCGTTTTTGCGTCGACCGGCCGGGCAGCGGGGGGGAGCGCGGCCAGAACGACGATGGCGATGGCGGCGGAGATACAACGGTATCTGGTGATCATGATCCTCTGGTTCCTCATCGCGGGCGATCTCGCGGCCGTCAAGAAGACCTCCCGGCGCCGCCCGCCCCGAACAGGTCGATCCGGTGGCCTACTTCTTCTCCTCGGCCTTCTGCAGCTCTTCTCTCTTCTTCTCGATGAAATCGCGGATGGCGTCGACGCCTTCGCCCGTCTTTTCCTTGACCATGCGGATGCCCTTTTCGGCTTCCTTGGTGATCTTCTCGTAGCCTTCCTTGGCCGCTTCGCCGGTCTTGGCGGCCTGGTCCTTGATCTTCTTCCGCGTCTCCTTGCCGCTCGCGGGAGCGACGAGGATGCCGACGATAAAACCCGTCGCGGCGCCGGCCACGAACGTCAGCAGGGAATCCCAGAAATGACTGTCTTTGGTGTCACCCATCTTTATTTCTCCTTTTTTTTTTCATTTTTCGCAGGCCGAAACTTAGCAGAGGGACGAGCAGAGGCCAGAATCTTGCAGACGGCCGGATGACGTTGGAGGTGAGAAAATGCGTCACCCCCGTAAGTCCGGCCACCGCCCTCTTCGAAGTGGCCAAGACCTCCCCGACGTTGTCCAGGCCGGCGTTGATCTTGGCTTCGATCACGTTCAGCCCGTCCATCGTCTCCTGGGCCTTGACAAGGGTCTTTTCGCCTTCCCGGGCGGTTTTGCGGAGCTGATTCAGGAACATAACCAGGAAGATGACAGCGACAACGGCCGCCACAGTCAGAATGATCCCGAGGACCTGATTCAGGGTTAGCGTCATATTACCTATACCCTAAGCCAATTGACGGGAATTGTCAATTTGCCAAGACGGGGTCAAACCTATACCTTTTTAGTTTTGCTTCCCAAGATATTTCCCAAAATCGCGGCCTCGAGCGCTCGGCCGCGGTTTTGTTGGTCGCTTCGGGGACTACGCTTCCCGCCGTAGGTTTGACCCCGTTCTATTTCCAGAGGAGCTTGCGCGGGGAGGGGAGGCCGTGGACCTTCCCGAGCCGCTCGAGGAGCTCCGGAAAACGGGCTTCGTCGCGGGACTCGACCGCCGCTTCCCACTCCGCAAGGAGGGGGTCGACGATGAACTCGTGGTCCCGGCGGAGGATGCGGGTGATGCCGCGCAGGGCCTGCCATTGGATGACCATCAGGACGGCCAGCACATAGAAGATGATGTTCGGGCCGGGCAGCAGCGCGGCCAGCCCCGTGATCGGGACGACGATGGCCTCGCCGCACAGAATGATGATGTGGCGGGTCCGGTGGCGCTGCAAAAAGAGGAACAGCCGTGTCCGCACTGCCCGGTCATCGAAATGGCCCGAGTGGAGGATGCGAAGCGGGCCCTCGCCAGGCCGGCCTCCGAGCTCAAAGGCCTGTTCCTGGAGGAGGGTCCGGGGATTGAGGCTGGTGACCTTGCTTTTGGCCTTCTCCCAGACCTCACGTGTTTTCGAGAAGTCCGCCGGCAGCGGGCCGAGAGGGCCGGCCGAAAAGAAACGGGGGCGGTGGCGGTAATCGCGGACAAAGAAAAAGTCCATGAATCCTCACTCTATCATACGAAGCCGAGGTCGGTCAGGTTCTTTGGGGGCCGGTCATGCGGCCGCGAAACGGCTCGGCGGCCAGCCTCGCTCTCCTGGAAAAGTTCAAAGACGCCGGTACGTGCGCCGGACTCGGCGCCAAAACAACTCGCTCGGCGTGCGCTACGCCTCGCTCAAACACGTTTTGGCGGTTTCCCCTGAAACTACCCTCCTCCGGCACGCGTACCGGCTGAACTTTTCCAGTGTCGAGCTCAGCTGTCCACCTCGCCGCTCTATTGCGGCCGCCATCAGCCACTTTCCGGCGACCTAAATCCAGGGGCCGGCATGGCAAGGATCACCGCTTTTTATGGAGAAGGTAGAGGAAGAAGGGGGCGCCGACGGCGGCGGTGATGACGCCGATCGGGAGCTCGGAGGGAAGGAGAGTGCGGGCCAGGAGATCGCAATAAAGAAGGAACGTCCCTCCGGCCAGGGCCGAGGAGAGGAAGAGGGCGCGGTGGCCGGGGCCGATGAGGATGCGGACCCAGTGGGGGACGACGAGGCCGACGAATCCGATGATCCCGCTCACGGCGACCGCGAGCGCGGCGAGAAGCGCCGACATGGCCAGGAACGCCTTGCGAACCCGCCGGACCGGGCTGCCGAGGGCCTGGGCCGACTCATCGCCCAGGGCCAGGAGGTCCATGTCCCGGGCCAGCCAGACTGACGCCAGAAGGCATAGGATGACCCAGGGGGCGATCGTCGCGGCCTGGCCCCATTCGGCGAGCTGGAAGCTCCCGAGTAGCCAAAAGACCGCCTGGTCGTAGGAATCCGAGCGCATGAAAAGAAAGAACGAGGTCAGGGCCGAGGCCAGAGCGCCGGCGGCGATGCCGGTCAACAGGATCGTTTCGACCTTGAATCCGCCCCGCCGCAGCGACAGGACGTAAACGAGCGAGACGATGCCCAGCCCGGAAAGGAAGGCCAGGAGACCGGGGCCGCTGAATCCGAAGGCCGCGGCCTCGAAGCCGATGGCCGCCGCGACGACGGCCCCAAGCGCCGCCCCGGACGAAACCCCGACCACGAACGGATCGGCCATGGGATTGCGAAAGTAACCCTGGAGGATAGCCCCCGATAAGGCCAGCGCGGCGCCGACGAGGAAGGCCAGGACGGCCCTCGACAGCCTCAAATCGATGAAGATGGCCGAAAGAACGCGGTCGGGGGCCTTGATGAAGCCGATGAGATCGCCGGGGGTCGTCCGGACGGGGCCGGTCATGATGGAGAGGACAAAACCGGCCAGGCATAATAATAGGGACACCGCCCAAAAGAGCCTGCGGCCCGCCTTCCGGCTCATGTCCGCCCACCGAGCTCGTCGGGATGAAGGAGGGTCGCCATTCTGACGAGAACGTCGATAAGCCTCGGCCCGAAGCGGCTGGCCGCGTTCTCGTCGAGCTCGAAGATCCGTCCGGTCCGGACGGCCGCGACCCCCTCCATGCCCGGCGTGCGCGCCAGCCGCTCGCGTCCCGAAGCGAAATCGGCCTCCGTGCGGGCCAGGACGAAGATGACGTCCGGGTCGTCCTTGATGATCCGCTCGCGCTTGTAGAGGGTCCATTTCTTGGGCAGGGCCGACGCGACGTTCACGCCGCCCGCCCGGGCGATGATGTCGTCGAGGTAGCTTTCCCCGCCGGAGGTCCAGAGCCCCTGACCGTAGAGGAGGGCGAAGACCTTGGGCCGTGCTAGGGCGCCCCGCAGACGGGCGTCGACGGCCGCGACCCGGCTTTGAAGGCCGGCGACGAGCTCAGCCGCCCGGCCCTCCGTCCGCGTGACCCGGCCGATCCTGCCGATGAGGGGGAAGAGCTCATCGAGCTCTTCCCCAATGTCGAGAACGAACACGGGCAGCCCGAGCTTGCGCACCCGGTCGACGAGCCGGAGGGGATTCCCGCGGAACGCGATGACGAGGTCCGGGTCGAGCGACCGGATGACCTCGATGTTGGGATCGATGAGCCCGCCGATCTTGGGGATGGCCTTGGCTTCGGATGGCCAGTCGCAGAACCGGGTCACCCCGACGACCCGCCCGCCCAATCCGAGGGCGAACAGGATCTCGGTGATGTTCGGGGCCATGGAGACGATGCGCTCCGGCGTCCGTGACGGGAGAGGGAACGGTCGCCCGAGATCGTCGGCAATAGTCTGTGTCTGCTGAGGCGGCATGATGGGGACATGTACCGCAGGTCCATGTCCCCATTCCTGGGCGGCCGAGCAAAGGCTGACCGTGAACCCGACAAGAGCGGCGAGAAGGAGTCTGCTCAAGACCGGGGACACGATCCCGCGGAACATGTCCCCTCGTTCTGGCCCTCGCCCGTACCCGTTCTCCATACCGGAGCGCCCGTTCATCCCAGCGCCCTTTTGTCCGGACCGGCCAGCGATATCTCGGGCAAGCCCGTCCGGGCATTGCCGCGGATGTCGACGTCGGCACCGAAGATCGCCAGAATGTTCGCTGCCGTGACCGTCGCCGCCGGCGCGCCCTCAGCGGCGACAGCGCCGTCCTTGAGAAAGACCAGCCGTTCCGCATAGGACGCCGCGAGATTGATATTGTGTTCGGCCGCGATGACAGTCTTTCCCCGTCGTCGCTGGAGGTCCTTGAGGATGCCGTAAACCTCGGCCTGGTAGCTGATATCGAGGTGCAGGCTGGGCTCGTCAAGGAGCAGCAGGGGCGTGTCCTGGGCGAGGGCCCTGGCGATGAAGACCCTCTGCCGCTCGCCGCCGCTCAGCTGCGAAAGCCGCTTCGCTCCGAAGCCCCCGACCTCGGTCAGGCGCAAGGCCTCGGCGACGGCCGCCTCGTCCTCGCCCGAAGCCCTCTCGAACCGGCCCTGCCGCGCGAACCGTCCCATGTGGACGATCTCCTCGGCCGTGTATTCGAAGATGGGCTCGGCCAGCTGGGGGACATAGGCGATCCTCGACGCGAGCCGCCGCGGGCCCATCCGGAAGACGCTCTCGCCGCAGCAAAGCACAGTGCCCCGGACGTTGTCGAGCAGATTCTGGACGGCCTTGATCAGCGTGCTCTTGCCCGAGCCGTTGCGGCCCAGAATGGCGACGAATTCCCCCGGCTCGACCGCCAGCGAGATATCGCGGATGACGAACCCGTTCTCGTATCCCGCCGAAAGGTTTTTGACCTCGAGCACGCTCATCTTCGTCTTCGCTCCCCTCAGTATATCCATTCATCTTGGCGAATGCCACGCCCCCTTAAGGCCAGTTGCCGCAGGGCAGGTCGCCGGGACAAACCCGCGACCCGACGGAGCGGCACGCCCCGAGCCGGGAAGCCCAAAAAGCGAGATCCTGCCCTGCTGCGACCTTGACTTACCGGGGGAATGAATCTAAGATGAAAAGCCATTCTTTCGAGGATTTTAGAACCATGATCGAGACCTACGACTTCGCCGCTATCGAGTCCAAGTGGCAGCGCGCCTGGGAGGACGAAAGGGCCTTCGAGGCCCGTGAGGACCTCTCCAAGCCGAAGTATTACTGTCTCGAGATGTACCCCTATCCCTCCGGCCGGATCCACATGGGCCACGTCCGCAACTACTCGATCGGCGACGTCATCGCCCGCCAAAAGCGGATGGCGGGAGCGAATGTCCTCCACCCCATCGGCTGGGACGCCCTGGGCATGCCGGCCGAGAACGCGGCCATCAAGCACGGCACCCACCCCCAGACCTGGACGCTCGACAACGTCGCCCACATGCGGACGCAGCTCAAGCGCATGGGCATCAGCTACGACTGGAGCCGCGAGGTCAACACCTGTCTGCCAGACTACTACAAGTGGAACCAGTGGATCTTCCTGCGCATGCTCGAGCACGGCCTGGCCTACCGCAAGGAAAGCTGGGTCAACTGGTGCTCGCAGTGTCAGACCGTCCTCGCCAACGAACAGGTCGTCGGCGGCGGGTGCTGGCGCTGTGAAACGCCCGTCACGCAGAAGAAGATGGAGCAATGGTTCCTGCGGATCACGGCCTACGCCGAGGAGCTCCTCTCCGGTCACGCCGCTCTCCAGAAGTGGCCCGAGCACGTCCTCCAGATGCAGAAGAACTGGATCGGCCGGAGCACGGGCGCCCACGTCCGCTTCGGCCTCGACGGGACGTCGAAGGAGATCGAGGTCTTCACGACGCGCATCGACACGATCTACGGGGCGACGTTCCTCGTCGTCTCCGCCGAGCACCCGATCGTCCCCGACCTCGTCGCCGGCCCCAAGGAAAAGGAGCTCGGCGCCTGGGTCACCCGCACGGTCGCCGAGATGCGAAAACGCCGGGACATCGGCGAGACCGAAAAGGACGGCGTGGACACCGGGAAGAGGGCGGTCAATCCCTTCACCGGCGAGCGCGTCCCCGTTTGGATCGCCAACTATGTCCTGATGGACTACGGCACCGGTGCGATCATGGGCGTTCCGGCCCACGACTCCCGCGACTTCGAGTTCGCCAAGGGCTACGGCATCCCCGTCCGCACGGTCATCGCGCCGCCTGACAAGGCCGGAGAGCGCTTCGACGGCGGGCCCGCGGAGGTCTTCGAGGAATCAGGAGTACTCGTCAACTCCGGCCCGTTCTCGGGACTGCCCTCGGACAAGGCCATGGACGACATGGGGAAGTACGCCGAGGACAAGGGCTTCGGCCGGCGCAGCACGATCTTCCGGCTCCGTGACTGGGGCATCTCCCGGCAGCGGTACTGGGGCACCCCCATCCCGGTGATCTATTGCGACCTCTGTGGCATCGTCGGCGTCCCCGACGCCGACCTGCCCGTCGAGCTGCCCTTCGACGTCAAGCTCACCGGCGAGGAGGGATCGCCCCTCGAGCGGCTGGAGAGCTTCGTCAAAACGACCTGCCCGAAGTGCGGCGGCCCGGCCCGGCGGGAGACGGACACGATGGATACCTTTGTCGATTCGTCGTGGTACTTTTTCCGGTATTGCTCGCCGCGCGAGACGACGCTGCCCTTCCGGCCCGAAGCCGCCAAGTTCTGGCTGCCCGTCGACCTCTACATCGGCGGCGTCGAACACGCCATCCTCCACCTCATCTACTCGCGGTTCTTCACCAAGGTCCTCCGTGACTTCGGGCTGACCGACATCTCGGAACCCTTTCCCCACTACCTCGCTCAAGGCATGGTGACGAAGGACGGCTCGGCCATGTCCAAGTCCAAGGGCAACATCATCGACCCGGACGAGATCCTCGTCCGTTACGGGGCCGACGCGTTGCGCCTGTTTATCCTCTTCGCCTCGCCGCCGGACAAGGAGTTCGCCTGGGCCGAAGAGGGGCTCGAGGGCTGCTACCGGTTCCTCATCCGCGTCTGGACGATCGTCCTCGAGAATCTCGACGTCTTCGCGGCGGCCCCCGCGGGAACGGCCGGGCCCCCGGCCGGCGCCGGGGAGGCCGCTTCGCAGGTCGTCAAGAAGACGCACCAGACCATCCGCAAGGTGACCGAGGACATCGGTGTCCGCTTCCATCTCAACACGGCCATCAGCTCGATCATGGAGCTCTACAACCTTGCCCGGAAGGAGAGGGAATCCCTGAGGGAAACGCCAGTGGGGCGAGCCGCCCTGCGGCTGGCGCTGGAGTCCCTCGTCCGCCTGCTCTCACCATTCGCCCCCCACATGGCCGAGGAGCTTTGGGAGAGAACCGGCCACGCCGGCCTGCTCATGCTCTCGGCATGGCCCGTCTATGACCCGGCCTTGGCCCGCGAAGAAATGGCGACCGTCGTCGTCCAGGTCAACGGCAAGGTCAGGGACCGGTTCGAGGCCGTGCCCGACCTGCCCGATACCGAGCTCGAGGCGGCCGCGCTGGCCCTGCCCAAGATCCAGGCCGCCCTTGGCGGCAAGCCGCCGCGAAAAGTCATCGCGGTCAAAAACAAGCTCGTCAGCATCGTCAGCTGACGGGCCGGCCCCGGGAGCGCCGACCATGACAAGACCGCATCGTCCCGTGAGAGGGCCCGCAGTCGCGGCGGCCGTCCTCGTCGTGGCCGCGATCGTCGCCGCTTCGGGATGCGGCTACCGCCTGCGCGGCACGGGGTCGTCGCTGCCCCCCCGGATCAAGACGCTGAGCGTACCCATGTTCAAGAACCAGACGACGCGGTTCGAGCTCGACGTCAAGCTCACCCGGGCCGTCATCAACGAGCTCGTCTCCCGCGGCAAGGTCGCCATCGGCGCCGACCCGGCCGCCGCGGATGCCGTCCTCGAAGGCGAGATCACCGGCTTCAGCGCGAACCCCATCGGCTTCAGCGGCGCGAACCAGGCCGACAAGTACAACATCACGGTGACGGCCAAGGTCACGTTGAAGGACAGGTCGTCGGCCACGCCCCTGTTCTCGAACCCGGCCTTCATCTACCAGCAGGAATACGACGTCCCGCCCGGCTCGAGCTTCGAGTCCGTCCAGACCGAGGCCATCGACAAGATCGCGGAAAAGTTCGCCCGCAGCCTCGTCGTCAGCATCCTGGAGGGGTTTTAGGATGGCCGGCGACCTCCGCGAGGATTCGCTCCTCGCCGGCTACCTCTTCTTCGGCGAGGAGGAATACCTGGCCGAGGAATTCATCGAAGAGCTCGGGCGGGTCCTGACGGCTTCGGCGGGAGGCGAATTCCATCTGACCCGCGTGGACCTCGATGAGGCGAAATGGCGCGACGTCGTCGACACGGCCCGGACCGCGCCGTTCCTCTTCGAGCCTTGGAGGGCGATCGTCGTCCGCGTGCCGGAGCGCAAGCCCGGCTCCGACAGGGGAGCGGACCGGAAGGCCGGCGCCGAAGGGGAGACGGGCCGGGGGTCCAAGTACATGTCCGCGATCGATCAGAAGATCCTGAAGGATTACTTCGCCGATCCCCCGTCCCGGACGGTCATCGTCGTCATCCGGGCCGGCCGCGTCCGGCGGGACGACGCCTTCGTCCGCTTCTTCCAATCCCTGCCGAGGACGGCCGTGTCGGTCATGGAGATGAAGCGGCTCAACCCCCCCGCCCTGATGAGGCGGGCCGACGAGAAAGCCCGGGCCCTGGGCAAGACCCTCACCGAGGGGGCCCGGAAACGGCTCTTCGACTTCCTCGGCCAGGACCTCCGCCTGATGATGAACGAGATCTCGAAGCTGGCCGTGTTCGTCGGCGATAAAAAGGGGATCGAAGAGGCCGACGTCGACCAAGCCACGGCCGGGCAGCGCAGCTACCAGGCTTATGACCTCGACGACGCGCTGGCCGCTGCGGATTTCGCCAAGGGGGCGGCCATCCTCGCCGAGCTCTACGCCGAAGGCGAGAGGTCTGAGGTCATCGTCGGGCGCCTGGCCGGTTTCTTCCGCAACGTCCTCGCCGCCCAGACGTGGCTGCGGGAGAAGAGCCGGACGAAAGACGAGATCTTCCAGGGCTTCTTCCCCTACATCTCCAAAGGCTGGGGAGACCTCTACCGGGGGAAATACGACAACTTCTTCGGAGTCGTTGAGGGGCTCGATCCGGCCGAGCTCAACGCCCTCCTGACCAAGCTTCGGCAGCTCGACAGGACGCTCAAGACGACGAGCTCAAAGGACGCCGGCGAGAAGATCCTCCTCGAGACGTTCCTGAGGGAATTCTGCCTGGCGAGAAAGAAGAGGACGATTATTTCGCAGGACTGGAGCTGAGGAGCGCGACCTGCCGGCTCAGGCGGGATTTGTAGCGGCTGCCGGTGTTCTTCTTGATGGCCCCCTTCTTGACCGACGTGTCGATGGTCTTGAAGAGCGCGGGCAGCATCTTGGTCGAGCCCTCGCGGTCCTTGGCTTCGATGGCCTCCCGGATCTTCCTCATCTTGGTCCGCAGGGCGGACTTCGTCTGGGTGTTGACGGCCTTCCGGCGGAGGCTGTGGCGGTGCTGCCGTATCGCTGATTTGTGACGGGCCATATTTTTCTCCTCTTTAAAGGGTCATATGATAGAATAGCTCGACCATAAAGTCAAACGGCCGCCGGGCCGGGAAGGCGCCTCTCCCCATGGACCATGACGACCGGAAAACCCGGTTGATCCGCTCCACGGCCGCCGTCGCAGCGCCGACGATGGTCAGCCGCATCCTCGGCTACGTCCGCGACCTCCTGCAGGCCTATTATCTCGGCACCGGCACCGGCGCCGACGCCTTTACCATCGCCTTCACCATCCCCAACCTCTTCCGCCGCCTGACGGGCGAAGGGGCCATGACCCCGGCTTTCGTCCCGACTTTCACCGAGCTCAAGGCCTCCCCGGACAGAAAGAGGCTGTGGCGCTTCGCCAACGCATTCTTCTGGGACCTCGCGCTGGTCATGGCCGCCACGACGGTCATGGGCATCGTCTTCGCGCCCGGGCTGGTCAAGCTCATCGCCTACGGCTTCGGCGACGTCGCCGGGAAGTGGGGCCTGACGATCTTCATGACCCGGGTCATGTTCCCTTATCTCTTCTTCATCACGCTGGCCGCGCTGGCGAGCGGCATCCTGAACTCCTTCGGCCGCTTCTTCGTCCCGGCCTCGACCCCCATCCTGTTCAACATCGCCATCATCGCCGCCGTGGTTGGATGGGCGCGGGACGCCCGCGAGCCGGCGCTCGTCTTCGCCGCCGGCGTCGTCATCGGCGGCATCCTCCAGCTCGCCCTCCAAGTCCCGTTCCTGTGGAAGGAGGGCATGCGCTTCACCTTCGGGGCGTCCTTCCGCGACCCGACGGTCAGGCGGGTCGGGCGGCTCATGGTCCCCGGGATCTTCGGGGCGAGCGTCTACCAGATCAACTTTGCCCTGAGCCGGATGATCGCCTCCGGCCTCGAAGAGGGGAGCGCTTCGGCGCTCTACTACGCCTCCCGCATCGAGGAGCTGACGCTGGGGCTGTTCTCGATCGCCCTGGCCGCCGCCCTTCTTCCGGCCTTTTCGGAGCAGGTCGCGTCCCGCGACATCGGCGAGCTCAAGAGAACGCTCGGCTTCTCGCTCAAGCTCACGGCCGTCGTCAGCTTCCCGGCCGCGGCCGGGCTCATGGCCCTCAACGCCCCGATCATGCGCACGCTCTTCGAGCGGGGCCAGTTTGACAGCGGATCGACGGCGGTCTCGTCCTCCTGCCTTCTCTTCTTCGCGCTCGGCCTGCCGTTCGTTTCGGGGGTCAAGGTCGTCGCGCCGGCGTTCTTTTCCCTCAAGGACACTCGGACGCCCGTGGCCATCGGCATCGTCGTCATGCTCGCGAACACCGCGGCCTCCCTCCTCCTTATGCGCTCCCTCAGGGTCGGAGGATTGGCCTTGTCGCTGTCGCTGTCCCAGCTGCTCAACTTCGTCCTGCTCCTCGTCTGGCTCGAGCGCAAAGTCGGCGCGACGGGGACGGTCCGCTGGATGGTCCCGGCGGCGAAGTCCGCCGCCGCCGCGGCGATCATGGGGATCGCGTTGCGCCTGGCCTGGCCTCTGCTCCATGTCGACGGCGCGGCGTTCGTCGTCCGCGCCGCGGCCCTGGCCGGGTCCATCGCCGCGGGCATCGTCATCTACGTCGGGCTCGTCCGGCTTATCAGCCCGGCCGACCTGAAAAGCGTCGTCCGGCTACTGAGGCGAGCGGCGGTCAAGGAGAAGCCATGAGGATCGTGCTGCAGCGCGTGACGGAGGCCCGGGTCGACGTTGACGGCGCGACGTCGGGCCGCATCGGCCGTGGCGTCTGTCTCCTCGTCGGCGTCGAAAAGGGCGACAAAGAAGCGGACGCCGAATACCTGGCCCGGAAATGCGTCGAGCTGCGCATCTTTCCGGATCCCCAGGGCAAGATGAACCTCTCGCTCGCCGAGACGGGCGGCGAGGTCCTGGCCGTTTCCCAGTTCACGCTGGCGGCGTCGGTGCGCAAGGGGAGGCGGCCGAGCTTCGACGGGGCGGAAGAGCCCGCCAGGGCGGCCGAGCTGTTCGATCATTTCGTCGGCGCCGTCGAGGCGCTCGGCGTGATCGTGGAGACAGGGGTCTTCCGGGCAATGATGGAGGTCCATATCGTCAACGACGGCCCGGTGACCTTCATCGTCGAATCCAAGCCCGGTCCCTGGCGACCGGGAAGAGGGGTGAGGCGGACCGGGTTTTCTCACCCTTAGAGGGGAGGATGGGAGTCCGAAAATCACCCCCCGATTCCTCGTCCCCGGCCATACCGGCAGACCCCCTCCGCGCTAGTCTTGAGACGGACGGCCGCGAAAAACAGGTCCGCCCGCGAGCCGAACGTGTATTCATGAGCCGCTTTGTCGCAAGAAGAATGGTCGAGAGCCTGCCCCGCATCCCCTTGCGCGGCACGCTCGACCTGACCTATCGCTGCGCCAACAATTGCCGTCATTGCTGGCTTCGTCTGGCGCCTGACGCCGCCGAAGGGGCGGCCGAGCTGTCCTTCGACGAGATCCGCCGCGTTGTCGACGAAGCCCGCTCCCTTGGCTGCCGGGAGTGGGCCCTTTCGGGAGGCGAGCCCATGCTCCGCCCCGATTTCGAAGCCATCTTCTCCCACGTCTCGGCCAAGTCGTCCTGGTACACGCTGAACACCAACGGCACCATGATCACACCGGCGATCGCCCGTCTCCTGAGGCGGAAGGGCACCAAGCTCGTCGCTCTCTACGGCTCGACCGCCGCCGTCCATGACGCCGTCACCCGCACGCACGGCTCGTTCGCCGCCCTGGAGCAGGGGATCGCTTATCTCCGCGAGGCGGGAGCGGGCTTCACAGTCCAGGTCGTTCCCATGAGGACCAATATCGCGGACTATGATGCGATGGTCCGCCTGGCCGCTTCCTGGAGCCCCAGCTGGAGAGTGGGGGCGACCTGGCTCTACCTCTCGGCCACGGGCGACGCGCGCAGGAACAGCGATATCCTGGCCGAGCGGCTGGACCCGCGACGGATCGTCGAGCTCGACGAGGCCCAGGCCGGCGGCCCGGCCGCGGCAGGGGAAGATGGGGCGCCGGCCTGCGCCGCCGCTTCGGCCGGTCCGGGCGGTCTCTATGCGGCCTGCATCGCCGGCCGACGCGATTTCCACGTCGATCCCTACGGCGGCATGAGCTTCTGCTCCTTCGTCAAGGACCCCGCCCTGCGCTTCGACCTGAGGGCGATGAGCTTCACCGAGGCCTGGGAGGAGCGCCTGCCGCTCCTGGCCGAGGCCGTCCCGCCGTCGAAGGCCTGCGCCGGCGCATGCGGGACGTGCGACCTCCGGGCGGACTGCAAATGGTGCCCGGTCTTTGCTTATCTCGAGTGCCGCGATCACGCGGCCCCGATCGCCGGGCTCTGCGATATCGCCCGGGAGACGCGCAGCGCC
This sequence comes from Candidatus Aminicenantota bacterium, assembly GCA_963736255.1. Lineage (GTDB taxonomy): Bacteria > Acidobacteriota > Aminicenantia > Aminicenantales > Saccharicenantaceae > RBG-16-66-30. Next base: position 562,100 of record CAVTOI010000002.1, read on the forward strand.
CGGGCGGAATGGCTGGGGACGCACCGGCGCCGTTATCGGGTCGCCGGTCTCTCGATCGACGTCGAGGCCGACCTGCCCATCTCGGACGATACGTTCGAGCCCAAGTTCGACCTTTTCCGGTCGGCCGCCGACGGACCGGCCGACATCGTCCTCAGCCATCACTTCTCGCTGCCCGACCTCGACGCCTTCGATCTCGGCCGCGAGGTCTTCCGCAAGGCCCCCTGGGCCGTCTACCGCAAGGACTCTTCGTGGGTCTATCTCATGATCCCGCCGGACCCCTCCGACCCGACGGTCCACCGGGTCATGGTCTTCGACGACGGCCACACCCGCGGACACATCTACAGCCCGTCGGACGAGCCGTTCCGCGCCGGGGGCCTCGATTCACTGGCCCTTCTGCCCTCGGACCAGCTCGTCCTGGCCCGGGCCCTGCCGGGCTTCGGCGGCGTCTTCGTGCATGCCGCGGGAGTCGACATCGGCGGGCACGGCCTCGTCTTCGCGGGGCCTTCGGCGGCCGGCAAATCGACCATCGTCAAGCTTATCGGAGACCGCGGCCGCGTCCTCTGCGACGATCGCGTCATCGTCCGCAAGGGCTCCGGAGGCTTCCGCGTCCACGGCACCTGGAACCACGGCGAGATCCGGCGCGTCTCACCGGATTCGGCGCCGCTTCGCGCCGTCTTCTTCCTGCGCCAAGCCGCGGCCAACAGGATCGACCGCGTCGACGACCCCAAGGCCGTCCTGTCCGATCTCCTGCCCCGTCTCGTGCGGCCGCTCGTCTCGGCCGACTGGTGGGAGCGGGCCCTGGGCCTGGCCGGGGAGATCGTCCGCGACGTCCCATTCTACGATCTCTCCTTCGACAAGAGCGGGGCGATCGTCGAGGTGCTCGAAGGATTCCTGGCGGGGGCCAAGTGACCATGTCCGCCATAAGTTACGTGCGAAAAGTCGTATCGGGCGAGGCGGGCCTCTGGAAGTCGTCCAAGCCGGTCCTGGCGCGCCTCGATATCGAGCTCACCGAGCGCTGCAACAACGACTGCCTGCATTGCTCGGTCAACCTCCCGGCCGGCGACGTCGAGGCCCGCACGTCCGAATGGACCGCCCCCCGCTGGAAGGCCCTCCTTGACGAGGCCGCCGGCCTGGGCTGCCTCGTCGTGCGTCTGACCGGCGGCGAGCCGCTCCTGCGGGCCGACTTCGAAGAGATCTATCTTCACGCGAGGCGCCTCGGCTTGAGGGTCATGCTCTTCACCAACGCCACGCTCGTCACGCCGCGCCTGGCCCGCCTCCTCAGGGACGTGCCGCCGCTCGAAGCGGTCGAGGTCTCGGTGTACGGACTGACGGAGATGAGCTGCGAGGCCGTGACGCGCGCCCGCGGATCATTCGCGGCCTGCCGCCGCGGCCTCGGCCTCCTCGGCGAGAATGGTGTGGCCTTCACCGTCAAGGGCGCGGTCCTGCCGCCCACGCGCGGCGAAGCGGACGGCTTCGAAGCCTGGGCGGCGAGCCTGCCGGGGCGCACGGGATCGACGCCGTTCGCAACGCTCTTCGACCTGCGTTCCCGGCCCGGCGACGGAAAGAGCGCGCTCATCGCCGGCCTGAGGATGGGCGGCAACGAATTCGTGGACTTCTCCAGGCGCCGGGGCGAGGGGGCCGTCGACGAGTGGCGCGATTTCTGCGGCCGCTCCGGCGGGGCCCGCGGCGACCGCCTCTTCACCTGCCTGCCGTCGGGCGCGTCGGCCGCGGTCGATCCGTACGGCCGCCTTCAGCACTGCCTCGGCCTGCGCCATCCGGCCGCCGTTTACGATCTCGCCTCGGGCTCGCTGCGCGAGGCGATGACCGGATTCCTGCCGCGTCTCCGGGGGACGTGCGCCTCCGATCCGGCCTACCGCGAGCGCTGCGGTCGGTGTTTTCTCAAAGGCCTTTGCGAGCAATGTCCGGCCAAGTCCTGGGCCGAGCACGGGACGCTCGACACGCCGGTCGAATATTTCTGCGGCATCGCCCACGCCCAGGCGGTCGCTGCGGGCCTTCTCGATAGGGGGGAGAAAGCCTGGACCGTCCGGGACGGATCCAAGCGGGCGAAAGGGAGGAGAGGACCATGAAGGACAAGATCGATCTGGGCCGGGTGTACGGACCTTCGGACGATGTCGTCGTCCGGGAGATCGAGGGGGAGATCGTCATCGTCCCCCTGACATCCGGCATCGGCGATCTCGAGGACGAGCTGTTCACCCTCAACGAAACGGGGCGCGACATCTGGACGCGGCTCGACGGCTCGCGGCCGCTCGGAGCGGTCATCGAGGATCTGGCCAAGGACTACGACGCTCCCGACGGCCTCGTCCGGCGCGACGTCGTCGGCATCCTCCAGGAGCTCCTCGAGCGCCGGATGATCGTCGAAAGAGACTGAAGACCTTGGGCTTCCCAAGCCGCCCGCGTCCCTCCCTTGGTGACAATTACCCGGTGGCCGGGTTGATGCGGGCGGTCCTCGAAAAAGGCAGGGCCTTCCGGTTCGAGGCCCGGGGGACGAGCATGCTCCCCCTCATCCGGGACGGGGATATGGTCACGGTCACTCCTCTCTCCGGCGGCGAGCCGAGGACAGGCGATGTCGTCGCCTTCGCAGACCCCGGCGGAGACCGCGTCCGTATCCACAGGATCGTCAAGGCCGGCCGCGGGGCCTATCTGCTGAAGGGCGATCACGACCCGGGAGAGGACGGCCTTTTCTCCCCCGCGGCCATTCTGGGCCTGGTCGCTCGGGTCGAGCGCGGCGGCCGGACCGTTCGCCTTGGGCCCGCGCTCCGCTCGCCGGCCATCGCCCGGCTGTCGCGGTCCTTCCTGCTCACCCGGCTCTATCGCCGGGCCCGTCGGGCGCTCGGCCGCCGGGAAGGGAGCGCCTGACATGACCACAGAGTTCGTCGTCCGCAGGCCGCTCGCCGAGTTCGCTCTGTGGGAAAAGATGTCGGCCGGCCGGGCCGTCTTCAGTTTTGACCTCGAAGCGACGGCCCGCTGCAACCTCGACTGCCGGCACTGCTACATCAACGTGCCGGCCGGAAGCAAGGCGGCCAAGAAGCGGGAGCTCAGCGTCGATGAAGCCGGCCGCATCGGCGCCGAAGCGGCGGCCCGCGGCGCCGTCTGGTGCCTCATCACCGGCGGCGAGCCCCTGCTTCGCAAGGACTTCTTCGATCTCTACCAGGCCCTCCTGAGCAAGGGCCTGCTCCTCTCTCTCTTCACCAACGCGACCCTCGTCACGGACGAGCATATCCGTTTCTTCAAGAAATTCCCGCCGCGGGACATCGAAGTGACGGTCTACGGGGTGACGCGGGAGACCTATGAGCGGGTCACCCGGACGCCGGGCTCGTTCGCCGCGTTCGAGCGCGGTCTCGACCGGCTTCTCGGAAGCGGCGTCACCATCCGCCTCAAAGCCATGGCCCTCCGCTCGAACAAGCACGAGATCGCGGCCATCGGTGATTTCTGCCGGGCCAGGACCAAGGACTACTACCGCTTCGACCCGCAGCTCCATCTCCGGTTCGACCGGGACGAGGCCCGGAACACGATGATCCGGGCCGAAAGGCTCAGCCCCAGGGAGGTCGCCCGGCTGGAGCGGATCGACCCGGAGCGCTTCGGCGCCTTGAGGGCGGCCTGCGGCGACATTCTCCCGGTCGTGACCCCTCCCGGGGCGCATGCCCCGGAATGCCGGCATATCTTCCGCTGCAGCGTCGGGCAGCGGAGCTTCGTCGTCGGGCCGGAGGGGCTTTTGCGTCCCTGCCTGTCCCTCCATCACCCGGACTTCCTCTTCGACCTGAGGAAAGGCAGCTTGGCCGATGCGTGGGCGCGGTTCCTCCCGGAGGCCCTCAGCCGGGAATCGGACAGGCCGGAATATGCCGAAAAGTGCGGGAAATGCCCGGTCGTCAACCTCTGTCTGTGGTGCCCGGCCCACGCTTACCTGGAGACAGGGGAGCTCGATCTTCCGGTCGAGGATTTCTGCCGGGTCGCGGAGGCTAGGGCGGACAGCCTAAAATCAGGTTGACTTTGCCGGTCATTCGACCTAATATGTTGACAAGGAAGCATTTCTGGAGGACCTAAGGCCATGAAAAAGAAGTGGCAGACGCCCGAGCTCATCGTCCTCTTCAAGGGGCGTCCGGAAGAGACCCTCTTATGCCACTGCAAGCACAAGACGGCCCCGCCCGTGGCGCCCTATAACCACAAGGACAATTGCACATCCAATCCGCTTTGCTGCCAAGCCTGTTCCGACATCCGCTACGCGTCCTGACCTCGGCCAAAGACCCGGTCTTCAGCTGAAACGGACCCCGCTCGCCTTGCCGATGGCCGCTTCTGCCGCCGCCTTCACATAGGGATTGGCGTCCTTCTTCAGCCGGACGAGGAGGCGGACCGCCTCATCGCCGCCGAGCTCGCCCAGGGCCTCGGCGGCCGCCCGCCGGACCTCCACGTTGGCGTCGTCGGCCGCCCTCCCGACCGCCGGAAGGGCCTCCTGAATGCGCCTGCAGCCGATGACCGTCAGGGCCGAGCTCCGGGCGTACCAAGGCGGCGGGAGGAGCCTTCGGATGGCCCATTCGGGATGGAGGTCCTGCCGGCCGCTGAGCTCCTTTACGGCCAGGTTCCTGACGGCTTCATTGGGGTCGGAGAGGACTTCCCACAGGAGCTCTTCGGCCCAAGGCCGCCGGACCTTGGCGCAGGCTGCGATGATCCGCAGCCTCTTGGCTTTGTCGGGGGTCCGGCCGAGCTTCAGGAGGAAGGTCCGGCAGACGGGGGAGAGGGTCGTTTCGTCGGGTGTGCGGCGTTCGTCCATCCTCAGACCAGGTCCAGGATGTGGCCCATCTTCTCTTTCTTTGTCTTCAGGTAGCGCAGGTTGCAGGCGTTCGGGGGCACTTCGAGGGGCACGCGCTCGACGATCTCCAGCCCGTATCCGGACAGGCCGACGAACTTTCGCGGGTTGTTCGTGAGGAGGCGGAGCCGGCGGACGCCGAGGGCGACCAGGATCTGGGCGCCGATGCCGTAGTCGCGCTGGTCCGGCTTGAAACCGAGCCGGCGGTTGGCCTCGACCGTGTCGGCCCCCTTGTCCTGCATGGCGTAGGCCCGGATCTTGTTGGCCAGCCCGATGCCGCGGCCCTCGTGGTTCAGGATGTAGAGGACAACGCCCCGGCCTTCCTTCTCGATCATCTCCATCGACAGGCGGAGCTGGTCGCCGCAGTCGCAGCGGGCCGAGCCGAACGTATCGCCCGTCAGGCACTGCGAATGGGCCCTGACGAGGACGGGGTCGTCGCCGCCGACGTCGCCCTTCACGAGGGCGACGTGATGGTCGCCGCGGATCGTATCCTCGTAGACGTGGATGCGGAAATGGCCATGCGTCGTCGGCAGGTCGGTCTCCTCGAGCTTGCGGACGAGCGTCTCGTGATGCATGCGGTAGCGGATGAGCTCGGCGATGGCCAGGATCGGGATGTCGAACTGCCGGCTCATCTCCTCGAGCTGCGGCCGGCGGGCCATCGAGCCGTCCTCGTTCATGACTTCGCAGATGACGCCGGCCGGGACGAGACCGGCCATGCGGGCCAGGTCCACCGAGGCCTCGGTCTGTCCGGCCCGAGATAGCACGCCGCCCTCGACCGCCTGGAGAGGAAAGATATGGCCCGGGCGGGCCAGGTCGTCGGGCTTCGTGGCGGGATCGACGGCGGCGAGGATCGTCCGGGCCCGGTCATGGGCCGAGATGCCCGTCGTCACGCCCCGTTTGGCGTCGATCGAGACGGTGAAGGCCGTCTGGAAGCGGGCCGTGTTCTCCGTGACCATGAGGGGGAGCTGGAGATCCTCCAGATGCTCGCGGGTGAGAGGCAGGCAGATGAGGCCGCGCCCGTGCGTGGCCATGAAGTTGACGATCTCGGGGGTGATCTTCTCAGCGGCGACCATGAGATCGCCTTCGTTCTCGCGGTCCTCGTCGTCGACGATGATGATCATCCGGCCGGCCCGGACAGCTTCCAGGGCCGTTTCGACGGAAACCAGTCTTTGTTCTTCGGTCATGGGATTGAAGGGGCCTCTCTCAGCCCTCTCGGCTTCCTCGGGACAGCCAATTATACACGTATTTTCCGACCATGTCACACTCGAGATTGACGCGCGTGCCGCCGCGAAGCGCGCCCAGGTTCGTCGAGGCGAGCGTCGTCGGGATGAGCTCGACCTCCAGGGACGACGGGCCGAGCGAGGCGATGGTCAGACTGACCCCGTCGACCGCGATCGAGCCCTTGGGAACGAAGAACGGGCGGAGCGCGGCAGGGAAGGACACGGACAGCCTTTTCCCGGGCGGCCGTGAGGCGGACCGGACGATCTTCCCGATGCCGTCGACGTGGCCGCTGACGAGGTGGCCGCCGAGCGGGTCGGCGAGCGTCAGCGGCAGCTCGAGGTTGAGCGCGTCGCCGGGCTTGAACGAGCCCAGCGTCGACTTGGCCAGGGTCTCGCGGGAGAGATCGAAGCGGAGGGCGTCCCGGTCCGTTCCGGCGAGCGTGAGGCAGACCCCGTTGACGGCGACGCTGTCTCCGGCCCGGAGCTTGGCCGCAAGCCCGGGCGATTCGACGGCCATCTCCGAGCGGCCCTTGCGATAGCCGCGGAAACGGCCCTGGTGGGCGATGATGCCGGTGAACATCAGAAGTATCCCTCCACGATGATGTCGTCCTCGACGGCGAACGAGCGGGTCCGCTTCAAGGCGATGCCGTGAGCCGGCCGGTCGACGCCCAAGCCGCCGACAAAACCCGGCGCGGAGGCGCCCCCGAAGAGCCTTGGGGCGAGGGTCAGGACAGCCTTGTCGGCGAGGCCGCCCTCGATGAAGGAGGTGAAGAGGCGGCTGCCGCCTTCGACGAGCAGGGCGGCGATCTCGAGCCGGCCAAGCTCCGCCAGCACGCCCGCGAGGCTCCAGGCCTTGGCGCCGTCCCGGGGGAAGAGAATCTCCACCCCGAGGGCTTCGAGGGCCCGGGCCTTCTCGGACGGCGCCTCGCTCCCGGCGAAGACGGCGATCCGGCCGCGGTCCAGGGTCGACAGCATGCGCGACGTCAGCGGAAAACGCAGGCCCGAATCGAGGAGGACCCGCAGGACCTTCTTCCCGGGCCAGCTCGCGTGGCGCACGGTGAGGAGCGGATCGTCGGCGACGAGCGTCGCGGCCCCGATCATGAGGGCGTCCTGTTCGCCGCGCAGGAGATGGACATAGTCGCGCGTCCCGGCCGTAGAGATCCATTTCGAGTCGCCGCTCGCGCAGGCGATCTTCCCGTCCATGGTCAGGGCCGCCTTGAGGGTGACGAACGGGACCTTGCGGACGATGTACTTGACGTGGGCCTCGTTGAGCGCCGCGTTCCTCTCCGCGAGAAGGCCTACGGAGACGTCGAGCCCGGCCTCCTCGAGCCGCCTTATCCCCCCGCCGTCGACGAGCGGGTTCGGGTCGACGGCCGAAATGACGACCCGCCCGAGGCCGGCGGCCAGAACGGCGTCGACGCAAGGCGCGGTCCGGCCCCAGTGGACGCAGGGCTCGAGGGTCAGGTAGAGCGTCGCGCCTTTGGACCGGCGGCCGGCCATGCCGAGGGCGAGGATCTCGGCGTGGGGCTTTCCGGGGCCCTGGTGGTAGCCGTGGCCGGCGATCTTCCCGTCGCGGACGACGACGGCCCCGACGAGAGGGTTCGGGCTCGTCCGCCCCCGGGCCTTCCCGGCCAGGCCGTAGGCCATCTCCATCCAGGCCCGGTCGCGGGCGGCGCTCATGGGAGCAGGGCCTCCACGAATTCGCGCGGCGAGAACGCGGCCAGGTCGTCCTCGCTCTCGCCGACGCCGATGAACCGGATGGGCAGGCCGAGCTCGGCGGTGATGGCGACGGCCGCGCCGCCCTTGGCCGTCCCGTCGACCTTGGTCAGGAAGATCCCCGTCAGGCCGGAGAACTTCAGGAACTCGCGCGCCTGAGCGATGGCGTTCTGGCCGACCGTCGCGTCGAGGACGAGCAGGGATTCGAGGCGGGCCTCGGGGAGCTCGCGGACGACGACCCGCTTGATCTTCTCGAGCTCGTTCATGAGGTTCGTGTTCGTATGGATGCGGCCCGCGGTGTCGACGAGGAGGACGTCACCCTGCTGGGCCTTGAACGATTGGGCGGCGTCGAAGACGACGGCCGCCGGATCGGCGCCGTAGGAACCCTTGACGACGGGAATGCCGAGCTTCTTGCCCCAGAGCGCGAGCTGTTCCTGGGCCGCCGCCCTGAAGGTATCGGCCGCGGCGAGCACGACCCGCCGGCCCTCGCGCTTATACTGGGCGGCGAGCTTCGCGGCCGAGGTCGTCTTGCCGCCGCCGTTGACGCCGACCATCAGGATGACCGTCGGGCCGCCGGTGCCGGGCGCCGGCCTTCCGTCCGCGGGGGAGAGAAGCGTGACGAGCTCGTCCTTGAGGATGCGCTCGAGCCCGGCCTCGTCCTCGACCTTGCTCGTCTTGGCCCGGAGCGCGCCGAGGATCCTGTCCGCGGCCGGGACGCCGACGTCGGCGAGAACGAGCGCTTCCTCGAGGCCGTCCAGGATCTCCTCGCGGCGCTTGCCGCTGCGGAAGAGGTCCTCGACCTTGCGGAAAGCGTTCCGGGTCCGGGCCAGCTTTTCCTTGAGACTTCCGAACATGGCCTTAACATTTTATTTTTCAAGCGTTTAATTGTCAATGCTCGGCCTGTGAGAAGGCGAGCTACCCGGGAAGAAGCTCGTAGCCGGATTCGGCGAAGTGGGAGTCGAAGGCGAAAGCCGAGCGAAGGCCGGCCCGGCCTCCCAAAGGGTTTTCGTGGGGGCATGGTTCATGTCGCCGGCGTCGAGGAAGGCCGCCTCGCTTGGGGCATTCAGGGAGAATGTGTTAGAGTGAAGGCGCCATGAACCCCGCCGTCTGGGTCGTCCACCCGCCGCGCGCCGAAGCCGACGCCCTGGCGCAAGCCCTGGGCCTCCCCGCGGCCCTGGCCCGGGTCCTCGTCAACCGCAAGATCCTGACCGAGGAGGCCGCCCGGGCGTTCCTCTACGGCGAGCTCGACAAGCTCCACGATCCCTACCTGATGAAGGGCATGGACAAGGCCGTGGCCCGGATCGGCGAGGCGATCGCCCGCGGCGAGAAGATCCTTATCTTCGGCGACTACGACGTCGACGGGGTCCTTTCGACCGTCATGCTGAAGAAGGCGCTGACGACGCTCGGGGCCAAGGTCGAGTATTTCATCCCGGAGCGCCTGACCGACGGCTACGGCATCAAGGACGAGCATGTCCGCATCCCCGTCGAGCGGGGCGCGACGCTCGTCATCAGCGTCGACTGCGGCATCAAGTCCGTCGAATTCGCCGCCCGGGCCCGCGAGCAGGGCGTCGACGTCATCATCACCGACCATCACCGGCCGGGCGATGTCATTCCCGACGCCGTGGCCGTGCTCAATCCCGTCCTGGCCGACTCCGGCTACCCGGACACCGGCCTGGCCGGCGTCGGTGTCGTCTTCAAGCTCGTCCAGGCCCTGCTCAAGAAAGCCGGGAAGGACGCGGGCCTGCCGCACTACATGAAGCTCGTCTCGATCGGCACGGTGGCCGACGTGGCCGAGCTCAAAGGCGAGAACCGGCTTTTCGTCAAGCATGGTCTCAAAGGGCTGCGCAACGTCTCCAATCCGGGCCTGCGGAGCCTGATCGACGCGTGCGGGCTGGGCCGTCGCAAGATCTCCGAGGGCGACTTGGGCTTTCGCCTCGGCCCCCGGATCAACGCCGCCGGCCGGATGGGCATGACCGATATCGCCGTCCAGCTCTTCTTCTCGGAGGACCCGGCCGAGTCGCTCGCCCTCGTCCAGAAGCTCGACGAGCTCAACTCCCAACGTCAGAAGACCGAGGAGAAGATCTTCAACGAGGCCCGCGACAGGGTCGAGGAGCGGGGGCTCGACAAGAAGTACAAGTGCCTCGTCCTCGGCAGCCCCGACTGGCACCGCGGCGTCATCGGCATCGTCGCCTCCAAGCTCAAGGACCGCTTCAACCGGCCGGTCGTCCTCTTCCACTACGAGAACGGCAAGGCCCACGGCTCGGGCCGGAGCATCTCGGAGGTCCCCCTGATCGACCTTCTCGAGGACTGCAAGCAGCACTTCCTGAGCTACGGCGGGCACCGGCTGGCCGTGGGCTGCACCTTGCCAACGGCGAGCATGGCCGCCTTCAAGGCGACGCTCAACCCGCTGGCCGAAGCCCGCATCTCCGAGGACAGCCTGAAGAAGAAGATCAAGATCGACGGGCCGCTCGAGCTCGCCGCGATCGACGAGCGCTTCATGGCCATCTTCGCCCTGCTCGTCCCGTTCGGCGTCGGGAACCCCAAGCCCCTGTTCATGGCCGACAACGTGGAGGTCATCAGCGACCCCCAGGTCCTTCAGGGCAAGCACCTGAAGTTCCTGGCCCGGCAGAACGGCCGGGTCCTCGAGGCCCTTTGCTGGGACAAGTCCGATTGGCGCCACGTCGTGCGCCGCGGCAGCCGGGTCAGCCTGGCGTTCTCGATCATGACCTCGGAATACCTCGGCGAACAAAAGGTGAACCTGTCCATCGAAGACCTGAGGACCTGAGACCATGAGCGCTCAGAAAGCTTCGACGCCGGTGAGGTTCGCCCGGCTGGCCGCCGTCGCGGTGCTCATCGGCTTGACCGTCCTCCTCATCATCCGCCTGGCCGGCCGGCGCGAAACGCCTCCCGCCGCTCCCGCGGCGCCCCCGCCCGAGGGACAGGTCGTCGACCTCAAGGAAAAGGTCCGTCATCAGGAATTCCGGGACGGACGGGCGGTCGCCGACATCCGCGGCGGGAGCTTCTTTCGCGGTCCGGACGGGCGCAACCACCTCGCGGGCTCCGTCGAGGTCCTGAGCCTCGGGTCCGCGGGCGAGACCGTATCGCGGCTCACCGCCGACGAGGTCGCCTACGATCCCGGCTCTCTCCGTTTCACGATCTCCGGACACGTCCGCGTCGAGGCCGGCGGCGTCGTCCTCGAAGGGGAGGCCTTCGACTACGACAAGTCGGCGGGCCTCTTCGAGACGAAGACCGGCGGCCGGTTCTCTTCGAAGACGATGCGCGGCAGCGCGCCGGACATCTCCTTTTCGGAAGGCGCGGACGAGATCCGGCTGGGCGGAGGATTCCTCGCCGCGATCGCAGCGGCGGGCCGGGCCGGCGAAACATTGGACATATCGGGGGATTCCTTTTCGTACCTCCGGCGCGAGCGGCGCGGCCGTGTCGAGGGCCGGGCCGGGCTCCGTGCCGGCGGCTGTCGGGGGACATCCGATACCGTCTCGTTCGTCGCGACAGGGGATGAGGCCGCTTTCGAATCCGCGGTCTTCGAAGGCGCGGCCCGGCTCGTTTTCGGCGAGGGCGCGCCCGGCGGCCGGGGGACAGGGGAGGTCCGCGCGGACCGGATCGCCGTCGCGTTTTCGCGCCAGCCGTACGCCGTCGACACTCTGGAAGCCGGAGGCGCGGTCGGGATGTCCGCGAGGGCTCCCGACGGCCGGAAGACCAATGTCGGCGCCCCGTCGGCGACTCTGAAGCTCAGCCCGGATGGTGAGCTCACGACATGGACGGCTTCGGGAGGCCTTGCAGCGTCTTTCGACGATGGGGCCGGCGGTGCCGGCTTCCGTCTCGAAGCGGACTCGGCTGTTTTCGACAGGGCCGACGGGATCGTTCGGGCCCAAGGCCGGCCGGGCCATCCGGCGGTCGCCGGATCCGAGGAGGCCCGCATCGAGGCCGAGGCGATCTCGGCCGGCCCCGGCCCTCGGGACCTCGTGGCTTCCGGGCGCGTCGAATGCCTTCTCCGGTCAGGAAACAGAAAGCGGGCTCCGGGTTTCTTTTCTTCGGCCGAGGACGTATCCGTTTCCTGCGGCAGCCTCGTCTTGCGCGAGGGCGCCCCGTCCTTTTCTTTCTCCGAGAAGGTCCGGGCCCAGCAGGGCGCGGACATCCTCCGGGCTGATGAGCTCGAGCTGACGCTCGAAACGGGCGATATGAGCGGCCGGGGAGGGGTCTCCGCGGAACTGTCCCAAACGATCCCCGGCGATGCCGGGAAGCGGACGATCGAGATCGGCGGCCAGGATATAATCTATAGGCCCGATATCGCGACCCTGACCCTATCCTCGAAAGCCTATGTCCGGTTGCCGGAAGCGCGGCTCGAAGCCGGGACGATCTCGGCGGTCATCGCCCGGGAGGGCAAGGCCGTCGAATCCCTCGAGGCCAGGACGGCCGTGGCCGTTTCCAAGGGCCGTTACCAGGGCCGCTCGGATACCGCCTCCTATCAGGCGGCGACCCGGCGGATCACGCTCACCGGCAAGCCCGTCCTGACAGACGGAAAGGGCGGTTCCGCCAGGGGGGCCAAATTGACTTTCGATCTGGCCGATGATAAGATTCTGATCGAAAATGAGGGAACGGGAAGAGCGACGACCGTCGTCAGATCTTGAGCCATGAAGGGTTCTCTGAGAGCGGTTGAACTCGAGAAGAGCTACGGGCGGAAGAAGGTCGTCGACGGGGTTTCGGTCAGGGTCGAAGAAGGGGAGATCGTCGGGCTTCTCGGGCCGAACGGGGCCGGGAAAACGACCACCTTCTCGATGATCCTCGGTCTCGTCGCCCAGGACAGCGGCCGGGTCTTCCTCAGGGATGAGGACATCACCGAGCTGCCGATGTACCTGAGAGCGAGAAAGGGGCTGATCCTCCTGCCCCAGGAGCCGTCGGCCTTCCGGAAGCTGACCGTGGCCGAAAACCTCCTCGCCGTTCTCGAGACCCGGCCCTCGGGAGCGGCTTCCCGGGCCGCCCGGGTGGGCAGCACGCTCGAGGAATTCGGGCTGGAGAAGCTGGCCGGGGCCCGCGCCCTGACCCTGTCCGGGGGAGAGCGGCGGCGCCTGGAGATCGCCCGGGCCATGGTCATGGACCCGGATTTCGTCCTGCTCGACGAGCCGTTCACCGGGATCGATCCCCTCTCGGTGCGGGACCTTCAGGCGATCATCCGGGGCCTCCGGGCCAAAGGGATCGGCGTCCTCCTGACGGACCACGCCGTCCGGGAGACCCTCGAGATCACGGACAGGGCTTACATTCTCGAGGCCGGGCGCATCCTCAAGGAGGGGACGCCCGCGGAGATCGTCGCGTCCGATGAGGTGCGAAAGAGCTATTTGGGCCAGGAGTTTCGTCTTTAGATATATGGGGCTCGAACGATGACGCTCAAACAGAGGCTCGATCAAAGGCAGGTCCAGAAGCTCATCCTGGCCCCGGCCCTCCAGCAGGCCATCAAGCTCCTCCCTCTGACCAACCTCGAGCTCATCGAGGTCATCGACGAGGAGCTCTCGCAGAACCCCATGATCGAGATCGAGGACGAGGCCCGCGAGGGGACAGCCAAGGACAGCGAGACCGTGGCCGCCGAAGAAGCCGGGGTCAAGAACAAGGACAGCGTCCTCGAGGGGCTGAGCCTCGAATCGACCGAGCCGAAGCTTGCCGCCGACGACAATTTCCTGGCCGGTTTCCAGGAGTATCTGGACGAAGGCTTCCGGCCGCACTTCACGGAGAGCCGCGACGCCGTGTCCCTCGAGAACACGATCTCCCGGGCCCCGTCCCTCTGGGACCACCTCGATTGGCAGGCCTCCCTGACCTTCTTTACCGACGAGGACCGGGAGATCGCCCAGTTCATCATCGGCAACATCAACGACGACGGCTACCTCACGTCCGGCGTCGATGAGATCGCCCGTCTCGCGCAGAAAACGCCGGAGCAGGTCGAGGCCGTCCGGGCCAAGATCAAGACCTTCGACCCGGTCGGCAGCGGCAGTCTCGACCTGCGCGAAGCGCTCCTCGCCCAGATGGACTATCTCCAGGTCAAGGACGAGATGGCCCGCAAGATCGTCGCCGAGCACCTGCCGCTCCTCGAAAAGTCCGACTACGCCCAGCTCGCCCGCGTCCTGGGCGCGTCGCTCGGCGAGGTCCGAGAGCGCATCGACCTCATCAAGACCCTCGACCCGGCCCCCGGCCGGAAATATGCCGGCGACAAGACGAGCTACGTCACCCCGGACATCATCGTCTCCAAGGAAGGGGACGACTGGACGATCGTGCTCAACGACGAAGGCCTGCCGCGCCTGCGCATCAGCCCCTACTACCGGCAGCTCCTGGCCAAGGCCATCCAGGGCGATCCCGAGGCCCACCGCTTCCTCAAAGACCGGCTGAAAAAGGCCCTCTGGTTCATGCGCAGCCTCGACCAGAGGAACCAGACCATCTACAAGGTCGCGCGCTTCATCGTCGACCGGCAGAAGGAGTTCTTCGAGAAGGGCCTCGACTTCATCAAGCCGCTGACGCTGATGGAGATCGCCCAGGACATCGGCGTCCACGAGTCGACCGTCGGGCGCGTCGTGGCCAACAAGTTCATGATGACGCCGCGGGGGGTCTTCTCGCTGAAGTACTTCTTCCACAAGTCCCTGCAGGGCAACTACGGCGAGGACGTTTCTTCGCTCCGGGTCAAGGACAGGATCCGCCGGCTCGTCGAGGCCGAGAACACGGACAACCCCTTGAGCGACATCGAGATCGGCGAGCTCCTGGCCCGCGAGGACCTGCGCATCGCCCGGCGGACGGTGGCCAAGTACCGCAACCAGCTCAACATCGACCCCTCCCACATCCGCAAGAGGAAGTCCATCATGGAGGATAAAGCATGAACGTCAACTACACGGCGCGGCAGGCGACGCTCACGCCCGAGATCCGGGCCTACTGCGAGAAGCGGCTGGCCCGGCTGAAGAACCTCGTGGACGACGTCCTCGACGTCAACATCATCCTCATCGTCCAGAAGAGCCGGAACAAGGCCGAGATCAATGTCCGGGCCAAGGGCGGCGGCCTCGTCGTCGTCGAAGAGACCCTGGACATGATGGACTCCCTGAACAGGGCGTTCGACACGCTCGAGAAGAGGATCCGCAAGGAGCGGGCCAAGTGGCGCGAAAAGAAGCGTCGCGGCGGCCGGGAGAGGAAGGTCCTCGCCCCGGTCGCGGAGGCGACGGAGCCGGAGAAGCGGGTCGTTCGGGCGGGCTTCTTTTCGCTCAAGCCCATGTCGCTCGACGAGGCCATCGTCCAGCTCGACGTCAAGGCCAAGGAGGTCTTTCTGTTCCGGCGGGAGGGCTCCCAGGCCTGGGCCGCCGTCTACCGGCGTAAGGACGGCCACTATGGGCTCGTAGAGCCCGAATGACCGGCGGGGAAGAATGACCAAGCTCCACACGCTCCTCGACGAAAACTCGGTCCTGCCGCGGCTCGAGGCCCGGGACCGGGCCGGCGTCCTCCGCGAGATGTCGGTACGGCTGGAATCCCTGTACGCGCCGGGCCTCGACGGCACCCTCCTCGACAAGCTCCTGAAGAGGGAAGAGCTGGGGACGACCGCCATCGGCAAGGGCGTCGCCGTGCCCCATTGCCGGGCCAAGGGCATCAAGGCCCCGGCCCTTCTGCTCGGCCTGTCGCCGGACGGCGTCGCGTTCGAGGCGGTGGACGGCAAGCTCTCGCACGTCTTCTTCCTCCTCGTCTCGCCCGAGGACAACCCGGGCGCCGGGCTCCGGCTGCTGGCTGCGATCGCCGGCCTGACCCGCAAGTCCCGCTCGCTCGCTTCGAAGCTGCTCAAGGCCCCGACGGCGGCCGAGGTCATCGAGGCCCTGCGCGCCGAGGAGGACAAGTCCCATGCCTGAGCGGGCCGCCGGGAAGCCCGCCGAGGCCGCCGAACAGACGACGATCTCGGCCGGGTTCCTGAAGATCTTCGGCCTGGGGACGCTCATCCTCGGCGACAGCGGCATCGGCAAGAGCGAGAGCGCCCTCGAGCTCATCTCCCGGGGCCATCAGTTCATCGCCGACGACGTCGTCCAGATCCGGGCGACGCCGAAGGGCGAGCTCCGCGGCACGGCCCCGGCGCTGAGCCGCAACTTCATGGAGATCCGCGGCCTCGGCATCATCAACATCCGGGCCATCTTCGGGCCGCGGTCGATCGCCCGGGAAGCCAAGGTGAACCTCGTCATCCGCCTGAAGAAGTGGCGGCGGGGCTATGAGGTCGACCGTCTCGGTCTCAAGTCGGGCGACGACATGACCCTCCTGGGCCGCAAGATCCCGCAGCTGGCCATCCCCGTCGCTCCCGGGCGGAACATCGCCACCCTCATCGAGGTCGCCTGCAAGGTCCACCTCCTCCGCCAAAGGGGCTACAGCGCCCCGGACGAGATCATCCGCCGGCTGGACCGCGTCCTAACCTAACCTGGACCATTCATGAAAACGCCGAATGATCCAGGCCCGGAGATGCCATGAAGCGTGCCGCGAAGGACAACCGATTTCTCATCGTCACCGGCCTGTCCGGATCGGGCAAGACGGTCGTCAGCCGGGCCCTCGAGGACTTCGGCTATTACTGCATGGACAATCTGCCGGCCAAGCTCATCACAGATTTCGTCGACCTGTGGCTCAAGAAGAAGGTCGAGATCGACCGGGCCGCCCTGGTCGTTGATATCCGGGAGCCGCGCTTCCTCGCCGACTTCCCGTCGGTCCTCCGGGAGATCCGGAAGAAGGTCCCCGTCCGGCTCATCTTTCTCGAGGCCACGGACGAGGCCCTGGCCAAGCGCTTCAACGAGACGCGGCGGCCGCACCCGCTGGCCCCCCGCAAGCCCATCCTCGAGGGGGTCCGGCTCGAGCGGAAGAGGCTCCTGCCCATCCGCCGGATGGCCGACGACGTCGTGGACACGTCCGGCCTCAACATCTACCAGCTCAAGGATACCATCGCCGAGCGCGTCCTGCGGCGCAAGAAGCCGCGGACCCAGGTCGTCCTGACGAGCTTCGGCTACAAGCACGGCCTGCCCCTCGAGTCCGATCTCGTCTTCGATACGCGGCTCCTGCCGAACCCGTTCTATGTCGACCGGCTGAGGACGCGGACCGGCAAGACGCCGAGCGTCCGCAAGTACGTCCTGGGCTCGCCGGGGACGAAGGAGTTCCTGCGCCAGCTCTTCCGCTTCGTCGATTTCGTCCTGCCCCGCTTCGCCCGCGAGGGCAAGACGACCGTGGCCATCGCCGTGGGCTGCACCGGGGGAAAGCACCGCTCCGTCGTCATCGCCGAGGAGCTCAGGGCCCACCTCAAGACCGGCCCCTGCGGGGTCAGGATTTATCACCGGGACCTTTATAAATAGGCGGCTTTATCATACAATAGCGGACTGACCGGGAGAGCGAGAGACCCATGATCGGAGGCATCATTGTCTGCCACGGCCGCATGGCCGAGGAGCTGCTGAACGCCCTGACCATCATCCTCGGCGAAGCCCCCAACATCGAGGCCATCTCGATCGGCTGGTACGACGATGTCGAAGACTCCAAGAAGAAGATCAACCACAGCCTCAAGCGGGTCGACCAGAAGAGCGGCGTCGCCATCTTCACCGACATGTTCGGCGGCACGCCCTCCAACCTCAGCTTCAGCTTCTACAAGGAGAACCAGGTCGAGATCATCACCGGGGTCAACCTGCCGATGCTCATCAAGTTCGTCTCCCTCCAGCGCAATAACAACCTCAAGGACGTGGCCAAGAAGGTCGTCGACCAGGGTAAGAAGAACATCCACCTCGTCAGCGCCCTGCTGGGGTCGCGGACCAAGTAGCCCTCGATGCTCGACAAGACCGTCACGATCCGCAACAAGCTGGGCCTGCACGCCCGGGCCGCGGTCAAGTTCGTCAATCTGGCCAACCGGTTCGGCGCGTCGGTCAAGATCGTCAAGGACGGCGATGAGATCGACGGCAAGAGCATCCTCGGCATCCTGACCCTGGCCGCGACCCAGGGCACGTCGATCCGCCTCCTCATCGCGGGCAAGGACGAGGAGGCGGCCATGTCCGCCCTCGTCGAGCTCATCGCCAACCGCTTCGACGAGAAAGAGTGATCCGGATGGACATCACCCGCCTCCGCGGCATCGGGGTCTCGCCGGGGATCGCCATGGGCGAGGTCCTGCTGGCCAAGCGCGTCGTCTTCACGTCGCGCAAGGAGATCATCGCCGACGACCAGGTCCCGGACGAGCTCAAGCGCCTCCGCCAGGCCCTCGACCGCACCCGCGAGGACCTCGTCCGGGTCAAGGAGAGCGTCCGGGAGAAGATGGGCCCCGACAGCTCGTTCATCTTCGAGGCCCACCTCCTCATCCTCGAGGACCCGACCCTCGTCGGCGGGCTCGAGGCCGTCATCCGCGAAGAGAAAGCGCGCGCCGAGTGGGCCCTGTCCAAGGCCAATGCGCGGTACGAGAAGCTCTTCGAATCCCTGGCGGACGACTATTTCCGGCAGCGGAAATCGGACGTCTCCGACGTCCTGAAGCGCGTCTACCGGAACCTCGAGACCAAACGGGAGAAAGAGAAGAAGCCCCAGAAGCAGCACATCCTCGTCGCCCATGAGCTGCTGCCGTCCGAGGCCGCCCTGCGGCTGAGCAGGGAGCTGACCCTCGGCATCGCCCTGGATATGGGCGGCCAGACCTCGCACACGGCGATCCTGGCCCGGTCCCTGGGCATCCCGGCCGTCCTCGGCCTGCGTGATATGACCCGCCAGGTCCGGGAAGGCGAATTCGTCATCGTCGACGGGACCGACGGCGAGGTCATCATCGACCCGCCCCCGGCCGTGCGCCGCGAGTTCCAGGCCAAGAAAGAGAAGTACGAGACTTACGGCCGGGAGCTCCAAAAGACGGCCAAGCTCAAGTCGGAGACTCTCGACCGCGTCCGGTTCGTCCCCCAGGCCAATATCGAGCTCCCCGAGGAGGTGGCCATAGCGGCGTCCATGGGCGCGGAGGGCGTCGGCCTCTTCCGCTCGGAGTTCATCTACCTGCGGCGGGAATCCCTGCCGACCGAAGAGGACCACTTCGAGATCTACGCCGGGCTGGCCCGGGGCGCGCACCCCTTCCCCGTGACCATCCGGACGCTCGACATCGGAGGGGAGAAGAGCCTGCCCCGGCTGAATATCGAGAAGGAACCCAACCCTGCGCTCGGCCTGCGGGCCGTCCGTTTCTCGCTCCGGAACAAGGATCTCTTCCGCATCCAGCTCCGGGCCATCCTGCGGGCCAGCGTCACGAAGAACATCCGCGTCCTCGTCCCTATGATCACCGAAGTCGACGAGGTCCTCGAGGTCAAGGAGATCTTCGAGGACGTCAAGCGTGAGCTCCGGCGCAAGAGCGAGGCCTTCGATGAGACGATCCCCCTCGGCGTCATGATCGAGGTCCCCGCGGCCGCGGCCCTGGCCGACCTCATGCTGAAGGAGGTCGATTTCGTCAGCATCGGGACGAACGACCTCATCCAATACTACCTGGCGGTCGACAGGTCGAACGAGTTCGTGAGCTATCTCTACAAGCCGTTCCACCCGGCCGTTCTCCGCCTCATCCGGTCCGTCATCCAGGCCGCCCGCAAGGCCGAGAAGGACGTCATCGTCTGCGGCGAGATGGCCGCCGACACGCTCTCGGCCATCGTCCTGCTGGGCTTCGGCCTGCGGACGTTCAGCATGAACCCCATCTTCATCCCGCGGATCAAGAAGGCCCTCCGGTCGATCGAGTGCGGGACGGCCGAGAAGATCGCCGAGGAGGCGCTGAAGCTGCGGAGCGCCCAGCAGATCGAGGAGTACGTGGTCGAGGAGATCCTCCTCCGCCATCCCCAGGTGTTCCTGACGGGCCAGGCGTTCGAGGCCGCTCCGAAGAAGTAAGGTTCTTCTCCCCTTTTTGGGGAACTCCCCCTCTTCGGCTTAGCTCAGGGTATTGCCTCTAGCTCCCCGGCCCCCCGGCGGCGGGAAGCGGACTCTGGGAAGCGACCCGGCAGAAGGACGGCGGAGAACACACGAAGCCGTACTTCTGCGAAATATCCGAAAAGAGCTCTTTCTTGAGTCTCTCCCAGCACCGCCCCTCCGAGTCGCTCCGGGGCGGCGCTGATGGTCGCTTCGAAGACGCCGCTCCCTGCCGGTCCCCCCTCCACGGACGGGGATCTTCGAGGCAACACCCATCGCCGCCTCACGGGAAGGTTCCCTCGTTGAGAGAGGAGAGTCAGTTCTCTTATTATTTGCGGTGGTAGTCGTCCGAGAGGCGGACGATGTCCGATTCCGCCGAGCGCCCGATCCAGATCTCCATGAACCGCGCCGGCGCCTTCCCGGCGTTGCGGGCCCGGTGCGCGGTGCCGCGGGGGATGACGATCTCCTCGTTCGGAGCCGCGAGCCAGACCCGGTCGCCGACGGTGACCTCGAGCCCGGGGTCGAGCACGACCCAGAACTCGGCCCGGCTCTCGTGGTACTGGAGTGACAGCCGGCCGCCCGGCTCGACGGTGATGATCTTGATGCTGCCCGCGTCCTCGTGGGGGAAGCGGCGGAACTTGCCCCACGGGCGGGCGTCCTCGATGATGCCGCTCAGGAAGCCGGCCTCGGGCGGTGTCTTCTCGCTCACCGGCTAAAAGGGGATGTCGTCGTCGGTGCCGCCGCCCGAGGCGCCGCCGCCGGGCTCTTCGCCCGACGGGAACTCGTCATCGGCCGTGTCGGCGGCCCGGCCGGCGCCCCGCCCGTAGACCTTGTCGAGGTCGGTCGTATCGGTGGTCATGGCCGAGCTCTCCTCGCGCTTGCCGAGGAGGATGATCTTGTCGGCCACGATCTCGGTGATGTACTTCTTGT
This sequence comes from Candidatus Aminicenantota bacterium, assembly GCA_963736255.1. Classification (GTDB taxonomy): domain Bacteria; phylum Acidobacteriota; class Aminicenantia; order Aminicenantales; family Saccharicenantaceae; genus RBG-16-66-30. Next base: position 582,674 of record CAVTOI010000002.1, read on the forward strand.
TGCCGTCCCGGTCCTGGTAATCCCGCGTCCGGATGCTCCCCTCGACGAGAATGAATTTGCCCTTGTCGAGGAACCGCTCGGCGAACTCCACGAGCTTCGGGAACCAGACCTTGATCTTGTGCCACTCCGTCCGGTCGGTCGATTCGCGCGTGCTCGGATTGAAGACGCGCTCGTTGGTGGCCATCGTGAAGCTCGCGGACGACCGGCCGCTCTGGGAATGGCTCCGGATCTCCGGCTTGCCGCCGAGACGGCCGACCAGGATGACCTTGTTCAGGCTGTTGATGTCTCTCATTTTTCGTTCAGCTCCCGGATCTTGTCCTGGGCGATGCGGGCCTCCTCCTCGAGCGGATACTTGGCGACGAGGAGCTTGAGCGCGGCCAGCGCTTCGGGCTTCCGGCCGAGCTCGATGAAGCTGAGGCCCTTCTTGAGATGGGCCGCCGCGGCCTTGTCCCCCTGCGGGTAGGTCAGGATGAGCTCGTCAAAGGCGTCAATGGCCTCTTCGAACTTCCTCTGGCTGTAGCGGCACTCGCCGATCCAGTAGAGGGCGTTATCGGCCAGGGGGCTCTCCGGGAACTGCTGACGGTAGAGCTTGAAGCTTTCGACGGCCAGGTCGTAGTTCCCTTTGAGATAGTCGTTGTACGCCACGGAGTAGGCTTCCTGGGGCGACATCGTCGGGGCCGGCGTCGGGGCCGGTTGGGGCTTGGTTTCGGCGGGGGGCCTGGACGTCGTCTGCGGGGCCGGCCTCTGCTCCTCCTCGGGAGCGGCGTCGGGCACCGTCCGCGGAACGCGCACGGCGAGGTCGGCGGATATCTTCTGGAGATCGAGCGTCAGCAGGTCGAGCTTGCGGAGGATGTCCTGGTATTGCGCGGGGACCGCCCGGAGGCCCTCCTGGGTCCCCGACTGGCCGGTCATCGCCTGCCGGACGAGGTCGGTCAGGGCCTTGAGCTGGTCCTGGATGGCGCGGAGCTCCTCGCTGTTCCGGTCGACCCGGGTCCGGAGCTCCTGGACCTGCTGCTTGAGGACCTGGACGTCGTCGAAGACGAGCTCGAGGGTCTTCTGGTTCCTGGTCTGCCCGGCCGCGGCCAGGGTCAGGACAGCGAGAAGAACAGCCCCGATGCTGACGCGGCGCAATTCTTACTTCTCGATGATGAGGAACTGGGCGCGCCGGTTCATCTGCCAGGCGCCTTCGTCGTGCCCCGGATTGAGGGGCTGGCTCTTGCCGTAGGAGATGATCCGGATCCGGTCGGACCCGACGCCCGTGGACAGGAGATAATCCTGGGCGGCCTTGGCCCGCTTTTCGCCGAGGGCCAGGTTGTATTCCTCGGTGCCGCGCTCGTCGCAGTGGCCTTCGACGAGTATCTTGGCCGACCGGAACTTCTTCATCCAGGCCCCGTTGGCGTCCAGGGTGGCCCGGGCGTCGTCGCGGACGACGGCGCGGTCGTAGTCGAAGTAGATCGTGCCGAGGGGCTTCTCGCGGTTGATCTGGTCGAGAGATTTCTGAAGGAAGAGCTCCTCTTCACTGAGCTGCGGCTCCTGGACGACGGGGGCCTCGACCTTCTCGACCCGGGGCTGTTCCTGCGTCTGCGGCGGAGGAGGGGGGACTTCCTTGGGTTTCTTCTTGCATGCGACGGCGAACGAGAAAACGAGGATGATGGCGAGCGCGTAAATGATCAGCTTTTTCATGAAGCCTCCTAGAGTTCGCGTCCCCTGCCTTCGGAGCCGGCGGCACGACGCGTTTTTCCATCTCCTTATACCCTGTAAAAGGGGGATATGTCAATACGTTACATGCCGGATCCCGCCGATATCCCCCTTTTCGGTGACTCGGGGCGGGGACATGTACCGTTTCGGTACGTGTCCCCGGTTCTTGCCGGGCCCATCGCCGGCGGTGGGGACACGTACCTGGGGTACGAAAATGGGGACGCTTCTATTTTTCGCGCGTCGAAAAATAGAAGCGTCCCCATTTTCTCAAGAGGGACAGTCTTCTGCGGGGACAGACGCCGGCTAGTTCGTCCAGTTGGGCAGCTTGTTCTCGCCGCGGTCGGTCAGCCGCTTGAGGTTGGCCCCGTCGTAGTCGACGCTGTAGACCTGGATCGAGCCCGAGAGGTTGGAGGCGAAGACGAGGTGACGGCCGTCGGGCGACCAGCTCGGCGATTCGTTGCGGACGTTGTTCTCGGTGAGCTTGGAGATCTGGTTGGTCCGGAGGTTGAGGACGTAGATGTCAAAGGCGTTATCGACACGGGAGACGAAGGCGATCCGCTCGCTCGTCGGGGCCCAGGCCGGCGCGTCGTGGTAGTTGCCGCCGAAGCTGGCCTTGCGCACGTTCGAGCCCTCGGCGTCCATAATGTAGATCTGGGGGGTCCCGGAGCCGAGGCGGTCGGTCGTGAAGGCCAGCTCGCGGCCCGTCGGCGACCAGGACGGGGCCGTCTCGATGGCGGCGTTGAAGGTCAGGCGTTTGATCTTCCGGTTGTCGAGGTCCATGACGAAGATGTCGGCGTTGCCCTCCTCGGACATCGTCGAGCAGAAGGCCAGCTTCTTGCCGTCCGGCGAGAACGCGGCCGAGTAGCTCGTCCCCTTGGTGGCGACCGGCGTTTCCGTGCCCTCGTAGATGTTGCGGAGGTAGAGCCCGGCGCTGCCGCCGCGGTAGGACGTGAAGGCGATGGTCCGCTGGTCGGGGGACCAGGCCGGCATGTAGTCCTTGATCTTGTTGAAGGTCACGCGCGTCGGGTTGGCCCCATCGTAGTCCATCATATAGATCTCGTCGTTGCCGTCGCGGTTGGAGACGAAGGCGATCTTGGTCGTGAAGATGGGCTTCTCGCCGTGGAGCTTGAGGAGCTCGTCGGCCATCTTATGGGCCACCAGGCGCAGGCCGTTCTTCTCGGCCTGGTAGCGCTTGCCGACGATGAAGCGCTCGCTTTTGACGTCGTAGATCTTGCCGTCGAAGACGATCCGCCCGCCGTCCTCGCGGACCTCGCCGGTGACGAGGAGCCGGGCCTGGACGGAATCCCAATCCTTGAAGAAGATCTTGTCGAGGTCCAGGGGACGGATGTAGCCGTAGTGCTCCTTGGGCAGGAGCTGGAAGATCCGTGTGTACTTGACGTCGTCCGACAGGGCCTGGCGGATCTCCAGGGCGGCCGCCTGGGCCGCCGGCGAGGCGCCGCGGACGACGAACTCGGGCAGGGCCAGCGAGATCATGGGCATCCCTTCGCTGATCTTCATGACGACCTCCTGCTGGGCGAAGGCCCCGGAGGCGGCGAGGAGGACGAGGAGGAGGAGTCCGATGAGTTTCTTGGTGTGGGTCATTTGGCATGCTCGAAGACGAGAGTGATTCCCAGGTACTGTCCGTCGTATTCGTTGGGCAGGGGAGCGAACGGTTTCGAGGCCTCGATCGCCCGGCGGGCGGAGAGGTCGAACGATTCGACGCCGCTCGAGGCGCTGATGCGGATATCCGAGATCTGGCCGTTCTTGTAAATGCGGAAGTAGACCTCGGTCTGGAGCGTTCCCCCGACGCCGGGATCGACGAGGGACTGGAACCAGTTGGTCGTGATCTTGTCCGAGATCATCTGGAGATAGAACTGGAAGGGGAAGTTGGCCACGCCGAAGGGGTCGCCCCCGCCCGATCCGGTGCCGCCGCCGGTCCCCCCGCCGCCCGTGCCTCCGCCGGTGCCTCCGGTCCCGCCGCCCGTGCCGAAGCGGAGACCGAAGCCGGAGCCGCTCTGGGCCGCGGTGGCGGCGTTGACGGTGTCCGCGGCGGCCGTGGCCGCGGGCTCGGGCTTGGTGATGGCGGCTTTCTTCTCGGGCGTCTTCTTGGCCGTTTTCGGCTTGTCGACCGGGTGGGTCAAGGCGGTCTTGGGCTCGGCCTTGAGCTTGGAGGGCACCGTGAGGTCGCGCAGGGCCGGCTTTTTCGGCGCGGGCAGGGATTCGGTCTTGGCGACGACTGTGCCGCCGCCCGTGCCCCCGCCCGTTCCGCCCCCGCCTCCGCCGCCGATGAAGTTGACGTACTGGACGAGGCCCTTCTGCGGCGCGCGCGATAAGGACGGCGAGGCGGCGATGAGGATGATCAGGCCGGCGTGGAGGAAGACGGAGATATAGACGGCCCGCTTGAACGCCTTCGGCAGGGCCATGCGTGCGGCGATCATCCTCTTATCTTTAACGTCGATCGGTTCGGTTATGATGCCGATCAGCTCGATCCCCGCCTTCTTGGTGATGTCCATGATCCGGACGACGACGCCGTAGGGGAGGTCCTTGTCGGCCTGGAGGTAGACGACCTTCTTCGGCTTGTTGGTGAAATATTCGGTCAGGCGCCGCTCGAGCAGGTTGATGTTGATCGTCGAGTCGCCGATGTGGACGTACTCGTCCTTGGTCACGGTCAGGGTCAGGCCTTCCTCGGCCGGCTTGGTGTCGGTCTCGGCCTGGGGCAGGTTGATGCCGATGCCCGACTGCATCATGGGTGCCGTGACCATGAAGATGACGAGCAGGACGAGCATGACGTCGATGAACGGCGTGACGTTGATCTCGGACATGTGCGTGCCGACCTGCCTCCGGCGCGAGGAGGAGGACGGCAGGGACTGCGTGCTAAGACCCATGGAGTCTCTCGGCGATGCTCAGGAATTCGAGGGTGAAATCGTCCATGTCGGCGGCGAGGTCCTTGATCCGGCCGAGGAAGTAGTTGTAGGCGATGACGGCCGGCACGGCGGCGAGGAGGCCGACGGCCGTGGCGATGAGGGCCTCGGCGATGCCCGGGGCGACGACCTGGAGGCTGGCCGAGCGCATGGCCCCGATGCGGAAGAAAGTGATCATGATGCCCCAGACCGTTCCGAAGAGGCCGATGAACGGGGAGACGCTGCCCGTCGTGGCCAGGAAGAACATCATCTTCTCCAGGCGCGAGACCTCGGCGTTGGAAGCCTTGAGGAGGGCCCGGTTGAGGCTCTCGGTCTTCTCGCCGGTCCAGCCGCCCTCGCCGGTCGACTTGGACTGGTAGGCCAGCTCCTTGTTGCCGGCGAGGAAGATGATAGCCAGCGGGCTGCCGCGAAGCTTCTTGGCGGCTTCGTTGACCTCGGTCAGGCTCTTGCTCCGGCGGAAGGCCCCGAGGAACCGGTCCGACTGACGGACCGCGGCCTTGATCGTTTTGGACTTGAAGAAGATGATGGCCCAGGAGAAGACGGAGAAGAAGACGAGGAGAAGGAGGATGAGCTGGACGACGAGGTCGGCTTCGGCGATGATCCTGAAAATGTTGATACTCATGATAATCCGAGAAAAAAAGTAGCACACGGCCCGGGTTCTGTCAAATGAGCGCCTTGATGGCCGGCTGCCTTTCTTGTTATATTCCGGTCATGGCTCGCGGGAAGCGCCGGACCGGGATGGGCGGAGCGGCATGACGCCCTGGGACAGGTTCAAGAAGCTCATCATCGGCGGGGAGAAGGACGTCCGCGACCCGCGTACCTTCCATAAGATGGCCCTCATCGCCTTCTTCGCCTGGGTCGGGCTCGGCGCCGACGGCTTGAGCTCTTCTAACTACGGCCCGCAGGAAGCGTTCCTCTCGCTCGGCGATCACCGGCACCTGGCCCTCTACCTGGCCATTATGACCGCGTTTACGGTCATCACGATCTCGCTGAGTTATGGGCAGATCATCGAGCTCTTCCCCAGCGGCGGCGGTGGCTATGTCGTGGCCACCAAGCTCCTCGGCCCCATCTTCGGGCTCGTCTCCGGTTGCGCCCTGATCGTCGATTACATGCTGACGATCAGCATCTCCATCTCGAGCGGCGCCGAGGCCGTGCTGAGCTTCCTGCCGCCGGGCTTCTATGAGCACAAGCTGACATTCATCCTTCTGATGACCCTTGGCCTCATCCTTTTGAACTTACGCGGCGTCAGAGAATCCGTCGCTACGCTGACGCCGATCTTCCTCGTCTTCTTCGTGTCGCATACGGCCCTCATCATCTACGGCATCTTCTCCCATGTTTCGGCGACGCCGACGCTCTTCGTCGACACCATCCGGGAGACGCGCCAAGGCATCCAGCAGCTGGGATTTGGGGCCATGGCCTTCATCCTCCTCCGGGCGTACAGCCTGGGGGCCGGGACCTATACAGGGATCGAGGCCGTCTCCAACGGCCTCCAGATCCTGCGGCCCCCCCAGGTGAAGACGGGCAAGAAGACGATGGCCTATATGGCCGCCTCCCTGGCTTTCACGGCCGGGGGACTCCTGATCTGTTATCTTCTGACCAATGTTCAGCACGCCGCCGGCAAGACCCTTAACGCCTCCCTTATCGAAACGCTCATCGGCACCTGGAAGATCGGCAGCTTCCCGCTGGGGGTCTGGCTCCTCGGCCTCATACTCGTGTCCGAGGGCGCCATCCTATTCGTTGCCGCGCAGACGGGCTTCATCGACGGGCCGCGCGTCCTGGGCAACATGGCCATCGATTCCTGGGCGCCCAACCGGTTCATGCACCTCTCCGAGCGCCTCGTCGTCCAGAACGGCATTCTATTCATGGGGCTGGCCTCGATCCTCATCCTCGTCTTCACCCGGGGGTCGGTCCAGATCCTCATCGTCATGTACAGCATCAACGTTTTCATCACCTTCTCCCTGTCTCAGCTCGGCATGTGCCTCCACTGGCTGAAGACGCCGGCCCCGCACCGGGGCAAGAAGCTGACCATCAACCTCATTGGCCTATTGATGTCCCTGTCCATCCTGGCCGTGACGATCGCGGTCAAATTCAAGGAGGGCGGTTGGATCACGCTGATCATTACGGCCTCCATGGTCGCCGTCTGCCTGCTCATCCGGCGGCACTATAACAGGGTCAAAGCCATGATGAAGCGGCTCGACGCCGTCATGGCCGAGGTCCAGCAGATGACGGGCAAGCCCAAGGCGGCGGTCCGGAATACGACGGAGCCGACGGCCGTCCTCTTCGTCCGGAACTTCGGCGGCCTGGGTATCCATTCGTTCCTCAACATCCACCGGATCTTCCCCCATTACTTCAAGAACTTCATCTTCGTCTCCGTCGGGGTCGTGGACTGGAAGAACTTCAAGGGCGCCGAGGAGGTCAAGAACCTGGAGGGCCACTTGGCCGACGAGCTCAAGAAGTATGTCCGGATGGCCAATGACTTTGGGTTCTATGCCGAGTCCATCCAATCCGTCGACGTCGACACGCTCGAGTTCGTCGAGGAACGCAGTGAGGAGATCCAGAAGAAGTACAACAAGGCCGTCTTCTTCGTCGGCAAGCTTGTGTTCGAGGAGGAGAACATGTTCACCCGGTTCCTCCATAACCAGACGGCCTTCAGCATCCAGCGCATCCTCCAGTTCAAGGGCATCCCCTCGATCGTTCTCCCGATCCGGGTCATCAAGACCGTCAAATAAAAAAAGAACGGACCAGAGGGGGTCAAACCTTAATTCTTATAATTTTCGGCCGAGCGGCGAGGTTCACGCGGGAATAATTATAAGAATTAAGGTTTGACCCCTCTTAATTGATGAGGGGGGAGCGGGGGGTCTCGAGGCCCAAGAGGCCCTGCAGGATGGCCCGGGCGACCTTCTTGGCTTCCTTGCCGCTCTCGTTCGTGGCCCCGACGCAAGAGGGACAGCCGTCCCGACAGGGACAGGCCTCGAGCGTTTTCAGGGAATGGTCGAGGAGCTTCGACTCGAGGGCGAAGAGCGACGGGCTGAGGCCGATGCCGCCGGGGTAATTGTCGTAGATGAAGATATTCGGCTCGAAGTCCGGGTCCATGACGACCGGCATCTCGTCCTGCCCCTGGCCGGACGGCCGCGTCTGCGGCGACAGAGGCCTGATCGGCTCGCCCGACGTGTTGTCGCCGATCGATACGCCGACGTCGTGAAGGTCGCACATCATGAAGATCGGCGAGACGTGGTGGATGAGATAGGCCAGGCCGAACAAGCCGTTGACCCGCTGCTCGGCCGGGTAGGGGATGGCCTGCATGAGGGCCGACGGCACGGTCAGCCAGTAGGCCGTCGTGTGCATCTCGTTCTGCGGCAGCTGGAGGTCCCCCGCCCCGACGTTCTCCATGGTGTGGAACTTGATCTTCTTGAACCCGACGACCTGCGTCGCCACGTGGACCTCGCCGTGGGAGACCCGGCCCGTCCCGGCCTCGATGCCCTTCTTGTCGAAGACGTCGAGGATGGTGATCTTGGTGTAGTCGATGGCGTCGGTGTAGTAGTCGATGTCCGTCTTCTTGACGTAGGCCTTGCGCTCCTCGAAGTCGAGCTTCTCGACGAAGTACTGCTCGCCCTCGACGATATAGATGGCCTTGGGGTGGAGGGCCGTGAGCGCCGACGTGAAATCGACCTCGGCGATGACCCGGGCCTCGCCGGTGATGTCGACGACGACGAAATTGTCCGACGAGATGCTGCGCAGGCTGATGGCGTCGGCCGGGTAGGCCTCCGAGGTGAAGAACCACTTGTCCTTGGAGTGGTGGAGGATCTTGTCCTCCTCGAGGAAGGCGAGGATCTCGCCGATCTCGGCCCGGCCGAACTTCTCGCCGTCCTCGAACGGCAGCTCAAAGGCGGCGCACTCGATGTGGCTGATCAGGATGGACAGGTTGTCCGGGTTGATGAGGGCCATTTCGGGCGATTTGGAAAAGAAATATTCCGGGTTGTTGATGATGAACTGGTCGAGGGGCGAGCTCGTGGCCACGAGGACGGCCGCCGACAGGCCCGTCTTCCGCCCCGCCCGCCCGGCCCGCTGCCAGGTGCTGGCGATCGTTCCCGGGTAGCCGGCGAGCACCGCGACGTCGAGCGTCCCGATGTCGATGCCGAGCTCGAGGGCGTTGGTCGAGACGACGCCCAGGATCTCGCCCGTCCGCAGGCCCTTCTCGATCTCCCGCCTCTTCAACGGCAGGTAGCCGCCCCGGTAGCCGCGGATGAGCCCCTCTTTCTGGATGTTCGTCTCGATGTCCTCTTTGAGATAGGTCAGCAGCACCTCGGTGATGAGGCGGCTGCCGGCGAAGACGATGGTCTGGAGGCCATTCTTCAGGAAGACCGAGGCGACGCGCCGGGACTCGTTGACGTAGGACCGGCGGATGCCCAGGGCCGCGTTGACGACCGGCGGCGTGTAGAAGACGAAATACTTGCCGCCCCGCGGCGCCCCGTTGTCGTCGACGAGCGTCACCGGCGCCTCGATCATCTTCTCGGCCATCTCGGCCGGGTTGGCGATCGTCGCCGTGCACAGGATGAACTGCGGGTCGGCGCCGTAGAACCGGGCGATCCGCCGCAGCCGCCGCAGCACGTTGGCCAGGTGGCTGCCGAAGATGCCGCGGTAGTTGTGGAGCTCGTCGATGACGATGTACTTGAGGTTCTCGAAGAGCTTGATCCACTTGGTGTGGTGCGGCAGGATCCCGGCGTGGAGCATGTCGGGGTTCGTCAGGACGATGTGGCCGCGGGCCCGGATGGCCCTTCGGCGCGTCCTGGGGCGTGTCGCCGTCGTAGGTGAAGACGCGGATCTCCTCGGGCAGCCGCCCGTTGATGTCGTCGAGCTCGGCCTGCTGGTCCTGGGACAGCGCCTTGGTCGGGAAGAGGTACATGGCCCGCGTCGAGGGGTCCTTCATGATGGCGTCGAGGACCGGCAGGTTGTAGCAGAGCGTCTTGCCCGAAGCGGTCGGCGTCACGACGACGACGTTCTTGCCCTCCTTGAGCGCCTCCCAGGTCGACCGCTGGTGGGAGTAAAGCCGCGCGAACCCCTTGGCCTCGAGCGCGGCGCGCAGGGCCGGGTGGACGTCGTCGGGGTAGTCCCGGAACGAGCCCTCCTGGGCCGGCAGGTGCTTGATGGCCTTGATGGAGTCGCTCTTGTAGCCGAAGTCCTTGAGCAGCTCGAGCGACCGGAGGATCTTCTCTTCGTTCGACATGGGGCCCCTTCATCCTAACGAATTTAAATCGGGGACACAATACCAATTCCCCATTTCTTCAGACGCTCCCGGTCCAGGAGGCCGGCGCTTTTAGCGATCTCGAGACAGAGCGGAATTGGGGAATTGGTATTGTGTCCCCGATTTCAGAATTTCTCGAAGACGACGAATTCCTCGAGCGGCTTTTTGGGCGGCGCCGGCGGCCATTCGGCGGGAACGCCGATCGGGGTGAAGCACACGAGATTGTAGCGGTCGGGAATGCCGAGAAACTCGCGCATCCGCGCTTCCGGAAAATAGGTCGTATAGAAGCCCGTGCCGTAGCCAAGCGACCGGGCGGCGATCATCAGCAGGGCCACGGCGAGCGGGCCGTCGTTACGGTTATCCGGGGGATAGGGCGACTGCGAATCGGTCAGGACGGCGACATAGACCGGGGCCGAAAGCACCTTGGCCATGGTCGCCGCCATCCGCGCCCGGACCCCTTCCATTTCCTCCGGCGCCGGCTTGCCCCGCTTTTCGTATTCGGCCAGATACCAGCCCGCCGCCTCGACCTTGAGACGGTCGAGCCTGGCCCGGTCCTGAACCACCAGGAACTTCCAGGGCTGCTGGTTCCCGGACGTGGGCGCCGACCGGGCCATGTCCAGGATCTTCAGGATGTGCTCTTTCGGGACGGGCGTGGGCTTGAAATCACGCACCGTGCGCCGGCTTTTGATGATATCGAACAGGTACTCCTGTTGGGGGGTATACGACGCCGCGGCCGCCTGACCGGGCGCCAGGGACGGCCCGCTTCCGGCCGCGGCGACGGCCTGAGGCCCGAGCCGGCCGGCGGCGAGACCGGTCATAAGACAGAACATCGCGGCGATGATAGGAACCAGTCGGTATCTGTTTATCATGGTCAACCTCCTCGGCCTCGGCCGGCGCCGGCGCGACAAGGCCATCTCCCTCTTTATTATAGGTTCTTCTCCCATTTCCGGGAATCCTCTCGCGGCGGCGAGGGATGTTGCCTCGAAGATCCCCGTCCGTGGAGAGGGGGCCCGCGCACCCGCCCGGGCCTGACCCGGAGGGGCAAACCCGTAAATGGGGGAAATGGTATTGTGTCCCCGATTTAGACCGGAGCGCCCCCCAGGCCGCCTTTGTGATAAAATAGATCGTTATGCTCGACGAGATACGCATCAAGAGGGCGGCGCAACACAATCTCAAGAGGATCGATGTCGCGCTCCCCCGGAACAAGCTGATCGTGGTGACCGGCCCGTCCGGCTCCGGGAAGTCGTCCCTCGCCTTCGACACGATCTTCGCCGAGGGCCAGCGCCGCTATATCGAGTGCCTCTCGGCCTACGCCCGCCAGTTCATCGACCAGATGGAGAAACCCGAGGTCGAGTCCGTCGAAGGCATCTCGCCGGCCATCTCCATCGACCAGAAGACGATCTCGACCAACCCCCGTTCCACCGTCGGTACGATCACCGAGGTCTACGACCTTTTCCGCCTCCTCTTCGCCCGGGTCGGCACGCCCCATTGCCCGAGCTGCGGCCGGGTTGTCTCGTCCCAGACGCCCGAGGAGATCCTGAAGCGGATCGCCGAGCAGGCCCCCGGCGCCAAGGTCCGCATCCTGGCGCCCGTCGTCAAGGGCCGCAAGGGCGAGTACCAGCGCCTCTTCGAGCGCCTGCGCAAGAAGGGCTTCATCCGGGCCCGCGTCAACGGCGTCCTGCGCGACCTCGAGGACGACATCCCGCTCGAGAAGAACCGCAAGCACACGATCGAGGTCCTCGTCGACACGATCAAGATCGGCCCCGACGCCGAGCGGCGCCTGCGCCTGGCCGTCGAGAAGGCCCTCGAAGTCGCCGAGGGCGAGGTCCTCGTCGTCGACGAATCGGGCAGGGAGCGCTTCTTCTCCCTGACCCTCCTCTGCCCCTTCTGCGAGGTCAGCCTGGCCGAGCTCGAGCCGCGCAACTTCTCCTTCAACAGCCCCTACGGCGCCTGCCCGACCTGCCACGGCCTCGGCTACAAGACGACCCACAACGAGTGGGGCGAGGTCGAGCTCACCGACGACGTCTGTGCCGACTGCGGCGGCGCCCGCCTCAAGAAGGAGAGCCTCTCGGTCAAGATCGGCGGACGGAGCATCCACGACGTCGGCGAGCTCTCGATCCGCAACCTCCTCGCCGAATGCGCCAAGCTCGAGTTCTCCCCGGCCGGGACGCTCGTCGCCGGCAAGATCCTCAAGGAGATCGCCTCCCGCCTGGCCGTCATGGAGGAGCTGGGCATGTCCTATCTCCAGCTCAACCGCACGACCGCGTCCCTCTCAGGCGGCGAGGCCCAGCGCGTCCGGCTGGCGGCCCAGGTCGGGTCGCGCCTCCGCGGCGTCCTCTACGTCCTCGACGAACCGACGATCGGCCTCCACCAGCGGGACAACGGCCGCCTCATCTCGCTCCTCCGCAGCCTCCGCGACGACGGCAACTCGATCATCGTCGTCGAGCACGACGAGCAGACCATCCGGGCCGCCGATTATCTCCTCGACCTCGGCCCCGGCGCCGGCGAGACCGGCGGCTTCAAGGTCGCCGAGGGCCCGCTCGCGGCCATTCTCGAGTCGCCCGATTCCCTGACGGCGCAGTACCTGCGGGGCGAGAAGTCCGTGCCCGTGCCGCCCGCGCGCCGCAAGCCGGCCGGCTGGCTGGTCATCCGCAAGGCCCGCGAGCACAACCTGAAGGGCATCGACGTCCGCATCCCGCTCGCGGCCATGACCGCCGTGACCGGAGTCTCGGGCTCGGGCAAGAGCACCCTCGTCTACGACATCCTCTTCAAGGCCCTCGAGAACAAGCTCCACAAGGCCCGCCAGCTCGTCGGCGCCCACGACCGGATGGAGGGCATCGACGGGCTCGACAAGGTCGTCGCCGTCGACCAGAAGCCCATCGGCCGGACGCCGCGCTCCAATCCCGCGACCTACACGGGGCTGTTCACGGCCCTGCGCGACCTCATGGCCCGCACGCCGGAGGCCCGGGCGCGCGGCTACGGATCGGGGCGGTTCAGCTTCAACGTCGCGGGCGGGCGCTGCGAGGATTGCGAGGGCGCCGGCGTCAAGAAGATCGAGATGCACTTCCTGCCGGATGTCTTCGTCACCTGCGACCGCTGCGAGGGGAAGCGCTACAACAAGGAGACGCTGGCCGTCACCTACAAGGGCAAGACGATCGCCGATTACCTGGCCATGACCGTCGACGACGCCTACGAGCTCCTCAAGGCCTACCCCCAGCTCAAGCGCAAGCTGGCCACTCTGAAGCGGGTCGGGCTCGGCTACATCCGCCTCGGCCAGCCCGCGCCCACGCTGTCCGGCGGCGAGGCCCAGCGCATCAAGCTGACGAAGGAGCTCGGCCGGCGGGCCACCGGCCGGACGCTCTACCTGCTCGACGAGCCGACGACCGGCCTCCATTTCGACGACGTCCGCAAGCTCCTCGAGGTCCTGTCCGAGCTCGCCTCCCTCGGCAACACGGTCGTCATCATCGAGCACAACCTTGAAGTCATCAAATATTGCGACTATATTATCGACCTCGGCCCGGAAGGGGGAGAGGAGGGCGGCCGCATCGTGGCCCAGGGGACCCCGGAAGAGGTCGCCGCGGCCGGGGCCCGCTCCCACACGGGGCGCTACCTCAAGAAGGTCCTGGACGGCGACCACCGCCAGGCGCGAAAGGACGGCTGAGGACATGGCCTTCAAGGACGTCGCGGGCAACACGGGGGTCAAGAGGATCCTCCGCCTGGCCCTCGAGCGCGGCCGCGTCCCCAACTCCCTCATCTTCGGCGGCCCCGAAGGCGTGGGCAAGATGGAGATGGCCCTGACGCTGGCCAAGGCGCTCAACTGCCGGACCGAGACCACGGACTCGTGCGACGAGTGCCCGTCATGCCGGGCCATCGACAACGGCGCCCATCCCGACGTCATGACCATCGCCGCCGAGGTCCAGAAAGTGAAGGTCGAACAAACCGACCTCATCAAGCAGCTGGCCTACCTCCGGCCGATGATCGGCAAGCGGAGGGTCTTCATCATCGAGGAGGCCGAGAAGCTCAACGACCACTCGGCCAACTCCCTGCTCAAGGTCCTCGAGGAGCCGCCCGGCTTCACTCACGTCATCCTGGTCACGCCGAGTCCCTTCACGCTCCTGCCGACCATCCGCTCGCGCTGTCGGATGCTCGCGTTCTCCCCCATCGGCCGCGAGGAGATCGAGGAGATCCTGGTCGAGCGCGACTTCAGCAAGGAGCAGGCCCGCATTCTGGCCCTTCTCGTCGACGGCAACCTGGAGCGCGCCCTGGAGCTCGAGTGGGACGAGGTCCAGGCCCTCAAAGAAGAGGCCTGGGGTCTCTTCGAGGCCCTCGCGTCGGCCGACCGGTCAAGCGAGTTCCTGGACCGCTTCGGCGCCGTGCCCAAGGCCGTCCAGGAAGAGTTCGGCAGGGTCCTGGAGGTTTTCGCGTCATTCGTCCGCGACATCCTGCTCGTTCGGAGCGGCGGCGACCCGGCGCTCCTCCTCAACCCGGACTTTGAAGGGCGGCTCCGCGAGGCCGCTCCGTCCTGGAGCCCGCGGCGCGCGCAGGGCGTCCTGGCGGAGCTCGATTTCCTGCTCGTCGAGCTCGGCAAGAACATGAACAAAGGCCTGCTGGCCACGACATTCTTCTCCAATTTCGGGGAGCTCAGAAATGCCTGACATCATTTGCGTCCAATCGGAGACTTCGGGCCGCTTCGTCCGGGTCCGGCCCGGCGACCTGGCCCTTCACGTCGGCGACCGCTGCATCATCGAGTCCGAGCTCGGCGGCGACCTCGCCGTCGTCATCGACGAGACGTCGAGCTTCTGCCACAATCCCAAGGCCGCCCGCATGGCCGTTCCGGTCATCCGCAAGGCGACGCCCGACGACCTCCGCAAGTTCGAATGGCTCCGCGAGCGCGAAGGGCGGGCCTACGACCTCTGCCAGCAAAGGATCACAGCCCACGCCCTGCCCATGAAGCTCGTCGCGGTCCGTTACTTCTTCAGCGAGAAGAAGGGCATCTTCTATTACACGGCCGACGGCCGGATCGACTTCCGCCAGCTCGTCAAGGACCTGGCCAAGGAGCTGAGGATGCGCATCGAGATGCGGCAGGTCGGCGTCCGGGACGAGGCCAAGATGATCGGCGGCCTAGGCGTCTGCGGCCGCTGCCTGTGCTGCTCGAGCTTCATGACGACGTTCGAGCCGGTGACGATCCAAAAGGCCCGCAAGCAGCAGATCGTCATCAATCCGACCAAGATCTCGGGGCTCTGCGGACGGCTGATGTGCTGTCTGGGATTCGAGGAGCAGACGCGGGGTCGGGTGGCCGCCCCGGCCGAGGACCGGCCGATCGAGGACTGAATTTGCCCTTCGGGCAAGCCGCATCGGCTTGTGAATTCGCGCTAGCGGCGGAGGAGCTTGGCCAGGAGGCGGCGCCACAGGGGCGGCCGCGGCCCGGCGTGCTCGCAGGCTCCCCCGGCCGTCTCGAGGACCCCTTCCTTTTTCAGGATCTGGACGATCTCGCTCTGCTGGTCGAGCTTGGCGAAACAGTGCGGGCAGATGAAGTAGTGCTCTTCGAACTCGGCCTGGTCCTCGGGCTTGAGCTTGCCGAGGAGGTAGTCATCGATCAGGTGTTCGTAGTGGCCGTGCTTCTTCATGTCCGCAGCCTCAGGGGGGCTCACGGTTTTAGTCGCTCGAGCGCGGGATAGAACGGACAACGCCCCCCCTTATTTCCTGACAGCTTTCTGGATGAGCTTGAGGGCATAGTTGACGCGTTCGGAGACCCGGCGGGGGGAGATGTCCAGGGTCCGGGCCACCTCCTCCCGGGACAGCTCCCTGTAATAGTAGAGGTAGAGGACGTCCCGGAACTTGGGCTTGAGCCCGTTGACGACCAGCTCGACCTGCTTGGCCCTCTCGCTGCGCTCCATCTCGTCGTGGGGGTCGGGGTAGGGGGCCGGCTCGGGGGCGTGCTTGAGGACGCGCGTCTTCTGGCGGATGTAATCGATGATCCGGCGGCTGGTGATGGTGTAGAGGAACGTCCCGATCGAGGAGTCGCCGCGGAACTCGCCGCTCTTGATCTTGGCCACGGCCTGGGTCAGGATCTCGTTGACCACGTCCTCCCAGTCGGGGTTGGAGCTGCCGAGCGCTTTGCGGACGCGGAAGGAGATGACCGGCCGGTACTGGAGGACGGCATCTTCGGGCGGCGCGGTCTTGTCCTCTTTGATCATTCGGCTCATTATAACGGCGGGCCGGTCCTTCCGCAAGGCCGGCGAAAGGCGGGGGTCAATCTTCGCGGTCGCGCTCGGGGTCGGCGGCCCTGGCGCGGGCCTGGTCCTTGAAGAACTCCTTGCGGTCGACGAGGATCTCCCGCGGCTTGCTCCCCTCGGACGGGCCGATGAGGCCTTCGCCCTCCATCTGGTCGATGATCCGGGCCGCCCTCGCGTAGCCGAGCTTGAGGCGCCGCTGGAGGTAGGAGGCCGAGGCCTGGCCGCTGTTGAGGACCGTCTCGACGGCCTTCCCGTAGAGCTCGTCCTTCTCGCCGTCGTCCTCGATGGCATGGTCGACGTCGCCCTTGACGACGTGGAGGATGCGCGTGTCGTAGGTCGGCGTGCCCTGGCTCTTGACGTGCTTGACGAGGCGCCGGACCTCGGGGATGGAGATGAACGAGCAGTGGAGCCGGACGAGCCGCGGGAAATTGGGCGGCAGGAAGAGCATGTCGCCCATGCCCAGGAGCTTATCGGCGCCGATCGTGTCGATGATGATCCGCGAGTCGACCTTGGACGGGACGCGGAAGGCGATGCGGCAGGAGAAGTTGTTCTTGATCGTCCCGGTGATGACGTCGATCGACGGCCGCTGCGTGGCCATGACGAGGTGGATGCCGACGGCCCGGGCCAGCTGGGCCAGGCGGCCGATGAAGAACTCGACCTCCTGGGCCCCGACCATCATCAGCTCGGCCAGCTCGTCGATGATGATGACGATGTAGGGCAGCGGCGCGATCTTCTCCTTCTCCTCGTCGGTGAGATGGCCCTTCCGTTCGGCCAGGAGCTGCCGCATCTGGGTGTTGTACTGGTCGATGTTGCGGACCTTGACGCCCTGGAGCTTCTTGTAGCGCTCCTCCATCTTGCGGACGATGTCCATGAGGACGACGTGGGCCTTCTTGGGGTCGTTGATGACCGGGCAGAGCAGGTGCGGCACGTCCTCGTAGAGCGTGAACTCGAGCCGCTTGGGGTCGATGAGGACGATCTTGACCTCTTCCGGCGTCGCCTTGTACATGAGGCTGGCGATGAGGGCGTTGAGGGCGACGCTCTTCCCGGTCCCCGTCGAGCCGGCGATGAGGAGGTGGGGCATGACGGCGAGGTCGGTGACCATCACGCCGCCGTGGACGTCCTTGCCCAGGGCGAAGGTCAGCTTGGAGGGCGAGCTCTGGAACTTCTCCGATTCGATGATGTCGCGGAGCTTGATGATCTCGCGCTTGTCGTTGGGGATCTCGATGCCGAGCGACGATTTGCCGGGGATGCGCTGGATGCGGACGGACTCGGTCTCGAGGGCCAGGGCCAGGTCCTCGGTCAGGTTGGCGACCTGGGCCACCTTGATCCCCGGGGCCGGGAAATACTCGTAGGTGGTGATGATCGGGCCGGGGTGGTACTCGCGGACCTCGCCCTCGATGCCGAATTCCTTGAGCTTCTCCTCGATCCGCTTCTTCTTGTCGAAGAGCTCGCTCTGGTTGACCTTCTCGGCCGGCTTGCCGGGCTCGAGGAGCGTGAACGGCGGATACTGGTAGTCGCCCTTCCGGCCGAGATCGGGGAAGAGGAGCGGCTCCGGCTTGGGCGGCGCGACGGGCTTGGGCGGAGGAGGCGGAGGGCTCTTGAGCGGCTTGCGGGCCTCTTTCTCGAGGCGGCGCCGCTCGCGCTCGCGCTCCCGTTCGGCCTCCTTCTCGGCCTTGCGGGCGGCCCTCTCGTCCTTGGGATCCGGCCCGGCGGACTCGGCGGCGGGCGGGGCGTATTTCTGGCGGACCTTTTCCCGCATCCTGTCCTTGTCCTTGGCCTTCTGGTAGTCGGTGACCCGTATGCGGACCTCCGAGGCCGTGGAATCGAAGGCCCCCTTGGCGAAGCGAAGGCTTTTCGCGAGGGACCAGCGCGTCGAGAAGAGGAGGAACGCGGCCAGCGCGGCGAGGAGGAAGACGAACGAGCCGACGGTGCTGAGGTAGCGCACGAGGAAGGTGAGCAGGAGCTCGCCGATGATGCCGCCGGCCGGCACGCTGCTGCCGCGGAAGGGGAAGGCCTCGAAGATCAGGGCCAGGAGCGGGCAGACGATGACGAGGCCCAGCGTGATCGTGCCCAGCCGCTTGAGCAGGTGGGCAGAGCTGCCGCGGAGGACGGCCCGCAGGGCCGCGTAGCCCAGGACGAAAGGCAAGAAGAACGCGGCCAGGCCCAGGAACCAGAGCATGGCCTGGGAGAAATAAGCGCCGGCGCTGCCGGCGAAATTGCGGACGTTGTATCCGGCGGGGGGGACGTTGGCGAACGAGGGATCCTTGGAGTCGTAGCTGATGACGCTGATGAGGGCGAAGAGGGCCAGGAAGATGAGGATAACGCCGGTGATCTCAACGGCCAGGGCGCTCTTCTTGGGCGCGGCTTTCCCGTTCTTGCCGTTCCTTCCGTTCGCGCCCCTTGCGCCCTTCGATTTCCGCTTTTTCACGGCGGGATTATAGCACAACGGGCGGGGACATGCCCCTCGAAACTCTGCAACGGCCGGGGGCATGACCCTCGGTACGTGTCTCCGGTCTTCTCTTCCGTGTCCCCGATTCTCTTTTATAAGCGCAGCGCTTCAAAAATGGAGAAGAGGGTGTCGGGCGGAAGCTCTTCGGCACGGACGTTGCGGGAAAGGGCCAGCTTCGCATAGGCCGCCTCGAGGCCGGCCGGGGTGGCGCGGCGGGCTAGGTTCTTCCAGAGCATCTTTCGTCGCTCGGCGAAAGCGGCCCTCAGGAAGGCCCGATACGGTTCGTCGGCGGCGCCGGGATGAAGAGGGGAGGACCTCCGGCGAAGCGTCAGCAGGGCCGATTGGACCTTGGGCGGCGGCGAGAAGGACCCCGGCGCCACCGTGAACGCGATGCGCGCCTCGAATTCGTTCTGCAGCAGGATCCCGAGCGGGGCGTAGCTTTTCGTGCCCGGTCCCGACGTGACGCGCTCGGCCACCTCTTTTTGGAGCAGGAAGACGCAATCGGCAATGACGGCGCGCTCGTCGAGCACGTGGAAGAGAAGCGGGGAGGAGATGGAGTAGGGGACATTGCCGACGAGACGCAGTGCGGGAGCGCCGGCCGTTCTTGAGATCTCGCGAAGGTCGACCCTCAGAATATCGCCGTGGACGACTTCGACGTTGGCCGGCATGGCCTCGCGAAGCCCGGGGAGGAGCCGCTCGTCCTTCTCGATGGCGACGACTCGCCCGGCCCTTTCCGCCAGCGGCGCGGTCAAGATACCCTTGCCCGCCCCGATCTCGACGATAAGATCGCCCGGCCCGGGATCGATGGCGGCGACGATCTTGCGCAGGACGCCGGGATTGCTCAGGAAGTGCTGTCCGAGGGCCTGACGGCGGGATCTGTACATAATGAGCCTTCATCCTATTCTATTTTGGCAGGGCGATAAAGGCCGGTTGACCCGGGGGACGCGACTCGTTATAATCCCGTTTCGATCGATGGTTGAGGATCGGGACCATGAAACTCAAAAAGATCCTGCTGTTCTCGCTGGGGGTCGCCGCCGTCGTGGCCGCCCTCCTGATCGTCAAAACGCGGAAACGATAGCTTTTGGTCCTGGCCGGGAGAGGGTGACGGGGAGGGCCATATCCTCCCTGGGGCTTCGGATGGGTCCTTCAGCGCCGGCCCGTCGGCCCTGTTTGTTTGACAAGGCCGGGGCATTCCCGTACGATTATTGGGCATTTGTGCCATGTCTGAGAAGAAGATCCTGATCATCGATTACGACCCCGAGAGCTTGGGGAATATCTCCAAGCTGCTTAAAACGCATAAGTTCAAGCCAGTCACCGCCGCCGACGGCCAGGCCGGATATGCGGCTTTTCAGGCGGAGAAGCCCGACCTCGTCGTCGTCGAGGCCATGTTGCCCAAGCTGCACGGTTTCGACCTGACCCAGAAGATCTCCCGGGAGACCCAAGGGCGTGTCCCCGTCATCCTCATCACCAGCCTTTACAAGGGGCCCAAGTACCGCCAGGAGGCCCTCAACGCCCTCGGCGCATCCGAGTATTTCGAGAAGCCGCTCGACCCCGAGGCCTTCGTCGCCGCCGTCAAGCGCCTGCTGCACGATGAGGACGATTTCGAAGAAGAGCTCCCGGATTCGAACACGGTCATCGAATCCTTGAGCCGCCGCCGCGGGCCCGCCTCCCCGCGGGGTGAGGCCAAACCGGCGCACAAAGGACAACGCCCATGACAAACCTCTGGACCCGTTGTAACAACTGCCAGCGGATCCTTTATAAGCAGGATATTCTCGACAACCTCGCCGTCTGCCCGGCCTGCAGCTTCCACTTCCGTCTCTCGGCCGAAGAGCGGCTGCAGATGCTCTTCGACGAGGGCACCTACGAGGTCCTCGACGCCAACATCCACTCCGTCGACGCCCTCCACTTCGTCGACCTCAAGGCCTACGCCGACCGGATCGTCGAGAACGAGCGCAAGACGGGGCTGGCCGAGGCCATCATATCGGCCCGGGGCTCGATCGGCGGCATCGCCGTTTACATCCTGGCCATGGACTTTGGTTTTCTGGGGGGCAGCGTCGCCTCGGTCGTCGGCGAGAAGATCGTCCGGGCCTGCGAGCGCGCCCTCGAGGACCGCCGGCCCGTCATCATCGTCTCCTGCTCCGGCGGCATGCGCATGCAGGAGGGCATGCTCTCGCTCATGCAGATGGCCAAGACGAGCGCGGTCATCGCTCGGCTCGGCGAGGCCAAGATCCCCTTCATCTCCGTCCTGGCCGATCCGACGACGGGCGGCACGACGGCGAGCTTCGCCATGCTCGGGGACGTCAACGTCGCCGAGCCGCAGGCCCTGATCGGATTCGCCGGGCCGCGCGTCATCGAGCAGACGATCAAGGAGAAGCTGCCCAAGGGCTTCCAGCGGTCCGAGTTCCTGCTCAGCCACGGCATGCTCGATGACGTCGTCGACAGGAAGGCGCTCAAGCCCTATCTCGTCCGGGCCCTGCGCCTCTTTCTCAACCGGCCTCAATGACCCCGTCCGAGTGCCGGGACTATCTCGGCCGCCTCCAGCACTTCGGCATCAAGCTCGGGCTCGAGAATGTCTCCGCCCTCTGCCTCGCCCTCGGCAACCCCCAGAACCGCTTCCTGTCCATCCATGTCGCCGGGACGAACGGCAAGGGCTCGGTCTCGGCCATGCTCGCTCAGGTCATGCGGGCCCACGGCCTCAAAACAGGCCTCTATACTTCGCCCCATCTCGTCCGGGTCGAGGAGCGGATCCGCGTCGGCGGGAGGGAGATCGCCCCGAAGCGCTTCCGGGAGCTCCTCACCCAGCTGAAATCGGTGATCGACCGGCTCATGTCCGAACGGCGGCTCGCCTACCACCCGACCTACTTCGAGGTCCTGACCGCCCTCGCTTTCCTCGAGTTCGCCGCGCGCCAGGTCGACGTCGCTGTGCTCGAGGTCGGGATGGGCGGGCGGTTCGACGCGACCAACGTCGTCCGCCCCCTCGTCTCGGTCATCACCACGATCGCCAGGGACCACGAGACGCACCTTGGCTCGACGCTCGGGAAGATCGCCTTCGAAAAGGCGGGCATCATCAAGCCGGGCATCCCGGTCGTTTGCGGGGTGAAGGGCGGGACGGCCCTGCGCGAGATCCGGCGCGTCGCGCGCGAGAGAGAAGCGCCCCTGACCGAGGTCTTCGGCCCCGGCCGGACGCTCGAGACCCGGATGGCCCACGGGGGCTATCGATTTATCTACGCGGGCGAGCATAGCCGCTACGCTTTTTCGCCGGGCCTTGCGGGCCGTCACCAGGGCGAGAACGCTGCGGTCGCCATCGCGACGACAGAGGTCCTTTCGACCTATTGGCGGCCCTTCGACAAGAAGAAAATCCTCAAAGCCATCCGCGAGGCCCGATGGGAAGGTCGGCTCGAAACGGTCCACCACCGGCCGCTCGTCCTCCTCGACGGCGCTCACAATGTCGAGGGGGTCACGGCCCTGGTCTCTCATATCAAGGAAGTCGTCCGGCGTCCCGTCGTCCTTGTCTTCGCGGCCATGAAGGACAAAGACCTCCGCTCCATGACGCGTGTCCTCTTCCCGGCCGCGTCAACGGTCGTCCTGACCCGCGTTCCCTACAAGAGGTCGGCGACGCCGGAGGAGCTCCTCGCCGCCGCCCCGCCCTTCAAGGGCCGCGTCCTCCTCGAGCCCGACACCCGCAAGGCCGTCCGGATTGCAGTGTTGGAAAGTAAAAGGAGAGTCCCCGTCGTCATCGCCGGCTCGCTCTTCCTTATCGGCGAGGTCAAGCGGTTGCCGATATTCGGTCACTGAGAATGGGGACACGTACCGGAGGTAAGTGCCCCCTAGCCCGCCAGCCGATCCCCTCATGGGGCAGTCCCTTCAGGCAATTGCATTTCCGCGGTCTTCGTGCTAGAGTTTCCTCTACTTTTCTGCCTGGGAAAGTCGCCTGATGCTGTCGATAAACGCCACGGCTTTAGTCGTCTTCGCTGTCGTTTGGATCCTCGTGATCGTGCTCACCCGTCTTTTCTTCAAGCCCGTCCTGCGCATCCTCGACGAGCGGGCGGGGCGGATCGCCAGGGACAAGGCCGCCGCGGATGAGGCCCGGAAGGCCTATGAGGCCGACCTGAAGCGCATCGAGGACGGGCTCAAAGAGGCCCGGGCGGCCGCCGAGGCCATCCGCAACGCCGCCGAGACCGAAGCCCTCAAGGACAAGAGCCGTCTCGTCCGCGAGGTCCAGGCCGAGGGCCGGGCCGAGGTCGAGAAAGCCAAGGCGGAGCTCCTGCGCGAAGTGGAAACGCTCAAGAAGGAGCTCGACAAACACACCGAAGAGATCGCCGAGTCCATCGAGAAGAGGATCCTGGGAGAATGAGCGGCGAAGTGTCGGCGGGCATGGACTTCCTCGGCAAGGTCGTCAACGCCCTGGTCCTTTTTGGCGGCCTGGCGTTCGTCCTGCGCAAGCCGCTCAAGGCCATGCTCATGAAGCGGACCGTCGATGTCAGCGAGTCCATCCGCCTGGCCGAAACGGGCCGGACCGAGGCCGAGGCCAAAGCCGCGGAATCGCGGGGCGGGCTGGCCGGCCTCGAGGGGGAGGTCCGCGGGCTCAAGGACGAGGCGGAGGAGGCGGGGAAGCTCGAAGCCGCCCGCATCTCGCGCGCCGCCGTCGATGAGGCCGCGCGCCTCAAGAAGTTCACCCGCCAGGAGCTCGACGAACAGCTCCGGCGGAGCGTCGGCGAGCTCAAGGCCTATGCCGCCGCCCGGGCCACCGATCTCGCCCGGGAGAGGATCCGGGAGCGCCTGACCCCCGAGACCCAGGCCGCGCTCAACGACAAATCCATCGACAGGCTGTCCAAGCTGCATGAAAAACCTGGTCCTCGTTAGGAAATACGCCGACGGCCTGGCGGGCGCCCTCAAGGACGACGGGGAATACGCGTCCGTGGCGACCGAGGTTCGCGCGTTCCTGGATCTCCTGCTCTCCCGCAACGACCTGAAGCGGGCGCTGGTCAGCCCCTTCGTCAACGCCCGGAGGCGCGAGGCCATCCTCAAGGAGATCCTGTCCCGCACGGGCACGGGCCCGAAGGCGTCGCGTTTCCTCGCGCTCCTCCAGCAACACAAGCGGATGGAGCTCCTGCCGGACATCGTCGAGGCGCTGCCCGAGGCCTGGAGCGGAAAGCACGGCGTCGTGACCTATGAGGTCGCCTCGGCCGTACCCTTGACCGCCGCCCAGCAGAAAAGGCTCGCCGCGAGCCTCGAGGCCTCCGAGGGAAAACCGGTCCGGCTCGTCTTCAAGGCCGACCCCGGGCTCGTCGGCGGCCTGACCGTACGAAAGGGCCACATCGTCTTCGACGCCTCCGTCGAGGGCGAGCTCTCCGCGCTCAAAGAGCGACTCGGACACGAATAGAGGTTGTCATGAGCATCAAAGCCGATGAGATCACCAAGATCATCCAGCAGCAGATCGAAGGCTTCACCAAGGAGG
Organism: Candidatus Aminicenantota bacterium; assembly: GCA_963736255.1. Taxonomy (GTDB): domain Bacteria; phylum Acidobacteriota; class Aminicenantia; order Aminicenantales; family Saccharicenantaceae; genus RBG-16-66-30. Next base: position 606,678 of record CAVTOI010000002.1, read on the forward strand.
TCGACATCCGCGAGGTCGGCACCGTCACTTCGGTCGGCGACGGCATCGCGCGCGTTTACGGCCTGGACCGGGTCATGTCCAACGAGCTCCTGGAGTTCCCCCGGGGCGTTTTCGGATTGGCCCTGAACCTCGAGGAGGAGAACGTCGGCGCGGTCCTGCTCGGCGAAAGCCATCTCGTCCGCGAGGGCGACGTGGTCAAGAGGACCCGGCGGATCATGCAGGTCCCGGCCGGGCCGGCCATGATCGGCCGCGTCGTCAACCCCCTGGGCCAGCCCCTCGACGGCAAGGGGCCTGTCATCACGGACACCTTCATGTTCGTCGAGCGCCTGGCCCCGGGCGTCGTCGACCGCCAGCCCGTCCGCGAGCCCTTGCAGACGGGCATCAAGGCCATCGACACGATGATCCCCATCGGCCGCGGCCAGCGCGAGCTCATCATCGGCGACCGCCAGACCGGCAAGACCATCATCGTCATCGACACCATCCTCAACATGAAGAACTCCGATGTCGTCTGCATCTACGTCGCCATCGGCCAGAAGAACTCCACGGTCGCCCAGATCGTCAAGACCCTCGAGGACAACGGGGCCATGGACTACACCATCGTCGTCGCCTCCTCGGCCAGCGACCCGTCGCCGCTCCAGTACCTGGCGCCGTTCTCCGGCTGCGCCATCGGCGAATACTTCCGCGACAACAAGCGCCACGCCCTGATCATCTACGACGACCTGTCCAAGCACGCCGCGGCCTACCGCGAGATCTCGCTCCTGCTGCGCCGGCCGCCCGGCCGCGAGGCCTACCCCGGCGACGTCTTCTACCTCCACTCGCGGCTCCTCGAGCGGGCGGCCAAGCTCAACGACGAGCTCGGCGGCGGATCGCTCACGGCCCTGCCCATCATCGAGACCCAGGCGGGCGACGTCTCGGGCTACATCCCGACCAACGTCATCTCCATCACCGACGGCCAGATCTACCTCCAGCCGGAGCTCTTCAACGCCGGCGTCCGGCCGGCCATCAACGTCGGCATCTCGGTGTCGCGCGTCGGCGGCAACGCCCAGATCAAGGCCATGAAGCAGGTCGCCGGAAAGCTCAAGCTCGACCTGGCCCAGTACCGCGAGCTCGTCACCTTCGCCCAGTTCGGGACCGAGCTCGACAAGACGAGCCAGGCCCAGCTCGACCGCGGCGAGCGGCTGACCGAGATCCTCAAGCAGGGCCAGTACTCCCCGCTGCCGGTCGAGAAGCAGGTCCTCATCATCTACGCCGGCAACCGAGGCTACCTCGACGAGTTCCCGGTCGACGAGGTCCGGAACTACGAGAACAAGCTCTACGAGCATTTCGAGAGGAATCACGCCGATATCCTGACCAAGATCCGCGAGAAGAAGCACATCGACACGGCCCTCGACGGCGAGATCAGCGCCGCCCTCCGGGCCTTCGCCGTCGTCTTCAAGGAGGGCCTGAAGTAGCATGCCGACCCTCATCGACCTCCGCCGGCGCATCCAGAGCGTCCGGAACAGCCAGCAGATCACGCAGGCGATGAAGACCGTCTCGACGGCCAAGTTCCGCAAGGCCCAGCGGACGGTCCAGGAGGCGAGGCCGTTCTGGCACCTCTTCCCCGAGCTGATGGGCCGGCTGGCCTACTGGGCCTCGGCGGGGGCCCACCCCCTGCTCCTCCACCGCGATGAAAAGAAGGTCGAGGTCATCGTCATCACCTCCGACAAGGGCCTGGCCGGGGCCTACAACTCCAACCTCCTGGCGGCGGCGGACGCCTTCATCGCCAGGAAAGCCGCGACGGCGGACGTCCGGCTCATCCTCGTGGGCAAGAAGGCGGTCGCCCACTTCCGCAAGGGAACCTACCCTGTGGACAGGGCCTTCGGCGACCGGACCGACCGGCTGACGCGCGAGGACCTCCGCGGCGTGGCCGAGGAGCTCATGCGGGGATTCGCGTTCCAGAAGATCGACGCCGTCTACATCGTCACCAATGAGTTCAAATCCATCCTGGCGCCCCGGATCATGACCCATAAGGTCCTGCCGATCGAGCCCCAGCCCGGGCCGGAGGCCTCGGCGACCTGGCTTCCCGATTGGGAACCCGGGGACGCCCGGCTGGCGGCGTTCATCCTGCCCCTCTTCGTGGAGAGCCAGATCCACCACGCTTTCCACGAGTCCCAGGCCGCCGAGCAGGCCGCCCGGATGATGGCCATGGACAACGCGACCAAGAACGCCGCGGAGCTCATCGACGACCTCGTCCTCCAGCTCAACAAGATCCGGCAGGCGGGCATCACGAAGGAGCTCCTGGAGATCATGACCGCCGTCGAAGCGCTCAAACAGAAAGACTAGGGAGTGAACCCAATGGATCAGAAAGACGCCAAGATCGGAACCGTCGTCCAGATCATCGGGCCCGTCGTCGACGTCAAGTTCGAGGGCGGGGCCTTGCCCGAGATCTATACCGCCATCCGGGTGACGAGCGAGGGCTTCGACGTCGCCGAGCCCATCTCCATCATCGTCGAGGTCGAGCAGCACATCGGCGAGGACCGCGTCCGCTGTGTCTCCATGCACCCGACCGACGGCCTGTCGCGGGGCATGAAGGCCGAGAGCCTCGGCGGGCCGATCGAGGTGCCGGTCGGCGAAGGCACGCTCGGGCGGGTCATGAACGTCATCGGAGAGCCGGTCGACAAAATGGGCCCCATCGTGACCGACAAACGCTACCCCATCCACCGCCTGCCGCCCTCGCTCGAGGACCAGAGCACGCGGCGCGAGATGTTCGAGACGGGCATCAAGGTCATCGACCTCATCCAGCCCTTCCTCAAGGGGGGCAAGATCGGCCTGTTCGGCGGCGCCGGCGTCGGCAAGACGGTCATCATCCAGGAGCTCATCCACAATGTCGCCCTCAAGCACGGCGGCTACTCGGTCTTCGCCGGGGTCGGCGAGAGGACGCGCGAGGGCAACGACCTGTGGCTCGAGATGAAGGGCTCGGGCGTCATCAGCAAGACGGCCCTCATCTACGGCCAGATGACCGAGCCGCCGGGCGCCCGCCTCCGGGTCGGGCTGACGGCCCTGTCGGTCGCCGAGTACTTCCGCGACGAGATGGGCCAGGATATCCTGCTCTTCATCGACAACATCTTCCGCTTCACCCAGGCCGGTTCCGAGGTCTCGGCCCTCCTCGGCCGGATGCCATCCGCCGTCGGCTATCAGCCCAACCTGGCGACCGAGCTGGGCGAGCTCGAAGAGCGCATCACCTCGACGAAGAAGGGCTCGATCACCTCGGTCCAGGCGATCTACGTCCCGGCCGACGACTTCACCGACCCCGCCCCGGCCACGACCTTCTCCCATCTCGACGCGACGACGAACCTGTCGCGGGCCCTGACCGACATCGGCATCTACCCGGCCGTCGACCCGCTGGCCTCGTTCTCGCGCATCCTCGACCCCCTCATCGTCGGCGAGGAGCACTATGCCGTGGCCCGCAGGGTCAAGGAGATCCTGCAGCGCTATCGCGACCTCCAGGACATCATCGCCATCCTGGGCATCGAGGAGCTGTCCGACGAGGACAAGGTCATCGTGGCCCGGGCCCGGAAGATCCAGCGCTTTCTGTCCCAACCCTTCCACGTCGCCGAGGAGTTCACGGGCCGCGCCGGCAAGTACGTCACGATCGAGGAGACCGTGCGCGGCTTCAAGGAGATCACCGAGGGCCTCCACGACGACAAGCCCGAGCAGGCCTTTTACATGGCGGGCAACATCGAGGACGTCGCCAAGCGGACCGAAGAGCTGAGGGCGGAATGAGCGACGGGCTTCCGGCGACCCTCCACTTGAAGGTGGTCACGCCGAGGCGCCTGCTCGCCGAGACCGAGGTCGAAGCGGTCTTCCTGCCGACGCTCGAAGGCCAGATCGGCGTGCTCCCCGGGCACCGGCCTCTCTTCGTCGGGATCGGCAAGGGCAAGCTTATCTACCGGGAGGGCGGCGGCGAGGAATCGTTCGCGATCCGGGGCGGCTACGCCCAGATCCAGCCCGAGAAGGTCGTGGTCATGACCGAGGTCGGCGAGGATGACGACTCCGGCGACGCCGCGGCGTGACGGCGAGACCCTCGACACGTTCTATCGCGGGCGGATCCGCGTCCTCCAATCGAAAAAGGGATACCGGTTCTCCGTCGATGCGCCGCTCCTGGCCGATTTCATCCGGACGCTGGCCGGGGACGAGGCGCTCGAGCTCGGGACGGGCAGCGGCATTATCTCGCTTCTCCTGAGCGTCAAGCCGTTCCGGCGCATCACGGCCCTCGAGATCCAACCGGGGCTGGCGGACCTCGCCCGGCGCAACATCGAGCTCAACGGATCGGGCGGCCGGATCGAGATCGTCGAGGCCGACCTGCGCGAGTACGAGCCCGGCCGGCCCTTCGATCTCATCTTCTCCAACCCACCGTACATCCGGCAGGCCACGGGGTTCCTGAGCGCGTCGGCCGAGAAATCGGCAGCCAAGCACGAGCTCCACGGCGCGATCGGCGAGATCCTGAGAAAGACAGGGGAGTGGCTCGGGCCGGATGGCCGGGCCTGTTTTGTCTATCCCGAGAAGCGGCGGGCCGACTTCCTGGTGGCGGCGGAGGCGGGTGGTCTGACGGTCAAGCGGCTCAGGTTCGTCCACCCGCGCGCCGGCGAGCCGCCGAACCTGTTCCTGATCGAATTAAGGCACGCCTTCGGCAAGCGGACGGCACGCAGGGGTGAAGCCGTTAAAGCGGAGGATCAGAAAAAGAAGGACGAAGAGGGCATTCAGCTGGAGCTGATGTCCCCGCTCATTCTGTTCGGCCCCGACGGCAAGTACACCCCCGAAGCCGAGGCCGTCTTTACCGGCCCCTAAATCGGGGACACAATACCATTTTCCGAATTAGCCGGAGCGATGGCCTCCCGACGGGATGTATCGGTCTTCGATCGCCGCGGGCCGGTGGGGAATCGGGGAATAGGTATTGTGTCCCCGATCTGCAAAAAAAGAGGCCGGGACCCGTTCCCGGCCAAGAAAACCAGCGGAGGAAGAGACGCTCGCGGTCCGCCGTCAGGACCTCAAGGCTGAACGCGTCTCTTCCTCCTCCCTACCCCCCTGGAAAGCGAACCAAGCCCCTATCAGCCGGTTCCGATTCCGGGCTCCCTCGGCCAAAAGGCTCAGGTCGTCCTCACCCTATTCCCACAATGAGTCCCGGAGAGGGGACTGTCAAGGGTTCGTCCCATCTTGTCCTATCCTGCCCTTTTTGCGGCGAGCAGGGCGGCCAAGTCCTCAAAGCCGAACAGACGGGCATAATCCAACGCCGACCGCCCGGTTTGGTCCTTGGCCGCCGAGTCGGAGCCTCGGGCCATGAGGAGCCGCGCCGCCCTGGTCTGTCCGCAGCGCACGGCCCGGATGAGCGGGGTCGCCCCGTCGCTGTCCGCGGCGTCCGGCCTGGCACCGCTGTCGAGGAGGAACTCGACGAGTCCGCAATGCCCAGACAACGCGGCCAAATGAAGCGGGGTCTCTCCCGACGCGTCCGGCTGATCGATCTCGGCTCCGTGGTCGGTCAGAAGTCGGGCCACGGTCTCATGGCCCTCCTGGCAAGCCAAGTGCAGAGGCGTCAATCCCTCAGCATCGCGGGAGCCGATCACGCAGCCGTGCTGGATGAGCACGTCAAGGGTCATCGCCTGTCCCCCCTCCGCGGCGGTGTGCATCGGAGTCCGCCCCAGTCTGTTCTCCTCATTGACATTGGCGCCCCTGGCAAGGAGAAGCTCGACGATGTCCTTCCTTCCTCTCAACGCGGCCAAATGGAGCGCCGTATGGCCCTCCTCCCCGCTGGGCTTGGAGATCGCAGACCCGGCGTCCAACAATGCTTCCAAAACGGCCCGCTGTCCGCAGAGTGAAGCCCAGTGCAGTGCCGTATAGCCGAATTGGTCGGCCATTCGGGCGCATTCGGGCGCATCGGCCAGTAACTTGCGGACGAGATCGAGCCGGCCTTCCCGTGCCGCCCGGCATAATCGCCTGGCCTGATCATCCTTGGGGGCCGCGATAGCCCCTGAGGCAACAAAGACTGTCAGGACCGCCATAGCAAAGGCCCGGACGAGAGGGGTCGGCCTCGTATTCAACGGTTCTCTTTTCGCATCTATCTTGGGGATCCATCGAGACCGGACTGAGCATCGGCGAGGATGCAAGAATAATACTTCCGTAAAGGCGCAGGGATCCTGGCCTTCATCGTGAAGAGCCTCTCGGCGAGCCAGGCGAAGAGCTCATGGCTGCAGAGGGCCCGCGGCGGATGGGTTTCGAGGACCCCGTCCAGGCCGGAATAGGTCCGCAGGGACCGGGGATCGGCAACGTCTTCCCCGGCCCGCAAGAGAAAGAGCCTCTTGTCTTCGGCCGTCTGGGCCATGCGGTACTCTTCGATGAAGCCCAGTCCCTCCCTCGTGAACGCGGCCCGCTCTGTATCGTCGAGGACGTTCGTCCATAGGTCGTGGCAGATCTCATGGACGAGGACCGGGAGAGCCCTCTGACTGATATCCCTGTAAATAACGACCTCTTCCAGGCCGATAGTGAAATAGGCGAACAGGTCTTTGCTGAGGTAGATAGTGTCCTTGCCCCCCAACTCGTGGGCATAGCAGCCCAAGCCTCTATTGCCTTTGGGGACGATGGGGCCACCCTTGTCAAAAAAAGAATAATCGTTATCGAGAAGCTCCTGGCGGACGGCCTCATTACGGCGGAAGAACCCGGAGGCCCACAGCCGGGCCAGAAGCGGCTCCACGGCCCGGCCCCCGGGAGAGGGATCGAGTGCGATCCGTCTCCCGGGTTGCTGACCGCCGGCCGGGCCGTCCCCCTCGCGGCCGACGGCCCCCCCCAGGCCTGCGGCGAAAAAGAGACATGCCGCGAGAAGAACAACGCTCCTCCCGGGCTCCCTCTTCGGCCCTTTCTTCACGGTCACCCCCTCCGTGGCGGAGAAGTCCTAAATGGGTTGCTTGGTGATCTGCTTGGTGATCAGGATATTCTGCTTCTTGACCTTCCAGCTCAGGGTTTGTTTCTTCACTTTCAGGAAGTTGGCCGTTTCTTTCTGGTTGCCGTGCGTCCTGACCAGCGTCTCAAAGACGACCGCCCGTTCGAAGCGGTTCATGAACTCATGGAGGCTGAGCCCAGGGGGCTCCCCGTTGTACTTCAGGAAGAAATTGTGGGCCGCGTGGTCGAAATGCCGATCCAATGCCGCCTCCCTGAGAAACCTGCTTGTCGAACTCAGGCCTGTCGATTGGACATTCTGGGGATTGCTCATGATCTCTCTCAACCTCCCTTGCGCCCGAATGTTCGGATCTCGACCGGACATTTGGACCGCGTCCACAAGGTCGGATTGCCAGAAGGGGATGTCAACGGATGTTCGCACAATTTCGTTTCTTTGCGCGATTCGGCGTATTATGACCCATGCCGCCTGGTTGGCGCTGAAAGGGGGAGCGGGCTGACGCGGCCCTTGAAGCAGCTATCGAGGGCGAGGTGGATCGGAGCGGAAGGTCCCGGTCCCGCCCCGATCGACCGGGCCGAGGTACTTGTCCAGCCAATCAAACGCGTCCCTGCGTGTCTCGTTGAGCTGCCAGACGTGGTGCCCCGTATCGTAGACGTGCAGTGATTTATCCTCGTCCCGCGTGCCCAGAAGTCTCAGCAGGACCGACGATTCCTCCTTGACCGGGCTGAGAAAATCGTACCGGCCGTTGAGAATGAGCGTCGGCGCCGTCGCCCGGGGGGCGAAGTTCAGAGCATCGGTCTCCGGCGAATAGCGCTCGGGCCTGTAGTCGTCGAGATCCATTCCGCCGCTGAGAAAGACGGCGACCCTGAATCTCTTGTCAAGGGCAAGGATCAGGGGCCCGACGTTGGCGCCCCAGCTCAGGCCCTGGTATGCAAGCTTCTCATGGTCGATGTCCTCTCTCGTTTCGAGATAGTCCACGCACCGGCTGAATTCCCGGACGCGCCCGATGAAGAGATCGCGCCGGCTTTCTCGGGTCTCCTCCGGCGGGGCCTTGCTCTTCCTCTCGAACGTCCCTTTCATGATCGGAACGGCGAACGCCCGGCCGCTGTTCGTGAAGAGATCGACCTCATGGTTCTGAACGGCGCCGTACTTGAAGACCGTGTCCAGGTTGATCGCGGACGCGCCGGGGAAATGGACGACGGTCTGGAACGGGGATCGGCCGCGGCGCGGAAGAAACAAGTAGACGATGGTCCGCTCCTCGCCGGACGCATCGTCGATGAAGATCTTCTCAAGAATGGTCTTTTCGGACCAGATCTCGCGGGATTCGAGATGGGGATGAAGCCCCGTACCGGCATAGGCATAGAGCCTCTTATAGACTTCGAAAACCTCGTCGGAGCAAGGCCGGAACAGGGAGAAGTCGGGATCGTCATAGTCCTCGAGGGGCTCGTAGATCTCGGCCGGGTCCTCCTGTCCGGGAAGCGCCATCACGCATCGGAATCCGAAATCCTCGTCACGCCGGGCCGGATCGTAGGCGTCGAGGTGATTGAACATATAGGCGTCGTCCTGCCAGCCCCCGCCGAGGCAGTACCTCAGGGCCCTGGTTTCGTTCCAACACCATTCCTTGACGTTCCCGGCCATATCATAGGTCCCATAGGGCCCCAGGCTCTTGAATCCTCCGACCGGAGCCGGGCCCCTGTTCTCAAAGTTGCTGGCCGGAAGGACGAAGCCCGCATCTGTGTAATAATCGCCGGCCGTCCGTCCCCATTGAAGCACGGTGGGCAGGCTCTTGCCCGCATACTCCGCATAAGCCGCGGCTTCATACCAGCTGACCCCCGAGACGGGGTAATCACCATGGCCGGCCGGGTAGTCGCCGAGCTCCCACGTCGCCGGGCCCGGCCGGCCCGTCTTGTCCACGAACCCGGCGACCGCTACCGCCCATTCGACAGGCCGGCCCTCCTTGACGATCATCTGCTTCCAGAACTCCCGCCTGACGTAGCCCCCCCCGTCGACGAATTCCTTGAATTTCCGGTTCGTCACCTCATACCTGTCCATGAAGTAGTCCGCGAGTTTCGCTTTCTTCATATGGCTCTGGTGGAGGAAAAGCGGGAAGAATTCGCCGCCCTGGATGTGGATCATGCCGGGAGGAACCTGCCCCCTCGGGTCGAGCGTGACCGAGAACAGCGGCGCACGGCTCGCATAGGCGTAAAAAGCCTCCTCGAACGTTTCGAAACCCGGCTTTTCGATCCTGATGTGCCAGTAGCCCTGAGGCAAGCGGTATCCCGTTAGCGGGGACAGGCCTATGCGCGCCCAAGTCTCGTCCCCCGCCGCATATTCCTTGACCGAAACAGCGGCGCCCGCGGGCACCGTCTCGATCGAAAGCGACCAGGAGACCTGAGGCATGAGCTCGACGAGCCTGGGGCTCTTGGCGATATATCTTTCGGCTCGCATGGCCAGGTCGAAGCCCCCCTTGTTATCGGAGGTAAGGAGAAGACGCTCGATCTCGGGGAGGGCGACGTCGTTGGCCCACCGGACCCTGGCTTGGCGGTCGAGGAGAAGAAGCGAGACGACCACCGCGGCCACGGCCAGCATCGAGAGCCCGGCTATCAGACCCTTGCTCCAGCGGGGGAGCGTCGGCAGCTCGGGCCGCCCCTTCGCGTCGCCCGAAGCTTTCGCCCGGGGCTCCCGCTCGCGGAGCTTCTTGTCGAGCCAGCGGTCAATCTCGTCCGGGTAGGCGAAAACGCGGGCCTTGGGTGACCCGTCGAGGCGGTGGACAGGGAGATCGTGGTCCCGCTCCCACATCTGGCAGGTGCGGACGTTGCGCTTGAGATGGGCGGCGATCTCTTTCCAGGATTCGAGGATCTTGCTGTCGTCCATCGTCCCTATCCATCCCCCCGATCGCGGCCGTCCCTTTTTACGGTGCCGAAATAGTCGTCCAGGAAATCGAAGATATCCCGGCGATACTCGTTGAGGAACCAAACGGAATGGCCGCTCTCGTAAGGGATGAGCCGCTTGTCCTTCGGCGGCGTCCCGAGGAGGTCGAATAGCGGCACAATCGTCGCTTCCCAAGGGAGCATGTAATCGTACCTGCCGTTCTGCATCAGGACCGGGATTCGTACGCGTGGCGCGAAGTTGATCAAGTCGCTCTCGGCCGCGTACCGAGCCGGAGTATATAAAGACGGGAAAAGGCCTCCGCTCATGAGGATAGCTGCTTTGAAACGCTTATCCAAGGCCGCGAACACGATGCCCCGATAGCCTCCTCCGCTCAATCCTTGGTAGGCGAGCGTGTCCATCGCGAATTCGGGCCGCGTCTCGAGGTAATCGAGGCATCGGGCGATATCGCGGTACCACCGGATCATCTCCTCCCGCGTCCCCTCGGGTGTCTCGGGGAGATGGGTCCTACGGCCGCGGCCCCGCGTTGAGGTCGTCCGGCGCTCGAACGTCCCCTTGAAAACTGGAAAAACGAAAGCCCGCCCGCCCCCGGTATACAGCTCAATCTCCCGGCTCTTCACGGTCCCATAATCGAAGACAGAATCGATATCCCACGCGCTATCGCCGGGAAAATAGACGATGGTCTGGTAAGGCGGGCTGCCGCGCCGGGGCAGGAAGAGATAGACCGTGACTCGCTCTTCCCCATAGGCGTCGTCGATAGAGACCTTTTCGACCCTCGTGCGCTCCGACCAGTCTTCGGCGGACTCGATTCTGGCGGCAAGGTCGGACGGCGAGTATTCGTAAAGGCGGCCATAGACCTCGAAAACCTCGTCTGAACAAGGCCTGCGGGAGGCGAAGTCGGGAGGCGGGATCAGCACGAGAGGTGCGAACGCTTCCCGTGGCCAGGCCCGACCGGGGACTTCCTTCATGCAGCGGAAGCCGAAATTTTCGGCCCGCATGAAGGGCGGGAACTTGTCGATATGGGCGAACAAGTACTGGTATTCGTTCCAGGCGCCTCCGCGTAGGAGCCTGTTCCCCCCGATGTCGTTCGCGCACCACTCCTTGACGTTGCCGGCCATGTCGTAGGTCCCGAACGGGCCCAAGCCCTTGAAGCTTCCGACGGGAGCCGGCCCCTGCCCCCCAAAGTTGCTGGCCTTGACGATGTATCCGCTGTCCTCGTGGTAGTTCCCGGACGCCCATTCCCAATGATGGAACGACGGCAGCGTTTTTCCGGCGAATTCCGCGTAGGCCGCGGCTTCGTACCAGCTCACCCCGGAGACCGGATGATCAGCCTGTCCATCGGGGTAGTCGCCGAGCTGCCATGTCGCGGGTCCTCGCCTTTTGGTCCCGTCGACGAAGTCCTTGATCCCTTCAGCCCACGGGACGATCCGGCCTTCCTTGACGAATTCATGTGTCCAGTACTGCGGCTTGACGTAGCCGCCGGCATCCACGAACTCCTTGAACTGCCTATTCGTGACCTCATAGCGGTCGAGGAAGTAATCCTCCAAGTCGACCGCGGGAAGGTGGGTCAGGTCCGGGGTCTGTGACATGTGACGCCCGCCTCGGATGAATACCATTCCGGGGGGGGGCGTATCCTGCTCGTCCAACGCGACATCGATCTCGATGTCGTAACCGGCCCGGGCGTGAAAAGCTCCCTCCGCGGCAATGCGGCCGTTCTTCTCGGCTTTCCACCTCTTGTATCCCTGGCAGACTGTCGCCCTGACCAAAGGGGCCCGTCCGAGGCACTCCCAAGCATCCTCGCCGTCGGCATAGTCCTTCAGCCAGATCTCCGATGCCCGCGGCTCGGTCGTAAACGAAATCGAGCTGACGATAAGGGGCCTGAGGGAGGCCAGCCTGGACCCCCGGGGGACCAGCTTTTCGACCTTCATGAACAGGTCGAACGTCCCCTTCCTGTCCGGCGTGCGCAGGAGCCGCTCGATCTCGGGGATGGCGACGTCGTTGGCCCAGCGAACCTTGGCCTGGCGATCGATAAGCCAGACGGATGTCGCGACGGCGGCGATGGTGACAGCCGACAAACCGGCGATCAGCGCTTTGTCCCAACGGGGCAAGATCGGGAGGACGGACCCTCCACTTCTTCTCTTCGGATCCGTCGCCCGCCCATCCCGCTCGCGCAGCTTCTCTTCGAGCCAGCGGTCGAGCTCGTCCTGGTAAGCGAAGACACGGGCCTTGGGAGAGCCGTCGAGCCGGTGGATCGGAAGACCGTGGTCGCGCTCCCACATCTGGCAGGTCCGCACGTTGCGGTTGAGTTGGGCGGCGATCTCTTTCCAGGATTCGAGGATCGGACCTTTTCCTGTCGGGGGAGCCATATCTGTCCCGGCGGAATTACGGTTGTCGGATTTCATCGATTTCCACTCATGGCCCTGCCCTCGAGAGCAGCCAGCCGCTTCTTGGCATCCGCGACTTCGGGAAGGCCCGGGTCGGCGGCCTTCCACAATGTGAGGAATCTGCGGTAGCGCTCGGCCGCTTTGGCCTTTAACCCTTTTTGCCCGTAGAGCAGGCCCAGCCGATAGTGGTATTTCGGATGAATGAGGAACTGGGCGTCCCTCCTCGGATCGAAGCTGATCAGCCGCTCATACTCGGCGATGGCCTTATTCAGGTCCCCTTTCTTGGCGTAGGCCCTGGCCAGGACGTCCCGGAGAAACGGAGAGTTATAGGCCGGCGGATTGAAGCTCGTATCCCAGGTCAAAGGGCGGAGCGGGGTAGTCGCTGAGGAAGGGATGACCTCGTCGACGCGCCCCTGGGCCAGCCTCACTTCGGCCCCCAACAACCCCGCTCTATTTCTCAAGGGCTCCTGTTGGTCCCTCGAGGCTTTGGGGATCAGCGCTTCCATATTGTGCAAGCGGGACTCCGCTGAATCCACGTTCCCTTCTTCGCATTCGATGCGGCCAACCATTTCCTGATAGAGGGCCTCGTGGAATGCCGTTTTCCCAGGGAAGTCTTCGGAATAAAAGGCGCGATAATCTTCGATGGCCTTCCGGCTGAGCTCGAGCTTGTGTTGATCGAGATAAACCGCTGCCCTCAGCCGCATGACCTGGCCGACGGCCGTCTTGATGCCCAGGGCCCCGACGATCTCCTCGTCCCTTTCGAGATCGCTCAGGGATCCGTCCATGTCGCCGATCCAGCCTCGATAGAACGCCCGCTCCGAATAAACACCGTGCTTTTCCCGGCCCTTGCACAACGGGAGGATCCTGTCCCATAGCTTCAGAACTTCCTCGTAATTCTCTTCGAGCGCGTGGATGTAAGGCAGGGAGTCGAACGGAAGCATCGTCGGAAGCTTCTCGAGGATCCTGAGGAAGGCGGCCTTGGCCTCGGCGACCTTCCCGGCCCGGAAATAGGCGTAGCCCAGGGAGTCCAGGGCGTTGGCGCTGTCCGGACGGGCGACGGTCAACCGCTCCAAATAGACCAGGGCTTTGGCGAACTCCTTCCGCTTCAAGTAAATATAGCCGAGCTGATTCAAGGGCGGGCCATAGTCTGGATCGAGGCTGAGCGCGATAAGAAATTCCTTGATGGCCTCTTCCGGATCGGCGTCCATAAGGACGATCCCCAGCTGGGCGTGGGCCTGTTTCTCTTTGGGGTACTTGGCCGCATATTCCCTGTAAAGCGCCATCTCACGGTCGAAGTCCTCGTCGATGCTGTTGGCGTAAAAAGCTCCGATGAGATACCGGGTCTTTTCTGTTGCGCTCTTTTTAAGGGCATGGGCCCGCTCGAGCGATCTCCTGAAGTCCTGCTGGTTGCCCTCCCGGGAATAGGCCAGAGCCAAGCCGAAATAGGCGTCCGCGAACTCCGGGTCGAGGTCGACGGCCTGCCCCAGGGAATTGCGGGCCTTTTCGATCCGCCAATTATTGAGGTCCTCCGACCCCTGGAGGTAGTGCTTATAGGCCTCCGCGGATTTAGTGCCGAACTCGCCGGCCGCCCGGAGGGACGCGTCCAGCTTTTCCTTAGTGACGCCCAGGCCCTGAGCGATCTGCCGGCTCAACTCATCGACTTGACCGAGGAAGAGGCTCTCCGGCCCGGCGCCCTGGGCCTTGGCTGTCCGGAGCAGGCGCCTCGTCTTCACGTCCAGGACCTTGATATCCGTGAAGTATATGTCGCCGGCCCTGTAGAAAGCCCCTATTACAAGGGATTTGACTCCGTCCTTGCGGCAGATTTCGAAGCCGAGCTCGGAGTCGATGAACTCGGCGCCGCCCTTCCCGGTCTGCTTCAGGATGTCTCTCAGCCGCTCGGTGCTCGTTACATAAAAGCTCTGGGTCTGTTCCAGGCTCGTGATCAGACGGCTGGGGATAATCTTCCGGTAATCATCGAGCGCCTTATCGCCGGTCTGGTTTTCGAAGCTGATGACGGCGATGGAAGGGCCGTTCACGGAGGGAAAGGGATTGTCCGGATGGACGAAGATCCTCCAGACTCCGATGCCAAGCCCGGCGATCAGGAGCATCGCGCCGGCGGCCCAAGGCCTATAACGGAACTTGCCGCCCCTGCCTTCGGCCGCGCCGTTCAGCCCCTTTGCTTCCCGCTCCCGTTCATGCAGCTTCTCCTCGAACCAGCGGTCGAGCTCGTCCGGGTAGGCGAAAACGCGGGCCTTCGGGGAGCCATCGAGCCGGTGGATCGGGAGACCCAGGTCGCGCTCCCACATCTGGCAGGTGCGGACGTTGCGCTTGAGATGGGCGGCGATCTCTTTCCAGGATTCGAGAACGGTTCCCTTGTCCATCTGCCCCCTGGGCCCGATGATCCGGCGGGTGCAATCCCCTTCGGCGGAACGATATTAAGGCGAAAGCGGGCCGCGGTCAAGGCCTGCGTCAAGACGTTCAAAGGGGCGGGCCCCCCGTTGACGGCTATCCCAAGAGCGCGCGCAGTTTCCCGAGGGCTTCTTCGACGACGGCGGGAGACAATGGGCAGACAAGCTCAGCCCGATGAGCGCGCCAATCGAGGCTCACGGCCTGATCCGCCAGGATGACGCCCGCGACGGGCAGGTCGGGCGGGATCGGGACCTCGAAGGGATATCCATTGACCCGCGCCGTGATCCGGCAGAGGAGGGCGAGGCCGGCGCGTTGGTTATAAGATCGCGGCGAGAGGACGACCGCCGCGCGGCGCCGGGACGCCGGCCCTATCTGCCCTTTCCGAACGCCTTCCCGATCTCCTCGAGGCTCACGCCGAGGACCTTGCGTGCGATCTCGTCGAGGGCCTTCTCGGGACCCGGTGAAGTGCATCGTCGTGTGGACGTGGGTCAGCGTCCCGCCCGGGGCCAGGGCGGCGGCCGGCGAGGAGGTCTCGAGCTCGTAGAACGGGCCGAGGGGCTTCGCGCCCGGCGAGGCCGGACCGTCGTTGTAGCTGTTGACGACGTCGCCGGCGAAGGGTTTCTCCTGGATCTCCCACATCGAGTTGACGTAGTCGGCCGCGCCTTCGGGGACTGTCAGGTGGACGATGGTCAGGGCCTTGTTGGCGGCGTCGTAGCTGCCGGCGAAGGGCCGGACCCGGGCCGGCGATATCCCGATCTTGCTTCGGTACTTCCCGTCGCCGCTGAAGAACAGCACGCCGTCCTTGACGACGAGCCGATCCGCCGGGACCTTGCCGAAGTAGGTGTCGTTCACGGCCGGGCCGAGCTCCGATTCCGGCCCGCTCCTGAACGGAATGACGATGGTCGTCGCGGGCGACGGATTGAACATGCCCAGGATCCAGATCGAGAGCAGGCCCGTGTCCTTCGTCCAGGCGTTGGCGCCGGTGTTGGTGACGGCGTTTTCCGAAGCGAAGGCGACCATCTTGACGCCCGCGGGGACGGGGACGCCGAGCGACGCGACTTCGGCGGCGCCGAGAAGCCGGATCTCCCGGTTGACCTCGAGATCGAACTCCGTGCCCGAATAGTTCACGAGGCGGATCGTCTTGCGGAAATGAACGCGGCTCGCGTCCTGGGCCGCGATCTCGAACGACCCCTCGTTGACCGCCGCCGGCGTCCACCAATGGTCGAGGTCGAAGGGGTCGCCCTTCTTGAAGAAGACGGAGAACTGGCCGCCCTCGGGACCGAGCCAGAAGCGGTCCTCCCCGCCGAAGGAGTTCATATGCGGGTTGTTGACGCCGGAGGCGATGGCCTCCCGGCCGATCCAGCCGAAGCTCAATCCGTCCGGCCCGCCGGCCGTGCTGGTCATGACCCGGCCCTGGATGTCCGGGTTGACGGCGACCTGGGCCAGGCCGTCGGCCCCGCTGAGCACGACGACCTTCGTGTTGGCCTTGAGGAAGGCCAGGTCGTCCTTGAACAGGATCCCCTCGGGCGCCTTGGCGGGCTTCGCGCAGGCCGCCGCGAGGGCGAAGATCACGAACGCCGAGCCGATGCCGTATCTCATGGAAGCCTCCTTCGGTTTGCCGGTACTGCCGGTCCCCCATTATTGACCATCCGGCCGCCGGGGGTCAAACAAATCGGGGACACAATACCAATTCCCCATTTCATCGGGCCGTCCCCCGATCTTTCCAGGGCGGGGAGCGAATAATCGGGGAATTGGTATTGTGTCCCCGATTTAGGGGGGGGCGGTATGAGTAGACCGGTTCATATGGGGGAATGGGCCGGTTTACCCATTTACACCGCCGGCCGCGGACCTATGTTGAGAGCGTGAGGCGAACGACTGGAACGACCATGAAAACGATCAACATTTCGAGACCGGGAGGTGACCATAACCGCGACATCCTCTTAAGAAAGGGCATCGCAGGGGGAGCGATCTCGACGTGCGTATCGCTCCAGGCAAGAACAACCCAGTGCGACGGGCGGAAAACCCGGCGCGCGGAACGAGAGAACGGTCCGGCCGCCCCCCCGGGGGGGTTCGGTCCGGGAATAGGAGAAACCATGAAATCTCTCAGATCGCTCGTTTTGGCAATGGTTGCCGTGCTTCTCCTGGCCGGGGTCCTCTCCGCTCAGGCTCCCACGGCCGGCAGGATCATAGGCTCTATCAAGGATGACCAGGGAGGCCCCTTACCGGGCGTATCGGTGGAGGCCAAAGGCTCGCGTCTCGTGGGGACGGCCGCGACCGTATCCGATACCAATGGCGCGTATCGCCTCCTGGCCCTTCCCCCGGGGACCTACACCATCACTTATTCGCTCCAGGGCTTTTCTGCGGTCGTCCGGAACGACATCGTCCTCGGCGTCGAGCAGGCCCTCGTCGTGGACATCGCGATGAAGCCCAGCGCCGTTGAGGAAGAGGTCATCGTCATCGGCCAAGCGCCTCTCATCGACGTCAAGAACACGGCCAGGGGCCAGGTCCTCACTGCCCAGACCTTCAACGCCCTCCCCAAGGGCCGGAGCTTCGACTCGCTGGTGACCATCCTGCCCGGCGTCCAGAGCGAGAACGACCTTCTTGACGGCATCTCGGTCGACGGCGCTTCGGGCGCCGAGAACATGTTCTACGTCGACGGCACGGACACCTCGGATCTGATGGGCGGGACCCGCAAGCAGAATGTGGTCTTCGATTTCGCCGAGGAGGTCCAGTTCAAGGCCTCCGGCTACAACGCCGAGTATGGCGGGTCGGTTGGCGGCGTCATCAACGTCATCACCCGCGCGGGCGGCAACGACTTCCACGGCGAGGTCGTCGGCTACTACTCGGGGACGGCGCTGGAAGGCCGCCGGCGCGATCGGTTGTCCCTCGACCTGAACGACGAGACCCAGGCCCGCTACTATCCCTACGAGGAATACGTCGGCAAGGACAAGGAACACGCCTACGAGGCCGGGTTCCTTCTCGGCGGCTACATCGTCAAGGACAAGCTCTGGTTCTTCGGAGCTTTTACGCCGAGCTTCTTCGAACGGAACCGGGCCATGGACATGGCCATCCAGGGCGCCCCGGGCATCAACACCTACGAAAGGTCCGAAAAGAGCTGGAACGGCACCTTCAAGCTGTCGGCGCAACCGTTGAAGAACCTCAGGGCCGGGGCAAGCTTCGTCATGAACTACTTCAAGTACAAAGGCGGCGGCGATCCCCTGACCTATCCGACCGATCAGACCTATGCCGCATTCTCCAATGCCACGGGCGACTACAACAACGCGGGCTACTCGTATCCCACCTATTCGGGGACGGCCTACGCGGACCTGACCCTCAGCAACAACGCCCTGCTCAGCGTCCGGGGCGGCTACTTCTACAGCAACCAGAACAACAGGCTCGCTCCGCTGCCCTCGAGCCCCTACTATGGGTTCCGCCTGGAGCAGCCCGGCGGCTATGCCTTCGTCTCGAACGACATGTTCCCCGAGATCCCGGCCGAGCTTCGGCACCCCTCCGGGTGGCAGAACTTCCTGAGGGCCGACGTCATGGGGCTGGCGCAGCGGATGGACAGCCGGCTGAGCCTGAACTCGGACTTTACCTACTACCTCAACCTCGGCGGCGAGCACGCCTTCAAGGCGGGCGTCCAGTTCATGCGCCGCAGCCAAGACGTTAACGATGCGGCGCAGCTGCCCATCGTCTTCTTGGGTTGGGACCAGGACCTCCTCGCCTACGGCACGAACTACGGCCGGGGTGACTATGGCTATTATGCCGTCCGCGGCTTCGCCGACGCCGGGCCTTACGGCGAGGCCTATAAGGTCAACATGAACAGCTGGTCCCTGTATCTCCAGGACAGCTGGACGATCGGCCGCCGGCTGACTCTCAACGTCGGCCTCCGCGCCGAGGCGGAATACCTGCCGAGCTACACGACCGACCCGGCCTTCGCCGGCATCAAAAAGCCGGTCAATTTCTCCTTCGCCGACAAGCTGGCGCCGCGGCTCGGCTTCGCCTATGACGTCTACGGCGACTCCAGTCTCAAGATCTACGGCAGTTACGGAATCTTCCAGGACGTCATGAAGCTCAATATGGGCGCCAACGGGCTGGGAGGCCTGAAGTGGAAGAGCGCCTACTACACGCTCGACGACTGGGACTACACCCAGATCGGGGTCAACGGCAATTTCCCCGGCACGCTCCTCACGGTCATCGATTTCCGGCCGCCCCTCTTTGACGTCATCGACCCCGACATGAAACCCTTCACCCAACGCGAGATCTCCTTCGGCCTCGAGAAGAAGCTCGCCGAAGACACCTCCCTGTCCTTGCGCCTCGTCAACAAGAAGGTCCTCTGGGCCATCGAGGATATCGGCGTGCCCATCGAGATGTACTACTACACCAATCCCGGCAGCGCGTACATGAACGCCATCTTCGATGAGTGCCGCGAGAGCGGTCTGCTCCTGCCCGGGACCCCCGATTGCCCCAAAGCCAAGCGGGATTACTACGCGATGAATCTGTCTCTCGAGAAGCGCTTCAGCAACAGCTGGCAGGGCGGCCTTTCCTATACGCTCAGCCGGCTTTCCGGAAACTACAGCGGCCTGGCCAGCTCCGACGAGGACGGCCGCAATTCGCCGAACGGGGAGCGCTTCTTCGATATGTGGCACCTCTCCTACGACAAGGACCTCAATCCCATCGACGGCCCCCTGCCGACCGATCGGACGCATTCCCTCAAGGCCTACGGCAGCTACGCCACGCCCTTTGGCCTAACGGTCGGCCTGGTGGCCAACGCCTACAGCGGCACCCCGGTCACCGAGGAATGGAACGTCGATTCGGAAGGCTACTTCCCGTTCAACAGAGGCAATCTGGGCCGGACGCCGTTCGTTTTCCTGGCCAACGCCTATCTCGAATACGGGGTCAAGCTCGGCGGGCGCAAGTCCCTGCGCTTCAGCCTCAACGTCGAGAATCTCTTCAACGCCAGGACGGCCCAGCGGATCTACTCGATGAAGTACCGCTACAACCTCTCGCCCGGCGACGCCGCGCTCATCTCCGGTGATTGGGCCCCCGCCGTGGACGAGGCCCTCGATCCCCAGTTCGGCATGCCCTACAGCTTCATGGCTCCGATCTCCGGGCGCCTCGGCGTGCGCTTCACGTTCTAAAGATGATGTGAGGGGAACGACGCGGAGCCCGTCGGGCCCGCCCCTGTCCCGGAGGGGCGGGCCCCCCTCCTTTTTTATTCTTCCGGCCGCTGGCCCTCTATGAAGAGATGACCTGGACCCGTCGGGTCGCCCCAGGCATGGGGCCGGTCCGGCGGGCCTATTTTTTCCGGGGACGGCCTTAAGGTGGGATCAACGGCCGGGCGCGGACGGTCCGGAGAGGGCGTCGATACGCGCCCTGGCTTCCTCGACCTCGGGACGCCCGGGGTCGGCCTCGGCCCAGAGCGCGAGGAACGATCGATAGCCCTCCAACGCCGGGGCGTTGCGGCTGAGCGCGTCTTCCGCCCGGGCCCGCCCGAAGACGGCCAGAGGGAAGATCTCGCCGAGCCCAAGCCGGTCACCCTTCGAGCTCACGATCTCGTCATAGGCCGTAACGGCGCCTGCGGGATCACCCGCCTTTTCGAGCGCTCGACCGAGGTGATAATACATCTGCGGCTTCAGCGCGGCCCTGCCGGCAGGAAGCTGGCCGATAGCCTTTTCCAAGGCGGCCACCGCTTCCCGGGCCCTGCCCGATTCGAGCTCCAGGACTCCGAAGAAGAAATCGAACTCCCTGGCCGGTTGAGGACCGGGCCCCGATCGAGCGAGCGCCTCGAACTGGCGCGTCAGGTCCCCGACGGCGGCCAGGTCGCCGGCCCGGGCGCTGGCCCAGCCCAGGGACATCAAAGCCCTTCTCAGCCGGACGCCGAGCGTTCCAGCCCCCTGGGCGGCTTTTCGAAGCTCAACGAGCGCGTCGCCTAGCTTTCCCTGCTCGAGAAGGACATTCCCGATCAAGCCGTGAAAGTCCGTAGACAGCGCCGACTCGCCGACCGACTCCGCGAGCTCGGCGCCGTCCCGGCACTCTTTTTCGGCCTCCGAGTAGCGGCCGCCCGCGAGAGCGACGAGCGCCAGGTGCAGATGGGCCCCCAGGCGCCACGTTGCTTCTTCCATGAGGAAGAGCCGACGGAATTCCTCTCGAGCCGCCGCGGCCCCCTGGGTTTGAAAGAGCAGGGCGCCCTTCCAGCTGGCCCAGGAGGGATCGGGGAAGATGGAGACGGCTTTGTCCAGCGTGGCCGCGGCCCCTGCCACATCCCCCATCTCGATCAGGGAGCCGATCAGGATCTGATAGATCAGCCGGTTGGCGGGGTAGTCCTCGTGGTAGGCCGTCAGAGTCCTCACGGCCTCGCGGTCCCGGCCCAGGGCCCCGAGGGCCTCGGCCTTCATGGCGTGAAGGAACGGATTGGATGTCCCCTCCCGGAGGGGAACTTCGACAGACTTAAGGGCGGCCTCGTAATCCTCGAGATTGAAGCAGAGCAGCGCAAAGTTGTTATTGGCGACGAGGTCGTAGGGGTGGTCCTCGAGGACTTTTTTAAACTCCGCGGCCGCCAGCTCCCAGGTCGCCTCGGACAGGCTGTAGTAATCCGCCCGGATGAGGTGCCGCTCCCTGCATTCCTCCGGCAGCCGGGCGGTGAGGTCGAAGGCTTTGCGCGTGTACTCGGCTTTCCGCTCCTGATAGCCGAGGTTGTGGGCGTCCGCGGCCATCAGTCTGTAGGCCATGGCGAATTCCGGATCGAGCTCCACGGCTTTTTGCAGCATGAGCAGGCTCTGATCGTAATCGCCGGTCCGGTGGTAGCGCCATCCCTCTGAGTAATACTTGTAGGCCAGCGCGGACGACGTCGTCAGCACCTCGATGTCGAGGTCGATATCGTCCTCGGTCTGTCCGGGCTTCCGGCTCAGGCTCGAACGGATGAGCCGGGCGAGTCCATCGGCCTGTTGCATCAGGTCCTGCTCGTTCTGGCAATCCATCTTCTCGGTCCGGATCGCGTTTCCGGTCCGGGCGTCCTGAAGGAAGGCTGTGACAACGATCCGGCCTCCCGCCGCCATCAGGCTCCCGCTGAGAAGGTAATCGGCCTTCATCTCCTTGGCCAGGCGGCGGAACTCCTCTCGCGTGTATCGCCCGCGTCCGGTCAAGTCGAATTTCTGAAGGGCGCCGTAAACGGCGTCGTCGCTCAGGGTCCGGATGTGTTTCGATTCGCCCAAATCCGTGGCCAGGAGCAGGGGAAGGCCCGTGACCCACTTGTCGAGCTCGGGATCGTCCGAGAGGTTCTCGAAGTCCAGCAGGGCCAGCGCCGGGGTCGGTGGGAAGGCCGCGGGCCGGGGCCGACGTCCCCATGGCTTCCAGGCGATGAGGATGGCGGCGAGAACGATGAGCAAAGCGGCGGCCGGCAGGACGGCCCGCCGCAAGCCGGCGGCCGTCTTCCCGGCGTCCGGGGCGGCGTTCCCGTTGGGCGGGCCGGCGGGGAGACGTCCCGTCTCTTCGAGAGCGGCGCGGTAGCACTGGACGAGCTGGACGCGGTTCTTGATACCGAGCTTTTGGTAGATGTGATGGATATGGTTCTTGACCGTGTGGTCCGAAATGAAGAGGGCCTCGGAGATCTGCTTATTCCCTTTGCCCTCGAGGAGCAGGCGGACGATCTCGCCCTCACGGCCGGTGACGCCGTATTTTTCCCCGCAGGCGGCGAAGGCGTCCCCGCTTTTGACGCGGAGCACGTCCGCACGTGGAGCCCGCTTCCAGAAGGATCCGAACGCCCTCATCCCCTCAATGATATCGCCGGGCAGGAGGACTGTCAATTTTGACCGCCCTTCCGCGGCAGGCGGAGGGCAGGAGCCTTTTCACCTCATGCTCAGGAGGAACGCGGGCAGCCGCTCTTGCAGTGCGACACCCGCGGGATCAGAAACCGCTTCATGGGGCGCTCCTTTCGACAGATATCGATTAAATACTACTATTATGGTAGGGAATTGTCAACGAGGGGAGCCCCCCTGCGCGGGCTGTCCCTTTTCGGCTGTTATTTGCCGTGGCTCTCGACGAGCCGGCCGGCGAACCAGCGCCAGATGCCCTTGTTGAACTCGACGCTCGGCGGCGTCCCCTCGAGGATGGCCAGATAGCTCGTCGGCGTGTCGCCCGGCTTCTGGCGGTGACGCGGCTCGGCGTCGAAGAGGAGCGGGTGCTCGGGGTGGAACTGGATGCCGAGGACGTTCGGGAATCTCTTGTGCCCGACGGCTTCGACGATGCGGCCGTCGCGCGAGCTGGCGATGGCCACGAGCCCTTGGCCCATCTTCTCGAGGGCCTGGTGGTGCGAGCTCAGGATGCGCGGGTGGTCGGACGATTTGAAGCCCATGACCTTGACGAACAGGCCGTTGTCGCCGAGCTGGAGCGAGTGGAAGTTGTAGCCCATGAGCTTGTCGAGCGGGAAGAGGAACCGATAAGGGTTGTTGTGCCACTGCTCCGGCCCGAGGGCGATGATCTCCTCGACGGTCGACTTCCCGTAGGTCTCGGTCCAGATGTCCTGGACGAGCGTTCCGCCCGTGCCGACGTTGAGCGTCTGGAAGCCCAGGCAGATGCCGAGGACGGGGAAGCCGGGGCGCCCTTCGAGGAGAGCCGTGAACTTCTCGTCCTGCGCTCCGCCGAGGAAATGGAAGACGGCCGAGGACTCGAGGTAGTGGCGGTACGGATCGGAGATGTTCGTCAGCAGGAGCGTCTTCTCGCCGAAGACCGAGGGCGGGATGTCGGGGCCGCCGAAGAAGATGACGCCGTCGGACTTCTTCACGATCTGCTCGAGCTCCGGCGTGCAGGCGTTCTTCTTGAAGAGGACGGGCTCGCTGATCTCGGCGCGGACAACGTGGAACTTGAACCAGTCAAGCTTGTTCTCTTCGACATACTTGCGGCTCTCTGCGAAATTGCCAGTCTGCCTTTCGTGATACACTCCGACGACGGTCAGGTCGGGGATGTCGATGACGCCGCTCTTTCTCAAGGTCGCCAGGGCCCGGATATTGAAGGTCTCGGGATTGAAGATGACCAGGCGGACGCTCGCGTCGCGCGCCGGGGCGCTGTCGAGGTAGCGGTCGGGATCGGGCGTTTGGCAGGCGAGGGGCATGGCGGCAGCGAGGACGAGGACAACGGCGACGATGGCGAAGCCGATCGGCATCGGGGGGAGACTCAGGGCCGGGGTTCTTTTCACGAGCGCACCTCCGCGGGGTCCGGGATTTCTCCGCGTATTATAAGCGCCCTCCCGGCCGGCCGCAACCTTCGGGAGGGGGGCCCGCCGACGGATGGTATAATGGCGAGTCTCCGCCGCGGCCTGACCTCCTCGACAGGAGATTGCCTCCAGGGGGAACCTTTTGGCCTTTTCTTTCGTCAATCCGAGGGTAAGGGAAGAAGGTGTGACGCCGGGGGCATTTTGGGTGAAGGATGCAAGCCATGAAAAAACGAGCGGCACTGACCGCGATCGCGATAGTCCTGGCCTCGGCCGGCGTTCTGGCCCTGGGCGCCTCCCCGGCCGCCCAGGCGCCCGCACCCTCCAAGGAACCACTCCAGATCCCCCGCCTGAGCAAGGCCCCCAAGATCGACGGCGTCCTCGATAATCCCGTTTGGGATGAAGCCCTCAAGATCGAGGCCTTCGTTCAGCTCTCGCCCAAAGAGAACGGCGTCCCGACCGAGAAGACGGTCGCTTATCTCGGCTACGACGAAAAGAACCTCTACGTCGCCTTCAGGGCCTCCGATTCCCAGGCCTCCAAGGTCCGCTGCTCGATCACCAAGCGCGATGGCTGCCTCGAGGACGACTGGGTCTTCATCATGCTCGACACCTTCAACGAAAAACGGCGTGCCTTTTCCTTCCTGCTCAATCCCGCCGGCGTCCAGATGGACATGATGCGGATCGAAGAGGGCGGCAACGACAATATGGACGACAGCTGGGACACTGTCTTTCTCTCCGACGGCAAGATCGACGACGAAGGCTACACGGTCGAAGCGGCCATCCCCTTCAAGAGCCTCCGCTTCCCCAACGACGACATCAAGACCTGGAACATCGTCCTCGGCCGCAACCTCCCCCGCACCGGGGAGATCATCATGCACCCCACGTTCTCGCGCGATATCCCGGGACTGCTCTCCAACGGCCGGCCGTTCATCATCCAGGGGGCCGTGGAGCGGAGCCGCAACGTCGAGGTCATGCCCTTCGTCACGTCCCTTTATCGGGGGAACCAGGAGCCCAGCTCGACGGGCGAGCGCTTCCGCCGGACCGACGTCCAGCCCGGGGCCAACTTCAAGCTCGGCCTTTCGTCCAACACGACCCTCGACCTGACGGCCAACCCGGACTTCAGCCAGATCGAGGCGGACGAGCCCCAGATCGACTATAACCTCCGTTATGCCCTGCGCTACAACGAGAAACGGCCGTTCTTCCTCGAGGGCATGGAGATCTTCAACTCGCCCGAGATCGAGACGGTCTACACACGCCAGATCAGCGACCCCATCTTCGGGGCCAAGGCCTCGGGAAAGAGCGGTCGGTTCACCTACGGCCTTCTCTCGGCCTACGACATGAACCCGACCGAGAGCCTCTGGGAGATCCCGAGCGGCGGGACCGCGACCGGTACAAGGGCCTTCTCCAACGTCTTCCGGACCAAGGCCGACGTCGGCTCCGGGTCCTATATCGGCCTGACCTTGACGGACAAGGAGCTCGGCGGCGGCAACTGGAGCCGCCTGGGCGGCATCGACGGCCAACTCCGCTTCAAGGACCGGGTCTTCTTCAACTTCCAGGCCCTGGCCTCGAGCGCGAGCTCCGAGGGCGACCGGACCTCCATGGCCCCGGGCCTTTACGGTGAGCTCTATTACACGACCAAGCACTGGTCTTTCGGCGGCTATTACAAGGCCATCCATCCCGAATTCCAGGCCTCCCTGGGCTTCGTCAACCGGACGGACTACAGCACGATCGGCGGCTTCGCGTCCTACCGCCTCTACCCGGACAAGAAATACCTCAACCAGGTCCAATTCCGGTTCCAGGCCGGGCGGACCGACGGATACGCCGACAGCACGACCCAGAACACCTGGATCCGGCCCCAGATCCAGTTCCGGCTGACCGAGTTCAACCAGGTCTTCGTCGAGTACGAGGCCGGGCTCGAGCGCTACGCCGGCATCGATTTCCAGAAACAGGAGCTCTCGATCGAGTCCCAGATCACCTTCATCAGCTGGATGCCGGTGAATTTCTTCTTCGAAACGGGCGACAGCATCAACTACGTGCTCGAGGACGCTTATCTCGGCTACAGCAACACCTACGGGATCGGCCTCACGCTCAAGCCCAGCAAGCGCCTCCAGCTCGGGACGAGTTTCAGCAAGCAGACCTTCTGGGACAGGGCCGACGGCGCGGGGAATTGGGACTACAATGTCGTCCGCGAGAAGGCCACATATCAGCTCAACAAGACGCTCTCCCTGCGGGCTATCGTCGACTACAACTTCTTCGAGGACGAAGCTTTTGGAAGCCTGCTCGCGAGCTGGGTCCTCCGCCCGGGTACCGTCTTCTTCATCGGGTTCGACAAGAAGTATGTCCCCCACCCCGAGGGAACCCCCGCCCAGAACCCCTACAACGTCTTCGTCAAATTCTCCTACTGGTGGCGCCTCTAACCTGGACTATTCATAAAAACGCCGGTTTTCTCAGTAAGATAAGAAAACCCAAGATCGGCGTTTTTACCCTTCGGGCAAGCCGATCCGGCCGCATCTGCTTCGTTGCAAAGGGTTCGCAGTACCCGGAGTACAGCTTCACCCTTTGGCGCCTTGCATCTGCAGCCGCCTCGGCTCGTGAATAGTCCAGGCTAAGAAAAAGACGGGGTCAAACCTATAAGTTTGACCCCTTCTGGTCGCTGGTGCTAGGATAGCCGCGCACGGGGAACCCATGGGCAAGTACCGCTGCCGCATCTGCCAATTCATCTACAATGAGAAGACCGAAGGGGTCTTCTTCGACGATCTCCCCATGGACTGGATCTGTCCGGTCTGCGGCGCAGCCAAGGCCGAGTTCGACTTCGTCGAGGACGAACCCGAGCCGCCCGCCCGGGTCCCGGCCGTCCCTGTCCATCAGCCGAATAGCCTCGACGCCTACCGCCGCGCTTCCGACGATCTCGAGACGGCCATGGCCGACATCCACCGGATGGCCCTCACCGGCGAATCGGTCGTCGAGCCGATGCGGTCGCGAAAGCCGGTCGTGTCCTGGGACGACATCCTGATCCGGGGGGCCCAGTTGGCGCGCCTCCCGCTCAACCGCGAGGAGACGGTCGATACGAAGACGGTCATCGGCCCCAGGGCGGAGAGACCCCTCGTCATAGGCACGCCCGTCATCGTCAGCCACATGTCATACGGCGCCCTCTCGCGGGAGGCCCATCTGGCGCTGGCCCTCGGAAGCGGTGCCGCGGGAACGGCCATGTCGTCGGGGGAGGGCGGCATCCTGCCTGAGGCTATGGACAGGGCCCATAAATATATCTTCGAATATGTCCCGAACCGCTACAGCGTCACCCCGGAGAACCTCGAGCGCGCCGATGCCATCGAGATCAAGTTCGGCCAATCGGCCAAGCCCGGCATGGGCGGGCATCTCCCCGGGGGCAAGGTGACGGCGGAGATCGCCGCCGTCCGCGGCTTTCGCGAAGGGGCGGACATCGTCAGCCCGTCGCGCTTTCCCGACATCGCCACGCGGGGCGATCTCAGGCGCAAGGTCGACGAGCTGCGCCGGCTCTCCAAGGGCCGGCCCATCGGCATCAAGTTCGCCGCCGGCCACGTCGAGGCCGACCTCGAGTTCGCCTTGTCCGCCGGACCGGATTTTATCACCATCGACGGCCGGGCCGGGGCGACAGGCGCCGCTATCAAGCTCATCAAGGATGCGACTTCGGTGCCAACGATCTACGCCCTCGACCGGGCCCGCCGTTACCTCGAGGGCAGGGGCATCAGGGACGTGACGCTCATCGTCACCGGCGGCCTGCGGGTCTCGCCGGATTTCGCCAAAGCTCTGGCCCTCGGCGCGGACGCCGTAGCGATAGGGACCGCGGCCCTCATGGCCATCGGCTGCCAACAGTACCGGATCTGCGACACCGGACGCTGCCCGGTCGGCATCGCCACCCAGGACCCGGGGCTGCGCGCCCGGCTCGACGTCGACGAAGCGGCCCGCGGGCTGGCCAACTTCCTCCGCGTCTCGACCGAGGAGCTCAAGGACTTCGCCCGTCTCACCGGCAACGCCGGCGTCCACGAGCTCTCGGTCCGCGACCTCGTCACGACGAGCTCCGAGATCTCGGACTACACGTCGATCGAACACGCCTGAAGAAAGGGCCCGAAGAGCTTGCCCGCGCCCTCGGGGGCCTGGGCGAGATCATCGACGATTGATTGGCGTCAGTGCTTCCCGATCCAGTTCGCGATGTCGTCGATGACGTACGGCGCGACGCTGCCGTGTTTCTGCATGTATTCGAGCGGGATGAGGATCCCCTCGCCTTCATAGAAGAGGTGGTTGAGCTTCGGGTAGAGACGGAACTCGACGTCCTTCCGCCCGCCAAGCGCCTTCTTCCAGTTCTCGAGGTCGGCCGTCTGGACCTGGTAGTCGCGCCCACCCTGAAGGAACAGCATGGGCTTGCGGACGGTCTTGGCCGTCTCGGGCGGATCGTAGCCGCGGACGTCGAGCCAATACGCCGGCATGGCTCCGAGGAGCTTCATCGTCGAGCCCTTGTCGGCGGCCGTCAGAGCCTTGATCTTGACGACCGCGTCCTTGATGTCCTGGAGCTTCTCGCGGTCCTCGTCCGAGAGGGTGTTCCCGGCCAGTCCGTAAAGATACGTCATCTGGCGGACGATCGTATCATCGAGGGGCCGGGTCGGCCCGGCCAGGCTGATAAAACCGGCCGGCCCGAGCGGTTCGGCGGCCAGAGCGATGCGCGGCATCAGATAGCCGCCCAAGCTGTGGCCGAGAATGAAGACCCGCTTCGGATCGATCCCCGTCGATTTTTGAAGCAGCGCCGCCGCGGCCACGGCGTCGTCGATCGTTTCGTCCTTGACGGTCATCGCCGCTTCGAGCTTGGGGTCGGCCAGGATCTTCTGGCCATGGGCCTTGTTGCGCTTTTCGTACCGCAGGACGGCGATGCCGCGCGAGGCCAGACCCCAGGCCAGATCCCTGAACGGCTTGTTGGGGCCGAGCGTCTCGTCCCGGTCGTTGGGACCCGAACCGTGGACGAGGACGAGCCCCGGGAACGGCCCGGCGCCCTTGGGTCTGGTCAGCGTCCCCGGCACGGCCCATTCGCCCGAGCCGACCGTGACGTCCGTTTCCTCGAGCTTGGCCGGGTCGGCGTAGACGGGAGGCTCGTATTTCACGGGCGGCGCCGGCGGCACGAAGCCGAGTCCGGCGATCTTCCCGGCCTTATCGAAGACGACCCTGGCGTCGAGCATCGTCTTCTCGAACGAGCATGTGATGAGGACGATCTCGTAGCCCTGGAGCTGCTCGCGCCGTGCCCCGGCCTGTTTCCTGAACGCCCCGACCTGGGCCGGCAGCTGTTTCGTCCACATGGCCTTGACCTTGTCCGCGTCGAAGACCTTGAGCATGGTCGCGTCGAAGTCACGCACGGCCATCTGGAAATCGCCCTTATCCATGGCCGCGATGAGTTCCCGGCCCTTGACGGTGAGTGCGTCCTCGGCCGGGGCCTGAGCGGAGTAAGCGACGGCCGGCAGGATAAGAAACGAAGAGATGAGGAAAAGCAGGAACACGTTTTTCATTCCGGCATTATAGCCCAGAGCCGGCATTCCGGAAACCGGGGGGAGACGGGGGCATGTACTCTGTACGTGTCCCCGTCTCTCGACCCCGGCGAACGCCGTGGCCTGGCGCTCTATCGTCCGCCAGTCGGTTTGACCGGGCCGCGCTCCGCCGTTAGAATAGCCCGGTGAGCCTCGATTTTCTCCTCCGCACCGCCGAGTTCGGCGACCTCGCCCGGGCCGTCGCCTCGCCGGAAAGGCCTCTCTCCGTCCGCGGCGTCATCGAGCCCGCCAAGGCCTGCGTCCTGGCCTGCCTGGCGAAGACGGCCGGCCGTCCGATCGTCTTCATCCGGTCTGAGTCCGCCCCGCTCGCCCAGGCGGAGCAGGACTGCCGATTCTTCCTCCCCCGCCTGGCTCCCGACGCCGGGCTGGCGACGCTCGCCCCGCTCTCCGACAATCCTTATTTCGAGATTCCCCCCGCGCTCGATGCCGTGTCCTCGCGGATGAAGCTTTTCCGCCGGCTCCTCGGGACGCCGCCCGCGATCGTCGTCACCTCGCTCGGGGGCCTGCTCAAGCCCGTGCCGTCGCCCGAGGACATGAGCCGGCTCTTCACCGCCCTCGAAGTCGGCGCCGAGGCCGGCCACGACGAGCTCCTCGAGACGCTGGCCCGCTACGGCTACACCCGCGAGGACCTCATCGCCTCTCCCGGCGAGTACGCCTGGCGCGGCGGCATCGTCGACGTCTTCTCCCCCTGGGAGGCCAATCCCTTCCGCATCGAGTTCGACGGCTCGCGCGTCGCCTCGCTCCGCGAGTTCGACATCTCCAACCAGCGCTCGCTCCGGAGGATCGAGCGGCTGACCGTCCCCGGCCTCCGCGAGTTCCCGGCGACACCCGAGTTCCTCGACAGCTGGAAGGCCGCCGCCCGCAAGCGGGGCCGGGGCCTCACCCGCGACCTCGACGCGAAGATCGCCGCCGTCGAGCGCGGCGAATTCGGGCCCAGCTTCTCCGCCCTCGCCCTCCTCCTCTCCGACCGCTTCGTGCCCGTGACCGATTACCTCCCCGACCCGGTCTTCGTCGTCGACGATCCCGAGGCCGTCGACTGCGAATGGGACGACCACGTCAAGGAGCTCCGCGACCAGTTCGCCGACCTCCTCGCCGACCGCGTCTTCGCCCTCGATCCCGACGCGATCTTCCCGGCGTCGCTCCTCAGGCGCGTCCGCAAGGAGGCCGTCCGCTTCGAGGAGCTCGGCGCTCCGGCCCGTAAGAAGGTCTTCCGGTTCTCCTTCCAGCCGGTGCCGCGCTTCGACAACAAGATCCCCTTCTTCCTGCAGTACGTGAAGAGGCTCCAGGCCGAGAGCGATCTCTGCTCGATCCACCTCCTGAACGCCGGGACGCGCCAGCGCCTGGCGACCCTCCTCCGTGAGAGCGACATCCCGGTCCTCGAAACCGATTCGCCGTTCGCCGTGCCGCCCCGCAACGAGGTCGCCCTCCTCCTCGGCGCCCTCCCCGGCGGCTTCAGCTATCCCAAGGAGAAGCTCCACTTCTTTTCCGAGAAGGACATCTTCACCGAGGAGAAGGTCATCGTCAGCCGGGCCTCCCGGCGCCCCTTTTTCTCCCAGTTCCAGGACCTCCAGGCGGGCGACTACGTCGTCCATACCGATTACGGCATCGGCGTCTTTCGCGGCCTGCAGCGGGTCGAGGTCGAGGGCAAGGGCCGCGAGTTCATCGAGCTCAACTACCGCGACGGCGACAAGCTGCTCGTCCCCGTCGAGGACCTCAACCTCGTTCAGAAGTTCTCCAAGGCCGGGCCCGAGCTCCCGCCGCTCGACAAGCTCGGCACGAACACCTGGGAGAAGACGCGGACCCGGGCCAAGAGGGCCGTCGAGGCCGTGGCCAAGGAGCTCGTCGAGCTCTACGCCAGGCGCCGGGCCATCAAGGGCCACGCCTTCTCGCCGGGCGGGGAGTGGGACGAGGAGTTCGGCAAGACCTTCGAGTACGAGGAGACGGAAGACCAGCTCCGCTCGATCCGCGAGATCCGCGACGACATGGAGCGCGAGACCTCGATGGACCGGCTCCTCTGCGGCGACGTCGGCTACGGCAAGACCGAGGTGGCCATGCGGGCCGCCTTCCTGGCGGTCATGGACGGCAAGCAGGTGGCCGTCCTCTGCCCGACGACCGTCCTGGCCAGCCAGCATCTCAAGACCTTCCGCGACCGGATGGTCCTGTTCCCGGTCCGCATCGAGGCCCTGACCCGGCTCCAATCGCCGCGCGAGCAGAAGGCCGTCGTCGAGGACTGCCGCAAGGGATTCGTCGACATCCTCATCGGGACGCACCGGCTCCTGTCCAAGGATGTCGGCTTCAAGGACATCGGCCTTCTCGTCATCGACGAGGAGCAGCGCTTCGGGGTCGGCCACAAGGAGAAGATCAAGCAGCTCAAGGCCACGATCGACGTCCTGACCCTGACGGCGACGCCCATCCCGCGGACGCTCAACATGTCGCTCTCGGGGCTCCGCGACATCAGCCTCATCGAGACGCCGCCCCGCGACCGGCTGGCCGTCCACACGGTCGTGACGCCCTTCAACGCCAAGCTCATCGCCGCGGCCGTCCGCCAGGAGATCGGCCGGGGCGGCCAGGTCTACTTCATCCACAACCGCATCGAGGACATCGACAAGGTCGCCGAGCTCGTCACCCGGCTCGTGCCGCAGGCCCGGGTCGTCGCGGTCCACGGCCAGATGGCCGGCCCGGCCCTGGAGAAGCGGATGATCGATTTCGTCGAGCGCAAGTACGACGTCCTCGTCTCGACGACGATCATCGAGAACGGCATCGACATCCCCCTCGTCAACACGCTCATCGTCGACCGGGCCGACCTCTACGGCCTGGCCCAGCTTTACCAGCTTCGCGGCCGCGTCGGCCGGTCGGCGCGGCAGGCCTACGCCTACTTCCTCGTCCCGCCGTACATCGAGCTGACCCCTCTCGCCCGCGAGCGGCTCAAGGCGCTCAAGGAGTTCAGCGAGCTCGGCTCGGGCTTCCGGCTGGCCGCCCGAGACCTCGAGATCCGCGGCGCCGGCAACCTCCTCGGCCACCGCCAGCACGGCACCATGGAGGCCATCGGCTTCGAATACTACATGCAGCTGCTCGACCAGGCCATCCGGGGCATGAAGGGCGAGGCCGTCGAGGAGGAGAACCCGGAGATCAACCTCAAGGTCGATATCCGCGTCCCCGAGGATTACCTGCCCCAGGTCAACCTCCGGCTCAACCTCTACAAGCGGCTGGCTTCGGTCGAGGACCTCAAGGAGATCGACCGCATCCGGGAGGAGATCGTCGACCGCTTCGGGCCCGTTCCCGACACGATCGAGAACCTCCTGCGGTACGGCACGCTCAAGTTCCTGGCCAAGAAGCTGCGCCTCCGCTCCGTCGACCGCGCCGAGCACCGTGTCGTGTTCAAGTTCCGCCCCGAGACGGCCGTCGATTGGGCCCGGGTGACGCCCCTGCTCAAGAAGCACTGGGGATCGCTGTCCCCCGAGGGGGTCTTGTCCCTCGCCCTGCGCGGGACGACGGAGCGGGCCCTGCTCGATGAAACGGTCGGCGTCTTGCTGGAGTTGTCCAAGTAGGGTACAATGGATTGATATTAATCGAGATGGACGCGCAACACAGGATGGAAAGACAGGGACGGACGCGAGGGACCGCTCCGGCCGCGGCCGTTATCGCCGCGCTCGCCCTCCTTTTCGCCTCGTCCGCCTGCGGCCGCGACGGGGAGCGCGGGCCCGTCTCCCGCGTCGCCGGGCTGGTCCAAAGCAAGCTCAGGGGCCGCCCGGTCCTCCGCGTGGAGAAGAGCGAGTTCACCAACGCCGATCTCCGCGCTTATCTCGAGGCCACCGGGGCGGACGCCAAAGGGCTTCCCTCCGAGTCCCTGAGCCGGCTCTTCGACCGCTTCGTCGACGAGATGATCCTGCTCGAGGCCGCCCGCGAGCGCGGCATCACCCTGACCGAAGACGAGAAGAAGGAGCACCTGGCCAGGCTGGCCGTCGCGGCCATCCCCCCGGGCGGGTCCGAGGGCGGGGAGGGAGTCCCGGCCGAAGGGACGTTCGACCGCCTCCTCGTCGAGAAATACACTTTCCTCGTCGTGCGCGACATCAAGGTCGACGAGGCCGAGATCGTCGACTACTACGAACGGAACAAGAAGGACTTTCTCCACCAAGGCAGAATCCAGGTCAGCCAGATCCTCGTCGACACCGAGGAGAAGGCCGTGTCCGTGCTCAGGCGGCTCGAGAGGACCGGCGAGCCCGAGTTCCGCAAGATCGCCACGGAGGAATCCCTGGGCCCCGAGTCGGCCCGCGGCGGCGTCATGGGCGTCTTCGAGCAGGGCGACCTGCCCGTCGACATGGAGAAGGTCATCTTCTCGCTCGACGAGGGCCGGACGAGCCAGGTCGTCGAATCGTCCTACGGCTTCCACGTCTTCCGTCTCGACAGGAAATACCCGCCGGCCCTCCAGACGGAAACGGAGGTGGCCCCCGAGATCCAGCAGCGGATCATGTCCCAGAAGATGAAAGAGGCCCTGGCCTCGCATCTGGCCGGGCTCAAGGACACTCTGAGCTGGGAGATCCGCCCCGATAACCTATTCTTCACCTATCAGAGGTCGGACGAATGAACAAGATCATCGCAGGACTGGCCCTGACGGGCCTCCTCTTCGCCGCGGCGCCCGCCGTCTTCGGACAGGAGGTCGTCGAGGAGATCGTGGCCGTCGTCAACGACGATATCATCACGCTCTCCGAATTCCGGATGCAGTACGAATTGGCCGAATCCACGCTGCGGGCCCAGCAGCTGCCCCAGGAACAGCTCGACCAGCAGGTCGCGATGCTCAAGAAGGAGTTCCTCAATTCCATGGTCGTCGAAATGCTCCTCCTTCAAAAGGCCAAGGAGCTCGGCCTGAACGTCCAGGAACAGGTCAAAGCGACGCTCGAGAAGATCAAGACGGAGAACGCCATCGCCTCCGACGTCGACCTGCGCCGGGCCATCGAGCAGCAGGGCACGCCGTACGATGTCTGGATCAAGCAGCTCGAGGACAACATCCTGCGCAACGGCGTCCTCTACACCGAGGTCGACCGGTCCATCGTCCTCGAGGACCCGGAGGTCGTCCAGTACTACAAGAAGAACCCGGCCGAGTTCACGACGCTGACGGAGTACAAGCTCAACGCCATCTACGTGGCGGGAGACAACCGCGCGGCCGCCGAGGTCGAAGCGCTCAAGGCCGCGATCGACGCCAAGCTCAAGGGGGGCGCGTCGTTCGCCGACACGGCCGTGGAGCTGTCCGATCCGCCGATGAAGGACGCCAAGGGCGACCTGGGGACGTTCAAGGCCGGCGAGCTCGAGGCGGCCCTCGAAGAACCGGTGAGCAAGCTCAAGGCCGGCGAGACGAGCCCGTGGGTCTCCAACAAGAACGGCTGGTACCTGCTCCAGCTCGTCGAGAAGAAAGACAGCTTCATTCGTCCGTTCGAGGACGCCCGCAGGGAGGTCGAAGAGAAGATCTTCAACGCCAAACGGGCCGTGAAGACCGAGGCCTTCGTCAAGACGCTCCGGGACAAGAGCTACGTCAAGATCGTCAACCCCGACCCGCTCGGATTCAGCAAATAAGGACGGCGGCCGCCATCGCCGTCGTCCACAGGCCCGCCTCTCCCGTCGCGCTCTGGGTGATGCTCCTTGTCTTGAGCGACAAACCGTTCGAGATGCGGAACGAGGCCGAGGGCTTCTCCGGCCGGGGTTCTTTGAGCTTCTCACCGAGCTTGGTCGCCAGCATCTCGGCGGCCAGGTACTCCGTGTGGAGGCCCGTCTCCCTGGCAGAGCTTCCGATGTCGGTGTGTTCGGCGAGATAGCCGTATTGCGACGGGTCGTCGGGCACAGCCATGCCGATCGAGGCGGTGATGACCTGGCGCGGATCGTCGGTCGCATTCTCGCTGAGGACGACGAACAGGATCTGGCCGGGCTCGAGGAGCTTCAGGCCGGCCGTCCTGGTGATGAAGCGGCAGTGCGGCGGGTAGATGCTCGAGACGCGGACGAGGTTGAAGGGGGCGATGCCCATTTCGCGCAGCGCCTTTTCGAAGCTGACGAGCTTCTCCTTGTGCCGGCCACACCCGCGGACGAGGAAGACCTTTGTCGGTACGAGCGCGCCCATCGTCACTTCTTCGGCTCGACCGGTTCCGGCTCCTTGAAATCGATGTCCCGGGAGACGTCGTAGACGCCGAGGAGGACCGGATGGGACCCTTTGGAGATGGCGAAGAGCCTGACGAAGGCCTGCTTCCATTGCGGGTTGTCGCGGATGCCGGCCAGGTTCTTGCCGTCGACGCCGAGGTTGCTCTTGAGGACGATGAGGTCGCTCGTCCCGCCGGGCGGGACGGCCTTGCCGCGGATGGAGGCCATGAACGCGTCGCCGAAGTTCTCGGGGTCGCCCTTGAACTGGTAGACGGCGTTGAAGTTGACGTAGGTCAGGGGCTTTTGGCCGATGTTCTTGATACGGAATGAGATCTGAGGGACGAGGATGAGCCGGGGCGGCCAGGGCTGGTAGTATTTGGAGACCCAGGAGGACGAGTAGTCCAGGATCTCGACCGAGCTCTTCAGCTCCTCGCTCGACATCGTCTTGCAGGCCGGCAGGACGGCGAGCGCCAGGACGGCGAGCACGAGAACGGACGGGGCGATTCTCTTCATGGGGCTCCTCCTCTCTATCGTTTGTATATTAACGGACAGGGGGGAATTAAGCAACAGCGCCGCAGCCCCGGGGGGTCAGTGGACGAGCTTCGAGACGGGCACGGCTTCGAGGTTGTAGGAGTCGAGGAGGAACAGGCTCGACTTGAGGACAGCCAGGGTCTCCGGGAACGGATGGCAGATGCCGACCGCCCGGCCCTTCTTGCGGGCCTTCTGGAGGAGCTCGATGAGCCGGCCCCGGATGCGGCCGCGGTCGGCGTCGGCGTCGAGGAAAACGTCCCTCTGGGCCGCGAGGATCCCCATCTTGCGGGCCTCGTCGAGCGCGACGGTCTTCGCCGTCGTCCGGCTATCGACGAAAAAGAGCCCCCGCTCCTTGATCGGCTTCAAGATCGTCCGCATCAGGTCCCGCTCGGCCGTGAAGCGCGAGCCCATGTGGTTGTTCGTGCCGGTAGCGAAGGGCACACGGTCGTAGCTCGCTTCGAACGCCGCGACGATGGCCGGCTCGGTCATCATGGCCATGATCAGCCCCTCGGTGTCGGCCATGGCCTCGTGGTTGTTGACCGACTCGAGGGGGAGATGGAGCAGGACCTCGAGGCCGCGCTCGTGGGCGATCCGGGCCGTCTCGGCCGCGTGCGAGCTGTAGGGCAGGACCGATA
Organism: Candidatus Aminicenantota bacterium; assembly: GCA_963736255.1. Classification (GTDB taxonomy): domain Bacteria; phylum Acidobacteriota; class Aminicenantia; order Aminicenantales; family Saccharicenantaceae; genus RBG-16-66-30. The sequence continues at coordinate 643,349 of CAVTOI010000002.1, forward strand.
TCGTCACCGGCCGCCCCAGGGCGATGAGTTCGTCGAGCGTTTCGAGGCTGTTCCCCATGTCGTCCATGATCAGCGCGACCTGGCCGCGCGGCGCTTTCTTGGCGGCCGGCTCCCTCTCGGCGACGACGACGGGCGGCGGCTCGACCGGCAGGACGAACGAGATCTCGGCGTCCTCCTTGGCGGGCCGGCTGAGGGACCAGAGGACCTCGGTCTTCTCCTCGCCCGGCGTCCTCTTCTTGGACAGGACGCGGACGCCCCCGGCCTTGAGCGCCCTCTCGACGGAGGGTCCGACCGACTCGTAGAGCTCGGACGGCAGCTCGACCTCGAAGATCGGCCGCCCTTTGGGCCCCGTAAGCCGGAGGACGGAATCCTCGTTGACGCCCGCGGCGGCCAGGCTCTCGGCGACGACGTCGCCGAAGGGCTTAATCGCGGGTTCCGCCGCCTGGGCCTGAGCGGTCTCCTCGGCCGGCTTCTCCGCCGGCTCGGCCGGCCGTTTCTCGTCGATCGATGCCGGCGCTTTCGGGGCCGCGGCGAAAATGTAAGAGCGGTCGCCCTTGCGGGCGTTGATGTAATCGAGGAGCACCCCGGCCACAAGCGCCGCCCCGATCAGGACCGCCGTGACGAGAGCGAACGCCGGCCAGGGGAGCAGGTTCTTGGGCGGGAGCCTCTTCCTCATCCGTCAGAGCTTGGGCAGGAGAGGCAGGGTTTTCTCGAGGTAGGTCTTGTCGTTGAGCTTGTCGATCGCGATGGCCGCGTCAGGGGTCAGGCCGTCCTCCCAGAGCTTCTTTCCGGAGGGGAGCGAGAAGATGCCCGAGGTCAGCAGGACGGCGCTGTCGTCCTTGAGCGGGAAGAGCGTCGTCCGTCCGACCAGTCCGGGCGTTTCGAACCCGACGATCTTGGCCTTCCGCACTTCTTGGAGAATACCCGCGGCGAGCTCGGCCGGGCCGGTCGTCCCCGCGTCGGTCCAGACGACGAGGGGGACCGCTCCGAGCTCGGCGGCCGCCGGGCAGGCGACGATCTCTTTGGCGCCGTCGCGGCCCTCGAACCGTCCGGCGTCGGCGGTCTTGACGAACAGGTTGACGACCTTCCTGGCCTCGTCGATCGTGCCGTCCTGGCAGTCCCGGAGGTCGAGGACGAGGGGTGTCGCCCCCGCCTTGAGCGCGGGAACGACGTCGCGCTTGATCGCGGCGGCGAGGCCGGCGTCGAAACGGTGCACGCGCAGGCGGGCGGGCTGGCCGGCGGTCCGCGAGAACGTGAACGATGCCGGGAAGAGGAGGGCCCGCGGCACGGTGAGGTTGTGCGTGTCGTTGCCCCGCAGCACGCGGATGTCGACGGCTCGCTCATCCGTCCCGCTGAGGAGGATCTTGACCTCGGTCAGGCTCATGCTCAGGGTGTTCCGGCCGCCGATCGCACTCACGAGGTCGCCCATCTTGACCCCGATCGTCTCGGCCGGCGATTTGTCGAAGACGGCCACGACCTGCGGGAACGCCGCGTATCTCTTCAGCACGACGATCCCCGTCTCCGTCTCCTTGCCCGTCCGGCCGTTGTAGGCCGCGAGGAGGTCCTTCGAAAGATAGGCCGACAACGGATCGAGGGAGTTGACCAGGCCGCGGAACGTGCCCTCGGCCGTCTCGATGGGGTCCCGCTCCTCGAGATAGTCGTTGCGGATGTGGCTCATGAGGCTGTCGAGCAGCTCGAAGCCTCTGGCCGCCGTGGTGGCGTGGCCCCGGGACAGATAGCCCATCTGGAGGACGAAGAACAAGGCCGCGGCCAGAGTGGCCGCCCAAAGGAACCAGCGATATCTCGGGACCTTCATGGCGGAACGGACATCCATTCTATCATCTCCGCCGGAGCCATTGCAAGGGATCGAGGGCTTTGGTCTTGTAGCGGACCTCGAAATAGAGGCATTCGCCCTTGAGGGAGCCGGTGTCGCCGACGACGGCCACGGGCTGGCCGGCCCGGACCATGTCGCCGACGGCCGCCAGGAACTCCGAGCAGTGGCCGTAAAGGGTGTAGTAGGTCATGCCGTGATCGACGATGAGGAGATTGCCGTAACCCTGGAAATAATCGGCGTAGACGACCTTGCCCGGGTGGACGGACAGGATGAGCGATTTGTCCTTGCCCGGCGAGATCTCGACCCCCTTGTTCATGACGACGGTCTTGAAGTCGGGGTGCTTCTCGAAGCCGAAGGGGGTGATGATCCGCCCCTCGAGAGGCCAGGCCAGCTTGCCCTTCCGCTCGTAGAGGGGCACCCAGGCGGCCGGCAGGACCCACTCCTGGCTGATGATCTTGTTCATCAGCTTCTGGAGCTCTTCGGCGCTCTCCGAAAGCTCCTTCAGGGTCTGCCGGTAGGTCGTCCGGTTCCTGCGGATCTCCTGGACCAAGGTCGCGCTCTTGCGGGCCTCGGTATCGAGCTCGCGCCGCTTGAGGTTGGCGGCCCGGGCCATCTCGGCCAGGTCCGTCTGCTTGCCCTCGAGGGCGGACTCGGCCGCGCGAAGCTCCTCGAGAGAAGCCATATATCCCGCGACGAGGTCGTCCTGGCCGCGGGCCAGCAGCGCCAGGTGCTTGCTCTCGGAGGCGTAGGTCTCGATGTTCCGGGCCTGGAGCAGGAACTGGAAGAAGTCGACCCGGCCGAACTTGTAGAGCGTCACGAGCGTCCGTTCGATGGATTCCCGCTCCCGGTCGATCCCGGCCCGGATCGTGCGGATGTTCGTTTGGATGACGGCCAGGTCGGCCCGGCCCCGTTCGAGCTCGACATTCCGGACGGCCAGCTCCCGCTCGACGATGCTCTTGTTGAGATTGATCCTGGCCAGCGAGGTGAGGATCGAGGACTCCTTGCGGGCCTCGGAGTCCAGCCGGGCCTTGAGGTCCTTGATCTGGCCGTTGATGCGGGTGAGCCGCTGTTCGAAATCGGAGACGCTCTGGGATTGGGGAGGGGGCGCGGGATGGGACGCGCCGGCGACGGCGAGGAGGAGTGCCCGCGGCGAGCGAGCGCGAGGACGATGGACCGGTGCGCGGCGTTTCGTCAGATTCCATGGTCTTCGGACCATTTTACCCCAAAATTGACGGAATCTTGACAAACCCTTGACCCGGGGCTGACAATTCTGACGGGGTTGGCGGATATCGTTATCGCATCCGACATGGAGGGAACCTGATGACCAAAAAAACCGCCGCGATCGTGTCGACCGTCGTCTTCATCCTGTCGCTGAACGCATGTCACCTTCGCAAACAGGTCAAGATGCATCCGGAGAGCTTGACCGGCGCGGATAACCGCGCTCTGAGGGTGGTGGGCGTCCAGAAGAAGACGGGGCAGGTGTTGAAATTCCCGCGCAAGAACGGGGCGACGATCGCCGGGGAGAATGTCTTCGTCCCGGAGGCCGGCGCGTCCCCCGTGGACCTCGTCCTGGAGGACGTCAAGAATTGGCTGAGGGACGACCGGGGCCGCCTGACCCACGTCGAGATGAATGACGGACGAGTCTACAAAGTCCGCGGCGACACGAAGCCGGCGCCGGCGGAGGCCGTCAAGGGCGCGCTGGCCATGAGCCCTATCCCCCTTTCCGATGTCGACTTGATCTGGGTCAGCAAGACCGACAAGCTGGCGTCGGGAGTCGCGTCGGTCCTCGTCGCGGCCGTCGTCGCCTCGGTCACCGTCGTCGCCGTGGTGGGAATAGCCTGGCTCATCGATCCCCCCGAGACGTCCTGCCCCCTGGTCTATTCCTTCGACGGCGAAGAATACGTCCTCGACGCCGAACCCTATGGCGCCGCGATCTGCCGCGGACTCGAGCGGACCGAGTGGATCGGCCTCGACAACCTCAAGGCCGTCGGCGGCCGTTATAGGCTCCGACTGGCCAACGAGCTCGACGAGAGCGACCATACGGACGAGTTCAGGCTCGTCGTCGTCGACCATCCGAAGGGGGTTTCCGTCGCTCCCGGAATCCAGGGCAAGATGACGGTGCTTTCGGAGGTCGTCCCGCCCGCCCGGGCGATCGACCGCGAGGGGCGCGATATTCTCCCGCTCGTCGGGACGAAGGACGGAACGTTCTGGCTCAGCCGGCTCGAAGGCCTCGATCCCGATAATGATGCCGACCTCAAGGACGAGCTCATTCTCGAGTTCCCCAAGCCCTCCGGGGCCAGGCTGGCCAAGCTCGTCGTCAACGCCTGGAATACCGCCTGGGGAACTCGGGCGGCCCATGCCTTCCTCGAGGCCCGGGGCAGTTCCCTGGGCTCCTGGTACGAGGAAGTCGCGGCACGCGGGCCCGCCTACTGGTCGACCCTCAGCTGGTTCGTGCGGGAGGAGATGTTCAACCTCCCGGTCCGGGTGGAGACCCCCGCCGGGTGGGTCGTGAAGAGCCTTCTTTATGGCAGCGGGTCCTTCATCGCCAAGGACAAGGCCTATGACCTCGACCTCGGCGACGTCCCTGGGGAGACGGTCCGCATCAAGCTGACGCCCGCCGCGGGATTCTGGATGATCGACCATCTCGGGCTCGACTTTTCCGACGGGGCACCCGTTCAGGTGGCCGAGCTCGAGCCGGTGGCGGCCAAGGATTCGGGCGGTCGGGACGTGCGCGCGGAATTGGCCTCGCGCGACGGCCGGTATTACGATCTGCCCTCGGCCGGCCATTTCGCCGATGTCGAATTCGCCGTTCCCCCGCAGGACCCCTCCCTCGACCGCGCCTTCTTCATCAAGGCGACCGGCTTTTACGACGTCCGCGTCGAAGCCGCAGGCGAGCCGCGACGCGATGTGCTCGAGACGCTCGACGTCCCCGGCGAGAGCCTCCGCTTCCTTCTGCGTCAGCATCCGGCCGTCGCCAAGCCGGGGCCCCGGGCCCACGAGCCCGGGATGCGGACGCCCTGACGCCGCGAAAGGACGATGCGGCCGTGACTGTCTCCGATCTCAGCCCTGGCCTGGGGGCGACGTTGCTGAAATATCCCGCCCGGGACGTTCCGCACATCACCCTGGAGATCAACCGGACCTGCAACGTGCATTGCCGCTGTTGCTACAACCTCGACAAGACCTGGGTGAAGTCCTTCGATGAGGTCGGGCAGGATCTCTCGCGGGGGATGGCCCTGCGGCGGATCCAGGCCGTGACCATCCTGGGCGGCGAGCCGACACTTCATCCCGATCTTCCCCGGATCGTCGCCCTGGTCAAGAGTTGCGGCCTCCACTGTCAGCTCCTGACGAACGGCCTCCGCTTTCTCGAGTCCGACGGTCCCGCCCTCCTCCGTGCCATCAAGAGCGCGGGTATCGACAAGATCCTCCTCCATGTCGACGGCGGGCAAGCCCACGTCCATGGCGACATCGAAGCCGCCCGTGAAAAGCTCTTCACGCTCATGGAGGCGGAGCGCATCGAGTTCGCCCTGTCCGTCACGGTCTATAACGAGGACAGGGGACGCATGTCCGCGATCGTGCGCCGCTATTCCCGGTTCCGGTATTTCGACGGCATCCTGGCCGTCCTCGCCCGGGACGCAGGGGGCCCCGTGGCTCAGACCGTCGGGCTCCGGGAGGAATACGAACGCCTCAAGGCCGGCCTCGGTCTCGAGCCCACGTCTTATGTGCCCAGCAACGTCAGCGACAGGGACGCCCGCTGGCTCGTGTATTTCTATCTCGCGGATGCCGGGGGGGCCCGGTTTTACCCGCTCTCGCCGCGGCTCGACCGGGCGTTCCGGCGGGTCTTCCGGCTGGTCACCGGGCGGCATCTTTACGGCACGAATCACGGCCCGGCCGAGCTGAAGCGGGTCATCGTCCCCTTCGCTCTCTTTGAGGCGCTGACCTCGCCGCGCCGGGTCGCGTCATTGGTCAGGCTCTTTCGCCGGGCGGGCTCCTTGAAGAACGTACGCCTCCATTTTATCGCCATCCAGGTCCCGCCGGAGCTGGGTCCCCATGGGGAGATCGCCGTCATCTGCCAGGGCTGTCCGGACGCGACCGTCCGAAACGGCCGGCTCGTCCCCGTCTGCGTCGCCGATCTCGTCAGCCCCTATCGCCCGTCGGCCGGGCCGGCGGCGGCCTGTCCTTCGATCTGATTAGACGGGGTGGCAAGGACGGAGTATCATCCTCCCATGGCCGCTCGGTCGCGCCGGAGCTTCCAGGTCTTCGTCAAGCCGGCGGGGGCGGCCTGCAATCTGGCCTGCCGCTACTGCTACTACCTCGACAAAGGCCCGGCGCCGCCCGGGGCCGCGCCGTCGCGCCTCCCCGACGACCTCCTCGGATCCTATATCGCCCAGCACATCGCCGCCTCACCCGACGACGTCATTCGCTTTTCCTGGCACGGCGGCGAGCCGACCGTCCTCGGCCTCGCATACTTCCGGAAGATCGCTGAGATCGAGCGCCGGCTCTGCCCGCCGGGACGGACGATCGTCAACGGCCTGCAGACGAACGGCACGCTTCTCGACGACGCATGGGGCCGGTTCCTCGCCGCCGAGGGGTTCTCGGTCGGGCTCAGCCTCGACGGGCCCCGCGAGATCCACGACCGCTGCCGGGTCGCCAGTGACGGCCGCTCGTCCTTCGAGGACGCGATGCGCGGCCACGACATCCTGCTGCGGCACGGCGTCGCTACGGACATCCTTTGCGTCGTTGGCGCCCACAACGCCGGCCAGCCCCTTGAGGTCTATCGCTTCTTCCGGGAGATCGGCGCCTCCTTCCTGACATTCCTCCCCCTCGTCGAGAGGCGGCCGGGCGCGGCGGGAGACGTCAGTCCCGAGACCGTCCGGCCCGGGGCCTGGGGCGAGTTCCTCTGCGCCGTTTTCGACGAATGGGTCGAACGCGATATCGGCCGCGTCAAGATCCAGATCGTCGAGGAGGCCGCGCGGACGGCCTTCGGCCAGGAGCACTCGCTTTGCATATTCCGGCCTGTCTGCGGCGACATCCCGGTCCTCGAACGGAACGGGGATCTCTTCTCCTGCGACCATTATGTGGATCCGGCCCATCGGCTGGGGAATGTCGATGAGACCCCTCTCGTCGACCTCCTCGAGGGCCCGGCCCAGCGCGCCTTCGGCCTGACCAAGCTCGAGTCGCTGCCGTGGGCCTGCCGGACGTGCGAGGTCCTGGAGATGTGCCACGGCGAGTGCCCGAAGAACCGATTCGTGCCGGCCCCCGACGGCGGGCCCGACCTGAACTATCTCTGCGCCGGATACAGGGCGTTCTTCGGCCACGTCCGGCCCTTCGTCGCCGCGGTCGCGGCCGAGTGGCGCCGTCAGAACGCAGGCTGACGTCAGCCCTTGAGCTTGGCCTTGAGGAATTCGACCGTGCGCTTCCAGGCGAGCTCGGCCGCTTCCTTGTTGTAGCGCTGGCCGGTGTCGTTCATGAAGGCGTGCCCGGCGCCCTCGTACATATGGACCGTGAATTCGACTCCGGCCTTTTCGAGCGCTTCCTTGAAGGCCGGGATGCCGGCGTTGATGCGCTCGTCGTCGCCTGCGTATTGGAGGAGCATGGCCGCCTTGATCTTCGGGACGTCCTCGGGGGCCGGCTGCGCGCCGTAGAAGGGCACGGCCGCCGCGAGGTCGGGCGCGTTGACGGCAACCTGGTTCGTCACCCCGCCGCCCCAGCAAAAGCCCATGCAGGCGACCTTGCCCGTCGCTTGGGGCCTCGTCTTGAGATAGGCGACGGCGGCGACGAAGCACTTGATGTTGGCCTCGCGGTCGAGCTTCTGGAAGAGCGGCCGGGCCGCCTCGGGGTCCGCCGGCGTTCCGCCGAAGGGTGATAGGGCGTCGGGTGCGATGGCGTGATAGCCCTCGAGCGCCACGCGCCGGGCGATGTCCTCGGTGTGGGGATTGAGGCCGCGGTTCTCGTGGATGACGATGACGCCCGGAAGCTTTGCGGCGCCCTTCGGCTTGGCCGAGTAGGCGCGCATCTCTCCCGTCTCGCACGGATACCCGATGATACCGGTCTCGAGGCGCGGGTCGTCTTTAGGGACGATCTGGCTGCCGAAGCCTCCGCCCTCCAGGGCAGGCAGGAGCGCCGCCGCCGCAGCCGTGCCGCCGGCGATCGCGGCCAGCCGGCCGAGGAATTCGCGGCGGTCCATCCCGCCGCGCGCGTACGCGCCGTAGAGGTCCTTGATCTCAGGGCTCATGGTCCTTCCTCCGTTTTCGATTTGCGTTCCCCCCGAACGCTTCCATCGTAGTCGGCGGAGCCGGAGGTGTCAAGAAAGCGGGGGAGCTTGGGGACACCTACCCGGGGTACATGTCCCCACCCGGACCCTCCGCCGGTACTGGCGGCCCGGCCCCGATTTGGGTATATTGGGAACATGATCGATCGAGCGAGGGGAAAAGGCGGTTTTCCCGACGACGCCGAAGCCGTCTGGCGGGCCGCCCTCGGGGCCGTCGAGCCTTGGACCCTCGTCCGCGAGAACGTCGAGCGCCGGGGCGACGTCGTACGGATCAAGGGGAAGGAGTTCGACCTTGCCGCGCACGAACACGTCTTCATCGTCTCCTTCGGCAAGGCCGCGGCGGCCATGGGCGAAGCGCTGGCGGAGGTGCTCGACGAGCGGCTGACCTCCGGGCTTGTCGTCGTGCCCTGGCCCGTCGGAAAGGAGCCCTCCCGGCTCGAGTACATCGAGGCCGCCCACCCCGTCCCCGACGCGCGGAGCGTCGAGGCGGGCCGGCGGGTCCTCGAGATCGCATCCCAGGCCGGGGAGAAGGACCTTCTCTTCGTCTGCATCTCAGGCGGAGGCTCGTCCCTGTTGGCGCTCCCGGCCGACGGGATCACGCTCGAGAAGAAGCGCCGGCTCACCGAGGACCTCCTCCGGGCCGGCGCGACCATCCAGGAGCTCAACGTCGTTCGCAAGCACTTATCGGGGATCAAGGGCGGGCAGCTGGCCCGGGCGGCCTTCCCGGCCACTGTTGTGACTCTCGTCATCTCCGATGTCGTCGCCGACGACCTCGGGACGATCGCCTCCGGGCCGACATATTGGGACGGCTCGACCTTCGCCGACGCCAGAGCCATCCTCGAGTGCTATGAGCTCTGGGACGCGTCGCCGGCCATGGTCCGGGCCCGCATCGAGGACGGCGAGCGCGGCCGGGTCCCGGAGACGCTCAAGGAAGGCGACCCCGTCTTCGAGCGCGTCTCGACCTTCATCGTCGGGGACAACATGACGGCCCTGCGCGCCGCGAAGCACGAAGCGGAGAAGCGGGGCTTCGAGTCCATCTTCCTGTCCTCGTCCGACGGCGGGGAAGCCCGGAGGACGGCGGCCGGCTACGCCGCGTTCCTGACCGAGCTGGCCTGCTCCGCCTCCGCTTTGCCGCGGCCCCTCTGCCTTCTCGCCGGAGGCGAGCTGACGGTCACGGTCAAGGGGCGGGGCAGGGGAGGCCGCAACACCGAGTTCGTCCTGGCCTCGCTCGCCGACATGGAGAAGGCCGAGGTCGAGGGTCTCGATTGGCTTATCCTGAGCATCGGGACGGACGGCATCGACGGTCCGACCGACGCGGCCGGCGCCTGGGCCGACCCCCGAACGATCAAGACGGCCCGGGCCCTCGCCCTGAACGCCGCGGAATACCTTGACGACAACGATTCCTACAGCTTCTTCAAGCAGACGGGGAACCTGATCGTGACCGGGCCGACCGGCACGAACGTCATGGACCTTCGCGTCTTCCTGCTCCGCGCCGCCTGACCGTCTATTCCTAAGAACGCCGGTCTTTGATCTTTTTGTCTTAGCGAGAAACCGGCGTTTTTATGAATAATCCAGGCTATTTGTACACCCCGGCCAGGTCCCACTTGGCGATCGTGTCGAGGACGAGCTCCGCGACGCGGTCGTTGACCTTGCGGAAATATTCCTTGGCCTGGGCGGCGTCGAAGCTCGGATAGCCTTGGCCTTTTTCATAGAGCAGGATCGTCGACGCCACCGGCACGGCGTAATAAGCCCCGGCCGGCGCGTTGGGCGCGGCCATCTCCGGCTTGTACCGCTCGGGGTGGACATGATCGGGCAGGAAGGCCTGGATGTAGGCCGTCTCGTTGTTTCCGGCGTGCCCGCCGTTCTGCTTGAAGACGGATTTGGTGATGTCGTCGGCCAGCGTCCACCAGTTGACGACGAGGACCCGGACGCGGCGGGCGTTGGCGACCCGGGTCGCCGCGGCGTTGAGCGCCGCGGTGTTGCCGCCGTGCCCGTTGAGGACGATGAGGTTCCTGAAGCCGTTCGCGGCCATGTTGTCGAGAACGGCCTCGGCGAACGGGGCGTACGTCTCCGCGGCGACCGAGACCGCGCCCGGGTAGGCCTTCATGGCATCGGTCACCCCGTAGTTCAGGACCGGGGCGATGAGGGCATCGACGCGAGCGGCGATATCGCGGGCCATGGCCTCGGGCGCCAGGCTGTCCGTGCCGTTGGGGATGACGCCGTGCGGCTCGAGCGAGCCGAACGGGACGAGGACCGTGTCGATCCTCGCCGGGACGAGCTCGCCGAGCTCCTGCCAGCAGAGCAGGGCCATCTCGCGCGTCGCTGGCGGCTTGGCCGCCCCCTTGGCCCCGCCCGTTTGCGCCCCGGCCGCCCGAGGCGTCTCTCCCGCTGCGGCAACGGCCGCGCTAAAGGCTATCGCCGTCAGGACCGTCAGGATCTTTTTCATGCGCAGGACCTCCTCGCTCGTCCCATCTTAAGCCATCCCGGCCAAAATTTCTTCTTGCTTTTTATGGCCGCGCTTATATAAAATGATACCGGCTCTCTTTCGCCGGCTGGAGAGGGCTCCCTCAAAATTTCCAATCATCACCCCCCTTTTGCTGACCTCAGCCGGCACTTCGCCGCCCCTTTCCGCGCTCCGGCGATTGTGCTATCATACCCCCCAAGCCGGAATACGGAGTCCATGATGGGCAAGGTCGACTGGAAAAAAGAGCTGGCCAACCACTTCGAGAACGTCCGCGTCATCGAGCTCTGCCAGGCCGAGACCGTCGGGCAGTTCGACCAGTTCTGCGAGTTCATCGCCGAGCCGGCCTTCGAGAGCCTCACGGAAGAGCTGGACCAGTACCGGATCAAGTCCGAGATGGTGAAGATCAAGGGGCGGAGCATCCGCTTCGTCATCTGCTTCCCGGGCCTGAAGGAAGAGCAGTTCCACTACCGCATCGCCCTGCCCAAGAACGCCGTCGAGCTCAGGTTGAAGCTCCAGATCAAAGCCCGCCGCACGCCCAAGGCGGAATACCAGACGACCGACGAGGACTTCATGCCCGGATTGTTCCCCTTCAAGGTGCTGAGGATGGACAAGGACGAGGTCGTCGGCGACGTCGTCAAGCATTATACCGGCTTCTGCTACACGGCGCTGACCGCGCCGGACTGAGTGCCCCCCTAACCGGCGGCTTTCGAGCCCCCCTCCCTTTTCCCTGCGACCGGCGATTCGCCTAGGACCGTGGCCAGGACGGCGGCGCCCGCGACAAGCGCCGCCAGGATGAGGATCGGCGTCGTCATCGAGCCCGTCGTTCTGTCCTTCATGGCGTCCATGGCCACGATGAAGATGATGCCCGAGACCTGGCCCATCAGGATGAGCAGGCTGTTCGACGTGCCTTCAGGGGCCGGGTGGGTGATCTCGGCCCCGAATTGAAAGGCGATGGGGCCGGCGCTCAGCAGGAAGAACCCGAAGACGAACCCCGACAGGAACAATAGCCAGGCCGCGGTGGCGTAGGTCATGCCGATGAGCCCGGGGAGCAGGCCCGCGAGGGCCAGGATGATGAACGGCTTCCTGCGCCGGGCCTTATCGGAGAAGAGAGGGATGACGATCGCTCCGGCGATGCCCCCTGCGAGCATCAGGGCGCCGAGGGTGCCCGCCTGGGAGATCGTGAAGCCGCGCGGCCGGATGATGGCCTCGACCCATGTCGAGACGCTGTTGAACAGGCCCAGCCCGATGAAGAAGATGACGAGCAGCAGCAGGAAATCGCGCTGGCGGAGCATCGACTTGAGCCCATCGAACATCAGGACCCGCTCGTCCTTGCCGGCCGGCGTCGGCGGATGCTCGCGGGCGACGGCCAGGAACAGCACCGCCGCGGCGGCCATGGCCGCGCCGTAGATCAGGAGCATCCCCTTCATTCCCGACCGCAGGAAAAGATACGGCGAGAGGAGCATGGCGGCCAGGGGACCCACGTAAAGCGCCAGGGTTCCCAGCCCCGAGGCCGTCGCCCTCTCCCGGACAGGGAACCAGCGGACCGCGACCTTGGTGATGGCGCCTATCACGAGGGGCTGACCGATGGCGATCCCGATCTGGGCCACAAGGACGATCGTGTAGTTCGAGGGGAAGAGACCGCGCATGAGAGCGAAGCCGGCCGAAAGCGCGGCGCCGAGGCCGGCCGCGGCCTTGAAGCCCCAGGTGTCGATGGCCCACGCGGCGGGGATGGCGAGGATGATGTAGACGATCATGAAGACCATGGACAGAAGCCCGATCATGAAGTCGGACTTGCCGTAGAAGCTCGCGGCGGGGCCGGAGATGGCCGCGAACGAGAGCCATAAGACTTGGGTCAGCGAGGCCATGATCCCGAATACGGCGAGCATGAGCCAGCGGGCGGGGTAGACCTTGATCGGATCATTGTCCATGGGGTGAGACTCCTTCAGCGATGGGCATCATCACGCCGTCCGGCGGACGGCCGCGAGGTGGGTTTCGAGCAAGCGGCGCGCGATCCCGATGACGGACGGCATCAGCCGGCCGGCCGGGAGATCGCTTTCCAAGACCGGGGCCGCGAAGGTCAGATGGATGCGGGGTTGGACCCGCCGCGGGACCATCATCTGCCAGCTGACCTGCAGGAACTCGGCCAGCTTCTGGCGCCGGGCCGGGCTCCGGCGGAGTCTGACGAGAGGGCTGTCGATGAACCGCGGCAACAGGATGCCGCTGGCGATGGCCACCTGCAGGCGCGTCCGCGGGACGCGGCGGAGCATGATCTCGAGGCTGCGCGACCACTCGCCGAGGGCCTCATCCGCGCCGGCGCCGGTCTCCGGGTCGGGCTCGACCTCCGTGTGGGGGTAGATGAGCAGGGCGCCCCCGCCGGCGAGATGCCGCAGCGATATCCGGAGGGCCTGCGCGCGTCCGGCCGGGGTGTTCCGCGCGTATACGAAGTGCCGGCCGGCCGCCGCGAGGGCCCGCGTGAAACCGACGTCCGAGATGACGACCTTGAGGTCGGACCGGGGGACGGAGGCCATGATGGCCAGCGAATCGTAGGCGCCCGGGTGGTTCGAGGCGATGAGGAGAGGCCCCTCCTTGGGGATGCACCCGGCCCCCCAAACGACCGGTTCGAGCCCGAAGTCGCGCAGGATGCTGCGGGCCCCGCCGGGGAGCCCGGCCAGACGGATCTCCTTATCGGCGCGGGCCATGATCCGGGCAAAGCGGGCGGCGGGGAACCGGAAAAGCGGGCCGAGGATGAGTCGCGGCGCGCCCGACGGAGACCCGGTCAGGGCGCGCACAACCTCATCGATGATCCTTTCCCTGTAGGCCGGGAGGTCCTGCCGGTCGTTTGCGGAGGTCATGGCGACGGTGCGAGGCGTACGCGGCACCGACTATAGGGCCGGCGGCAGGCGGATGTCAATAAGGGGCAGGGGTTCCCGTTACTTGTCTTTTTCGGCCTTCTTGGCCGCCTTCTTTGCTTTCTTGGCCAGGGACTCCGGGGTCTCGATCTTCTTCCAGGCGGCGCGCTTCCAGACCCAGCGGTTGCCCACCTGTTCCCACGTTCCGGGGACCCATTCCCTGTTCTTCTTGGCCTTGATCCAGCGGCCGTCGACCCACTCGTAATTGACGCCCGACCACTTCCAGTAGCCCGGGGCCCAGACGTGGTTCTGGCTCGGTTGAAGGGTCGGGGCCTCGGTCCGGAGCGGGGGAGGGCCGACCCGGGGGTCCTCGCCGGCCAGTCCGGACAGGGCGAGGAGGAGAAGGGCGGCCATGACGGCCCACGCGGTCTTTCTCATCGCTTCCTCCACCTGTTTAGTCGGCGGAGGGGAGGGAAATTGGTCACTTCTTCGAGTTGATGACCTCGAGGACCTTCATCAGGTAGTCGTATCCGGGCCGGTCGAGGGTATTCTGGCCGAGGTACTTGAACTGGAGGATGCCCTCGGCGTCGACGATGTAGACGCTGGGGATGTTCTGGTCGACCTTGCTGCCGTTCCATTCGTTCCGGAAGAGATCGAGTTTCTTGGAGAGCGTCCGCTCGCCGTCGACGAGGATCGGGAAGGGAGCCAGGATCGTGCCCTTCTCGAGCGAGTAATCGTTGGGGTAGATCTGGCGTGACCGCTCCATGCGGGTCTTCCCTCGTTCGTCGAGCTTGGACGGGTCGGCGGGGTTCTTGTTGGCCCGGATCGTCTCGAGCTGGCCGGGCAGGGCCTCGAGCCATATCTTGACGACGTCCTGCGTGTAGGGGAAGACGACCAGGATCTTGACGTTGTATTTCTCCTGGATCTTCTGGGCCTTCTCGAGCTCGGTCAGCTCGACGTAGCGGTAGTTGCAGATCGTGCACCAGTAGTTCTCGGCCGCATAGCCGCGCGGGAAGAGGAGGAGGACGTTCTGGCCCCTGAGCGACGACAGCGTCAGCGTCCCACCCTGGTAGACGGGCAGGGTGAAATCGGCCATGGGCTGGCCGACTATGGCCGGCTGCGGCCGGGGTTCGGGATTCTGGGGCTGGGCGGCGGGCTGAGCCTGTTGGGCGGGCTGTGCTTGCTGGGCCTGCTGGACCGCCGTGAGCGGTTTGGGCTTAATGACGATCTGGGCCCCGGCCTGGCCCCTGAACAGGATGATCATCGCGGCGATGGCCAAGATGGTCAGGACGCCGACGAAGATGGCGGCCTTCTTTTTGTTGATCATGGGCGGGTCTCCTTCAGAAAGATGCCTCTATTAGAGACGACCCGCGCCGCCGAGTCAAGCGAACGGGTCGAGCCCCGCGGGCCCGGCCCCAGTGCCGTCGGTTGCGCTTTGTGCGGATCCGGGACTCAGAACCGGATGCGGAATCCCGCCCGAAGGCCGAAGCCGCTGAGATCGAACTTCGGTTCGCGGAAAGTGGTGTCGGCGTCGTCGACGGGCGGGGTCTCCTCGATCGTGAACATGCTGATCGTATAGGTGGATAATATCGTTTGGGTCTCGATATAGAGCTTCCCGTCGGTCGTGTTCGAGCCTCCTCCGCTGAAATTCTCGATCCCTGTGACCTCGTCGAAGTTCTTGAGCTTGGCATAGCGGCCCGCGGCCTCGACGAAGAAGCCCATCCTCGGAGAGATCCTATATTCGAGCCCGAGGCTGCCGTGGAAGCCCAGGGGGGAGGGGCCCGCCGTCAGGCTGGCGACGGACATCTCCGACCAGTTGGCCCCGGATTCCAACCTCTGCACGGCGTCGAACTTGAGCCCGGCGTAATAGGCCCCTCCGATATCCGCGGTCAGGTTGACCTGGCCGGCGACGGGGACCGTGAAGAACACCCCCAGGCGGACGGGGATGGCCGAGATCGTTGGCTCGACCGTAATGAGGGTTTCGGTCGTATCGACCGTAAATGTCCCGAGCGAACGGCGGGAATTCCGCATGAAGCCGGCTCCGACGCCCACGCCGATAGTCGGGGTGATCTGGTAGATGAGGTCGGCTCCGAAGTCGAACCCGCCGTGGAGAGGCTTGTAGCCGCCCGCGACGGTCCCCATGCCCTCAGCGGCGTAGAGAGCCAAGAGGTCGAAAAAGAAGGGGGCGCCTTCGTTGACGTCCGCGGCCAGGATATGGCTGTATCCGCCGTAGAGCTTGAGGCCGAGCCGCGAGAATCTTTCGGGCGCGGCGATCTCCGCTTGGGCGACCGGGACAGCGAAGGCGTCCTTATCGAAGCGGAATTCGAGTCCGGGCCGCGCGGCCCTTTTGCCATGGCCCTCAGGGGTTTCCTCGGCCATCACGGCCGGCCAAGCGAGAAGACAGACGGCCGAGACAGCGAAGAGGCGGACTAAGGACAGTTTGATCCGATCTTTCATGGGAGACCTCCGGATAGAGTGAGTGCCTACTCTCCTTTTAGTCGGCCCAGCCTGTTGATGGATGGCTAATTTATGAAATCAGCCTTTGATCCGGAATTCCTTGAACTGGGTGCCGCGGAACTTGTCCATGAGGAAGAGCCTGTCGCCGTAGATGAAGATGCCGTCGACGAAGATATCGAGCGGGAGCGAGCCGAGCAGCGCACCGTCGGCGTCGAAGACCTCGAGCTTGTAGGCGTCGGTCTTCCGGAGCTCGGTGCCGTCGCCCTGGACCTGGTAGCCGACCGTCCGGCCGCCCGCCGAGTCCATGGACACGCTCATCGACGTTCCGACCTGCTCCTCTTTCTTGAGCTGGCGGGTCATTGTCACGACCCAGATGCGGCCCTTGGCATCGACGGCGATCCCGCTCGCGCAACGATTCAGCTGGGGGCCGCGGACCGTGACATTGTTGCCGCTCCGCTTCATCTCTCCCTTGTCTTTGATCTCCATGGAGTAGGGGAGCTCGCGGTCGGCGCGCCAGAGGAGGCGTCCGTCCGCGGCGTACTTTTCGACCTTGTTCTGGGCCGGGAACACGAGATAGACCTGGCCTGCCCGGTCGAGGGTCATGATGACCTCGTTGGCGCCGCCATTAACGAGCTCATTCTTGAAATCGGTGGGCTCGCCGAATTCCCTGAGGGTCTTGCCCTCCGTGTCGATGACCTTGACCAGCTTCGGCAGGGCCGAGGGCTTCTCCTCTTCCCGGTTCATCACGAAGCGCATCCGGGGCGCGCCGGTCACGAGCTCCCCGGGCTTGCCCATGAAGATGGAACCCGCGCCCTGCTCGAGCCCCTTGATCGTCTTATGGTCCTTGCCGTCCGGGGTCAGGACTTGGATGCGCTGGTTGTTGGGGTCGGAGACATAAAGGAAGCCTTTGTCATCAAGGGCCAGCCAGGCGGGGTAATAGAACTCGCCGGGCCCCTGGCCCTTGCGGCCGTAGGTGGCCAAATATTTCCCGTCGGGTCCGAACTTCTGGACGCGGTGGTTGCCGGTATCGAGGACGAAGAGATCGCCGGCGCCGTCGACGACGATGGCCGACGGCATGTAGAAGGCCAGGTTCTCGTCAGCCGTCTCGACGTCGCCGAGGGTGAGGACGGGCTCGAGCGCGACCTTCGGGGACTTGCCCCAGGCGCCCGGGCCGGAATTATGGACGAGCTTGACGCCGTCCATTGTCTCGACCTTCTGGCCGGAGAAGGCAAGCATCGCGGCCAGGACGACCGCGGTGATCATCAGGATGGTCCGTGTTCTCATGCGCTTTTCTCCTTGTCTCGTTAACCGATTATAGGGGAAAAGCGTTGCAGGTCATAGCCCGGACATTCATGAAAGCTTACCCGACGCCTCGCATCTGCAACCGCCTCGGCTCGTGAATATCCAGGCAAGTTTGAACGCCTCCGCCGAATTCATTATAGTGTCGGCGAAGGCGCGACTCAGGGAGGAGTGCATGGACGACCGAGAGACGCTCGAGCTGCTGCAGGCCATGGTCAGGGCGCAGAGCCACGACGCCATCCCCAGACAGGAAGAGGGCACGGCCCTCGCCCTTCAGGCTTACCTCCGACGCCACGGCATCCCGGGCGAGCTCATCGAGGTCCGCGAGGGACGGCCGAACCTGATCGCGACTCTCGAGGGGAAGAAGCCCGGGCGGCATCTTCTCCTTTGCGGCCACACGGACACGGTCCCTCCCAACGCCGGGTCCGCCGCCGATTTCTTTTCCGCCGCGGTCGAGAACGGCCGGATCTTCGGGCGGGGGACCGTGGACATGAAAGGCGCGCTGGCGGCCATGGCCGCCGCCCTCGTCGCCATCCGGGAGTCGGGCGGCCTCGATTCCGGCCGGGTCACCCTGGCCGCGGTCATCGGCGAGGAGCTGGAGAGCTTCGGCGCCGAAGCGCTGATCAAGAGCGGCTTCAAGTCCGACGGCGCCATCATCGGCGAGGCGACCGGGAACCGCGTCGCCATCGGCCACAAGGGCCTGGAGTGGCTCGAGGCCCGGTTCTTCGGCAAGGCCGTCCACGGCAGCGTCCGGGAGGAGGGCGTCGACGCCATCGGCGCGGCGGCCCATTTCATCTCCCTCATCGAGCACGAGCTTATCCCCGGGTTTGCGCGGCGCCCCGATCCGGTCCTCGGCCCTTCGGCCATCAATATCGGCACGATCCACGGCGGCCAGCAGCCGAGCATCGTCGCCGGCGAGTGCCGGGTCCAGGTCGACCGGCGCTGGGTGACGAACGAGACGATCGAGCAGGTCTTCGACGGCCTCGAGGAGCTTCTCGACAAGGTCCGCGCCGCCCGCCCGGGGCTCAGGACCGAATTGGCGAGGATGCCCGAAGGCATGGCCATGATGCTCCACGGACCGCTCGTCATCGACGCGGGCCATCCGCTCGTCCTCGCCGTCCAGGGGGCGCTCGCCGATGCCGGTCTCGACAGCGCCCCCGCCGTGTTCCCGGCCTGGACCGACGGCGCCCTCCTCTCCCGCGAGTCCGGCATCCCGACCCTTATCTGGGGGC
Organism: Candidatus Aminicenantota bacterium; assembly: GCA_963736255.1. GTDB lineage: Bacteria > Acidobacteriota > Aminicenantia > Aminicenantales > Saccharicenantaceae > RBG-16-66-30. The sequence continues at coordinate 661,752 of CAVTOI010000002.1, forward strand.
CCGGCGAGCTCAAGCTGGCCCACTCCGCGGAGGAGAGCGTCCCTGTCGAGGACATCTTCCTCGCGGCGCGCCTCTACGCCGCCGCGGCCCGGCGCTTCACGCCCCTCTTCTAGCGGCCGAGCACGCTCTTGACAACGGGCGAAGGACCGCTTATCCTCTCGGGCAGGTGCTCTCGAAAGGGAGCCTAAAGTACATGGACCAGGGGGATAACACATGAAAAAGGCGGTACTCGTCTGCGCGGCGGTCCTGGTTATGGCGGCCCTTGTCTCGGCTGCGACCACATTCAACTTCGGCATCAAGGCCGGCGGGTCGTTCTTCAAGAACGACTGGAGCGATAACGACGGCTCGGAGAGGACACTGACCAGGGTGACGATCGGCGCTTTCGCCCTGACCGATATCACCCCGATGCTCGGCATCCAGGCGGAGATCAACTACCTGACCACGGGCGTTTGGTGGGAAGACAACGGCATCAGGAGCGATGAAACATACGGCTATCTCCATATCCCCGTCCTCGTCAGGGCCCGGCTCATGAGAGAGGGCACATTCGTGCCGGTCGTGTTCGCGGGACCGGCCGTGGGCATCCTCCTGAGCGCCAAATGGGATGGAGACGACGTCAAGGACTCCTTCAAGTCCACGGACTTCGGAGCGGACCTGGGCGTGGGAGCGGAGATCGCGCTCGGCGAGATGAAGTTCCTCATCGACCTGCGCTACTACCTCGGCCTGACCGACGTGTACAAGAGCACGGAGTTCAGCATGAAGAACAGGGGTTTCATGCTCACGGCCGGGCTTCTGTTCTAGGAAGATCCCCGCTCCAAGCGGAGCGACTCCGGGCCGTGATACAATTGGCCCGGGCCGGATGGGCCGGTCCGGGAGGTTTGCATGCAGAGTTCTGCCCGAGCCCCGCTTCTGCTTCTCGTCCTGGCGGGCCTTTCCGGCTGCGGCCGGCAGGATATCCGGACCGAGATCGCCAAATGGCAGGACGGCAAGACCGCCGCGATCTCCCTCACGTACGACGATAACACCGCCAACCAATTCCGCGTCGCCGTGCCCCTTATGGAACGCTTCGGCTTTCCGGCGACTTTTCACATCATCACCGGCGAGATCGATGGTTCCCGCTATCGCGGCGCGTTCATCGGCCGCCCCATCGGCGAGGTCGTCCGGGAGACGGCTCGCGTCCCCACGGGGCCAGACAACTTCTTCGAACGGGCCTCGGCCGTCGGCCGCCTCGGACTCGAGGGAGGCTTTGACTATCACCTCCGCGCCGGTGAGCTTTTCGAGGATGGCAAGGTCGGCGAGGCCCACAAGCTGATCGATGAGGCCTTCGCGAAAGTCCGGGCCGGCGATCTCAAGCCGGAGCCGCAGTCTCCGGCAGGCTCCGTCGACCACAAGCCGGCCTGGGATGAACTGAAGGCCCTGGCCGCCGCTGGATTCGAGTTCTCCAGCCACACCGTCACACACCCTCGGCTGGCCGTCCTCGACGAGGCGAACCTGGACTACGAGCTCGAAAAGAGCCGCGAAGACATCCTCAGCCACCTCGGCGTCAAGCACACGTTCACGATCGAATGCCCCTTTGGGACCGAGGACGAGCGCGTCGTCCAGCACGCTTTGGCTCGCTATCCGGCCTCGCGAAACCGCATGCCCGAGCCATTTCTCGAGGAACTTAACCGCTGGAACGAGAAGGACCCGGCGACGTCCTCCAAAGAATATGTCCAATGGCAGCGCGGCGTACTGACGGCGACGCCCAGGAGCGAAATGACGGGCTGGCTCGACGCGATCGCCCGCCGCGACAACATCTGGCTGGTCCTCGTCTTTCACGGCGTCGATGGCATCGGCTGGGAACCGAAAACCGGCGCCGAGCTTGCGGAATACTTCGCTGATATCAAATCGCTCGAGAGCCGCGTCTGGGTTGCGACCTTCCAAGACGTGACGAAGTACATGCGGGAGCGAATGCACGGTCGGGTGACAACGGCTCGGAAAGGTAACACGATAGAAGTCGACCTCCGCCACGACCTGCCGGCCGGGCTCTACGACCTTCCGCTTACCCTGAGGACGTCGGTGCCTTCAGGCTGGCGGACCGTCGAGGTCAAACAGGGTGGGCGAACGGGTATCGTCGGGACGACCCGGGACAGCCGGGGGGACTATGTTCTCTATCAGGCCGTGCCGAACGCCGGCCCCGTGTCGCTCACGAAACGTAAAGGCTGACCCGCTTAGAGGCGCCAGCCCGGGCGGTACGGCCGCCGGATGAGCGCTTCGGCCTCAGGGTTGTTGGTCACCCGCAGGTTCTTCGCGTCCCAAGCGATGCGCGTGTCCAGGCGCTTGGCCACGTTCCCGAGAAGACAGATCTCGGTCAGCGGCCCGGAGTACTCGAAAGCGGCCCCGGCCTTCCTGCCGGCCTTGCAGGCCCGGGCCCAATCCTGCTCGTGCGACCCCTCGATGCGGGCGATCGTCTTTTCAGGGCGCGACGCATCTTGCATGAGCTTCTCGGGGATGAGGCGGGGACCGTCGCCGTAAACGCCGCACATGATCTTGCCCTTGGTGCCCTTGAAGACGAGTCCGCCTTCGTCCGGCATCTTCCGGCCGTCCTCGAGTTCCTCGGGCCGCGGCGCGCGCGTCCCTTCGTACCAGGTGAGCTTGACCGGCGGCCGGGCTCCGCGGGCCGGGAAGCGATAGGTGACGATGGCCGTCAGCGGATGGGTTTCGGCATTGAGGCCGCAGCTCGTGGCCTCGACCGTTTCCGGCGCGGCGAGCTCGAGCGCCCAGACAGCGGCGTCGAGCGTGTGGGCCCCGCGGTCGCCCATCATGCCCACCCCGAAATCCCACCAGCACCGCCAGACGAGCGGGTGATAGGCCGGATGATACGGACGGAAGGGAGCCGGGCCGATCCAGAGGTCCCAGCCGAGCCCGGCCGGGAGCGCCGGTGCGTCGGCCGGCCGCTCGCCCCACTTCGAGCTCCAGTAGGCGTGGCCCCAGGGGTAATAGGACAGGTCGCACCAGCCGTCGACTTCGCCGACCTCGCCGATGAGCCCGGCGCGGATCCACTCGACGATGAGGCGGATGCCCTCGCCGGAGTGTCCCTGGATGCCCATCTGCGTCGTCAGCTGGGAGGCCTTGGCCGCAACGGTGAGCTGGCGGGCTTCCCAGACGTCGTGGGTGAGGGGCTTCTGGGTGTAAACGTGTTTGCCCGCTTCGATCGCGGCCATGGTGATGACGGCGTGGGTATGGTCCGGAGTCGCGATGACGACGGCGTCGATGTCCTTCTGCTTCTCCAGCATGACCCGGTAGTCGGTGAAAAAGGCGGCCGAGGGATAGCGTTTGATCGTTCCGGCCGCGTAGCCCGGATCGACGTCGCACAGGGCGACGATGGCCTCGGACTCGAGCTCGCGGAGGTTCGCGGCGCCCATCCCGCCTATCCCGATCCCGGCGATAGCGAGCTTGTCGCTCGGGGGCGTCTGGCCCCGGCCGAGAACGCGGCGGGGGACGATGGTGAAGAGCGCCGCTCCGGCCGCCGCCGAAGCGGCCGCGCCCGATCCGAGGAACTCACGCCGCGACATCTTGGCCATGACAGCACCTCCGTTGCGATATCCGGCCTATCGCTGCCGGCGGGCGGGTTTAAGGGTCCAGAGCTGGAGCTTGGTGAACTCGACGATGCGTGACATGTCGAGATCGCGGCGGTGGACCGGCCAGGTCTTGTAACCTTCGATCTCGCCTATGATCTTCTGTTCGTTTGTCTTGGGATAAGGCTCGAACGCGGGGACGTCGTATTCCGGGCGCGGCTTTCCCGAGTCCAAATCGAGATAGACGGCGCTGAATAGGGCGTAGAGCGATCCCGCTCCGATACGCGCGTTTTCGACTCGCAACGTCGCAGGGAGGGCCTTGTTGCGTTCAATATGATCGAGCGCTTGTCGCGCGAGTTCGTAGACCTCCTTGATCTTCAGGCGGGCGATCTCCGGTTGCGCCGGCGGCATCTCCATCGGGCCGAAGGGATGGCTTACCCTCAGGAGGCCGGGAAGAGACCCCGCCTGGCCGCCTCCTTTTTCCGGGCTGTTCGGGTCTTGAACACGGCCTGTGATCGAGAGGGCCAGCCCGGCGAAGGCCTCGGCCGGCGAGAAATCGGCGGTCGGGGCGAGGGTTTTGAGCTCGAGGGCCTTTCGCGCGATTCTCCCGCAGCTCGTCGCGCGTCATTGTGTCCTTCTGGCCGCCGTAGATATCCATGAGTCTGCGATAGGTCGTGATCTCGATGTCATCGCGGGCTTTGAGCCAGCGCATCATGCGGCGGAAGTTCTTCTGCGCCGTGGCCATCGTCTCCTGGGGCCTGAGACGCGGCATGACCCATTCGTTCGGCGGGGTGTTCTTGCCATAATAGAAGTTCAGGTCCCAGAACTCCTCGGCCCGGATCTTGGTCGGATGTCCGCCGAAGAGAGCCATGACCTGCGACGTCCTGATGACCTCCGGGAAATCGGCCTTGAGCTTGTCGAAGACCGGCTCGAAGAGATCGTCCCGATAGTACGCGTCGTCGAACCCGGCGTATTGGGCGCTGAAGTTCAGGGCGTTGCAGAACCAGACGACATCGTGGCCGGGGAGACTGGCCGGAGAGCCCTGGTACCCCGCCTTCATGCTCCCGAGCGCGGCGACCAGCTGGGGTCCGTAGGAACCGCCGTGGCGGGCGAGGGTCGTCACGGGAACGCCGAAGATCCGGCCGAGCTCCTCGATGCCCGCCGATTCCTGCTCGCGCATCAGCCGGACCCCGTCGTCCCAAGCGGCCTTCTCCAGCTCCTCGGTCACGGTCGGATGGATCGAGCCGAAGTTGGTGTGACTCCCTATGTCGTGCTTGGCCATGGCCGCGATGACGTCGTGGCGCCCGCGCTTCTCGAGCGAGCGGGCCTTCTCGCCGATGACGAAGAACGTCCCGGTGACGCCTTCCTCGGTCATCGTCTCGGCCAGCCACTTGGGGATGTCGTCGATCCTCTCGGCCTCGGGGGTGATGTAGTCCTCGGTGTCGAACGTCACGACGAGGAACGCCTTCGGCTTAGCGGCGAATCGGTAGCCGTCGGGCTCATCTCCCCGGTCCGGGCGTCGTCCCGGGCAGCCCGAGGCGAGCGCCAGGATAATGGCGATGGCGGCCAGTGTTCGGTAGCGCATGCGCAGGCCGATTCTGCTCTCTCGCCTCGTTCGGTGTCAAGGGAATGTCGGGCCGGCACGGAGATCGGTAAAATTGACGGATTCTTGACAACTCGGGCCTGGGGGCAAGCTATATTGGGGGCGGATGCCCGGGGGCCGGACCCGTAAATTCATCGCGACCATTAGCGTTCAGGAGGAATACCATGTCCCAAAGAGCGATAAGCCTGTTCACACTCGCGGGATTCGTCCTTTTAGCGACGTCCTGCGTGACATGGCGAACCAAGAACATCGGCGGGATCACGGACGCCCCCGGCTGGGGAGCGATGGTCATGACCGTCGTCAAGACGTCCGGCGAACGCATCGAGTTCGCCAAGTCAGACCCGGGCCGCGTTCGGGGCCAGGCGATCCAGGGCACGGCTCTCGTCCGTTTCTCTGTTCCTCTCGAGATCCAGGGCCCCTTTTCCGCGATCAAGGCAAGGCCCGACGGAAGCGTCTATGAGGTCACGGACGGCGCCGGACGCGTCCACCAGGTCCTGCGGGTCTTGAAAAGGGGGGACGCCGAGTGGTCCATCCTCATCATCGACCGGACCACGCGGCCGGTCTCCATTCCTCTCACCGACGTGCGGCAGATCCGGTTCAAGAGGCACAGCCCCTTCCTGACCTTCCTGGCAGTTGCGGTGCCGTTGTCCCTAGGACTCTACGCCTGGCTATGGATTTCGATGGCGAGCATTTAGCTTTTCAACGACGAGCTGCGGCGGTCGCGAGGGCCGCGTCGAGGCGGGCGCGGGCGGCGGCCTCGTCCGGTTCGCCGAGGATGAGCGCGGCGATCGAACCGGCCCGCTTGAACAGGAACCAGCGGCCGGCATCGTTCCGGCCTTCGATCGAGGCGCCCTCCCGGCGGACATCCTTCAGATACTCGGCAAAAGAGGCAGAGACGCTGTCCTCGAGCGATCCCGTCGCCGCCGCGGTCCCGAGCCTGACGACGATCAGCTTGGAGACGGCCGGCGCCGTTCCGTATTTGGCCGAATAGGCCTCGGTCGTCCCGGAAAAGCCCCAGAAGTCCCCTTCGAGGAAGGGCGACTCGTTCCGGGAGGCGATAGGGCCCTTGATGGTGCGCCCGCTCGACGGGATCATGCCCTCGAGCGGCAGCCAGCCCATGCCCTTGGGACGGACGGTCCCTCTCCCCGGGATCTTCGGCTCCAGGGCCGCCATGAACTCGCCGATCTCCTTGTCCGTGCACTCCGGAGCGAGAATGCTGATCAGGAATTCGCCCTTGACCAGGCTGGCCTGACCCAGACTTATCCAATTGTCCGGCCCGATCCCCGGCCAGCCTTCCTCTTCGCCTTCGAGCTTGGTCGAATAGAGCCCGAAGGCCGCCTCGCCCGACGCCATCCGGTAGATCTCGAGGACGATCTCCTTTGGCGCCGCCGGCGCGGCCGCCGGCTTGAACGTCGAGACCGCAAGCTCCCGGAAGCCATACTGGAGGACGATCTCGGCCCCGCCGTCGATATAGCCGTAGAGGCCTTCCTTATTGTAGTGCTCAGGTGGTCCGGTCCGCGTCCAGCCGGGGATGCCGTCGATCGCGCGCATGACCGGAGGATTGACGGCTGCGCTTGCGGCCAACACGCTGTTGCCGACGAGGACCGCGTCCGATCCCGAACACGCCGCGGCCATGAATATCCCGATCGTCAGGAAGAACGATCGATCGGCCTCGGGCTAGCGCCATCACTGCTCGATCGCGCCGATGTCGCCCGTCGCGCCCCGCGGGCGCGCGTTCCCCAGCTGGTCGACGCCCTCCATGTGGAACGACTTCGTCTGCCGGCTGACGGTGATCCGGACGTTGTCGCCGAGCGGCCCGCTCGTGAACGTTCCCCAGAAATCGTCTCCGAGCCGGACCATTCCGAGCCGTTCGCCGATGGCCGTGTCCAGGGCGTGCCAAAAATTGATCCAGGCGGCGTTCTGCGGGTTCGACGGCCAGGTCCGGGCCGGCCCGTACCAGGTCGTCCCGGTCATGTCGCCGAACTCCGTCCCGAAATCGGCCCCCAGGATCGCGCCGTACTGGCTCCGGCACTGCAGGATGACGTAGTTGAGGAAGTCGTCCGTCGGGACGCCGAATCCCGTGTACCCGGCGTTGACGTAGGTGACGTCGTAATCCTGGTTGGGGATCTTGTCGACGGCGAGCGAGGCCGGGGGATACCACAGGATGGCCGGCCCGCCGGCGTCCGTGCCCGCCGATATCGCCGTCGCGTGATACTGTGCCCCGCCGACGTCGAGCGCCTGCGCCAGCGTGATCCCGTCCTCGTCGCCCGGCTTGGGCCAGCGCTTGCGGCTGGACATCATCCAGTCGGGCACCGGCGTGAGGATCCAGGTGAAGTTGACACGGCCGACGATATTGTAGCCGTTGCTGTAGAAGTCGAGGATGGACCCCGCGAACCAGTCCTCGGCGTCGCCGTTCAGCGTGTTGCCGACGACGATCGAGTTCTGGAGCCAGACGGTCTCGATGACATGGGCGTTGCCGGTGGTGGCCCCGACCCCGGCGCCGGCCGTGCTGGGCTTGCCGCCGACGTAGGCGAGCTCGCCGACGATCGCGTTCTCGGCGATGGTGCAGCCGGACACCCACAGGGAGCCGCCGCCCATATAGATGCCGCCGCCCCTGTCGAACCACTGGCCGGTATTGACGAAGTCCGGATGATCTTCCAGGAGGTTGCGGGCGATGGTGCAGTTCGTCAGGACCATCGTGGCCAGGTTGTTCGGCCCGCCTGACAGGGTGAAGATGCCGCCGCCGTAGGCATGCTGGGCCATCACGTGGTTGCCGCTGACCGTGCACCGGTCGAGCGACGTATTGTTCCCCTGGCCGGAGGTGTTGTCGCCGCCGCCGACCGAATAGATGCCGCCGCCGCCGGCCCCGTAGGCGATGGCGGAATTCCCGCTGATGACGCATTCGTCGAGGTCGAGCCCGTTGGCGTAGATGCCGCCGCCGTACGTGCCGCGGTCCCGGGCGGACCCCGATTCGCCGACACATGTATTGCCGGCGATCGTGCAGTTTTCGAGCTGCGCCGTGCCCCAGACCGCGAGCCCGCCGCCGCGGGCCAGGGTGTATTGCTGTGCGCTGGCGATGGCCTCGGCCGTCGAATAGCCCGATTCGATCGTCACATTCTTCATGGTCAGGTCCCCGTAAACGGCCAGGACCCTGGCGTGGCTCGTGCTTCCCCCGCCCCACTTGACCGTGATCCCGTTCGGCAGGCTCGAGGCGTCGATGACGAGGTCCTTGGCGGCGTAGAGAGCGGACCTGCCGTAATCGCGTTCCTGATAGCCCGAGAACACGTTGTTGACGTACACTTCGCCCACGAGGGTCGAATGCTCCTCGCCGACGACGGTGAGCAGTATCGTGTCCCCGTCGAGCGAGGGGTCGAAGGTGATGGCGTCGCCCGGCCCGGCCGCCGCGATGGCCGACCGCAGGGTGATCGTTCCGGCCGGCGGGGACGCGATGTCCTCCAGGGAATTGACGATGAGGCTCGGGTCCGGGGTGTTGTCGCTCGAGGAGCAGCCGCCGGCGGCAAGGGCCAGGGCCAGCGGGACGACCCAAAATGTCAGCCGAACGCGCTTCATAGGCGGATCTCCTCTCTTCGGCCGCTCTCGGCGGCCGAATATCCAGTATAGGCCGACCTCCCGCCCTTGACAAATCCCCCCGGGATAGCCACGTGCCATAATCCCCGAAATCCTCTATGATAGAGGGGATGAAAAACCCGCGCAGAACCCTCCTTTCCGTCTTTTCGACTCTTCTGGCTCTCTCGGCCGTCCTCTTCGTCCCGCCGCCCCTTGTCCGGGCCCAGGACCAGGCGGTCGCGCCCGCCCAGGCCGCCGTCCCGCCCGTCCAATACGCCCTCGACCAGAAGATCCCGGTCGATCCCCGGATCACGGTCGGCCAGCTCCCCAACGGGCTCAGGTACTGGATCCGCGAGAACCGCGAGCCGAAGAACCGGGCCGAGCTGCGCCTTGTCGTCAACGCCGGGTCCGTCCTCGAGGACGAGGACCAGCGCGGGCTGGCCCACGTCGTCGAGCACCTGGCATTCAACGGCTCGACCCACTTCCCGAAGCAGAAGCTCATCGAATTCATGGAGTCGATCGGCATGCGCTTCGGTCCCGACCTCAACGCCTTCACCAGCTTCGACGAGACGATCTACATGCTCAAGGTCCCGACGGATTCCGAGGCCATCCTCGGGAACGCGTTCCTGATCATGGAGGACTGGGCCCACAACCTGACCTTCGAGCCCCAGGCCATCGACAAGGAGCGGGGCATCATCGTCGAGGAGTGGCGCCTGGGCCAGGGCGCCGAGACGCGCATCCGGGACAAGCAGTTCCCCGTCCTCCTCCAGGGCTCCCGCTACGCCGAGCGCCTCCCCGACGGCAAGAAGGAGGTCATCGAGAGCTTCGCCTACGACACCCTGAAGCGCTACTACCGGACCTGGTACCGCCCCGATCTCATGGCCGTCGTCGCCGTCGGGGATTTTGACCGGTCCAAGATCGAGGCCCTCATCAAGAAGCACTTCGGGCCCATCCCGATGCCGGCCGCCGCCGTGCCGCGCCCGTCCTATCCCGTCCCCGACCACGACGGGACCCTCTTCGCCATCGCCGCGGACAAGGAGGCCTCCTCGAGCATCGTCTCCGTCTACCACAAGCTTCCCGCGGCCGACCAGAGCCTGGTCGGGTCCTACCGCCGCATGCTCGTCGAGCGGCTCTTCAACGACGCGCTCAACGACCGGCTCACGGAGATCGCCCAAAAGCCCGACCCGCCCTTCCTGGGCGCCGTCGCGAGCAAGGGGCGGTTCGTCGGCTCCAAGGACGTCTTCGTCATATCGGCCCTCGTCGGCGACGGCGGCATCGCCCGCGGCCTCCGGTCGATCTACACGGAAGGGGAGCGGGTGGCCCGCTTCGGGTTCACGGCGACCGAGATCGAGCGCCGCAAGGCGACGGCCATGCGCTACTTCGAGCGGGCCCTGGCCGAAAAAGAGACCGAGGACTCCCAGGCCTACGCCGAGGAGTTCACCCGGGCCTTCCTCAACGGCGAGCCGACCCCGGGCATCCAGTACGAGCACGACCTGCACAAGCTCTTCATGCCCGGCATCACGCTCGAAGAGGTCAACGCCCTGGCCGGCGAGTGGATGACCGGCCGGAACCGCGTCGTCATGGCCACCCTGCCCGACAAGCCCGGCGTCCCGGTCCCGACCGAGGCCGGGCTGGCCGCGGTCCTCGAGGAAGTCAAGAGCCAGGAGCTCGCCGCCTACGAGGACACGACGACCGATGCGCCCCTCATCGCCCAAGAGCCCGTGCCCGGCCGCGTCGTCGAGCGCCGCGAGATCCCCGCGATCGGCGTCACCGAGTGGACCCTGTCGAACGGCGCCCGCGTCCTGCTAAAGCCGACGGCCTTCAAGGAGGACGAGATCCTCTTCCGGGCCACGAGCGCCGGCGGCGTCTCGCTCGCCGAGGACCCGAACCTCATCCCGGCCAACACGGCCGACCAGGTCATCCCCGCCGGCGGCCTTGGCATCTTCAGCACGGTCGACCTCGAGAAGAAGCTGGCCGGCAAGGCCGTCTCGATCCGGCCGTCGATCGGCGAGCTCGAGGAAGGCCTCTCGGGCAGTGCCTCGCCGCGCGACGCGGAGACCCTCTTCCAGCTCGTCTACCTGACCTTCACCGCGCCGCGGCCCGACCCGGTCGTCTTCGACGTCCTCAAGTCGCAGCTCAAGACCTACCTCGAGAACCGCACCAAAAGCCCGGAGACGGTGTTCTCGGACACCCTGCGCACGACCCTGCAGCGGGACCAACCCCGCTTCCGGCCCATGACGGTCGACGAGATCCCCCGGATGAACCTCGAGCAGTCTCTGGCCTTTTTCCGCGACCGCTTCGCCGACGCGAGCGATTTCACGTTCATCCTGGTCGGCAACCTGGACCTCGCGGCGATCGAGCCCCTCGTCGACAAGTACCTCGCTTCCCTGCCTTCCCTCGAGCGCAAGGAGACCTGGAAGGACTGGCGGGTGCCGCCTCCCGAGGGCGTCGTCAAGAGGACGGTCGAGAAGGGCGTCGAGCCCAAGAGCCTGACGGCCATCGTCTTTTCCGGGCCTTTCCAGGACGATCCGGGCAACCGCATCAATATCCGCGCGGCCGGCCATGTCCTCGAGACCCGGCTCCGCAAGCTCCTGCGCGAGAAGCTGAGCGGGACCTACAACGTCGGCGTCCAGCCGACCTACCGGAAGATCCCGACCGCCGAGTTCCGGATGTCGATCGACCTCGGCACGGACCCGGCCCGGATGGACGAGATGACCAAGGCCATCTTCAGCGAGATCAAGAAGCTCGCGAAGGACGGCCCGACGGAGAAAGAGGTCGAGGAGTACCGGCTGACCGAATCGCGCGATTACGAGACCGACAGCCGCGAGAACGGCTGGTGGCTCGGCGAGCTCACCGAAAGCATCCAGCTCGCCGAGGACCCGGCCGCGATCGTCCGCTTCCCCGAATCGATCAAGCTCCTGACGCGGGCCTCGGTCAAGGCGGCGGCCAAGACCTATTTCAACACCAAGCGCTACGTCCAGGTCACGTTGTACCCGGAGAAGCACTGACCGGCGCCCCCGGATACCGATCTCCGGGAGGGCATCATGGACAGACGCGTTTCCCGAGCGAGGTTCCTGAACGCGACGGCCATCCTCATCTATCTGGGAGCGGCCAAGCTCGTCATCCACCTCGCCGTCAACGGGCGGTACGGGTTCTTTCGCGACGAACTCTACTACATCATCTGCGGCCAGCGGCTTGCCTTTGGCTTCGTCGACCACCCGCCCTTCACGCCGCTCATCGCCCAGGCGTCGCGTCTCCTCTTCGGCCATTCGCTCCTCGGGCTTCGCGTCTTCCCGGCGCTGGCCGGGGCGGCGACGGTCATTCTGGCCGGCCTCCTGGCGCGCAAGCTCGGCGGGGGCCGCCTGGCCCAGGCCCTGTCGGCGGTCGCCGTCATCGGCGCACCGGTCATCCTGAACTTCGGCTATCTTCTTACCAATAACGCCTTCGACATCTTATTCTGGACGATCGCGGCCTATATCCTGGCGATCATCCTGAAGGACGACCGGCCGCGACTCTGGCCGGTCTTCGGACTCGCCGCCGGGATCGCCTTCCAGAACAAGTACTCGATCGTGTTCTTCGTCGCCGCCCTCGGGGCCGGGTTCCTGCTGAGCTCGGCGCGCTCGCGGCTCCGCAGCGGCTGGTTTTGGGCGGGTGTCGCCGTCGCCTTGGCCGTCTCCCTTCCCAATCTTCTCTGGCAATGGCGCCACGGCCTGCCGTTCGTCGAGCTCAACCGGAATGCCGTGGCCTATAAGAACGCCGTTCTCTCTCCTCTCCAGTTCCTCCGCGTTCTGATCATGGACGCCCTGCCGTTCGTCTTCCTCGTTGTGCTGATCGGCTTCTTTTATTTCCTGCTGGCCCGCGAGATGAAGCCGGTCCGGGCCTTCGGCTGGGCCTTTCTGGGGCTGCTTGTCTTTTTCGTCCTTTCGGGCGGCAAGCCCTATTATCTGGCAGCCATCTATCCGACCATGCTGGCCGGTGGGGCGGTCGCCCTGGAGCGTTGGTCGTCGCGGCCGAAGCTCCATTGGCTCGCGCCCGCTCTTCTCATCCTGATCATCTTGACCGGGGCCGCGGCCGCGCCTTTTGCCGTCGCGGTCCTGCCCGTCGAAAAGCTCGTGTCCCTCAACCTGCGCCTGGGGATCACGCCGCCGGCCGGCGAGCGCCAGGCCATGGGTCTTCTCCCCCAGCACTTCGCCGACCAGTTCGGCTGGGAGGAAATGCCCGAGACCGTGGCCCGGGCCTATCAGGGGTTGAGCGACGCCGATCGCGCCGTCTGCGGCATCTTCGGCCAAAACTACGGCGAGGCGTCGGCCATCAACGTCCTTGGCCGTAAGCTCGGCCTGCCCAAGGCGATGAGCGGCCACAACAATTATTGGGTTTGGGGGCCCGTTCCCGGCAGGGGAGAGGTGATGATCATCATAGGCGGCCGCGCCGAGGACCATCGTCAAGCTTATCGCGAGGTCGCCGAGGTCGCCCGCCACACGAATAAGTACGCCATGCCCTATGAAAGCGACCTGCCGATCTTTCTTTGCCGGGGGCTAAAGGTCAAACTCCAGGACCTTTGGCCGCGCCTCAAGAAATATATCTAGGCCCCGGCGGCGACGACATCGCCTCGTCCTGGGGCGGCATGACCTTCATCCAAACGGCCAAGCCTATAGCCGGATCCGGATGCCGACCTGCAGACTGACGCCGCTGAAATCTATTGCCGCTTGGCGGGGCTCGCCCCCGGGCCCGTCCGGAGGATCGCTCTGGACCATGAGCAATCGCGGTGTGCTGATCATCGTAGGCACGACTTCATAATAGAGGATCCCTTGCTCGGACAATGGAATCTCGTAATCACTTTCGAGAACACTCGTGCCCTTCCAGCCGCGGAACCTGGCATATCGTACTCGAGCTTCAAGATAGGGGACAAAGTTCCGTCCCATTTCATACTCGATGCTGATCCCTCCTTGGAAACCGATGGGAGCCCTCTTGTATTCGGCCCGAGTGGTAATTAAGACATAACTCGGCCCCGGAAAATATACGGCCTCAGATTCGTCCCCGTAACGTGATCTGAAGTAGTAGGACAGTCCGGCATTCACAAGAAAGTTGAATTTCTTCTTCCAAGGCACGGTCAGGTATACGTCCGCTCGGATAGGGATGGCGCTCAGCCTCGGCCTGGCAGAGGCGGACGCAGAATTGAGGGACGGAGTTGCTGCCTGAAGTCCCATCCGCGAATAACGAGAGATCCGGACATACCCGCCGCCGATGCCTATGCCGAGCCGCGGACTGAGCTCAAAGATGATGTCGCCGCCGAACTCATAGCCGTTATGCAGGGCCCGATATCGGCCTGTCTGCGTGTCCCATCCTGTGCTGTGATAATCGAAGAAGGCCTTGGTCCCGGGATTTGCATCGCCGCCCAAGACATAGGACCATCCTCCTTGGAGCCTGAAGCTCATCTTGCTGTCAGCTAAAACCAGCCCAGGCAGCAGGATCAACGCCATGATCGATATGACGACTCTCAGAGTCAACTTGCTCATGGCCAACCACCCTGATTCCTTTGTCGCGTTCGCACCATTGAATGACCTCGATGGAAAGGCTTCTCCGTGATATGTTCGGTCATTAAATGAAGTGTTCGGTTTCTTCCGTTTATAAGTGAGTCCCCCCATTGGTATTAGCACCCCTAACAACGATTCCAGCCCGTCAAGATCATCCGTCCTCGTCCCTCTGTGAAGTCCCATTCCAGCGACGATCCGGGAAACCGCATCAACATCAGCGCGGCCGGCCACACGCTCTTAGACCCCGGTTATCGCAGTTTAGCGAGAAAAATTCCTGCTTGACATTGGATGACGGCGCTTCTATCGAAGAGCCTGCCCATGTGGCGGCGCGGCCTCCGATGGCACGAATCTGGCAACCAATAATCCTGCGGGGGTTTGTGCCCTACAATCCAGAAGGAGGCCGCGAAATGAGATTCAGGCGCATTCGTTTACAGGCCGCGGCGGCCGGGCTGGCCGTCGCGTTTCTCGTCTTGGGCGGCTGCAAACAGGGCGGCCAGCAGGCCGGCGGGGACTTGGAGCCGGTCGCTCTGGAGACGGCTGCGCCAACAGCCGGCCGCAACGATGCCCGAAGTCAAGCGGGACTACGCGCCCGTCAACGGGCTCAAGATGTACTATGAGATCCACGGCACGGGCAAGCCGCTGGTCCTCATCCACGGCGCCTTCATGACCGTCGAGGCGTGGGGAGAGACCCTCACGGAGCTGGCCAAGACCCGCAAGGTCATCGCCGTCGAGCTCCAGGGTCACGGCCGTACGGCCGACATCGACCGGCCTTTCTCCTATGAGCAATTCGCCGACGATGTCGCCGCCCTCATGCGCCACATCGAGGTCGACAAGGCCGACATCCTCGGCTACAGCCTGGGCGGCGCGGTCGCCCTTCAAGCGGCCATCCGCCACCCCGGGATGGTCGACAAGCTCGTCGTCGTCTCGGGCACCTATCGGACCGACGGCTGGTATCCGGAGGTCATGGCGACCATCGCCAAGATGACCCCGGACAGCTTCACCGGGACGCCGATCCGCGACGGCTACGACAAGGTGGCGCCGAACCCCGCGGGCTTCCCGGCGCTCGTCGACAAGATCAAGGCGGCCGAAGCGAAGGTCTACGCTTGGCCTGAGGACGCCATCCGGGCGATCGCCTCGCCCACGCTTATCGTCATCGGCGATTCCGACGGGGTCCGGCCCGAGCACGCCCTCGAGATGTTCCGACTCCTCGGCGGGGGAGTGTTCGGAGATATGGCCGGCATGCCCAGATCGCAACTCGCGGTCCTGCCGGGGACAAACCACTTCGGGGTCATGTCCCGGGGCGCCTGGCTGGCGCCCATGATCCGGGATTTCCTCGACGGGACCCCGCTTCGATCCCCGATGTAAGAGGCCATAACTTCTCAAAGGAGAGTCTGAGATGAAATATGTCGATGGATTTGTCCTGTGTGTTCCGAAAAAGAACCTGGGGGCCTACCGGCGGATGGCCGCGAAAGCCGGGACGATCTGGCGCGAGTACGGCGCCCTCGATTACAAGGAGTGCGTCGGCGACGACATCGCCTCGTCCTGGGGAGGCCTGACCTTCGTCCAAATGGCCAAGCCCAAGCGCGGCGAGACGGTCCTGTTCTCCTGGATCGTGTACAAATCGAAGGCGCAGCGCGACAAGATCGTCGCCAAGGTCATGAAGGACCCCCGGCTGATGCCGGAAACGAAATCGATGCCCTTCGACGTCAAGCGCATGGCCATGGGCGGCTTCAAGGTCCTGGTCGAATCCTAAGGCCCCGCGGCGCCGGCTTCATTCGTAGTGGGTCCACATCCGGATGACCCGACCGTCCGGATATCGGGCAGCACCTGGTAGACGAGCCGGTTGTGGATGTTGATGCGCCGGGAATAAGCGCCGGTCAGGTCCCCCACGAGCTTTCGAAAGGCGGGGGGTCCTTGAAGGGAAACGGCTTAGAGTTGTGCTTGTTCGACGCAGAGGCGGATTCGTCTCGGCTGGCCGCTCATCCGACTAAAATGGAGTGGCATGAAGCGAAAGATCGGAGAGAAAGCGATGAGACACGGGAGATCCATCCTGTTCTGCCTGGGCGCCTGCATTGCGCTTATGGCCTGTCCGTCCGGCCCGTCCGGATCGGGCTCCTCGTCGTCCGGGAAGGACGCGGCCGCGGCCGTCGCGCGCAAGATCGAGCACATCGAGGGCCTGCTGGCCCGGCGTCCCGTGGCCGGCCGCATCATCGAAGACCTGATATCGGCCCTGCCGGACCGCGTCCGGCTGACCGAGGCCTCCTATGACTCCGGAAAGGTCCGGGTCAAGGGGATCGCCCCGTCCAATAACCTCCTGGCCGATTATGTCGCCCGCCTCGACGACAGCCCGTCGCTTGCGGACCTGACGCTCGGCGGCTCCGTCATGAAGACGACCCGGGGCCGGGAATCGTGGGAATTCACGCTGGCGGCCGTCGCCGCGGATGCCGCGAGCGAGGTCGCTTCCGCCGGGTCGGACCCGGCCGCCCGTCTCGCCGAGCTCGAAAGAGGCGGTCCCGGCCCGCCAGGACAGCGCCGCGACGCTGCGCGAGATCCAGCGGCTCGCGCTCGTGTCGGGCCTCCGGATGACCAAGTTCGCGCCGGGCCCCGAAGTCGCGGGCGAATTCACTGCCGAGCTGCCCGTCGCGATCGAGGTCCAGGGTGGGTGGAACGACGTTGTCAGCTATCTCCGCGGCCTGGCCGAGCTTCCCGGCCTCTGGGTGGCCGCGAAATTTTCCTGCAAGGCTGTATCGGCCGCGGACCCCCGCTCTGAGGTCCGCGCCTCGATCACGGGCCGGACTTACTTCGCCCGCTGACGGCCCCGGTCTCCCCAGCTTCGGGAGATCCCGATACGCCTATTTGGCTATGCGGACGACGGCGACGGACGAGGGGTGCTCTCCGACCTCCACGAGGTAGGGCGAGCGGCTCCCTTCCGTCAATGCTCCCGTCGTCGTGTTGAGGGTAAAGCCGGTGATATCGTCGGTCCAGTAATTCGCCACGTAGACGAATTGGCCCGACGGATCGACCGCGACGGCGCTCGGCCCGGCCCCCGCGGCAAAGGGCGAGCCCGCGATGGCCGAGAGCGCGCCCGTCGTCGCATTGATGGAATAGGCCGAAACGTTGCTCGAACCCCGGTTGGCCACATAGACGAACTTCCCCGACGGCTCGACCGCGACGGATACGGGGTCGAGCCCCGCGGCGAAAGGCGAGCCGGCGATGACCGTCAACGCTCCCGTCGTCGCGTCGACGGCGAAGGCCGACACGTTCCTCGAGCCGGTGTTGGCCGCATAGGCGAACTTGCCCCCGGGCTCGACCGCGACGGCCCGGGGATACCCTCCCGTGGCGAACGGCGAGCCCGCTATCGGGGTCAGCTCGCCCGAGCCGGCGTTGATGGCATAACCGGAGATGTTGCCGGAATACTCATTGGCCACATAGAGGAACTTGCCCGACGGATCGGCCGTCACGGAGCTCGGGTGGATCCCCGCGGGGGCCGCCAGCGCGCCGTAGGGGGCCAGCGCGCCCGTGTCCGGGTCGATCAGATAGGGCCAGACGTTGGCGCTGTCCGCGTTGGCCACATAAGCGAACTTGCCCGACGGCTCGACCGTTATGGCGTAGGGCCCCAGGCCCGCGGAGAAAGGCGACCCCGCGACCGCCGTCAGACCGCCTGTGGCCGCGTCGATCTCATAGGCCGAGATGTTGTCGGAGAAATAGTTGGCCACATAGACGTACTTGCCCGACGGGTCGACCGCGACGGACTGCGGTTCGGTCCCCGCGGCGAACGGCGACCCCGCCACCTCGGTCAACGAGCCCGAGCTTGAGCTCATGGAAAACGCCGAAACCTTCCCGGCGTTGGCCAGGGTCGCAAAGACATAATAATTGTAGGTCGCTCCGCCGTCTTCCGTGCTGCAGGCAGCGAGCAGCGCCGCCGCCAGGCCGAGCCCGATGAATCCCAGCCGTTTGCGTTTCATGAGAGAACCTCCTCTCGAGGGCCTGCGCGAATCCCCTTGTGCGTCCATCATAGCCGAGCGGCGGGGAAGCCGCAAATCAAGGCTATCCCAGGGCCACTTCCGCGATCTCGATCTTGTCCCTGGCCGCGACGCCCAGTCCGAGCTTCTCGGCGATCTCCAGGAAGGCGGCGCTCCGCCGGCGCGGGTCGTCCACCTGCTGCGTGCCCCGGGCGATCCGCTCCTTGACGATGATGTCGTGGGCCACGGCGTCCACGGCCACCGGGTCGGTCCCGAGGAGGAACACGTTGGCGTCGTAGATGAACTTGGGGTTGGCCCCGGGGCCGCCGTCGTAGCAGGCCTGGAGCCCGTCGACGACGTTGAGGACGACCTTGTCCCTGAGGACCGGGAAGGCGCACGGCTCGACGACCGAGCTCATCCACAGCTTGTGCAGGCGCGAGGTGTTGCTGATCGAGCCGTAGGACAGGTTCTTGAGGCAGCACGTCGTCGTGGCCCCGGCGTTCTTGAGGATGGGGACGTTGACGATCTTGGTCACCGTCTCCGTGACGATCTTCGTGAAGTAGGAGCTCTTGCCCTCGTTGAGCATGTAGCCCATGAGCTCCTTGTCGTACTTCATCTCGACCTCGGCGACGTAGGGCAGGGCCTCGCGGTCGATGTTGTCCTTGGCCCAGAGCTCGCCCTTGTCGTCGTAGAATTCCCCGTTGGGGCCCTTCATCTCCGTGCCCATGATGCGGATGCCGGGGAAGCGCTCGGGCGTGAACCCGGCCTCCAGGAGCTGGAAGTGGCGGCGGTCCCAGATGACGATGTTCTCTTTCTTCACCCCCGCGGCGAGGAGCCCGGCGATGACGGCGTCCACGACCTCGGGCTTGGTCGAGAGGATATTCCCCCCGATGGGGTTGACCTTGATGCCGACGACGTCCTTGGGCCCGACGAACTGCCCCCAGGCCTTGCCCATGTCCTTTTCCCCGGTGAGCTTGGCCATGCCGGCCTCGATCTCGCGCGCCACCCGGGCCCCGTCGATCTTCTGCCCGACGGGGTTCGCCCCGGTCTTGACCCTGACGACCTTGCCGGGGTATTTCCCGGGGAGCGAGGTCGCGACCCTGGGGATCCCGCGCACCTCGTCGATATTGGTCTTGATCTCGGCCGGGGGAGCGGCCGGGGGCTTAACGTTCTGGCCTTTGTCCCCCATGAGCAGGCGCGGGGCCAGTGCGGTCCCGGCAGCGGCCATGGCGGCCGTACCGAAAAATTTCCTCCGTGAGAATTTATCCGACGGGCAAGCGTCTTTTTCTCCTGTAAGGGTTATGATGTCGTCTTTGCGCATGGGGCCTCCTGGGGAACGGGATGGAAGCATTATAGGGGGAGGGAGGGGGGATGGCAATGAAATATGGCTTCCAGATGGCCGATTGTACACCGCGAGCCGGGCTGCCGACGTTGATTCCCTGAGACGAGCTCAATATAATACGCGTCAGGTCTCTCGGCTTTGGGCATGGAGGGTTCCGTGATTGGTCTCTCCGAGATCCTTGCTCTGGTCCTCCTCCTCTTTCCAGGCGGAAGCAGATCTCCCACGACCCCCTCAGAGCAGCGGCCGCTCCGGCGTCCGTTACAGCAGTCGGCGTTGCTGAGATCTCAAGGGGATTACGAAAAGTCGTTTGCCGCCCTGCAGCCCGCCCTTACCTTGGCTCGGCGGGATCAACGGTACGGCGATCAGGCAAAATGCCTTCTTCGGATGGGGCTCCTGATGTGGGACCTGGGGGACATCGCCGAGTCCGAGCGCTATTTCGGCGAAGCCGAAGCGGCCTTTTTGAAGGCGAAGGATCCCAGATCGCAAGAGTTCTGCGCCAAGTGCCTTGAGATGATCGGCTTCTACAATCAGGGTAAAAAGGATAGGAAGGCGACACTTTTTTATCGGTCCATAGAAGGATTCGAGGCCGCCTGCTTATTAGGTCGGGAGATCGGATTTCCGGACCTTCAGCTCAAATGCCTGCGCCAGCAGTCGTTGACCTACCTGGAGATGCGCAGAATAGAGTTGTTTGCTGAGAACAGCCGAAAGGGCCTGGATATTTCTATAACGATCAATCACAAGATCGAGCAGGGCCGGTGCTTGAATAACATCGGCACCTATTATCAGCAGCGGCATGATTATTCCCAGGCCGTCAAGTATTTTGAAGACGCCCTTTCGGTCGCTCGGACGACGAATGACCTGCAAACAGAGGCCGAGTGTCTCAGTAACCTCGGGCTCGTCTACCGCGAACTCGGGAACCTCACGCAGGCCCAGTTCTGCCTCTCTCGGGCGATAGAGCTGGACGAAAGAAGAGGAGACGCGGCTGCTATCTCCATGGATTTGAATAACATCGGCTCCGTATCCTTGCGCAGGGGCCTTGACGAAAGAAACACGCCCCATCTGCACCAGGCAATGGAGGCATTCGAGAGATGCTTGGCCCTGCAAAACCGGGGAGACCAGGATCCCGTCGTCTGCTTTGCGGCTCTCAACAATATGGGGATCGTTCTCCATGAGCTTAGGCGTCACCATAGCGCCCGATTGCAGTTCGGCAAGGCCATGATGTTCGCAGAGGGTCAGAGCCGAGTTCTGGAGAGATGCCATGTCCTCTGCAATATCGCCGAGTCGTTCCTGGATGAGGAGAATGTCGAAGACGCCTTGACGTATTACAGGATGGCCCATGAGCTGAGTTCACGGTATTCCTTCGAGAATGTTCTGATGGCATCCTCTTTTGGCCTTGGCCGGTGCTTTGAGAAGAAGAGCGACGATGCGTCCGCGCTGTCCTTTTATCAAAGGGCCATGGAAACCATAGAGGGCATGAGAGCCCGGATATCCTCGGACCCTTTCTTGATAGGCTTCGGGGTTAACAAATTCGGGCCTTTCCAAAGGGCGATCAATATCCTGGCTCGCCGGCAGATCGAACGGCCCTCCCCAGAGTCCTTAGCGGAGCTGTTCGGTCTCATCGAACGGGCTAAGGCCCGCGCATTCCTAGAGAGCGTCCTCCAGGCGCGGGCCAATATCGCAGAACAAGACCTGTCCATTCTTAAGGAACGCCAGAGGTTCATCTCAGGGAACATATCGGATCTGATCCTTGCACTGACTCACCGCCCGCTACCCAGCGGAGATGAGCAAGCGTTGAAGAATGAACTAGAGCACGCCGAACAAGACTATATTCGGCTCGTCTCCGAGATGAAGACAGCCAGACGGACGAGTGAGGATGAGCCGAATAATTCGAGCAGTATCCCCGAAATCCAGCGGGTCCTTGATGCGGAGGGCGCCGTACTCCTGGAATATTTTCTTTGCGAGCAGCGATCTTACCTCGTTATCGTTTCCCCTATAAGCGCTCAACTCCTCGTCTTGCCCGGCAGCCACCAGATCGAGGCATCGTTGCGCGCTTATCTCAAACTGATCTCTGACCGGTTATCGGATCCGCTGGCCGGCTTCGAGGCCGCCGAGAGGATCGGGCGAGAGTTGATGCCCTTCGATAGGGCTGAAATCCTCAAGAAGGCCAAGGCCCTGATCGTCGTCCCGGACGGGATCCTCCATAATCTTCCCTTCGAAGCCATCCGGGCCCGGGGTGAGAAGGGAATAAGCTATCTCGTGGAAGATTTGGCCGTTTCCTATTGCCCGTCAGCCTCGGCACTCCTGGCTCTCAAGCTCCCTATGACGCCTCGCTCATGGAAAAAGGACATTTTGGCCATAGGAGGACCGAATTATGGGATGTCATTCAGGCGATTCGAGAGCGGCTCGCCGAGCCGCCGTGATACCGCCCGAACGCCGGATGTCCTTGGCGAGGTGGCACTAGCGCCGCTCCCCTTCAGTAAAAAGGAGGTTCACGATATCGCGAAGCTGTTCTCTGCTGGTGCGAGTGACCTCCTTACGGGAGAGGCCGCCAGCGAATCCGGCCTAAAGAGGCTGTCCATTAAGGACTACCGGATCATCCACTTCGCCTGCCACGGGCTTCTCAACGAACGCTATCCCTTTCGGTCGGCTTTGGCGCTTTCCCGGACGGAGGGGTCGGAGGAAGACGGGTTCCTCCAGATGAGGGAGATCTATGGATTGTCTGTTAACGCCGAGCTCGTCGTCTTATCGGCCTGCGAGACTGGGAAGGGACTCCTCGTGGGGTCGGAAGGATTGCTGGCCGTAGCCCGACCCTTCTTCTTCGCCGGGGCCCGGTCCGTCATCGCCTCACTCTGGACTCTCAACGATCAAGCGTCGGTCGTTTTCATGAGCGAATTCTATAAAGGCCTCATAGGGGGGCAATCTGCGAATGAGGCCCTCCGTGATGCGAAGAAAAAGATGCTTGGATCGAAATGGGCCCACCCATTTTTTTGGGCGGCCTTTATGCTTCAGGGCGATCCCTCGGCCGCGAGGATGGCCCACTAAGGGCCGGGGTTCTTCTGACGGCCGATGATGAAGCGAGCCAGGCGGGATTCTTTAATTGCCGTTTCTTGAACATAGGCCGTGATCATCCATAAGTAAGGCTGCCCGAACTCAAGCTTCGAACGAGCGTCGGGGGGGAGTTTCATCTGAGTGCCACGGATCCTTTCGCTGGCCCAGACCGGCAATAGGGCATCATCGAACAGTTCGAGGACGTAATATTCGGCGTCGGGATCCGCAAGCCAGCGAAAGACGATTGGACCTGAGACGGTTTGGTCGATTTCCGGGGCGAGCGTGAGAATACCCGCCCCCGACGTTCGGTGAACGTCCGAAAGTTCTTTTCTTTGGACGAGCACGAAGAAAGACGTGAACGCGAGACCAAGACCGATGAGAACACAGGCGTATTGCCAAAGCAGAGGATGACGATGGCCCTTGCCTTTCGTGATATCGGGATGGATTGCGCACGGGAGAGTCTCCCCCCCCTTCGCGAGCGGTTCTGCTTCCGCTTTGCGAAGTTCAACCAGCAGAATGAATTCTTCACTGCAGTATGAGCATGCGGAGATATGATCCACGATCCTCTTCTTGTCACGGATGGAGGCGGAGGGCTCGAAAGAGCTGGCAATGGCCATGAAGGCAGGACAGTTTCTGCGGCATGGGGGCCTCTTTGAATCGACGTATCCCTGGAAAAGGTCTCTCAGGCTATCTCGGTCAATCCTCATTCTTGGCTTCCATTTCCTTCAATGATTCCTTCAAGTCAGCCAGGCCGCGATAAAGCAGGTTCCGCGTCTTGTCTTGAGTCCACTCCAGGTAGCCAGAGATCTCCTGGATGCTCAGGTTCATGAGGTACAGCTTCACGACCTGGCGCCTCGAATCGATGAGCCCTTCCACGGCCCGGCCCACGGTTTCCTCGAGGCCCTTCCTTCGATCGGCTTCCCGACTATAAGCGAACCCCTGCTCCGATATGCATTTCAGTTTTTCACAAGCGACCAGGCCGTCTTCCCTGCGGCGCTTGCGCAGCTGATCGATAACCGCAGAAGTAATGATCTTTCTGATATAGGAACCAGGGCACAGGATGATCCGCTCGCTTTGGATGATCTTCCAGATCCTGACCTTAACGTCCTGCAGGATGTCTTCCGGATCCAGTCCGAATTTTGCCAGATCGTACTGCTGGACTTGGATGTTCATATATTGCGCGTAGCCGTCCAGGATCTCCTTGAACTCTGCTTCCTTCGCGTGGGACCTATCCATCTGAGTAAGCGTGCTCTGTCCGGCTTCAAGGGCTATTCTATTTAATAAAGAGGTGAATTGCCGAT
This sequence comes from Candidatus Aminicenantota bacterium, assembly GCA_963736255.1. Lineage (GTDB taxonomy): Bacteria > Acidobacteriota > Aminicenantia > Aminicenantales > Saccharicenantaceae > RBG-16-66-30. The sequence goes on from CAVTOI010000002.1 coordinate 685,663, forward strand.
AAATATTCTCACTCCCTGAGGAATTATTTGCGTTTTTCTATTAAAAGGGCTGCTTAAGCGGCTTCCCCGCTCGTAATCTCTCCCCATATACCTTGACTCTCACCTCAGGATGCGTAAACTACTGTTGTCAATAGTCTGTAAGGCCTCGGGGAACCAGAATGGGCGGAATCTCACAGGACAATCTCCTCCGATCGTGGAAGGAGATCTCTGCCTACCTCGGGTGCGACGTCCGGACCTGCCACCGCTGGGAGACCGACCGCGGCATGCCCGTCCACCGGGCTCAGGGCGCCGAATCGAAATCCCCCGTATTCGCTTACAAGGACGAGCTCGACCGTTGGTTCCAGGGGACGTTCAAGAACTCGAATCGGCTCCGCGAGAAGGCGCCATACAGGCCGGTCCCCTGGCTGAAATGGGCCGCCGCGGGGGCGATCGTCGCTGGTCCTGGCCGGACTTTATCTCTTCTTCGGGGGAAGCCGCGCCCAGGGCCAGCCGGCCGATTTCACGATCGACGGGTCCTATCTCGTTATCCTGGACAAGCAGAAGCGCGAGCTCTGGCGCTATCGATACGAAGTTTGAGGACCTCATGCCCGAGAGCTTCTTCCGGGCGAGAGTTCCAAGCCCTCAGCCGGAACCCAGACAATTCCCTTCCCTTGCCTGATCATCAAGGGATATCAACGGCGATGGGGACACCGAAGTCCTCTTCGCACCGAAAACGAATGCGGAGACAGACAGGCTCGGGCCGTCTATACTGCTTCGACCGGAAGGGGACGGAGATCTGGCGGTTTGACGCCGGCAAGGAGCTCAACTGCGGCGAGAAGGTCTTCTCGCCGGACTACCGCATCCCTGGTTTTGTCTGCCACGACACGGACGGCGACGGCCATCTCGAGACGCTCGTCTTCGCCTTCCAGAAGCCCGATTGGCCCTGCCAGATGGCCCTCCTCGACTCTTCGGGCCGCAGGTTGGGGGAGTACTGGAACTCGGGCTATCTTGAGATACCCCGTCTTTCACGACATCAACGCCGACGGCCGTGAGGAGCTCATCGTCGTCGGGGTCAACAACGAGTACGGGGGCGGATGCCTCATCGTCTTCGATACCCGCCGGATCAGCGGCGCTTCGCCGCAGAGCGGGAAGTTACGCCTGCCGGGAATACGAACCCGGCTCCGAGCTCTATTACGTGACCGTGCCGCTATACGGACGTCTCGGCGGCCATGGGCATCAGTCGTCGACGGGCTTCAATTACGCGTTCGTCACCGAGAACAACCGGATCAAGGCGACCTACGGCCCCAGCCTGTTCTACGAGTTCGACTTCGGCCTGGCGTGCGCTCCAAGTTTCGTGGGGCCATGGCTACGAAGCACTGGCACGACGAGATTGGTCAAGGCAGGGAAGATCACAAGCGTCCTCGGCCCTGCTATATCGGAATGATCCGCTTGCCGGGCGTCCGCTACTGGAACGGCTCGGCCATGGTGCCCGAGCCGTCGATGGTCCGGCGCTGATCTCCCCGGGGCCGTCGGGCGCCGGGAAGCGCTATTTCTTGAAGAAGTAGGCGATCTCCCACTCCGCGGTGTCCCGGGCGTCGGAGCCGTGGACGGCGTTGCGCTCGATGGAGAAGCCGTGGAGGCGGCGGAGCGTTCCGGGCTCGGCCTGGGCCGGGTCGGTGGCGCCCATGACCTTGCGCCAGAGCTTGATGGCGTTCTCGGCCTCGAGCGACCATGAGCACGACCGGCCCCGAGGACATGAACTCACAGAGGCTGTCGTAGAAGCCCTTGTCCTTGTGGACGATGTAGAACCCCTTGGCCTCGTCCTTGGTCAGGTGGGCGAGCTTCATCCGGACGATGGTGAACCCCTCCTCCTCGATGCGGGTGACGATCTTGCCGATCGTCCGCTTCTTCGTGGCGTCGGGCTTGATGATGGCCAGGGTCCGTTCCATGGGGCTTCTCCTTGCTGAGGTCGGGACACATTTATACCTTGCGCGGGGCGGGGGAGTCAATCGCGGACGGCGGCCTTGACAAGGGCCGGCGCCCGGCCTTACTATCAAAATATGGGGAAACAAACAGCCGGCAAAACCGTCTCTCGGCGCGAGATCATCAAGCTCGCCGGGACCGCCGCGGCCTTCTGCACCTCTTTCGGCTTCCTCCACGGGAGCCAGGTCGGGGGGGCCGTCCAGGACAAGCACCTCCAGCAGGACAAGCACATCACCCAGCACAAATGGGAGCGGGCCGAGATCAAGTGGTACAGCGGCGCCACGCTTCTGCACTCCTCGGCCATCCCGGCCACGGTCGCGAAGCACCTTGAATCCGACGTCAGCGCGACCGTCGAGATCAAGCTCTTCCGGTCCGGCCAGATGCTGAGGAACCTGGGGACCATCCAAGGCAAGCACTGAAGCGGCGGCCTTGGATTTCCGCTCGAACGCCTGAGCCCTTTCTCGTTCGCCTGCCGGGCCTGCGGACGCTGCTGCGCCGGCAAGGTCATCATGGCCGGTCCCCACGAGGTCCTGGGGATGTCGCGTCTCCTGGGGATCGGCACCACCGAGTTTCTGGCGACTTACGCCGATAACGGCGGCACGACGCTCCGCTTCGGGGAGGAGGACGGCCGCTGCGTCTTCGTGACGGAGTCGGGCTGCCGGGTGCATCCCCGGCGGCCCCTCGTCTGCCGTCTCTATCCCCTGGGCCGGGCGACCGACGGGACGGGCGAGGAGCGCTTCGCCCGGTTCCCCAAGCAGGACGGGTGCGAGGCCGAGTTCGGGACCGACGGCACGATCGCGGACTTCCTCGAGGCCCAGGGCGTCGCGCCTTATCTCGAATGGTCGCTCCGATACGGCGAGGTCTACCGGCGCATGCTGCGCCTGCTCGACCTGGCCGGCGTCGAGGGCAAGGTCGAGACAGGCGCGGACGGCCGGAGCGAGGCCACGGCGAAGGAGCCGGATCAAAAGCAGGACGACCGCGACCCGCTGTCGTCATGGCAGGACATCGACGCGTCGCTCGCCGGGTATTGCGCGGCGAGGGGGATCGCCGCGCCGGCCGGGATCGACGAAGCGATCGACCTCCATCTTGCGGCTATGGGCGATTGGCTCGACGGCCTCGAGGCCCGGATCGGAGCGGCCCCTGATAATCCCAAAAGAGAGGAAAAGCCATGAGCTTCCGCGAACAGGTCGTTTTGGGAAGGACGGGCCTCAAGGTTGGGCGCCTGGGCATCGCTTCGGGGTACAAGGCGCCGGCGGCCGCCATCGAGGAGGCCTTCGAGCAAGGGTGCAACTATTTCACCTGGGGCACGGTCATCAAGGGCTACGCGCCGGGGATGCGCGAGGCCCTGAAAGCCATCGTCGGCAAGGGGCAGCGCGACCGCCTCGTTCTGGCCGCGTTCACATACGCCCACAACAACTTCATGACCGAGCGCATGCTCCGGCGGGGGCTCCGGAGCGCCGGCCTCGACCACGCCGACGTCCTCATCCTGGGATATTTCGCTCGGCGGCCGCCGCGCCGGCTCATCGACGGAGCGCTGCGGATGAAAGAAAAGGGGCTCGTCCGGTTCGTCGGCATCTCCAGCCACAACCGGAAGCTCCTGGGGGAGCTGGCCGGGGAGGACGAATTCGATGTCCTCCACTTCCGCTACAACGCCGCCCACCGCGGGGCCGAGATCGACATCTTCCCCTACCTCGCCGAAGAGACCGCGAAGCGCCCCGGGACCGTGGTCTTCACTGCCACACGCTGGGGCCAGCTCCTGAAGGCGAAGAAGATGCCGGCGGGCGAGAAGCCGCCGACGGCCGCGGACTGCTACCGGTTCGTCCTGTCCCACCCCGGAGTCGACGTCTGCATGTCGGGGTCGAGGACGATCGAGGAGACGCGCGAGAACCTGGCCGTGCTCGACAGCGGGCCGATGACGGGGGCCGAGATCGAGCGGATGCGCCGCATCGGCGACTTCGTCCACGGCCGCTAGCGCGCCTGAGACGTAAAGAATCTATGCGAGCTCGGCGCCCGTCCCGGGGGGGGCGCGTGGCATGAAAGTTGCCTGTTTCCAACGCAGAGGTCCAGCGATCGCCATGAACAAGAGAAACGGCCTTTGGCCGGTCCTTCTGCTCACCCTTATCGTTACGGCGGGCGAGGCCCAATTCCGCAACCCATCGCGCGACAGCAACGAACAGCCTGAGAAGGTCATGGAGGTGACGGGCGTCAAGCCCGGCATGGTCATCGGCGAGATCGGGGCGGGCCGGGGCTACTTCACATTCTGGCTGTCACGGGGCGTGGGCGAAAAGGGCAAGGTCTACGCCAACGATATCGACCGCTCCGCCCTCGCCTCGATCGAAAGGACCTGCGCCGAAGAGAAGATCACGAACATCGAGACGGTCCTGGGCGACGTGGACGACCCGCGTTTCCCCAGAGAGTCCCTGGATATGGTCTTCATGGTCAGCGCGTTCCACGACCTCGCGCGGCCCTTGGACCTCCTGGCGAATCTCCTCCCGGACCTCAAGCCGGGCGCGACCGTCGTCATCATGGAACGGGACCCGGGCAAGGCTGCGGACGCGGTCGGGCATTTCAAGACACGAGTTGAGCTGGAGGAAACGATCGGCCGGTCGGTTTTCGAGCTGGTCAAGGTCGAGGACTTCCTTCGCTACCACAACCTCTATATCCTCAAGGCGAGGCGGTAGGCGGCCCGGCGCGGGCGCGAGCGTCTTGACGCCCTCCGGCTCTGCCGTTATGCTTCTGCCGTGATCCATGGTCTTAAAGCCGATCCCGTCCCCTGGCTTCTCGAGGAGGACAACCCCTCGGTCCGCTATTTCACCCTCGTCGATCTCCTGGACGCGTCGCCCAGGGACCGGCGTGTCGCGGCGGCCAAGAGGGCGATCATGGAAAGGGGGATCGTCCCCAAGATCCTGGCCAAACAGAATAAGAGAGGATACTGGGGGATCGCCGAGGATTTCTATGTCCGAGCGAAGTACAAGGGCACTGTCTGGCAGCTGATCGTCCTGGCCGAGCTCGCCGCCGACCCGCGCGACCCGAGGATCAGAAGCGCCGGCGATTTCATCCTCCGGGCCTCGCAAGACAGGGAGAGCGGCGGTTTCGCTTATCGCGGCGGCCCGAACGGCGGCTATCACAGCGCCATCGTCCCCTGCCTGAGCGGGAACATGGTCTGGAGCCTCATCCGGCTTGGATTCGGCGACGATCCCAGGGTCAATAGGGGGATCGAATGGCTCACGACATACGCCCGGTTCGACGACCGGACCAGCCCGGCGCCGTCCGGCTGGCCGTACGACCTATGGAATACTTGCTGGGGAAGGCACACCTGCCATTCCGGCGTGGCCAAGACTCTCAAAGCCTTGGCCGAGATCCCTCAACAGAAGCAGTCGCCCGAGGTCGGGCGGACGATCGGCGCGGCCGCGGAATACTTCCTTCGGCATCATGTTCATAAACGAAGCCATAACCTCACGAAAGACGTCAAGCCCAAGTGGCTGAAGTTCGGATTCCCGTTGATGTGGGACGGGGACGCTCTGGAAATCTTCGGGCTCCTGGCGAAGCTGGGCTACCGGGACCCCAGAATGGAGGAGGCCGCCGAGCTCATCCTGTCCAAGCAGGACGCCGAGGGGCGGTGGCTCCTGGAGGATACCTACAACGGGCGTTTTCTGGTCGATATCGAAAAGAAGGGCCGGCCCAGCAAATGGGTCACCCTCCTGGCCCTCAAAGCTCTGAAGGCTTACTCTTCTCCAGGACCTTCGTCGTGACGCTTGCGACCTTGGCGAACGCGGCCGCGACGTAGTCGTCGAGCTTCTTCTGGGCTTTCTTCCTGTTCTTGGCGTAGAGCGCCGCGAAACCCTTCTCGAATTTCGGCCGGCCCTTGATGAGCGCTGTCTCCGCGGGGAAGAGCTCTTTCATAAGCGTTTCGTGCATCGGGCCGTAGTTCGCTTCGACCGCTGCCTCGAGGGCGAGGACCTTGGTGTTGAGGAGGCCGCCCTTGGCGGCCTTGAGCTCCGCGTCGGCGAAGTGCAGCTTCTCGAAGGCCTCATAGTCGTGGTCTTTCCCTCCCAGCCCGGCTCCCGGCGGCAGGCTCTCGACGCCGCCGTAGAGCGGCACGAAGACGGTCGTATCGGGTTTGCCCATGGCCAGCCAGATCGAGACGGCGAGGGGCTCCGGGCGCTTCGCGTCGAGGGAGGCGACGAAGGCGTTGATCGTCGAAGACGTGCAGATCGTCCGGAACTTCGTCCGGTTCGGCGTGCCCCTCACGTAGCCGTCCGTGGCGTCGTATTCCGTGCCTTCGTAGTGATCGCGCAGGATGACCATCAGCGCTTCGGCGGTCACTTTTGCGCCGGGTTTCACGGAGAACGGATAGTCGCGGCCGAGCTCCCACGTTCTGCCGGTGACGAGGCTCAGGCCCCGCCAATGACGGAGGGCGTTGCCGTCCGCGGCCGGCTCGCGGTTCGAAGGCCTGTCGAAGGCCTTCTTGAAATCGAACGGGCCGTCCTTGGCCGCGTCGTACCAGCCGTTCTTCACCGCGTAGTCGACGATGTCGCGGCTGCCCATGAAGCTGTCAGGATCGTCGAGGCGGATGCCGCGGATCGTGAAATAGTTGGGGATGACGGCGACCTCGTCGTCGGGGACGCGCTGGGCGAACCAATGGCGGCCCCGGAGGACGGCCAGCATCCAGGCCTCGTTCCTGTCGGCGATCGAATAGGTCCGTCCGGAGGCGCGGTAGCCGTACTTTTCGATGAGCTCGCCCGCGAGCCGCACGGCGTCGCGCGCCGATGTCGCCTTCTCGGCCATGAGCCGGCGGAGCATCCAGCCGATGCCGCCGTCGGTAATGTCCTCGGCGCTCACGCGCGACGGGCAGCTGTCGGACGTGATGAGGACTCCGTTGTCGTTGATGAAGCTGTCGGCGAACTCCTGGGTCGTCGCCTCGATCCAGAGGAAGCCCGCGGTCTTGCCGTCGCTGTCGTAGAAAGCGCCCTTGCCGAGATCGACCTTCCGGGGGCCGTAGTCGCGGGCCCGGATCTTGCGGAGGTTGACGACGATGTCGCCTCGGTCGTCCTCGTTGTGGGCGACCATGACCGAGCCGTCGGTGCTGGCGTTCTTGCCGACGAGGACAGTGAAGCACTCGCCGTCCTGGCTCGAGGCGGCGGGGGCGAGCAGGGCCAGGAAAAGAATGAACGAAAAGAGGGCGACGAGCGGCTTTTTAGCGGTCTTCATGGCCCCAATGTACACCCCGGGGCCGCGGTGTTCAAGCCGTGTCAGGACCCGGGCCGCTTTTCCAAGATGAGCCGCCCGCCTCGGAAGTCCATGTGGACGCGGTAGGGCCAGAGGACCGGATTGCCCAGGAGCCCGGCCAAATACCGGCCGCCGATCGCGTTCAGCTCCTCCATCGGGAATTCGTGCGCGGTCTGCCCCTCGAAGACGAGGGGGCCGAGGGCGACAGACAGGCCGTTGATGCGGTTGACGGCTTGCGGCCCCTGGGCGCCCTGGATGCCGCCGCGGACGATCTGGGCCGGATCGAGCTTCGACTTGAGGTGCTTCTCGAAAAAGACGACGTCCACGAGGTTGGTGGCGGCAGCCGAGTCCAGGATGTAGAGGGCCGCCGGCGCGCCGTCGAGCTTGGCCTCGACGGTCGTCGCGTCGAAAAGGTAGAGCGGAACGTCCGCGGCCACGGCGGCCCGGTCTATATTTCCGGCGAGAAGATCGGGACGATCGAGCGGGAAGAGCGTCATGACCTGCGCCTCGACGTCGATCGTGACATTGAAGCGCTTGAGCAGGCCCGTGCCGAGCAGCCCCTTCTTTAGTCCCCGGAACGGATGCAGGTCGGAGACCATGACCGGGACGTTCTGGAAGGCGATGTCTCCGAGCTCGACCTTGTCCAGCACGGCGAAGCGGACCGCGGCCGTGGCCGTCCCCACCCCCGAAGCCGTGGAGCTGCCGGATAAAGAAAGGCCCAGCTCCTCGGCCAGAAGCGGGCTGAGCGTCAGGAAGTCGGCGGAGGCGGAATCGATGTCGAAGAGGTACTGGCCTCTGCCGTTGAGCTTGAGGGTGATCATCTGGATGCCGGCACGACCGTTCCCGCTGGCGACCAGAGGGATCTTCATACTCTCGAAGCGCCCCTCCATCTCGAAGAGCCGCTTCCCGGCGAGACCCTGGACCTGGGCGAGGCCGTTGGTGAACCAGGAGGGGAGAGGCCGGGATTCGCGCCCGTAGCGCGCTTCGGCCGTCTTATAGATCTCGAAGAGGTCGGGGACCAGGCCGCGATCCCAGGCAGTCCGCCAGAGCTGGCGCAGCGCGTCTTCGAAGAAGGCTTCGGAGGGGACGGCCCGGCTCAGGTGCTCCACGGCCGCCTCCGTGTCGTTCCGGATACGGCTGATCTTTCCCAGGCCGAGATGGGCCTCCGGATTGTCGGGCGAGAGCGCGACCACCTTGTTGAAGAGGGATTCGGCCCGCCGGATGCGCCCCGCCTTGAGGAAGGCCAGGCCGCAGACGGCCTGGGTCCGGGGGTCGGCGGCGGGATCGGACAGGACTTCGGCCGCGAGCTTCTCGGCGTCACGGAACGCGCCCTTGAGTACAAATGCCTCCAGCCGCTCGACGCCGTTCTGTGACACGGCGGACTGGCCGCCCCGGGGATCGGGGGTCCGTCCGAAAGACAAGAAGACGGGCGCGAGCAGCAATATGGTCCAAGCGCGCTTGTTCATTGGTCACCTCGCAGTGAATACGCGGGGACCTGCCGGGGCATTTAGGGCCATGGCATGATCGGCCCTGTCCGTCTCGGGCCGATCAAGGCGAAGGAACAAGCGGCCAGCCCCCGCAGGGACGCTGCGGCGGGCTGGAAATCCAGGGATCCGAGTTGAGTGCCTGAGCGCGCCGTCGGACTTGAGGCGCTTAGCTCGTGACGTGGACGGACATTTCGGTCGTCGGCGTGGCCGCGGCCATGACCCGGTCCACGGACAGGGCATTGGCCAGGACGCCGTAGCCGGCGAGCGACAGGACGGTGGCGATCAGGAATATGGCGATCTTCGTTCTGATCTTCATGGTTATCTCCTCTTTCATATCTTCTTTCTGTTCTTACATCCCTTTAGACGCTTCCCCGCGGCAAAAGGTTTCATTTCCTACGAATAAAGTAGGAATTATGTCAAGGCGCCTGTAAAATATTATCTGTAAATTGGTTAGTGAGCCAAAGCGGACGGGTTTGACAGGCGAGGGGGGGCGCCGATAGAATGGCCGCGCACATGGACAAGGCGGAGAATACGCGGGAGCTCGAGGCCCTCGCCCAGGGCCTGGGCTTCGACCTCTTCGGCGTCGCCGATGTCACCTCTCTCAGGGCCGACTTCCTGCTCGAGCCCGCGACCCGCGACCGCTTCCCCTTCGCCGTGTCCCTTGGCAAGCGGCTAAGCGACGCCGTCCTCGACGACATCCGCGACCGCCCTACGTCGATCTACTTCCACCATTACCGGCAGATGAACTTCTTCCTCGACCGCGGGGCACTCGTCCTCGCCGACCACATCCAGAAGCGGGGGTCGCGGTCGCTGGCCATCCCCGCTTCGCAGATCATCGATTGGGAGAACCAGCGGGCCCACGTCTCGCACAAGCACATCGGGAGGGCGGCCGGCCTGGGCTGGTTCGGCCGCAACAACCTGCTTGTCAACCCGGAGCTCGGGGCCCACTTCCGGCTGGTCACCGTTCTCACGGACATGCCGCTCGAGGCGGGCGCCCCGCTCGACAGGGACTGTCGCGCCTGCCGCGCCTGCGCCAAAGCCTGCCCCGCCGGGGCCATCAAGGACACCCGGGAAGCCTTCGACCACAAAGCCTGCTATGAGACCCTCAAGGACTTCCGCAAGAAGGGCTACACGACCCAGTTTATCTGCGGCATTTGCGTCCGTGACTGCCGCGGCCCCAACCTGGACCATTCATAAAAACGCCGCTTTTCTCCGTAAGACATAAAGATCCAAGACCGGCGTTTTTACCCTTCGGGCAAGCCGATCCGGCCGCATCTGCTTCGTTGCAAAGAGTTCGCAGTACTCGGAGTACAGCTTCACCCTCTGACGCCTCGCATCTGCAGCCGCCTCGGCTCGTGAATGATCCAGGTTTCGTGAGCCGGCGCCGATAGACCGGTTCAGGCCGTTTTGAGCGGGTTGCGGACGCGCAGAGCGCGGAATCGGCTGAAGTCGCGGTCGATCGTCCACAACTCCTCGATGCCATGCTCGAGGCATATCGCCGCGATGCGCGCGTCATGGACCTTGGGGCCGGCGGCCTGCCCGCCACGAACGAGGGCGGCGAGCCGCGTCCAATGGCCGGCGCCCTCTCCCAGCAGGACCAGGCTCGGCGACCCGAGCCAGGCTTCGACTTGGTCGACGGCGAGATCGAGCGGGGTCGGCGGGGCGTAGATCCGCGGGTGCGTCGCGACGGCCAGGAACTCGTGGAGGCAAGGCCAGGGGATCGCCCAAGCCGCGCGGCCTTCGGCAAGCATCCGAACGCATTCGGCGGCCGCCTCGTGCCACGGCGAATCCTCGCGGTGGGCGTACACGAGGATGTTGCTGTCGACCGCGATCATCCGCCGCGTCCTTCGTAGCCGATGTCGAGGATCTGGTCCCAGGTCACGCCCGCGAGATGAGGCTGCAACCCCTGGCCCTTGAAAGAAGCTTTCCGGAGCTTGAACACGGTTTGACCCCTGCCCCGCCGGTCCTCCAAAGCCTTCCTCAAGCCTTCCTCGACTATGGCTTTCAGCGTCGTTCCCTCCTGACGGGCGGCCTTTTTGGCCTCATCGAGGAGGCTATCGGGAATATGTATGGTTGTTTTCATATGGCTAGCCATATCATGTCTCCTGCGATCTGTCAAACGGGCAACCGCGCCCGTTCAGATAGACGCTCGATGGCACGCCATTTTCTCGGAAGCGCGGCGGGGCATTGGTCAGCGAGGGAATGATATGCTAGATTGGAGGAAACGGACCGCGCATCGGTCCGAAGGAGGCAGGCCATGAAGAGATCGAACGGGATGACGAGACGGGAGTTCTTCGCCGCGGGCGCGGGTATCGCCGGAGGCGTGATGTTCTCGGCCGGGGCCTTGTCCGGAAGCAGCCCTCTCGCCGGGCGCGGTGTCGCCGGGACGGCGGGCAAGTCGCGTGTCGCCCTGGTCATGACCGGCTCCAGGGCCGAGGGCGTTAAAAAAAGCCTCGACCTCCTGAACATCAACCCGTTCAAGGGGAAGAACGTTCTCATCAAGCCGAATTTCAACACCTCCGACGAGACGCCCGGCTCGACCCACAATGAGACCCTCAAGGCGATCCTCGAGCGGGCCAGGGATATGGGGGCGAAGGGCCTCACTATCGGGGACCGGAGCGGGCCCGAGCCGACGGCGCAGGTCTTCGACAAGAAAGGCGTCCCGGCGCTGGCCGGCTCTTTCGACGCCAAGCTCCTGAACTTCGACGAGCTCGGCGCGGAGGGTTACGTCAAGGTCACGCCGCCGGGCTCGCATTGGAAGGACGGCTTCCTCATCGCCAAGCCGGTCGTCGGGGCCGAATGCCTCGTTTCGACGTGCTGCCTGAAGACGCACCAATACGGCGGGGTCTTCACGATGTCGCTCAAGAACTCCGTCGGCACCGTGCCGCGCAAGGGCACGACGCTCATGCGCGAGCTCCACTCCTCGCCCGACCAACGGCGCATGATCGCCGAGATCAACTTCGCCTACAAGCCGGCCCTCATCGTCCTCGACGGTCTCGTGGCCTTCGTCGATCAGGGCCCGATGGAGGGGCCGCGCAAGGACGCCGGGGTCTTCCTGGCCGGAACCGACCGGGTGGCCGTCGACGCGGTGGGGGTGGCCATCCTCAAGCAGCTCGGCTCGAACGACGCCATCATGAAGCCGGCCATCTTTGCCCAGGAGCAGATCGCCCGCGCCGTCGAGCTGGGGCTCGGCGTTTCGTCGGCCGCCGATATCGTCATCGCGACGCCCGACGCGGCGAGCGAGGCCTACGCGGAGAAGATCCGGGCCATCCTCGCGGCCGGCTGAGCCCTCATTCCGGGCCGAACGGCTTCTCGATCGAGACCGCTTCGAGGCCGCCGAGGTGCCGGGCGCCGTTCTCCGTGACCACCATGCAATCCTCGATGCGGATGCCGAATTCGCCGTAGATGTAGATGCCCGGCTCGTTGCTGAAGGTCATCCCCGGCTCGAGCTTGAGCGTGTTGCCCTTGACGAGATAGGGGTATTCGTGGCCTTCCATGCCGATGCCGTGGCCGAGACGGTGGGCGAAATACTTGTAGCCCGGACCGTATCCCGCGTCCTCGACGACCTTGCGGGCGGCGGCGTCGACCGACTCGCACGTCGCTCCCGGCCTGGCGGCCTTCAGGGCGGCGTCCTGGGCCTTCTTGACGATGTCCCAGACGCGGCGCTGCTTGTCCGACGGCTGGCCGAAGATGACTGTCCGGGTCACGTCGGAGCGATAGCCTTCGACGGCGCAGCCGCCGTCGACAAGGACCGCGTCGCCCGCGGTGAGCGTCCGCTGGACCTGCGAGCCGTGCGGGAAGGCCGTGTTCGGCCCGAACTGCGGTCCGCCGCCCCCTGACGAACCGAGCTTCTGCGTCGCCTGCGAGATGGCCCCGGCCAGGTCGCGCGTCGACATGTCCGCGCGCAGCGTCTTGAAGCCTTCGCGGAAGGCCAGCTTGGTGATGCGGTTGGCCAGGTCCATGAAGGCGATCTCCTTGGCCGTCTTCGTGCCGCGGCAGCCCTCGGTGACAGGCGCGCCGTCGACGATCCGGGCCGCCGTCAGGGTCCGCCGCAGCCCGTGGACCTCGAACGCGCGCAGGTCCGGGGCCGTGGCCAGGCTCCCGGTCGAGGCGCCGATGTCCTTGAGGACGCCGCCGATCGTCGCGTAGGGGTTCTCGTGCTCCTCCCAGGTCCTGACCTCCTGGCCGGCCGGGACGAGCTCCCCGGCGCGCTCGGCCTCGAAAGCCGGGCAGACCCAGACGGGGTCCTTCTTGCGGCTGAGGACGACGCCGAAGACGCGCTCGCTCAGCCACCAGCCGACCTTGGTGAAGTAGAGGAGGTTCGTTCCCCCGCCGATGAAGATGGCGTCGAAGCCCGCTTCGGCCAGCAGCCGCCCGGCCTTCTCGCGGCGCAGGGCGTAATCCTCGGCGGCGAGAGGCACGGTCCCTGTCACGAGGTTCTTGAGCTCCTGGGGCGCGCTTGGCGGGTGTGAGACGCCGGACGCGGCGGTCCTGACGGGCCCGAGCCCCAGGGCGGCCAGCGATATCGTACCGGTCTTGATGAACGAACGGCGGGTGGGCGACATGTGAGGCACCTCCTGGTGCCAGAAGGAATATCACATTTGGCGTCAGCGGTCGAGCCCGCGGATGAACTCCTCGACCTTGCCGACAAGGTCCCTGTTCCCGATGAAGAGCGGCGTCCGCTGGTGGAGCGAGGACGGTGTCAGGTCGAGGATGGGCCCGTTGCCGTCGGAAGCGTAGCCCCCCGCCTGTTCGGCGACGAAGGCGAGCGGTGCGGCCTCGTAAAGGAGGCGCAGCTTTCCGGTCGGGGCCTTGGGGTCCTTCGAATCGGCGGGATAGTAGAAGACGCCGCCGGCGAGGAGATTGCGGTGGAAGTCGGACACGAGCGTCCCGATGTAGCGGAGAGACAGGCCCGTGATGCCGCCCTCGTGGCCTTGGAGGTATTCCGTAAAGCGCTGGACGCCCCGGCTCCAGTACATCTGATAGCCGAGGTTGACGCTGAAATACTTGGCCTTGGGGATGGTGATGTTCGGGTGCGACAGCAGGAACTCCCCGACCGACGGGTCGAGGGTGAAGCCGTGGACGCCGTGGCCCGCGGTGTAGACGAACATCGTGCTCGTTCCGTAGGCGATGTAGCCGGCGGCGACGAGGTTGCGGCCGGGCTGGAAGAACTCGGATTCGTCGAGCGGGCCGGATTCCTTCTTCCTCCTGTAGATGCCGAAGATCGTGCCCACGGGCATGTTGAAATCGACGTTCGACGAGCCGTCGAGCGGGTCGAAGACAAGGAGGTACTTGCCCATCGGGTACTGGTCGGGTATCCGCAGCACCTCGGCGTTCTCTTCGGAGGCCAGGCCGGCCAGCCGCCCGGTGTGGTCTGTCAACCGCGTCACGGTGAGGTCGGCGAAGCGGTCGAGCTTCATGACCGTCTCGCCCTGGACGTTGGTGTCGCCCGTGCGTCCGAGGATCTCGGCCAGGCCGGCCCGCGTCGTCTTGCTGGCGATGACCTTGCCGGCCAGGGCCAGGTCGTAGAGGATGTTGGTCAGGGTGCCCGTGGCTTCGGGGTGGAAGGCCTGCTCGTCGAGGATGTGACGCTCGATGGTGATGATGGGAGAGGGGTCCGAGTGGTCGGCCATGTCGTCTCCTTGTCCTTTTGGTTCCTTGGGGGAGAGACAAAGATAGCATGCCCCGCGCGGCCGTTCAAGCCCGCGGGCTTGTAATGGCGCTGTTGACTCGGTTATAATCCGCGCCAGATTGGGAACGGGATCAACGTGGGACGCAGGAAAGCGGACTTATTATCTCTCTCTCTGTGCCGGGATCGCCGTCTTCGCCGTGAGCGTTATCGGCTTCGCCGGCCTGCTCCGCCGGCCGGGCATCCCCGGGATGCGCTCGAGCGGGCGACGGGCGTCACCCTGACGCGAGACCGGGATCCCGACCTCCTGCCCCGCGACATCGTCAGGATCGACGGCTTCGAAGTCCGCGACCGCAGATCCGATTTCAAGTTCATCGCCGCCCATCACCGGATCGGCGACCCGATCGAGTTCGTCGTCGCCAAGGACGGCCGGGAGCTGGCGGTGACCGAACGGCTCGTGCCCTACTACGAGAAAGGGGGCATGCCTTTCGTCTTTCTCCTGACCGGCGTCTTCGGCTTCCTGATCGGCTTCGGCGTCTTCATCCTGCGCCCCGGGGACCGGCGGGCGCGCGTGTTCTACTGGCTGATGCATGGCCTTCTCCTCGGCCGTGATGATCAGCGGGGAGTGGTACGGCGTCCAAGGCCGGCCCCTGCATCTCGTCCCGGGCGTCCTGTTCTTCTTCGCCTATACGCTGACCCCGGTCAGCCTGCTCAGGTTCGTCCGGACGTTCACGGACCGCGAGCGGCTTCCCGGAGGGCCGTTCCTCTGGATCGTCTCCCTTCTCTTCGGCGGCTTCTTCAGCGCCGTTCTCGTCGCCGGGCTCCTCCGGCCCTCGATCGAGATCTTCCGCTTGAGAGGCCACTTCAGGCTCTTCCGGATCTTCTTCGCCGCCGTCTGCATCGCGGCGCTCGTCACGCTCTTCCGGGCCCTCCGGGCCGCGCCATCCCGCGAAAAGCGGGACCAGGTCCGCTGGGTCTTCTACGGCATGGTCGCCGGCCTCGGCCCGTTCATGCTCCTCTACTCCCTGCCGATCGCGGCCGGATGGCGCCCTCTCCTCAACGAGGAGGCGGCCAGCGCTTTCTTCGCCGTCCTTCCCCTGGCCCTGGCCTTCGCCATCCTGAAGTACAAGCTCCTCGACATCAACGTGATCATCAACCGCGGCGTCGTCTATTCGCTCCTGACGATGGTCACGGTCGGCGTCTACCTGGCCTCGATCGAAGGGCTCAAGGCGCTCTTCTCCGCGAGCTCGGGAGCGGGCGGAAGGTGGATCCCCGTCGGTTCGGCCTTCATCGCGGCCCTGGTCTTCGCGCCCGCCCGGTCCCGGCTCCAGGTCGCGGTCGACCGGGCCTTCTTCCGCAGGAGCTACGACTACCGCCGGGCCGTTCTCGGATTCACGGAGGCGGCCGAAAAGGCCCACAGCGACCGGGACCTGCTGGATCGCTTGTCCGAAACGCTGGCCGAGATCCTGCCGGTCGAAAAGATCGGCGCCTTCATCCCGGCCGCGGGGCGGGGGAGCTCGGGGCTCGCCCTCCGGAGCGGGATCGACGACGATATCGCCGCCCGGCTGGCCGCGCCCTCCGGCTCGGGCGCGCCGCTTCCGCCCGAGACGCTCGAACGACACGGTTTCGCCACGGCCTTGCCCGTCCCACTCGGCGACGCCGGGCCGTCCGGCTGGATCTTCATCGGCCCGAAGAGATCGGGACTGGAGTTCAGCGACCAGGACCGGGAGCTTCTGCGGACCCTGGCCGCGGAGTCGTCGGCCGCGCTGCGCCGGATCCGTCTCCAGGAGGAAGTCATCTACGAGCGGGCCTCCCGCGAGAAGCTCGAGGAGATCGGCGGCTGAAAACGGAATTCATCTCCTCGGTGTCCCACGAGCTGAGGACGCCGATGACGTCGCTCCAGGCGATCTCCGAGCTCCTCAAGTCGGGCAAGGTGGCCGACGCGTCGCGGCGGGACCATCTCCTCGAGCTCATGGCCGGCGAGTGCGGCCGGCTCGGCCGCTACCTCCACAACGTCCTCGATTTCGGGCGCATCGAGCAGGACTCCAAGCGCTACGAGATCCGGACGGTCGACCTCAAGCCCGTCGTCGCGGGCGTCGCCGAGGTCGTCCGGTCGGCCGCGGCGGAGGAGGACCTGGACCTAGAGATCGAGATGCCGGACGGGCCCGTCCCGGTCGAGGCCGACCCCGACGCGGTCCGCCAGGCCCTGTTCAACCTGATCGACAACGCCGTCAAGTACAGCGCCGGCCGGAAGCGCGTCGCCGTCCGGCTCGCCGCGACGGCGGACGGGGCCGAGATCAGCGTCAGCGACAACGGCATCGGCATCGCGCCCGAAGACCGCGAGCGCGTCTTCGAGGCCTTCTATCGCGCCCCCGAAGCGGCCCGGCACGATCCGAAGGGCGTCGGGCTGGGGCTGAAGATCGTCAAGCACATCATGGACGCCCACGGCGGCGCGATCGCCGTCTCGGGCGTCCCGGGGCGCGGAACGACCTTGACCCTGAAATTTCCCGGAAGGCGGTGACCATGAAAAAGATCCTCATCATCGACGACGACCGCGTCCTGCGGCAGACCCTGGCGGCGGCCCTGGAGGCCGAGGGCTACGGCGTGGCGGAGGCCGGGGACGGCCGGGAGGGCCTGAACAAGGCGCTCAAGGGGGCCTTCGACCTCATCGTGATGGACGTCGTCATGCCGGCCATGACCGGGCTCGAGGTCTGCCGGAGTCTCCGCGAGGCCGGGCGCCAGGTCCCGGTCATCGTCCTGTCCGGGAAGAAGAAGAAGGAGATCGACAAGGTCCTCGGGCTCGAGCTCGGCGGCGACGACTATATGACCAAGCCCTTCGGCACCGACGAGTTCATCGCCCGGGTCCACGCCATCCTGCGGCGTTCGAAGCCCGAGATCCCGGAGATCGAGGACCTCATCTTCGGGAGCGTGAACATCGATTTCCGGAAGAAGGTCGCGACCAAGGCCGGGAACGACCTCCACCTGACCGCCCGCGAGTTCAGCCTGCTCCGGCTCCTCGCCGGCTGCGAGGGCCAGGTCGTCTCCCGGGAGACCATCCTCAACAAGGTCTGGGATTACGAGAAATTTCCGACGACGCGGACGATCGACACGTTCATGTACAACCTACGGCGCAAGATCGAGGACGACCCCGCCGCGCCGAAGCACCTGGTCACGGTGCCGTGGCCGTCCCTGCTCCTGGCCATCGCGCTTCTCGACGTCCTGCCCAAGCTCAACACGCGCGGCCGCCGGCGGTCCCTCCGGTGATGAAGCGGATGAACGACACCGTCAACGTCGTGACCGCCGTTCTCTTCGTCGCCTATCTCGCCGCTTTCGTCTATTGGCTCGTCACCCGCTGACGCGCCGTTCAGATGATCTCGCAGACCCGACTGCGCCCGAGCTCGCCCTTGAGGATGTTGTCGCCGGGCTGGCCGAGAACGTCATCGTGACCGTCACCTGGGCGTCGATGTCCGCGGCGGCCCCGGGCTTCAGGACCTGGTCGTAGGTCTGATACTCGATGACGGCGGAGACGGAAGTGATGGAGATCCGACCGTCCTTGTGAATGATGCCCTTGAGCGCATCCAGGACAGCCGGCCGATTCGTCGATCCACTTGCCGTTCATCGAAAGATGAGGCGTCTTGAGATACGTTTTGCGCGACGTATTCCATCATTTTCGGCAGGGGCAAGCCTGGGTCATTCGCCAGCGCCTGCAGGCCGTTCATGATGGCCTTGTTGTCCTCGAGGATCCTGGCCCTGAACATGGTCTCGAGGACCGATTGCGGCTGCCACTGAATGATCACGCTCGGACTGCACGCCTGGCCCGTTTGGGCCCTGGCCACGGTCGTGACCGACAGGGCCGCCGCGGCGACGCAGACGACCGCCGCGAGGATCAAGGCCGCCGTCCCCCAGGTCCTGGTGCTTCTGAGCTTTCCATGGTTCCCTCCTCTTTTAAAGTTTTTCGAACGCCTTGAGCTCTTTGTCATAGAGCTCTTTTTGCCGCTTGACGATGGCCTGAAAGCGAGGATCGCCCCGGAGGTCCTCGTACAGGGGATTCCTGATGAGCGAGGGATAAGAGTAGTGGTACATGCCGTTCAAGAGCCCCTTCTCGATCCCGGCCTCGATATTGGCCAGGGCCTCGTCCTTCATGCCGAACGAGAGATAGATGTACGTTCCTTGCGGAGTTAGCGCCGGCCGCTCGGCGCGGAAGCGGTAGGGCTTTCCCCGGCCCTGCCGCAAAGCCGCCGCGGCCTCCCGGAGGAACGGGAGTCTGTCGGGGCTGAATTTGAAGCGCTCCATGGACCTGATCTGGCGGTCCGCCTCGTCCGATCGTCCGGACAGGAGCAGGAGGACCGTATGGATGATGCCGGCCTCGGGGTCGAGCTCTCCCGGAGGGCGAGAGCCTTCCCGGTATAGGCCAGGGCCCTCTCACAGCGGCCCCGGAAAAGCCAGCATTGGGCGATCTGGGTCAAGGGCAGCGGATCGCGGGGCGAAAGCTTGGCCGCCTTGGCCAGGTACCGGATGGCCTGTTCGTAAAGACCGATGCTCATCAGGAACGCGCCGGAGTCGCGATTGACGATGTCGCTGTCGGGCTCGAGCTTCAAGGCCTTGCGGAAGGACTCGAAGGCCCGCGGATTGTCGCCCTTGTTGAAAAAGTACCAGCCGAGGCCGAGGTTCGTCTCGGCGAACGACGGATCGAGCTGGGAGGCCTTATTGAGATGTTCGAACATCTTCTCCAGGACGGCGGGGTCCTTGGCGCCTTCCGGGTGGTAATAGAGATTCTCGTAGCCGTAGCCGAGCCCCCAGTGGCCCAAGGCGTAGTTCGGGTCGATCTCGACCGCCCGGCCCAGCGTCGCGATGGCCAGCCGGACGTCCTCCACGCTGTCCTCTTCGTTGAGGACCCTCATCCCCTCGAGGAAGAGGCCGTACGCTTCGATGTTGTCCGTGCCTCGCCGGCGGATCTTTTTCAGCTGTTCCGGGGCGAGATCGACGCCGAGGGCCTTGGCGATTAGGCGGCGATCTCGTCCTGCAGGGCGCGATAGCCGGAGAGGTCCTTGGTGTAGGTCATCGGCTCGGGGCTCGCGTCCTTCTCGGCCTCGATGACGTAGATGCTGGCGTCGGCCTTGTTGCCCTCGATGGCCAGCGTCACCCTCGACGAGATAGCGGGCCCCGAGCATCTTCCCGATCTCCGGCTGGGGCCTGCCCTTGAGGTCGTAGGAATTCACCGAGAACTCGGGCACGACACGCAGGCTCGAGATCCCCGCCAGCCGGGCGGTGATCTCTCTCTGGAGACCGGCCAGGAAATTCGCGTTGGCCGCCTCCATTCCGGTGTCCTCGATGGGCAGGACGGCCACGGAGCGCTTCCATGAGTCCGGCGGGGCGACGAGGAGAACGACAGCGACGGCGATCGCCAGCACGACGACGGCCCCCGCGATCGGGAGCCACCGCCGCTTCCCGGACCCCGACGCGGCGACGCCTTCCGTCACGCAGCCGAGGGCTTCCCGCACTTCCGTCGCGCTCTGATATCTGCGGCCAGGGTCCTTCTCCAGGCATTTCATGACGATCGCGCTCGAGCTCGGCCGGGACGCCGGGATTGAGCTCGGCGGGGTCCGGCGGCGTTTCGTGGAGGTGCATGTCGAGGAAGCTCTTCGATGCTCTCCGCTTTGAACGGCGTGCGGCCGGTCAGCATCTCGTACATGAGAACGCCCAGGGAATAGAGGTCCGCCCGCGCGTCCGCGGGCTTGCCCTCGATCCGTCCGGCGAGACATAGGCCGGCGTGCCGCTCCGGGCGCCGGGCCCGTCCCGGCCCGTCTGGTCGAGGAGGCGGGCCAGCCCGAAGTCCATGATCTTCGCCTGGCCCTCCTCGTCGATCATGACGTTCTGGGGCTTGAGGTCGCGATGGACGATGCCCAAGCGATGGGCTTCGGCGAGCCCGTCGCAGATCTGGCAGGCGATGGGGACGGCCTGGCCGGGGACAGGCGTCCGACCTTGCGGATGAGGCGCTTCAGGTTCTCGCCCTTGACGTACTCCATGGTGATGTAGGGGACGCCGCGCTCCTCGTTGAGGTCGAACATGCGGGCGACGTTCCTGTGGACGACCTGGCGGGCGAGCTTGAGCTCGGACGAGAAGCGCGCGATGATGCCGCGGTCCGAGGCCACGTCGGGACGGATGACCTTGAGGGCGATCTCTTCGTTGAGCTTCTTGTCGAGGACGCGGTAGACGCGGCCCATCCCGCCCATGCCCAGCTCTTCGACCACCTGGTAGCGGCGGGCGAACAGCTCGCCGGCATCGAGGTCGAGCGACGGGAGCGGCAGGGTTTCGTCGGCGGCGGGGACGGGCGTGTTAGGCCGAAGTTCGACCGCGAGCGGCGTGCCGCAATCACCGCAGAAGCGCTGGGTGTCCGCGTTTTCCCCGGAACACTGAGGGCATTTGGTCAATGCCGTTCCCCCGGAACCGATACGGCAATCCTACTAGCGAACCCCCTTGAAGTCAATCCTGTCGAATAACGCACGCGATGGGCGTCGAGATGAGGTCTGTCAGCGGAGGATGGATTCGAGGCGCCGGAGGGCCAGGGCGGCGGCGGGCGGCGCGGC
Organism: Candidatus Aminicenantota bacterium; assembly: GCA_963736255.1. Lineage (GTDB taxonomy): Bacteria > Acidobacteriota > Aminicenantia > Aminicenantales > Saccharicenantaceae > RBG-16-66-30. The sequence goes on from CAVTOI010000002.1 coordinate 706,557, forward strand.
GGCCGATTGATCGAAGCCGAACACCGACACCGAAACGTAGCCGTTGCGCACGGCCCAGATGTCGGTACCCTCGGCGCCCGGCTCGAGGTGCTCCCAGCGGGGCTTGTAGATCGCGGACCCGTCGGGGCCGGCCTCCTTTTCGAAGAAGTCGATCGGCGCCCGGGTGTCCTGCCGCGTCATCCGCACGCCTCTCAGCCGCTCCAGGGGGAGGGCCGGGACGTTGATGTTGAGGAAGGTCCCCCGGGCGATCCCGTTCCGGCCGAGCGCCCGGACGACCGCCGGCCGTCACCGCCGCGGCCGCGCCGTAGTCCATGTCTTCCGAGGCCGCGAGGTTGACGGCGATCGAGGGGATGCCGAGGAAGGCCGCCTCCCGGGCCGCGCCCGACCGTGGCCGAATAGAACGTGACCGTTCCCAGGTTCTCGCCCCTGTTGATGCCCGATACGACCACGTCGGGCCGGACGGGGAGGAGCCGCTCGACGGCCAGGCGGACGCACGTCGCCGGCAGGGCGTCGACGGCGATCCAGCGCATCCCCTCGCGGTCGCGCCTCCCTGACGCGGATGGGATGCTCCGAGGTCACGCCGTGGCTCGATCCCGAGCGCCCGTTTTCCGGCGCGACGACCGTCACCTCTCCGAGCGCGCGGAGGGCCTCCGCCAGGACCGCGATCCCCTCCGCCTCGATGCCGTCGTCGTTCGTGACCAGGATGCGAAGGGGCCCCGAGGCCGGCGGCGCCGGCGGCCCGGCGCACGCCGCCGCGAATGCGAGGGCCAGGACGATGGTCCCCAAGCCGCGATGCCGCCGCTTCCTCATCGCTCCCTCCTCACGCCGCGCGACGCGCTGCCCATTCCCTGTGCAATTTATCAAAACTCAGCGTCTGACAAGCTCTTAGAATATCCCTCAGCCACGTTTTTCCACAGGGTTATGCACAAAGTCTGTGGATATCCGATGTTCATTTTCTGTTCTTCACGTACGTGTCGAACCACTCGAACATCTCGGCGAGGACGTCGAGGACCGATTCGCGCGCCGAATAGCCGTGGCTCTCGTAGGGGAGATACACGAACCGCGCCGTCGCCCCGAAGCCCTTCAGGGCGGCGAACAGCCGCTCGGACTGGATGGGGAAAGTGCCGGAGTTGTTGTCGGCCATGCCGTGGATGAGCAGGATGGGCTCCTTGATCTTGTCGGCGTGCATGAACGGCGACATCTTGATGTAGGTCTCCGGCGCTTCCCACAGGGTCCGCCGCTCGCTCTGGAACCCGAACGGGGTCAGCGTCCGGTTGTAGGCGCCGCTGCGGGCGATCCCGGCGGCGAAGAGGTCGCAGTGGGCGAGCAGGTTGGCGGTCATGAAGGCGCCGTAGCTGTGGCCGCCGACCCCGACCCGCTTCGGATCGCCGACGCCCATCTCGTCGAGCTTGCGGATGGCCGCCTCGGCGTTGGAGACGATCTGCTGGACGAAGGTGTCGTTGACCGTCTCGGGGGTCCCGACGACGGGCATCTCGGCGTTGTCGAGGACGGCGTAGCCCTGGGTGACGAAGAACAGCTGCGAGGTCCCGCGGAAGAACGTGAACCGGTTGACCGAGCCCCGGACCTGTCCGGCCACGGCCGCGCTGTCGTACTCCATGGGGTAGGCCCAGATGACGACGGGCAGGCGCGTGCCCGGCTGATGGCCCGGCGGCAGGTAGAGCGTGCCGCTGAGCTCGAGGCCGTCGGCCCGCTTGTAGGTGATCCGGTCCTTCTTGATCCCGGTCAGCTGGGGCGCGGGGTCCTTGAAGCCGGTCAGGGGCGTCCGCTTCTTCGCGCGGAGGTCGTACATATAGTAGTTCGGCGGATCGGTCACCGTCTCGTAGCTGGTGATGAACTTCGTCCGCGAGGCGCCGGCGAAATCGACGAAGGTCTCATAGGCCGGGTCCTGGCACTGCCAGAGCCGCTCGACCTTCATCGTCTTGAGGTTCATGCGGTCGAGGAAAGGATGGTCCCCTTGGGGGACGAGCCCGCCCCGGAGAGGTAGATCCAGTCCTTGTCCTGGAGGATGACGCGCTCGCCGGTCTTGAGGCTCGTGGTCACCGGCCGGCCGGGGTCGTTGTACCGGTCCCGCGTGCCGAGGTCCCAGATCTTGACCGGTTCGGCGGCGGGGTTCGTGAGATCGACGAGGAAGGTCGTCCGCCAGCTCCTCTTCCATTCGCTCTGGGAAGCCAGGGCCTTGCCCGGCGTGGCGAAATACGAGATCCCGGCGGCCCGCTCTTTGAGCTTGACGACCTCCTGGGGCCCGGCCGTGAAAGGCGCATCGAGCATGACGTAGTGATCGCGGAAGGGGACCGTCGCTTTTCGGGTCGCCCTCGTCGAGGGCCTCGGTCCAGATGAGCGTCGCCGGCTTGTGCGTCATCCAGTTCACGTTCCGCGGGCCCTTGGGCACGCCGTTCAGAGGGACGTTCTCCTCGGTGGGCAGGTCGGCGACGATCTTGACGAGGGCGCCGCCCATGTCCCAGACCTCGATCGAGTGCGAGAAGCCGTCAGCGGGCAGGGAATACGAATAGGGCCGCTTGATCCGCCCGACGAGAAGGTATTCCGCCGCCGGCGAGACCGAGATCGAATCGAAGATGCCGGGCTTGCCGATCTTGCGAACGGCGCCCGCGGCGACATCGACGACGGCCAGCTGGGACGTCGCGTAATAGTCGAAGAGGACCTCGTCGAACGCGTTCTTGAGGAGGTCCTGGTAGGTGGCGGTCTTGGCTTCCGCGCCGCCCGAAACCTGGATCTCGGGGCCGATGGGGACGCGCGGCGCGACGGGGGCCGGGCCGCGGCCCTCAGGGACGAGCGGGACGACGATGCGGCGGCTGTCCGGCGCCCATTCGATCCCGCCGAGGACGGCGTTGACCGCGGGCGGCGTCAGCGCCCTGGCGCCGGCCGTCGCGACGTCGACCGCCCAGAGCTCGACGCCGCCCTCGACATAGCGGAGCAGGGCGATCGTCCGGCCGTCGGGCGACCAGGAGGGGAAGGTGAACTTGAATCCGTCGGGGAGCTCGACCTTGCGGACGAGGCCCGACTTCATGTCCTTGAGCGACAGGCCGGTCGAGAAGCTCAGGACCTGGCGGCTGTTGAAGGCCGGCGTGATGCGCATCCCGGCGATCCTGAGGATCGGTTGGGAGATATACGCGATCGTCGGCATGGACTCGCGATCGACGAGGGCCATCGTGTCGCCGGCCGGGCTCATGGAGACCGAGGGCGTCGGCGGCGCGTCGACGATGTCGATGACGTCCTTCGGCGGGAGCTTATAGGGTTCCTGCGGGGAGAGGACCGGGGTGATGAAAAGGACCGCTGTGAGGACCACGGCCCAACGGAATGCGGTTTTCTTCATGAGGCGACCTCCTGACGACCGGCGATAAGATGGGATTTTAATTCAAATCTCATTTTTTCGATACTATTCCGTGATAAACGGAACTTGCCGAGGCATTGGAGAATGGGATCTGTCGGCGGATTCGGGTTATAATGCCGGAGTCAAATGAGCGCAGAAGATCCGCAAGCCATCCGCCTGTCGGTGGTCATCCCCACGTACAACAAAGCGTCGCGGATCGCCGCGAGCCTCGACGCGGTCGTCTCCTATCTCGCCGGCAAGCCCTACGTCGCGGAGATCGTCGTCGTCGACGACGGGAGCTCCGACCTGACCGCCGACGCGGCCCGGGCCGCGCTCGCCGGCCGCCTGCCCTCGAAGGTCATCGGGCGGGACCGCAATCTCGGCAAGGGCGCCTCGGTCAGGGAGGGCGTGCTGGCCGCCGCGGGCGAGCTCATCCTGTTCTGCGACGACGACCTGTCGACCCCCATCGCCGAGCTCGACAAGGCCGTGGCCGCGCTCGAAGCCGGGGCCGACGTCGTCATCGGCTCGCGGGCCCTGCCCGATTCCGTGATCAGTGTCCGCCAGCGCCGGCCCCGCGAGTGGATGGGCAAGGCCTTCAACGTCCTGGTCAGGCTGTTCGTCCTGAAGGGCTATCGCGACACGCAGTGCGGCTTCAAGGCCTTCCGGCGCGCGGCGGCCAAGGACATCTTTTCCCGGCTCCGGACCCCGGGGTTCGGCTTCGACGTCGAGGTCCTGGTCCTCTGCCGCGAGCTCGGCTACCGCGTCGCCGAGATCCCGGTCGTCTGGTGCGACGCCCGGCCGAGCCGGGTGAGGATCTTCAAGGGCTCCTTCGGGATGCTCAGGGAGCTCTGGCGCATCCGCCGGCAGGCCCGGCGCGACGCCCGCCGGCCGCTGACCTTTCCTCCCCTCCTCCGCGCCCCCACCCATCGCGGTGCCTTCGGGGGACGGGCATTTCATCGCCGGATTCACCTCTAGAGGTGATTGCCGCCGTCCCCGCGGCCTTTCAAAATGATGGAGAACCGAGGCCGAATTCTCGGACTGGAGCACCGCCATGAGGGAAAGACGCAAACACAGCCGGTTCCAGCAATGGAACAAGGCCATCATCAAGTCCGCGTCCGGCGGGGAGGGCGTCTTGCCCTCTTGCCCGATCGACGCCTGCGCCTGGGACCTGTCCCTCGGCGGGGCGCGCCTTCAGTGCGAGGAGAGCTTCCCTGTCGGCTCCGTCCTCCGGATCCATCTCGAGCTCGTCCGCTCCAGGGAGTTCATCGGCATCGACGGCGAGGTCCGCTGGACGCGCTGGAACGAGGATCAGAAGATCCACGAGTTCGGCGTGGAGTTCCGGGAATGCGTCGAGGCCACCCTTCAGGCCATCATGCGAAACCTCTATCACGACTCCGACCGGAAGGGTCAGCCGGACCAGCCGCCCCTCCAGGAGAATAAGGTCCCGCTGTCATGACCGCTGCGAAGGGACTGGGCACGGGGGGCGACATGAAGCCGCGCAAGGACCGCCGCTTCAAGCAATGGAACAAGACGAGCATCACGCGCCTCGTCGACCCCCGGAATTCCAACGGCCATCCCCCGGTCGACGCCTTCACCTACGATATCTCGCTCGGGGGGGCCCGGCTCCACACGGGGGGCTCGTTCGATGTCGGGGCCCTGCTCCGCCTCCAGATCGAGCTTGTCCGGACCGGAGAGAATCTTCGCGTCGAGTGCATCGTCAAGTGGTGTCGCTGGGACGATTCCTTGAACGTCTTCGAGATGGGCGTCGAGTTCCAACACACCAGCATGGTGACGGTCCTCAGCCTGATGAAGAACCTCCACGACGGACGGCGGTCTACCGCCGGCCTGAAGAACGAGCCGGCCGAGCTCAGCCGGTCCTGACCGTCCTGATCCTGCCCGTTATCGCGACCGTGATCCTGTAAGAGCCGCGCGCATTCCACACCGTGATCGAAGCCAGGTCGGAGACCGTGCCCTGGGGATGGAAGACGGGCGCGTTGTTAGCCCGGACCAGGACCCCGGGCAGGGGCACCACCTGCGACTCCCGCCACGTTCCCGCCGTCCCATCGTAGATCTCGAGGGCGAAACCAGGAGCGTCGAAGCGCACGCGGACGGACGTGCCCGACAGGATGGCCCGGAAGCGGGCCTGGTTGAGCGCCGTGGTCACCTCCCAGATCCCCGACTGCAAGTGGAGCTTCGGGACGAGCCGCCCGACCGCATAGACGCCGCCCAGGGCGAAGAGGCCGGCGAGAGAAAGAACCAGGACGACCTCGATCAGTGTGAAGCCTTGCCGGCGCATGTCCGCTCAGTACTCCTTCCACGCCAGGACCCTCAGCGAATAGAAAGCGAGCCGGGGCTCGGCCGTGAGGGGCGCATTCCGCGCGAACTCCCCGGCCGCGGCCCGGTCATCGCGATAGAGGGCCAGCCGGTTGCCGTTCCCGTCGTAGGCGCCGGCGTGGAGGGCGCCGAGAAGCTCGACCGACTTGCCCGCCCCTTCGATATGGAAGCCTCCGGAAGCCGCGGTCAATGACGCTTGGAGCTTCAGGTCCTCAGGGGCCTCCTCGGCGATCGCGATACCGCCCTCGGCCGCTTCGCCGCTGATGACGTCCTGCCCCGCCGCATAGACGACGAGCTGCGCATCGCTGTCCTTGGAGTAGGGGATGCCGTCCCGCCAGCAGACGCCCTCGAGGACAAGGTGGGAGGCGATCGTCACTTTATCCGCGGATACGATGGTCAGATCGACGCCGTCGAGGACCGCCGGGACCACGCGGTCGAACGACATCTCCACGAGGCCGTCCATGCCGACGGCCCCGCCGCCGAGCGCGGCGATCGCGCCGTTGACGAAGACGATCGGCAGCGGGACGAGGTCGAAAACAAAGAACCCCTCCGGGGAGGCGAATTCCGTGCGGCGGCGGGCAGGGCTCCATTCGAGCCGCCACTCCGCGCCGCCGGCCCGGAAAACGACGATCTGGGCGTCGCCGCGGATGGCGAGGACCATCTCGTCGAGATCGCCCTGGACGAAGACCCCGCCCAGCCCCAGGTCGTTGCGGATGAGATAGACGCCGTCGGGAACCGCATCGGTCGAAGCCTCGAGCCCGAGCGCCTCACGGAGCTGGGCGGCTGAGAGGTCCCCGGGCCTGAAGACCCCGATCCGCATGGCCCGGGCGGCGAGCTCGCCGGGGTCTCCCGGAAGGACACCTCCCTCGGACACGGCGAGCGCAGGGGCCACGAGCTGGCCGGGCTTCCCCGGCAGATCGATCCCGTTGTTTTCGAGAAAGGCGGCCTTTTCGCTTCCGGCGATCTCTCCTTCTATATAAAGAGGGATGGCCGGCAGGGGCAGGCGGCCGGCCAGGAGGCCGAGCGAGCCCTCGAGAACGGAGAGGCGTCTGGCCCGGATACGGTCGAGCCCCCCGGAGGCCTCGATCCTGAGACCCGCTGCGATCCGGAGATAGCCGCCCATGTCCGTGAACCCGCCGAACGCGCACTCGGCCCGGCTTTCCCAGGTCATGCCGTCGAAGGATTCCTCGAGGGTCCGGGGGAAAGCGGCTCCAAGCGCATCCTCGATGAGGAGAGGGAATGCCGCGGGGCCATCTGCGCGCACGGCCTCGACCCGCTCGGCCGGCACGGCGGCGAGAAGTCCCTCGGTCTCGATCCAGGCGGCGAGATCTCGGAGACCCCGTTTGAGCCCGTCCTCCGAGGCGCAGTCGAGCAGGGCCGAGAACCTGCGGAAGCCGTTGATCTTCACGTGGATCCCCGAGGCATGGAGCATGGCCAGGCCGAGCCCTGTGAAGACGACCATGAGCAGGATCACAGACATGCTGACAGACCCATCCGAACGGGGACATGGACCTCGGGTACGCGTCCCCATCTGCGCCATTTGCAAAGGGTCATGTCCCGGATCTTCCGGCGAGGGCCGGGTTCTTGAGGAATATCGTCGCTTCATGGGGGTGGGCTCCTTCGATCTCGATTTCGAGCCGGATGCGGACAAGATGAGAGACGGGGTCCAGGCTCCACATGGCCGCCGCGGTCCTTTCGAGCAGCGGCTGGGCCGGCGAAGCGTTGACCCGCCGCCTCAGGATCCCCGCGGGCGCATCCAGGAAGTAGGTCACGCGCTCGAGCAGGGCCAGGGACGCGGTCTCGGGCGCGTAATTTCTTTCGAGCGGCGCGTCGAGGACGGCGGCGCCGGCCTCGACCCCGACGACCGTCCGGACCTCTCCCGTCGCGCCGTCCCGCAGCGCGATCTGCTGGCCGGCGGCGATGTCCGCCGTCGAGACGAGCGGGAGCCGCAAGTCCCCGGCGGCCGCGCCGGCGGCAAGCGCGAGCTCCCGCTCGAGCGAAGTCGTCCGGAGCTCGGATTCGGTCGCTTCCGCCGCCTCGACAAGCCCCATTCCGATCTCGGGAGAGAGGCCCCGGCCGGCGTGGAGAAGGTCGATGCGCATCTTGTCCAGCGCCGCGAGCGCCGCCTGGCCGGCTTCCTCCCCTTCCTTGAGGCGCTGGAAGGCCTTCTGGGACCTGGCGAAGAGCTCGAGCCCCGTCGAGATGACGAAGAGGGACAGGGCCAGGCTGAGCAGGCATTCGACGAGGGTGAAGCCGGCCCGCCTCATGGCGCGAACCCCAGGTCCCGGGAGATGAAGAGGACGGCGACCGTCTCCGGTCCCTCCCGCCCGGCCTGCCGCGCCCTCAGGCTGACCCGCTTCAGGCCCTCGCCGTCGTCGGCGATCTCCCAGCTTTCCGCGACGAGGCAGCGCCCGGGCTCGGCGCGGACGGTCTCGGAGTAGGCGCCCGCCGCGAGCGCCGGGTCGTCGAACGGCCGCGACTTCAGCGTCTCGAGCCGGTCCGTCAGCGCGTGCGTGATGGCCGCCACGATGTCGCCCCGCCGCTTCGCCCTCATCGCCAGCGTCAGCATCTCGGCCGCGCCGGCGGCGAGAACGAGCGCCAGCGCCATGGCCGCGAGGACCTCGATGAGACCCGTTCCCGCGCCCGCCGCGCCGCGCTTCATCGTCCGCTCTCCTCGCCTCCTTCTAGCGGTCCGTGTGCCATCGGGCCCGAAAATAATTCTCGGCGGGCCCGCGTTCCCGCCCGCGCCCCGCGTCAACCGCAGGGGTCTAATGTCCTGAAAAATATGGGGGTTTCCGTCAACCGACGGCGACATCCGAACAGACACGAAAAAAGTTTTGTTTGACCCTTGACAAGCCTCGGGCGAATCCTTATCATAATAGGGCCTTTGAGGCTATCATTATTCTGACAACCGTTACTGGTTGAAATAATCGTCAGAGTTCGATAGATACCGAGGTTTCTCTCTCGGGTTAGAGAGAATTTGGTTCTTTGAAACAAAAAGCGGAGCGACCAGTTGTTGATCTTTTTTGCCATGTCAAACTCGATTAGAACTCGCAAGAGTTCTTATAATTGAAGAGTTTGATCCTGGCTCAGAGCGAACGCTGGCGGCGTGCTTAACACATGCAAGTCAAACGGTTCCGGGGTAGCAATACTCCGGGATAGTGGCGAACGGGTGAGTAACACGTGGGTAATCTTCCCCCGAGTGAGGAATAAGCTTGCGAAAGCGGGTCTAATACTGCATAAAGCTTCGGGACTCAAGTCTTCGAAGCCAAAGCCGTAAGGCGCTTGGGGATGAGCCTGCGTCCTATTAGCTAGTTGGTAGGGTAATGGCCTACCAAGGCGATGATGGGTAGCCGGCCTGAGAGGGTGATCGGCCACACTGGAACTGAGACACGGTCCAGACTCCTACGGGAGGCAGCAGTGAGGAATTTTGCGCAATGGGCGAAAGCCTGACGCAGCGACGCCGCGTGGAGGAAGACGGCCTTCGGGTTGTAAACTCCTGTCAGAGGTGAAGAATGCCCGCAAGGGCTTGACGGTAACCTCAGAGGAAGCCCCGGCTAACTACGTGCCAGCAGCCGCGGTAATACGTAGGGGGCAAGCGTTGCTCGGAATTACTGGGCGTAAAGGGAGTGCAGGCGGCCGGTTAAGTCAAAGATGAAATCCCGAGGCTCAACTTCGGAATGGTCTTTGATACTGATCGGCTTGAGGCTGGTTGAGGAGAGCGGAATTCCCGGTGGAGCGGTGAAATGCGTAGATATCGGGAGGAACACCAGAGGCGAAGGCGGTTCTCTAAACTAGTCCTGACGCTGAGACTCGAAAGCTAGGGGAGCAAACGGGATTAGATACCCCGGTAGTCCTAGCCGTAAACGATGGATACTAGATGTTCCCGCGTTCAAGCGGGAGTGTCGTAGCTAACGCGTTAAGTATCCCGCCTGGGGAGTACGGTCGCAAGGCTGAAACTCAAAGGAATTGACGGGGGCCCGCACAAGCGGTGGAGCATGTGGTTTAATTCGACGCAACGCGAAGAACCTTACCTGGGCTTGAACGGCTGGTGGTACGGACCCGAAAGGGCGAGGACCCAGGTTTCCTGGGAGCCAGCAGAGGTGCTGCATGGCTGTCGTCAGCTCGTGTCGTGAGATGTTGGGTTAAGTCCCGCAACGAGCGCAACCCCTGTGTTTAGTTGCCAGCGAGTAATGTCGGGCACTCTAAGCAGACTGCCTCGGATAACGGGGAGGAAGGTGGGGATGACGTCAAGTCAGCATGGCCTTTATGTCCAGGGCCACACACGTGCTACAATGGGCGGTACAGAGGGATGCAATGCCGCAAGGTGGAGCTAATCCCTAAAACCGTTCTCAGTTCAGATTGCAGGCTGCAACTCGCCTGCATGAAGGCGGAATCGCTAGTAATCGCGGATCAGCTACGCCGCGGTGAATACGTTCTCGGGCCTTGTACACACCGCCCGTCACATCACGAAAGCTGGTCGTGCCCGAAGTCACTGTGCTAACCGCAAGGAGGCAGGTGCCTAAGGTATGGTCGGTGATTGGGGTGAAGTCGTAACAAGGTAGCCGTACGGGAACGTGCGGCTGGATCACCTCCTTTCAAGAGATTTTTGCAAAAAAGAAAGACTTCTTGGTCGCTCCGCTTTTTTTTATGTTCGCTGGTGAGAGATCCCTCTCGGACCAGCTCGGGATCGTTTAGGGAGTGGGCCTATAGCTCAGTTGGTTAGAGCGCCCGCCTGATAAGCGTGAGGTCAGTGGTTCAAATCCACTTAGGCCCACCATTCTTCGTCCGGCGAGCGGCTTCATCTCGGCGGGGCTGTAGCTCAGTTGGGAGAGCGCCGGTTTTGCAAGCCGGAGGCCGCCGGTTCGATCCCGGCCAGCTCCACCATCGTTCAGGGCCGGCGAACATCAATAACGAGATTCCCCCCCAGGTTGGGGGTGATTCATAAACAATTCCAGATCTTTGACAATCGAACTTAGCGGCATTTTTTTTTGTCTTGACTAAACTTTATGGTCAAGTTACTAAGAGCATGCAGGGGATGCCTAGGCGCAGGAAGGCGATGAAGGACGTGGCCAGCTGCGATAAGCCCCGGGGAGTCGCTCAACAGACTTTGATCCGGGGATGTCCGAATGGGGAAACCCACCCTGTTGAAGACAGGGTATCGCCATCTGAATCCATAGGGTGGCGAAGCGAACCTAGGGAAGTGAACCATCTCAGTACCTAGAGGAATAAAAAGCAACCGCGATTCCCCAAGTAGCGGCGAGCGAACGGGGAACAGCCTAAACCGTCGGCATGTAAGCGTGTGCGCGTTGTGTCGACGGGGTCGTGGGACTCGACGTGGCTCTTGCACATAAGGGCCAAAGAGTTACAAAGGGATATCTCAGCCGAAGACCATGGGAAGGGTCTCCATAGAAGGTGACAGGCCTGTAGGCGAAAAGCTATCCTCTCTTTGTCGGGCACCCAAGTACCACGGGACACGAGAAACCCTGTGGGAATCCGGGAGGACCATCTTCCAAGGCTCAATACTCACTTGCGACCGATAGTGAACTAGTACCGTGAGGGAAAGGTGAAAAGAACCCCTGTTAGGGGAGTGAAACAGTACCTGAAACTGCATGCTTACAAGCACTCGGAGCCCTCGCAAGGGGGTGACGGGGTGCCTTTTGCTTAATGAGCCGGCTAGTTATTCTGTGCGGCAAGGTTAAGCTCTTAAGGAGCGGAGCCGAAGCGAAAGCGAGTCTGAATAGGGCGTTCAGTCGCACGGAATATACGCGAAGCTGAGTGATCTACCCTTGGCCAGGATGAACTCAGGGTAACACCTGCGGGAGGTCCGAACCAGTGTTGGTTGAAAACAGCTTGGATGAGCTGAGGGTAGGGGTGAAAGGCTAATCAAACTCAGGAATAGCTCGTTCTCTCCGAAATAGCTTTAGGGCTAGCCTCGCACGAATGTCATGGGCGGTAGAGCACTGGATGGCCTAGGGGTTCGAAAGTTCTACCAAATCCAACCAAACTCCGAATTCCCATGAACACTATGCGGGAGTCAGACTGCGAGCACTAAGGTCCGTAGTCAAAAGGGAAACAGCCCAGATCGTCAGCTAAGGTCCCTAAATACAGGCTAAGTGGGCAAGGATGTGAGGATACTCAGACAACCAGGATGTTGGCTTAGAAGCAGCCATCATTTAAAGAAAGCGTAACAGCTCACTGGTCAAGCGTTCTTGCGCCGACAATGTAACGGGGCTCAAGCCTGTTACCGAAGCTGCGAACTGTCATCGTCTTCGGACGATGGCTTTGGTAGGAGAGCATTCTCACTCGGGCGAAGCCGTGGTGCAAGCCATGGTGGACGGCTGAGAAGAGACCCTGCCGGCATGAGTAGCGATAATTGGGGTAGAAACCCTCAACGCCGAAAATCTAAGGTTTCCTGGGGAAGGTCAGTCCGCCCAGGGTCAGTCGGTCCCTAAGGCGAGGCCGAAAGGCGTAGCCGATGGACAGCAGGTCAACATTCCTGCACCGCCTGAGATGCGTTATCACTGATGGGGAGACGCAGGAGGATAGACATACGCGCGATCGGAAATGCGCGACTGCCACGTAGAGGGAGTGTCCAGGCAAATCCGGACGCTCTTAACCTCGAGCACGGCGGGGAAGGTTGCCTTCGGGCTTCCGAACTTGTCGATTCCACGCTGCCGAGAAAATCCTCTAAGGAGTGTCTCAGGCGACCGTACCGCAAACCGACACAGGTAGATAAGAAGAATATTCTAAGGCGCACGAGTGAGCCCTCTTTTAGGAACTAGGCAATTTAGCCCCGTAACTTAGGGATAAGGGGCGCCTTATTAGGGTGAAGCCGATCAGGTGGAGCCCGAGGAGGCCGCAGAGAAATGGCTCTAGCGACTGTTTAATAAAAACACAGGACTCTGCAAAGACATAAAATCGATGTATAGGGTCTGACGCCTGCCCGGTGCTGGAAGGTTAAGGGAAGCGGTTAGCGCAAGCGAAGCTGTGAACCGAAGCCCCAGTAAACGGCGGCCGTAACTATAACGGTCCTAAGGTAGCGAAATTCCTTGTCGGGTAAGTTCCGACCCGCACGAAAGGCGTAACGACTTGAGCGCTGTCTCAAAGAGGGGCTCGGCGAAATTGTGGTACCGGTGAAGACGCCGGTTACCTGCCGCTGGACGGAAAGACCCCGGCACCTTAACTGCATCCTAGCATTGGATTTCGGTCCATGATGCGCAGGATAGGTGGGAGACTTTGAAGCCGCACCCCCGGGTGTGGTGGAGTCAACGGTGAGATACCACTCTTCCTGGTCTGAGATTCTAACCTCCTCCCCTGATCGGGGAGAGGAACAGTGTTAGGTGGGTAGTTTGACTGGGGCGGTCGCCTCCTAAAATGTAACGGAGGCGCCCAAAGGTTCCCTCAGGTTGTTTGGAAATCAACCGTAGAGTGCAAAGGCATAAGGGAGCTTGACTGCGAGGCCGACGGGCCGAACAGATGGGAAACCAGGGCTTAGTGATCCGGTGGTCCTGTATGGAAGGGCCATCGCTCAACGGATAAAAGGTACGCCGGGGATAACAGGCTAATAGTGTCCAAGAGCTCACATCGACGACACTGTTTGGCACCTCGATGTCGGCTCATCTCATCCTGGGGCTGAAGCGGGTCCCAAGGGTCCGGCTGTTCGCCGGTTAAAGAGGTACGTGAGCTGGGTTTAGAACGTCGCGAGACAGTTCGGTCCCTATCCACGGTAGGCGCAGGAGATTTGAGGGGGGCTGTCCATAGTACGAAAGGACCTGGATGGACGAACCTCTAGTGTACCAGTTGTCCCGCCAGGGGCAGCGCTGGGTAGCTACGTTCGGTCGTGATAACCGCTGAAAGCATATAAGCGGGAAGCACGCCCCAAGATAAGATCTCCCTCCCGCAAGGGCTAAAGGTCCCTGGTAGACGACCAGGTTGATAGGCTGGAGGTGTAAGCGCAGTGATGCGTTCAGCTGACCAGTACTAATAGACCGTGAGGCTTGACCATAAAGTTTATCAAGACAAAAAGAGCTTCTTCGCTAAGTTACAACACCGCATTAAATCCCGGTGACTTTAACGGCGGGGCCACACCCGTTCCCATTCCGAACACGGAAGTTAAGCCCGTTCGTGCCGATGGTACTGCCTGGGCAGCTGGGTGGGAGAGTAGGTCGTTGCCGGGTTTTTTATTTACATCGAATAAAGGCAAGAGGGGCACGGGCCCCCAAAACGGCCGTCATACTCCTCTCCTTTTATTCGGCAGGTCGGGCGCGGGCTCCGTTCATGGGCCAAGGGGCAACCACGGATCCCGAATAAGAGGGTCCGCGTCCAGGGCAAGGGCAATATTTTAAGGAGAGATGTATGAACATCTACGTGGGAAACATTTCCCGCACGGCGACCGAGCAGGATCTCAAGGACGCTTTCGCGGCGTTCGGCGAGGTCTCGAGCTCTTCGATCATCAAGGACAAGTTCTCGGGCGAGAGCCGCGGTTTCGGCTTCGTCGAGATGCCGAACAAGGAAGAGGCCGACAAGGCCATTTCCGGACTGAACGGCAAGGACCTCAAGGGCCGTCCGCTGACGGTCAACGAGGCCCGGCCCCGGACCGATCGTCCCCGCACGGGCGGAGCCGGCGGCGGCAGGGGCGGCTTCGGCGGCGGCCGCGGCCGGTACTGATCTCAGCTTCCAGCTGACTTTATTCGAACGCAAGAGGGCTGATCCCCGAGAGGGGCTCAGCCCTTTTTTATTTTTGGGGGGGATTTCGGAGCGACGAATTCACCGAATCTTCACGAAAACATCCATCGAACGTCGTTACGCCGGACCTGTCCGCTGTTAGAGTCCCGCTGAGGGGAGCCCGCCGGCGGAGGGCTGTGCTTGTAATCGCGACGGCCGCGCCTTAGAATGGGGTCCCGTCATCGCCCGGAGAAAGACCGCTTGGCCGCGAGGTGAAAGGCCGATGCATCAACGCCGGCGGATCGTCCTTCTTTTCGGTTTTGGGATCGTCCTGCCAAGCCTTCTTCTCGGGTATCTCGCCTTCCGGGGGATCCAGAACGACCGGGCCCTCGTCGAGAAGGGGCGTCTCGAAGCGGTAAAGAAAGCCGGCGACGAGGTCATCCGTTCCGTCGGCGCCGCCGTTACGGCCGTCGAAGAGGCCGTGTCGGAGGCCGCCGCGTACAGCCTCGGCTCCGAGCCCCCGGCAACCCCGGCCGCCTTGGATAAGCTCGCCGCCGGGAATCCCCTGATAGAACAGCTCTTCCGATTTCAATCCTCCGGGGAGCTCCTGTTCCCTCTTGAAAAGCCCTTATATGTCCCCGACGGCTCCCGTGAGGCGCGCCCCCTCCCGGCCGGAGAGTCGCGCCGACACGGAGAATTCCAGGCGGCACAGATGCGGGAGTTCCGGGATGACGATCTTCCCGCGGCCTTGGCCGCCTATCGGGAGGTCCAGGGACGCACGCAGGACCCCCGCCTGTCCGCGATGATCCTGAACGCCGTGGCCAGGGTCCAAAAGAAATCCGGTCTCGTCCGCGAAGCCGCTTCGACTTACGCGATGATCGTTCGGGATCATGGCCGGGTCGTCCTCCCGGGAGGGATGCCGCTGGGCCCGTCGGCCGCGCTGGAAATCTGCGGGCTCGCAAGGGAGCTCGGCGACCTCGCGATATCCCTTCGGACAGGCCTCGCATTATATCGGTCCCTCGTCCGGCGGGAGTGGGAGGTCGAGAAGGCCGAGTTCGAGCTCTTCGCTGAGCGGGTCAAGGACTGTATCCAGTCGTTGCTCTTGGATCCTCCGCCGGGCATCGATCCCCAGGCCGTCCGGACGGACTTCGAAGCCCTGGCTGTCGAGGAGGCCATATCGCGGCAGAGAACGGAGAGGATGGCCGCGTTCCGGGAAGGCGCGGCCCCGGCCCTCGAGGCGAAGACGAGGACGGCCGGCCCGGGAGCGTCCGGTTCGCGCTTCGTCAGATCGACGCTGGATATCGGCGGCTTCTCCTATCTCGTCACGGTCGAGCGGTATTCGCCGGCCGGACGCAAAGCGACCGACGGGGCCTGGGGAGTCATCATTAACGAGGAGCGGCTGCGTGCGGATGTCCTCCGTCCGGCCCTCCTCGGACTTTTCGCGCCCGGGCAGGCGACCTGGGCGGTCAGAGGCAAGGACGGCTCGATCCTGCTATCGTCGGACGACCCTCCCGCAGGTCCGGCCGCCCTGAGAACGGATTTTGGCTCGAGTTTCCCGGATTGGACCCTGGAGTTCCACCAGGCGCCTGCCCGCCTTATCAAGACCTTTCTGCTTTCGCGGCGGGGCCTCTACTCTTTCATCTTCGTCCTCATCGCCGGCATCCTCGTCTTCGGCCTCGTCCTGACCCTCCGCTCCGTCTCTCACGAACTGGAGCTGGCGCGCATGAAGTCGGACTTCGTCTCGACGGTCTCGCACGAATTCAAGAGCCCCCTGACCTCGATCCGGCAGCTCGCCGAGATGCTCCAAGCGGGCCGGGTGCCTTCCGACGAGCGCCGGCAGAGATATTACGACGTCCTGCTCGAACAGAGCGAGCGGCTGGCTCTGCTCACGGACAATATCCTCAGCCTGGCCAAGATCGAGGCGGGACGGGCCGAATTCTCGTTCGAAACGACGGACATTCCGGCGCTGCTGACAAAGGTCATCATGTCCATTCAAGAGCGCGTCCGGCACGAAGGATTCGAGATCGGGCTCGACGTCAAAGGAGCGCTTCCCTTGCTCGCCGTGGACCGGACGGCCTTATCGCAAGCCGTGACCAACCTCATTGACAACGGCATCAAGTATTCCGGTGATTCTCGAAAGATCGCGGTCTGCGCCTTCATCAACGAGCCCTATCTGACGATCGCTGTGCAGGACTTCGGGGTCGGCATCAAGAAAGAAGATATCCCCAGGCTTTTTGAGCGCTTTTTCAGGGGCGGCAGCGAACTGACTCGGACGGTCAAGGGCAGCGGCCTGGGATTGACGCTCGTCCGGCAGATCGTCGAAGCCCACCGCGGGAAGATCGATGTCGCAAGCGAACCCGGAGAAGGCAGCATCTTTTCGATCCGGCTGCCGCTTTCGCAAAAGTGGGGGTCATGAAATGAGCAAGATCCTGATCATCGAGGACGAGGAAAGCATCCTCATGCCGCTCGAGGACAACCTCAAGCTCGAAGGATACGAAGTTGCGTGCGCGAGGGACGGTATCGAAGGCCTGTCCAAGGCCGCCGGCCGGTCCTTTGACCTTATCGTCCTTGACATCATGCTGCCGAAGCTCGACGGTTTCGAGGTTTGCAGGCGACTGCGCCAGGACCGGGTCATGACGCCGATCCTGATGCTGACAGCCAAGAGCCAGGAGGTCGACAAGGTCCTCGGCCTCGAGCTCGGCGCCGACGATTACGTCACGAAACCCTTCAGCCCCCGGGAGCTCCTGGCCCGGATCAAGGCCATTCTTCGAAGGGCCAAAGAACCGCCTCAGGGGATCGACTCCTGCCGTTTCGGCGATGTCGAGGTCGATTTTACAAAGTATGAGGCGATGAAGAAGGGCCGGGCTGTCCCTCTGACCGCGCTCGAGTTCGCCCTGCTCCATTTCCTCGTCCAGAACAGGGGGCGCGTCGTCCACCGGAACAAGATCCTGGACAACGTGTGGGGCAAGGACGTCTTTGTCGATGCCCGGACCGTCGACAAGCACATCTCGATCCTGAGAAGGAAGCTCGAAGACGACCCCCAGGAGCCGAAATACATCCAGGGCGTCAGGGGCGTCGGATACAAGCTGACAGGGTAAGCGGTGTTCACGGAATCTTCATGGAACGGAGGCCGGGGCTTCAAGCAAATGACGCCGATCCCGCCCATATTGTCTCATGGACATCAGCCATGAGGAGGCACGAGCCATGAAAGCAATACGGATCGGATGTGTCGCGTTGGCCGCGGTCCTGGCCCTGGCGCTCTGGGGCGCCGGCCAGCAAAGCGCCGAAGGGCTCTACAAGGCCGGCCTCTACGAAGAGGAAGTCGGCGGGGACCTGCAGAAAGCCATCGGGATCTATCAGGATATCCTGAAGCGATTTCCGGGAAGCCGCGAGGCCGCCGCCAAGGCCCAGCTCCACATCGGCCTGTGCTTCGAGAAGTTGGGATTCTCTGAAGCCGAGAAAGCCTATCAGAAGGTCGTCAGCGATTATCCCGAGCGGGCCGAAGAGGTCCAGACGGCCAGGGAAAAGCTCTCGCTCATCGCCAAAACACGGTCCGTCGCCAGCGGGAGGGATCCCGGGCCGACCATCCGGCGGATCTGGTCGGGAACATCCGCGACCAGCGATGGACGTCCTTCCCCCGACGGAAAGTCCATGTCGTTCATCGACGGGCAGACGGGGAATCTCGGGATCAGGGACATCGCCTCCGGGAGCACGAGGCTTGTCACGAGCAAGGGGTCCTTTGAAAAAGAGCTCGGGCTCGCCGCCAACTCCTGCTGGTCTCCGGACGGGAAACGACTCGCCTACAGCTGGATGAGTCAGACAAGCGCCATGGAGCTGCGCGTCATCGATGCCGCGGGATCCAACGAAAGGATCCTCTACCAGAAACCCAACGAGTTCGCCTTTCCCGTCACCTGGTCCCCAGACGGCCGGTCGATCGCCGTCAGCCTCGTGCAGGACCTCTACACGAGCTGGAGCGTGGCCGTTATCTCCGCCGCCGACGGCTCGCTGCGGATCCTCAAGAAGGTCAAGCTTATCAAGACGGCGCCGCGGAGCATGGCGTTCTCGCGTGACGGCCGCTTCCTTTACATCGACCTTCCCCAAAAAGAGGAGGAGCCGAAGCACGACATTTTCGCCTTCTCGGTCGATGGCCAACAGGAGACCCGCGTCGTCGAGCATCCGGCGGACGATTGGGTCCTCGGCCTTTTGCCGGGCTCCGATCGGCTGCTCTTTTCGAGCGACCGGACGGGTACTCACGACGCGTGGCTGACCGACATCGCGGACGCACGCACTCAGGGCGAGCCTGTCCTCGTCAGGAGGAACATCGGCGTTATCGATCCGCTCGGTATCGACCAAGAAGGCCGTTTCTTTTATCGCCTCAACACCCAGATGGTGGATATCGCCGTCGCCTCCGTCGATCTCGAGAAAAGGACCCTGATCGATGCCCCGAAGACCCTGCCTCAGCCGATCGTCGGGGTGAGCTACGATCCTCAGTGGTCTCCGGACGGAAGATCCCTGGCGTTCGTCGTCGACAGCAGGGACGCGCCCGGGGGGAGGATCAACCAGGCCCTGAAGATCCGTTCCCTGGAAACGGGAGAAACGCGAGAGGTGCCGACGAAGATCACGCGATTCGCCCGCCCCCGCTGGGCCCCGGACAGCCGTTCGATCTTTGTCATCGGGAACGACGGCAAGACCTTCCTGGCCCTTTATCGGATCGACGTCTCGACCGGCGAGGCGACCTTCTATGTCGATAGCGAGCCGGGGGCCAACATCAAGTTCATGGCCCCGTCTTCCGATGGGAAATTCGTCTATTACACCTATTTCGAATTCTCGAAGAAACGCTGCAGCATCAGGCGCATCGACCTGGCCGCCAAGGAAAGCCGCGAGCTCTTCCAGGCCGAGGCCCCGCCGGATATCGGCGAACTGGTCGTGTCCCCCAGCGGGAAGCAGCTGGCCTTCAGCATTCCGGAGCCGGGCGGGTCCAATGTTATAAAGACCATCGACCTGCCGGACGGGACGCCCCGCGATCTCGTCAAAACGAAGATGAGGACATCGGGGAACTATATTTGGGCGCCGGACGGCAAGGGCATCATCATTTTCAAGAACGTCTCGAAGGAAAAGGAGCAGAGGTGCGAGCTCTGGTCGATTCCGGCGGAGGGCGGAGAGCCTCAGAGCCTCGGCCTGTCGGTCGACGCGGAGCCCCGATCCCTCACCCTCCATCCCGACGGCCGCCGATTGGCCTTCTCGGTCAGGCAGCCGAGCGCCGAGATCTGGGTCATGGAGAATTTCCTGCCTGCCGCGAAGAAATAAGGGGGGCGCCATCCCCGGAGCTGACATTATTCGAGCGCAAGAGGGCGGATGCCCCCGCGAGGGGACTCCGCCCTTTTTTATTTTTGGGGGGGATTTCCCGATTCGGGGACATGTAACGAATTCGATTGAATTCGGTACGTGTCCCATGAATCGGGGACGCAGATGTCCCTGCCTTCTTGACAGGGCCCACAGTCGTCGACCGGATCATCCGTCACCAGGAGTTGACGTTCGCGGCCGGCGGCGATGATCGCCTCAAGCGAGGTGTGGGCCGGGGGGCATGTCGGGCTCCCACGGCTATTGACAGTCGCGATGATGGCTACGTATCATAGCGATGACCCGAATGCTATACCACGACCCAGAAAGGCGCAGATGCAGCTCTCGAAATCGCTCCATCGGCTCGGCTCAGGCCTCGTCAACAGCTACCTGGTCGAAGAGGGCGGCCAGGTCACGATCATCGATGCCGGCCTGCCCGGCTACTGGAAGGACCTACCGGCCGAGCTGGCCGCGATGGGCCGCTCCCTCGACGACGTCCGTGGCCTCGTCCTGACGCACGGGGACTCCGACCACATCGGCTACGCCGAGCGGTTGCGCCGGGAGCGCGGCGTCCGGGTCTTCGTCCACGAGCTCGACGCCGGACGGGCGCGTGGCGAGGTCAAGAAGCCGAACTCAGGTTGGGGCCCGATCAAGCTCGGGCCGCTGGCGGGGTTCCTCGCCTACTCCGCCCGGCGCGGGGGCCTGCGCATCACCCCCGTCACGGAGTTGGTGACGTTCACGGATGGCGCGATACTGGACCTTCCCGGTTCGCCGCGGATCATCCACCTGCCCGGCCACACCCCGGGGAGCGTGGCGGTCTACGTCCCGGTCGTCGACGCGATCTTCATGGGCGACGCGTTCACGACACGGAGCGTGCTGACCGGTGCGGTCGGACCGCGGCTCGCGCCATTCACGCTGGACCCAGCGCAGGCGATGGCCTCGCTCGCGAAGCTCGATTCGATCGACGCAGGGTGGGTCCTGCCCGGCCACGGCGAGGCCTGGCCCGGCGGCCTGGCCGAGGCGGTCCGCCGAATCCGGTCCGCCGCCTGAGAGTCGGCCTCCGCCCGTCAGGCTCTCCGAGACACGGCCCGGCAGCTCTTTGTTGATGTCATAGGGAGAGAGGACCGCATACTCGCTCCCGCCCCACGCGCAAGTGGGCGGATGCCCCGGAAGGGGACTCGCCCCTTTTCATTTTCGGGGGGATTTCCATTATGATCGATCCGGAACGCTCCCATGGAAAAGGCTCTCTGAATATCTTGTCGCCATTTCCCTGCAGACAGGGCGGGCGAAGGATCAGAAGCGGGTTGTGGAGACGTTCGCTATGTCGTTGATTAAAAGAGGACAGAATGAAACAGCAAAAACATCCGTTCTATGCAATGAGCTTCGCAAGGGTCTATCCCCTTTATGTCGCTAAGGCAAAGAAGAAAGGACGCACGAAAACGGAAGTCGATGAGATCATTCGTTGGCTAACAGGATATGATCAGGGAGAATTGGAAGCGCAACTGGCAAAGCAAACAGACTTGGAGACCTTCCTTGCGGAAGCTCCTCGACTGAATCCTTCGCGGGCTTTAATCAAGGGCATGATCTGCGGTGTCCGAGTGGAAGACATCAAAGAGCCAACCATGCGGGAGATTCGCTACTTGGACAAGCTGATCGATGAGTTAGCCAAGGGAAAAGTTATGGAGAAGATCTTACGGAAAGAATAGGTCCACAGGAACCGGAGCACTGAACGTGCAGGAGGGCGGATACCCCCGGAAGGGGACTCCGCCCTATTTTATTTCGGGGGGATTTTATATAATCGGTCCGGAAACGCAATAATGTCCCAAATAGCTGATTCGAGAGAATGTCCCGTGGCCGGCCGCATGACAGACCTCATCGGGAAGCCGGCGACGCTCATACCGACGCCGGCGCTGATCGTTGAGACGGAGGCCCTCGACCACAACCTGCGCCTCATGTCCGACTTCTTCGCCCGCCGCCACGCCAAGCTGCGCCCGCACTTCAAATCGCACAAGTGCGTCACGATCGCGAGGCGTCAGCTCGATCATGGCAACGCCGTCGGCATCACCTGCGCCAAGATTTCAGAGGCCGAGGCCCTGGCAGCGGGGGGGATCCGGGACATCCTCATCGCCAACGAGATCGCCGGACAAGGCAAGGTCGAGCGGGTCGCCGAGCTGGCCCGGCAATGCCGTCTCAGCGTCGCCGTGGACGACGAATCCCAGGTGAGGCAACTCTCCGCCGCGCTGGCCGGGACAGGCGCCAGGGTCGGCGTCCTGGTCGAGGTGGACGTCGGGTTGGCCCGATGCGGCGTCCCGCCCGGCGAGCGGGCGCTCCAGATCGCCCGCGCCGCGGCGGCCGCCGCCGGCGTCGATTTTCTCGGCATCCAAGCCTACGAGGGCCACTGCATCACCATCCTTGACCCTGAGGACAGGCGCCGGCAGGTCCTCGCTTCGATGCAGAAGGCCGTGGACACGAGGCGGCTCATCGAAGCGTCCGGGCTGCCGGTCCGGGTCCTCAGCGGCGGCGGAACAGGGTCCTATGACATGACGGGCCTAATGGACGGCGTTGACGAGGTCCAAGCCGGCTCCTATGCCCTGATGGATCATTACTATGCGAAAAGGCGGCCCGAATTCGCTATCGCCCTGAGCGTCATCACGACCGTGATCTCAAGCAACGGTTCGGATCACGCCGTCCTCGACGTCGGTGTGAAGGGAGTCGGGGCCGATCTCGGCCCGCCCGTCCTGGCCGACCGCCCGGAGGACGTGATTTCGCGCTTCGAGTCGGAGGAACACGCCTCCGTCCGGGTCGGCGGCCGCCCGCTCGAGGTCGGGGACAGGGTCAGGCTGTTCCCTTCTCACGGCTGCACGACCTGCAACCTGCACAGGCGCCTCTTCGCCGTTCGGGACGGGATGGTCGAGGACGTTTGGGCGATCGAAGGCAGCGGCTGTCTGGATTAGGCGACGGTCGGGCGTCGCGGGGACGGCTCAGCCCGGAATCGGCTGCCCCGGAAGGGGACTTCGCCCTACAAGCACCACTCGAACCGGCGTGTCAATTGGCCTTGCCGCGGGCGAGCGCGTCGAGGAGATGGAGGCGGGCCTCGGGTTCCGAGGGCAGGTCCCGGCTGACCCCGACCGATCCTTCGCGCACTGTTACGGCCCTGGTCGCGAGGCCGGCCAGCGGCTCGAGGGCATGGCAGACCACGACCATGGTCGACCCGGCGGCCGTCCTTTCGCCGATCCAACTGACGACATCGTCGGCGATCTGCCGGTCCAGGGCGTCGAGCGGCTCGTCGAGCAGGATGTGATCCGGCCGGCCGACGAAGGCCGCGGCGAAGAGGGCCCTTTTCCGCTGCCCGGAGGAGAGCTCACGCACGGACCGCCCCGCCTCTTCAGCGAGCCCGAAGATCTCGAGGGCTTTCGCGCCCGCCTGCTGGGTTTCGCCGCGGAGACGGCAGACGAGGCGAAGGACGTCCCGGAGGGTGGCATAGGGGGTAATGTCCGGGAACTCGGGAAGATAGGCCAGCCGCCGCCGCGCTTCGACTTCCTCCCTCCAAAGATCGACGCTGTCGATGAGGATCCGGCCCCGGTCCGGCCGCTCGACACCGGCCGCGAGCTTGAGCAGGGTGCTCTTGCCGCAGCCGTTCGGGCCGAGGAGAAGGGTCAGTCCCGGCTCGAGCGCGAAGGAGGCGTTTTGGACGATGGGCCGGCCGGGCTCGTAGCCGAAGGTGACGTCTTCAAAGACCATCATTGCGCGCTCCAGGAGAGGGGATCGCCGGCGTTTGCGTGGTGCCGTTCAGCCCAGCGGGTCGGCTTCAGGCGTCGCTCCGAGTTCCGGGCGAGGAGGAAGGCGACGGGCGCCGCCGCCGCAAGAAGAAAGGAGATCCACGGCAGGAGGGCCAGGGCCATCGATATCATCGTTCCCTCGACGGCGGTCTGCCCGAGGACCCCGAACGGCTTATCGCCGGCCTCGCGCATGGCCCCTGCACCGCGGGCCGCCAGCCAGGCCAGGGGGCCGGCCAGATAGACGATCTCCCAGGCCTGGCGGTGGAGGATGGCGAGGCCGGCCGCCAGCGGCAAAGCGAGCAGGGCGAGAAGAAGTGCGTCGTCCCGCACCCGGGCGGCGGCCGACCGCGGCAGAGAGCGCGACCATGGCCAAGCGGGCCGGCGCACGGCCAGGATCTCCGCAGCAGTCCCGATGAAACCGGTCAGGCCGAGGGACAGGCCGAAAAGGGACAGGGAGAAGGCGGTCCTCGCGGCCAGCTCGTTGTTCGTCAGGAAAAGCCAAGCGGCGCCAAGGGCAACGGCCGCCGGCAGATACGCGATAATGAGCCGGCCGCGGACGGCGCGCATGGAGAGACCGGGAAGAAAGACGGCCGAGGGCATATCGCTCCGCGGTCCGCGTCTTTTTCCCTGGACCGCGCCCCGGCCGGGCGACACAACGGACAGGGCGAGCAACCCGGCGGACACGGCAAGAACGGCCGCGTGACCCGAGAACGACAGGAAGCAGGCAACGATCAGAAGGAGCTTCTGAAGGGGAGAGGCCAAGGCCGGGAGACAGGCCAGGCCGGCGGCTGCTGCCCCGACGACGAGACCGGCGATGTGCGGGGCGGCCAGCCCGAGATGCGCCATAAGGCGTGTGATATACGGGGCAACGAGCGCCGGGTCCGGCGCCGTGATGAACCAGACCAAGGCGCCGAGGACCGCGAGCAGGGGCCCTTCCGCCAGGAGCACGGCGAGAACGGCTGATAGGCGCCGGGCCCCCATTCCCACGGGGAGGGAGCGGGCCCAGCCGGTGCTGCCGGCTCCGAGCCGGGGCGCGACGATGCGGGCCAGTCCCGCGAGCAGAGCCGTTCCGATCAGGCCCGATTCGAAGAGGCTTCCGTCGATAAAGAGGATCCGGGCGAGTTCGACCGTGAACTCGGGCCTGAGGATGTAGTAGAAGAAGAGGACAGAGGCCAGGACCGGGGCCAGGACGCGCAGGGCCAGCCGGGCCCCGACCCTGAGGTGGAAGAGAAGGAGGGCGCGCCGGGGTTTCAATTCAGATACCGAGTTTCTCCTTGAGCTCTTCGTCGATCGCGGTCGTCGAGGCCCTTCTCGAGCTCGGGGACCAACAAGGATCATCGCTCACCCGCTTTTCCCATTCTAGGACAAGCGCGGTCGTTTGGGAAATGCGGGAGAGGCCCGGAAGATGCCGCCCTAAAAAGGAATCGCTGGCGCGGCAGCGGTACGCGATCGTCGAAGCCGCCTCGTCTGCCGCTTCACAGTTCTTGACTCTCGCGCGCGGCCGGGATACCCTTATCTTGCGAGGGGACGGGTCGATGGTCGCCGTTGCCATTCGTCTTCGGACATCGGTCCCATTCTCCCGTTGCGTTCCTTCATGGTGGTGACGCGGCAGCCCCCGCGAAGGCGACATTAGGAGGGAACCGATGAAGATCAAGCTGACCAGCGTGTACGTCATCGACCAGGAGAAGGCCCTGCGCTTCTATACCGAGGTGCTGGGCTTCGTGAAGAAGGCCGACGTCACCCAGGGGCCGTTCCGATGGCTCACGGTGGCCTCGCCGGAGGATCCGGACGGCACGGAGCTGCAGCTGGCGCTCAACGACAACCCGGCGGCCAAAGCCTACCAGCAGGCGATATTCCAGCAAGGCCAGCCCGCGGCCATGTTCACCACCGACGACGTAGAGCGGGAATACGACCGGATGAAGGCGGCGGGCGCGGAGTTCACCATGCCGCCGACCAAAGTCACCGGCTCGACGATCGCCGTGCTGAACGACACCTGCGGCAATCTCATTCAGGTCACACAGCTGATGCGCCGGTAGGCCGGAAGTTAAGCGGCGGGATTCGCTTGAGCCGTCCGAGCGAACCCGGAGACATCCCGCATCATCGGACCCTCTTGGCCGCCTCGGCCCGGGCCTCGGCCAGCACGTCCGCGATAAGGACCGGGCGGCCTCCCTGGGCTTTGCTCCGGTCGGCGGCGCTCATGAAGGCGTAGATCTCGATCGTCTCGTCCGGGGAGACCGGCGGCCGGCCGGTGTCGAAGAACACGGACGATCGCCTTCAGCATCGGTCCGTAGTCGCTGCCCATCGGCAGGCAGACGATCTTCTTCTCGGCGAAGACCGTTCCGCCGTAGCTGTGTTCACTCGAGCGAAGCCCGCGGACCGTCCCGATGCGCCCGTCCGTCCACTGGCCGACGCAGAACTCGGTGTCCTCCGTGCGGAAACGGCTCACCGACAGGCAGCCGGTCCCCATGACGGTGTAGAGGATCTCGACGCCGTGGATGCCGTACCAGTAGAGGTCGGGGTGGGTCGGCTCCAGAGCGGCCCAGCTGAAGGCATCGGCGCCCTCGACCTCTCCTTGGGCGCCGTCGCGGAGCTCAAGGGCACCGGGGATCCAGCGGAGGGACGAGGCACTGAACAAGGGGAACGCCCTTCGCCCGGGCCGCTTCGAAGAGCGCGATGACGTCCGCGAGGGAGGCGGCCATCGGCTTGTCGACGTAGAGCGGCTTGCCTGCCGCGATGACCGGCAGGGCCTGCCCGAGGTGGACGCGGCCGTCGTTCGCCGTAAGCAGGACGGCATCGACCTTCGCGACGAGGGCGGGGATCGAATCGACGATCTCGACTCCCAGGCCCCGCATCTCCCGCGACATACTCGGCCACCCGAGAGGCGCTGGCTTCGATGTCCGGGCTTCCCTGGGGGTAGGCGGCCACGACACGGTAACCGCCGAAGTCCTCGGCCGGGGCGTCCGGGGCATTGAAGATGCGGGTGAAGGCCGGTGCATGCGACGTGTCGAGGCCGATGATCCCGATCCGCTTCCCCGGCGCGGCCGTGCTGATCCAGTCCGCCGTCCCGGCGCCGGCCGAGAGGATGAGGACGAGGGCCACGATGCCCGAGACCATCGAAATGGCCCGCATCGGCCCGCCGACCGTGTTCCGCTTTCGTGCCATGGCGGTTCTCCTCCTTTTCCCGGCGCTTATATGAGCCGTCAGATACCGAATCTCTTCTTGAGCTCTTCGTCGATCGCGGCCGCGTCCTTCCGGTCGATGCCCTTGCCTTCGGCGGCCGCTTTGCTTCCGCGGCGGGGCGTTTGCGATCTGGCCCCCATGATGAATCCTGAAGGCCGAACGACCGCGCCGTGGGCCCGGCAGTTGTTGCCGACGTTGTTGTCGTCCGAGACGACCGTGATGTCCGACTTGCGGCCTTTGTGGTCCCGGACGAAGCGGATGAGCTCGGCGTCGCCGCCGTGGGCTCTCATCGAGAAGATGCAGCGGATCCCGGCGATGCGCTCCTCCCGGCTGCCCGAGCCTTGGTATTCGCCGTCGAAGACGATGACGCACTCGACGCCGGGATGCGCGCGGCTCCAGTTCGAGACCTGGAGCGCCAGGCGGTTCCTGGAGTTCTGGAGCCCGCCGGCGAGGCTCTTCTCGAGCTCGGGGACCCGGTGGATGACGTTGTAACCGTCGACAAGAAGGATCATCGCTTACCCGCCGCCGCCGTAAATCCCGATCCGGTGGATGAGCTGGTGGCGGCTTTTGACGTCCATCTTGCGGTACAGGCTGTAGACATGGCTCTTGACCGTATGGATGGAGATGTGGAGGGCGCTCTCGATCTCCTTATAGCTCTTGCCGTCGATCATGAGCTCCAGGATCTCCATTTCGCGGGAAGACAAGCCGCGGGCTTGCCCTATCGCGGGGAGATCGAATCGCTCGCCCAGGACCTTTCCCAGGCTGCCGGCCCAGGGGACGAAGTAGGCCTTCAGCCAGAAGACGGGAAGGAGATTCGTGTAGAGGGCGAGCATCTTGGTGATCGCGATGGCCCAGTATTCCGCTCCCGCCGGGGTCCAGACGCTCAGAGCCAGATGGACCGGATAGCGCGCCAGGAACAGCCAGGCGAATGCCGCATCGACCTTCCGCCGTCCCGGATCTGACGCCTTCCGGCTTTCGGCCAGCAGGAGGCCAAGCCAGATCATGTCGAGGATGTCCAGGGGCCAGATGAGGAGGAGCCAGAAGGTGATGACCGGGCTTTGGGGCATCAGGGCCGGGAATCTCAGCGCCAGGAGGAACCATGCCATCAACGCGGCGGCAAAGACCCCCACGGCGGGAACGATCCACTTCGGGAAGTCCCTGTCCCGGCGCCGGAATATGGCCCGGTAAAGCGATATGTGGACTCCCAGGACAAGGGCGGTCAGGACGGGCCATTCGACGAGCTTGTACCAGGAGGATATGTTCGCCAGCTGGGCCGGGGTGAGATTGCTCTCCCAGTAAATGCTGAAGAAAACGGCCAGTTCCGCCGCGTTGAAGAAGATCAGGAAAAGCCACAGCCCGCCGAGCCCGGACTTGGGGAAGCTGCGGGACCTCTGGCGGAACTCGACGATGGCCCAGACCCCGGCGATCAGGACCAGGACCGTGGTCAGGACGTTAAAATGCTTCATGGCCGGGTCTTCGCGATCACGATAGCGCATTATAGGGGAACGGACCTGGAAGTGGCAAGAATGTCGAGAGAGAGCTCCCGGGGGGCCCGCCGGCGGCCTCGGGAATGTGTATGAATCCGCGAATTCGTCCTTTTTCCCGATTGCCTGCGCCCCCTTTCCGCGGTAAGTTTCCCCTTCGCCGCCGGTCTGCCGGGCCGGGCGGCACCACTTGAGCGAGGAGGCGACCATGACATCCCCATCCTGCCGGTCCCGGGCGCTGGGTTTGCTGGCCCTGTTGAGCGTTTGCGGGACGCAAGCCTCGGCCCAGCCCCCGAGTCACCCCATCTCCCAGATCCGGATCGAGAGGATCACATCCGCGCGGCTGGGGGAAGAGCGGGAGGTCTGGGTCTCCCTTCCCGACCGTTATGACGAGACGGGCGGCGCCTACCCGGTCCTCTACATGATGGACGCGGACTTCAACTTCAATTCGGGCGTCCTCGGCGGCCTGCGGCACGCGGCGCAGATGGGGGACATGCCCGACTTCATCGTGGTCGGGATCAAGAACACCGACCGCTCGAAAGACATCTTCCCCGAGGAGATCACCTATGCCGACGGCAGCAAGGACGGGGGCCGCGCCGACCGGTACCTGGACTTCATCCGCCAGGAGCTCGTCCCCCACGTCGAAAAGGGCTACCGGACGGAGAGCCATCGGGTCCTCTACGGCACATCCAACACCGGCTTCACCGCCGTGTACGGGATGCTCAGGGACCCCGGGCTGGCTGACAGCTGCATCGCCGCCAGCGCGACCCTGCGGGTGGGGACTTTTCTGCCGAAGAGGGACCAGATGATCCGCGATTTCAAGGGCGGCCCGCGCCGGCTGATCCTGGTCATGGGCGAGCGCGATTTCCCCACCATCATCAGCGGCAACGGCGAGCTCAAGGAGAAGGTCGACGCCCTGGCCCCCGAGGGCCTGTCCTGCCGCCTGGCCGTGATCGGCAACGGCGGCCATGTGCCGGCCGGCTCTCTGCTGGAAGGCCTGCGCCTCCTGTTCGAGGGCTGGAGGATCAGCCTCCCCCTCAACGAAAAGACGTTCGCCGAGGTCCGGGCCCGGGCCGAAGCCCGGCGGGAGAAATACGGGGTCGTGGGCCTGATCCCCGAGGAGGACCTGCGCGATTTGGGGCGGGCCCTCCTGCGCGAGAAGAAATTCGACCGCGCGGCGGACGCGCTGGAGTACACGGTCGAGTGCTATCCCCGTTCGGCCGACGCCTGGATCGGCCTGGGCGATGCCTGCCGTTCGCTGGGCCGGACAGACAGGGCCCGAAGCTGCTATCTCAAGGCGATCGAGCTCGCTCCGGGGCGAAGCGAGGCCGCGGCCCGGCTCAGGGAGCTTGACGGAAGATGAGACCCGGCCATCCCGATCATCCCAAGGAGGAATCCATGGAGCAAGAGCAAAGCCGGCGGCAATTTCTCGTCCGCGGCGCGAAGTGCGGAGGCGCCTGCTGCGCCCTGCTGGCCTTGAGCCCGATCCTGCCGGCCCGGGAGAGCGCGCCCGCAAAGCCGGGACAGGATAAGAAACCGGTCGACCTGAAGGCGCTGTCCTATTGCGGGATCCCCCGGGCGTATTGCGAGCAGCAGTGCGAGCTCTATAAGGCGACCCGCGGCAACGACGCCAAGCTGAAGAGAGCCGTCTACGACCAATGGGAGATGAAGAAGAAATTCGGGATCGATTTCGACCCCGACAAGATCTTCTGCTACGGATGCAAGCCGGGCGACAAGCCCCTGAAGGTCGGCATGGCCGAATGCCCCGTGCGCACGTGCCCCATGGCCGGCGGCCTCGAGTCGTGCGTCCAATGCGCGAACTTGGCCGCCTGCGACAAGGCCTTCTGGACAGAATGGCCGAGCGCGTTCGAGGTCGCCAAGAAGCTCCAGGCCCGCTACAAGGACCAGCCGGGGGCGGCGCTCAAGGTAGCCCCTGGGACCTCGGCCCCAACGCGTCGATGAGAAGCCCCACGGTCGACCGGGCGAGCGCGTCGGGATCGAAGCCGAAAGCGCCGGACGGGACCGCCTCCGAAAGGGATTTGAAGAAACCGGTCAGGGAGAGGACCACCGCGACGACCATCATTCGGGGATCGAGATCGCCGCGGATGCTCCCGTCGCCGATCCCGGCCCGGAGGGCCTGGTCGTAGGCCTCGAACAGGGCGATCCGATAGCGAACGAATTCCTCGCGGCAGGGGCTCTCCTTCGGCCGGGGCTTGAGACGGCGGGCGTCCTCGATGATCCGGTAGAGTTCCGGGAAATCCCGGCTGAACTCGTAGTAAGCCATGGCCGCGCGACGGATCTTCTCCAGACCGGGATCCCCGCCGGAAAGGACTCGCTGCTGTGCGGCGAAAAGCCGTTTGCTTCCCTCGAGCGCAACAGCGTAGAGGAGGTCTTCCTTGCCGGCGAAGTACATGTAGACCGTCCGCTTCGTGAACTCGGCCTCTGCCGCGACCTCGTCCATCGAAGCTCCGGAGTACCCTTTCCGGAGGAAGACCTGTTCCGCCGCCGCCACGATGTCCGCCCGTCGGGCCTCGCGTTCCTTGGCCCGCCTGGGCTTCCCGTCCATCCTTGGTTTTTTCATTATTGACCTTGACAAGCCCAATTAAATATACTATAAGTATACCTTATATACGCAGGGTATTATTTATATACTTATAGTGCAAGCATAAAGATTATGCCTGGGCATGTCAAGCTTGACGAATATTCTCTTTATAGGAGGCCCATATGAAGATCGTGGGAGTTATGAGCAGTGCCAATGCCAATGGGAACAGCTCGACCCTGGTTCGGGCGGCGCTCAAGAGCGCCGAGGCGCAAGGCGCCGAAACGTCGGAGATCTTTCTGGCCCGTCACAAAGTCGAATTCTGCCAAGGCTGCCAGAGATGCATGGCCGAGGGCCGGTGCCCCTTGCCGGACGATTTCGAGACGCTGCGGCGGGTCCTCAGGGAAGCGGACGGGATCGTCTTCGGCACGCCGACCTTTGGATCCGCGCCCAACGCCCGGATGAAGAACTTCATCGACCGGTTCGGGTTGTTCGAGTACTTCGCGGCGACGCTGGGCGGCAAATACCTGGCGTCGATCTCGACCGCATCCCGCCCCTCCGCAGCCCGAAAGACGGCCGCCGTCATCCCCCATCTCCTCACCGGAGGGATCTTCAAGCGTGGCTTCATTTCCGGCGTCATGGGCGCCAAAGCCCGGCCCAAGGGGAGTCCGGTCGACGTTCGCGACCTCGAGCGGGCCGAAGCGCTGGGCCGGAGGCTGGCCGGGGACATCAAGAGGGCCAGGAGGTACTCCTGGCAGCACCCGCTCCGGCAAACCCTCAACAGATTCGTCCTGAAACCGAATTTCCGCGTGGCGATCCTGAAGTACAAGGACGGCATGATGAAAGGCGTTTTTGCCGATCTCCGGCAGAGGGGCCTTATCTGAAGGAGCCTCAGCCCGACGCGGACCGGCGGATGACCATGATCGTCAGGTCGTCGCCCGGGGGCGCCCCCTGCTGGAAAGAGGTCAGGTCATCGAGGCAGCTCCGGGATGAGGTCCCGAGGCGGAGGGACGACGCGCTGCCCCCGGGCCGCGAGATCCGGTCGCTCCCGTACATCCGGCCGCCGCTGTCCCGGGCTTCGGAGAGCCCGTCCGGAAGCGGGCCCCAGCGACGGTCCCGGATCGATCGGATCCGGTTGGAGCCAAACAGGGCGTGCAAAGATCGCCGAGGGACCGTTCCGGGTCGGCTCGATCCGGATGGACGGCGCTCGCGAGATCTGGAGGGGCGGCAGATGGCTCGCGTTGCAGAGCTTGGCATACTCGCCCGAATCGCGACCGACCAGCAGACGAGCGTGGCGAAGTGGGTCGGGAGGGTGCTTTCGCGGAAGACCCTAGGCTGGCATGCTCCAGGAGTTTTCTCGAAGGGCAGGCCGCATCGGGGAGAATCAGTAAGGTCCGAACATCGCCTGGATCCTCGACCCTCAGCATCGAGGCCGCGACCCCTTGCCTGAGATATCGCCGAGGACGAAATAGCGATCTCCGCTCGGGCCCCGGGCCAGGTCGCAGGCTAATCGGCGCTGACGAAGCCGCCGGCTCGTCGTGCTACGACGTCCCATCTCCCGTGGCGGAGGTCGGCCCGGGCAGCAGCCCCCTCGGATCTTGGCGGCCAGTCCGAGGTCGCTTTCGAGGGCCGGCTGCTTTCGGGGATCAGATGGTCGAGGATCAGAACTGGGCCACGGGTCGGCGTCGAGCCGGTCCGCCTCGTGGGGGTGGCAGTCTTCGCAGAGGCCGTACGCTCACCGGCTTCCATACGGGGAGGGCGGACGTCGACCTCAGGATCAGGTGCGGCGGACGTGGAGACTCTCGTCGCCCTCGACAGGCCCGTTCAGCCGTTGCCGCCGGTCCGTCTGCTGCCGATATGTCGTCCGCGTTCGTGGCCATGGCTAACCTCCTCGATCCATGGTAACCTCGTCTGAGTACCCGTCAAGTGATTCGCCAATGCCACCTCCGGACGGGCAGCCAGGATGACGGCGCAGTCCTCGAGCCATTGACTTCTGCTCTGGGGCTGTATATCCTTCTCAGAGCAAAGCCCCATCGTTGAGGAAACACCAGTCATGAAATACCGGTCTCTGTCGATGTTGCTCGTCATGTGCTGTCTGGCGCCCGGGTTCATGGGCGCGGACGACGGCGTGTTCGACTCGAACGGCGTGAAGATCCGTTACGTCACGGCGGGCACGGGCGAGGCCGTCGTCCTCATCCACGGCTGGATGGCCGACTCCAGTATGTGGGGCCGGGACCCGTCCGGCAACACCAAGCTCAACACGGCAGGTGCGAGCGGGTTCCAGTTGATCGCTTTGGATTGCCGGGGTCACGGCCAAAGCGATAAGCCGCACGACCCGAAGATGTACGGCCCCGAAATGGCCGCCGACGTGGTACGCCTGCTCGACCACCTCAAGATCGAGAAGGCCCACTTGGTCGGCTATTCGAGCGGGGCGTTCATCGCCGGCAAGGTGGCCGCGACCCACCCCAAGCGCGTCCTCAGCGTCGTCTATGCCGGGCAAGCCCCGCTAGTCGCTGGGACCAATGCGCCGCAATCCTCTGAAGTCGAGGTCTTTGCCAGGGCGGTCGACGAGGGCAAGGAACTGGGGTCCTACATCATCGCGGTGACACCTTCGGGCAGGCCGAAGCCGACCGAGGGCCTGGCGAATGGGATCGCCAAGATCATGTTCGCCGGCAAGGATGTCAAAGCGTTCGCGGCGGCCGGCCGCAGCTTCCCGAAGCTGGAAGTGACCCGAAAGCAGCTGAGGAAATGCAAGGCTCCGGTCCTGTTCATTCACGGCGGGAACGAGTCCGCTTATGTGAGGGAACGAGTTGCGGCCGTCCGAAAGCTGCTCGGACGGGGCGAGCTCAAGATCGTCGCGGGCGGGGACCACATGACCACGCTCGCTAAGCCGGAGTTCTCGTCCGCGCTCATCGAGTTCCTGCGCTCCGGCAAGCTGGAATAGGCCGGTACTGCGAGGGGACATCCGGGGACATGTACCGCAGGCACATATCCCCGGCTTGACATGTCGCCATAGGCAACTCTATTCGCACGCAGAGGGCGGATACCCGCGGAAGGGGACTCCGCCATTTTTTTCTCGGGGGGGATTTCTGGCACGTTTCTTGGATATGGAAATGAATGACGCGTGATCCGGAAGGGGCTGAGGAAGGGTCGAGGCCCGGGAAAGGCCCTTGAAAGGGGATCGTAAGATGGATAAGAACAAGGCCCAAAAAGCGGTCGCGCGGCCCGGCCTTGGCGCGGGCAAGACGGACGGGGAAAGCGCCGTGATGGCGTTGATCGCCGCGATGCCGGGACCGAGTCGGGCCATGGGCGAGCGGCTCCACGCGATCATCAAGGCCAGCGCGCCCGCCCTCGCGCCGAAAGTCTGGTATGGAATGCCCGCGTATGCCAAGGACGGCAAGATCGTCTGCTTCTTCCGCGGCGCGGAGAAGTTCCAAGAGCGGTACATGACGCTCGGCTTCACCCAGGAGGCGAAACTCGACGAAGGCCGCCTGTGGCCGACCGCCTTCGCACTGACGGAGCTGACGGCCGCCGAAGAGGCAAGGATCGCCGCGCTTGTGAAAAAAGCTGTGAGAGATAAGGAGGCCGCACGATGAAACGGACCTACGCTCCTGTATTGTTCTTGATTCTCTTCATCGCGCTCGCGCCCATGGCGCGCCCGCAGCACGATGTGCCCGTCTGGTACGTCGCCTACGACGTGACCATCCGGGTGGATCACACCGCGATATCGAAGCCGGAGTCCGGCGGCTCGTTGACCACGACGTACAAGTTCGAGCGTTCGTTGTCGGCGTCGGCGAAGCTCGACCTGCGCAATGAGGGATCCGTGATCGTCCAGGCCCAACAGATCATGACGGACCCCGAAAAGATGAAAAAGATGTCGCAGGCCGAGATCATGAAGTATACACAGGACATGCTGAGCGTGATGCAGTACACAGCGAACTGGATGCCGGGACCCGTCGACCTCGGGGACGAGCCCGACGCCATGATGAAGCACATGAAGGCCGCGACCGTTCCCGTGCGCTTCCGGTATGAGGAAACGAGGACCGGCGCCAACCTGGTCAACGAAATGGGGGATAAGTACGATTACCTCCGGACGCGGACCGGAACCGCTTCGGGAGGGCTGCTTTACCTGGGCGATCAGGTCAAATTCGAGGTCAACACGCAATCGAAGAAGTACTGGCTGCTGCTTCCCTACGGCGGCCAGGACCTCGATCCCCAAGCGCGTTCGATCAAGTGGGTCACCGTGGAGAAGACCCGCCCCCCGGGTGCCGCGACATGGGGGGAGGAGAAACGCAATACCGAAGACGCGGAGGCCGATTGGCTGCCGGCGTTCAAGCTGGATCTCCCGCCGAATTCCGGCGACTGGCCGGTGATCGAGGGGACGATCACTTCTCCGGACAAGATCACGGGTGAGAAGACGTTCAACGGCAGCTATTCGGACGGGCCGACCTCCGTGCCGATCACGGTAACGTATCGCTACACGGTGTCGTCCAAGCCGTTGCCCTCGAAGACAGAGTAAGAGCCGGACGCCCGCTCCGATGAGGCTCGAGGGGCATTGGACCTGTCCTCGGCTCGGTCGAAGCTAGTCGACGCGCCCGAGCTGGCCGCAGGCCGCCATAAGAGCGCGGCCCCGGGGGCTGCGCAGCTTGACCAATGCGCCGGCCTCTTCGAGTCGCCGGGTGAACAACTGGATCTCGGCTTCGGTCGGGGCGCGACCGATGGGGGAGGAGCCGGGATTGTAGGGGATGAGGTTGAGGACAGCCCGCCCGGACGGCGCCGCGGCCCGCAGGAAGTCCGCCACCCCTTCCGCAGCGCCCTCGCCGTCGTTCCGGCCCGGGATGAGACAGTAGTTCACCGCGAGGGCGAAGTTGCGGCGCTGGGGATAAAGGGCCAGGGCGGCGGCCAGGGCTTCGAGGCCCACGCTCCGGCTCGCCGGCATGAGCTCGCCGCGGAGCCTTTCGCCAGGGGCGTTGAGGCTCACCGAGAGATTGAGGCGCTTGAGCCCGAGGTCCCTGAGGCGGGCGATGCCCTCGGGCAGGCCGATGGTACAGACCGTGATGTCGTCCTGCGAGAACGCGGGGCCGGATCCGTCGAGGAGAACGGCCAGGGCCCCAGCCAGGCCTTCGAAATTGTCGAGCGGCTCGCCCATGCCCATGAAGACGATCTGGCCGATGTCCCAGCCCAAGGTGAGGCGGGCCGCCGCGTATTGGCCCACGATCTCCTCGGGCCGGAGGTCCCTCGCGAAGCCCCGCCGGCCGGACTCGCAGAAGACGCAGCCCATGCGGCAGCCCACTTGGGAGGAGACGCAGAGGGTGGCCGGCCCGGGCTCGGGGACGCGGCGGGCCACGGGAATGCGCACGCATTCGACGCGCTGGCCGTCATCGAGCCGTGAGGAGGGCCTTGGCCGTCGTCCCGAAGGGCCCCTCTTCCTCGACGACGCGCTCGACGTCGGGAATTCGGAGCGTGACACGAGCGGCCAGGTCGGCGGCGGTCTCCCTGCCGATCGGCCTCGGACCCCGGCTCGAAGCGGCCCTCGGCGAAGGCCCGCCCGTAGAGGCGGCCCAGGGCCCGCGAATGTCCGCCGCGGCCGGCCACCGCCTCGAAGGCCGGACGGGTCAGGCCCAGGATGTTCACGCGCCCGTCGGTCTCCGGCATGGGGCTACTCTAGTGGAATCCCGTCCCCGAATCAAAGGTCCGAGCGATCCTTGACACCGCTCCGAGACCCATCGTATTATCCGAGCACAGGATTCCCTGGAGGGGGGATAGGGAGTGATCGACGCGTTCCTGATCGCGTTTCTTGCCCTTGACCTTTTGGGATCGATCCTCGTGCCCCTCAAATCGTGGATCCATATCCGGAGGGCCTTCCCCGGAAGGATGGGCCGGGTCTCGGGCGAGCCCGGGTTCGCGGTCAACCTCATCGTGCCCTGCAAAGGCGCCGGCGAGCACCTGGAGGAGAACCTCCGCGCCATCGCCTCGCAGGATTATCCGGCGCTGACGATCAGGTTCGTGACCGATACCGCGGACGACCCGGCAGTGGCGCCCATCAAGCGGGTTATCGGCGATACCGGCAGGGGAACGCATATCGTGGGAGGGCGGGACGGGCTTACCTGCGGGAAGAACCATGCCGAGCTCGTCGCCATCGCCGCGGACGCGGAGAGCGAGGTGCACTTGATCTGCGATTCCGACCTGCGGCCCTCGCCCTGGTTCGTCCGCGAGATGGTCCGGCCCTATATCGATCCCGCCGTGAACGTGACAGCCTCCGGGCGCTGGATCACACCGCCAGGTCCGGGCCTGGCGGCATATACCTACACGGCGTTGGAGGGCTATTCGACGATGTTCCTCGGCCTCGGCCTGATCACTTACGTATGGGGCGGCTGCTTCTCGGTCCGGCGCGGGGCCTTCGCCGATTGGGGGCTGGCGACCAGGTGGGAGGGCACCGAAGACGACGACCTGATCCTATGCAACGCGCTGAACGAGCACCGGCAGAAGCCGGTCTTCGTCCCGACCGCCGTCAGCCCGAGCTTCGAAGCCCACACGACGCTGCGCGGTCTTGCGCGTTGGTTCGTCCGCCAGGGCCAGACGGCCCGCCTGCACTATTTCCGCGTCTGGCTCCTTCTCCTCGTCGTCGAGACGGCCATGTGCCTGGGCCTTCTCGGCGCCGCCGCCCTGGCCGCCGCGGACCTGACGGCCGGCAGCTTCTCTTGGCGCGCCGGCGCGGGACTTGCATCGCTCCTGATGGCCTTGGCCGGCGGTATCCTGGTCAAGGCTCCCTACGCCGAACGCAAGGATATGCCGCTTATCGCCTGGGCCCTGGCGCCCCTGTTCGGCCACTTCTTCGCGGCCGGCTGCTTCTGGCTTTCCATCAACCCGAAAATGCGCTGGGGAAAGACGGTCCTCGAGTTCAATAAGGACGGCACGATCCGTTCGATATCATGAAGAAGATCGTAAGTCTCGTGGAGCTGCGATCCTCTTTTCAACCTGGTCGAATGTGCACTGGGCCGGGGCCTTGTCCGGCCGCCAGCGCATGAACTTGGTCCCGTGGCGGAAACGCCCGCCGGTGTATTGATCGTAGCCCACTTCGACCACCAGGACCGGCTTCAGCGGCTCCCACTCGCCGGTCCGCTCCGTGGACCATCGGCTCGGGCCTCCCGGGGCGCGGCCCGTGAATCCCGGCGCCTTCCGCAGCCGCTCCAGCTTGGCCGTGAGGGCCTTGCGGTCTTCATCTTTGATGGAGGATGTGAAGCCCACGTGGTGGAGCAGGCCGTCCTCGCCGTAGAGGCCCAGCAGAAGGGAGCCGACCACCTTCGTCCCTTCGAGGTAGCGGAAACCGCCCACCACGCAGTCCACGCTGCGGATGACCTTGTACTTCACCATGCCGGTCCGGTCGCCGGAGCGATAGCCGAAGTCGAGCCGTTTGGCGACGATCCCGTCGAGCGTTGTGCCCGCGCGCCGGAGCCATTCGAGGGCCTGCTTTCACGTTGGTCGTGGCCGGCGAGAGGTGCAGCCGCTCGACGTCCTTGGCGAATCTTGCATGAAAGCGCTCGAGGGCCTTACGGCGTTCCTTCAGAGGCTCGGCAGCGAGCGACCGGCCCTTCTCGTCCACCAGCAGGTCGAAGGCGACCATGACGGCCGGGTGCGCGGCCGCGAGCATGCGGACGCGGCTGGCCGCGGGATGGAGCCGGAGCTGGAGCTCCTCGAAGGAGGTCCCTCCGTCGACCGGGATCAGCAGCTCGGAGTCGATGACGAAACGCGGAGCCGCAAGAGACTCGAGCATTTCGACGATGTCGGGGAAATAGCGGGCCAGGGGCCGGCCCGACTTCGACTGCAGCTCGATCGTTTTGCCGTTGCGAAAGGCGAGGCAGCGGAAGCCGTCCCACTTGGGCTCGTATTGCCAGTCCTTTCCCCGGGGCAGCTCGGCCACGAGCTGCGCGTCCATCACCGGGAAGGGCGGCTTGATCGGAAGTGCGCGGGCCTTCATTCTCCGCTCTCTTTCTCTCCAGAGGTCAGGACCTTGCGCAGGTTGAAACGCTTTTGCTTCGCGAGGAGCGGCTTCCAGAGATCGCCGAGCCGGGCCACCCGCCTGGGCATATTGTCGATCCGGAAATCCTCCATACGGATGCCCTTCTCGACCTCGGCCCAGGTCACAGGCGCGGAGACGGTCGCCCGGGGTTTCGGGCGCACCGAATACACCGAAGCCAGGGTCCGGCCCCAGGCGTTCTGGTTGTAGTCCACCAGGACGCGGCCGGGCGGTCTCTTCTCGATGCGGTACTCGGCGGTGATCGCCTCGGGATGGAGCTCTTCGAGGCTTTTGGCCATCCGTTTGGCGACCGTCCAGACCTCCTTCTGGAGAGGTCCGCGCACGATGGGGACATACACGTGCATGCCCTTCGACCCGGTCGTCTTGGCCACGTTCGGCATGCCGAGGGCGTCCAGGGCGCGGTGGAGGATCTTGGCCGTCTCGAGGACCTTCCCGAACTTGGCCGGGGGCACCGGGTCGAGATCGAAGTGCAGGTAGTCGGGGCGATAGACGTCGTCGCAGCGGGCGTACCAGGGATTCAAGTCGATGCATCCCAGGTTGACCACCCAGAGAAGGGTGGCGAGGTCGCGGACGATGGGAAAATCGATGACGTTCCCCGAGGAGTGCTTGATCCGGCAGATCTCGATCCAATCCGGCCGAGGCACCGGGGCCCTCTTCTGAAAGAAGTACTCTCCGGCGGCGCCGTTGGGATAGCGCTTCATCACCATGGCCCGATCGACCAGGTGGGGGAGGAGGACCGGTGAGACCGTCAGGTAATAGCGGAGAAGGTCGCCTTTCGAAACGCCCAGCTCCGGCCAGAAGGGCTTACTGAGGTTCGTGAGCTTCACCCGGCGTCCGGCGATATCCAGCACCACCTCGTTCCGGTCCAGGGGGATCGAGACCCGCGGGGCTTTCGTCCCTCGGGCCCTGGGCGCGATCTCAGGATCTCGGGCTGAACGGCCCGGCCGCGCGCTGGAAGTCCTCATTACACAGCCTCCTTTTCTTCTCGGATCGTCGGTCGAGGATAGCGGCGGGGCGCGAGCTTCGGCGGCTTTGTCCCGTGGAGAACGGCCCCCTCTGCCGGGATGTACTCCAACTCTTCCCTGTCCTCGGCCCGGCGGAGCAGCAGCCCGCCGCGGCTCATATCCCCCCGGGCGACGAAATCGCGGGGGAACCGGAGGCGCGATCCGAAGCATTTGAGCAGAACGTTCAAGTATTTTCCGGTGGCGATGCTGCCCAGGAGGATGATCTCCGTCTCCGGTCCGGCGCGCCGCGCCAGCCGGCGCGCGTCGCGGGAGAGCGGGCGTATGTACTCTTCGATATCCTCCCCGATCCCGGTGGCGGCGAAGATCCGAAGATCGGCGGCCGAGATCCTGGTCTCCGGCGGCAGGAGGCCGCGGCAGGGCGTGATGACCAATACTCCGGGGCAGGAGGCCGGAGGATCGGCGAACGCCGTGGCATAAGCCATCTTTCCCCGGAAATACAGGCCGCTCAGGAAGGTGAAAAGCTCCCCCAAAGGAACCCCTTTGTCCCGGAGCCGGAGGGCAAGATCGAAACGGGCCTGCCGGCGAAGGACCATCTGCGCCCTCCGCCCTCCGCAATGGGCGGGAGAAAGCAGGAAGATTCTGCTCATTCTCTGAACGTCACCCCCCTTCGAAAACCATTTTACCACGCCCGCCCGAATCCCCGGGCCGGGGCCACCTTGACACCTCCGCCTCCCGAGGCTAACCTCAGGCCATGAGCGAAGACAAGCCCTACCCTTATGTCACGCGTCTCGACGTCAAGTACGGCCCGCTCGAGCTCGTCGATATCCCGGCTCTGGCGGATGCCTGCCGCGAGAGCTGGTACAATCAGACCCTCTGCCGGGTCAACGATTCCGTCGTGCGGTTCGGCGTCGTCCGGGGAGAGTACCACTGGCACAAGCATGAGACCGACGACGAGTTCTTCTTTGTGATCGAGGGGCGCCTCTTCGTCGATCTGGAGGGGCGCTCGTTCGAGCTGAGCCCCCGCCAAGGGTTGGTGGTCCCCCGGGGGACTGCCCATCGGACCCGCGCCCCCGAGAGGACGATCATCCTGATGGTGGAGAACGCCGGGATCGTCCCTACCGGGGACGGAACCGCTTGATGGCCAGGACCGCACATTCAACCTCGCCCTCCATAATCTTGATCAGAAGATCGGCGTTGGTGAACCCGGCTCGTTTTCAGCTATAATCCGGTTCGATGGAGCGCCTGAAGATCGCCTACGCCTGCGCCAATCTCATGAGCTTCGATGCTCTCGACCGGTATCGATGAACGCGTTCTTGACCGCCGCCACGGATAAGCGAACGCTGTTCACGTCCTTCAAGATCGCCCTGGTCGTTGGGACGGTCCTGGGTCTGATCAATTATGGGGATCGCATCTTCCTCAGACACGACATGCGCTTATCCGATTGGATCAAGCTCGTCCTGACTTACTTCGTCCCGTTTTGCGTGGCGACCTATGGCGCCGCCCGTTTTGCGGCCACTCACGGGCGGGCGGGGAGCGGGACTTCACAAGGAGATCGCCCATGAGCCAAAGGATGCCTGTTGCCCTCGCCTTGGCCTGTCTCCTGATCGTTGGATTCGCCTCATGCGGGCCCCGGCGAACGGCAGGCCCGTTCCCGGCGGCCGATCCCTTCTACGCGCCCTCGGAAAGGCCATCGAGCCGATATGTCATCGACGCCCGTTTGGATGTTGCCGGCGGCGCCGTCGAGGGGCGGGAGACCGTCAGCTTGAGGAACATCGGACGTCATCCCCTCGGCGTCGTCGCCTTCGATTGGGCCGTCGGCTCTCGATCGACGCTCGAGGTCTTTGTGGGAGATTCGAAGGCTCTTTCCCTCGTCGACGGCCTCCGCCGAGCCACGGCCACGGCCGATCATGGTCCCGCTGGCTGAGCCCCTCGCCCCGGGCGCCTCGGTCGATCTGACGGTCACCTTCAGCCGGGGTGCCGACGGCACGAAAGAACAGAAGGATTTACTGAGCAGCGACTGGTATCCGCGACTGTGGTGGGACGGGCTTGCGGGACATGACGCCTACTCCGTCCGGATCGATGTCCCCGCGGGCCTTGCGGTCGCGGCCAGCGGACGCCTCGACCCGAAGACCGGGCGCTATGAGGCCGCGGCCGCC
This sequence comes from Candidatus Aminicenantota bacterium, assembly GCA_963736255.1. Lineage (GTDB taxonomy): Bacteria > Acidobacteriota > Aminicenantia > Aminicenantales > Saccharicenantaceae > RBG-16-66-30. The sequence goes on from CAVTOI010000002.1 coordinate 748,388, forward strand.
AAGTCGTTCGGGCTCTACCTGGCGCCGGGCTTGAAATCCGCGTCGCGCGAGGTGGAGGGCGTCCTGATCACGGCATATTTCACGGACAAGGGCGCTCAGGCCGCCGCCGTCTGCCTGGAGACCGCCGCCGACGCCGTCCGTTTCTACAAGGAATGGCTGGGCTTCTACCCCTTCCCGTTCCTGAACATCATCCCCGGCGGGTCGGGACGCTGGGGCGGCTACCCCGTCGCGACGGGCATCGTGGCGATCCACGGCCAGGAGACCTACGTCGATGGCGAACCGCCCCAGCATTGGCAGCACATCACCTCGCACGAGATCGGGCACGAATACTGGGGCGAGTGGGTCCTCGAGGCGGACGATCCCGCCTGGGTCTGGATCGCCCTGGGCATCTTCGCGGACACCGAGTTCATGGCCGTCCGCGGCTTCGATCCGGACAGGGCCGCCAAATGGATCGGGAATTACGTCAACGCCGTCCCGATGTACTATGACACCACCCTGGACGCCCCGCCCGGCCGGGAGGACGCCGTCCAATTCGACTACAACAATACGGTGGTCCACAGCAAGGGCCCGGCCGTCGTCTTCGCACTCGACGACGTGCTGGGGCGCGAGACCTTCCTGCGCGTCTACAAGCGCTGCCTGCGCGACTTCGGAGGCCGGCCCTTCGGCTGGCGGGAGCTGCGCGCGTCGGCCGAAGCCGAGAGCGGGCGGAGCCTGGCCTGGTTCTTCGACGCTTGGGTACGCTCGAACCAGTACCTCTGCTACGCCGTGGAGCGGGACGACAGCCGGGCGGACGGCGGGGGCGGATTCACGACGGATCTCCGGCTGAAGCGCCTCGGCACGATGGCCATGCCGGTCTCGGCCGCGGCCTCGTTCGAGGACGGAACCACGCAGACGGTCCGGGCCGACCGGACGCTTGGCGTCACCGAGATCGCGCTAAAGAGCCGGGCCCCGCTTCGGGCGGTCGTCCTCGATCCCCGCAGGCGGCTGGCTTTGATCGGGGCTCCGGTGCCGCCCATCTCCAAGGCGGCGGCCGCCGCGCTGGGCTTTGGCTGGGAATCGGGCGGCGTCCAGGCCGTCTACGCGGCGGTGAAGGGCGAGCCCATTGCGAACGCCGACATTTGGTACCGGCTCGGCGTCGATCTCTACGGGGCCGGTCGCCTTGAGGAGGCCGCGGACTGCTTCGCCAAGGCCGACCGGCCGGACGCGTCGCCGGCCTGGCGGTTCGGGGCCCTGGGCTGGCTCGGGCTGCTCGACGATCTCAAGGGACGTCGGGCCGACGCGCTGGCCCATTACCGGGCCGCCCTGGCCATCGCCCCGGACCGGCCGGTGAAGCACGACCAGTTCGGGATCACCATGAGCCGGACGTGGGTGGAGGAGCGGCTGAGGACGCCATATGCGCCGGCGGTCCGGCTCCGTGTGCCGGACCACCCGACCGCCGATGATCTCGTCGCCGTCGTCGATGAAATGGGCTGGGAGAAAGAGGGCGAAGTCCCGCTCCTCATTTTTCGGAAAGCGGCGGGACTGACGATCGCGGAGAGGGGCTTCTGGTTCAAGCTGGGGCTTCTTCTTTATGATAATGACGACAAGAGGGAGAGTCTGGCCGCCTTCGAGAAAGCGGCCGCCTTGGAGAAGACGGGCGTGTACGCTTTCGCGGCGCGCGTTTGGCAGGGGCACATGCACGACCTGCTCGGGAACCGCGAGGCGGCGCTTGCCTGCTATAAAGAGGCGCTGAAGGTCGACCCCGGCACGGCCATGAAGCACAGCCAATGGGGGATGACCATCGACCGGGCTTGGGTCGAGGCGCGCCTGGTCGCGCCGTTCGTCCGTTAGCCGCTTCGCCCACGTTCCTCGATCCTGGGCGCCGTACTTCAACGTCCCGGGACGAGAGGACGCAATCCCGTGTGGGAGAGTGACGATGATGATCAGAATCCTGAGCCTGCTCCTGGCCGCCGCAGGAGTGTTCGCGGCGGACGCGCGCGGCCCGGCGCCCCGACCGGCTGCCGATGAGATGGCCGCCATCGAACAGTCCATTCGCGATTGCATCGGCTGGGCCAAGACCAAGGACTTCAAGCTACTCTATGGCGTCATCGCCGACGATGCGGATTTCCTCGAAGTCCATCCGGACGGGGCGGTGGTCAAAGGGATCGACGAATTCCGGAAGGCGGAAGCCTTCTGGAGCCACCCCGATTTCAAGGCGGTCCGGTACGAGATCCGCGACCTGAGGATCAAGCTCTCGAGATCGGGCGAAGTCGCGTGGTTCTTCTGTCTGCTGGATGACATCAACGAATGGAAGGGCCAGCCCGCGAGCTGGGAGAACGCCCGTTGGACCGGGGTCCTTGAAAAACGGGACGGCCGGTGGGTGATGGCCCAGCAGCATTTTTCGTTCGCTTCGAAGGGACCTGCGAAGGCCGGTCCGGACACCGTGACTTTTGTCGGCATCTCGGGCTTTATGGTCGAGGTGGACGGCAAGAAGGTCCTGATCGACGGGCTCTCGGACTTCACGCCGCCCGCGGTCGAACAGAAGCTGCTCGCGGGCGAAGCGCCCTTCGACGGGCTTGACCTCGTGATGGCCACGCACAGCCACGGCGATCATTTCAAGGCCGCCACGGTCGGCCGCTGCCTTCAGGATCATCCAAAGGCCGCGTTCGTCGCGCCGGCAGATGCCGCCGGCCAGATAAAGGGCTTCCCGGGCCGCGTTCTTCCTGTTCAAGCCGGCGAGGCCAAGCGCACCCTGCTCGAAGTGAACGGTATCCGGATCCAGGCCCTGCCTCTGTCGCACGGCGCCCCCCCGCCGGGAGTCGCCGGGATCGTCAATCTCGGTTATCTCGTGACCATTGGGAGCATCACGTTCTTTCATTCCGGGGACATCGATCCTTCTCAGCTGACCCCGGAGCTACTCCAAGCCTTGGGCCTCCCCGATGAGAAGATCGATTTCGCCTTCGTGCCCGGCTTCTTTCTCGCCCTGCCGGAGCCTCCGCCCTTCGTGACCACAGGCATCCGGCCGCGTGTGTTCATCGCCGCACACCTGCCGCCGGCGGGGCAGCAGCCGCTGGACGAGGCCGGGATCCGCCGAAATTTCCCGAGCGCGGTGTTGTTCAAGTCCGAGATGGACAGCTGGACCATCAAATAAAGGAGATCCTCAAATGATCGGTCGCATTTGGCATGGCTATACGCAGCCCGCGAACGCCGACGCTTATGAAGCTCTTTTAAAAGAGGAGATCTTCATCGGCATTCGCGGCCGCGATATCGCAGGATTCCGGGAGATCCAGCTTTTTCGCAGAAACCTCGGCGAGGAAGTCGAATTCGTCACGATCATGTGGTTCGATACTCTGGACGCGGTGCGTGCGTTCGCCGGACCGGATTACGAGGCCTGCGTTGTTCCGCCCAAAGCCAGGGCGATCCTGTCCCGCTTTGACCAGCGTTCGCAGCATTACGAGGTCCGCGAACGCCAGATTAGCTGACCGCCTTTTTATCCGTTCGCCTTTCTGAACTTGAAATTGAGGATGCGGCCCCGGCTCAGGAAGAACCCCGAAACTCGCCCCTCGGCATCGCGGACGAAGCGGACGCTCCCCATGGGGCTCGTGAACAGGTCCGCGATCGCCGGCTCGAGGGTCGCCGGGTTGGCTTTCAGCCGCTCCAGGCTCAGCCGGCCCTCCTTGACGACCAGCCGATAGACGGGCTCGATCTCTTCGCTCCGGTATTCTCCGGCATACTCGGCCAGCTTCTCCGGCGTCGGCCTGAACTCCTCGGCCCGCTCGAAGGCGACGGGCTTACCCGCGCCCTCCGGCAGGCTGATCAGGCGCGCCGCCTTGGGTCCCGACGGCTCGAAGACAAAGAGGCCGGGTCGTCCGGCCAGCTTGAACCGGGTCTCGCTCAGCGGCTTCATCTCCATCCCCGCGCCCTGGCCCAGCCGCAGGACGCCGTCCCTGAGGGCGATCCGGACGATCGCGTCGCCGTCGGGGTTGTAATAAACCCCCGCCTTCCCTGCCAGCCGTTCCGGAGCGAGCTCGACCTCCTTCTCCTCGGGCTTCGGCGGATCCGGCTTCAGCTCGCCGGCGAGATAGATGTCGGCCACCTGGCGCGCGAGCTGGACCGGATTGATCGGGGTATTGCACAGGACGGCGACGGAGAAGTGCTGGGCGGGGAAGCGGACAAGGTCGCTCATGTATCCGGCGTCGGAGCCGGCGTGATCGACGATGTCGAGACCCTTGTACTTGCCGGCCACGAGGCCGAACGCGTAGTCGATCGTCTCGCCGCTGTTGAGCTTGCCGCGCTCGAGCATCCTTTCGATGAGCGCCCTTCCTCCGACCCGCGGATCGTAGAAATTCTCGTCCCAGAGGGCCAGGTCCTCGACGGTCGTCAGCAGGCTCGTCGCGCCGACCGTGTCGAAGTTCGTCACGCTGAGCTTGAAGGTGTTCCCGGCGGGCACATAGCCGTAGGCCACGCCCTTGACGATCTCGGCGTGGTCGTCGCGGAAATGGGTGCTCTTCATGCCCAGCGGCTCGAAGATCCTGGCCGTGGTGAAGGCCCGGAACGATTGGCCGCTGACCCGCTTGACGACCTGGGCCAGAAGGGTGTAGCCCGTGTTGCAGTAGAGGTGGCGCTCGCCGGGCTTGAAGTTCAGGTCCTTCTGCCGGGCCATGACCGCCAGGACGTCCTCGTCGGTGATCAGATCCAGCGAATAGCGCCAGCCCGCCAGGCCCAGCAGGTCCCATTGATCCCGCAAGCCGCTCGTGTGGTGGATGAGATGGCGGAGGGTGATGCGCTCCCCGAAATCCGGCAGCTCCGGGATGTGCTTGCGCACGTCGTCATCGACGGAGAGCTTTCCGTCCTGCTCCAGGAGAAGGATGGCCGCGGCCGTGAATTGCTTGGAGACCGACGCGACGTGGAAGACGGTCGCGGGAGTGATCGTCACGTCGTGATCCAGATCGGCCATGCCGTAGCCGCGCTTGTAAGCGACGCGGCCGTCCTGCATGACCGCCAGGGCGCACCCGGGGGAAACGGTCCTGTCCCATTTCTCGAACAGCTTGTCGACCTGGACGGCCAGGCCGGCTTGCGTCTTGGTTTGGGGTTGGACCGGGGCCGGCGTCTGAGGCACGGCCGGCGCGGCCAGAAGGACGATCAGGATGATCGCGCACACGATAGGCATCGTTCTCCTCTCAGGAATCTCTCCGTCAGGAGCTTCACGCTGTAGGTCGCCGCGTGGCCCGCTCTGGGGAGGCGGGAGTCCTCTTCTCTGTCACAGTTCCCTTACCATATTCCAACGGCCGCCCCCTTTCAAGGCGGAGGCAACCTTCAGAATGTGCAGGCCGATCCGACACTGACGCTGCGCACGATCGAAGAGCTGGCGTCAATTCACGCAGTTCGGGCAGGCCGGATGCAAGATGGCCGGCTTGGGCGGCGCCTGCGGGAAACGGACCGGGCCCGTTATGAAGCCGAGAAGCTGCGGGTCGCGGAGGTTCCCGGCCTAGTGCGCGTCGATGTAGGCGTCGAGGCGCCGGTGCCAGTCCTCGGGGTCGCAGTCACCGGGGACCGTCGCCTCGCCGAGGACAAGATCGGCGAGGAAACGCGGTTTCTTCCCGCCGATATGGAGCGCCTTGACGCAGGAGACGCAATAGACGGCCACGTCATCGGCGGGCATGTCCGCGGCGCGTCTGACCATCTGCTCTTTGACCTCGCCGACGGGGATGAGCCCAAAAGAGCTGTCGCCGCAGCAGACGCTCTTTTTCCTCGTCGACGCGGGCTCCACCGGGACGATGCTCATCTTCTTCAGCACGGCCCTGACCGCCTCGTGGACCCTGTCCTGATCGCGCGTCGGGCAGGCGTCGAGGACGGCCATCCTGGCGCCGCGGTAGTCGGGCCAAGGAAAGGACGGGTCGTCGGCCAGGATCTCCCACAGTGAGATCGTTGTGACTCCCTCGTACAGCGTCCTGAAACGCTTGTCGCAGCCGGGACAGACATTGACGACCTGAGTGCCCGTCGGGAGCCCCGGCTCATGCTTGCAGCACGTGAGATGCTCGCCGATCGGGCCGACCCTCGATCCGAGGTACTCCCGCAGCCGCCTGGCCGCATCGGGCTTGTAGAGGACCAAGGCGCACCCGGGCGCGAAGACCCGCTTCATCGGGATTCCCTTTCGAGGAGTTTTTTCTTGCGCTCCACGCCCCAGCGGTAGCCCCCGGGCCCCCCGTCGGCGCGCACGACCCGATGACAGGGGATCGCCACAGCGACCGGATTCGCGGCGCAGGCCTGGGCCACGGCCCTGGCGGCTTTGGGGCGGCCGATCCGGGCCGCGATCTCCCCGTAGGTGGCCGTGGAGCCGGCGGGGATACGTGAGAGCGTCTGCCAGACCCGGCGCTGGAACGAGGTCCCCCGGATGTCGAGGGGCAGTGCAGGCCGGCCTTCCCGCGGTTCGTCCAAAAGGGACAGGACGCCTGCCACCTCTTCCCGCAGTTCCGGATCGGGTCCCCGCAGCTTCGCTTTCGGGAATCGGGCCCGCAGGCGGTCTCTCAGGGCATTGGCCGAAGGGCCGAATTCGATGGCGCAGATCCCCCGTTCGGTCGCCGCGACCAGGACAGGCCCGAGATAGGACCGGACGACCGCAAACCGGATGGGCTCGCCCGGCGCGCCGCTTCGATACTCCGACGGCCGCATGCCCAGGGTCGCGGCCGCGTTCTCATAGAAGCGGCTGGTCGAGGAGAATCCCGCCTCGTAGAGCGCCGCGGTGATGCCGCGCCCGTCCCGCAGCTGCCGCCGCAGCCTGTTCGAGCGCTTCTCCATGGCGTACTGCTTGGGGGTGACGCCCACGACCGACTTGAAGAGCCGTTGGAAATGGAACGGGCTGAGACCCGCCGCAGCGGCCAATTCCCCCAGGGAGAGCGGCGTCTCGGCTTCCTCGATCATCCGGCAAGCTTCGAGCGCGATCCGGAGCCGCGGATCAGGGGCTTCTTTTGAATCCGGGCGGCAACGCTTGCAGGACCGATAGCCCGCGCGCTCGGCCTCGGCCGGGCTCCCGAAGTAACGGACGTTGCGGGGATTCGGCCGCCGCGAGGGGCAGCCCAGACGGCAATAGATACCGGTCGTGACCACCCCATAGAGGGGCTTCCTCTTCGCGGCCATGTCCCGGTCCGGGTTCGACATCTTGATCATCTCGACGGATATAATAGGGCTTGCCGGGGCCCCCGTCTATCCGGTTCTTGCTCCTCAATCGAGATCGCCCTTGGCGACGGCCGCGCTGCGGGGCGGCGGACTTCAGCCGATCTTCTTCGCGCAAAGATAGGCGGCGGCGAGCGCGTTGGGGATGCCGCCGATCTGGCCGGCCCAGCACGACCCGATGAGCAGGTTGCGGACCGGCGTCGTCACCGTCGTCTTGAACTGCCCGCCCTCGTAGAACGGCCTCTTCGGGTTCCAGGACCAACCCGATGTGGCCCCGGCCGTGTTGCCCGTGTAGCGCTCATAAGTGAGGGGCGTCGCGGCGTCCTCAAACTCGATCGCGGCGCGCAGGCCGGGGAAGAGGGCCTCGGCCCGGGCGATCAGCGTCTCTCGGACCTTGGCTTTGAGGGCCCGGTAGGCGTCCGGATCGTCGCGATGCCAGCCGTCCTGCCAGCGCGCCGGACAGACCGCCTGGATCATCAGCGATGATTTGCCTTCCGGAGCCAGGGCCGGATTGACCAGCGACGGCGAATAAAGCCCGAACGCCGTCTTGTCGAAATGGGCCGCGTCGGCCGGATCGTAGGGGTCGACGTCGTGATCGAGGGGATTGTAGCCCACGGAATGGCTCTTCATTAGCGCCTGGAGATCGGCGTTCCCCATGGCCAGGCCCAGGTAAACGGTGAAGACGCCCTCCGACACCGGCGCCTCCCGGATCTTGTCCAGCTGCGCGGCCGGTACGAGCGCCGGCTCGTCCAGCAGCTCGAGAAAGGTCTTCTTGTAATCGCAGGCCGAGATGACGACGTCCGCGTCGAAGCGCTCGCCGCCCGAGACGACGCCCGCGGCGGCCCCGTCGCGGGTGACGATCTTCTCCACCGGCGCACGGAGCCGCAGGTCGCCGCCCTTGGCCCGGAACCGATCCGCCAGCAGGTCGGCCCAGTGCTGCATGCCGTCTTTCAAATGCCAATAATCCTCGGTCACGACCACGAACATCCCGGCCTGGGTGGCCACCTCCATCCGCGGATAGCCGAGGCCGGTGAAGAGCCGGAAGATCGGCGTCCCCGGCGTGAAATGCCGGGCCGCGAATTCATCGACCGTCATGCCCTTGTAGGGCTTGAGCCGGCGCATGAGCCGCGGCCCGGCCGTGATATAGGGGATGAGCGCCGCCAGCTTGCCAAACCCCGTGAATTGCGCGGGCATCGCCCGCGGCGCGAGCGGGCGCAGGGCGTCGATCAGGGGATCCATCTCGCGGAAGTAGCTGTCCAGCCCGGCCCGGTCCGCCGGGAACGCGGCGGCCATGGCGTCCTTGAACCCGGCCATGGACTCGAACAGGGTATCGAAATAGGGCGACAGGGACCGCATCCTCATCCGGACGAGCGGGAGCCTTCCCGTGAGCCCAAGATCGTCCATGGCCTTTTTGAAGACGCCGAGGCTCTCGAACGACAGGGTCCCGCTCTCGAAGTAGAAGCCGCGCCGGCGAAAACCGGCCGTGTAGCCGCCCGGTCCGGTGTGCGATTCGAAGATCGTGACCTTGTGGCCGCGGTCGGCGAGGAGGTTTCCGGCCGTGAGTCCGCCCAGCCCGGCGCCGACGATGGCGATCGTCTTTTTCATTCGCAGAAGATCCTGACCTTGTCCTTGCCGTCGACTTCGACCGTCATGTCGTCGAGGTTGGAGACGATCTCCTCCAGGTCTTGCGGCGTGATCCGGGCCAGGTCGATGTCCATCCCCTTCTCCTTAAAAGCCTTATTGACCTTGTCGTGGGCTTCGCGGGGGATGAAGGCGGCGAACTTGAGGCCGGCCCGGATGAGCTTGAACGGGACCCGGATGTTGACCTTGTCGCCGCTTTCGCTATTCGGGCCCGGCTCGACCTGGACGCGGAGGTACTTCCAGGAGCGCCGGCCGGCGGCGTCCGTTACCGCCGGCTCCCCGTTCCCGCGACCCGTCTCGCCGACGGCGGCCAGGAGCTTCTCGGCCTCTTCGACCGTGATCTTGCCTTGGGCCAGCATGTCCAGGATCTTGCGTCGTTCTTCGTTCATGAGAATCTCCTTTATATTGCGATCTAAATGAAGTCGATCAAAAGCGCGTGTTCTTTCTGGTCCACGTCGATGGTCAGGCCGCCCAGGTTCCAGAGGACCGAGGCGAGCAGGGGATAGACGAGAAGGAGCCTCGGCCCCGGGCCGCTCGGCCAGGTCACCAGGGCGCCCAGGAGCAGGAAGGGGAGGAGGACGAGCATCAGGGCGGCCAGCAGGATCCAGATGATGATGACCGGGAACCAAAGCCCGAACCCGCCCCGGCCGGGCCCTTTGATCTTGAAGCGTACGAACATCGGCAGCATGGGATTCAACCTCTCAGTCTCTCGAGGGCTTCCTCGACAGAGATATCGCCTTTGTCGAGCTCGTCGAGGACGTCCTTGCCTGGCGATGGGGGATTGACGTCCACGAAGGGCAGCTGGGCCGAGATGGCGTTCAGCCTGTTCTTGACGGTCGGGTAGCTGATGCCGAAGAGGGCTTCCATCTCCTTGATAGAGCCGTGGCTGCGCACGAAAGCGGTGACGAAGAGCTGGTCCTCCACCCTCAGCTTGGCCAGGGGCGGGAGGGCGAAGCTGCCTTCGATCGAGATGTCCCGATCGGCCATCTTCACTTTCTCGATGGTGAAGGCCTCACCCCGCGTCAGCTTGGTCAATTCCTGCCAGTCTTGTGTCATAATCTTATTTCCTAAATTCATATTCATTATATATATACGAAAAAATATTAATTAAATCAATAATTTGCTTAATTATTATAAATATATTATATAACGTATTGATAAATCGCGATATCCAGGCCCTTGATCGCCTGGAGAAGCTGCCAAGCTGCTGCGGGCCTTGCATAAGCTCGTGAAGATAGGCGGGCTGGGGCCGACGGAGTTTCGCCCCGATTACTTGACGAAGAGCAGGACCCTCTCGAAAACGCTCGCGGCCATCTTTTCGGCGAGCTTTTTGACCAGGCTCGCCTGGAGCTCTTCCTCGGCCCGAAGCCATCCTTCTTTGTCGAACAGCATCCGCTCGTCCCGCGAAAGATCGAGGGTGGTGTAGTCGCCGTCATAATAGGCGCGCCGGAATGGGGCGGAGACGTTGGCGGCGACCGTTTCCTCCTCCACGACCCGTCTCGAAGCCGGGTCGATGATCCGATACATCACCTCGCCCGTCAGCTTGACCGTGTACCTCTTTTCCGTATAGGCGACGGTCTTCGATCTGTCCCTGCGGAGAGGGGCCTGCCGCGCCGTTTCTTGAGGAACGCCGTCCTCCTGCATATAGGATTCGATCCAGCCGAGCACGACGAAGTCCGCGTTCAAGGCCAGGCCCATCGTCTCCGCCGTCCGGAGCGGGATATCCCCGCTTCGGACCCGGAGCCGGGTCATTTCCCGATGGATCGCCCCGCGGTCGATCGGGCCGACGAACGGGACCGGGGCGGCCATATACTCGTAGAGGAGCGTGTCGTAGAGGCTGCTCTCCATCCCCCGGGGAGGCCTGTCTCCGGTTCGCTGGCCGGCCCAGAAGGGGAGGACGGCCACCGTCATGGTGCCGGCATCCAGGGCGGCCTTCTGGATCGTCCGGCCCTCCGCGCCCGCCTCGCTTTCGGGGCCGTAGATCTCCAGGGCGTTTTGCGCGTGCCCATAGGCCGCCCGGAAGGATCCCCTCGACATGTCCTGTCCGGCCCATTCGATGAAGACCCGGGCCCGGGATCCGTCGACCCGGCTCCTTTGGTCCGGCGCGAGAGGATAGGGGATCATCCGTTCGTATGTCCGGAGGGCCTCGGGCCAATTCCCCGCGTCCTCCAGGTCCTCGCCCTGCCGGAAAAGGGAGACGACGGCGGCGTCGACCGTGCCACGGCGGAAGTCCGCGTAATCGTCCGGCACGGAGAGCGAGACCCCGACCTGGCCCGCACGGCCGCGCAGGCTGTCGATGCGGATGATCGCCCCGACGGCATTGTCATAGAGGCCGTCCGACTCGTCCGCGCGGGCCCGCGCCAGGTATTCGTCGACCATGCGGGCGCCCACATCGGCCAGGCTCCGCCGCGCCTCTTCCATGTTCGGCTCTTTGGTCAGGACGGTGATGTAGCGCTGGGCCGCCTCTTCCAGCCGGCCCTTGGCCTCGAGCTCCTGGCCCTTCTTATATCGCTTCTCGACGCTGACGCAGCCGGCGAGGGCCCCGAGAAGGACGACGGCCAAGATCGCCCTGAATGGTCCTGGGTTCACGTTCATCGTTACACCTCGATCGATCCCTCGAAGACTTTAGTCGCCGGACCCGTCAGATGGATGGACGTGATCCTTTCGCCGCGGACCTCGAGATCGACCTTCAGGTTCCCGCCCCGGACCCTGACGTTGACGGGGCCGGCCTCGAACTGGCCCTTCAGGACCGCGGCGATGGCGGACGCCGTCACTCCCGTTCCGCAGGCGAGCGTCTCTTCCTCCACGCCCCGCTCGAAGGTCCTGACGTAGAGGCCGCCGCCCGTCGTTTCGACGAAGTTGACGTTGGTCCCGCCCGGAGCGAACAGCGGCGACCGCCTGAGCTTCCCGCCCTCCGCGCGGACGTCGATGCGGTCGATCCCGTCCGCGAAGACGACGTAGTGGGGAGATCCCGTGTCGATGAAGTAATTCCCTTCGACGAGCCGGAACTCCGTGACATCCGAGATCCTGAGGCGGACCGTGTCGTCCGCGACTTCGGCTTCGTGGATCCCGTCGTAAGCCATGAATCGCTGCTTGGGACCGGCGATCCCGTGTTTCAGGGCGAAGTGGGCGGCGCACCGGCCTCCGTTCCCGCACATCGACCCGAGCTTCCCGTCGGCGTTGAAGTACCGCATCTCATGGTCGGCCCGGTCGTGGAGGGAGATCAGGATCAGTCCGTCGGCGCCCACGCCGAATCGCCGGTCGCACAGTCTGCGGATGAGATCCGAACGGGCGGCGTCGAAGATGCTCTGACGATCATCGACGATGACGAAGTCGTTTCCCGCACCCTGGTATTTGTCAAAAGCGAGGACCATCAATAATCCTCTTTCCCGACGGCCTTGGCGACGATATCGATGACGCTCTGCACATCGAGGGTCAGGCCGTAGACGAACGATGTCCTGGAGTACGGCTCCACGACGTCCTCTTTGGCCGAGCGGAAGCCGGCCCCGGCATAGATCTCCAGGCCTCTCATCACCTTGTAGCTCAGTCCCGCGGAATAGAGGATAGGGTTCATCGACGGGGCGACCCCGATGCCCAGGCCCAAGGGGAACCGGGACACCGGACGGTTCGCGAGGGAGAGCTCCGCCGCGCTGGCGCGGCCGCACCAGATGACCTTGACGTAGTGGGCAGGCTTTTGTCCCTCGCCGGCCGCAGCGGTCATGACCTGAAAGCGAACGGTCCCCTTGGAGACGAATCGCGGGCTCCGGTCATGCGTTTCGGCCTTGAATTTGAAGCGGGCCGAGAAGAAGAGCTGCGGGCCGTCGTCCTTGGTCTGGATGACCCCGAAATGAATGCCCGGGTTCGCGGGCAGCTGGCCGAGGATGGGGGCCAGGATAGGGAAGGCCCCGGTGATCACGCTGATCGCGTCCGCAACGGATGTCTCCGCCTCCTCAAGCCCCGGCAGGTCTAAGGATTTCTCGAAATTGATCCTCTCTTTGATCCCCTTTTCCTCCACCCGAGGCTGCTCGGGGGCCGCGACCAGCTTCAGCGTGAGGTCCTGGCGGGTGCGCATGCCCGGCCGGACCGGCACATATTGGGCTTCCATGGCCGGGACATACCTCTCGGGCTCGTCCTCGCCCCACGGCGATCCGGCCCCGCCCCCGGTCATCTCCAGCCAATAATCGCCGCCCAGATCCGGGACGCCCATTAACCGCGAGAAGGCGTAGGAGGGATGGTTTTTGATCCTCATGACCCCCTTTTCGTTGCCTTCCCCGTCGCGCAAACGGATCGTCAGGTCCGGGAATTTCGACAGCCAGTCCCCGGCGACCGGCGACCCGTCGGGGCCGACGAGGCGGATGGAACCCTCGACCCCGGTCACCGCCTTGAGCATGGCCCCGATCAATCTCTCTTCGGCGTCCTCATCGGCCGCGGCGGCGTCCGGCTTTTTGGGGTCCTTTTTCTTCCCGGGATCGAAGGTCAGCGCCACGTCCGGGGACGGCTCGCTGACGGTGGCGTTCCCGGGAAAGGCCACGCGGAGCCCGAAACTGGGGCGGGACCCGGCCGCACGGTCTCCCTCGGTCAGCGTGCCGAGCATGGCCAGGAGATCGTCCACGACCTCTCTCCAGAGGACGAGATCCGTCTTGTCGTCCGGCGCCAGGCCGAGGTTGCGGCGGATCGCCCCCCACCGCTCGGACGGGCCCTTCCGGCCGAGCTCGGTCGCCAGGTCCATGCTGATCTCCCAGAAGTCTCCGGTCGCAAGCGCGTCTCCGTCCGGCGGCTCGAACAGGACCCGTTCGTAGAGGCCGGGCTTGTCGCCGGAGGACGTTGTCGGCCCGAGCGATAGGGTGACGAACCGCGCGGGAGCCGGAACCCGAGCCGGAGGCTCGTCTTCCTGGGCCGAGGTGGGCAACGACAGGGATAGCAGGAGCAGGATCCCGATCGGCAGGATCGTCCTGACAGACAAACGGTTCATGATATTTCTCCTCGGGCGCCAAGACGGCGGCACGCTGGATATCGAAACACTGTTTAGTCGGGGTGACGATACCTTTTGGCGGAAATTCTGTCAATGAAGGGCCTGGCTGACCGGATCCGCCTTGGAGCGGGAGTGCAAGTCGTGAGATAATTGGACAGACAGATCGAAGGAGCGTCCCTATGACAAACAACATGCGCGTCCGGCCGACCCGGGCGGTGACCATCATGGGCCTGGTCGTGGCTGTGGCCATGGTGTTCTTCGGGATCTTTTTTCTGACCATGGTGACGAAGGACAGCGGCTTCGAGTCCGGGCCGCTCACCGGCTTCATGATCCTGTGGTTCCTCGTCCTCGGCGTCATTATCGCCTACGGCATCTACAATCTCACGAGCCGCAAGGGTGTCGTCGAGATCGACGTCGGACCCAAGACCCCGGACATCAAGACCGGTCCCGACTTCGACGAGAGGCTCCGGAAGCTCGAAAGCCTGAAAAAGGACGGGTTGGTCACGGATGAGGAGTATCGCATCAAGCGGAACGAGATCATGTCCGAGAAGTGGTGAGGCTCCGATGAGGATGCCCCCTCCGTACCTGGCCTTGGCCGGAATGGCGCTTTTCTTGGCGTGTCCAGCGCCGGTCAAACAGGTCACTGTGGAGGCGAGCCTCCCGTCGATCGCGGAGTCCTGCCGGAATGACCTGGCCCGGCGGCTCAAGGTCGACCCGAACCTCGTCGAGCTGGTCAGCTCCGCGGCGGTCGATTGGCCTGACGCCGCGCTGGGCTTGAGCAGGCCCGGCGAGGCGGTCGCCCATGTTCGGACGCCGGGACATCGCCTGGTCTTCGGAACGAAGCCGCAGGGCCGGGAATACCTCTACACAGCCGGAGAGAAGGCTTTCCGTTACGGCGGCCCCCTGGACCTCTGGGCGGCTTCCGTCCTTATGCTGGAAAGGTCGGATGCTGATCCCAATCTCAACGGACGACTTGTGCAGCTGTCCTTGATCGGTACGAACCGGCAGGTGCTTCTCGAAGGCGTCGAAGATCCCTATCCGCAGGCCGACGGCTCGCTCTTCGCCAAGCGCCGCACCTCGCGCTCCGGGCATGATCTTCTTTTCGCCGCGCCGGATAAGACGAGCCAGGCCGCCGTCGTCGCCTCGAGCTTCGATTTCGTGGACGCCGTGATCAGCCCCGGCCGGAAGCTCGGCGCGGCGATCGCCCGGACAGGACCGGAGCTCGCGTGGGAGCTCATCCTCATCCCCTTGCCGCCCGCGCGAGAGGACCTCCGGCGGGTGAAGGTCCCCGAGGGGCTGAAGCCCGAGGCCCTCCGCTGGTCTCCTGATCCGGGAAACGGCGCCCAACCCCTTTCCTCAAGCCAGGGGCAGCAGCTCGTTCTCATTGGAAGCCGGGACGGCAAGCGGCTCCGCTACGGGCTCGTAAACATCGAAGCCTCCGCCCAATGGGAGGGCTTGCCGGCCTATGTCGCTTCCGACGAGTGGGATTTCGTGCTCAGCAAGAGCCATTCCCTGTCGGTCTACGAGACCGAGTTGGACGGCGGCCCGGCCGTCCGGGTGGAGTATGTATGGTGGAACCGCCCGCCCGAGGAGATCGCGACGATCCGGGGCCTGAGATTGGACGGCTTCCAATGGGCCGGCGGCCGCGGGTTCGTCTTCATTTCCGGCCGCGAGGGCGATGGCCATGCGGCCATGACCGTGGACATCCACAGCGGAGAGGTCCTGACCGCCGTCACCGGAGCCCGCGATCCCGTGAAGCTGTTCCAGGCCCCTCCCCACGCCTGGCCGTCCGCTGACCGCCCGGCCGGTCGATGACGGAGGCTGAGAGGCCCGGCGGCTATTACGGCCTGCGGCGGGATCCTCGCTTGAAGGTGAACTCTTCGGGTGGCCGCGAACGGATGAAGCCCACCGCTTCTGCTGTCCCCGCGAGCGTGCCCTCATCCGTGAGCTTGGCCGTGTAGACCGTGACCCCCGGCCCCCGGCCATTTCGCTCTCCCCACTGTACGGTCCGTCCCTCGAGGACCTTGACGAACGCGATCTCCAGTTGAAAGGACTCTCCGCTCGGGGGAGTCACGAAGTTTTCGGCCCGTCCCACGCCGTCCTTGACCTCGAAGGTGACGAGCCAGCGGGCGCCATCCCCAGTCATCCTCTCCCAAGTGCCGAGGAAGGGCTTTAGCTGCTCAGCGCCGGGCGGCGGCAGATTCGCCCATTCCTCGAGTCGCGGGTCGCTTCCCTTCTTGACGGCCGCCTCCGCGTCCGCCAAGATCCGTTGCGTCTCTGTAGATTCCCCATAAAGAGCCGCGGCGCGCTTGACCAGCTCGACCGCCTCGATGCCGTGCTGCATCGCCGTGTTCCGTACGGCCGACATCAAAAGCACCTGCTTGGGGATATCCACCTGATAGCCGTAAGCCTCCGAGAGCGCCCTGTAGCGTTCTTCGAGCGCAGGCAGCGTGTGATTCCCTTTGTTGTCCCTGATGAGATCGGGTGCGTAATCGCGGAAAAGGCGTTTGAGCCCTTCATAAATGCCCTTGTAGGCCATAGTCTCGTGGGTTTCGTCTGAGATCTCCACCCGGTCAGTTATGAAGCCTTTCGACGCGGCCTCGCTGAGGGACGGCCAATCCCTCTTCCAGCCGTAGAGATTCTCGACCGTAACGAGCCGGCCTGTCGAGCCCGGATTTTTGAAGATCATCTCCGTGGCTTTCTCCATGAGCCCTCGGACCTCGGTGAAGCCCGATAACGGCGCGTCCAGCGGCAGATACCATTGAAAGGCCGCCGGGCGGGCGGTCATCGCGTAGATCGCGAACAGCCCCCCTTGCGAATGGCCGACGAGGATACGGAGAGGCTGTGTCCGGTATCTCCGCTCGACGGCGGGGATGAGCTCGTCGGCGAGGAAGGCCAGGAAATCGTCCTCGCGGCCATGGCCGTATTCCGGCGGGATCGGCATATCTCGATTGCGGTCGGTATTGGAGACTCCCACGACGAGAGCCTCCGGCATTTGGGGGATGGCCGAGTAACCGGTCATGAACCTCACGGCGCTTGCGGTGAGCGGACCCGTGCCTTCCCCGTCGAGCGCATAGATAACGGGGAACCGTTGCCGGGACCCGGCGTAGGAGGAAGGCAGATAGACGCGGATCTCTCGGTCTTCGCGGAGCCGGGTCGAGCGGATCCGCCAGGCCTCGCCGACGGCTATGGACGCGGCGGAGGAGGGCCTCCCCGTGTCCTGTCCCGGGGAGGGGGCCGCGCCTGCCGCGACCACGAGGGCCGCGATCAACAACCGCCCCAGGGATCGCATCCACGGTGCAGGTCGGAAAGTCCGGTCGTTCATGGGGGGAGCCTCCATTCATTCCATAATACCCGGATCCAGACGGCAATGCTAAGGGGGGCGGGGTGAGGGCTCTCAATGGCCCAACAGGACCGTAATGGATCCTTCTTCCAGGCCGGTGACAACAAGATCCGGCTTCCCGTCGTCATTCAGGTCGGCGACGGCCAGGTTCCAAGGGCCCCGCGGGGCTGGGAAAGGTGATCCCGGGGCCGCCGAGAACCGGCCCTTGCCGTCCCCCAGCCAAACGGCCAGGTGATTGGCGGCCGTCCCGGTGGCCAGGTCGAGCCGGCCATCGTGGTTGAAGTCCGCGAGGACGACGTCGCCGCCTCGTTCGCCGATATCTACAGGCGAGCCCGGCGATGGACGGAATCGGCCCTTGCCGTCGTTGAGGAGCACCGTCAGAAGGGTGATGTCGTCGTGCGCGGAAACGATGTCGGGCCTTTGATCGCCGTCGAGATCGCCCAACGCGACCGCGTACGGACGGAACGCCACGCTGTACGGCGAGCCCTCCGCGGCCGAGAACCTGCCGGTGCCCTCCCCGACAAGCACGGTGACGGTGTTGCTCCCGACGTCCGGCGTGACGACGTCAAGCTTGCCGTCCCCGGTCACGTCGTTCATGGCGAGCGGATACGGCGCGCGCCCGACTCGAAAGGGCGAGCCGCGCGCCGAGCGGAAGCCGCCGCGCCCGTCCCCGAGCAAGACCGAGACGCTGTGGTCGTTCTGGTTCGAAGTGCCGATGTCGAGCGCGCCGTCGGCGTTGACGTCCGCGAATACGAGACCGTGGTTGTGCGGTCGTCCGGCGCTCAGGGCGGCGATCGGCGGGCCCGGCGCGCGCGCGAACGAACCGTCGCCGCGGCCAAAGAAGATCTGGATATCGTGGCTATCGTGCTCGGCGGTCGCGATGTCGAGCTTGCCGTCGCGGTTCACGTCGCCGAGGGCGACACGATGTGGCTTCGCGTTGCCGGTGGGCCACGGGCCGGGCGCGGGGAGGAAGCCGCCCCGTCCGTCGCCCAGCAGGACCGTGATGTCGCCGCTGCCGCCGTTTGCCGTGACGATGTCGATCCGGCGGTCGTTGTTGACATCACCCACGGCCAAGTCCGCCGGCTGACGGCCGACCTCCAAACGAAGGCCCGGGGCGAATAGGGAGACCTGGCGTTGTTCTTTTCGAGTGGACCCCGTGCCACTGACGGCCAAAACGATAGCTGCGTATAAAAGGGGGCGACAGAGGATCCGTTTTCCGGCCATAGGTGCCTCTCCGTACGCGTTTATGACCAGCAAGCTCCATGCCAAGTCTGGTTCGTTGACGTCGCATGGACCTCGTTGGCGCCGTCAGGATTTCTGTCCATCTGATAGAATGATAGCGGACTTCTCAATGAAGCCCCGGGGGAAGGGTTATGACGACAAAGAACAAGTGGCACAAGACCGTCGCCGACGATCAGCTCAAAGAAGGGACGCCACTCGGCGCTCGCGCCGGCACGCGGGCCGTGTTCCTGACGCGGAGCGAGGGCCGGATCTGCGCCATGGGCGGAAAGTGCAGCCATTACGGCGGGCCCCTCGAGAAAGGACGGCTCCAGGGCCATGTCATCACGTGTCCCTGGCACACCGCGCGGTTCGATGTCCGGTCGGGACAAGTGCAAGCGCCCCCGGCGCTCGACGACTTGGCCCGGTACGAGACGAAAGTCGAGGCCGGCGAGGTCTATGTCCGTAAAGTCCCGGCGGAGGCGCGTTCCGTCCCGCGGGGGAAGGACGACACGACCGTTCTCATCCTCGGCGCGGGGGCGGGCGGCGTGAACGCGGCCCTGGCGCTGAGAAGGAACGGCTTCGCAGGGAAGGTGATGATGGCTACGGCGGAGGCCGACCTGCCCTACGATCGGCCCTCTCTCTCCAAGGGGTTCATGGCCGGCGACACGGCGAGGGCGGAGCTCGTCCTCGAACCGGAGCCCGTCTTTCTGCAGCTCGGCATCGAGATCCTCGGGGAGCACCGGGCGACCGGCATCGACAGGCAAAAGAAGACGGTCTCGTTCTCCAATCGCCGCAAGCTCCGATACGACAAGCTCCTCCTGGCCACCGGCGGCACGCCGAGGGTGCCCGCGATCAGGGGCGCCCGGCGCCGGGGGGCTTTCGTTCTGAGAAGCCTACGCGACGCCGACGCGATCATCGCCGCGCTCTCAGGGGCCGAGACCGTCGCGGTCATCGGCGGCAGCTTCCTGGGGCTCGAGGTCGCCGCCTCGCTCCGCTCGCGGGGCCTCGACGTCCATGTGGTCGCGCCCCAAACGGTCCTCATGAACCGCGTTTTCGGCGCCGAGATCGGGGAATTCCTCAAGCGCAAACACGAGGAAAAGGGCGTCGTCTTCCATCTCGGGAAGACGGCCGCGGAGATCTCCGGCGGCAAGAAGGTGAGCGGCGTGGTCCTTTCCGACGGGTCGCGGATCGCCGCCCAGGTCGTCATCGCCGGCATCGGCGTCGTCCCCTGCATCGGCTACCTCGAGAAAAGCGGTCTCGTCGTCAATGGCGCGGTCCCGGTCGACGCCGGTTTCCGGACCCGGGACCCGGACATCTTCGCCGTGGGGGACATCGCCCTCGTTCCGGACCCCGTGACGGGCGAGGCCCGGCGCGTGGAGCACTGGATCGAAGCCGAGCGCCAAGGGCGCCACGCGGCCCTGGGCCTGGCCGGCATCGAGGAAGCTTACCGGGAGATCCCTTTTTTCTGGACGAACCAGCACGACGTTTCCATAAAGTACGCGGGCTATGCGAGCTCCTTCGACCGCGTCGTCCTGCGCGGCGATCTCGAAGAGGAGAAGGTGCTGGCCGGCTATTACCGCGAGGGGACGCTGCGGGCGGTCGCGAGCCTGGGCCGGACGAAAGAGTTCCTGATCGCTCTGGAGATCCTCAAGGCGGGCGGCGGCATCCCGCCGTCCCGGTTCGGGGACCCGCGCGCCGATCTGCTTTAAATTTCCTCCCCGCGGTCCACGTTGACAACCCGGCCTGCCCCGATTACCATCGGGCCATCTTGGAGGGAGTCGTCATGCTTGCCACATCGTCTCGACGGATCCATCCGGTTTCCCTTGTCTTGGCCCTCGTCCTGGCGGTCCTCGCGGCGGCCTGCCCTTCGGGCGGCCGTTCCCCCGCGACCGAGAGGACCGGGGTCCTGGCCGATTGGGAAGCCCTTCGTTTCGGCATGTTCATTCACTACGGTATGTCCACCTTCACCGGCCAGGAGTTCGGCACCGTGTCCGCCCAGGCGAAGGAATACGCGCCGACGGCCCTCGACGTGGACCAGTGGATCCAGGTCGCCAGCGAGGGCGGCATGAAATATGCGATCCTGACGACCAAGCACTGCTACGGCCATGCCCTCTGGGACTCCAAGCTCACGGCTTACGACATCGAAGCCGGGCCGGATAAGACCGACGTCGTCCGGGCTTTCGTCGACGCCTGCCGCCGGCACGGGGTCAAGCCCGGTTTCTATTACCTGCTGGGCTGGGACAAGGTCAACCAATGGGCGCGGACACCCGAGGATTATGAGGCTTTCTGCCGCGGACAGATCGAGGAGCTCCTGACCGGCTACGGTCCGATCACCGAGCTCTGGCTGGATATCCCCTGGGATATGGGGCCGGACACGGAAGGGGTCTTGGCCCGTCTCTACGACAAGATCAAATCCCTCCAGCCCGACTGCCTGGTCCTTCTCAATCAGGGTTTCGTCGACGGGAGCGCGGTCCGGGCCCTGGCGCCGACTTATGCCCACCGCGAATACGACCTTCCGCCAGTCCAACTTTGGCCGAAGGACATCAACAACGGCGAGGTCACCGGCCCGCCGGCCGCGGGCCACAGCCCGAAGATCCCCGTCTTGGGGAAGACCTATTACGTGCCGATGGAGACGTGCGACACGCTGGCCCATCACTGGTTCTGGGAGGCCGGCGATGCGCTCAAGTCCGTCCGGACGCTCGTCCGGCTCTACCGCTCCACTGTGGACAAGGGCGCCAATCTCCTCCTCGACTTGGCCCCGGACAAGACGGGGCGCATCCCGGAGGCGACGGCGCAGCGCCTCAGGGAGATGAAGGCGGCCCTAGCCGACCCCTCTCTGATCAAGCCCTCCCTGACCCTGGGCGCGGCGGCGACGGCGTCGAACGTCTATCGAAATGAGAAGGAATACCAGCCCGCGGGGGCCATCGACGACGATTCCAATACCCGCTGGGCGACCGACGACGCCGTGAGAGAGTGCTGGCTCGAGGTCGATCTCGGGGCCGGCCGCGAATTCGACAGCGTCTATCTCAGCGAGGGCTGGGACCGGGTGCGATCGTTCGTACTCGAATCCCGCGATGACGCCAGGGAGCCGTGGCGGCCTTTTTACCGGGGCACGACGATCGGGACTGCGGGCCTCGCCGCTTCATTCCCGCCGGCCAAAGCCCGGTATGTCCGGCTTTACGTCCTCGACGCGGCGGGCGGCCCGACGATTTGGGATTTTGAGCTCTACGCGCCCGGACAGATATGAGAGCCATCGCACCTTCGAAGGATTATAGGCTCATAGAGCCCAAAATGCTTATGGGGCCGAAAGGAACCAAAGTCCCGCTCCCGACGTCTATATCAACAGATTCTCTTTGCCTACTGGAGGAATCCATGCCGATTTCCCGCCGTTCCCTTCTGAGATCCGCTCTTTTGTCCCTGATCCTGACGGCCGTCCTGGCCGGGGCCCTTCCGCTCGCGGCCCAGGACCATCCGCTCTGGCTAAGGTATCCGGCCGTCTCGCCCGACGGCGGGACGATCCTGTTTTGCTATAAGGGTGACATCTATAAGGTCCCGACCGCGGGCGGGCAGGCCTTCCCCCTGACGATCAGCGAAGCCTATGATTATGCCCCCGTCTGGAGCCATGACGGGAGATCGATCGCCTTCGCTTCCGACCGCTTCGGCAACTTCGACGTCTTCGTCATGCCGGCCGAGGGCGGGGAGGCCCGGCGCCTGACGTATCACTCCGCGTCCGACCTCCCCAGCAGCTTCACCGCGGACGACAAGAGCATCCTCTTCAGCTCGGCCCGCCAGGACACGGCGGCCAACGTCCAGTACTCTATGGGCACTTTTCCCGAGCTGTACAGCGTCCCGGTCGGCGGAGGCGAGGCCGCCCTCGTCCTGACCCAGCCGGCCATCGCGGCCACCTTCGATCCGACCGGTGGCAAGATCATCTATCACGACCAGAAGGGCTACGAGAGCGAGTGGCGAAAGCACCACACGTCGGCCATCACCCGCGACATCTGGGTCTACGATCTGCAGACGAAAAAGAACACCATGCTGACGACGTTCAAGGGCGAGGACCGCAATCCCGTCTTCGACGCGAACGGCGACGAGTTCTATTACCTGAGCGAGCAGGGCGGTTCCTTCAACGTCTATAAGAGCTCGCTCAGCAGGCCGGCCGTTTCGACGGCCGTGACCGACTTCACCAAGAACCCGGTCCGTTTCCTGACCCGGGCCAAGAACGGCCTGCTCTGCTTCGGCTATGACGGCGAGATCTATACCAAGGCCGGTGCGGCGGCCCCCAAGAAGGTCGACATCCGCATCGCCCAGGACGGCCGCCAGGTGCTGGAGCGGACCCTGCCCATCTCCGGCGGCGTCACCGAGATGCGGCTCTCGCCCAACGGCAAAGAGATGGCCTATGTCTTCCGCGGCGAGATCTTCGCCGGGAGCGTGGAGGGCGGCCTGACCAAGCGTGTGACCAATACGCCCGGCCAGGAGCGAAGCGTCAGCTTCAGCCCCGACGGCCGCTCGCTCGTCTATGCCGCCGAACGCGACAACAACTGGAACGTCTACACGGCCTCGATCGTGCGCAAAGAAGAGCCCTACTTCTTCGCCTCGACCGTCCTCAAGGAGGAGCCGGTCGTGGCCACGGCGGCCGAGGAATTTCAGCCGGAATTCTCGCCCGACGGCAAGGAGGTCGCCTACCTGGAGAACCGTGTCGTCCTCAAGGTCGTCAACCTGGCCTCCAAGGAGACCCGTCTGATCCTGCCGGCCGAGGTCAACTATTCCTACGCCGACGGGGACCAGGCCTACAAGTGGAGCCCCGACGGCAAGTGGTTCCTGGTCCAGTTCGCTTTCGTCCGCCTGTTCTCCCCGCAGGTCGGGCTCGTTTCGAGCGACGGCAAGGGCAAGGTCGTCGACCTGACCAAGAACGGCTTCGGCGTCTTCCTGCCCCGCTGGGGGATGGACGGGACGATGATGACGTATGCCAATCCCAGGGAGGGCGCCGTCAACACCGACGGTTCGTCCAGGGAATACGACGTCTTCGGCATGTTCTTCACCCGGGCCGCCTACGACCGGTTCCGCCTGTCCAAGGAGGATCTCGCCCTCGTCAAGGAGCAGGAGGACAAGGCCAAGGAGGAAAAGGACAAGGCCGAAAAGGACAAGCCCAAGGCCAAGGACGCGGCGGTCAAGCCGGAGGAACCGAAAAAGGACCTCGTCTTCGAGCTCGACGGCATCGACCGGCGCAAGGTCCGCCTGACCATCCACTCCGCCGACATGGCCGACAT
Source organism: Candidatus Aminicenantota bacterium (assembly GCA_963736255.1). Lineage (GTDB taxonomy): Bacteria > Acidobacteriota > Aminicenantia > Aminicenantales > Saccharicenantaceae > RBG-16-66-30. The sequence continues at coordinate 771,987 of CAVTOI010000002.1, forward strand.
GGCCCTGACCAAGAACGGCGAGAAGCTCTTCTACCTGGCCCGCTTCGAGAAGGGCTACGACCTGTGGATGACCGAGACCCGGACGCGCGACACCAAGCTCTTCTCCAAGCTGGGCGCGAACCAGACGGGGATGGAGCTCTCGGCCGACGGCAAGGCGCTCTTTGTCTTCGCCGACGGGCGGATCATGAAGATCGACCCCGAGAGCGGCAAGTCCGAGCCCGTGGCCGTCGGCGGCGAGATGGTCCTCGACCAGACCGCCGAGAAGGCCTACATGTACGACCACATGTGGCGGCAGATGAAGCAGAAGATGCTCGTCGCCGACCTCTACGGGGCCGATTGGGACTCGTACTTCGGCGTCTACCGGAAGTTCCTTCCCTATATCGCCAACAACTACGATTACGCCGAGATGGTCAGCGAGCTCCTGGGCGAGATGAACGTCTCGCATACGGGCTGCTACTATTCGCCGCAACGGGTGCCGACCGCGGACGCCACGGCCTCGCTCGGCCTCTTCATGGACTACGAATTCGCCGGGCCCGGCCTCAAAGTGGCCGAGATCATCTCCGGCGGACCGCTGGACAAGGCCCACCTGAAGATCCGGGCCGGTCATATCATCGAGAAGATCGACGGCCAGGCCCTCGACCGGACGGTCGACCACTACAAGCTCCTCAACCGCAAGGCCGGCCAGCTCGTCCTCCTGTCCGTTCTCGACCCGGCCTCCGGGACGCGCTGGGAGGAACCGGTCAAGCCGGTCCCGCTCGGCGAGGAGAACGGCCTGCTTTACCGGCGCTGGGTCCGCAACCGCCGGGCCGAGGTCGACAGCCTGTCCGGCGGGCGCCTGGGTTACGTCCACGTCCAGAGCATGAACGACGCCAGCTACCGGACGGTCATCGAGGAAGTCCTCGGCCTGAGCCCGGACAAGGACGCCCTGATCGTCGACACCCGCTTCAACGGCGGCGGCAACCTCCACGACACCCTGGCCGACTTCCTGAGCGGCAAGAAGGTCTTCGACATCGTCCCTCGAGGCCAGCTCGTCGGCGTCGAGCCCTATAACAAGTGGATCAAGCCGTCCATCGTCCTGATGGGCGAGTGCAACTACTCGGACGCCCATCTCTTCCCGGTCGAATATAAAGTCCGCGGTCTCGGCCAGACCCTGGGCATGCCCGTTCCCGGCACGGGGACTTTCGTCTGGTGGGAATCGCAGATCGACCCGACCCTGCGCTTCGGCATCCCGCAGGGCGGCTGGCGGACCCCCGACGGCAAGCTCTGCGAGAACAACCAGCTCGAGCCCGACATCCTGGTCAAGAACGATCCGGACGTCATGTCGGCCGGCCGCGACATGCAGATCGAGGCCGCCGTCAAGGAGATGCTGAAGAAGAAGTGAGGAGGCGCCGTGAAGGATTTCGGCCCGCAGATCCCCAAACAGGTCCTGGACTGGAAAGCGTCGGGCCGGGACGCGGTCTATGACCGGCGGACGCTCTACGATTACATGGACGGCGGCGCGGAGGTCTACCTGGCCTTCGATTTCCGCGAGGTCTTCGTTCGCAAGTACGCCGATGCCGCGGAGAACGAGCTGAACCTGGACATCTACGACATGGGCTCTCCGGCCGAGGCCTTCGGCATGTTCTCGTGCGACCGGCAGGACCCGGAGGCCGGGATCGGCCAGGGCTCCGAGTACGGCCCGGGGCTCCTCCGGTTCTGGCGGGGCCGCTACTTCGTGTCGATCACGGTCTCGGGAAACGAAGACAAGGCGGAAAAGGCCGTCCTCGAGCTCGGAAAGGCGGTCGCCCCCCTGCTCGGCCCGGACGGCGCCCTGCCGGAGATGCTCAAGCTCCTTCCTTCCGCGGGGCTCCGGCCGGAAAAGACGGCCTATTTCCACAACCACGTCCACCTCAGCAACCGCTACTTCGTCGCCCCCGAAAATATCCTGAACCTGGACGAAAAGACCGATTGCCTGTTCGCCGAATACCGTACCGAGAAGGGCGAATCCGCGCTGCTGCTCGTCGTCCGGTATGCCGGTGCCGACAAGGCCGGGGCCGCCGTTTCCTCGTTCCTGAGATCGTTCCTGCCGGGGGCCGACGCCGACGGCGCCGTCCTGACCAAAGACAGGAAATGGTCGATGATCAAGACGCGGGAGAACGTGGCGGTTGTCGTTTTCGAAGGAACGTCGAAGGACTACGCCGGGCGGCTCGCGGAAGCGGCACTCCGCCCGCCCCAATGAGGTGAACCATGACACCGAGCATGACCCGCCGCGATTTCATCCGAGATACGGCCGTTGTTGTCTTGGGAGCGTCCGCCGCCTTCGGCCAGAACACGGCCGCGCCGGCGAAGAAGACCCGGGTGGTGCTCGTCCGCCATCCGGAGGCGCTCGACGCCAACTCGGCGTTCAACGAACCGGTCATTCAGCAGATGCTGGACGAGGCCGTTTCGAAGCTCCTCGACCAAAGCGATCCGGTCGCGGCCTTCATGCAGCTTTTCAAACCCGAGGACATCGTCGGGATCAAGACCAACGTCTGGTCCTTCCTGCCGACGCCCGCCCCGGTCGAGAAGGCCATCAAGCGTCGCGTCCTGGACGCCGGGGTCGAGGAAAAGAATATCGGCCTGGACGATCACACCGTGCGGACGAACCCCCTGTTCGTCAAAGCCACGGCCCTGATCAACGTCCGTCCTGTCCGGACGCACTACCTGGCCGGCATGTCGGGCTGCCTGAAGAACTACATCATGTTCGCCGAGTCCCAGCCGGCCCATCACCCCGACAGCTGCGCCTCGCTGGGATCGCTCTTCCTCCTGCCCCAGGTCAAGGGGAAGACCCGGCTCAACGTTCTCTGCGCCCTGACCCCCCAATTCCACGGCCGAGGCCCCCACAATTTCAGCCGGCGGTATGTCTGGAATTACAAAGGACTCATCGTCGGGTTGGATCCCGTGGCCGTCGATGCCGTCGGCCTCCGGCTGATCATGGCCAAACGGAGGCAGGAGCTGGGGCCGGCCCAGGAGATCCCCCCGGTCCCCAAGCACATTCAGATCGCCGACACGAAATACGGGATTGGCACGGCCGACCCCGAGAGAATCGAGCTCGTCAAGCTGGGCTGGCTCGACGACGTCATGATCTAGCCTAGGACTATTCACGTGAATAGTCCAGGCTAGCCGCCGGAATGGAGGCGAACATGCTGAGATCGAGATCGGGCGCGCGGGTCCTGACGGCGCTGATACTGTCTGCGGCCGGCGCGCTGGCCTGCGGCGCCCCGGAAAACGGTCCGCTGACATTTCTCGCCTCGTCCCTCTGGACGAAAGCCCACGACGTCGAGATCCGGGGTGAGCGGGCTTATTGCGCCTTCCTGGACGGCTTGATGATCCTCGATCTCTCCGATCCCCGGAATCCGGAAACGCTCTCCGCGCTCCATCTCGGCGGGGGATACGCCGTCGCGCTGGCCGGGGACCTCGCTCTGGTCGCCGCCGCCGACAAAGGACTGGCCGTCGTCGACGTCGCCGATCCGAAAGCCCCCGTTCTGAAAAGCGTCCTGGACACTCCCGGCGAAGCCAGGGATGTCGCGGTCTCAGGTTCCGTCGCCCTGGTCGCCGACGGACCCGGGGGACTCCTGGCCGTCGATATCGCGAATCCCGCGGCCCCGAAGATCGCCGGCTCCTGGGATTCGCCCGGCGAAGCGACCGGGATCTTCCTCAGAGGACGCTCCCTCTTCCTGGCTGATGGCAGCGCCGGCCTGCAGATCGTCGACATCGCCGATCCGGCCCGGCTGGTGCCGCTGGGGGCCCTCGACACCGACGGGACCGCCGAGAGCGTTGCTTTGTCCGGGAACACCGTGTATATCGCCGACGGCTCCGGAGGGATCAAGGTCGCGGATGTCAGCTCGCCGGCGGCGCCGAGATTGAAGGTTTCTCTGGTCGCGTCAGGCTACGCCCGCAGCGTCGCGGCGAACGAAAAGCTGCTCTGCGTGGGCAGCCTCTACGACGGAGGACTGCAGGTCTTCGATATCGCCAAGCCGGATTCCCCGACCCTCCTCGCGACCCACAAATACACGATGTATAACGAGGCCTGGCGCGTCGTCCTTTCGGGAGACCGGGGGATCGTCGTCGATTATTTTTCGGGCATTTTCTTCATGGACTTGGCCGATCCCCGCAAGCCGTCGGCCGCGGGCTTCTTCCCGGCCCCGAGCTCCGTCGTCGCCGTTTGCGGCCGGGACCGCTACGCGTTCGCGGTCGGCGAGCTCTCCGGGGTGCTGGTCGTGGACGCCGCCGATCCGGCCCGGCCCGAGCTTGTCGGCGCGACGAACATCTTCCGCGGCGTCCAGAACATCGCCGTCAACGGGAGCTTCGTCTATGTCACGGACCGCTGGTCGATCCGGGTCTATGATGTCACCGACCCGGCCAAGCCCAAGATGGGGAAGCCTCTGACGTTCAAGGAAGGGATCCCGAGAACGCTGGTCGTCCGGGGGAGCTCCGCCTATCTCACGGCCGACAACTTCGGCTTCTACACCCTCGACGTCGCCGACCCGGCCGCCCCGAGAGTCGTCGGTTCATTCAGGCTTCCCGGGTTCACCTACGGGCTGGACGTGTCTGCGGACCGCGCCTACCTGGCCAACAGCGACACCGGGCTCCACATCCTCGACCTCCGGAAACCTGAAGCCCCAACCGAGATCGGGGTCATCAAGCTCGCCGGGGAGCCGAGCGGCGTGGCCGTCCGCGGCGATATCGCCTATGTGGCATCCGGAGCGGAGGGCCTGGTCCTCGTTGACGTCGGCCGTCCGGATGCTCCAAAGGTGCTTGGCGCCGCCGCCTCCGACGATTATGCGAGCGCCGTCGTCCTTGACGGCGGCTTCGCCTATCTCGCCGACGGACTGGCGGGCGTCAAGAGGATCGACGTCTCCGACCCGGATTCCCCGCGTCTCGTATCGTCCTACGACACCCCGGGCGAAGCCCAGAGCCTCTGCGTCCTGGGAAAGATCATCCTCGTCGCCGACACCTATTCGCTGATCCTGCTGAAATAGAAGCCCGAAAAAGGAGGTCGACATGAGACGTGTGCTGACGATCCTCGGCGTCCTGCTCGTCATCCTCGGCGCGATCTGGTACTTCCAGGGGATCAACGTCCTGCCCGGGAGCTTTATGACCGGACAGAGCCGCTGGGCGGTCAACGGGGGGATCGCCGTCGCCGCAGGCCTCGTGCTGATCGTATTGGGCCTGGTCATGAAAAAGAAGGGCAAAGTCCCTCCGCCGAACGCGTGACGAGACCGGGACGACCCAGACCCACTCCGGCAGCAACACCATGAACGATGCCGTCGTTTGGATGAGACTGCCGGCCGTTCCCAGCCAAGCCCACCTGCTGGGCCCAAGCCGCTGACCGTCGTGGCGGCTTGGTCACGCGAGGAATTCTTTGTCGAGTTTGCTCAGGAACGCGTTCGAATTGAAGGATGTCCGGTTGACCATGATGACCGAGGCCCGGCCCCGGTCCGGATACATGCGCATCTCGCAATGGAAGCCGGCCCCTCCGCCCTCCTTGAAATAGTACGGCCGCCCTTCGATCCGTCCGATATGCCAGCCCAGGGTCATGCCGACAGGCCGCCCGGAGCTCGACCTGGCCGGCTCGAAGAGAAGCGCCTTGGATGCCTTCGACAGCAGGACCGGATCTTCCTTGAGGAGGTCCCGAAGAAGGACGCTGAACGCCGCGGCCGAGCCGATGGCGCCGCCGAAGGAAGCGCCGTCGGGATAGACATCGCGGATCCGCAGCCATGTTCCCTCGTAATCTCCCCAAACATTGCGATCGAGAAGAAGGCGCTTGAGGGCGTTCATAACCGAGAAAGCGGCCAGGTAGCCTTTGGCGTGGTTTCGGGGTTCGGTAATGGTAAAGCCGAGGTCCTGGGGGCGCAGGGCCAAGGGATCGAAAATGTGCGCCCGCATGAACGCGGCATAGTCCTCTTTGGAAGCGGCCTCGATGATCTCCCCGAGGAGCCAGTAGCCGATATTCGAATAGAGATACCGGTCCCCGGGCCTTGATCTCTGGCGGCCGTGCTTGGCCAGGACTTTGGCCAGAGCCGCGCGGCTGTCGAATCCGTCATGGGCGTCCGCGGCATGGACCCAGCGGAGGGGGATCGGGTTCGGGACGCCCGACGTGTGGGTGACGAGCTGGCGGACGGTGATCCCGGGATCGTATGGATGCGCGACGAATTTTCGGGCCTCGTCGTCCAGCCGGAGCGCGCCCGCCTCCGCGAGCTGCAGCACGGCCACTGCGGTCAGCGTCTTGGTCATGGAAAAGGCGGCCATGGTCGTGGTCAGAGCCAGGGGGACGCGGCCCGCGATGTCCGCGAGCCCGCAAGCGCGTTCGAAGACCGCGCCGGAGACGCCGGCCATGATATAAGCCATTCCCGGGCCGCCGGACTTCAGCCCGCTGTCCATGATCTCGATAACCCGTCGCTCGTCCGTCATAGCCATTCCCCCTGGCTGAATTTCCAGTCCCGCGGCCTGATCCAACGTCTATTCCCGGGGCGACCGTCTTGCCCTCCGAAGGCCCTGAACGGCGGCTTCATCCAATTCGATCACGACGGAGGTGTCGCTGACGATCAAGGCTACGATCGCCTCGCGCGGCCCCTTCCGCCATTCGTCGCTGCCGTAGAACGCGTCCTGGCTCCGCTCGCGGTCGGCGAGATTCTTGTAGCGGCGGATCAGGTAATAAGAGTCCTGGTCGTGCGGAGAGGGGCCGAACGCGACGACGTCGACGTTCCAACGCTCGAGCATCGGCAGAGACCGCTCCAGCACGAGCCGGTGGAACTCGTCGCGAGTGCCGGGCTTGAGGTTATACGATCGGATCTCGACGCAGTGTTTCACGGGCCACCTCGTTAAGGGCTTTTCTTATTGTAACATGAGGCGCGCCGCGTCTTCAGGGCGTCTTGCCGGAGCGGACTCTTCCGGACACGGCCCTTGGACTTTTGGGCTACGTGTCGAATCTCCTCTGGAGAACTATTCTGCCCTCGGGACCTGGGTTGGCACATTTCTTGAATTACAATAAGAGGGTGTTGTTTGTATAAAAGAACGCGCCATCTAATGCCTTTAAGGAGAAAGCCGATGGAGCAAAAGATCATTCCGAATTTGTGGTTCGACCGCCAGGCCGAAGAGGCGGCGGGTTTCTACACCTCGATCTTCAAGAATTCGCGGATCGGCCATGTGATGTACGCCACCAAGGCAGGGTTCGAGACGACCGGCCTGAAGGAGGGCACGGTCGTCACGGTCGAGTTCGACCTCGAGGGGCAGAAGTTCGTGGGCATCAACGGCGGGCCGCTGTTCAAGTTCACGCCGGCCGTATCCTTCCTGGTCGCCTGCGCGACCAAGGAGGAGGTCGACTCGCTGTGGGCCCGATTGTCGGACGGCGGGTCTGCGCTCATGGAGCTCGGCGCCTATCCCTTCAGCGAGAGATACGGCTGGACCGGGGATAAGTACGGCCTGTCATGGCAGGTCATGGCCATGGGGGACCGGCCCATCAAGCAGAAGATCATCCCGACGCTGATGTACGTCGGCGAACAGGCCGGGAAGGCGGAAGACGCGATCAAGCTCTACACCTCGGTGTTCGACAAGTCGGCGATCGGCGGCGTCGATCGCTACGGCAAAGGGGAGGAGCCCGACAAGGAAGGGACGATCCGTCATGCCTCGTTCACGCTTGAAGGCCAGGAGTTCGCGGCCATGGACAGCGCCTATGATCACGCCTTCACCTTCAATGAAGCGGTCTCTTTCCTGAGGACCTGCGAAACCCAGGCCGAGATCGACCGCTTGTGGGGGAAGCTCACTGCGGACGGGGGGCAGGAGAGCATGTGCGGCTGGCTCAAGGACAAGTTCGGCGTGTCCTGGCAGATCGCCCCCTCCATCCTGGAAAAGATGCTGCGGGACCCCGACGTCAGGAAGGTGGAGCGCGTCACGGAGGCCTTCCTGAAGATGAAGAAGTTCGACATCGCCGAGCTCGAGAAAGCCTACCGGGGCTGAGAGGCCCCGATCGAAATCCCAATTAAAGAAGGAGACCCGTGATGGCCAAATTCAATGTTTATCTCAATTTCGCGGGCAATGCGGAAGAGGCGTTCAATTTTTACAAGGGCATTTTCGGCGGGGAGTTCAGCTCCGTCGTCCGTTTCAAGGACATGCCGATGCCCGGCGTAACGCTCCCGAAAGAAGCCGAAAGCAAGATCATGCACATCGGCCTGCCGGTCGGCAACAAGGGCGATGTGCTGATGGCCAGCGACTCCCTGGAATCGCTGGGCCAGAAGCTCGTCCAAGGCAACAACGTCTACATCTCCGTCCACCCGGACAGCAAGGATGAAGCGGCCAGGATCTTCGGCGCCCTCGCCGCCGGCGGCGCGATCGAGATGCCCATCGCCGACCAGCCCTGGGGCGATTACTGGGGCAGCCTCAAGGACAAGTTCGGCATCCTGTGGATGGTGGATTATACTCCTCCGAAGTGACCTTCAGCGGTATGGTGAGCAGGGGTAGCCAGGCGGCGGTGTCTGCCGCCCCGCGCGTGGCGATGGCTTGACGCCCGTCGGCCGCGCCGGATATCATGGGAGCACACTTGGGAGAGGTGGACCCATGTATTTCGTGCTGTTCTACAAGACCGTGGACAACTATGTGGAGAGGCGGAAGCCGTACCGGGATGAGCACCTGGGCTATGCCGAGGCCGCCCACGGCCGCGGCGAGCTATTGATGGCGGGAGCCCTGGGCGAGCCGGCGGACACGGCGATACTCGTCTTCAAGACCGAAAGCCGCGCCGCGGTCGAGGATTTCGCCCGGAACGATCCCTACGTCAAGGCCGGCCTGATCGTGGAGTGGTCCATCCGGCCCTGGACGGTCGTCATCGGGGCTGACCGCACATGAGCGCGCTGTCGCGCCGTGGATTCCTGGGGGCCATCGCCGCCGGAGGCGCGGCGGCACGTTGGGGAGCGGCCTTGACAGCTCAGGACGGTGGAAGCGTTCCCGCCGGGCCCAAGTACGCCCTCATTCACGCGACCGATCTCTTCCGCCCGCATGCCGATCCCGACGACCATTTCGATCTGGCCAGCGTTTTCGCCCTGGCCGCCCAGGGCCGGTTCGAGCTCCTGGCCGTCATGATCGATCATCCCCCCGAGGGGATGGCCGCGGACCCCGATGTCCTGGCCGTGGCCCAGCTCAATAGGATCACCGGCCTGGCCGTGCCGGTCCTGACGGGGACCCCGAAACGGCTTGACCCGGCTGAGGCGTCCCGCCCCGAGAACCAAGCGGGGATGGCCGGGGTGAGGGCCCTGCTGAAGATCATGCGGGCTTCACCGCTGCCCGTCCTGATCTCGGTCGTGGGCTCCTGCCGCGACGTGGCCCTGGCGGGGCGGCTCGATCCGAAGCTGTTCGCCGCGAAGTGCGCCGGCGTCTATCTCAATGCCGGCTCCGGTACGCCGGACCCCGTCAAGGCGGCCCGGCTCGAATATAACGTCAACCTGGATCCGGCCTCCTACGCGGCGATGTTCGATCTGCCCTGCCCGCTGTATTGGCTGCCGTGCTTCGAGGTCGCCCCGGGCGGAGGCGTGCCCTTCGCCGCCGGGGATTTCGGCACCTTCTATCGTTTTGCGCAAAAGGACGTCCTTTCGCGCTTGTCCCCGCGGCTTCAGAACTATTTCGCGTTCATGCTCAAGCAGGGGGAATCGGACCGGGAGCATCAATCCGATGCGGACGCCCTTCGCCCGAGCTGGCTTCGGACGTTGGAGGGTCCGAGGGACGAGGCGCTCCTCGAACGGCAGGGGGGCCTTTTTCGGAACATGTGGAGCACAGCCGGGTTCTTCCATATGGCCGGCCTTTCCGTTGCGGGAAGCGGGCTGGCCGGAGAGCGCGCCGATGCGCAGGCCGGGACGGCCTACACGTTCGACCCCGTCCGGGTCCGGTGCGGCGCCGACGGCGTTACCCGATGGTCGCCTGACCCCGCGTCGCGGGACCGGTTTCTTTTCCATATCCGGGATCGCGAGCGTTACCCCGCGGCCATGACGGCCGTCCTGGGAACGCTTCTGAGCGCCTTGAAGTGATAAGCTTCATGGGATCGAAAAAGGCCTTCCCTTTGACGGCGGCGATCGTCCTCTGCGTCTCCTCCTGTGTCCCCGAGCGAGCGGCGCAACCCCCGGCCGTTTCCTGGATCGTCCAAGTGAGCGGCACGGACGCGAGCTTGAGGGGCGTTTCGGTCGTGGACGACCGGACGGCCTGGGCCAGCGGATCGAAAGGAACGGTCCTGAGGACCGTCGACGGAGGCGCGACCTGGAACCTCCTCCCCGTTCCGGGAGAGGAGGCGACGGATTTCCGCGACATCGAGGCCTTCGGCCCCGACGAAGCGGTCGTCATGGGCATCGCCCGCCCGGCGAAGATATACAAGACGACGGATGGGGGGAGAACCTGGACGCGGACCTTCGCCGACGATTCTCCGGGGATGTTCCTTGACGGCCTCGCCTTCTTCGACGAAAAGAAGGGATTGGCGGTCGGCGATCCGATTGACGGACGCTTCTTCTTCATTTCCACGACGGACGGAGGGGCCACTTGGGCGCCCCTGGCTCCGGGGTCGCGGCCGGCCGCGCTCGACGGAGAAGCGGCCTTCGCCGCCTCAGGAACGAGCCTGGCCGTCCTGAGAGAGAATAGGGTCTGGCTCGCCACGGGCGGCTCCGCGTCGCGGGTCTGGCGGTCGGAGGACCGGGGGCGCCATTGGGAGCCCGTCTCTTCCGCTTTGCTGGATGGGGCCTCGTCGGCGGGCGGGTTCTCCGTCGCCTTTCTGGATGCGAGGACTGGCATCACGGTCGGCGGCGATTATAGGGCGGAAGCCGCCTCGGCCGGAAACGCCGCATTTTCCTTTGACGGCGGAAGAACATGGACGCCCGTTAAGGACAGGCGGCCCGGCGGCTTCCGGGAGACCGTGGCCTTCGTCCCCGGCACTAGGCCGCCGATCGCCGTAACAGTCGGACCTTCCGGCTCGGATCTTTCCCTCGATCTGGGAAAAACGTGGACGCCGATCGTCACCCCGGCGGGATTCCATGCCCTCGGTTTCGCCAGGCAGGGGAGAGCGGGCTGGGCGGTCGGCCGGGGCGGCCTGATCGCCAAGGTCTCCGGCCTTCCGGAGAGATAGTCCCGGGCGATCTCGGCCTCCGCTGTGCCATTTGACTTTCCCCGCCCGCCTGCTATCATCGAGAAGTAAACACGACTTATGGGGAGGTCACATGAAAAAAGCGTCATTTGCCGTTCTCGGCATCTTTCTCGTCGCCGCCGCGGCGGCTCTGCTCGCGGCCCAGGACAAGAGCCGGATGGTCCTCAAGGCCGGGGATGAGGTCTTCGCCTGCAACTGCGGCGAGAGCTGTCCCTGCCAGACTCTGTCGCGCAAGGAAGGCAAATGCTCTTGCGGGAATCCTCTGGCCAAGGCCAAAGTCAAGTCCGTGGGCGAAGGAACGGCCGTGCTCGTCTTCGGGGATCGTGAACAGACCTTTAAAACGGTCGGCAAGTTCATGTGCGCCTGCGGCCCCGAATGCAAGTGCGACACCATCAGCCAGAGCCCCGGCAAGTGTGCCTGCGGCGTGGACATGGTCGAGGTCAAGAAGTAAGCCTGACACCGCCGGGCCATGTGCCGGAACATCAAAACGCTCTACAATTTCGAGCCGCCGGCCACAAAAGAAGAGATCCGGGCCGCGTCCCTCCAGTACGTGAGAAAGATCAGCGGCTTCGCGAAGCCGTCTGAGGCGAACGAGAAAGCGTATGACCGTGCCGTCGGCGAGGTCGCCAAGGCGTCGGCGACCCTTCTGCGCTCGCTCGTGACGTCCGCTCCTCCCAGGGACCGCGAGGTCGAAGCCGCCAGGGCGCACGCCCGGGCCCTTCGCCGGTTTGGACCGTAGGAAGCCTCGAATCGGGCCGCCGCGGCAACCTTGCGCCCTTCCTGGCAGTATCTGTTATATGAGCGATTCAATGCGGATCACCTCCATCCTTCCGGCGGTCGTCTTATTGAGCCTGGTCTTCTCCCTCTCCTGCGGCCCCGCCCGCGAAACACAAAGCGCTTTATCCCCATCGGGAACGGTCTCCGGCGAGCCCGGGCGGCGCATCGACGAGTTCCTGGGCCGGCTGAGCGGTTTCGGATACCAGGGGACGATGCTCGTCGTCCGCAATGGGGAGATCGTTCTCAGGAAGGGGTATGGACCGGCCAACCGGTCGGAGGGCATCCCTAACGCCGCGGACACTCTCTTCGATGTTGGCTCGTTCGCCAAGACATTCACGGCCGCGGCCGTTCTCCAACTCGAAGCCGCCGGCCGGCTAAAGGTCGCGGACTCCATCGCCAAATACCTTGGAGGCGTCCCGGCCGACAAGGCGCCCGTGACGATCCACCAGGTCCTGACGCATACGTCCGGGCTCCAGGATGATTTCGGCACCTATGAGGATATCGGACGGGCCGAGGCGTTAGGGCGCATCTTCAAGATCCCGCTGCGGTTCGCCCCCGGCTCGGACTATGCCTATTCCAACGGCGGCTACGTCGTCCTCGCCGCCGTCGTGGAAACGGCCGGAGGCATGCCCTTCCGCGATTACATCAGGCGGAATATCTTCGAGCGCGCCGGAATGAGCGACACCGGGTTCTGGGGCGAGGAGGCCCCTCCGGTCAAGCCGTCCCGGATCGCCCGCGGGTACGACGAGCTCGGGGAGGTCGGGAACCCGTTGGCCTGGTCGGGCAAGACTTGGTACGACCTAGGCGGCGGCATGGTCCTCTCCACCGTAGACGATCTATATAAGTGGATATCCGCCCTGGACGGCTCGGCCGTGCTCTCGCGCGAGGCAGCGTCCCGAATGCTCACTCCCGCCGCGAAAGAGCTCTCGATCGGGAGTTACGGATACGGCTGGTGGATCAAGCCCGAAACGCCTCACGGGACCCTGATCCAGCACGGCGGCGACTCGACCGGGTTCGGAGCGCAGGTCTCTTGGTACAGGGACGAGGGTGTGATCATCATCAGCCTGTGCAACATCCGCCACGATTGGTACCCGACCCATATCCGGGCCGACCGCGTCGTTCCGAAGATCCTGTTCGGGGAGTCGTACGCCCTTCCGCCGGCGTTCCTCGCGACCGGTCCCGCCGCGGATCGCGTCATCGGGTCCTATGGGCTGGCCACGGGAGGCCGGTTGGTCGTTCGACGGACCCGGGGGCAAATGGAGATCGGCGCCGACGGCCAGGACGCCGTCTCGATCTTGACCGGGGCGACCGAGGAGCAGCGGCAGGCCTGGGCGGATCAGTCCGCCAGGATCAAGCGGGCTCTCGAGGGCCTGATGGCGGGGGATTTCGCCGCTTTCGACGCGGTCTCGGGGTCCGGAGGTCAATGGTTCCGTAATGCCGTCCTCGAGGAGATCCGGACGCTCGGCAAGGGCAGGGGCGAGGTAAAGGCGATCCATGTCGTCGGCACATCGCCCGCCGGGTTCCCCAAGGACAGCCTGGCCACGCTTCTCAGATTCGACTATGATCGGGGAGAGCCTCTTTTCTACAGGGTCGTATGGGATCGCGGGCACGTCGCCGCGACCTCAGATAAGAACACGGGGCTCGCCGCGGTGATCCCCATCCAGCCTCAATCGGACAGGCTCTTCGCCGGGTGGGATATCATTGCGGAAAAGGGATTCCAGCTCACGGCCGAATCGGAGGGGGAGAAGGTGACCGGCATCACGCTCTTCTGGGAAACCCGGGGCTTCTCCAATCCCGCTGGCTCGGGCTCTTACTGGTCCGCCAAGCGTCTGGATTGAAGGAGCCCCTTTTTCCTTTCTGATTTTAGGGGGCTTCCGCTATAATTGGACAATACCGATCCGGAGGAACGCACCATGAGAAACCAACGCTATCGTTCGATGCCCCCCGAGAACGCCGTCGGCCGCCGCGATTTCCTGAAGGCCGGAGGCGCGATCGGCGCCGGGCTGGTCCTGGCCAGCCGGAGTCTTCTCGCCGCCCAGCAGACCGAGGGCCAGCAGACCCAGGGCCAACAGCCCCCGGCCAAGCCGGCCGCGCGGCCGCCCAAGCCCAAGACCAATATCGACGACGCCCACAAGGTCCCCAAGACCAAGTGGAGCCTGCCGGGACCGTTCCCGGGCCGGGTCGTCGAGGTCCACGACGCCGCGGCCATGCCCGACGGCCAGGTCAACGCCGCCGTGGTCAAGGCCATGGTCGAGAAGGGGATCACGGGGCTGACCGGAAAGAGCCTCAAGAAGAGCTTCGGGCTGTTCTTCACCAAGAAGGACATCGTCGGGCTCAAGGTCAACCCGGTCGGGCCCGGCCTCATCAGCACCCGGCTTGAGGTCGTCGACGCCGTCATCGACTGGCTGACGTCCAGCGGCTTGCCGCGCAAGAACATCGTCATCTGGGACCGCTTCGACTATATGCTCAAAGACGCGGGCTTCACGTCCGAGCGCTATCCCGGCATCGCCATCGAAGGCCTGCAGACGATGGACGAGGCCGCCGCCGAAGGCAAGAGCCAGGACAACAGCAAGTGGCTCAACGCTGACGGCACCCACGTCAGCGTGCCCAACTTCGACCAGGAGGTTTTCTATTGGGCCGACGTCGAGGGGCCCAAGGACCTGCCTTACCTCAACCAGCACGTCTTCAACGGCAAGCATTCCTACTTCGGAAAGTTGCTGACCAAGAAGCTGACCAAGATCATCAACCTGCCCGTGTTCAAGAACACCGGCAACGCCATCTCCATGGCCACCAAGAACATCGGCTACGGCGCCGTCTGCAACACGAACCGGCTGCACCAGCCGCTCTTCCTGGACGTCTGCGTCGAGGTGCCGGCCTTCTGGCCCGTGCGCGACAAGATGGTCCTCAATATCACCGACGGCCTGCGGTCGCAGTACGACGGCGGACCGGACAAGAACGCCAAGTTCGCCTACATCGACAACCGGCTGTATTTCGCCTCCGACCCGTTCGCGCTCGACATGGTCTGCCATAACCGGATCGTGGCCAAGCGCAAGGAGATGGGCGTCGCGGTCAACGAGAACCCGCGCTTCACGGACTACCTGCGCTACGCCGAGAAGCTGGGGCTGGGGATCGCCGACCCGGCCAAGATCGCGCATGTCAAGGTCTGAAGGGCCGCGAGGCAAGGGACGACGGGGGAAGACCGCCGCCCTGACGGTGTTCACCGGACTGCTTATCTGGGCGGCGGCCGCCTTCCTGCACGCGGGCGGATCCGCCGAAACGGGCCAGACGGTCGCGGCCCCGGCTGCGATCCCGGAGCCGGGATTCGCGCCGGGATGGACGAAAGCCGGACCGCTCCGGACCTTCACCGGCCAGGACCTCTTCAACCAGATCGACGGCGGAGCGGAGCTTTTCCTCGAGTTCGGCTTCGTCAAGCTCCGTTTACAGACCTATGCCCGGGACAAGGCCGAGCTGACGCTCAACGCCTATGAAATGGAAAGCGCCGCGTCCGCCCTCGGCATCTATTTGATGAAAATGGGGAGGGAGACGCCGTTCCCCGAGATCGCCGCCCGCAATTCCTGCGAAGAGATCCAGCTGACGATCCTCAAAGGCCGCTATTTCGTCCAGGTCGACAACCTGGGGGAGGTCCCTGCGGCGACCGCTGAAGCCGTGGCTCTTGCCAATGCTTTTCTGACCGGCGTCGCCAAGGAGCCGGGCCCGACCCCGCTCGACTCTCTTCCAGCCGAGGGAAGGGTGCCAGGCAGCGAGCGCCTGATCCGGGGACCCTACGCGATCCAGCCTTACTTCACCTTCGGCGAGGGCGACATCCTTTCGCAGGGCGGTCGGATCTTCGGCGCCCTGGCCGCTTACCGGATGCCCGGAGGGAAGTCTCTCACGCTGCTTATCGTCACTTATCCGGACCCCGAGGCGTCGGCCGCCGCGTTGGCCCACCTCAAAGCCAACCTCGATCCGTACATAAAAGTCACGGCCGATCGGCCCGACGGGTTCGATTTCGCCGATTTCCAGGCTAAAAAGGGGCGTGTCGTCCGTTCCGGCGCCGTCCTGAACATCCGGTTCGGCATCTCAGACTGAGGCTCCGGGCCGACACGAAGATGTGCGGACGCGGGGAACGATACCCGGGAGGAGGGTCCTTGTTCAACAAAAGAAGCGATGGAAAATGCATCCTGGCGGTGCTGGTCCTGGCCGGGCTATTCGGATCGTGGAGCTGCCGCGGCGACGAGGATTCCGTCTCCGCCGGAGGCGGGATCCTCGAGGGACTCGCCAGGCCCCAGCAGGGGCGTTCCATGCGGGCGACCTCGACCATGCGTGTGGGCGAGCTGCGCCGCGGCCCCGACGGCGACCGCAACGCCGGCGAACGCAGATACGATCCCACGGCCGTTCCGCGGGGGGACGCCGACGTCAAGAGCAATTGGGACAACTTCAACGTTCCTGCCGGCGGCACCCACGTCCTGCTCGACGAGAAGGGCCCGGGAGCGATCACCCATATGTGGATCACCTTTCTCGGCCCGGAGCCCCAGGACTGGGCGCCCCGGGGCTCGGCCGATCACCAGGAGCTCATGCTGAGGATATTCTGGGACGGCGATCCCCGGCCGGCGGTGGAAGCGCCGCTGGGCGATTTCTTCGCCAACTGCTTCGGCCGGCGCAGCGAGGTCATCAGCGTTCCGGTCGTCGTCGAGGGCGGGGACTCCTACAACGCCTTCTGGCGGATGCCCTTTCGCAAGTCCGCCCGGATCGAGATCGAGAACCAGAGCACCAAGCCTCTCAGCCTCCTCTATTACGGCATCGACTGGATCCGGCTGGACGGCCTGGCGGCGGACACGCCCTATTTCTACGCGCAGTATCGCCAGGAATACCCCGTCCGCAAGGGCCAGGATTATCTCCTCCTCGATACGAAGGGCAAGGGCCATTTCGTCGGCGCGGTCCTGGGCGTCCGGATGCGCAGCCCGGCCTGGTTCGGCGAGGGCGACGAGAAGATCTATATCGACGGGGAGACGACGCCGTCCATCTGGGGCACGGGGACCGAGGACTATTTCCTCGCGGCCTGGGGCCTCGAGACCTCGCGCACGCCTTACTTCGGCGTGCCGTTCTTCGATTACCGGACGATCGGCGGGCACGTCAGCTCTTACCGCTGGCATCTCCACGACCCCGTCGTCTTCAATACCGGCATCAAGGTCACGCTGGAGCACATGGGCTGGATGTCCGAGGACGAGAACCCCGAGTACAAGGCCACGAGCTGGAACGAGCGGGAGGACGATTACGCCAGCGTGGCTTTCTGGTATCAGACCGGAACGCCCACCTTCGCTTCCCGGGCCCCGGGGGCGGCCGAGCGGCGCCTGCCCAGCCTGGCGAGGACTGTCGCGAAAGCTTGGGATCCCGCCGTGCCCAGGCGGCACGGAGAAGGCGAGGTCGTCAAGACGGTCGATGAGCTCGACGGGGGCGACATCCTCGTCTATCGGCCGGACCGGCAAGCGGGAGCCTGGCTGGAGATCCCGATCGCGGTCGCGGCGAAGGAGCCTCTCCGGCTGGAGCTCGCGGCGGCGCTGTCGCCGGACGGCGGCCTCTACCAGGCCACTCTCGACGGCGTGAAAATAGGAAGGCCGATCGATTTTTGCGCGGACACTCGTTCCGGGTCCGTATTTCCCCTGCTCGATTTCTGGCCCGAGCCGGGCCCCCACGTCCTCCGGCTCAACTGCGTCGGAAAGAGCTCGCGGAGCTCGGGCTACGCCTGCGGGCTCGAGTCCGTGCGGCTCCTCGAACGTCGTCCCCGTGTCGCCGAGTACGGGCACGACAGGGACAAGGATTGGAAAAAGGACCCGCAGCTCTATTATTAGGTTCTTCTCCTGATTCCGGGTGTTCCCTCTCTTCGGCTATGCTCAGGATGTCACTCCTTGCCCCCGCCGGCGGGGAGCGGACTCTGGGGAGCGGACCGGCAGAAGGACGGCGGAGATACACGGAGCCGGACTTCTGCGAAATATCCCAGAAGGGCTCTTTCCTTATCTTCTCCCAGCCCCGCTCCTCCGAGTCACTCCGGAGCGGCGCTGATGGTCGCTCCGAAAAACTCCGCTCCCTGCCGGTCCCCCTTCCCTCACGGGGGCTTTGGAGCGACATCCATCGCAGCCTCGAGATGGATTCCCGGAAACGGGAGAAGAACCTGTCATTAGCCCTTGCCCGTTCGGTGCCCGGCCTTCCAAACCTTTAGGGACAGAGGCCCCGTGCCCATATCCTCGAACGGCCCCGGCATCGGGTTCGCCGCGTTCCTCTTCTGGCCGAAGAAATCCGTATCGATGCGGATGGGCTGGCCGTCGGCTTGCTCATACGGCAGGTCCGGGATGGCCGCCTTCCCGAGAAGCGCGGTGGTCGCGATCCGGCGCGAACCGGCTCCCAAGGCCTTTTCCCATATGAGCTCGAGGTAGAAGCCGTCGGCCTTCTCGACGACCTTGAGCCCCGGGTCGAGCGCCGGCCTGACGACAGGCGCGCGTTCGTGCTTGGACGGCTTGGCCCCGGCCAGAAAGACGTTCCCCTCCATCCGCACCGGCATGGGCGCCTTGTCGTAAACGCTGAGATCGGCGCGGCCGGCGAACACGTTGTTGAAGAACTTGTCGTCCCCGAACGGATTATCGTGCATTCCGAGAAGCTCCGTCGAGTGGGCCTTGTGGAAAGGCGTTTGCCTGGCGTCGTAGGCGTTGACGCGGATCTCGCCGGCCATGAGATTGTGGACGTAAGCCCCGCCTTGCGAGACATTGAGCACCGACCTCGGCGACAGGAAGACATTGTTGTCCACGAGGAACGGCCCGTGGTCGACCTCCATGAACAGGTCCTCGGCCGGGTTGTCGTGGAAGAGGTTCCCGGTGACGCGCGTGCCCTGGGCCATCCAGTCGAGCCAGAGCCCGCGGACCGTCCGGTAGATGTGGTTGCGGCCGATGACGACATCGATCGCGGCATGGAGCTTGATGCCCGCCATCTCCGCGCCGGTGAACAGCTGCCGGACGTGGATGTCGTGAATGGTGTTGCCGGTGATCGTGCTGAACGCCGCGCCCATGCTGCCCACGATCCCGGTCTGCTCGCAATGAGAGATGGTGTTGTCGCGGACGATGTGGCCCCCGATACGGTCCTTGCTCCAGCCCCGGGCGAGGGCCCGCTCGATCGTCTTGACGTAACCCTCGGCCGTGTCTTTGGAGGTGTTGTCGAACTCGTCGCCGTGCTTGCCGAGAGCGATCCCCGAGCAGACGGAATGGCTGATGGTGTTCTTCTCGATGATCCAGCCCTTGCTCCAATTCGTGCCGATGAGGCCGACCTGCTCGGCCGTCGGCGGGGCCCAGTTCGTCGCGGCGTGGCGCATGACGAAGCCCCGTACGGTGATGTAATCGACCCCTGTCTTCTCGGGGTAGAAAAGGGTCTCACGGACGTTGATCTCGGTCAGGCGCCCGTTCGGGTCGGCGTCCTTGAATTCGGCCCAGATCGTCGTCCTGTCCTTGTCCACCTTGGCGAACCACAGCGGATCCGGCCCGCCCGGCTTCATCAGGTCCTCGAGCTTGGCCGCCTCGGCCAGCCATTCCCCGTCGAGATAGACGGCGCCCGTGTGGTGCTCGCGGCCCTTGGGCTCGAACCAGTCGCCGCGGATGAGGTCGCTAAAGGGATTGAAGGCGCCGAAAAGGGAATTCGGCACGGTCACCTTCCAGAGCCCGGGCTCGACCATGACCCAGTCCTTGACGACTTCCGACCCTTTGATCTCGACTTTCTCGCCCGGGGCGGCCTGATAGGTGATACGCTTGGCGTCGGACTCGCCGCCGCGCGGGGGAGAGATCCGCTCCCGATAGACGCCCGCATGCACCGTGACAACGTCGCCCGGCCGGGCCAACTCGGCGGCCCGCTGGATCGTACGCAGAGGCGCGGCCGGCGTCCCGGGATTGGCGTCCTTGCCGTTCACCGCGACATGGATCTCCGCGGTCTCTGCGGCGGCGGCGAACACGACGAATGCCACCAAGGCGAAGACGGCCTTTCGCATGATACTCTCCTTTTTCTTGGACCGGTCGGCCCAGCCGCGCGCTACAGCTCCTGGTCTTTCCAGGCCCCGTCGTAGGTCGCGGAGCCCCTGCATTCCTGGAGGACGAGGTGACAGATCCTCATTCCCGGCATCAGCTTGATCTTGTTCCGGCCGGCGTTGAAGATCTCCAGGATCTGCCTGTTCGAGATCCCCGGGGCCAGGAACGGGGCCGCGATGTGGCTCATGAGGCCGATGCGGGCGAACCTCGAGCGCGAGTTCAGCCAGCCGCAGATGTCCCCGGGGAGGGTGATCCTCTCCTTGGTGATCCCCAGCACCAGCTCGCCCGGTTCGAGGAGATAGCCGTCGGCGATGTCCCTGAGCTCGGCCAGCGTCCGGTAGTCGATGTCCGCGCGGGTGATGTGCTGGTCGGTGTTGAAGACGCGCAGCTTGTCGTCCAACGTCAGGTCGATCGAGGCGGGACCGATGGCGCTTTCGTCATAGGGCTCGATCTTTATCCGGCCGTCCCGGATCTGCCTGAGGATCTCGGGTTTGGCCAGGATCATTTTTTACTCCGGATTCCGGCCTCCAGGTTAGTTCAGCCGGCGTCATTTGGCAAGGCACCGCTTTGCCGGGCAAGAAAATCGACTGTCCCGCAGGACTATTCCCTGAAGGGGATAGTTAAAGAAGCCCTTCTCACGAATCTCGGTTTCCCTCTCGCGGCGGCGATGGGTATGGCCTAAAAAGAGGCCCTCCGGCCCGGTGCCGGGCATGGCCCGTATCTTGCATCTCAGGAGGGCAGGAGGCTGCTATGACCAGATCCCTCCCGGTATCGTTCGTCATCGCGATGGCCTTGATGACCGCGACCTGTTCCGCGAACCCCGGGCCCGACGGCAATTCGGGCCCCGCCGTCGTCATCGCCGGAGGCCTCGATACTCCCTGGGGGCTCGCCTTTCTCCCGGACGGCGGGATCCTCGTGACCGAGCGAAAGGGGACCGTGAGGTTGATCACCGCCGGAGGGCAGCTGCAAACAGAGCCTGTCGCGACCATCAGCGCCGCCGTCGAAGCGGGGGAAGGGGGCCTGCTCGGGATCACGCTGCACCCTGCCTTTTCCTCGAATAATCTCGTCTATCTCTATTACTCCTACAGTGCCACCGGACAAACGCTGAACCGGGTCGTGCGAATGACCTATTCAGGAGGCCGGCTGACCGGCGAAGAGGTCGTCCTCGGCGGGATCCCCGGAGCGTCAAACCATGACGGAGGCCGGATCAAGTTCGGGCCCGACGGATTCCTTTATATCGGGACGGGGGACGCGGGGGTGTCCTCCCGTTCCCAGGATACGGGCAGCCTGGCCGGGAAGATATTGCGCGTGACTGATGCCGGACAGCCCGTGCCCGGCAATCCTTTCGGAAGCGAGGTCTACTCTTACGGACACCGGAATGTCGAGGGCCTGGCATGGGGTCCGAACGGGGCCCTCTATGCGACCGAACACGGCAGCTCCGCGGCGGACGAGATCAACAGGATCGAGGCCGGGAAGAATTATGGCTGGCCCGAGATCCGGGGCGACGAGACGCTCCCCGGAATGGAGACGCCGCTGAGGCATTCCGGCTCGACGACCTGGGCGCCGTCCGGCGCCGCCTTCCTCAACGGCTCTCTCTTCTTCGGCGGCCTGGCGGGCCAGGCGCTTTATGAAGCGGTCATCCAGGGGGGCATCGTGACCGAAGTGAAAGAGCATTTCAAAGGGCAATTCGGCCGGGTTCGCGATGTCGTGGCGGGGCCGGACAGCCGGCTCTATATCACGACCAGCAACCGGGACGGTCGGGGGAATCCCTCATCGAACGATGACCGGATCATCCGGGTCGATCCCGCGAATCTCCAGAACGCCGGGAGGCTTTTTTGAGCGAAGAAAAGACATTCACTCATGCGGAGCTCGCCAGGTACAACGGGAAGAATGGAAATCGCGCCTACGTGGCGGTCAAAGGCAAGGTGTATGACGTCACGGACAGCCCGCTCTGGCAAGGCGGAGACCACCAGGGCGCTCACCAGCCTGGCGCGGACCTCACGGCGGAGCTCGACCTGGCCCCCCACGGGCCGGAGAACCTCGACAGGGTGACGCTCGTCGGTGTGCTCACCTGAGCTTCCTCGAGGGCAAGGCCTGAAGCCGGACTATTTGCTGGGAGGGGGAGGGACCTTGGCGCCCTTCTTCCGGGCTTCCGAAAGGCCGATCGCGACGGCCTGTTTTCGGCTGGTGACCTTCTTGCCGCTCCGGCCGCTCTTCAGCTTCCCCTCTTTGAACTCCTTGAGGACCTCCCCGACCTTATTTTGAGCCGTTTTGCCGTATCGTGCCATGTCTTCCTCCATTTTGTTTCCGACACTCGCCGGTCTGATGTGCAAGCCCTGTGCCAAGGGCGATCCAGGGGGGCGAAAGGTCGAGGCCATAGGGGAACGACGGACTTTTCGCGCGGGACCGGAAAAGATCCGGCCTTATCGGACCCGAACCGCTCGATGATCCCGGCCGAAGTCCGAAGCTCAGGACGGCCGGCTCTGGTGACAACGGGACCGGTGCGTGCTAGACTTTCCGGGTCGGAGGAAGGACCGGAAGACGGGACAGGAGGAACATGATGGATAGGACACTGAACCTGGCCGAGGAGCTGCTCCTGCTGGCACTGAACGATAAGAAGGGAACGGTGCTGATGGCGGCGTCGATGGGGCTTCCCTACGGCCTCGCCGGCGCGCTGCTCATCGAGCTCGTCGAGGCCGGCCTTCTTCGCATCGAGGGAAAGGAGCTCATCGCGGCGGCGAGCGGCTCCGAGCGGGACGAGCTGCTCGACGGGATCCTCGGGACGATCCGCTCATCGAAGCGGACACGCGATCTCAAACATTGGGTCGGCCGGCTCGGCCGGTCGGGCGGGAAGATCAAGAAGGACCTCCTGGCCCGCCTGGTCCAAAAGGGGGTCCTCAGAGAGGAGGAGCACCGGCTGCTCTGGATCTTCCCCTCGCCTCGCTACCCCGAGATCGATCCCAGGCCGGAATACGGGGTCCGGGGCCGGGTCCGCTCCGGGATCCTCGGGATCACCCCGCCCGAGGCGCGCACGGCCGCCCTGATCAGCCTTGTCCACGCCTGCGATCTGACCGGGGTAATCTTCGACAAGGGGGAGCGCCGGGAAGCCAAACGACGCGCCAAGGAGATCACCGCAAGTCAACCCATCGGCAGCGCTGTCGCCCGCACGGTCGAGGCGGTCAAGGTGGCGGTGATCGCGGCGGCCTCCTAGCCCGTCGCTCCCTGCCGTTTTGAGATTAGCCGGACCGCTGTAAAATAGATCAAATAGAGAGGTGTGTAATGAAGCCAGCTCCCCCGAAATTCAAGACGATCGACGAGTACATCGCCGCGTTCCCCGAAGAAGTCCGGGAGATCCTGGAAAAGCTCCGGCGCGTCATCAAGGACTCAGCCCCCGGGGCCGAGGAGGCGATCGCCTACGGGATCCCCACGTTCAGGCTCAACGGCAATCTGGTCCATTTCGCGGCGTTCAAGGACCACATCAGCTTCTTTCCGACGTCCTCGCCGATCCCGGTCTTCAAGAAGGAGCTGGCCCCGTACAAGCAGTCCAAGGGGACGATCCAATTCCCCCTCGGCAAGCCGATCCCGTATGGCCTGGTGAAGAAGATCGTGAGATTCCGCGTCGCCGAAATGGGGCGGAAATAGCCGGTCAGGCGATACGGTTCCGGTACACGGCCCGCACGTTGTCGAAACATCCGACCGCCTCGCCCGTGTAGCCGTCACGGTTGACGACAAGGCTGCGATGGGGACCGAGTCCGGTCCGGGAAGGGTCGATGAGGATGGCGCTGTCCTCGGGGATGCGGGAAGCCCGGAGCGTCCCGTCGAGATAATAATCGAGCCGGATGTCCTGGTCGCCGAGGCCGGGATCGCCGGCCTTCGTGACGATGTCGAGCCGGAGGGAGCGCCACTCATCGAGGACCGCGGGTCCGAGATAATCGTTCTGGATGATGCCCAGGTTGAGGTTGAGGTATTGCCCGAGGACGAAAGCGCCGCCGGGCTCCTCCGCGTTCTTGAAGATCCCGAGCGCGACGTACCAGCTCCGGCCGGGCGGCTGCTCGGGGATGGTCGTATGGAAGTTCAAGCTTGCGCTCGTGTGAGGGGCCGTGGAGCGGGAGGAAAGCATCACATCCGCGCCGAGAGAGCCGAAATCGGCGAAAGTGATCTCCCGGGGACTTCCCATCCAGATCAACTCCGTGACCACGTCGATGCAGCTGATCTCGACGACGTTGTTCGGGGCCGGGGAGAGGCTTGGCGCGGACCCGGCACGGTCGCCGTTCGCCCGCAGGAGCGGGGGCAGGCTGGCCTGGGAGGCGTCGATGACACGGGCCCCGCTGTCGTGGACCCAGATCTTCGAATAAAGCGCGCCCGCCACGGCCAGGTCACGGGCATCATAAGTTTGAAAATTCCCGTGCCCGTCGAAATCGTCGTAGAGCGAGGTTCCTGGCTTCAACTCGTAGACAGGCTCAGTTGCGGGCGGCTCGGGAGGCTCTGGCGTTTTCGACTTCTCCTGGCAAGATGGGGAGAGAAATGCGAGTGCGCCCCCAGCGAGCCCCAAGCGGATGGCTTCCCGCCGGGTCAACGGGCCTGCGCCCGCCCTGCTCGCATACGCCCGCCGTTGTCCGCCCCTCATCGCCATTCTCCAGCGCGTCCCGATTATGGGGAGCTCTGCGGCCGAAGTCAAGGGTCCCGGCCCCTTCACGGCCTGTGCGGTCCATGTGGGCCGGTGGGCGGGCACCTGCCCGCGGCGTTATTGCCTTGCCTCCCGTCTTCCTTCATAATAGCGGGGCTTCGCGCCATGCTCTGAGAAAGGAGTCCCCATGAAACGCATTCGCATCCGGGTCCGGCCGCTTTCCTTGCTGGCCCTGTTCCTCACGGTCTCGCTCATCAGCGCCTCGATCCCGGCGCTCGTCGCCCAAGACCAGGACAAGGAGCTGGCCAAGAAGCTCCAGGGATTCGATGCCTATATGGCCAGGATCCTCAAGGACTGGAACGCGCCGGGGATCGGCGTCGGCATCGTCGTCGGCGGCCGGCTCGCTTTCGCCAAGGGCTACGGCTATCGCGACTATGAGAAGAAGCTCCCTTATACCCCCAAGACGCTTCATCAGATCGCTTCCAATACGAAGCTCTTCACCGCCGTGGCGGCCGGACTGCTCGTGGACGAAGGGAAGCTGACCTGGGACAAGCCCGTCCGCCAGTCGGTCCCGACGATCGATTTCTACAACGACCAGCTCAACTCCACCATCACGCTCCGGGATATGTTGGCCCACAGGACCGGGGTCACCCGCCACGATTCGATCTGGTTCAAGTCCGATTTCTCGCGGCTCGAGCTGTTCGAGCGCCTCAAATACCTGGAGCCCTCCGCGCCCCTCAGACAGACGTTCCTCTACAACAACCTCATGTACGCCGCGGCCGGCTATGTGATCGAGCTGCAGTCCGGCAAGACCTGGGAGGAATTCCTGCGGCAGCGCCTCTTCGGGCCCCTGAAGATGACGAGCACGTCGTTCTCCATCGCGGACATGCTCAAGCAGCCCGAACCCGGCGTCCCCTTCACGGAGAAGCGGGATTCTTTCGAGCTCTACCGGATCCCGTATTACGAGGACATCGGCGGGGTCGCCCCATGCGGGGCGATCGTCTCCAACATCGAGGACATGTCCCACTGGCTCATGGCCCTCATGAACGAAGGAAAGTATGAAGGCCGACAGGTCATCCCGGCCGACGTGCTGAAGGCCACTCTGGCTCCGGCCATCGCGTTGCCGAATACGGCCGCCGAAACGCGCGGCTTCTGGGAGATCCTCAACTCCGCCTACGGGATGGGCCGCTGGACGGCCTCCTATCGGGGCCGCCTTCTGGCCTACCACGGCGGCGATCTGCCCGGATTCCATTCCCAGGTTTCCATGATGCCCAAGGAAGGGATCGGCGTCATCGTCTTCGTCATCGGGGACCATTGCGCCGGGCTGTACAACATCGTCAGCTACAACGTCTACGAACGCCTGCTCGGCATGGACCAGACCCCCTGGAGCGCGCGCCAGCTCGAGATGCGGCTGAAGGGCAAGGCGGCGGGCACCGAAGCCCGGGGGAGGGCCGGCGCCGACCGCGTCCCGGGCACGAAGCCCTCGCATGCGCTGGCCGATTTCGCCGGCGCATACGAGCACCCGGCCTACGGGGTCATCAAGATCGACCTCAACGACGGCGGGCTCCGGTTCGATTTCCATAAGATCGTCCTGCCGCTCGCCCATGTCCATTATGACCGCTTCGACACGCCCGACGACGAGCAATTCGGCAAGACGTCGCTCAATTTCCAGACGAATCCCCAAGGCGACATCGATAAGGTGGTCACTTCGCTCGACGAGGCCGAGGCCGTTTTTGTCCGCAAGCCCGATACGCCCGCGCCGGACCTTCTCCGGAAGCTGGCGGGGACCTATGAGACGCCGACCGGGATCAAGTTCGAGGTGGTGCTCAAGGAGGACGGCGGCCTCTACCTGAGATTCGCGGGCCAGGCCGACCAGAAGCTCGTCCCCTACAAGGGGCTCAAATTCCGCGACAAGGACTTCTCGGACGTGATCTTCGAGTTCACGGTCGAGAATGGCGTGGTCAAGGCGCTCAAGCAGGTCGATCCTTCCGGGGTGACGATCTTCCCGAGGAAGTAAGACCGGCCGCCGTCCGGCTGCGAGCATCAGGGCCCGGCCCGCGGAAAGCCGGGCTCACAGGCCCTCCGGCTTCGCTCCCTTGAACAGGGTGATGTCCCGCTTGGTCAGATTGATGAGCTTCGTGACCTTGATGCCGCGCGGACAGACACGGGTGCACTCGAACCTGTTCTCGCACGGCCAGACGCCGTCAGGATGGTCGAGCGCGGCCAGCCTTTCTCCCAGCCCCCGGTCACGGCTGTCCTCGAGGAACCGGCTGGCCTGGACGATGGCCGCGGGGCCGATGAACCGGGGGTTGACCTCCCGGACGACCGGGCAGGCCGAAAAGCAGGCCGCGCAGAGAATGCAGTTCGTCGCATCGTCAAACGCGCCGCGCTCTTCCGGGGTCTGCGAGCGCTCCCGCCCTTCGGGCCCGGCGTCCGGGGCGATGAGGTAGGGTTTTGCCGCCCTGTAGCGCTCGAAGAACGGCTCCTCGGCTACGATGAGGTCACGGACGGTCTCGAGGTTCCTCAAAGGCGCAACGGTCACAGCCGGCCCGCTTTCGGCCGCGACCTCCCTGACGAGCGTTTTGCAGGCGAGGCGCTCACGTCCGTTTATGAGCATGGCATCGGAGCCGCAGACCCCATGACCGCAGCTCTTCCTGAAAGCGAGCGTCGGGTCGATCCGGCGCTGGATCGTGACCAGAACGTCGAGGAGCCGGTCGCCCGGTCCCGCCTCGGCCTCGAATCTTTGAACGCGGGAGCCGCCGGCGCTCTCCGGCTGAAAGCGGAGGATGTCGAGGACGAGCCTCATCTCAGTACGTCCTCGGCGCGGGAGTCCAGCGGGTCACATCGACCGGGCGATAGGCGAGGGAGACGCGTTCGTCTTCGAGCCGGGCCAGCGTGTGGCGGAGCCAGCCCGCGTCGTCCCGCTCGGGATGATCCTCGCGAGAATGGGAACCGCGGCTTTCGGTGCGGCCGAGGGCCGAGGCGGCGGTCACATAGGCCAGGTCGAGGAGGTTGCCGAGCTCGAGGATGTCGAGCCTCTCGAAGTTGAAGGCCCGGGCGGGATCGCTCGGCCGCAGGCCTCGCCATTCTTGACGGAGCTCCTTCAATCCCTCGACCGCCCCGGCCAAGCCCGGCCCGCTGCGGTAGATCCCCACGCCATCCGTCATGAGCGCTTCCATGCGCCGGCGGATGTCTTGGGCCGTCGGGCCGGGCACGGCGGGCCTCGGTTCCCAGCGCGCCCGCCACATCCGGGCGAGCTCGAGGCCCTCCGCTTCCCGCCGCGCTCCTTCCGAGCCGGCCGCGAACTCGGCCATGTGATCGCCGGCCCGCCGGCCGAACACGACCAGGTCCACGAGGCTGTTGGTGCCGAGCCGGTTGGCGCCGTGGACGGAAACGCAGGCGCATTCCCCCGCGGCGTAGAGGCCCTGATAGGGCTCGCCGGAGGTCGAGGACGAGACCCGGCCGCGATCGTCCGTCGGGATGCCGCCCATGGCATAGTGGGCGGTCGGGAGCACGGGGATGGGCGTCTCCGCCGGGTCGATGCCGAGGTACGTCCGGCAGAACCCGGTGATGTCGGGGAGCTTGGCTTCGAGCGTCGCCTTTCCCAGCGCGGTGGCGTCGAGAACGATATAATCCCCGGCCGACCCGTCGCCTGCGAACCCCCGGCCCTCCCGGATCTCCGTGACGATGGCCCTCGACACGATGTCGCGGGGGGCCAGGTCGAGAAGCTTGGGCGAGTAGCGCTCCATGAATCGCTCGCCGTCCCTGTTCCTCAGGACGCCGCCCTCGCCGCGGACGGCTTCGGTGATGAGAATGCCGAGGCCGCGAAGCCCCGTGGGGTGGAACTGGAAGAATTCCATGTCTTCGAGGGGGACGCCGCGGCGGGCGAGGACCGCCGGCCCGTCGCCGGTGCTGGCGTAGGCGTTGGACGTGACCCGGTACATCCGGCCGAACCCGCCCGTCGCTATGAGGACCGCCTTGGCCCGGAAAAGATGGATCTCACCCGTGGCCAGGTCGACGGCGACGACGCCGGAGGAGGTCCGGCCGTCGAGGACGACGTCGAGCACATGAAACTCGTCGAAGAAGGCGACTTCGTTCTTGACACACTGTTGGTAGAGCGTCTGGAGGATCATGTGGCCGGTCCGGTCGCCGGCATAGCACGAGCGGCGGACAGCCGCCTCGCCGAAGTTCCGCGTGTGGCCGCCGAATCGCCGCTGGTCGATCCGGCCGTCGGGCGTGCGGTTGAAGGGCAGGCCGCGGTGCTCGAGGTCGATGACGGCCTGGACCGCCTCTTCGGCCAGGACGAGCGCCGCGCTCTGGTCAACGAGATAATCGCCGCCCTTGACCGTGTCGTAGGCGTGCCAGTCGGGCCGGTCCTCCTCGACGTTGCCCAAGGCGGCGCCGATCCCGCCCTGGGCCGCTCCCGTGTGGGAGCGGAGCGGATGGACCTTCGACAGGACGGCCGTCCGGACACGATGGCTCGCCCTCAGGGCGGCGTACAGGCCGGCCCCTCCGGCGCCGACGATCACGGCGTCGTGCTCGTGGAGCACGACCTGGCTCGTGCCGCCCATGTCAGCCGCCGGTTCGGGAAGAGCGTGCCGCGCGGCCGCGCCGCTTCGTCCCCGGTCGCCGGAGCGGGGCCGGGATTCCCGGCCGGGTCATGGCCAGGGGATCGAGGACGCGGGCCAAAGCCGCCTCGTCGAGAAGTCCACGCGCCCTGACGACGTCGACGACGGACTTCCCCGTTCGCAGCGATTCCCCTGCCACCTCGGCCGCCGCGGCATAGCCGATGATCGGGGAGAGGGCCGTGGCCAGGCCCGGGCTGGCCTCGGCGAAAGCGCGGCAACGCTCCGCGTTCGCCGTGGCCCCGTCGATCGCGCGGGCAGCCGTTTCGCGGACCGCGTTGGCCAGGATCACGATCATGAAGAACAGGTTGAACGAGACGACCGGCATCATCACGTTGAGCTCGAGCTGGCCGGCCTGGACGGCGGCGCTCACGGCGGAGTCGCAGCCCACCGCTTGATAACAAACCTGGTTGAGCATCTCGAGCATGCTGGGATTGACCTTGCCCGGCATGATCGAGGAGCCCGGCGCGACCGGAGGGAGGGAGATCTCCGATAGGCCGGTGCGGGGGCCCGAGGCCAGGAGCCGGAGGTCGTTGGCGATCCTGTTGAGTTCCAGGGCCAGATTGCGAAGAGAACCGGAAAGATCGGCGAAGGGACGCAGGCTCTGCATGGCTTCGATCGGGTCGGCGGCCGGCTTGAGCGGGAGCCCGGTTTCGGCGGCCAGGCTCTTGACGACGAGGCCGGCGAAGCGCGGGTCCGTGTTGAGCCCCGTGCCGACCGCGCTGCCCCCGATGCCCAATTCATGGAGCGAGCGCGCGGCGAAGGCGATGGACGCCCGCGCTTTGACAACGGCCCCCCTGTAAGCCGCGAACTCCTGGCCAAGGCGGATCGGCACGGCGTCCTGCAAATGCGTGCGCCCGGACTTGAGGACGCGATCGAAAGCCCGGGCCTTCCGGCCGAGCGCGACCTCGAGGGCGATGAGGGCGGGGACGAGCCGGTCGCGGAGAAGAGACAGCGAAGCGAGGCGCATGGCCGTCGGGTAGACGTCGTTCGTGCTCTGGGCCATGTTGACGTCGTCGTGCGGGCGGACGAGGCGATACTCGCCCCTCCGGCCGCCAAGGAGCTCTTCGGCCCGGTTGGCCACGACCTCGTTCACGTTCATGTGAAAAGACGTCCCCGCGCCCATCTG
This sequence comes from Candidatus Aminicenantota bacterium, assembly GCA_963736255.1. Taxonomy (GTDB): domain Bacteria; phylum Acidobacteriota; class Aminicenantia; order Aminicenantales; family Saccharicenantaceae; genus RBG-16-66-30. The sequence continues at coordinate 802,336 of CAVTOI010000002.1, forward strand.
AAAAACGTCGACGACGAACTCGTCCTCGAGCCTCCCCGCCGCGACCTCATCGCACGCCTTGGCGATCGCGGCGGCCGTCCGGCGGTCGAGGAGCCCGAGGCGGGCGTTCGCCAGGGCCGCGGCCTTCTTGATCCGGGCGCAGGCCTCGACGAGGACGCCGGGGGCCCGAAGGCCGCTGATGGGGAAGCTCTCGACGGCGCGCTGCGTTTCGATGCCGTAATAGGCCGCCGCGGGCACGGACTTGCGGCCCAGAGAGTCTTTTTCGATCCGCATCAGGTCGTTCGGTTTTTTGGCCATCCGCGATCACCCCTTTCTCTATAAATACCAGTTTCACGGCCGGAAATCCAACAGCCGGGGCCCGTCCCGATCGGCTCCGGCTTGGACATGCTGCCCTGGGAGTGATAAATTGAAAAGGGAGGGGCATCATGAAGCGAAGGACGTTCATGCAATTCACGGCGGCCGCGGCGGCGGGCGTTCTCGCGACGTCCGAGGCGCGGGCCGAAGGTCTTGCCAAGCGGGAATACAAGGACGGGGTGAAGCTGAGCGTCATCGGCTTCGGCGGCATCGTCATCGTCGGCATGGAGCAGAAGGACGCCGACAGGACTGTGGCCGAGGCCTTCGACCGCGGCGTCAATTACTACGACGTCGCCCCCAGCTACTACGACGGCGAGGCGGAACGGAAATTGGGGCCGGCCCTGGTGCCGTTCCGCAAACGGTCGTTCCTGGCCTGCAAGACCATGGCCCGGGACGCCGCCGGCGCGCGCAAGGAGCTCGAGCAAAGCCTCGGGCGGCTCAAGACCGACCACTTCGATCTCTACCAATTCCACGCGGTCTCGAGTCTCGACGATGCGGACAAGATCGTCGCGCCGGGCGGCGCCGCGGACGAGTTCCTGAAGGCCCGCAAGGAGGGTAAGGTCCGTTTCCTCGGCGCGTCCGCCCACAACGCCGAAGCGGCGATCTCCCTGATGGACCGCTTTACGCTTGACTCGGTCATGTTCCCTGTGAATTTTGTCCTCTTCCAGGAAGGGAATTTCGGCCCCCAGATCCTGGAGCACGCCAAAAAGAAAGGCATCGCGCGCTTGGCCCTGAAGGCGCTGGCGCATACCTCCTGGCCCGAAGGAGCGCACCGCTCCTCCTGGCCCAAGTGCTGGTACAAGCCGGTCGACGACCCGGAGCTGGCCGAGAAGGCGGTCCGCTTCACCCTGAGCGAGGACGTGACCGCGGCCATTCCTCCAGGGGAGGACAAGCTCTTCCGCATGGCGCTCGATTTCGCAGGCCGGTTCCGCCCCCTGGGGCCGAAAGAGCGCGAGGACTTGCTGCTGAAGGCCCGCGGCGTTCCGCCGCTCTTCCGGGCTTGATACTTCCTTCCCCGGGTCACGCCAACTAGGGCAGGAGATACGGTCTCCGGTAATCGCGTCTGAGCATCCTGTCCGCTTGTTTATCGCCGACGAATCCTTCCTGGCCGGGATCGAAGGACAATTTGCGGTCGAGACGGTAGGAGATGTTCGCCAAGGCCGGCAGGGCGGAAGACATATAGCCGGCCTCGATGGGACAGGTCAGCATCCCCGGATCGTTCGCCTTGAGGGCGCGAATGAAGTTGGCGTAGTGGCCGCCATCGGCGGCTGAGTCGAGGGGATCGGGAAAATCGTTCTCGCCGGCGGTCTTGGAGCCCGGTCCCGGCTCGTTCTTGCGGCCGAGATAGGACTGCCACTCGTCTCCGTCGAGGTGGAGCCAGCCCTTCGCCCCGTAGAAGAGATTGCCGATCATGATGCCGTCTTCGGCGTTGGTCGCGAGGCCCCGGACCTCGAACTCGATCATCCGTCCGTCGGGATAGACCACTTCGGCCGCTTGGGTGTTGGGCGTCTCCTGGGCCGACCTCCCGCCGTACAGGCCTCCGCTGGAGCTGATCTTTCCCGGATGCGTCTCCTCGCCGAGACCCCAGCGGGCGATATCCCATTGGTGAGGCCCCTGGTTGCCGATGTCGCCGCCGCCGTAATCCCAGTGCCAATGCCAATTGTAATGGAACCGGTTATAGTTGAACGGGCGCTTGGGGGCCGGGCCGAGCCAGGCGTCGTAATCGACCCGATCCATGTAGGCGCGGTCGTAGTTCGGGCCGGGCTGGTTCCAGACGAAGTACGCATACTCCGGACCCGCTCCGATGCCGTCGGGGACGAGGCCGATGGGATCGCGGGCTTTATAGCACACGCCGCGGGCCATATAGACCTCCCCGATGCCTCCTCCGTGGAGGAAGGCCATGGCCTGGCGCACCCCGCGGATGGAGCGGTTATGATACCCGACCGAGACCATGCGGCCGTAGCGCCGCGCGGCTTCGACCATGCGACGTCCTTCGCGGACGTTGTGGCAGCTGGGCTTCTCGACAAAGACGTGCTTGCCCGCCTGGCAGGCCCAGATCGTCCCCAGGGCATGCCAGTGATTTGGCGTCGCGATCGTCACGGCGTCGATGTCGCGGCTTTCCAGGAGCTTCTGCTGGTGCTGATACGTCGCCGGCTTATAGCCGAACGTCTTCTCCACATAAGCGGCCCGCTCGCCGAGGACGTTCAGATCGACGTCGCAGAGCGCGGCGATCCTCACGTTCGGCAGCGCGCCGAAGCCGTCGATATGGTTAAGGCCCCGGCCGTGGACCCCGATGATGGCCAGGTTGATGCGGTCGTTGGCGCCGAGGACCGTGGTGGCGGTCCGGTGCGCCGCCAGAGAGTCTTCTCGGGAGGGAATGGCCCCGAGGACCAGGGCGCCGGCGGCCATCCGGCCGCCGCTCTGGAGAAAGCTCCGTCGGGAGATGCGTCTTCTGTCGGCCATGTGAAACCTCCTTGTTATTGACCGGGGCCCTGGGCATTGACCGCTGCGATCTGGCGCTTCAGCGCTTCGATCGCGGGGGCGATCTCGGCGGCCAGATCGTTCCAGCGGCCTTCCAGGGAGATGGCCCCGGCATAGTTCGCGCGTTTGAGCGCCCGCAAATAGGGAGTGAAGTCGTCGCCGGCGACGCCGGGAGCGGTGCGGCCGTCCTTCTCGGCGATATGGACATGCCGGAGGAGAGGGCCGGCGGCGACGAGGGATCCGGGCCCTTCGTTCTCGCGCAACATGTGGAAGATATCGGCCAGGAGGCGGACGTTGGGATGACCGGCCTCTTGGACGATGGCCGCGCCTTCCGCGACCGTGTTGATGAAATTGCACTCGCTCCGCTGGAGCGGTTCGAGGACGATGACCGCACCGTACTTTCGGGCGACAGGTCCCAAGCGCCGGAGAAGCCGGATGAACTGGCGGCGGGCTTCCGTCCGATCGAAACCGTCCGGGATCGAGCGCGAGCCCGAGCTGCCAAAGACGATGGTTCTGATGCCGGCCTCCCGGCCCCGCCGGAAAGCGGTCTCGGCGTAGGCGACGATCTCGTCGTGCCGGGGTTCCGGGCCGACGGACTTGAGGGATGCAGGCAGGAAGCTGTTGCAGGCGGAGACGGGAAGCGCCGCGCCTCTGAGGCCCCTCAACTTTTCCAGGAACTCGGCTTCGGGCTTATCGGGGACGAGAAAGCCCTGGACGGACTCTTCGACGTAATCGCAGCCGCCGGCCCTCAAGATCGCGGCGTTGCCGGCTGATGTGCATACCCCCAAGCGCGGCGAGAAGACGGCGTGCGGGCTGGCGACGCCCCGGCCCGCATGCGCCGCGCAAGCCGCGAGAAGAAGGACCAGCGGAAGGAGCGACCAAGCTCTCTGCGCTGCTCTTCTGTTCAATCCCTGTCCTCGAGCCCTTCAGCGGGTTCGCTGCCGCGGCCCGACGAGGGCCTCCGCACCGCGAACCGGATTATAGTTTCGATGGCCGGGGCTTTCAAGGACGAGACGGACTCCGCGCGGCGTTGACAGTCGCTTGGCCCGGTGTTATGTTGCGGTCACTCTTCATGTCCGATCGCGCGGAGAGGGTCCCGATGAGGAAAAGAGCGCTGTCCCTCCTATTGATCCTGGCCTCGTCCCTGATCGTTCCGGCCGCCGCGGCCCCCGACGAGCCTTGGGCCTTGGCCGAGAAGAACGCCGCAGCCAGCCGGCGTGCGGTCATGTTCTGCCGGCGTTTTGCCCAGGGCTGGCTGGTCCATGCCGATCCCCGCTCGGGGCTCATCCCGCGGAACCTGACGGGCGATGCTTACTGGAACGCCAGGGACGCCGCCGCCGACAATTATCCTTTCATCGTCCTCACGGCCCACGTCCTCGACGATCCTTATCTCAAGGAGACCGCCCGGACCATGCTGGCTCGCGAGGACAAGCTGACCCGCCGCCTGGAGTCGTTGCCCGACGATCTCCTGTTCGCTACGCAGGGCTTCCGGACCGGAAAAGCCGGACCCGGCGGAGATCATCTTCGGCGCCGCCGAGTACGCCAAGGACGGGCTGATGCCCGTCTCGGAGTGGCTCGGCCCGTCACCCTGGCTCGACCGGATGCAGGGCCTCGTCCGGGACGTCTTCAAGCTGGCTTCCGTCGAGACGCCGTCCGGCCCGATCCCGTCCTCGAATGTCGAGGTCGTCGGGGACCTTCTCCAGGCGACCTGCCGGCTGGCCTGGGCGACCGGAGACGAGGACTTCAGGACCTGGGCTTTCCGGCTGACCGACGCCTACCTTCTCGATAAGGACCTGCTGGCCGCGGACAGCATCCGGCTCCGCGACCACGGCTCGGAGATCATCGGCGGCCTCGCCGAAGCCTGCGTTCTCGCCAGCCGCGAGGACCCGGAGCGGTGGAAGCGCTATCGTCCCCGGATGCGGGCCATCCTGGACCGCATCCTGGAGATAGGCGCCAACCCGGACGGGCTCTTCTATAACGCCGTGGATCCCCGGACCGGGGAGGTCCAGAACAAGGGACTTGCTGACACGTGGGGCTACGTTTATAACGCCTATCTCACCGTCGCCGCTCTCGACAACGAGCCGCGCTACCGCGAGGCCGCGGCCCGGGCGCTGGCCAACATCCCGAAGTACGAGGGCTATGACTGGGAAAGCGGCAGCGCTGACGGCTATGCCGATGCCGTCGAAAGCGCCATCAACCTCCTCAACCGCATCCCGTCGGACGCCGCCGCGGGATGGGTCGACCGGTCGATGGAGTTCATCTTCGGCAAGCAGCGGCCCGACGGCATCATCGAGGGCTGGCACGGCGACGGCAACTCGGCCCGAACGGCGCTCATGTGGGCGCTCGCCAAGACCCAGGGCATCGCCGCCTCCCCGTGGCGCGACGATCTGCGGCTCGGGGCGGCGCGGCTTCCCGACGGGACCGTTCAGGTCGTCCTGGCGGGCGATTGGCCCTGGTCGGGGAACCTCCGTTTCGACCGGCCGCGGCACCGCGTCCGGATGTATCTGCCCTTCGACTATCCGCGCATCAACCAGTTCCCCGAATGGTTCACGGCCGAGGCGACGGAGGACTACGAGGTGAGGATAGGGGAGGAGGCCCCCCGGATCGTCAAGGGTCATGACCTTTATGCGTTCCCGCTAAAAGTGGGGGCCGGCGAGACGCTCCGGCTCACGGTCAAGGCCCACCGGGACCCGGCCGCGCCGAAGCTCCGGACTATGAAATACACGCCGCGGTCCCGCCGGGAGGCCGTCCTCTGGCAGAAAGACCTTCGCGCCCGGATCTTCCGCCTCCTGGCGATGAGCGACCAGGTGGCCGCGAAGGTCCCGCTCGAGGCCCGGACCCTTTCCTCCGAAGAGAAGCCCGGCTACGTTTTCGAGGAGGTCGAGCTCGCTTCGACGCCGGGCCGCCGGATCAAGGCGGTCGTCACGACCCCCCGGACCGGCGCGCCGCCTTACCCCGCGGTCGTCGCCATTCACGGCCACGGTGGCTCGCGGTTCATCGTCCACGACCGGTCGAGCGTCTACAAGGGCTTCGCGGCCGAGCTGGCGGGGATGGGCTACGTCACCATCGCCGTCGACGTCGGCCAGCACGAGGTTTATGAGCCCGCCCGGACGCTCCTCGGCGAGCGGCTCCGCGATCTCATGCGCGCGGTCGACTATCTGGCCGCGATGAAGAGCGTCGACCGGTCGAGGATCGGCTGCGCGGGCCTGTCGCTCGGCGGAGAGATGTCCATGTGGCTCGCGGCCATGGACGAGCGGATCGCGGCCTGCGTCAGCTCCGGATTTCTGACGATGATGGACCAGATGGAGTACGACCACTGCATGTGCTGGAAGTTCGACGGCCTGAGGGAGCTCGTCGATTTCCCCGACATCTTCGGCCTGATCGCCCCCCGGCCGCTCCAGTGCCAGAACGGCCTCGGCGAAGAGCCGCACATGTTCGTCGTGCCGCTGGCCCGGCAGGCCCTGAAGGAGATCCTCCCGATCTACGCCGATCTCGGAAATCCCGGCGGCGCGGCGCTGGCCATCCACCGCGGCGAGCACGAGATCGATCTGACGAGCCTGGTCGAATTCTTCCGGATGCGGCTGGCCGCCCCCGCCTCCGGACGCTAAGGAGAGCCGCAAGATGAACGACCCGTCACGCCCCGCGCTTCCGGAAGACATCCCCGTACCCGTTCTCGATCGCGTCGATCTCGTTACGGTCAAGCTGCCTTTCGTCGCCCCGTTCGGGACGAGCGTCCACGTCTGGACGGACAAGGAAGCGATGCTCATGCGCCTCGAGTCGGGGGGCGTCGTCGCCTGGAGCGAGTGCGTCTCCGATCCCGACCCCTTCTATTTCTATGAGACGAACAGCGACCGCGCGCCACATCATCAAGGACTTCCTCCTGCCGCTCGTCGGACCGGCCACGACCCTCGGCGGGCTCATGGAGCGGTTCGGGCACGTCAGGGGCCACGGCATGGCCAAGGCGACGATCGAGAACGGTCTGCTCGTCCTCGTCGCGCTTCAGAGATGCGTTCCTCTCCACGAGCTCCTGGGTTTCCCCGCGAAGAGAGTCATGTCGGGCCTGAGCATCGGCCTCAAGGAGACAAAGGACGATCTCCTGGCCGTGGTCGAAAGGGCCGTGGCCAAGGGCTATCACCGGGTCAAGATGAAGGTCAAGAAGGGCCAGGACATCGAATGGGTCCGGGCCGTCCGGGAGCGCTTCCCGAAGCTCCGGCTGATGGTCGACGCCAACGGTGACTACTCGCTCGCGGACGCGGCCCACCTGAAGCGTCTCGACGAATTCGATCTGATGATGATCGAACAGCCGCTGTCCTACAGCGACATCTACCAGCACTCGCTCCTCCAGAAGGAGCTCCGGACCGCGATCTGCCTCGACGAGTCCATCCATAGCCTGGCCGACGCGGCCACGGCCGTCGCCCTCGGCGCCTGCCGCATCATCAATATCAAGCAGGGAAGGGTCGGCGGGCTCATGGAATCGATGCGGATCGCCCGCTTCTGCGCCGGCCGCGATATCGACGTCTGGTCGGGCGGCATGGACGAGACGGGCATCGGCCGTGCCGTCAACATCCACCTTCAGACGGCCGAGGGCTTCAACCTCCCGGGCGACACTTCCGAGACGAGCAACTATTTCGACGAGGACATCGCCGACCCGCCGGTCGTCCTCGGCCCCGGAGGCTACATCGACGTCCCCGCGGGTCCCGGACTCGGGGTCGCCGTCGTCGCCGACCGGATCCTCAAGCGGGCCGTGCGTTGGGAGCGCCTGATCGGCTGATGGCCGATCCCCAAGAGGGCATCGGGACGGGGCCCATCGGTCCGCCGCCGGCTCCCCGGGCTCCCCGACGATTCCATCGCTGGGCCCGCGCCCTGATGAGCGTCGCCGGGCTGGCGCTTCTCGTCTTCTTCATCCTGAAGGTCGGACCGGCCACGGTCCTCGGGTATATCGTCGATTTCGGGCCCTGGTTCCTGGTCATCGTCGGCCTCGGCTTCGGTTGGATCTTCCTTCAATCCTGGGCCTGGGCGCTCATCCAAGCCGCCCATTTCCGGCCCATCCCGCTCGGACGGCTCTTCAGGGCCAAGCTCATCAGCGATTCCCTGAACACGCTCATCCCCACGGCCAACCTGGGCGGCGATGCGATCCGGCCTTTTCTCATCAAGCGGCAGGTCCCCTTGGAGGAAGGCATCCCCAGCGTCCTCGTCGACAAGACGGCCGAAGGCTTCGCCTCGGCGCTTTTCCTGGTCTCGGGCTTCCTCCTCAGCCTGGTCCTGCTCCGCCTGCCGCGCGGGCTGAACACCGCCGCCGCCATCTGTCTTGCGGCCACCGTGATCGGGATCGCCCTCTTCATCGTCATCCAAATGAAGGGGTTCCTCGGGCCGCTCAACCGGATCGCGAAGGTCTTCCCCCGGGTCCGGAGGTTCATCGCCAAGCGGGAAAGCTCCATCCGGATGCTCGATGACAATCTGCGGGCCGTCTATCGATGCCTGAGCGCCCGGACGGCGGCCGCGGTGGCGCTCCATTACGCCGCCCGGCTCGTCGGCGTGGCCGAGGTTTATGTTATCCTCAGGGTCCTCGGGGCCCACGCCTCGGCCGTCCAGGCCCTGTTCACCTCGATAGGCGTGACCATCATCAATACGGTCTTCTTCATCGTGCCGGGCCAGTTCGGGGTCGCGGAGAGCGCCCACGCCCTGGTCCTCCAGAGCCTGGGCTTCCCGGCGGCCCTCGGGCTGAGCCTCGGCGTCATCCGGAGGATCCGCAAGATAGCCACCGCCGGCGTCGGCCTCGCCCTGTACGCCGCGCAGGCCCCGCCCCGATCAAAGCCGGGCGCCAAAGCGCCGTAAGACCCCGTTCCTCCGACTCGGGCCCGAAGCCCGTTCGCTCTCAGTTCTTGAACTTGTCGGGGAACTGCTTCAGTATGCCGTGGGTCAGCATGTCGGCGAACATCAGCATATGGACATGGCCTTTGTCGTAGGCTTCGATGTCGGCCGCCCAGTCCTTCTTGAGCCGCGACACGACTTCCTGGGTCGTGTATTCGAGGTGCTTGTCCAGCATGTCCTTCAGCGAGGCGCGGGTCCAGTTGGGATTGGCCCCGCTCAGGAACATGGCGATGTCGTCAGCGTTGGCGTACCATTTCTTGTTCGCGGCGTCGAGCCCGGCCGCGTTGCCTGCCATGGCGGCCTTGACGACGTCGGCGGCGATCAGGATGTGGTCCCTGAGAAGCGCCGAAAGCTTCGTGCCGGCTTCGGCCCCGTAGACCGGCTTGATCGCGTCGCCGATATCGTCCTGGTTCTTGAGAAGACGCTCGGCGATCTTCCCGGCATCCTCGAGGTTCGCCAGCGAGCTGATGATGAAGTTCCTGGTGTAGGTGATGTGGTCCTCCCAGAGCTTGCGCATGGCCATGCCCAATTCCACGGCCGGTTTCGTCATCATCATCGGCTTCATCATCGTGCCGCCTTCCTTCTTCTGCATCATTTGCGCGTTCCCGGGAAGGGCGGCGAAGACGCAGACCGCAAACAAGGCCAGAGCTACGAATACCGTCTTTTTCATTTCCAACTCCTTTTTGTGAGATCCGCCGGGATCCATTGCGCTGGTGCCGCCGCGTCCCCCGGTGCCCGCGGACGTCGCAGACGTCCAGCGCTGTACCCGCGGCACTCATAATTAAGCAAGATATATGCCAGCCCGGGATGCACGGTTCGGTCTCCTTGCCTTCAGGCCCCGGAGCCTGAGCTCTCCGGAGAAAGCCGGGTCCCGCCGGGAGTCCCGAAAACCATCCCTTTTTCCTGCCCCGCCGGACTCCCATGCCCACTTCAATAAGGGAGATAATACCGGTCCCTCCGCGATCATTGACATCCGCCGCCGGCCGGAAATATCATCACTCCCGGGAGATCGAAGCATGAACATCAACCGCTTCCGCATTCCGAAGGCCGCGCTCGTCGCCGCCGGCATCGTGCTGCTCGTCCAGGCCGTCGTGCCGTGTACGCTGGCCGTCATCTCCGGCCGGGCCACGGCCAACGGACGGCCGCTGATGTGGAAGAACCGCGACACGTCCGACCCGAACAACAAGCTCATGGCCTTCAAGGGGCCGAAATACGATTTCATCGCCGTCGTCATCTCCGAGGCCGTGGACCCCGGCGAGGTCTGGGGCGGGCAGAACGCCGCCGGCTTCGCCATCATGAACTCGCAGGCCGACGACCTCGGCGACGCGGCGAAGAAGCTCGACGGGGCGGGGAACGGGGCTTTTATGAAACTCGCCCTGGGCGAATGCGCCACGATCAAGGATTTCGAGGCCCTCCTTGTCCGCGAGAAGGGCAAGTGGGACCTGGCCACGAACTTCGGTGTCATCGACGCCGAGGGCGGCGCCTGCTTCTTCGAGACGAGACGCGACTCCTTCGTGAAGTTCGATACCCGCGACCCGCGCGTGGCCCCGTTCGGCACTATCGTCCGGACGAACTTCGCCTTCACCTCGCCCGACCCTATGCTGGGCGGCGGCTTCGATCGCTTCGAGCGAATCGGCCACATCGTCGAGTCGGCCCGCGCGCAGGGCCGGATCGGTGCCCGCTTCATCCTGCGCGAAGCCTCCCGTGACCTCATTCACGAGAAGCTCCACTCGGACCCGCTCGCCCGGCCCCTGCCGGACGACCCGGCCGAGCCTCTCTATGTCCATACCAACGACACCATCAACCGCAACACCAGCGTCTCGGTCCTGGTCTTCGAGGGCGCTCCGTCGCGCGACCGGGCCGACTTGGGGACGATGTGGGTCCTCCTGGGCCAACCCGTGACCGGGGTCGCGGTGCCGGTCTGGCCGGCCTCGGGAAAGGTCCCGGCCGTCACCACCGGGCCCACGACTGCGCCGCTGAACGACGTCGCCCGGGCCATCGTCGCCTTTCTCTACCCGGACAAGCGGGGCCGCATGTATCAGTATCTCAACGTCACCCGGCTCAGGACCTACGGCGGGGAAGGGGTCCTGCCCAAGCTCTTCCGGATCGAGGACCGGGCCATGGAGAGGACGGCTGCGAAGCGGGCCGAGTGGGCCGCCAACAAGCCGTCCGCCGCGGAGATGGCGGAATTCCAGGAGAGCGTCGCCACGGAAGCTTATGAGGCGCTGAAGAAGGAATTCGCGGACATCCTCAGCCGGGTCCCTCCGGCTTATTGAGCCCCATACCGCCGGCGGCACTCCTTCGTTTCCTTGACAGCCCGCTGCGGGCGAGACTATGATTCCGGCCTTGAACGCTCCCCGTGAAGGAAGGCCCATGAGAAAACGCGCTCTTCTTTTCGTCACCTTAGCGGCCGTTCTGGCCTCCGTGGCGGCGAGCCCCCAGGCCCCCGCCCGTCCGGCCGGCGACCCCGTCGTCCAGCAGATCATCGAGCTCGGCACGACCGACAACCGGGTCATGCTCTGGAACGATTACGCCAGCAACCGCTTCGGCGGGCGGGAGTCGGGAACGAACGCCTACAACGACGCTACCGAGTGGGCCGTCTGGCAGTTCAAGCAATGGGGGCTCGAGGCCGGGCTCGACGAGGCCGGGTCGGTGCCGGTCGGCTTCAACCGCGGCCCCTGGTTCGGCAAGATGATGAAGCCCGTCGAGAAGGCGCTTTGGTTCGGCACGCCGAGCTTCACCGCCGGCACGAAAGGCGTCGAGCGCGGGCCGGTCGTCGTCCTGAAGGCCGATCCGTTCTCCATCCCCGGCCGCAACGCCAAGCCCGAGGACGTCGAGAAGAAGCGGGCCGCCGTCGAGGCGGCCGTCGCCGAGGTCAAGGCCAACCCGGCCGCTTTCAAGGGCGCCTGGGTCCTCATCGCCGGAACGAACACCGGTTTCGCCCGCGACGGCCGACGCGGCACGCCCGAATACGCCGACGCCCAGCTCATGCCGAAGCTCACCTCGGCCCTCGTCGAGGCCGGGGCCCGGGGCACCATCCAGTCGTCCCGGACCGATCCGTTCTCGATGCTCGACGGATTCGTCGAGTCCTGGGACAAGCTTCCCGGTCCTGCCCGACATCAAGCTAGCCGATACCCAATACGCTGAGATCAAGGCCCTGGCCGAAAAGGGCGAGCCGGTCGAGCTCGAGTTCGATATCCGTAACTGGTTCAAGATGGGGCCGGTCAAGTACCACAGCGTGGTCGCGACCCTGCGCGGGACCGAGTTCCCCGACGAATATGTTGTCCTCGGCGGGCATTTCGACTGCTTCAGCGCAGCGACCGGGGCCGTCGACGATGGCTCGGGCTTCGCCCCCGGTATGGAGGCCTTGCGGCTCATCCAGGCGGCCGGCGCCCGGCCCAAGCGGTCGATCGCGGTCGTGCTCTTCGCCGCCGAGGAGATCGGCCTGGTCGGTTCGCAGGCCTTCCTCAAGAACCGGCCCGGCATCGCCCCCAAGATCGTCATGATGGTCAACCGCGACGGCAGCCCGAGCGCCATCACCGGGGCCGCCGTGCCCGAGACCTGGCTGGCCGATTTCAAGGGGATCACCGCTCCGCTCGCGGCCCTCAACCCGAAGTGGCCGTTCAAGCTCGAGCGGACCGTGCCCCGGGCCCACGCCACGAGCCCCGGCGGCTCCGACCACACGTCGTTCGAGATGCAGGGCGTGCCGACGCTCCGCTTCACGACCCAGACCGACTACCGGTATCAGCACGCCTGGCACACCCTGGCCGACCTCTACAGCGAGCTCGTGCCCTACACGGCTCACCAGCAGCATTCGGCGCTGGTCACCGCCGTCGTGGCCTATGGAGTGGCCAACCTCGATAAGCCCCTGACACGGGACGGGGTCTTTCTCGCCGACGGCCTGTACGCCGACATCGCGGTTGGCGCCGGAGATTCGCCCGCGCACGTCATGACGACGCTCGATTTTGTCAACGCGCCGCTCCAGGTCGCCAACTTCGTCCGCATCGTCGAGGGCAAGGGCGGCGCGGTGCAGGGGCCCCGGGGCGGCATGGGCCCCGGCGGGCCGCCCGGCGCGGGGCCGCGGCCGGAGATCCCGCCGATCGGCAAGGTTGACGTGCGGAACGACGTCGTCGCCGGGCTCGTCGTCTCAGAAGTCCAGAAGTCGGTGGCCATCCCGGCCCTGCCTTTGTCGCGCAACGCCGCCCTCAAGAACGATGCCGCCGGTGTTCTCGGCGTCACCGGGCCGAATGCGTTCTATTTGACCCTTCGGAAGCGCGCCGGGCTGGACAAGACGGCCACCGCGATCGGGAAGACGATCGCCGGGCTCGATCTCCTGAAGGCTCTGAAGAAGGGCGACGCCATCCGGTCCATCCGCATCGTCCGTGTGGGCGACGCCGCCCGCGATTTCAAGACGGACGACGAGGCCTTCAAGAAGCTCCTCGAAGCGAACAAATAGGAGGAATAGCACATGGCCAAGATCATAGCCTACTGCGGCCTCGACTGCGGGGAATGCGAAGCCTACATCGCGACGCAGAATAACGACCGGGCCGCGCTCGAAGCGGTCGTGAAAGACTGGTCGGCGCGGTACGGCGGGAAGGACATGGGCGCCGACGCCTGCGTCTGCGACGGCTGCTCGACGGGCAAGAGGACGAGCACCGCCCATGCGGCGACGTGCGGCATCCGCGTCTGCGCCTCGGCCCGCGGCGTCGTCACCTGCGCCCATTGCACGGACTACGGCTGCGCGACCCTGCAGCAGTTCTTCGCCTTCGCCCCCGTGCTCAAAGAGAAGCTGGAAACGATCAGAAAAGAGATCGGGAAGTGATCCGCGCAGCCGGGCTGTCGAGGTCATAGGCGATCCGTCCGTCGATGACCGTCAGCCGGACCCGGGTCCGCCGCAGCTCCGCGGCCGGCGCGGCGAAGATGTCCCGGTCGAGCAGGACGAGATCGGCCAGCTTGCCCGCCTCGAGAGTCCCCTTGACGCCCTCCGAGAACTCGGCATAGGCCGCATCCCGTGTGTAAGCGACCAGGGCCTGTTCCAGGGTCAAGCGCCGCCCGTCGGGCCCCGGCCGTTCGACCGCTTCCGCCATCACTTCGAACGGAGAGGTCAGGGGTGAGGCGGTGATGGCGTCGGTCCCCAGAACGATCTTGACTCCGGCGTCGAGCAGCTCCCGGCAGGGGAAAAGATGCCGTGGCGGCGCCGCCCCGGCCCGCGTCCGGTCATCGATAGGGGCCAGGAGAGGCGGCTGCACGCTGGCGATCACTCCCGCCGACGCGTAGAGGGCGATCCAGTCCGGCGGCAGGTCGTGGGCATGCTCGATCCTGAACCTCGGGTCCTTGGGTTTCAGCTCCCTCTGGATGCGCTCATAGATCTGCAGGATCTCGAGGCCGCCGGCGTGGACCGTGGTCTGCAGGCCCGCCCGGGTTGCTCCGGCGAACCAGCCGTAAACCTCATCAGCCGAAGGTTGCACGGCCCAGCGATCCCGCCGGCCCCCCCGGTCCGTGGCCGGCTCCGCCGTCCAGGTCATCTTGAAAAGCTTGAGGGCGCCCCAGTGCAGCCAGTCGTCACCCCGGCCGTGCGACGCGACATAATCCCGCATCCGGACCCAGGCGGGAAGCGGAACCCCCGCGTAGATCCGCGTCTTCAGCCTTCCCGTCCGGTGCAACCGCTGAAAGACGAGCAGCTCTTGCCAATTGCCGGTGTGATGGACGGACGTCACTCCCAGCGCAGCGAGGCGGCCCATGGTCGCTTCGGCTTCCCGGGCCGCACTCTCAAAGGCCTTGTCGGCGAAGACCCGGTCCATGAGCGACATGGGGCCGCCGCGGATCAGGCCGGTGGGCTCTCCGCCCCTGTCGCGGACGATCCCCTCAGGGGGCGGTTCAGCGGTTTCCCACCCGATCCCGGCTTCTCGGAGCGCCGCGGAGTTGGCCAAGCCGGAATCGCCGCTCCAGTTCAGGAGCCATACGGGGTGGCGCTGGGTTACGCCGTCGATCCACGCCTTGGACGGCGGCTCGCCGCCCCATTTCCGTTCGTCCCAGCCCTCTCCGAAGATCCAGGTGCCGTCGGGAACCGTGCGAGCATAGTCCCTCAGGATCTCCGTCGAGCTCGTCGCGGCCGGCCGCGAAAAGCAGGTTGAGGGGAACTTCGCCGGCGGTCGTGCTGAGGTCGAGGAGATGGAAATGGGCGTCGATCAACCCGGGGAGGACGGTGGCGCCATGGCCGTTGACGACCTGTGTCGAAGGGCCGACCCAGGTCGCGATCTCGCCGTCCGTGCCGACCGCCGCGATGCGGCCGCCCGCCACGGCGACGGCCCGGGCCCACGGCTCCCGCGGATCGCCGGTCCAGACTCGGGCATTGCGGATGGCCAGGTCGGCTTGGGGAGCGGCAGCGGTGAGGCCTCCCGCCGTGAGAAGGAGAATGCCGGCGATGACGAATGCGCGGCCGCGGCTGATTCTCCCTGGCATCAGCGGTTGAGCGTAAAGATCGATACGGTCAGGACCGTGGCGAAGCTGACCCAGAGAATATAAGGGATGAGCAGCCAGGCCGCCGCCTTGGAGATCTTGTGGAAGAGGAGGATCGTCCAGAGGATCATCGCCCACAGAAGAACGATGACGATGACCGCCCCGAAGAGCTGATGGGCGCCGAAGAAGACGATCGACCACAGCGTGTTCAAAAGGAGCTGAACGGCGAAGACGGCCAGGGCCTTTCTCACTTCGGGCCGTTTGGATCCTTTCTTGTAGACGAGCCAAGCAGCCAGGCCCATCATGGCATAAAGGGCCGTCCAGACCGGGGCGAAAACCCAGCCCGGGGGATTGAAGGAGGGCTTGGCCAGCCCTGCGTACCAGCCGGGGATGGACGGTGTCGTGAAGAGGGAGCCGATGATGCCCGCGAGCTCGCACACGACGATCGAGACGACGATGCCGACGGCTTTTTTCATGTCCTTCTCCCGTGGGTCGATGCGAATCGTATCCAAGGGGGACGGTGTTGTCAACGGCCTGCCCCGGTCCGCCTCACCAGGCTCGGTCCGCTGGCCCGATCTTCGCCGGGCTGGCGGATTATGGCCGCTTGCTTTCCTCCGGCGGGGCGACGGACCCCGAATAGAACACCTCGCAGGGCTTGTTGCTGAACAGCTTCGCCGCGCTCTTCAACAGGTTGGCCACGGGGCCGGTCAGGGACTTGAAGATGTCGATGTTGCCGATCTCCGGACGGCTGAAGGGGCCACGGATCTTTTGCTTGACCTCCGCGCAGCCGCTGTGATCGACGACCGCCACGACGACGTCCTCGAAGCGGTTGTCGGCGAAATTCAGCCCGCCCGTCATGGCAATCCTTCGCTTTTCCGTGGCCATGGCGACATCGACCGCCTCGGCGACGCCTTTTTCGATCTTCCAGACCGAGACCAGCCTGGTGATGACGCTCTTCCCTCCCTGGGAATCCACGAAGAGGTCGCCGAAACGGTATCCTCTTGTGAGGGCCGGACCCAGAGGGCCCGCGAGGAAGAACGACCCGACATCGACGAGGTTGAACCTCCGGCTCCGAAGAAGCGACGATGTCACGTCATCGATGTCCAAGCCATTGAGCACGATATTCTCGCCGCTCAGGGAAGCCTGGCCTCGAAGGGAACGTTTCACTTGGCCAATGGTCTTTCCGCTCGCGGCCAGGTCTGCGGACAGGTCGGCCAGCCCTTCCATGTTCTTCGCGTTCGAGGAGCCTCGAAGCAGCTGCTCGATCTTGAGAGCCTTCTCGGCAAAGCTGAACGTGAATTGAGGCTCGGCCCCCGTGAAGTCCGCGCGCAGGGCGCCGTTCCCCGCCCCTCCGAAGACGTTCATGCGGACATCGCCGGCGTCGAGGACTCCGTTCTTGCCCTCAACTCCCATGATGAGGTCGGTTATCGTAAGGTTCCCGGCTCGGATCTCCCGGCAGCGGATTTCCCCGCTGACCGACAGTGTCTTCAACGGGCTGCCGCTCGGCGTCTCTCCGGCTCGGATGTTTCCGGCCGTGAACTCAACACCCTCCAGCACGGTTTCCCCGCCGGACTCGAGGTTCGTATATAGGAGGCTTCCCTCGGAAACGGACAACTTTTCGAGGTACACGGGGATTCCCTTTGATCGGCCTCCCGGTTTTCCGATATTGAGCTTTCCGTCCTTCTGCCGGACGATGGAAAGCACGGGCTTGACGAGATCCATCCGGCTGATCCTGACCTTGCCCGTGATGAGCGGCAGGAGCTTCAGCCCGACTTTCGCCTTGGCCACGGTGGCGACATCAGAGCCGCCGTTCGTGACCGTGATGTCCGCGATGGAAGCGCCGATAACCGGGAACAATGATAGCCCCACCCCGCCTCGGACGTGGACATCCATTCCCAGGGCCTTGGAGGCGGTCGCCACGATCCGGGGTTTGAGAGCTTTGGCGCCGAACAGAAGGACAATGAAGGAGAGAAGGACAACGGCCAGGGCCGCCCCGCCTGCGATCAACAGTGCTTTTTTCTTACGGTTCGCCATGCGTAATCCCGATTGAATCCGATCCCCGGCATAAAGATGATGCAAGCCATATGACGAGAATCGTTCAACAAACCTATTTCACGACGACCTTGAGGTAGGTGTTGCCGGCCACGGCGTCATCAAGCTTCATCCCATTGATGATCGCCAGGGTCTCGCCTTGATTGGCCGGTTCGCCGAATCTCTGGAGCGCCTGCCGCAAGCTCCCCTGGCTCGAGGTCCGTTTGACGTCCAGTCGATCGGCCTGGACATTGATCTTGCTTGAGTCCGTCAAGTTGTTGAATCGGCCCATGGTCTGCTCGAAAACGGAGGAATAGCCGCTGAACCGGGACTGTTCCGTATATCCGAGGAAAGCATAAACGGCCTGTCCCTTCTGGATGAAATAGGACATGACGCGGATGACGCCCTGCTCCGTCGTGACGTCGGAGATGATCCGATGGGCCGGCATGCCGTTGACCTTGGCGCTTTCCGATTTGACGACGGCGGCTTTGCTTTCGTTGATGAACGCTTCGGCGGCCGCCGAAGGGCTTTTTTCGGGCGCCATGGAAAAGAGGATGACCGCATTCTGGTCTTGATTGATCATTTGCACTTGAGACGCCGTGTTGTTGACCTTCCAGCCCGAAGGGACCGGAAACTGGAATCGGAGCTCCGGGTGATAAAACACGCTGCCCTCGACATAACCCTGGCGCGGATCCTCGCCGAAGACGATCCCGTCGATCTGCTTGAGATACTGATCGCGATTGACCGCGAATCGGGTTTGTGAGATCTTTTCCCGCCAGGCCAGAGTATCCTCTTTGATGGCGGCGATCCGATTTTCCGGGTTGGGGTGAGTGGAGAACCAAGCGGGAAGTCCGCCTTGTCCCTCTCCCGGATTAAGCCGCTCCAACGAGACGAACAAGTTCGCCATATGATTCGTGTCGTATCCGGCCTTGGCGGAATATTCGACCCCCAGGGCATCCGCCTCGCGTTCGTCCGATCGACTGAAGCTCAAAAAGAGCAGTTCGACCCCGGCAGAAGCCACGCCGGCGTACTTGCGGAACGTCTTTGAAAGGACGGACCCGAGGCCCAATCCTAGTTGGGCGAACTGGGCCTTGCTGTACTGCTGGGCGCTATGACGGGCGGCAATGTGGCCGATCTCATGGGCCACGACGCCGGCCAGCTCGGCTTCGTCGTTGATGTAGGCCAATATCCCTCGAGTCAGGTAGACGTACCCGCCGGGCACGGCAAACGCGTTGACGACCGGGCTGTCCAGCACCTGAATGTTATAAGCCAGATTCGGCTGGTGACTTAACGCCCCCAGTCTCTTACCGAGCTCGGCGACGTAGCGGGCGAGCTCGGGGTCGTCATATTTGCCATAGGTCTGCAGGATCTGCGGGTTCGTCTGCTGGCCCATGGCGAGCTCGTCGGCGGAGGACATGAGCATGAGCTCCCTCTTGCCGGTGACCGGGTTCAAGGCGCAGGAGACGACCCAGACGATCAGGGCGAGGACGACGGCGCCGAGGCCGATCTTTGAAACGACGTGCTTGTTCATTTTATGACCCCCTGGAAATCTGTCCGTTATGGGAATACTGGGAATTGACGTACATTTTGTGGAGGACGATTTTGAGGTCCGCGAAATCGCTGCCCTTCTGGCTCAAGTACCGGGGCAACAGGTGATGGGCGACCTTGACCGTCCCTTTCTTGAGATCGGGCAGAACAAGGATGATATAGATCTCCGTGAGCAGCCCCCGAAGCGACTGCATGTCTTGGAGCTCCTTCAGGCTCGAAGCCAAGAAAACGGCGATGGAATCGGGTTCCACGGGCGTCCGGAGCCTCGCCCTCAGGTCATCCAGCCTCTTGAAGATCTCGATCCGGCCTGGCGGGACCGCCTTGTGAACGGCGGCCTCGAGCCGCTCGCTATCTTGACCGGCCGAGCTCGAATAATAAAGCAATTGCATGATCGTTCCTCTCGGTGCTCATTGACGTTATATTCAAGAAACATGCCAAACCACAAGGACAGGGCAATGGGTCATTATGAGAGAGAGGAAGGGGGACGATCCGATATCACCCGGGATCGGCAGCCGGGTGTTCTTTTAACTGGCACTCATTCCAGCAAATGAGCACTCGACATCTCTTCTTTTTTAAAGGCCCGGCAAGGCGCTCTGACAGCTAACCTGGACTATTCATAAAAACGCCGGTTTTCTCAGTAAGACATAAAGACCCAAGACCGGCGTTTTTACCCCTCGGGCAAGCCGATCCGGCCGCATCTGCTTCGTTGCAAAGGGTTCGCAGTACCCGGAGTACAGCTTCACCCTTTGACGCCTCGCATCTGCAGCCGCCTCGGCTCGTGAATAATCCAGGCTAAGGCGTGACACCCCGTCGGTGTTTTCTGAGAAGCGTATAGAACCGGGAACGCGACAGGCCTGAGATCCGGCGCGCCTTATTGTTGTCACCGCCCGCAAAAGAGAGCAGGTCCTTCAGATATCTTTGTTCGGCTTCAGAGACGGCAGCTTGCCGGATCTCTTTCAGATGGGGAGGAGCGATGGGTACGCTCGAACCAATGCCTGGCTTTCCCGGGCTTGCCGATTTCATCGGATAAAGGCTCCGGGCCACATGGATCCGAATATACGTCGGAAGGTGTTTCGGGAACAGCATGGGCTCATCTCTTGCGGAAATCAGCGCTTTTTCCAGACCCTGGACGAGTTCACGCACGTTGCCGGGCCATGGATACGCGGTCACGGTCTCCCAGAATTCAGGAGAAGCTCGTTTGGCGATCATCCCGAATCGCTGGCTCAAGTCGTTCATATAGAAGGCCGCTATCTTTTTGATGTCCTCGGGGATCTCTCTTAGCGGGGGCGAATCGATCACAATGGTCCGGAGCCGGAAGTGAAGATCTTCCCGAAATCTCCCCTCCCGGACCATGTCCTCGAGATTCCTGTTCGTCGCCGCCACAAGACGGAAATCGCTCCCGATCTCGCGGCGTCCTCCGACGGGACGGAAGCGGTGTTCTTGAATGACCCGGAGGAATCTTTTTTGGATCAATAATGGCAGCTCCCCGACCTCATCCAGGAAGAGAGTCCCTCCATCGGCCTGCTTGATCAGCCCCGCTTCACTCGTCTCAGCCCCGGTAAAAGCTCCCCGCACGTGCCCGAACAGAACGCTTTCGACGAGCGTCTCAGGGAGGGCCGTGCAGTCAACGACCACAAAGTTCCTCGTGGCCCTTCGAGCTGTTCGCATGGACGACCTTGGCAAAAAGCTCCTTTCCGGTGCCGGTTTCGCCGGTGATGAGGACATTGGAATCGCTGCCCGCGGCTTGGGATATGAGTTCCAGACAAGATAGGATCTTCGGTGAATTCCCGATGATGCCGTTTCTTTTCAAGCTGGCCGACGGGTTCCCCGGCTTTCTTTCCGTCCGATATTCCAGAGCCCGGAGAAGGGGGAGCTTGATCGTATCGAAAGAAGCCGGCTTCTCGAGATAATCCCAGGCGCCGCTCTTGATAGCGCGTTCGGCTTCGTCGGGATGGCCCAGCCCGGTGATCACGATGATCTCCGGGGAGGATGGGCTGCTCTTGATCTTCGGCATGCTCTCCAAGCCGCTTCCGTCGGGCAAGTGCACGTCGACAAAGACGATATCGAAGGGCTCGGATTGGAGTTTCTTGAGCCCCTCTCGGAGAAGCTGCACCGAGACGGGGTGATGCCCTAACCGGGTGACGACATTCGCGATCCAGTCGCAAATGAGCTTGTCGTCATCGATGATCAGAACATTGGCCATCGCAATTCTCTCGGGGATGAGATCAGGAGGATGATAATAGCAGAGATGGCAGATGTCAACCCAGGCGGGTACGGCGGGGGCAACCCCGGCATTCACCGGATCCTGGCGCCCGGCCCAGGCATCAATAGGGCGACGGCACCGAGGCTCGATGAAGACGATCTCCGGCCTGTTTATCTCTTCTTTCGGTCGGCAAGGATCAGCGCGATGCCCCCAACGAGCGCCAGGCCGCCCACGATCGGAGGCAAGGGGATGGTCTTCCTCTCCGAGGCCGTGACCTTAAGTGGTCCGATGTCGATCAGCTTCTCCCTGGTTGTATAGCGGATGCCCTGGTAAGCCAAGGCTAAGGCGCCCAAAACGACGAGAACGATGCCCGCAAGCTTCATGGAATTATCCCTCCCCCAAGCGCTAGGAAAGGGCGTCCTCCCCCGTGAGAGGACGCCCACTTCAGATCGGCCGAGAGAAATATGTCCCGGCGGGACTCCGGCGAAGAAGGCACCGCCGGGCACGCTCTCAAACTAAAGGACCAACGCGACGACGAGGACCACAACGCAGATGGTGATGATGATGATGAGATCTCTCGTCGAGATCGCCCCTCCGCCGGCATCGGACGCCGTGATCACGTCCTGGGCGCCGATGACAAGCTGAGCCGATGTCCCCGCCTGCTGGGCCGCCGGTTTCTGAACGGCAGCCGCGGCGAAGGCGGACAGCATCATGATCATCATGACAACACTTCCGATCTTAACCCATCTTTTCATTCGACTTCTCCTTTTTTTGAATGTATTCAAGGCGGGCCCCCTCGATATAGAGGGCCCTGACTTGCAGATAATGCGCTCGGATAAACTCTTCTTTGGGGGCCAGCCGACGGGCTTGGCCGAGGGATTGGAAAGCCTCGAGCATCTTTCCTTGGTTGGCGTAAGCCAAGCCAAGGACGTCGTGGGCGTAAGCGTTGTTCGCGTCCACGCCGAGGGCTTCAAGGGCATAGGCCTCCGCCTCGTCGAACTTGCCTTGTCTCAGGCTGACCATGCCCAGGCTGTACAGGGGATAAGGATCTTGGCTGAGGGATCCCCGGACCTTCTCCCACTGCTCCCTTGATCTTACGAAATCCGACCTCCGGTAATAGGCCGTGGCCAGGTTGATGGACGTCAGCGGGTCGTTTTGAAGGGCAGGCAAAGGGAACGGGCGCTGACCGGGGACCACGGCCATCATCCACCGGGACTGGTTCCGCCCTTTTCCGAGCTCCCAAACCTTCAGGAAACTCTTGACCTTCATGGCCCGCCGGCCTCCGAAGAGGGGGTCGTGGAAGATGATCTGGTCCGCGTCATCATCGAACCCGATGACCACCCGGTAGTGTCCTCGGCGGAGCTGTTTGATGGTCTTCGTCAGGACGATGACCGGGATGTCTTTCCTGATCAGGTCCTTCAGGACCTCCAGGTTTCCCTGGAACGAGTAGCTCTCGAATCCTTTGGTCCGCGGATACAGGACGAGCTCCGAGTTATAGGTCGCCCGGCTTCCGGAGTCATAGATCTCATCCGCGATCTTCCGCTGATTGAATGATCGCGTTTCATCCCACGAGTTGAGGACCATGGTCAAACAGGCCGGGCCGCAATAATTCAATTTCAGCCATTTCTCGAAAGGGACCGTCTGGATCAGATGCCCATTTTCAGGCTTGGCTTTCCCGTACTTGAAGACTTGCGCGGAAAAGAGTCCGGACGTCATCAGACCCAAGCCCGCGAGGACCCCATATATCCGTCTTGCGGTCCGGCCCTTCGACCCGATCATTTTGGCGCTTTCCCTCTAAAGGACCTTTCGGCCTTGCACCAGTCGTATGATCAGAATGACCAGGGCGATGACGATGAGCGCGTGGATCAGGCCGCCGCCGACATGGAACGCGAAGAACCCCAGGGCCCACAGAACGACCAGGATGACGACAATGGCTTCTAACATATCAACCTCCTTTTCGATCTTGCCTCTCGCTGTGATGCGCCGGCCGTCATGGAAGGCACACGGGAGAAGCTACCTTCCCTTATGCCGTTTTCATGCCAAGAATCTCCTCTCACCTCAGAATGCCGGGATGGGTTTTCTTGCCGGAAAAGGGCCGAAATTCAGGCAACGCAGCTAAAAAGCCGCCGACAGGCCGCTTTACCGCCTCGAGAATTGACCCATAAAACGGCACTTGTCCTGTTTTGGAGGAAGAGTCCCGAGCGGCAGAGACGAGAGTCTCCTCGAAGCGGCTATCTCCTCCTGATCAAACGATAGACGATGAGGATCAGGATGGCTCCAAGGATCGCCCCGATGAATCCGGCCGGCTGGCCCGGGCGATACCAGCCGAGGCGTTGTCCGATATAAGTTGCCGCAAACGACCCCCCGATGCCGAGAAGGACCGTAATGATGAATCCTCCCGGATCCCTGCCCGGCGTGAGCAGTTTGGCGATCGCACCTACCACAAAACCGATGACGATCATCCATAGGATATCCATAGTGCCTCCTTTGATCGACTCGATGACTCAGCCTTTCGCCTTTTCCTGCGCGGCCTTCTTCAGCTTATCGTTGGCGATGACGGCGATATCGACCCGGCGGTTCTTCTGCCGGCCCTCGGGGGAATCGTTCGCCACGATCGGCTGCGTTTCGCCGTAACCCGCGATCGAGAACCTCGCCGACTTCACTTCGACTGTCGCGAGATATTGGGACACGGCCTGGGCGCGGTCCTTCGAAAGGGCCATGTTGTAGTCATCCGTTCCCGTGTTGTCCGTATGGCCTTCGATGAGTATGTTGGTATCGGGGTATTTGTTCAGGATCTTGGCCAGCTTGGTCAGATTCGTTTCGCTGACCGGTCGGAGGTCGGACTTGTCGATATCGAAAAGGATCCCGCTGTCGAAGGTGATCTTGATGCCTTCCCCGATGCGCTGGATCTCAGCCCCCTCAAGGTCCCGCTGCATTTCCGCGGCCTGTTTGTCCATGTAACTCCCGATTATGGCGCCGGCCGCGCCCCCGACCGCCGCTCCGATGATCGCCCCGAGGATCGTGCTTCCGGCCGCGCGGCCGATCACTCCCCCGACAACGGCGCCGCCGACGCCGCCGATCATGGCGCCCCGCTCTTTCTTGCTCCACGACGCACAGTTGACAGCTGCCAACAAGACGACCATGACGACCAATAACGTCAGAATTCTCTTTATCATCATCATATCCTCCTTAAGGTTCTTTGATCTCTTGCCGTCTCGCGACTATTTCTTCCTGCTTCCCTGGCTCTTGCCCTGGGCTTCATCCTGGATACTGCGGTCGCGCTCCCGCTCTCTCTTCATCTCCTGTTTGTGCTGGTTCTTCTTGGCCTTGGCCAGGGTCTTCATGTGGCCTATCGAGCCGCGGGCATCGGCCTTCATCTGCTTGAATTCCGGGGAACCGGGCTTGATGCCCAAGCTCATGGCCATCACGCCCCATCCTTGACCCTGATTCTGCTTGTAGCCTTCGGCAACAACTCCGATCGGCCTCTTGGAGATCCTGGAAAGGGCCGCGGCCATATAGGTGTCTCCATAACTGAGGTTGTGCCGTTCCCTCGCCTGCCGGATCTCTTGTTCCGGGACGTTGTGCTTCTGGCTGAGCTGGTGGAAAAATCCGTCCGGGTCGGCTGCCGCCTCCTGGTTGATCTTCCCCAGAAGGGAATCGAGCTTCCTGTCCCCGGTCGCCGTCCGCTGGGCGAAGGCCACGCCGTGGACGAGCAGGCCCAGGAAAATGAGACATGTCGCTGCGGTCAGGAATTTCTTCATCGCACTCTCCTTTTTTCCCGTCGCCTCTCGCTTGTCTTCGCCTAGCTTTTTCTAAGGGACAAGACGAATCACAGGAGAAGCCACCAGCGTAACTGCAGTATTCGTGCCAGAAGCTGCCCTGATCGCGCCCGATGCGGTTACGGAAGTGCTGAGGATGTGGACGCCCGGGACGTCCTGCCGTAATATCTACGACGGATCCTCAGAAGGCGGGTCGGACCCGTCCGCTCCCATGGAGGTAGGCATGACCATCAAGATCGAAGGCAACAAGCTCCTGGCCGTCTATTCCGGCATTATGACCCTCGTCGTGGCCGTGGCGCTGCTTGCGGGCGCCGCGCGGCCGCGGAGTGCGAGCTTCTCCACGCTCGACGTCCAGCGGATCAACGTCGTCGAGCCCGACGGGACGGTCCGGCTGGTCCTCTCCAGCAAGGCCCTTTTCCCGGGCATCCTTTTCAAGAAGAAAGAATATCCGCATCCCAGCCGGGCGACGGCCGGCATCCTCTTCTATAACGACGAAGGCACGGAGAACGGCGGGCTGACCTTCGGGGGCGAGAAGGACAAGGACGGCAAGGTCAGCGCTTACGGGCACCTCAGCTTCGACCAGTACGACCAGGACCAGGTCCTGACCCTCGACGCATCGGAGGACGACGGCTACCGGAAGGCGCGGCTGTCGATCTGGGACCGGCCCGAGTACTCGATCGGGGAGCTGCTCGAGCTCCAGGGCCGGATCAAAGACATGACCGAAGAGGAACAGAAGGAAGAGTACGTGAAGTTCTTCGCCGAGCGCGGCAAGGCCCAGCCCCGCCTCTTCCTGGGCAAGAGCGACAACGGCGCGGTCTCGCTGCGGCTCAACGACGCGCAGGGCAAGGAGCGGCTCATCATCGAGGTGGCGCCCGACGGCGCTCCCGTCGTCCGCTTCCTCGACGAGAACGGCCGGGAAACCGGACGGATACCGGCCGAAAAAGAAAAAGACTAGCCGCGGACGCTCGCGTTCTTCTCGTGGATGCCCGTGGCCCCGTTGGGGTAGGGCGGATTGTCCTCGGTGATCTGGGGATGTCCTGCCCCGTCGTAAGCGCGGACCCGGAAGACGTGCTTCCCCGGCGTCGCCTTCCAGTCGTAGCGCCATTGGACCCAGGTTAACGGACTGAGGGCCGGCAGGCGCAACGCGGCTTTCTCCCAGGGGCCGTCGTCCACCCGCACCTCGACCATGCTGATGCCCCTGTCGCCGGCATAGGCGATGCCTCCGACGGGGACCAGGCCCGATTCCGGGGCGGGGGCGCCTGCGGCGACGATATCGATGACCGACGTCGTCCGGACAAGGGCCGTTTCGCTCCAATCCCGGTCGACCCAGAAGCCCGGGCCCTTGCGGTCGATCGCCTCCATCCGGACGATCCACTTGGGCTGTTTCATCCCGAAATGACCGGGGATATAGATGCGCAGGGGAAAGCCGTGATCGGCCGTCAGAGGCTCTCCGTTCATTTCGTAGACGAGCAAGGTGCGGCCGTCCATGGCCTCGCTGAGCGGCACGCTTTCATAGAAGCCGTCGGCCGATTCGATATAGACTTCCTTGACGCCCTCTTTCAATCCCGCCTCGTCGAGAAGCGTCCTGAAGAGGACGCCCGTCCAGAAGCTCGTGCTGATAAGGTCGCCGCCGACCGGGTTGGAGATGCAGGACAGGGTCAGCGCTTGGGTCTGGCGCGGCTTCGACCGGATGTCGTCGAGGGACAGTTCGAGCGGATGCTCGACCAACCCCTCGAGCTTCAGGCGCCAGGCCTTACCGTCGACCTTGGGAGGCTGCAGGTTGATGTCGATCCTGTAGAAATCGCGGTTCGCGGTCAGCTCGGCGCGGGTGCCCGGGACGGGCGGGAATCTCTTCCCGAGATCGCCGGAAGCGGGGGAGGCGGCCGGTCCCGAAGTTCCCCCGGCCCTGACGATCTCCTCCTGATCGATCTCGCTCAGGGATGCCTTCTTCTTTTTGGACACGATGCTCACGCCGGCGGCTGTCACCATCACCACGAACGACCCCGTCCCGACCAATCGAAGGAATCGTCGGCGCGAGATCGTATCCTCGGGCGAGGCAGCGGACGCCGCCGAGACCGCGGAGAGAGTCCGGCCGAGCAGGGCCCCGCCTCCGATAAGGACAAGGCCCAGCCATGGCAGGGCGGCCAACGGCTTTGCCTCAGAAAATCCCCGGGCCCATTCGATGCCTGCCGCCGAAACGAAGAGGAGCAGTCCGCCGAGCGCCCCGTAAAGCATCCGGCGCTCCGGCCGGCGCCGTCCCGCGACGCCCAGCACCAGGCCGAAGACGACCCAGGCCGCGGCGAATTGGGCCAAGGCCATGCCCTGCTCGGCCAGCTTGGCCGTGGACGCGGTCGGCCCCAGCCTGAGTCCCCGGATGATCATGACCATGGTATCGATCGAGGTCGCGACCAGCCGGCCGGGAAGGACGCGGGCCAGCCAATCGAAGATGTCGAAAGGAAGGTAGGGCAGGCCGGCCAGGCGATGGCCGAGATAAGTCACCGCGATCATCGCGATCCCAGCCGCAAGACCGAGTCCCCCCGCCATCGCCGCGCCGGGCTTCTTCATCGTCCCCCCTCGCCTCCGGCGGGTGCGCCGCAGGGCTTATTTTTCTTCAACCCATGATACCATAGGTCCACTCGTGAAGGAGTGTCCTTGACCGCGGATCGGACCGGCGATATCATCCCGGCACGATAGGAGGCGCCTTATGCGACGCGAACGACAGGCCCACGAGCCGCCATCCGCCATCGCCGATATGGGATGGCGCTACCACCACCTGGGCGTCCCGACGACGGTGCCTCGGCCGGGCGAGGTTTACCTGCCGCATCTCAAGATGCATGTATCGGGCTTCGAGACGAGTCCTTTCGGCATCGAATGGATGCGCTTCGAGCCCGGTTGCGGGATCTCCGAGCTCGTCCGCACAGTGCCGCACATCGCTTTCGAGGTCGACGATCTCGAGTCCGCGCTCGCCCGCCTGGGCATCACGGCCGATATCACCTCGCCGTCCGAGGGGGTCCGTGTCGCCATGATCGTGGATAACGGCGCCCCTGTGGAGCTCATCGAGTTCCGCCCCAGGCGGCCTTGACCTTCCGATTCCGCCGGCGATATGATGTCCGCACTGACCAAGAAGGAGGTCTTCCCATGTCCGCATTCCGCCGCCTTTCCCGCGCCGCCCTTGTGGCCGCGTTCGCCGTCCAGGCCCTTTCCCAAGCCCTGCCGCCGCTTCTCGGAGCCGTGCCGTCGGATGACGCCAAGGCCCAGAAGACCGTCGCCGGAGTCCCGCCCGGGATCGACGCCACTGTGGCCCGGACCATGAAGGCCTTCGAGGTCCCCGGGCTGGCCCTGGCTATCGTCAAGGACGGCCGCGTCGTCCTGGCCAAGGGCTACGGCGTCAGGAAGCTCGGCGATCCGGCCCCGGTCGATGCGCGGACGCTCTTCGGCATCGCCTCGAACACCAAGGTCTTCACGGCCACGGCGCTCGGCCTTCTCGTCGAGGAAGGCAAGATCGCCTGGGACGCCCCCGTCGTCGACTATCTCCCGTGGTTCATGATGTACGATCCGTACGTCACCCGCGAGCTCAGCGTCCGCGACCTTCTCGTCCACCGCAGCGGCCTGGGGCTCGGGGCCGGCGACCTGCTTTGGTGGCCGGAATCGACCTACAACCGGGAGCAGGTCGCGCGTCGCCTGCGCTACATCAAGCCGGCGACGTCCTTCCGGAGCGCATATGCCTACGACAACGTCCTCTACCTCGTCGCCGGCGAGGTCATCCAGGCCGTGTCCGGCATGTCGTGGGAGGATTTCGTCGCCGACCGCATCCTGAAGAAGGTGGGCATGACCGAGAGCAACGTCCGCCATTCGGCGGCGGCGGAAGGCGGCAACGTCGCCACGCCGCACGCCAAGGTCGAGGGCGCCGTCCGGCCCATCGCGCCGTTCACGAGCGATAACACCAATCCGGCCGGCGGCATCAACTCCGGCGCCGAGGACATGGCCAAGTGGATGCTCGTGCGCCTGGCCCGGGGGAAGCTGGCCGACGGCACGACGCTCTACTCGGAACGGACCGCCCGGCAGATCGAGAGCCCGGTGACCATCGTGCCGAATTCCGCTCCGCCGGCCGAGCTGGCGGCCTTGAAGTCGAACTTCGCCGCCTACGCGCTCGGCTTGGGGGTCCGCGAGTACCGCGGCCAGCGTGTCATCACCCACACCGGAGGCCTGCCGGGCTATGTCTCGATCGTGACGCTCCTCCCGGAGCGGAACCTCGGCGTCGCCATCCTGACGAACGCCGAGTCCACCAACGCCTTTTCCGCCCTTACCTGGCAGATCGTGGACAGCGACCTCGGCGCCCCCGCGACGGACTGGACGGCCGCCTATCTCAAGCTGCAGGCCCGGTTCGACGAGGAGACCGGGAAGGCGCTCGGCGAGTCGGCGGCGGCACGCGACGCGACGTCGAAGCCCTCCCTGGTCCCGGCGAAATATGCCGGCGTCTACACCGACGCCTGGTACGGCGATGTCGCCGTCGAGGAAACCGGCGGCCGGCTGGTCATGCGCTTCACCAAGACGCCTGCGCTCGTCGGCGACATGGAGCATTGGCAGCACGACACCTTCATTGTCCGCTGGCGCGACCGTGAGCTCCGGGCCGACGCCTACGTGACGTTTGCCCTCAACCCGGACGGGTCCATCGAGCGGGCCAAGATGGAAGCGGTCTCGCCGGAGACCGATTTCAGCTACGACTTCCAGGACCTCGACCTCCGGCCGGCTCCGAAGCCCCGGCGCTGACCCTACTTCTCTTGGCTGGATTAGAATCCTCCGTGAGGCTGCGATGGATATCGCCCCAAGGCCCCCGTGATGGAAAAGACTCGTTTCAGATATCTCGCAGAAGTTTGGCTCCGAGTCGCTCCGCCGCACTTCTGCCGGGTCGCTCCCAAGAGTCCGCTTACCGCCGGCGGGGGCAAGGGGCGATATCCTGAGCAAGCCGGCAGGAGGATTCTCTTTTCTCGCAGCGGAATCCCTTAAAGTCGCTTGACCGGTCCTGTGACCGCAGCTATCATGCCCTCGGAAAGGAGGCCCGCATTCATGGTCGATTCAACCGTCGTCCTGTGGGGACAGACCCTGGCTTACACCCTCTACGCGATCGCCATGATCCTCGTCGTCGGCTGGGTCGGCTGGCGGCTGACGAAGCCCGGCAAGGGAGGCGGGGTCAAGCCGGCCCTGTTCTTCACCTTCGTCGCTTTCCTGACCGTCCTTGGCGTCTCCCTTCATTTGATCACGCTGAAGACCATCCCCTGGGTCGAGCCCGACCTGCACCGGGCCAGCGTCCGGGTGGACAAGACCTTCGAGATCCGGGTGGCGAACCACGAATTCCAGCTCCCGGAAGCGCGGCTTGTCGTCACTGTCGGCGAGAAGGTCCGCTTCGATGTCACCTCCGACGACCTGACCTACGGCTTCGGGGTCTTCCGGCCGGACCACTCCATGGTCTTCCAGATGCAGGTCGTCCCGGGCCACAAGAACGACGTCATCTGGCGGTTCACCAAGCCCGGGCTGTACAGCATCCGATCGACCGAGTACTCCGGCCCCAAGGGCGCCCAAATGGTCATCCCGGACGTCATCGAAGTCCTGGAAGCGAAGTGAGGGGACGATCATGAGTATCATGCAGACACTGATCAACGGAGAGCAGGGCCTGTTCAAGCCGAAGACCCTCACGCCCATGCAGAAGCTGACTCTGAGGTTCGTCGTCGTCGGGCTGGTCTACTTCGGCTTCGCCCTCATCGAGGGGATGATCATGCGGATCTACGAGGTCCAGCCCATCCCCTTCATCAAGTCGAACCAGTTCTTCGCCATCATGACGGCCCACCCGCTCGTCGGCATCTTCGGGTCGTCCTACTCGATCGTCTTCGGCGCCTTCCTCTTCCTGGTGCCGTTCCTCATGAAGAAGCCGCTGTGGAGCTTCAAGCTCGCCCATTGGACGTTCTGGCTGATGACCGTCGGCACCTTCGTCTTCTGGGGCGCCGGCTTCGTCTCCCACTATGCGCCCCTCTACACGCTCTATTGGCCTCTCCCAGCCGACTTCAGCCAGTTCAGCGCTCTCGGCGGCGCCTTCTTCATCCTGGGCATCGCCCTGGCCATGCTGGGCGCGGCTTTCTTCGTCATCAATATCTTCAAGACCATCACCTACACTCCCAAGGGTTGGGAGAAACAGCCGGCCGGCGCGCTCCTGGCCTCGGCCCTCGGCTGGACGGGCATCAGGAACCTCTTCAGAAAGAAGAAGGAGGAGCATCTTGTGCCCCTGCCCGTGGCCGCCGTCGCCCGTGGCAGCGTGGACGTGGCCCTCAATTCCGCCACCATCCTGTTCACCGGGGTCCTCATCCTCGTCTACATGGTCGCGGAGCTCTTCGGCACGAGTCTCAAGCACACGGCCATCGACGCCCTGCTCTACAAAAACTGGTTCTGGTGGGGCCTTGACCTCGTCGCCGACGGCCTCGTCCTCATCTTCGTGGCCGGGACGTGGTATCTCCTGGCCATGATGATCTCGGGCAAGGCCCTGTTCATGCAGAACATCGCCCGGGCGGCGCTGCTCGTCGAGCTCGTCGTTTCCTGGACGGTTTGGTCCCATCACCTGCTCTCCGACCAGGCCCAACCGGCCCTGCTCAAGGTCGTCTCGGGGGAGATGGTGACGGCCTTCGAGCTCATCACGCAGGGCCTGGCCTTCTTCATCACCCTGGCCACGCTGTGGAGCGCCCGGCCTCTCAAAATGTCGAACGAGCTAAAATTCCTCCTCGGCGGACTTCTCGGGTTCGCCCTCGGCGTTCCCGCCGGCATCATCCAGGCCGACGTCGGCCTCAACCGCATCCTTCATAACACCCAATGGGTCGTCGGGCCGCACGTCCACGTCGCGGTCCTGGTCGGACTGACCATGACCCTTCACGCGGCGATCTACATCCTCTTCCCGATCCTGACCAACGGCGCCAAGCTCTACAGCCAGAAGCTGTCCAATATCCAGTTCTGGGCCCACATCACGGGCGGCATCGGCATGGGCGCCTTCATGGGCATGGCCGGCCTGAAGGGCATGCTGCGCCGGACGATCTACTACAATGGCGAATTCAACGTCTACATGGTCCTGGCCGCCGTCTGCGGCGGGCTGCTGCTCCTGGCCTTCCTGTGTTTCTTCATCAACATCGTGATGAGCGTCGGGCTGAAGGGCCTGCTGGGCATCTTCGGACGATCGTCGCTCGATAAAGACCGGCTCCTCCCGGCGGAGAAGTGAGGCTTGAATCGCGGTCCGAACGTTCGCGGCTGGTCATAAAGTAGGAGGGCGAGGATGATAGCGATGCGCCGGAGCTCATGCGTTCTTCTTCTCCCTCTCCTCCTCATCCTCGCTGGGATCTTCGTTTTCTCCGAGGTCGCCGTGCCCGAAAGAGCAGGCGGAACAGTCCCCTTCGGGGGCGGTCCCGCTCCGGCAGGCCTCCGCTCCCTCACGCTGTCCGGGCCTGCGGGGGCGGAAACGATCGTCACCGGAGTGACGCTTTCCGACGGTTCGCGAGAAAGCTTGGCGCCGCCCCTTCCGCTCTTCTCCCTTCTCGTCGACGGGCGGCTGACGACAGCCTCGGCGCTGCCGGCCGGCCTCGCCTTCACCGTAACGCCCGGGGACGGATCCGGACCGGGCGTCAAGCTCGCGGTCGTCTTCCGGAATGCCGGCAAAGCGAACGTCAAGCTCGAGAACCTCGTCCCGCTCGGGGAGGGCGCCGACCGGACCTACATCACCGCCGGCCTGCCGAACGAGGAGCCCCACACTCTCGACCGGAGCCAGCTTTTCCGGCCCGGGCTTCGGCCGGTCGGGGTGGTCCTCCCGGACAACGCCTGGCACATGGGATTCTGCTCCGCGGAGACCGGCGGCGCCCCGAGCACCTTGACCGCGATCGCCCGCCGGGTCAAGACCGACAAGGCCGAGCGCACCCGCTGGGCCTCGATCCTCGAGCCGGGCGGCTCGGTCGAATACGCCCTTTACTTCGAAGCCCACCAGGGCGGCTGGCGCCGAGGGCTCGAGATCATGTTCCGCGAGCGCTTCCTCTATGACCTCGAGAAATTCGACGACGCCCTGTTCCGCCGCTCCGACCTGGCCTGGGTCCGGCGGGCCTACCTCATGGTCCTCCAGTTCGCCTGGGACCGGACCTATTATGACCGCGAGGCCGGCCGCTACGCCTTTGACCAGACCCTGACGGCCTGGGACAAGTCCCTCGGCCCCATCGACATCTTCACCATCTGGCCGACATGGCCCCGGCTCGGCCTCGACGCCCGGAACCAGTGGGACATGTACCGCGACCTGCCCGGCGGCCTGGCCGAGCTCAGGCGTCAGGTCGACCTGACCCACAAGCTCGGCAAGAAATATTTCATCTCCTACAATCCCTGGGACGAGAGCACGCGCCACGAAGACCACATCGCCGGCATGGAGGCCATGCTCCGGACGCTCGACGCCGACGGCGTCGTGCTCGACACGCGCGGCGAATCGAGCCGCGAGTTCCAGGCCGCGGCCGACCGGGTCAAGCCCGGCATCATCATGTACAGCGAGGGCATGGCCGTGCCGCGCGATATGCCCGGCATCGTCTCCGGCCGCGTCCATGACGCGCTCTATATGCCGCCGCCGCTCAACATGAACAAGTATATGAGGCCCGATTTCGCCATCTTCCGGGTCCTCCAGCTGGCCGAGGGGCCGCTCCACCGCGAGTCGGCCGTATCGTTCTTCAACGGCTACGGCTCGGAGATCAACACCATGCGGCCCGGCCGTCCCGATTGGATCGCGGAGGAGCTCCGCTATCTCGGCCGGACGACCAAGCTCCTGCGCGAGAATTCTTCGGCCTTCCTCGACCCGGCTTGGGAGCCGCTCGTCCCGACCGTCGAGGACGGCCTCTGGGCCAACCGCTGGCGCGACGGGGCGAAGACGGTCTGGACGGTCTTCAGCCTTCGGCCCGAGGGGTACAAGGGCCCGCTTGTCGAGGTGGACGTGCCGAAGGGCGCGCATCTCGTCAGCCTCTGGAACCATGAGGAGCTCGAGCCCGTCGCGCGGGACGGGAAGTCCTACGCGCCCGTCGACGTCGCCGCCTTCGACGCGGCCCGGCTGGGGACGCGGATGGAGGGGAACGTCGACGGCCTCGCCGTTCTGCCCGGGCTGCTCAAAGTCGAGGCCGACGGCGAGCGGGTGACGTTCGAGGCACCCGGCGCGCCCGCCGGCAGCCGGATCGCCGTCTCGGCCGGCAACCCCTCCTATGCGGAGGCGCCGGCCTCGTTCGGGACGGCGCGGCAGACGATCGCCCTCCACGAGCACTTCGGCTTTCGCGAGGAGAAATTCGTCGTCCAGCTCTTCGACGCGCGGGGCGAGATCCTCGACGAGCGTGTCGTCCGGCTGCCGCTGGCTTTGCCACGGCTGGTGACGCGCGTCGAGCGGACGGCTCCGGTCCGGAAGGCCCCGGCCGGCATGGTCGAAGTCCCGGCCGGAACATTCATCTTCAAGACGGCCGGCAACCCCGACGACGCCAATCCGATCATCCCTTACCCCGATACGATGACGCCCCGCACTCTCGAGATGCGCCGGTTCTTCATGGACCGCACGCCGGTCACCAACGCGGCCTTCGCCGACTTTCTCGCCGCGACCGGCTATGCGCCGGCCGACGCGTCGAACTTCCTGAAGCACTGGGTCGACGGCAAACCGCCGGCCGGCCAGGCCGACCATCCGGTCACCTGGGTGTCCCTCGAAGATGCCCGGGCTTACGCGAAGTGGGCCGCGAAGCGCCTGCCGACCGAAGCCGAATGGCAGTACGCCGCGCAGGGCACGGACGGACGGCCCTTTCCGTGGGGGAAGAAGATGGAGCCGGGCCGCTGTAACAACAAGCTCAACCGGACGACATCCGTCACCGCCTACCCGCGGGGCGCCAGCCCCTTCGGCGTTCTGGACATGGTCGGGAACGTCTGGCAGTTCATGGACGACGTCTATGATAACGGCGTCTACCGCTACGGCATCATCCGCGGCGGGAGCTTCTATGCGCCGGAGAAAAGCGTTTGGTACGTCAAGAGCGGGCCGCTCGCAATCGACCGGGTCCAGATCCACCTGCTCATCGCTCCCGGGCTCGACCGCGCGGCCACCGTGGGCTTCCGCTGCGTCAAGGACTCTGAATAGGTCTGCGCTCGCGATATTGACGAAGGGCCGCGCCTGTGTGCGACGACGCGCAGGCCGCGACGGCCTCCGGCGTTCCCTGGACGACGAGCGATCCGCCCTCGTCCCCTCCTTCGGGTCCGAGATCGATGACATGCCCGGCCCGGGAGATGAGGTCGAGGTCGTGCTCGACGGCGACGATCGTCTGCCCCGCGGCGAGGAGCCTTCCGAAAAGAGCCAACAGCCTGTCGACGTCGCAAGGATGGAGGCCGGTCGTCGGCTCGTCGAAGATGAAGAGTGCGCGGCCCGGGCGCGGGTCCAACAGCTCCGAAGCGAGCTTGAGACGCTGCCTCTCCCCGCCGGAGAGGGTGTCGAGCGATTGGCCGAGCCGAAGATAATCGAGCCCGATCTCGGCGAGCAAGGCCAATCCCGCCGCGATCTTCGGCTGTCCTGAAAAGGCCTCGGCGCCCTCCGCCGCAGTCAGCTCGAGGACGTCGGCGATCGTCCGGCCGGATACCCGGACACGAAGGACATCACGGCCGTAACGCGCGCCCCGGCAGACCTCGCACGGCGCGGAGACGTCCGCCAGATGGTCGAGGCTGACGGTCTTGCGTCCGGACCCGCCGCACGCCCCACAGCGGCCCTCGGGCGTCAGGAACGAAAAGTGGGCCTTCCTGAAACTCAACGCCCGGGCCTCGTCCGAAGCGGCGAAGATGCCGCGGACGGCGTCGAACAGCCCCAAGTAAGTCAGAGGAATACTCGAGGCGCTTTCCGGTGGGGCTTCGATCCCCGCCGCGACGATCCTGGAAAAGCGGTCGAGCCCGCGGATCTCCGAACACATCACCGGCCGGCCTGCCTCGGCCGAGGCCCAAACGACGTCGAAGGCGAGGCTCGACTTCCCGCTCCCCGAAACGCCGGTCACGGCGGTCAAAACCCCCGTGGGAATAGCGATATCGATCCCCTTGAGATTATTCGCCCGGGCCCCGGCAACCTCCAACAACGGTCCCGGCGATCCCGGAAGCCTCTCCGGGCGCACGGCGCGGCCGGCGAGATAGGGCCCTGTCGCCGAGCATGGCGCGCTCTCAACGAGAGCCGGCGGGCCCTCCGCGACGATCCGGCCGCCCCTGCGGCCCGCGCCCGGCCCCAGATCGAGGACGTGATCGGCGGCCCGGATGACGTCGAGGTCGTGCTCCACGGCGACGACGGTGTTGCCTTCCGCCGTGAGCCCGCGGATGAGGTCGATGAGCTTCGCGGTGTCGCGGGGATGGAGCCCGAGCGTCGGCTCGTCCAGGACGAACGTGACCCCGGTGAGCTTGACGCCGAGCAGCGCGGCCAGCCGGAGCCGCTGGGCTTCCCCTCCCGAAAGCGTGGCCGAGGCGCGGTCGAGGCTGAGGTAGCCCAGCCCGACGTCGCGGATGAGGCCGAGACGGCGCGTGATCTCCCCGCGGACGGCCGCCGCCACGGCCGCGGTCCGTCCATCCGTCGTCGGGCCGCCGGACGCGTTGGCGAAGAACGCCAGACCCTGCGCCGCGGTCAGGGCGGAGAGCGCGGCGATGTTGAGCCCCCGGTAGGTCACGGCGAGGGACGCCGGCTTGAGCCTGCTGCCGCGGCAATCCGGGCAGGGATCGTCCCGCATCAGGACGCGCATCGCCTCGCCGCGGTGGTCGGCGTGCTTGCGCTCGTATTCCCCGGCGACGAGGGCGGCGAACCCTTTCCATGGCCCGCGGAACTTGAAATCCCCGGCCCGGTTGCCCCGTTTGTAGGACCAGACGATGTCGTAGACGCGGTCGC
The DNA here is from genome assembly GCA_963736255.1 of Candidatus Aminicenantota bacterium. Lineage (GTDB taxonomy): Bacteria > Acidobacteriota > Aminicenantia > Aminicenantales > Saccharicenantaceae > RBG-16-66-30. The sequence continues at coordinate 838,988 of CAVTOI010000002.1, forward strand.
CCGTCCCGTTGAGGGCGACCTCCCGTTCGGAATCTGTGAGGTCCGCGAACGGCTTGGCGAAGTCCATCCCGGCCGCGTCGCCGGCCGCTTGGAGCGCGGCGACGAACTGGCCGTGGGGATCGCCGTAGAAACGCCCTGTCTTCGTCCCGTCCATGGCCCCGTCGATGAGCGATCGGCGAGGATCGGTGATCAGCCGCTCCGGATCGGTCACGGTCATCGTCCCGAGCCCCCTGCATCGGGGACAGGCGCCCTGTTCGTGGTTGAAGGAGAACATCGAGGCCGTCAGAGGGCGCGCCGGGGATCCCGGGGGAGGGATCCCGGCGCGGGAGTAGAGCAGCCGGTAGTAATCGTGGATCTCGGTCATCGTTCCCACGGTCGAGCGGGGGTTCGGGGTCGAGGACGACCGGGCGACGGCGATCGGCGGCGTCAAGCCGCGCGCCGCCGTGAAGTCCGCCCGGCCGCCTTTGTCGATGAGGGCGCGGACGTAGGCCGAGAAGCTCTCGATATACCTTTGACGGGAGGCGGCGAACAGCGTGTCGAAGACGAGCGAGGATTTTCCGCCGCCGGACGGACCGCAGACCGCGGTGAACTTGCGGAACGGGATGCGAACGTCGATCCCTTTGAGGTTGTGGGTCGAGACGCCCTCGAGGACGATGGGCCCGTCCGCTCCGGGGCGCTCCCTGCCCGGGGCCCCGCGCTCTTTGTCCGTCCCGAGCTCTCCCCTGAGGGCCCCCCCGGTGAGCGATGCGGCGCAGGCCGCGACCTCCTCGGGCCTGCCGCAAGCGACGACGCGGCCGCCGTCCTCGCCGCTTCCCGGGCCGAGGTCCACGACGCGGTCGGCCGCCCGGATGACGTCGGGATGATGCTCGATGGCGATGATCGTCCGGCCCAGGGAGACGAGCTCTTGGAGCGCCGTGAGGAGGTTCTCGATGTCGGCCCGGTGGAGGCCCGTCGTCGGCTCCTCCAGGACATAGAGGACGGGGCCGGCCGCCGCCCGGCTCATCTCGGAGGCGAGCTTCACGCGCTGCGCCTCGCCTCCCGAAAGAGTTGTCGAGCTCTGGCCGAGCTTGAGATAGCCGAGGCCGAGGCGCTTCAGGACCTCGAGGCCGGCCGCGAGACGCCGCGAGCCGGCGTAGAACGCGGACGCCTCCGAGACGCTCATCTCCAGGACGTCGTGGATCGACTTGCCGCGGTCCCGCACGGCGAGCGTCTCGTCGTTGAAGCGGCGGCCCTCGCAGCCGGGGCAGACGATGTCGACGTCGCCCAGGAAGTGCATGCCGATCTGCAGGAGCCCCGCGCCCTGGCATGTCTCGCACCGGCCGCCGGCGACGTTGAACGAGAACCGGCCCTTGCCGAAGCCCTTGGCCTGCGCTTCGGGGAGTGCGGCGAACAGGTCGCGGATCCGGTCGGAGAGGCCCGTGTAGGTCGCCGGATTGGACCGGGGCGTCCGGCCGATGGGGGATTGGTCGACCTCGATGACCCGGCCCACGGTCCCTTCCACCGCGACGCCGTCCGCGTCCGGTCCGGGTCCGAAGCGCCCGGTCCGGAGCCTTTCGGCCAGGACGCGCCGGACGAGCGTGGACTTGCCCGCGCCCGACACCCCCGTCACGACGTTCAAGGCGCCGAGGAGGAACTCGGCGTCGAGAGACTTGAGGTTGTGCAGGCGGGCCCCCCGGACGAGGAGCCGCCCCGTTCCGGAGCGGCCTTGGGAACGGACCGCGGGGACGCGGTCCCCCGTCAGGTAATCGCGGGTCAGGCTCTCGCCGCGCGGCAGCCCGCCGATCGCGGCCGCCGGACCTTGATAGAGGACCCGGCCGCCCGCCTTCCCCGGGCCCGGCCCGAGGTCGATGAGATGGTCGGCCGCGCGCACGACGTCCTCGTCGTGCTCGACGACGAGAACGGTGTTGCCGTTGTCGCGGAGCTCGGCCAGCAGTCCGAGAAGCCGGGCGGTATCGGCCGGATGAAGGCCGGCCGTCGGCTCGTCGAGGACGTAAAGGACCCCGCGCAACCCGCTCCGGGCCTGCGCGGCCAGCCGGATGCGCTGGATCTCGCCCCCGGAGAGCGTGTCGGCGGCGCGGTCGAGGCGCAGGTAGCCGAGCCCGAGGCGTTCGAGGAGCGCCGTCGTCCCGAGCAGGGAATCGCGCACCGCGTCGCCCGCGGCACGGCACGTCGCGTCGAAAGCCATGTTCCGGAACTCCGAGGCCAGAGTCCGGACGCTCATCCCGCTGAAGCCGGCAATCGTGCGACCCTCGACGGTCACACGGAGGGACTCGGGCCTGAGTCGTCGCCCGCCGCAGGCGCGGCAGGGGAGCGTCCGGGAGAAGCGCAGGATGTTGTCGTTCCTCTTCGTCTTGAGGATGGTCTCCATGACCGGCAGGATGCCCTTGTAGGTCCCCTCCTCCCGCGGCTTGGCGACGATGCCTTTCCAGCGGAGCCGCGATTCGAGGGGGTGCTTGCCGTAGCGGATGAGGATGCGGTCGCTCCCGTCGAGGACGACGCGGCGCTGGTCCCCGGTCAGGTCGCGCCACGGGATGTCGACGGAGAAGCCGTGGGCCCGGCAGACCTCGTCCAGGACCTCCATGGTCACCTGGGAATAGATGATGTACCCGTTCGGCGTCGTCAGGGCCAGGGCGCCCTGCCGCAGGGTCTTGGCCGGGTCGGAGACGAGGAGCTCGGGATCGATGCGGTCCTCGACCCCCAGGCCCCGGCAGACCGGGCAGGCCCCTTCGGGGGAGTTGAACGAGAACATCCGCCGCGAAAGGCGCAGCCCGTCGGGCGAATGCCCCAGACGCGCGAAAAGCAACCTGAGGTCGTCGTGGATCTCCGTCAGCGTTCCCACCGTGGACCGGGGACCCGGCGACGAGGTCCTCTGGCTGACCGCCACGGCGGGGGAGAGGCCGCTGATGGGACCGACGTTGGGCCGCCGGAGCTTGCCCATGAACTGGCGGGCATAGGACGAGAAGGTCTCGAGGTAGCGCCGCTCGGCTTCCCGGAAGACGACGTCGAAGACGAGCGAGGATTTCCCGGAGCCCGAGACGCCGGTGACGACCGTCATCCGGCCGTGGGGGATGTCGACGTCGATGTCCCGGAGGTTATTCTCGGCCGCGTGGCGGACGGTCAGGACGCTCATGAGGGGACTATTATACGATTCTATCTTAAGTAAAACCGGGCACCGGCATAGTGCGACTTGAAATAGGCGCTCCCGAGGGATTCCCGGCGGACGTTCTTGCCGCTCCCCGGGGCGTGGATGAACGTGCCGTCCCCGATATAGATCCCGACGTGGCTGAGCTCCCCGCCCGGCTCGGCCGAGAAGAAGACGAGATCGCCCTTCGTCAGCCGGTCGCCGCCGACCGCCGTTCCTGCCCGGTATTGGTCCCTGACTGACCTGGGCATGGCCAAGCCGTTCAACTGGTAGACCGCCTGGACCAACCCGCTGCAGTCGAAACCCGAACGCGTCGACGTCCCCCCCCACGCGTAGTCCACTCCGATGAAGCCCTCAGCCGTGACCTTGAGTCTCTCGCGAATATCCGACGCTAAAGGGGCGGGCCGGCCCCCGGCAGGGGCGGAAGGACTGGGCTTGACGACAGCGTATTCGTCGGGACCCACGATCATATATTCGGCGATGCGCCCTTCTGCCTTCAGCTTCCGGGCCTCAGCGAGGGCGGCGTCCCTGGTGGGGTAGTTCCCGAAGCGGACCTTGAAGAGGCCGGACCCTGAAGGGAAATAGAATGCGTCGAGGCCGGCGGCGGCGAGGTCCCCGGCCAAGGCCCGGGCGTTATCCAGGACCGCGAAGGCGCCCACCTGGATGGTGTAACCCATGCGGGCCAGCGGAGCTTCGGTCGAGGCGGTTGGACGCTCCGCGATTTCGCCGGCGAGTCCGGCGGCAGGCGCGGCCTGGGGCGGGACGGTCCGGACGCCCGCCCGGCATCCGGCGAACAGGGCCGAAGCGACCGAAAACGCCATGATAACGGCTTTGACCCGGAACGACCTCATCGTCTTATCCTACACGAATTTGGTCGGACATAAGCCGGGAAAGCGGAACTTTCCCTTTCCGGATCCGAGCTCGTGGCTGCCGTCGCGGGGACATGTCCCTGGGGTACGTGTCCCCGCGAAGATGGGAGAGCCTCTAGCGGATCGTCTTCAGGATCTCGATCTCCTGGAGGGCCAGGTCGGCCTTGGCCTGGGCAGCGTCCAATGAGAGCTGCGTGGCCTTGACGACGCCGATTCGGGATCAGGCCAACGGCTTCCTTGGCCCGGAGGTCTTCCAGGCCCGTGCCGACGGTATCGATCTCGGACTGGGCCTCGCGCAGGTTCTTTTCGGCCGCGCTCATGCGGGTTTGGATCTCCAGCTCTCCGGCGGAGATCTCGCCCGGCGAGGAACCGCCGCCGCAAGGCCAGCCGGTTCTCGATGTCCCGATCCCCGCTTCGTCGACGGAAAGCCAGGCCAGGTACGTCGTCGAGGTCACTCTTCGGCATGAGTCCCAGTTCGACTCGATGGCGCAGGGTGGGCTCGATGCGGTCCCGGCGCAGGTCCATGGCGAACTGCCACGTTTCTTCTCGATCTCGAGCCGTTCGCTGACGAAGTCGCGTCCGCCGACGAGGGGAGCGTAGAGCTCGTTGCGCGGGGCTTCTCCGGACGCCTTGACTTCCTCGAGATCGAGGATCGCCCTCTCCAGTTCGGCTGCCGCCTCTTGGCTCGCGGACTTCGCGGTCAGGGTCTCCTCGTTACTGATAAGACCCAAGGCACATTTGTTCTCGGTCTGGGCGGACCATTCTTTCTTGAGCTCCAGGAACGCCGTCTTGATCTTGACCTCGGTCTCCAGCCTGGCGACCTCGATCTTCTTCCGCCAGGAATCCTTGATGAGGTCGGCCGCCTTGGTCGCGGCCACGCCCAGGAGGAGGATGCCGGCGGCGACGCTCAGCGCGGCGACGCTCCGCGGCACGGCGATCCGCCCGGGGGCCGGTTTTAGATGCTCCCGGCGGCGGAACTCCGAGGCCAATTGCCATTCCAATCTGTCGACGAACTGGCTGTCGGGTTCATAATCCTTAGGCATCTTTCCCTCCTTCGAGCCGAGGATCGGGCAGGACGGCCCGCAGCGATCCCCTGGCCCGCCGCAATAGGCCTTCGACGGCGCGTTCGGAAACGGACATCTCGCCGGCGATCTCGCGGACGCTGAGGCCGTCGAAATAGAAGGCTTCAAGGGCCCGGGCCTTGCGCCGGCCGAGCGAGGCGATGGCCAGGAAGATCTCCAGGGATTCGAATTCGTCCGAGGGCGTGCGCGGCTCGACGCCGTCGGCTCCGCGCGGTCCGGCGTCGGCGTCCCATTTCTTCCGCCTGAGGTAGTCGATCAGGATGTTCCGGGCGACCTGCTTCAACCAAGCCAGCGGCGCGTCCGGGAGGGACTTCGTCTTCCAGTTGTCGATGGCCCTCAAGTAGGACTCCTGGACAATGTCCTCCGTCAGGGCTCTGTCACCCCCCGTCCGCTTGGCCAGGTAGCCGTAGAGGGGGTGGACCGTCTCCCGGTAGATCCGCAGCCATTGTTCTTCTAGCAAGGCTTCCGGCTCCTTATTCGTGACATCCTACTCTCATGACGAACGGGCGACCCGAAAACCCCCGCCCCCCAAAAGAAAGACTTCTCCCATTCCCGGGATCCGCCTCGAGGCTGCGATGGATGTCGGCAGGAGCGTGGCAGCGGAGCGACCATCAGAAGCGTGGCGGAGCGGCTCGGAGCCATGCTTCTGAGAAACATCAAGAAAGCATTCTTCGAAGATCGCGGATCGTGGCTCGAGTGCCGGCACGACCTGCCGGTCCGCTCCCAGGGCGCTCCCCGCCGGCGGGGCAAGAGCGATATCCAGAGCTGAGCCGAAGAGGGGGAGCACCCGGGATCGGCAGTTCGTCCGCTATTTAAGCCACTGGTCGAGCCAGGCGATGACCGTATCGTGCCAGAGGATGGAGTTGGCCGGCTTGAGGACCCAGTGGTTCTCGTCGGGGAAGTAGAGGAACTTGGACGGGATGCCGCGCCGCTGCAGGACGTTGAACGATCCGATGCCCTGCGTCTCGACGACCCGGAAGTCCTGGCCGCCGTGGACGACGAGCATGGGCGTCTTCCAGTTCTTGATGAAGTTGGCCGGATTGTGCTTCTCGAAGTTCTGCGGAGCGTCCCAGGGCGTGCCCATGTGGTCCCACTCGGGGAACCAGAGCTCCTCGGTCTCGAAGTAGGCGGCCCGCTCGTCGATGTTGCCGTCGTGGGCGATCAGGCACTTGAAGCGGTCGGGCCAGTTGCCGGCGATCCAATTGATCATGTAGCCGCCGTACGAGGCGCCCAGGGCGCCCACCCGCGTCCCGTCCATCCAGGGATACTTGGCCAGCGCCGCGGCCAGACCCTTTTTGAGGTCCTCGAGCGGCTTGCCGCCCCAGTCGCCGCGGATGGCGTCGCAGAAGGCCTGGCCGTAGCCGGTCGAGCCGTGGAAGTCGACCATGACCGCGGCGTAGCCGGCGCCGGCGTAGGCCTGGGGGTTCCAGCGATAGTGGAAATCGTTGCCGAACGAGCCCTGCGGTCCGCCGTGGATCATGAAGGCGACCGGGTACTTCTTGGCCGCGTCGAAATCGACCGGCTTGACGATGTAGCCGAAGACCGTCTCGTTGTTCCAGCCTTTGAAGCTGAACTGTTCGGGCTCTCCCATCCGGACGGCGGCGACCTTGGCCGCGTTGACCGAGGTCAGGGCCTTCTCGCCCGCGCCGGGCGCGATGGAATAGATCTCGGTGGGCGAGGTGAGGGTGTTCCGCTCGAAGACGACGCCGTCGCCCAGAGGGGCGAAACCGGCCACGGTGCCGGGGCCGACGAGCGTTTCCGCCTTCCCGGTCGCGGCATCGACGGCGAAGAGCGAGGTCTGGCCCTTGCTGGGCGCCGTGGCCAGGATCTTCTTGCCGTCCTTGGCCCAACCGAGCGAGGCCACCGAGAAGTCCCAGGCCTCGGTCAGGACGCGCGGCTGTCCGTCCGGCCAGTCGCGGAGCACGATGCGAAGCGGTCGGCCTCGTATCCGGGACGGGCCATGGCCGCGTAGGCCAGGGTCTTCCCGTCCGGCGAGAAGGCCGGCAAGGTGTCCATGGCTTTGTTGGCCTCGGTCAGGCAGCGCGGGGCGGCCGAGCCGTCGATGGGCACATAATAGAGGTCGGAGTCCGTGGACCAGGCCTCCTCGCGGCCGACGTCCTTGGCCGCGAAGACGAGGCCCTTGCCGTCGGGCGTGAAGGCGATCTCCTCCGGCCCGCCGAACGGCTTGTTGGGGGTGTCGGCGTCCAGGGCCGGCATCAGGTCCTTGGCCTCGCCGCCGCCGTGCATCGGCATATAGAAGAGGTGGGACCGGCGGCCGTCGCTCCACGTGTCCCAATGGCGGAGGAAGAGCTTGTCGTAGAGGCGTCCGGTGGCCGGCCCTTTTGCGATGGCCTCGAGCTTGGCGGCCGTCGCCTCGGGGGTCAGGCCGGGGAAGACGTCCATCGTGAAGGCCAGCTTGGCCTTGGCCACGACCAGGTTGCCGACGTCGAGCGGCAAGCGGGTCCACTGCTCGGCCTCGCCGCCGTCGACCTTGATGCGCCAGACCTGCGACGAACCCGAACGCGTCGAGAGAAAGAAGACCCATTGGCTGCAGGGGGTCCAGCGGGGGTTGAAGTCGGAGGCGGGGTGATTCGTCAGGCGGTGCAGGCCTTTGCCGTCGGTCCCGATGAGCCAGATGTCGGTGCGGCCGCGGTTGGCCGCCAGGTCCGTCTCCCGGACGGTGAAGGCGATCCATTTACCGTCCGGCGAGACCTGGCTATCGGAGATCCGGTCCATGGCCAGCATGTCGTGGATGGTCAAAGGATGGGTCTTTTCCGGCGCCTGGGCCGCGGCGAAGGACGCCAGACACAGCGAGACCGCCAATGCAAGAAGAACGACGGCGAAGCGACGCATGGTCCACCTCTTTGCGGATAGGAAGCTCGGTGCCCCGGCGGGGCCCACGCGATGCATATAGCACACCGTTCCCGAAGCCGTCAAACGGCCGGCCGACGGACCGGAGGCCGCTATTTCACCCCGACGATCCTGACCGGGCCGAGGAGTCCCGAGGGCAGGAGAGGGGAGTCGGCCTTGTAGAATTCGACCGCTGTGTAGGTGTAGGTCTTCGTGGCCCCGGGCTGCTTGTCGCCTATGAGGCGGTTGACCCACAGGTTGGCCACTTTGATCTCGAGCGTGTTGGGGCCGGGCTTCAGGGCCTCGGTCGCATCGACGCGAAAGGGCCTCTTCCAGACCGTGCCCAGCGGCCGGCCGTTGACCTTGACCTCGGCCAGGTTCTTGACGTTGCCCAGATCGAGCCAGAGGCGGGCCCCTGACGCAATCCAATTCGCGGAGGCGTCGAAGCTCGCCGTATAGGTCGCCGTTCCGGAGAAATACTTGATGCCCGGATCGGCGCTCTCGCTCCAAGAGCTCAGCGCATCGAACCGGGCCGAGGCCGGGGCGCCGCGGCCGGGTTGGAAGGCCACGGTCCAAGGGCCGGCGATCTTGGCCAGCTCCGTTTCGACCGGGTCTGGCAGGGCCCGCGCGGGCGCGGCGGCCGTCTTACGGAAGACCACGAACACAGCGTCGTCGGGCTCGAGGCGCAGCGGCACGACCGTGCGGCCGTTGGCGATGAGATAGGAGGCCGGCTCGACGGCCCCGGTCTCGGCGTGCCAGAGCTCGGGGGCCTTGCCGGTGACGCGGAAGCTGGTCTCCAACGTTTCCCGCCGGGTGTTGCCGTTGACGACCCAATAGATGTCGCCGTCGGGAAGAGCGCGATGGACGAAGGCGAGGGTCGTGTCCTCGCGCGGCTTGGTGTACGTGAAGTCGGGCGACGCCCCGATCATGGCCATGGCCTGGGCGATCGTCAGGCGGCCGATGACCCGGCCTCCGCCGGCGCCTCCTTCCCAGATATCGGCGACGATGGAGCCGAACTCCGCCTGATCGTCGGCCAGGCTGGGACTGTCGATCGGTTTGGGGCCGGCCACGGCCGCACCGGCCTTGACCAGGTCGCGGATCTTGCGGAGGACCGGGAGCGACATGTGCCGGCTGTTGGGGTCGAGCGCCAGGAGTCGGTAGCTCATGCCGGACGGCGTGACGATCCGGCCGTCCTTCACGGCCAGACGGTTCAGGAGGGCGTCGGCGCTGACGAAGTCGTAGCTGTAGCCGTCCGGGATGGCCGGGAGCTTGGCGCCGAACAGGGCCGTGATGTTGGAGTCCTCGCCGTAGAAATAGGCGATATCGGCCACGAACCGGCCCTGCTGGAGCATGTAGGAGCTGCGGGAGAGATAGGTCGTCCAAGGCAGAGCCATCTCGGCCCAAGTCTCGTGCCGGGTGAACCACTGTCCGAAAGGCCCGAGGCCGAGCCCGGGGATCTTATCGTCCACCGGTTGGTGGACCGAGGTATGGATGACGAACCGGTTCAGGCCGTTGGCCATCATCCGGTCGGCGGTGGACTTGAGGGTCTCGGGGGAGAACATCCAGGCGTTGCGGTAGACGGTCAGCGATTCGGCCGCGACCAGGTTCTGGCCGTAGATGTGGGCGACCGAGGCCGATTCGCGGACGTCGGCGTCGTGGTACCTGCTCGGCTGCCCGGGCCCCTCGAGCCAGGTGGCGCTCATGGGGATGTCGGCCAGGCGCTTGACGTCCATGCCGTCGCCGATGAAGGCCCGTCCGCCCTCGTGCGACTCCGTATAGCGGCCCATGCCGCGCGCGTGCAGGATGTCGGTGAGCTGGTCGTAGTGGTTCTCGACGGTCAGGTCGCCGAGCGTCTTGCGGAAATCCCAAAGGAAGCGGTCGCTCGAGGCGGCGCTCTCTACGATCCGGCCGGCCAGGACCGGCAGCCAGGGACGCATGTCATATCCCCGGCGCTTGGCGAACTCGGCGAACATCTTGTCGGTCCAATTGGCGACCCCGGCCTCCCAGCTGTCGGTGATGATGTACTGGAGACCGCGCTTGCCCATGAGGCCGCCGGTGGCGTTCTTGTACTGATCGAGATAGTTGTCGAAATACGCCTTGACGTGGCCGCGGTCGAGCTTGTCGACCTCGAGCCCGGTGGCCTCCGGCGAGGCCGGGGAATTGCGGGCGCCGGTGAGGGAGTAGCCGAACCTGAGAACGATCCACCGGCCTTCGGGCGGGGTCCAGGCGAGCCGGCCATCAGGCCGCATTTTGGCGGTGAGATCGATGACGTCGGCTTTGGCGACGATGTCGCCGGCCGCGGCGTCCGCCGTGGCCAGGGCATCGAGGCCGGACGTGGCGTCGAACGCGGCCTTGTCCTGGAACCGGTTGACGGGCGATGCCGTGTGGAGCAGAAGCTCGGCCACCTGCGACCCCGCGGGAGGAGCGGGCTTGTCCGGAGCGGCTGACGGGGCGCCGGCCTGAGGCGCCAGCGCGAGGATGCTCAGGCGGAAGAACCGGGCCGTGACGGGAGCGAAGGCCACGGTCACGGCGCCGGCCGGGACTTGAACGACGGGACGAAAGGCCCGTCCGTCATCGCTCGCCGCGAGTTCCGGATCGCCGAACCGGCCGCCGCGGTCGCCTCTCAGGATCCACAGTGTCAGCCCACGGACGGTCACGGGAGCGTCGAACTCATATTGGACCCAGGCTTTTTCACCGGCCGGCGCGGCCGGCAGGAAGCCGGACTTGGCGAGATCGCCGTCGGTGAGGGCGGCCAGGTCGAAGGCGCCGCCGCTCGAGGTCACTTTCGCCCCGAGCTCGGCGGGCGTGCGCTCGTTATCCGGCGCGCGGAACGCGACGACGGCGCTGTCGGCGTAGAACTGCGGCTCGGCCTCACGTCCGGTGCCCACGTTCTGGTAAGGGCCGGTCGTCGCCGGCGGCTTGGGGAGGACGCCGCTGAAGGGGCGGCCGCCCTCGAGCCGTGTCTCGCTCCAGACGTACTTCTTCATCGCTTGGGCCGGCTTGACCCATGGGCCGCCGCTCTCGCTCCATCCCGGGGAGCCGGCGATGGCCATTTCCAGGCCGAGCCTATCGGCCAGCGTCGCGGTGAACTTGAACGCGTCTTTCCAACCGGGCGTCATGTAGACGAGGCGTTTCTCGACGACCTGGGGCGTGTCGAGCCCGGCGTCGAAATTCTGGAACCCGGCGATGCCGGCGCGCTTCATCCATTCGAGGTCGGCCTGGATCCCTTCCTTGGTGATGTTCCCGCTCATCCAATGCCACCAGACGCGCGGCTTGGCGCTGTCCGGCGGGGACTGGAAGCCCTGGACGAGCGGATCGCCGGATGTCTGGGCGGAAACGGCCCAAGTCCCCAGGGCTGCGGCGACCGCCGCGGCGAGACAGACCGTTTTCAGCAGGAAAGATGTTTTTTTCATTGGCGGTTCACCTTTCATCGGAGGACGATCAGGGGAAGCCGGGCACAGCCCTTGTCGCCAAGAATATGGCCGGCCGCCGGCCGATGTCAACTCGAAGCCTATCAACCTTTCGTACCCGCCCTTTCGTAGATATGGTATTATCCCCGAAAAGGGTGTGTCGCAAATGCTCGAGATCAAGAACCTGACCAAGTCCTACGGCGACGTCCTGGCCCTCGACCGGTTCTCCCTCGACCTCAAGAAGGGCGAGGTCCTGGGCCTGCTCGGCCCGAACGGCGCGGGCAAGACGACGCTCATCTCGATCCTGGCCGGAACGCTCCGGGACTTCACCGGGACGGTGAGCTTCGACGGCCGCAACCTCTTCGCCGACCGCAGCCTCAAGAACCGCATCGGCATCGTGCCCCAGGACATGGCCTTCTACGACGAGCTCAACGCGACGGACAACCTGCTTTTCTGGGGCGGCCTCTACGACGTGCCGAGGGCCGACCTGAAGCGCCGGGCCGCCGAGATCCTCGAGCTCGTGGAGCTCGCCGGGCGGGCCAAGGAGCCGGTCAAGAACTTCTCCGGCGGCATGAAGCGCCGCCTCAACACGGCCATCGGCCTGCTTCACAAGCCCGACCTGCTGCTTCTCGACGAACCGACGGTCGGCATCGACGTCCAGGCCAAGGTCAGCATCCTCGAGATCATCCGCAGCGTCGGCGCGGCCGGCACCGCGGTCATCTTCACGACCCATCAGCTCGCCGAAGTGGAGACGACCTGCTCCCGCATCGCCATCATGGACCACGGCCGCATCCTGGCGCAGGGGACTCTCGATGAGCTCGTCCGCATCGTCGGCGAGCGGGACATCGTCGAGATCACGGGGGAATTTCCCGCGGCGGCATTCTCCGAAGCTCTCCGGGACATCGCCGGCGAGCGCATCGAGCTTCTCTCCGTGGCGGACAACCTGGCCTCGCTGGCCGTCGGCGCGACCGAGGAGATCCCGCGCATCATGGACCGCCTCTTCCAAAGAAAGCTGACCGTGACCGACCTGAAGATCAAGACGCCCGGTCTCGAGACGGTGTTCCTGAAGCTGACCGGTCGCAGCCTGAGGGACTGAGCCGTGCGGCGTCTGCTCCTCATCCTCGGGAACGACGTGCGCCGCCACCTCAAGGCGCCGTGGGCCATCGTCATCTTCATGATCATCCCCATCGCGATGACCGGCCTTATCGGCATCATCTTCGCCCCCCGGACCGAAGGGAACGAGCTGCCGCCCATCCCGGTCCTGCTCGTCGACAACGACAAGGGCTTGGCCTCGAAGCTCCTGGTGAGCTCGTTCGATGTCGACCAGATGAAGAAGATGTTCCAGGTGACCGTGACCGACGAGGCCGACGGCCGCGCCCGCATGGGCAAGGGCAAGGCTACGGCCATGGTCGTCATTCCCAACGGCTTCACCCTCGACCTCCTGGACGCCAGGCCGGTGACGCTCCTCGTCGTCAAGAACCCGTCCGAGCAGTTCCTGCCGGACGTGGTCGAGGAGTTCATGAACACCATGGCCGTCATGCTGTCAGGCGCCGTCCAGGCGTTCTCCGACGAGGTCAAGGGCATCCGGGCCATGCTCGACCTCAAGCCCGAGGCCATCCCCTGGGAGACATTGGGCCCGGAGTTCGGCAAGGCCCAAAAGAAGGTGGTCGCCGCCTCGAAGTACCTGGACCCGCTGCTCATCGGCCTGAAGGAAGAAGAGACGAAGGCCCCCGGGGCCAAGCCCCAAACCACTGCTTCGGACCTCTTCTCCGCCATCCTGCCCGGCATGGCCATCATGTTCCTGTTGTTCATCGTCCAGACCCTGATGCGCGACATCCTCTCCGACCGTGAAGACGGCAAGCTCCGGCGCATGATGACGACCCCGCTGCGGCCGCTCGAGCTCATCGGCGCGCGGATCGCCGGCGGCTGGGCCATGGGACTGGCCGTTCTCCTGGTCATGGTCGCCTTCGGCACCCTGGCCTTCCGGGTCGGCTGGGGCCCGTTCGGCTATTTCCTGCTGCTCGCCGTCGTGGCCGCCTTTTGGACGGCGGCGTTCTTCGCCCTCTTCCACGCTCTCGTGCGCAACCGCAACCAGGCCGGGGCCCTCGGCGCGCCCATCATCCTGGCCTTCAGCCTGTTCGGCGGATCCATGCTGGCCCCGGAGATGATGCCGAAGGCGTTCAGGGCGGTCGGCGTTTTAACGCCCAACCGCTGGTTCATCGACGGCGCGGCCCTTATCAGGGACGGCCGCTTCCCCCTGGCCAGCCTGATCGTCCTCCTTGTAAGCGGCCTCATCCTCCTGGCCCTGGCCGTCCCGGCGCTCCGCCGCCGGGTCTCGGTGTAGACCATGAAAGGCACCAGGCGCATTCTCCACGTGGCCGCCGTCGACCTGCGGCTCATGGTCGGCGACAAGGTCTTCTTCTTCTGGACGCTGGCCTTCCCGATCATGTTCATCCTCCTCTTCGGGTACCTCTATAGATCGAGCGACAACGCCCCGAACGTCGCCGAGCTCGCGGTCGTCAACCTCGACCAGGGACGTTGGGGCGCCTATTTCATCGGCAAGATCGAGACCCCGGGCATTGCCGTCACGGTGACCGACAAGGAGCCGGCCGAGTACAGCCGCCTGATCGTCCTGCCGCCGGATTTCTCGGCCAAGATCGAAGCGCGCATCGGCCAGAGCCTGGCCTTCAAGAAGCGCGAGGGCGCGTCATCGCAGGCGGCCGCGCGCGTCGAGACCCGGCTCTATCAGGCCATCGCCCGGACGATCAGCGAGCTCATCCTCTACGGCACAGGCGACCTCGCCAAGTTCCTGGACGGCCACGCGGAGTTCCGCGATCTCGTCGTCGTGAAGGGCGAGTTCCCCGCGAACACCGTCACCGTCGTGCCGAGCGGATTCGACCACTCCATCCCCGGCACGACCATTCAGTTCATCATGATGATGGTCCTCATCTACGGCGGCGTCTCCATCATGGAGGACCGGAAGAAGGGGATCCTGGGGCGGATGCTCTTCTCGCCGCTCTCGACGGGCGAGCTCTTCCGGGCCAAGCTCCTGGCGCGCTGGCTCATCGGCCTCCTGCAGGCGCTCATGCTCTTCGTGGTCGGCAAGATCTTCTTCAAGCTCAACCTGGGCAGCGTCCCCCTTGCCCTGCTCGTCATCGCCGTCTTCGCCCTGGCCATGGCCGCGCTCAGTCTCTTCGTCGGCTCGCTCCTCAGCAAAGAGGACACGATCATCGGCCTCGCCGTCCTCCTGGCCAACATGTTCGCGGCTCTCGGCGGCTGTTGGTGGCCGAACGAGATCGTGCCTCCGGCCGTCCGGACGGTGGCCAGGATCTCCCCGGCCTACTGGGCCATGGACGCCCTGCACCGGTTGACGTTCTTCCAGGGAGGGTTCGCCGATATCGCCCTGCAGGTGGGGGTCCTCGCCGGGCTGGCGGCCGTGCTCACGGCCGCCGCCGGAAAGGTCTTTCGGATCAGAGATTAGGAGGAGGCGGAAGGATCGTCGTCGGGGGCTTCGACGGAGGACCGGCCAGCGGCAGGATGACCCTGAAGATCGAGCCCGCCCCGACGCGGCTTTCGACCTCGATCGACCCGCCGTGCATCCGGGCGATGGACGTGGCGATGGACAGGCCGAGCCCCGTGCCGCCTTCGCCGTCCGTCCGGACCTTGTCCACGCGGTAGAACCTATCGAAGATGAACGGCAGGTGTTCCTCCGGAATGCCGATGCCCGTGTCCCCGACAGTCACGACCGCCTGATCGTCCTGGCGAACGACCGAGCCCGTGATCGTGCCCCCGCCCGGCGTGTAGCGGAGGGCGTTGTCCAGGATGTTCAGGAAGAGCTGCCGCAGCCTGACCCGGTCGCCCCTGACCGTCACGCCGTCCATGGGGTCAAAGTCGAGCCGCAGGCCCTTTTCCTGGGCCAGGGCTTCGATGTCCTGGGTGAGCTCGGAGAGGAGGTCCGCGACGTTGACCTCCTGGATGCTGACCGGCTCCGAGCCGGCGTCGCTCCGCGCCAGGACGAGAAGCTTGCCGACGATGGCGGACATGTAGCTCACTTCCTGGGACACGAGCTCGAGCGACCGCCGGTAGTCCTCCTGGGTCCGCTGCTTCTCCAGGACAAGGGAGGATTCGGCCTGGATGACCGCGAGGGGAGTCCGCAGCTCGTGGGAGGCATCGGCCACGAATTGCCGCTGCTTCATGAATGCCTCTTCGAGGCGGGCGATCATCCCGTTCAGCGTCGTGGCCAGCCGGCCCAGCTCGTCGTCGGACTCGACGTCGATGCGGCGGCTCAGGTCGCTCTCGCCGATGCCCCGGGCGATCTCCGCCATCCGCTCGACGGGCTTGAGGGTCCGGCCGGCCAGGAACCAGCCGCCGACGCCGGCCAGGACGAGGAGGAGGACCGACGAATTCAACATGACCATGCGGAAGATGGCCAGCACGCTCAGGATGTCGTTCGGAAGCCGGCCGACGACGAGGGCCATGCGCTCGGAACCGACGTTGACGGGTGCCGCGTACAGGCGGAGGTAGGTCCCCTCCTTCGTCTCGGCCGAGACGAAGGACTTGTTGCCGAACAGGGCCTGCTTGACGGTCTCGCCGATGTCCGCGAACTCGGTATTGGGGCCGAGCCGCTGGAAAAGATCGCCGTTGGCGTTATAGATCAAGACGATCTCGTCGACTTTCCGGTCGAAGAGGACCCGGTCGCCCTCGATCCTGATGGACCCCTGGAGCTCGTTGACCCGGGTCTTGAGCGATTCGTCCAAGTTTCGATAGAGGTTCTTCGAGAGCAGGTAATAGGCGACAGTCCCGAAGACGACGAGCAGGACCGTGATGGCCACGAGGTACCAGACGGTCAGGCGGAACTTGATGCTCTTGTGGGCGATCATGGCACGCGCAAGCGGTAGCCGGCTCCTCTCACCGTCTGGATGAGGCTGGTTTGCCCCTCCCGGTCGATCTTCTGGCGGATGCGCCGCACGTAGACGTCGATGATGTTGGAGAGGCCGTCGAACTCATAATCCCAGACGCTCTCTCCGAGCATGGTCCGGGTGACCACGGCGTTCGGGCGGCGCATGAAGTATTCGAGGATGGAGTACTCCTTCGCGGTCAGCTCCAGCTGGGTGCCGTTTCGCCAAACCTCGCGGCTTTGGGGATCGAGGGACAGGTCGCCGATCTGGTACTTCTGGACTTTGGGCAGGACCTCGCGGCGGAGCAGGGCCCGGATCCGGGCCAGCAGCTCCGAGAAGGCGAACGGCTTGACGACGTAGTCGTCGGCGCCGCAATCGAGGCCGGCGACCTTGTCTTCGACGCTGTCCTTTGCGGTGAGCATGAGGATCGGCGTGTTCACGTTCTTGGCCCGGAGGTCGCGGCAGACCGCCAAGCCGTCCTTCTTGGGCAGCATGATGTCCAGGATGATCATGTCGAACGGGGTCGTTTCAGCCATGTACTGCGCTTCTTCTCCGTCGTAAGCGTTGTCGACGGCGTAACCTTCCTCGAGAAGGCCTCTCTTGACGATGCCAGCAAGGCGCCTCGAATCTTCCACGACCAGGACTCGCATATGGTCCCCTCCTGAAGGAGTCTATTGAGGCCTAAGCATACGCCCTATTCATGAATATATTATGAAAATAAAATGAATTTTACAACAGATATATTAATCTATAATTAATCTTTGGTTAATAGCAGGTTCATCTGCGGCTGGTACTTTGGCCTGCGAGGGCAACGATCCCGGTTTCCTGATCGAGGCCCGGCGGCTAGAAAACGATTGGAGGATGGCATGACCGACGTCCTGACAAAGCACAACTCCCTGATGGAGAGGATCGTCAAGGAATACGGCACCATGATCCGGAGCTCCGTCGACAAGGCCTTGGGCGGATTGCCGTGCGCCGAGGAAGTCCTTTCGGAGGTCTTCTTCGCGGTCTTTATGACCTTGCGGAAGCTCGGCGAGGGCTGGGCGCCGCCGCGGTCCTTCGTTTCTACCGTCGTCAAGAACAAGGTCAACGATTTCGTGTGGCAGCATCACTGGGACAGCAACGACATCGAAGAGCTCAAGAAGCGCAAGGCCGAGCAGATCTATCAACGCGAAGAGGTCATGGCCCAGGTCCACACGCTCACCCAGTCCGAATTCAAGGTCTTCCGCCTGCTGGGCCTTGGCCTGACGAACGAGGAGATCGCCCAGAGCCTGTTCATCTCGCCTCTCACGGTCCGGACGCACGTGAAGAGGATCCACGCCAAGTGCGATATCAAGGGCCGGGCCAAGCTGGCCCTGGCCGCCTATCAGACCTGCTATCACGAAGCCCCGGAAGGCCGGGAAGCCGATTCGGCGCTGGCCTGTCACGACCCGGCCAAGTTCCTCAGGCCGGGCATGCTCTCGCAGCAGCCGTCCTGATCCCGACGCTCGTTTGATCGATCTTCCTCCGACGCGGCCCGGGCCCTTGTCTTTGGGCCCATCGTTGTAAGCCTTTCCCATCCCCCTGGAAGGGCACAGCCTATCACGGAACTTCACCGCGGCCCGCGTCCCCAGCCATGGGGGTCGTCCCGTACCCGGGCCCCCTTTATAGGCGTATTGATGCCGGGCACGAATCTTGCTAAAGGATTTGTGGATCATGGTTTTTCGCGCAATCCTATAAATCTGTCATGGGAGGGTTGTCATGAGGCAGCGGCGTGCGGCCGGATTCATGCTGATGGCTCTGGCGGGGTTCATGTGGGCGGCAAGCCCGGGCCTCGCCGCAGATAGTGCCCAGCTCAGGGGCCGGGTCTGCAGCCCGGACGGTTGCGGCATCCAGGGGGTGACGCTGACCATCCGGGAGACGGCCACGGGACATGAGACCCGGGTCGTCACCGGGCTCTCCGGGACCTATAGCGGGGAAGGGCTTCCCGCGGGCACTTATGATATCACGGCCGAAGCGCCCGGCTTTTCGGCCGGCACCGTGTCCGGCATCCGGCTCGCGGCCGGCGAGAGCCGCACGGTCGAGGTCAGCCTGGCTTTCGATGTGGTCCAGAAAGTCGTCACGGTCATCGGGACGGCGCCGCGGGGCGCTCTGCAGGCCGCGGAAGCCCGCGAAAGCTCGGGGCGGGACCTCGGCGAGGCCCTGACACGCATCAACGGGATCTGGAAGATCCGCAAGGGCGGCATCGCCAACGACGTTGTCCTTCGCGGCTTCGCCGGGAAGGACATCAACATCCTCATCGACGGCCAACGCCTCTATGGGGCCTGTCCTAACCATATGGACCCGTCGGCCTTCCACATCGATTTCTCTGAGGTCGACCGCGTCGAGGCGGCCAAGGGACCATTCGACATCCGGAACCAGGGCAGCCTCGGCGGCGTCCTCAACGTCATCACCCGGAGCGCGGGGACCGGCGTCCACGGTTCCTTCATCCTCGCCTCCGGCGCCTACGGTTTCTATAATCCTTCGGCCACGTTCTCCCTGGGCAAGGGCCGTTTCTCCGCCCTCGGCGGTTTTTCGTATCGACGCTCGAAGCCCTATTCAGACCCGTCGGGCCAGCCGTTCACCGCCTACGCCAACTACCTGCCCGGCGTCGCGGACACGGCGGCCTTCAAAGCGGGCTCCGGCTGGGCCAAGGTGAGCTTCGCGCCCAAGGCCGGCCAGCTGATCCAGCTGTCGTACACGCGCCAGGAAGCCGACCACGTCCTCTACCCGTACCTGCAGATGGATGCCGCTTACGACAACACCGACCGCGTCAATATCACCTATGAGATCTCTCCCGACAGAGGCGCCGTCAAAGCGCTCCGGCTCCAGACCTACTTCAGCCAGGTCCGGCACTGGATGACCGACGCCTTCCGCCTGACCTCGCTCGACAAGCCCCGGGAGTACAGCATGGGGACCCTGGCCGGAACGAGCGTCCAGGGGGCCAAGGTCGAAGCCGATACCGTCCATTGGACGTTCGGCCTTGAAGCCTACGAGAGGGGCTGGGAGGCCCGGACCGAGCTGGCCGGCATGGCCTATGCCCCGCAGTACTCGATCCCGGACGTGGTCACCGATTCAGTGGGCGGGTTCATCGATTTCCGGATCGAACCAGCCGCGGGCCTTAACCTTGCCGCCGGCGCCCGCCTCGACGTCGCCAGGAGCAGGGCCAATGCCCTTCAGGCCAACACCGATCTCTATTACGCCTACCACTCGACGCGGTCCCTGTCCATGAGCGACGTCTTCCCCTCCGGCCACCTCCAGCTCACCTATGCGATCGCCACGGGGCTCGACCTCGGGCTCGGGATCGGCCACACGGTCCGCATCCCCGACGCCCGCGAACGCTACTTCGCCCTGAAGCGGGCCGGAACGGATTGGGTCGGAAACCCGGACCTCGATGTCAGCCGCAATTCCGGCGTCAACGCGTCGTTGTCGTTCCGGACGGGGGACCTGCTCTTGAGGGGCGACGCGTTCACCAACGACATCCGCGATTTCATCACGGTCGTCGACCAGGACAAGGTCAATGCGGTTCCCGGGATCATGAACGCCCGCGCCCGCACCTATGAGAATGTCGACGCCAGGATGACCGGCGCCGAGGTCCAGGGCTCGTTGACCCTGGCCCGGTCGTGGTCTTATTCGACGAGTATCGCCTTCGTCCGCGGCACGCGCCTGATCGTGACTGAGACGGGGACCGTAACCGGCAACCTGCCGGAGATCCCCCCGCTCTCCTGGCGGTCTGTCCTGCGCTTCGACAATGGCCGGGTGTGGGGCGAGATCGAGGGTGTCGTCGCAGCCAGGCAATCCAAGGTCGACACGCTTCTCCTGGAAGAAGCCACGCCGGGCCACGAGCTCGCCAACGCGCGGCTGGGCGTGACGCTGAAGACCGTCAGGCTCTGGGTCGGCTTGAACAACATCTTCAACGCCCGGTTCGTCGAGCATCTCTCCTATTTCAGGGACCCCTTCAGGTCGGGCGCCCGAGTCTTCGAGCCCGGCCGCAACCTCTTCATCAACCTCGATTACCGGTTCTAGAGGCCGGGGATGGGGGAAAGGGCAGGAGGTGCGCCGGGGCTAGCGGGCGTCGATCTGGAAACGCGCCGAGGTCGTCTTGTCGCCGACCGTGATCTTGACCACGATGACCCACGGACCGGCCATGATCAGGCGCATGCTCACCGTGTAGGAGTCTTTCTTGAGTTTGGCCGGGGTCTTGTAGTTCATGGGCGCCATGCGGGGCATGGGCGGCATATAATAGTTCACCAGGACCTTGGCGTCCTTGAGGACCGCGCCGTCCCCGTCCGTGATCTTGAGCGAGAGGCCGTTGTCCCCGACGACGGGGGGGTTGCGGTCGATCCGCAGCTCGACGTCGTAGTTGCCGGCCTTTTTCTTGAGCTCGAGGGTGGCGGCGCCGGCCGTCCCGATAAGAAGCGTCCAGGCAGCCAGGCAGACGAACACGCGACGGGTGATTCCTCGATCTTTCCTGCCGGCCATGATTCATTTTACCCTGCCGCGGCGACACCCGTCAAATCTATGGCGCCGCGAAAAGCGGCCCCGGATTTGGCCGATGGGCGATATCCAAGGTATAATCCCGGTCGAAGGAGGCCGTGACCATGGCGAAAAAGATCGGCATCGCGTTCATTCTGGCCGCGGCCGGCTTCCTTGCCGCCCAGACCGTTCCCGACCGGGCCCTGCCGCCCGCCAAGCCGGCCCCCGCGAACAAATGCCCGGTCTGCGGGATGTTCGTGGCAGGCTACCCCGATTTCCTGGCCGCAGTCGTCTTCAGGGACGGTACGACGGCTTATTTCGACGGCTGCAAGGATATGTTCCGATTCCTCTTCGATATCGAAAAATACGCGCCCGGGCGCACGCGCTCCGATGTCGCCTCGGTCTGGGCAACCGATTATTACAGCCTCGGCTGGATCGACGGCGCCAAGGCCCTCTACGTCCGGGGGAGCGACATCCTCGGCCCGATGGGCCGGGAGCTCATCCCGTTCGAGAAGGAGGCGGCGGCGAAGGGATTCATGAAGGACCACAAAGGCGAATCCCTCTTCCGCTTCGACGAGATCACGCCGGACGTCCTCAAGGACGTCGATTGACATGACGCGACGGACGAGGAGATTCGGGCTGTTCATGCTCGGCCTCCTCGTCCTTTTCGTCCTGATGGCGGCCCACGCCGCGCTGTCCGTCCGGGGCGCCGGGCCTGTCCTCCGCGAGGAGGCCCGCCTCGTCCGCCGCTTTGAGCTGACGGACCTGTGCCTGTCGACGGAGGCGAACTACACCCGCCATCTCTCGCTTGCGGACTTCCACACGGCGTTCCAGGACCACCCGCTCGCATTGGAGCATTTTCCCTCGGGGGCCCTCCTAGGACCCCCCCCGCACCTGAGAAAGAGCCATGGCCAGCTGGATTGACCGTCAGAAGAACGTCCTCGACTTCACCCTGTCCTCGCTCCTGAGGCGGAAGGGCAAGAACCTGGCCCTGCTTGCCGTCTACACCCTTCTCGTGTTCCTGATGGCCTCGGTCATGCTGGCCACGTCCGCCATCAGGAAGGAGGCGTCCATCGTGCTCCGGGAAGCGCCCGAGATGGTGGTCCAGCGGACGGTCGCCGGACGGCAGGACCCCATCCCCCTGGCTTATCTCGAAAAGATCCGCGACATCGCCGGGGTCGTTTCGAGCGACGGCCGGCTCTGGGGCTACTACTACGATCCCATCGTCGGCGCCAACTACACACTGCTCGTGCCGCGCGAGGACGGGCCGGACCCGGGGACCGTCGCGATCGGTCCCGGGGTCGCCCGGGCCCGGATGGCCTCGACGGGCGACACGCTGGAGTTCAGGGGCGCCTCGGGCGCGCTTGTCGAGCTCGTCGTCGGCGATATCCTGTCGACCGATTCGGAGCTCGTCGCCTCGGACCTGGTCCTCGTCTCGGCGGGGGATTACAGGGCCATCTTCGGCCCGGCCGACGGGCTGGCCACGGACCTCATCGTCCGGGTGGCCAATCCGCGCGAGCTCTCGACGATCGCCCAGAAGATAGCCGAGCGCCTGCCCGACACCCGCATCGTCCTCAGGGACGAAATGCTCAGGACCTACGACGCCGTGTTCAGCTGGCGGGGCGGCATCCTGGCCCTCCTCCTGTTCGGCGTCGTGCTCGCCTTCGTCATCGTCTCCTGGGACAAGGCCTCCGGCCTCAGCCAGGAGGAGCGCCGCGAGATCGGCGTCCTCAAGGCGGTCGGCTGGGAAACCTCTGACGTCATCCTGATGAAATTCTGGGAGGGCGCCGTCGTCTCGCTGTCCGCGTACTTTATCGGCGTCCTGCTGGCCTACGTCCATGTGTTCTTCTTTTCGGCGCGGCTTTTCGCGCCCGTGCTCAAAGGCTGGGCCGTCCTTTACCCCCAGTTCCGGCTCATCCCGTTCATCGACGCCTCGCAGCTCACGGCGCTCTTTTTCCTGACGGTCGTTCCCTACGCCGTGGCCACGATCATCCCATCCTGGCGGGCTTCCGTCGCCGATCCCGACGCGGTCATGAAAGGGATCCGATGATCGCGCTCGACAAGGCCCGCAAGGTCTTCAGCCAGGGCAAGCCCAACGAGTTCGTCGCCCTTCATGAGACGAGCCTGGTCATCGAGGCCGACCGGCTGACCGTCATCCGGGGGCCCAGCGGCTCCGGCAAGACGACCCTGCTCAGCCTGATCGGGTGCATGGCCCGGCCGACTTCGGGAAGGATCCACGTCCTCGGGCGGGAGATCACGAGCCTTCCGGAACGGTTCCTGACCGAGATCCGGCGCAAGACCTTCGGGTTCATCTTCCAGCAGTTCAACCTCATCCCCGGGCTGACGGCGCTCGAGAACGTCATCCTGCCCGCCTACCCGATGGGGGAGAGGCGCTCGTCCCTGGAAAGGCGGGCCGCCGGGCTCTTCGAGCTCTTCAACCTCGCGTCCAAGGCGAAGTCCCCGGTGGAATGTCTTTCCGGCGGCGAGGCCCAGCGCGTGACCATCGCCCGCGCCCTGATCAACGACCCGGCCGTGGTCATCGCCGACGAGCCGACGGCGCACCTCGACTCCAAGCTGTCCCGGGAGTTCATGGACACGATGGGCCGGCTCAGGAACGAGGGCCGTACGGTCCTGATCGCCAGCCACGACCCCCTCGTCTACGAACATCCGGCCGTCGAGCGCGTCTTTCACATCCGCGACGGCCGGATCGACGGGGACGGCCGTTGATCTTCCATCCTCTCATCCTGGCCCTCTTCACGGCCTCCCTGCTGACGGGCTTCATGGTCCTCTATGCCGCTGTGTTCGGGGCCCAGATCCTGCGGCGGTGGGACTTGCGGAGCGGGAGCGAGCTCCAGCTCGGCCTCGAGCGGAAGACGTATCTCGTCTCGACCCTCCTGAGCTATGCCTTCGTGGCCGAGCTGCTGTCCCTGGCCTTGTTCGTGTTCACGGCCGACCGGATCCACGGCTTCTTCGTCGGGGCCATGTGCGCCGCCGGCACTCTGAAGGCGAACGCTTTCGGCTACCCGGCCCTGCTTCTCAAGGGAACCAACGCGATCCTGGCCGGCCTCTGGCTCATCCTGAACGCGGCCGACAACAAGGGCTTCGACTACCCGCTTGTCCGGACGAAGTACAAATGGCTCTTGGCCGCTTCGCCGCTCATCCTGGCCGAGATCGTCCTCCAGGCGGCCTATTTCCTGCGGCTCGACCCGGACATCATCACCTCATGCTGCAGCACCCTTTTCAGCCAGGGGGGGAGCTCTCTCGGCTCCGACCTGGCCTCGCTGCCCATGGGCCCGATGACGGTCCTCTTTTTCGCGAGCGTCTTCCTCAGCGTGGCCGCGGGCGCCGTCTTCGTCAAGGCGGGCCGGGGCGGAGTCTTGCTGGGGGTCTCTTCCGCAGCGACGCTCGTCGTCTCCATCCTGGCCATCATCTCCTTCATCTCCGTTTATATCTATGAGCTTCCCTCCCATCACTGCCCGTTCTGCATCCTTCAATCCGGCTATCATTTCATCGGCTACCCGATCTACTTCAGCTTGTTCGGCGGGGCCATCGCCGGCCTCGGCGTGGGCATCCTCTCGCCCTTCCGGAAGGTCCCCAGCCTGTCTGTTGTCGTCCCCAAGATGCAAAAAAAATTGGCCATTGCCGCCGTGGCATGCTTCCTCGTCCTGGCGGCGATCGTGATCATCGCCATGGCGGCGTCCAACCTCCGCCTGCCGGGCTGACGCGTGAGATGACCGAACCCCTGTGCCCCGCTTGGCTGTCCTTCACGCTGACGAACGTCTTCCGCAGGATGGCCCACAACCCGGCCCGCATCCTGTGCCCTTTCGTCCGGGAAGGGGCCACGGTCCTCGACATCGGCTGCGGCCCCGGCTTCTTCACGGTCCCTATGGCCCGTTTGGCCGGTGAAGGCGGCCTTGTCGTCGCCGTCGATATCCAGGCCGGGATGCTCGAGAAGACGAGGCGGAAGGCGGAGAGGGCCGGCGTCGCCCGCCGGGTCCGGCTGCACCTTGCCGAAAAGAACGGTCTGGGCTTGAGCGTGAAGGCGGATTTCGCCCTGGCCTTCTGGATGGCCCATGAGGTCGAGGACCTGGACCGTTTTTTCGCCGAGATCCTGGCGGCCCTGAAGCCGGACGGCCTTTTGCTTCTCGTCGAACCCCTGGGGCATGTTCCGCCGCGGAGATTCGCAGAGATCGTGGCAGCCGCCGCGAGCGCGGGCTTTGAATCGCGCGAGGCCGTCGCCGTCCGGCTCAGCCGGGCGGTCGTTCTCAGGCCTGCGGCTGCTCCCAGATCCCCTGGAGCAGGGGATACTGGGTCTTGAAGCCCAGGATGGCCAGGTAGAGCCCGTAGTCGGGGTAGTTGCGCCGAAGCTCCCTCAAGTTCTCCATCGGATCGTAAGGGGTCCCCTCGGGGATCTCGTGGCCGACGCATTCGGAGAGCAGATGGAGCTTCTTCGACATCCAGGCATCGAGGGTGACCGGCAGCCGGAAGGGCTCGAGCCCGGCCAGCCGGTCGTCGCGCCCGATGATGGGCTGGGTGATGATGAAGGACGCCCCTGCGCCCGCCTTCCGTTTCATCTTTTCGATCTCGGCGTCCTGCGGCTCGTAGGGATTGAAGGCGACGCCGCAGGTGAACCGCCCGTGATGCTCCCGGTCGATATAGCGGAGCAGCTCGACCGAGGTCACGGTCGTGCACTCGATCCCGATCTCCTCCGGCTCGAGGCGATGGAGCCGCTGGCTGCCGTCGCCCGAGACGACGAGAAGATGCCGGCCGCCCGCCGCGGCGAAGGCGCCAAGGATCTCGTCGAGCTCTTTTCTGGGGTGGAACGTGTTGAGATGGACCATGAGCTGTTCCGGATGGACCGGCAGGCCGAGCAGGTCGATCGTCTCCATGGCCCCGTAGCTCAGAAGGCCCATGGGATTGTCGGTGATACAGACGATCCAGCCCGCCTCGATGACTTTGCGATACTTGTCCTCGAAGGTCGCCAGGTCCTTGTCGATGTCCTCGGAGGAACGCTTGGGGGTCTGGAGCTCGACGTGGAAGATCTTATCCATAGAACGCCTTCAGCCGCATGAGAGTGTCGAAACCCTCGAGCTTGAGAATGTCCTCGAGGCAGCACAGGGCCGGGTGGCCGGCCGGCAGGATCTCGTACTTGCGGACGGTCGACCCGATGATCGTGTCGAGGCCGCGGGGCATGGCCAGGGTCAGGAAGGCGCTCTCGAGCGGGCCCTTGACGGAAGCGCCGCCCTTGGTCTTCGACGGCAGCATGACGGTGAAATTGCTCAGGCCGACCGACATGTGGACGCCGGCGAAGAAGGGATCGTCGTGGATGAGGGCCAAAGAGTCGAGCACCCGCTTGAGCTGGCCTTCGCAGTCGCTGCCGATCGGGGCGATCCCCGGATCGATGATGGCCTGATCGTTGCTGAAGTCCGGGACGCGCCGGCGGGCCTCTTCGAGGAGCATCCGGGCCGTCTGCCGGGTCTCTTCGGCGGTCCGGTTGGCGCTGGCGCAGCTCGCGCCGCGCTCGAAGCGCTCCGACGACATCAGGATGGGGATGAACGGCCGGACCGCCCAGAGATCGAACATTGGCAGGCGCAGCGGCGAGATCGAGTTCAGGATCGGCCTTTTCCCCCCCGTCCGCCCGAGCTCGAAGGCTCCGAGGCCCGCTTCGGCGATGGCCGGGTCCGGCGTGTCGATCGACAAGGGCTTGGCCGTCACCGATTGGATGCGGCGGACGAGGTCGGCCATGAACGCTGGCGGGCGCGAGCCCACATTGACGTCGATCCAGGCGGCGCCCTTTTCGTCCTGGCTCCGGGCCAGCTCAAGGAGGCCGGGAATGTCGTTCTCATCGAAAAGCTTCTTCGTCGAGGGCACGGAGTCGTTGATCGATTCGCCGATGATCGTCAATCCCGGAATGGCCATGGTCCCGTTCCTCCTGACGGGAGGAAGATATCGCCTGCCGCGCGTCTTGTCAATGACAGCCCCCGGTGGCCGGCTCTTCGCCCTTGACCGCGGCCCGGAAAAGGGATTCACTAGTGGCGGGAGAGCGAAGCGAATGAACGGTCACGAGCGCATCCGCGCCGCCCTCGGCGGCGGCCGTCCCGACCGCGTCCCGGTCATGCTCCACAATTTCCTGATGGCCGCGCGAGAGGCCGGTTTTTCGCAGCGCCGGTTCCGGGAGGACCCGGCGGCGATCGCCGGGAGCTTCATCCGCGCCGTGGAGACTTACGATTACGACGGCATACTCGTCGACGTCGACACGGTCACGGTGGCCGAGGCCCTAGGAGTCGTGGTCGATCACCCCGAGGACCAGCCGGCGCGCTGGGCCGGGGCGAGGATCGGAAGCCTGGCCGAGGTCAAGGACCTTCCGCCGCCGGCGATCGGGAGCCACCCGCGCATCCAGGTTTGGCTCGAAGCGGTGCGCCGGCTCAAGGCCCACTTCCGCGACGAGGTGTTCGTCCGGGGCAATTGCGACCAGGCCGGCTTCTCCCTGGCCGGGATGATGCGCGGCCCGGCCGATTGGATGATGGACCTGGTCGACGAGAGGAACCGCGAGGCCGCCCACGCCCTCCTTTCCTATTGCACCGACGCCGCGGTCTCGTTCATCCGGCTCATGGCCCGGACCGGAGCCGACATGGTTTCGAACGGCGACAGCCCGGCCGGCCCCGACCTCATCTCTCCGGCCATGTACGCGGAATTCGCCCAACCCTATGAGCGGCGACTGGCCGACGAGGCCCACGCCCAGGGCCTTCCGTACACCCTCCACATCTGCGGCAATACGACCCGGATCCTCGAAGGGATGGCGGCGACCGGCGCCGACGCCCTCGAGCTCGACTATAAGACCGATGCCCGCGCCGCGCGAGACACCTTCAAAGGACGGGCGGCCTTCATCGGCAACCTCGACCCGAGCGCCGTGCTGGCCCTGGGGACGCCGGCCCTCGTCGAGGCCCGGACGAGGGAGCTTCTCGAGGTCTTCGCCGGGGTTCCCGGCTTCATCCTCAACGCCGGGTGCGCCATCCCCGCCGAAACGCCCTCGGCCAATCTACGGGCCATGATCGCCGCCTCCCGCGCTTAACAAAATACTTGACTTTGCATACGGGTTCTTTTTGTGCTAGCATATTGCCCGTAATTCCCCCGTAAAGGGGGCGCGGGTCGGATAAAGGCACGGAGGCCTGAGGCCCAAACAGCCGGCGTTCTCCTCTCCTTTATTGCGATCGATTTTTTGCAGGGCTGATCCGGTTGCCACCGGACGGGCCCTTCGTCGAAGGAGACGAGATGAACATTTACGTCGGCAACCTCTCATTCAACCTGACCGAGGACGATCTCCGCACGGCTTTCGGAGCCTACGGGACCGTCGAAAAGGCGGCCATCATCACCGACAAGATGAGCGGCCAGTCGCGCGGCTTCGGCTTCGTCGAGATGCCGAACAAGGACGAGGCCGTCAAGGCCATCGAAGGCCTGAACGGCAAGGACCTCAAGGGCCGTAACCTGAAGGTCAACGAGGCTCAGCCCCGGCCGGCCGGCGGCGGCGGCGGCGGCAGAGGCGGATTCGGCGGCGGCGGCGGCGGTCGCGGCCGCTACTGATCCTTTAAGGGATCGCCGCGAGCCGAGGGGATCGCCCCCGCAGGGGGCCATCCCGCTCGGACTTGAATCGTTTTTTCGGGGCGGACGTCCCGGGGAAGGGGCGTCCGCCTTTTTTTTGATCCGAGATGCCCTCCAGTCCGCCGCGGCCCTTCTGAGCCTCCGCTGGATGGCGTCCGCGCCGTGTTGTATGATAGCGGCGCATTCCAGATAGGAGGCTTGCCATGCCCGATCATCCTCTTTCCCCCATGAGAAAGCTCGATCCCGAGTTCATGAAGCACGTGGACGATACGGACGCGCTCATCTACTGCGACGGCGCCTTGCCGCGCCGGATCAAGCTTCTGATCGCCATGGCCTTTGACGCGGCGAACGGAGCGCCGGGCGGCGTCCGGGCTCTCGCGGATCAGGCCATGAAGGCCGGCGCCACCAAAGAAGAGATCGCCGAGGCGCTGCGCGTCGCTTTCCATCTTTCGGGCGTCGGCTGCCTCTACGCCGCGTCCTTCGGCCTCAAGGATCTCTTGGATTAGACGCCCCCTCAACCTTCAAGCGAAGGAGCTCCGATGACAACCCGAAGATGCCTGGGATTCACCGTTCTCGCCGCAGTTTTGGCCGTCGCTGGCCGCTCTCCCTCCCTCCGTCCGGACGGCGCCGCAGGATGAGGGAAAGCCGAGGATTCTCTGTATCGGCGCGCATCCGGACGACGCCGAATTGGGCGCGGCCGGCACGGCCGCCCTGTGGATCGCGAAAGGGTATCCCGTCAAGTTCGTTTCCGTGACGAACGGCGATATCGGGCACTGGAAGGAATTCGGCCCGGAGCTGGCCCGGCGGCGCAAAGCGGAGGTCGAGCACGGGGCCAGGCTCATCGGATATGACTTCGAGATCCTGGACAATCACGACGGCGAGCTCCAGCCGACGCTCGAGAACCGGAAGGCGATCACGAGGCTGATCCGCGAATGGAAGGCCGACGTGGTCATCACCCATCGCCCCAACGACTATCATCCCGACCACCGCTACACCAGCGTCCTCGTCCAGGACGCGGCCTACATGGTCACGGTGCCGAAGTTCCTGCCCCAGGTCCCGGCCCTGAAGAACAACCCGGTGTTCCTCTACTTCTCCGACCGCTTCCAGAAACCCTATCCGTTCGAGCCCGATATCGCCGTCGGCATCGATGCCGTGATGGATGCCAAGCTCGAAGTCGTGCTGGGCATGGTCTCCCAGTTCTACGAAGGCGGCGTGAGCGGCTCGCCCGAGCTTCTTTCGAACGATCCCGAACGCCAGAAGGCCCGTTGGGACAGCCTCCGGGAGCGTTTCACGGCCCGGCAGATCGAGGTCACGTCCCTCTGCCGGAAGAGCCTCGAGGATTGGTACGGGAAGGAGCGGGCGGGGAAGATCCGCTTCGCCGAGGCCTTCGAGATCGGCGAATACGGGCGGCGCCCGGACAAAGCCGAGATCAAGAGGCTCTTCCCTTTCTATTGACCGGAGATCCGCCATCCCGAAGGGGACTTCGACTCGCCCCGGATGTCGACCTGGAGGTCACCCTGCGGGGTCAGCGGGACTTTCCGCAGCTCCAATCGTATTCGACGATCTTGCCCATCAGCATCCAGCGCCGCGGGGCGGCCCCGCCTTCGAGATGCGAGATCGCTTCAAGGCCGCGCGTCGGATTGACCGCCTCGAACCAGTCGAGCGGCTCGCCCAGCGGCTGCGGGCGGGACGCGATCGCGAGCGCCCCGGCCACGACTTTCTCCTGTTCCGCCGTCAACGCGCCCCTCTTGAACGAGATGAATAGGGGAGTGCCTGAACGGGCCAGGAGGTCCAGCCACTGGCTGTTGCAGGCCCAGGGGATCGCTTCGGCTTCGGTCAATCCGACGCAGTCCGCGTCGACGGCGAAGAAGGCGCCGTGCTGGGGGGCCCGGAAGCCGAGGGTGTTGACGCCGCGGTTGCGGACGCGCTTCCAATCCCGGCCGCTCGTGTCGTCGCCGATCCGCTGCAGCTCGAAGAGCCCGGCCGCCAGGTGGCCGATGGTGTTGCAGCCGATGATGATCCCGTCGTCGCCGGCCGCCTCGCGGATGCTCCGGTAGTGGTCGAGGACGATCTCCGCGGCGGTGCGGCCCCGGTCTGCGTAAGCCCACGCGGCGTCCGCTTCGGGCGCGGCGCGCGTGTAGCCGGCGAGATCGCTCACGGAATAGTCGTGCTTGATGAGATCGTAGCCCCAGGCTCGGAGGCGGGCCACGGTCTCCTTGACATAGGCGCGCACTTCCGGGACCGAGATGTCGAGGATCTTGGGGTCGTGCCCCAGGCGCCAAGCGTCGGGTTGGCCGTCCTGGGCCGTGATCAAGTGGATCCAGATGCCCGGCCTCGCCCCGGCTTTGCGGATGCCCTCGGCCAACGCGGCCATGGAGGGGAAAGCGGCGTTGCCCCGGTCCCAGGGGCCGCCGTGGCCGGTGCCGCCGCCTGTCGCCTGCCAGCCGTCGTCGACGACCATGAACGGGCGGTTCGCGCCTTTCGGGGCTAGCCGCGAGACGAACGCGGCGTAATAGAGGACGCTCTCGGCGCTGTTCTTCCCGTAATCGCAGTACCAATCGTTGAAGCCGTAGACGGGTTCTTTGGGCAGCCGCGGCGCGGGGCACATCTGCCGGCAAAAGGCCCGGGCCGCCTCGAACGGCGTTTCGCCGGGCCTTCCCCTCCGGGTCGTCACCTCGCAGACGGCAAGCCGGCGCGCGCCGAGCTTGACGCCGACCCCGCCGCAGCGCACATCGGCCGTCAGCGTGATGCCGGCCGTCCCGGCCCTCCAGGCGCACATGGCCGCCGGCTGGGTCATCACCCCGTAGCCATGGGTCGTATGGCCGTCGCTTGCCAGGAAATACCACGGCATCTCCCGGCTCGCGTCGAGCGGCTGCCATTCGAGCTCGCCGTAGGAGCGTTCCCAGGCATCGCCCAAGTATTTCCAATCGGCCGGCGGGTCGCCCGTCCAGCGCGCCTCGATATATTTCGCCGCGGCTTCGGGGGCGGAAAGCTCGAACCGCAGGCGGCCATTATTTTCGGCCGCGGCCACCTCGATGCCTCCGGCCCGCCAAACCTCTCCTTCCCGCGCCAGCGCGACAGATCCCTCTTCGGTGACGACGGTCACGGCATCAGGAGGGCGCAATAGATCCTGGAACCGATCCTCTTGCCGGGCTCTGGGCCCTGACCCGCACCCCCAGGCCGGGAATAGAAAAGCCGTTCCGAAGATGGCGGCGAATAGCATGTCGGAACCCCGCATGATCGATGTCCTCCAACTGCTGACCAGACGTCGTTGCCTGACGCTCAGGGCGTCCGCATCCCAAAGACCGCCCTCAGGTACTCGGCGTCGTAGCGGACGCTCTCTTCGACGCCGAGCGGCATCTTGGTGCCCTCCAGGACGAACCAGCCCTTGTAGCCGATGTCCTCGAGCGCCGTGCGGACGGCCGGGAAGTCCATCGAGTCCTTTCCCGTAGAGGTCCTTGGTGTCCTTGGCGTGGACCTCGACGATGCGCGCGCCGAGCTCGCGGATCTCGTCGAGGATCGGATACCCCATGTCCTGGGAATTGCCGACGTCGTAATAGACCCGGACGGCGGGCGACCCGATCCGTTCGAGGATCTTCAGGATGTCCCCGGCGCTGAGATAGCTTTCGAGGGCCAGCACGACGCCCTTGGCCTCGGCCTGGGGCGCGAGCCGCTTCAGGGCGGCGACGACGGCGTCGACGCCGGCCGGGTCGTTCCGGAGCTCGCCCTTGCCGAAGAAGGGGACCAGGATGATCTTGACGCTCATGGCCGCGGCGACGTCGATGCCCTTGGCCAGCCACTTCTCGGCCCGGGGGTCGCTCTTGAGCGGGACATCGTTGAGGTCGCCGATGGCGAAGGAGGCGATGGGGATGCGCGCCTTCCGGGTGGCATTGACGAAGACCGTGCGGAGGGCGGGGTCGGCCAGGGCCAGAGAATCGCCCTTGGGGACGAGGCTGACCTGAACGCCGTCGAGCCCGAGGCGCGCGGCCAGCGCGAAGGCGGCCGGGTCGCCGGCCTTGCCGATCGTCCAGTCGCAGACGCCCAGCGCGAGGCTGTACGCGGTCTTCTGGCGCGCCGGGTCCGCCGTCGCAGCCGAAGACACCAGGATCGCGATGAGAAAGACGGAGATGCCGATGCTCGTGCCCTTCATGAAAGCCCTCCTCCGCAGTGCTTAGTCCTTCAGGCCCTTGAGATCGGGGAGGAGCCTTTCGCCGGATCCGACGATCTCCGCCCACGTGACGATGCGATTTTCGTAAGCCGACTTGCGGCCGAGGATCGTGATCAGGTTGCTCTGAACGCTCGGCTCGACCGTCGGATTCCGGTAGTCTCCCTCGATAATGGCCTTGTGGAAGGCGGCGATGTTGGCGACGGCCCCGGACTCATAGATCTCGGGCGTCTTGCCGCCGTTGTAGTAGCCCTCGCCGCGGATGAGGACGGCGCCGCCGTATTCGGTCTCGAGGACGCCCTTCGAGCCGAACATGCGGTTCCTGATCCCTTCGGCGGTGCCGTGGCCTTTGAACTGGCGCCCGCTGAATTGGATGCCCACCTCGCCGGGGTACTGATAATAGACGACGAAATGGTCCCAGCACGTCCCGACCTTGGGCCTGGCCTTGAGCCCGCCGCAGCCGAGGGCGTAGAGCGGGGGAGGGCCCATGATCCAGCTCATGACGTCGAGCGCGTGGATGTCCTGCTCCGTGATCATGTCGCCGGAAAGGGCCCGGTCGAGGCCCCAGGCCTTGAGCCGGAGCTCGGCGTTCCCGGGATCGGCCGCGACGGGCCCGTAGTATTCCTCCCAGGGCGATTCGGCGTGGTAAAGGGCCTCGCCGAAGAGAATGTCCCCGAGGGCCCCTTCGCGGACCTTGGCGACGGCCGTGATGAACGACGGATGGGCCCGGGTCTGGAAGTCCACGAGAAAAGCGCGCTTCTTCGTCGTCGCCTTGGCCCCGGACTTGGCGATCGAATGACAGCCTGGGACATCCACGGCCACGGGCTTGGCCACGTAGACGTGGGCCCCGGCGTCGACCGCGGCCGCCGCCTGTTCGGGATGGAAGAAGGGCGGCGTCTCGACGGCGACCGCATCGACGCCGGCGTCAAGCAGGCGCTTGTAGCCGGCGAGCCCCGTGAACCGGCGCGGTTCGGGGACGCCCAGCGCGGCGCCGGCCGCGTCCGCGCGGTCCTTGAAGTAGTCGGCCACGGCCGTGACCTCGTAGCCGCCGTGCTTCTGGAAAAGCTTCGCGATCCAGACGCCCCGGCCGCCGCAGCCGACGAGGCCGAGACGGACCTTCGCATTGGCTTGAAAGCCGCGCACGACCCCGGCCGGCAGGACGGCCGCCGACAGGGCGGCGGCGCCGGCCTTGGCCATGAACTCGCGGCGGTTGACGGTCCTCGCTGCTCTCATGATCGTGACTCCTTTGCGTCCGCCGCGCGTGGCGGGTCGCCTCAGAGGCCCCGGCCCATCTTGCGAAGGCCGTCCAGGCAGCCTTTGATGTTGCCGATCGGGTCCGGGCCCGTCTCGTGTTCGACGATGTACCACTCGGTGCCGGCCGTCGTCTCGCAAATATCGAAGACTTGGGCCCAAGGCATGACCCCCTGGCCGATGACGGCGTTCTCGGGTCCCCCGAACTCTTTCACATGCACGGTCCTCGACCGGCCGGGGTACTTCTTCAGCAACGCCACGGGATCCCCGCCGCCCTGCATGCAGTTGCCGGTATCGAGCTGCATGACCACGTCGTTATTCGTACCGTCGAAGAAGATCTCCCAGGAGGTCTGGCCGCCAAACTTCTCGAAATCCCCGGCGTGGGCGTGATAGCCGACGCGCATGCCGAGGGCTTTGGCCTTAGCGGAGATCTCGTTGAACCTCTTGGCCATGTCGACCCAACCCTGGGCGCCCTCGCCCTGGAGGCTCGGAACGATAAGGAAGGTATTGCCCAAGATGGCATGGAGCTCCGCCGTGGCCTTGAGGGCATCCCCGGTGACGGTTTCGAGAGCGGTATGGGTGCCGCAGCACCGGAGGCCGTTCCCGTCGAGGAGGCGCCGCAGCTCCTTGGGCTTGCTCTCCCAGCCGTAGTAGCCGGCGAACTCGACGCCCTTGTAGCCCATCCTGCCGATGGCTTCGAGGACGGCCGGCAGGTCCTTGGCCGCCTGCTCCCGGACAGAGTAGAGCTGGACGCCCACAGGGATCTTTTTCTTGAGCGGGGTGATCTGGGACGAAGGGGCGCCGAACCCGTTCAATCCCGCCAAGCCGGCCCCGGCGCCGACCGCCGCGACCTTCAGGAAATCGCGTCGCGAGAATCCTTTGAACCCGAACCGATTCATGGGTACCTCCTTTGGTGACTTTATTGCCCGGTCATTTACCCGTAAGCAGACGGTCGGCCGCCAGCACGGTGAATACATAGGTTGCAGCGCCCGTCAGCACGTACTCGGCCTGTTGCCAGAGGTAGGGGAAAGGCTCCTTGAGCTCGGGGAAGTCGGGCCGGATGAGCGAGGGCCCGGAGACGCCGCCGCCGGGAATGTGGGTCCAGTCGTTCAGGTTGATGCCGTAGGCTACGGTCATCGACTGCGCTCCGACCGCGGACACCAGCGAAGTGGCAGAAGCCGGATGGCAGCCGAGGACGTAATTGAGAACGCGGAGGACGTTCTCCCGGTCGAATTCCTTGGGGAACGCCCGGTGCAGGAAATACTGCCGGACCGCATATTCCTGGATGTCCCAGGTGACGCCCCACACGTAGGGCACCCAGGGAACTCCGTAAGGCGTTTTAGCCAAGTCCGTTTTGAGCTTCGACGCGTACGCCGCGAGGACCGCGGTGAGGCGCTTCGAGAACTCCGCGTTCCGGACATGGGGAAGGGCCCGGGCCGCGGCCCAGCCGACCTCCGCGGACTGCGCTTCGATGACGGGAAGCAGCGCCTGAAGGCGCGCGGCGAAGGGCGCTCCTTTCGTCGTGACCAGCAGCTCCACGGCGGCCAGCACCTCCTGCGTGTCCGCCCGTTCCGGAACATAGGGATTGGGCGCGCGGACGGGCGGGTGCGTCTGTTCGAATTCCCAGGTCTTGACGGCAATGGCCAAACACTCCCTGGCCAGGGTGTCGTCGTAGCCCCGGAGGACCCGGCTCGAGGCGGCCAGGGCGGCCACCATAGCATACTGAAGCCCCGTGTCGCGCCCGGTGAAGGCATAGCGGTCGTCGCGGCGGCCCGAGCGGTCGCAGTCAACCTGATCAGACTTGAGCGACGCATCAAACACGCGATTGTCTGTCAAAGAGGCGGGTTCGCCCAGTGTCCCGTACTGTTCGAGCGACGGATCCGAGATCCCGGTGAAGCTGTGTCCCGTCAGGCGGAAGGGAGCGAGGAGGGCTTCGACGCCATGCGCGACCTGTTGGAGGATGTCCGGCTTGCCGTCCGGAACGTGAAGGATGACGTTGAGCCGGCCCGTATCGACCGTCGTCTGGTCGGAGGCGAGTCCGAAGGTCTCGCGGGTCAAGGCGAGAAGATGGGTCGCCCAGGCCTGGGCGCCGCCTGCAAGGTCGTGGTCGGCGGCATCGTGCCAGCCGCCGCGGTCGAGGCCGGGCATGTGCTGGTCCGCGGTGAATGGCGTCTCCGTCTCCGGGCCCTGCGTGTAGCCCTCGATGAAGGCCAGGTCGAGGCCCGGCGGAGCTTGGAGGGCGTCGTCCATATGACAGGCGCCGTGCCAGATCCGGCCGCGGTCGATGACCCGGACGTGGCACATCTGGACCGGCAGAAAGGTCTCCAAGGTGGGTTGCCAGACGTTCTGGCGATAGACTTCGGGGGAGATGAGGAAGGGATGTGTTTGCGCCTCGCCGAGACGGACAACATAAGCTCCCGGCTCGCGGACGGCCGAGAAGTCGAAGATCGCGTACTCGTAACGCAGGAAGCGTCCCCAGCGCGCGACGGGCTTCTCGAGCACCGCGACAAGGCCTCTTGCCGGGTCGACCCTGAGAAGCGATGCGGGCGGGAGCGCCTCCGCGCGCGGGTCGAGTTCGATGACGGCGCGCTTGTCCTGGGCCGGATGATAGCCGACCTGTGAAATGCCGATGACGGGAGGCCGCCGCCAGCTCGCGACGGCGTTGGGCGTGATCCTCCAGCGGACCGCGCCTGTGGTCGCGCCGGCGCGGATGAGCGATCGGACCAGGAACCAGCCGTTTGTATCGGTGCTGCGTCCGTCGAAGAAGCGCAGGTCGCCGGAGAGGGATTCGATGGTCAGGCGCCTCAGGGGGTCCTCGCGGCGCTGCCGTGAAGACAGGGCCTTCGGCAAGCGGCGCGGCCCAGACGGCCGAAGCGTCAGTCATGTTGGGGCCGTTTCCCTGGCGCTGGAAGACGCCGTCCGTGCGGCCCAGATGGTAGGCCTTGCCGAAATAGGCCGCGGGGAAAAGTTCGAGATTGAACCCGGCCCGGCCCACGAGTTCCTTCGGGAGCGGGCGCTCGAGGTCTACGGTCACGGCCAGGGCCTCGCCGTCGGGCTCGATCCGGACGCGATAGGCGATGCCTTCCTTCTCGAAGCGGAGAGGCACCTCGGCGCGGTTGGCGGCCCGGTCGACGGCGCGCTTGCCGGCGGTCGGGAGCTTCCCCCATTGGCCCGGCGCCGGCTCGAGGCGGATGTCGCCGAGGGCCGCGACCCTCTCGCCGTGCTGGATGATCTCGAGGCCGCCCTGCTTGCCCTCGGGGTAGGTGTCGTGGAAAACGAGGACCGACACGCCGGGACGCTCGAAGTACTCTTCCGCGTTCAGGACCCAGGCTGACCCGGACTTGACCGGTTTTGCCTGGGGATCGCCCGGGGCGGACGGAGCGGAAGCGGGACCCAAAATAAGGGGGAGGGCCAGGGCCAGGATGAGGGGGGCTTTCTTCATGGGAGAACTCCTCGGCCGGAGTATATCGGCGGCCGCGCGGCCCTGTCAACGGCAGGCCTTCGCCCGGGGCACGATGCCGGTTTCGGAATTAGGGAACACAAGGTATAATCATTAAAGACCTACGGAGCGGACGGGAGATGCCCCGATGAGCCCAAACGCACGGAAAATTGCCTTCGCCCTTGGCCTATGCGCCGCGATGACCGCGGCTTGGAGACCGGCCTCCGCGCAGATGACGCCGGCCTCGGTCTTCTCCTTTTCGTTCGACGTCGCGTTGCCGGCCCCGCCGGAGGACATCTACGCCGCTCTGACCGGGGATATCTCCGGCTGGTGGGACCACAGCTTCGCCGAGAAGCCCTATCGCTTGTTCATCGAGGCCAGGCCCGGCGGCGGGTTCTACGAGATCTTCGGACCGAGCGGCGACGGCGCCCGGCACGCCACGGTCATCTACGCCGAACGCGGTAAAAAGCTCGTCTTCGATGGCCCGTTCGGCCTTTCGGGACGGGCGATCTCGATGGTGACGACCTACGAACTAGCCCCCTCAGGCAAGACCGCGACGAAGCTCACCGTCTCCGTCCACGGCTCCGGCGAGATGGACGACAAGGTTCCCGGCGTCGTCGAGAACGTCTGGAAGCACTTCATCATCGAGCGCTTCAAGCCCTACATCGAGTCCGGCGCCTATAAAAAGCCGCGTCGCTGAGTCCCCGATCCCATGAGAACGGCGACCCCGGCCGCATAGCCCGCGGTCAGGGCGGGCCCGACGGTCACGGCGCCCACCATCTTCAGGACGACGACCATCACGGTGAACACCGCGGTCGTCACGCCCAGCTGGACCCCCACGGCTACGCTGATCGGCGTCGTCCGGTGCGATTTGACGAGGACGCCGCGCTGGTAGGACAGGATGGCTTCGATGAAAGGGATGAGGACGAGGAATGCCCCCGGCAGGAGAGAGAAAGCCGCGAGGTCCGGCGACAGGCCCGATACCGTCCCGTACCAGAGGGTCGCCAATGGTGTGAAAACGACTGCGGCCAGGCCGATCGTCGATGCCGCGCCGACCCGGAACGTGAAGCGGCCGAGGAGCCGGCGGTTCTCGCCGCCGTCCCCGACGAGGGCGATGACGACTTCCTGCATGGCGATGCCGGCCGTGCGGAAGACGAAGGCCAGGCCGACGATGACCGGCAGCACGGCCAGCGATTCGAGGGACATGCGGCCGCGGGCGAGAAAGAAGGTCGTCAGCGGGTTGATGAAGAACGACATGAACGAGGTCAGGGCGAGCGGGGCGTAGAAACGCACGACCTTGCCGGCCGTCAGCGAGTTTCCGAATCCGCAATCTGCCGGGTTTTGGCGGCACAACCGCCGGATCGTCGACCGGGCCATGAACCAGCTGGCCGCCGCCTCGGCGATGACACCGGCGCCGAGCGCGCCCGCGCCGACGCTCGCGCCGGGCATGCGGAAGGCCAGCGCGAAGAGGATCCCGGTCGCCGCCATGGTCGAGAGCCGTATGACCGTCCCCCAGGTCACGGCCTGCGGCCGTCCGTTGCTGATGAGGATGCCCTGGTAGAAGCGGCGGAACCCGATGGCCCCCGGCCAGAGGACGAGGAAGATCATCGATCTCCCGGCCAGGCGGGCGAGGTCCGGCGTGAGCCCCATGATGCCGCGGGCAACGAGATCGAAGACCGGAGGCATCACCAGGACGATCATGACCGCGGTGACGGCGCCGTTCAGCACGTTCGAAAAGCGCCTCAGCTTCCGGTAGGCGACGCCGTCCCTGACGAGGGCGTTCGAAGCCGAAAGCATCATGATGATGGGAGACTCGACCATCCAGGCCAGGGCCGTGGCCACCGCGAAGGCGGCCAGGTTCTCTTTGGGCGCGGCGAGACGGGCGATGACGGCGGCCAGGAACGGGCCTTCGGCGGCCATCATCAGCCAGGTGGCTTCGAGAGGAAGCCAGAAGCGGGCGATCCGGCCCGGGGTCAGGGCGCTCGGCGACATCTCGTGCTGTCTCATGGTAAGCGCCGTAGGATAGCACTTCCCGATCCGGCAGGCAACCGGCCGCCAGGGCCGCCCGATGAGGGAAATCCGGCATCTCCCGCCGGTTGATTCGCCGCTGTGCCTATGCTATATCAGGCCGGCAGAAGCCGTTATGAGCAAACCGATCCCCAAAGAAGGCATCCCGCTTATGTCGCCGGAGGAGAGACTCCGCGAGCTCGCCGCGCCCTATCGCGAGAGCCTGGGAGCGGAGGCGCTCGGGCGCTTCGGCGCTCACTGTGAGGCGCTGGGGCTCAGGTTCGTCGGCGACGAACTGGTCATCCTGGCCGCCCTCGACACGCCGGCGAAGGTCCAGGAATTCCTCGACACCCGCCTTTATTACAACGACGACCACGCCTCGGTCGATCAGGAAGAGACGGCGATGCCGCCGAGACTCGTCCTGCGGACGGGCATGGCCCATTGCTTCGAGGGGGCCATGTTCGCCTACGCCGCGAACTTCCTCCACGGCCGGGAGCCGCGTCTGGTCATGCTCGAGGCCAGCCAGGACGCGGACCACAACCTCATCGTCTGCCGAGACCCGGTCACGGGCCTTTTCGGTTCGAACGCCCAATCGCGTTATCCGGGGCTCGTCGGCAGGCCCGCCGAGTACCCGACCGTCCGAGCCCTGGCCGACAGCTACGTGCCCTTCTACTACAGCGACCGGACGCTCGACCCGAACGACCTGACGCTCGTCGGGTTCTCTGAGCCGATCGACCTGGCCGCGAAGTACGGCACGGCCTGGATGGGCTCCGAAGCGCCCCTCTGGGACATCTATTACACCTATATCGACGATGCCGTTCCCTTCCATTACTTCTTCGATGACCCCGGACAACCCCATCTCTATCCGGCCGTGCGGGCCCTCAAAGAGAATTGGGTCCGGCTCGACGATGCGGGCGAGCCCGCCGTCAGCCTCGCTGACCTGCCGCCGGGGGCGCGGCAGGAATGGGACGCTTTCTGGAAGATCTACGGGCCGAAAGAAGACGGGCCGCGGCCGCGCGGCAAGGCCAAGGAGATCGAGCAGGCCTTTTTCCGCCTCACCGGTACGACGCCGATCGACCTCGACGACATCGCCTTTGATCTTCAGTTCTATTTGGCCGCCGGCTACCGCATCGATCAGCTCGTGAAACGGTGACGCTCGAAGCGACTCTCCCGGTCCCGTTCCCCCGCCGGGGGCCCGGCCCTATTTGATCCCCGATGCGTCCTTGATGAACTCGGCGATGTCCGCCTTGAGCTTGGTGTGGGACGGCTTGTGGATGTACATCATGTGGCCGGCCTCGTAGTATCCCATCCTGATCCGGTCCTTGAGGTCGCCGGCGAGGTCCGTCTGGAAGAACGTGTATTCGGTCGCGAAGAAGGGCGTCGCGCCGTCGTAGTAGCCGTTGGCCACGAAGACCTTGAGGAACTGATTGGCCGCCATGGCGCCGCGCAGCGTCTCGGCCGTGTTGAGGTACTGGTTCTGGACGTTCTCGTAGCTCCAGGGGCGGACGTCGCCCGAGATGGCGTAGGGCGTGTCGTTCTTGTATTTGAGCTCGCCCCGCACATAGGCGTTGAGGGCCGCCGGGAAAGGCCCGCTGATCGCGGCGTTGGCCGGGTCGAACTCGTACGATTCCCCGGCCGCGTCGAGGTCGAAGCCCTTGAAACGGCCGTCGAGACGCCCGATCGTGCGGCGCTCGCCGCGCAGGAGTTCCTTGACGAACCGGCTGAGCGAGATGCGCATGTTGGCGTTGGCGATGAACTCCGCGTCGAGACCGGTGTAGCGGGCGATCTTGCGGACGACGGCGTCCTTGGCGGCCGGCTCGAGCGTGTTGCCCTTGAGCAGGGCCAGGGCGTATTCTCCCAGGGCGAAGGCGCGCGCTTCGTCGAGGACCGACGGCAGGTCGCGGGTCTGGAGGTCCGACGGAAGCTTCTTGTGGTACCAGGCGTCGGCGGTATAGGTGGGCAGGAAGAGCATGTAGGCCGAGTCGTTCATCGGCGCGAAGCGGGCCGTCTGGAAATTGAGGATGGCCGAGATGAGGACGATGCCGTTGAGATACATGCTCGCCGAGCGGCCCTGGAGATAGCCGGCCAGGCCGGCCGACCGCGGCGTTCCGTAGCTTTCGCCGATGAGGAACTTGGGCGAGGCCCAGCGCTCGTAACGGGTCGTGAACAGGCGGATGAAATCGCCGACGGCCGCGACGTCCTCGACATAGCCGTAGAACTGCGAGGGGTTCTCGCCCGGAACAGCCCGGCTGTAGCCGGTGCCTACCGGGTCGATGAAGCAGAGATCGATCACGTCGAGCAGCGTGTTCTCGTTGTCGACGAGCCGTCCGGGCGGCCCGGGGAGGGCGCTCCCGTCCTCGGCCAACACGACCTTGCGAGGGCCGAAGGCGCCCATGTGAAGCCAGACCGACGCCGATCCGGGTCCGCCGTTGTAGACGAAGGCCAGCGGGCGCTGGACCTTGTCCTTGACGTCGTCGCGGAAATAGGCCGTGAAATAGACGTTGGCGCGGGGGCGGCCGTCATCGGCTTTGAGGAGGAGCGTTCCGGCGACGGCGGTGTAGGGCAGGGGCTTGCCGCCGAGCGTCATGACGTGGCTCGTCGCCGAGACGTTTTCTTCGGGGAGCTTGGGATATTCCTTGGGAGCCGCCTGCGGAGCGCCGGGGGCCTGTCCCCGCGGCGTTCCCTGGACCAGCGCGGCATCGCGCCGCTCCTGGAGCTGCCCGGCGGAAACCGCACCGGTCAGCGGGACGATAAGGCTGGTGATCAGAAGGGCAATGCGAATGGAACGTCGATACGGCCGGGTCGCCATGGGGTCCCTCCTCGGGCGAACGATGGCCGCATGATACACCGTAATTACGGTGACACTCAACTCAATACGCTTAGTTGTCCTGAATGCGCCGACCTCGAGCGCGGGAGCCGGGGAGGATCGGTTCGGCGTATTGAGTTATGTGTCACCGAAATTCATTGTGTCACCGAAAATCAGAAGACGAGTCCGGCGCCGAACCCGAACGTCAGTCGGCCCGAGTCGTAGTCCATCTCGAAACCGGGGAAAGAGGACGCCCCCGGAGCGCCCGCGGCGTAGCGGATGAAGAGATCGAAAGACAGGTCGCTGACCCTCTCGCCGTCCCCCCAGACCGAGAACAGGGGGCCTTCGTAGCCGAAGCCGAAGGAATAGATGTTGCGGTCGAGATCGGGATAGATGGGCGTCCGCCCCGCCTCGTCGACCGAGCTCTGGGTATGGGCGTACCCGGCCCGAAGGGCGATATAGCGCCCGAACCGGTACTCAAGGCCGGTCTTGATGTCCATCGTATCCCGCAGCGCGAGGGCCACGCCCTGCGTCCCGTAGTTCAGCTCGAGGCCGTAAAATTCCTGGTACTCGGGCGTGAACGCCGGATTGAGGGCCTCGCCCTCATTGACGGAGCTGAAGTTCCAGTCGCCGAAGTCGCTCCAGCGATCCCATTGGAGGTCGAGGTAGACGGAAAGCTGCGGGAGAGGCGTGACGGCGACGCCGCCGGCGATCTCGCGGGGGAGGGTCAGACGTCCGGTCACGTCCTGGGTCGCGTAATAGAAATCGATGAGATCGGAGACGCGGCGCGACGGCCGATGCGGATCGGGGACCGTTGAGCCCGACGTGAGCAGGTCCGCCATGAAGACGTTGGTGCCCGTATAATCGATCGATACGGACTGCTGGTATCTCGCCCCGACCTGGACGGCGGGGATGACCTTCCACAGGGCCCCGGCCACGAAGCCGAGGCCGTTGCCCTGCAGGCGATGGCTGCTGTCGACGCCGACGTCCTGGGCGAGCGGGTACGTCGGGACATTGAAGGGGATGGCGTGCAGCCAGCGCAGGCTCGAGGACACGACGTCGACCCCGGCGCTCACGGCGAAGCCCTTGACGACCTCGACGGCCAGGACCGACCGGAAATACAGCGACCTCAGCCGGTTGCGCTCATTGACGGTCTCCGCGCTCCAGCCCGGCGACCAGTACGATTCGTAGGTGAAGGGCGAGAAGATGCCGGTCGCGATGGTCACCCGCTTGAGCGGCTGCCACGACAGGCTGACCGAGCCCAGGAACTCGGACGGCTCGGTCCGGTAAGCGGGCCCGCCCTCGGGCCAGGCCGCGGTCGTCGTCCGCCGGCCGAAGGCGATGTTGGTCTTGATGCGGAACGATCCCAGAAAGGCCAGGCCGGCCGGATTGTAGAAGAGGGCGCTGGCGTCGTCCGCGCGGGCCGTGAAGGCGCCGCCCAGGGACGCGGCTCGCGGGCTGGGCTCATAAAAGCTGAAGTCGTCGGCGCCGAGGCGTGACGGGACGAGGGCTGGGATCAGGGCCAGGCCCAGGGCAAGGACCGGAACGAGTCTCTTCATCCGTGTGGATCTTGAGCGAGAAGTGATCATGATGCTCGGCCTTCATCCGAGCCGGCTATCTTAGCATTCGGGGGCGGGAATGGGAAGGCCCCGGTTGACAAGCGGGTTGGCCGGCATCATAGTGATACTATCGGGGATCGGAAATTGCACGGCAGGAAACCCGACGGTCTACTCTTCGCGTTGACGGCGCTTTCGATC
The DNA here is from genome assembly GCA_963736255.1 of Candidatus Aminicenantota bacterium. Taxonomy (GTDB): domain Bacteria; phylum Acidobacteriota; class Aminicenantia; order Aminicenantales; family Saccharicenantaceae; genus RBG-16-66-30. The sequence goes on from CAVTOI010000002.1 coordinate 882,757, forward strand.
TTCGCCTTGCTCGCGCAGGGCGGGGCCGGCCGTCCCCCGTCGTCCGCCCAGGTGAAAGCCAAGGCACCCGGGGTGCCCCTCCAGCACGAGGTCACCGTCACGCTGAAGCTCATCCAGGTCTTCGTCACGGACGCGAACGGGAAGCCGGCCCTGGACCTCGAAAGGTCCGACTTCGTCATCACCGACAACGGCCGGCCCCAGACGATCACGGACTTCGAGAGACACGTCCTGGCGGTTCCGGCTCCAGGGCCCGCGGCCCCCATGCCCCCTCCCGGGCGCGATGCCGGGCCCCTCCTGAGCCGCAAGTTCTTCTTCATCATCGATTATGTCAGGAACGAGCTCGAGGGGGTCATGAAGGCGCGCAACGCCGTCCTCGAGTTCATCGAGGAGGTCGTCCGGCCGGGGGACGAGGTCGCCCTTTACACGTTGTCCTCCCTCAGCGGCTTGACGCTCCACGAATATCTCACCGTCGACCACGACAAACTTCGGCGGACGCTCATGAAGGTGCGCGATTTGCCCGGCATCACGCCGATCGGGAATGATAGCGTGGGCGGACACGAGGCCATGGGCATGGAGGTCATGAACGCCGATATCTTCGGCCGCCACGGAGGCCACGGCGGGACCGGCGGCCGGAATCATTTCGCCGAGATCGCGGCCTGGGCCAGATCCCTCCGGGCGATTCCCGGCCAGAAGAACGTCATCCTGTTCTCCCGGGGATTCGGCGGTGCCGTCATCAGGCCGGGCGATTCCGGCAGCTCTTTGTTCCAGCTCATGACCCGGGAGCTGGCCACGGCCAACGCCCCGGTCTTCACCGTCAATACCACGACGGGCGTCGCGGACAAGATCGCGCAGGGCGTCTTTCCCGAGCTCTCCCTGGACTATCTCTCGCGGACGACAGGAGGGACTTACTTCCCGGACGTCAACTATTACACCCGGATCGCGACGGACATCCAGGACGCCACCGCCAACTATTACGTCCTCGGCTACAGCATCCCCGCCCTCTGGGACGGGAAATACCACGACGTCAAGGTCGAGATCCTCAAGAAGGGATATGAGGTCCACGCCCAGAGGGGCTACTTCAATCCTGTGCCGTTCGCCAAGCTCACGCCCGTCGAAAAACATCTGCACCTCATCGACATCGCCCTGGGTGACGCGGCCTCCGCAGCGAGGGCACTGGATTTCCCGATGACGGCCCTCCCGTTCGCTACGACAGGCCAGGCTGGCAACATCCTCGTTCTTTCCGAGCTCTCCATCCCGTCGATCCGCAACGCGGTCGGCGACCGCACGGAATTCATCTCTCTCGTGATCGCCGAGGGCGGTGCCATCGTCGACGGCAAGAGGGTGGAGATCGACTGGCAGGACTTCAAGGCCGAGAAGATCTTTCAATACGGGGTGGCTTCCCTGGCCCCGGGCCGGTACGACTGCCGGGCCGTCGTCAGGAACCTCGACGACGGGAGGACCGCGGTCGGGTCATGCGCAGTCGAAGTTGCCGCGCCTTCGACCAACGACCCAATGATGTTCCCGCCTCTCCTTCTCGTCCGCGGCGCGGGGGCTAAGTATATCAATCTGGCCCCGGCAGGCGAGCCGGCAGGCCCGGAGGGTTTCTCCATCTCCGGGATCTTCCCCTTCCCGGCTGATAAATACGTTCCCCTTGTCGGCGCGCTCGGACAAGGCGCGACCTCTCTTTTCGCCGGGCTTCGCTGCATTTGGGGCAAAGCACGGGATGCGAATGGAGAGTTCGACCTATCCGCTTGGCTTGCGTTCGAAGGAAGCGGGGAAGGGGAGCCGATCGAAATGAGCCTGCTCGAACGCGCCAGCCTCGACGAAGCCGACTTCTATTTTCTCGAATTCGAGCTTCCCGATCTCGTGCCCGGACGCTACCGGCTCGAGATCCGAGCCGAGAACCCGGAAACCGGCGCGGTTGTCAGTACCGCAAGCGGGTTCACCGTCCGATAATCCAGGCGTAAGATCACGACGAGAGGTCGAACTCCTGCCCTTCGGCCGCGAGCCGAAATCCGGCCTCCTCGAGCCAGCGCCGCTCCCCTCCCGCCGGGTCCAGGGCGAGATTGGTGTGGTTGAGGTGGGTGAAGAAGATCCCGGCTTTTTTGGAGGCCGGGAGGGCCCGCAAGCGCTCAACCGTCATCTTGATCGGGGGATGGCCGATCGCCGCCGTGTCCCGGCCGGGAAGCTCATCGGGAACGAAGAACGTGCCGTCAAGAAGGGCGATATCGGACTCGTCGAGCTCGGTCTCGAGCCGGCCGGACCAGGCCTCCCAGCTCTGGATGTCCGGGATGTAGAGAAGGGACCTCCGCGGTCCGGCGATGCGCAGGGCCAGAGTGTCGGTGAATTCGTCCCGATGAGGGACGGTCAAGGCCGTGATACGGACGCCTCCCATTGGGGCCACGGGTTCTTCGGGCTTAACGGTCCGCAGCTCGATATTCTCCAGCCGGACGAGCTGGCTCCATGGGCCGTTCCGGGCCAGAAAATCAGCCATTCGCCGGCTGGCGAACACGGGGAGTCTTTTCGCCGACGCCGACTCATAGCCGAAGAACATGAGTCCCGTGTAATGCCCGATATGGGCATGGGTCAAGACGATCCCGCCCAAGGCCTCGAGGAGCTTCGGCGGGTCCGGCCCCAGCCGTGCGACAGCCGCTTCCGCCTGGGTCCTGACGTCCGGCGTGGCGTCGACAAGGACGAACTTTCGGAGCCCAAGATCGGCCACGGCCAGCGAGGCGATGAGGCGCCTGTGCTGCGGGTAAAGGCGGGCCCGTACGCAGTTCGGGCAGATACAGCCGATCTGGGGGATCCCGCCATCCTGGGCGGTACCGAGGACCCGGACGACGACGGAGGAGGGCTTCTCTTGGGATCGGCCCTCCAGGAGTGAAGCTAAAGCACCGAGGCCCGGTGCGCTGGCCACACCTTTCAGGAAATCCCGTCGGCGCATCGGTTCCTTTCTACTTTCGCACGACCCTGATCGTCTTGATCTCGTAGGGCGCGAGGGGGACGGTGATCGACGTGCCCGAGCCGATCGTCTTTCCGGTCGGCCGCTCGATGAGATCGCACTCGCTGGCCTCGACCTTCCACGGGAGATCGATCTTCGCCTCGGTCTTCTCGCCGTGGATCTCGTAGAGCCGGAGGATGAGGCCCCACTCGGCGTAGCCCATTTCTTTCTTGACCGCGGACAGGATGACGTTCGCCGGCCCGGCCTTGATGAAGGAATGGACCTGTGGGCAGCGTCCCGCCGTGAACGAGCGGCACCCGGGCGATGAGGGGGTTGCCGAGCTCCAGGCCTTTTCGCGTCACCCCGGCGCTTTTCCAGTCGCCGCGATGGGGGAGGACCGAGTAGAGGAGCTCCTGGCGGCCGCGGTCGGCCTCGGGGTCGGGGTAGGTCGCGCCGTGGACGACGGACATGCGCATGACGCCGCCCTTGACGTCGAAGCCGTACTTCGAATCGTTGAGGAGCGCCGTGCCGTATTCGCCGGAACCCTCCGCGACGTCGATCCAGCGCAGGGCCGGGACCTCCGTCCCGTCGGCCGGGCGGGCGATCGAGCCGTAGGGGATCTCGAAGCGGGCCTCCGGCGCCTTGACGGCGAGCGGGAAGGCCGCCTTGATCATGATGTTCCGCTCGCGCCAATCGAGGCGCATCCGGCAGTCGAGACGCGGCAAGCCGGCATACAGGGTCAGGTCCTGCTCGAAGGTCGAATCCCGGAAGCGCGACTTGACGCGGATGACGGCGCGCACCGGGCCCTTCTCGACGAGCTCCAAAGTCGCCCCGCCCTCTCCGGCCTTTCCGGCGATGCCTTTGAGGCCCAGCTCCCACGCCGACATCTCCTTGGGCTCATCCGTGATCGCCTCGAGGACGTTCCCGGGTCCGGCCAGGACCTCGCGCCCGGCCGCCTTGTCGTAGAGGCTCTCGATCCAGCCGGTTTTCGGGTCGAGGCGGACCTTGAGGAAGTCGTTCTCGAGCTCGCTCGCGGCGGCCCTAACGCCCTCCGGCCCGCTCCAGCCGGCCTCCGCCGGGATGAGGCGATAGAGCTTATAGCCAAGCGAAGGCACATCCGCCGCCATGAAGACGACGCGGAAGAGCGTGTTATCGCCCTGGGCGCGCTTTTCCAGCACCTGGACCGGGATGTCCCTGCCTTCGCCGTCGGTCATCCGCAACGTGCCCGCCCACGGCTTGGCGGTCTTTGCGTCCGGCGGGACGACGACGTCGGCGAACGCCGGCTCCGTCCGTTCCCAGAAGAGCGGATTGTAGACGACGACGGGGAAGCCCTCGCCGCGCGTGTCGATCGCGTTGGAGATCGTCTCGAGGGAGAAGTCGAGCGCCCGCTCGCCGCGCGCCCGCGCCTGGCGGTAGAAGCCGGCGACCTCGTCATAAACGGGGCCGATGCTCGAGCCGTCGAGGATATCGTGGAACTGGTTGCGGAGGACGATCTTCCAGGCCTCGTCGATATCGCGTTCCGGGTAATAATCCCTGTAGCCTGATGACGCAGCGATGGCCGAGAACTTCTCGGCCGTGACGAGCAGGCTCTCGAGCTGACGGTTGGCCTTCTTCGTCGCCGTCTGGGTCGTGTAGCAGGCCGGGAAGGTGAAGTTGAGCTCGCGCTTGACGACCGGGAGGGCGGCGCCGTTCGAGCCGGCGATGCCCTTGAGATAGGTCTCAGGGAGGTCGAAGACGAGCCGCGGCTCGTTCGGGTCGTCCCGGAACTTCCGGATGGCGGCGAGGTCCACGTCGCGCGGCCCGCCGCCGTGGTCCCCGGCGCCATAGAGGATCATGAAATCCTTGATGGCGGTGTTCTTGCGCGCGGCTTCGAGGATCTTGCGTGTCCCGTCCTGAAGGCTGACGTTGTACCAACCGGCCGGAACGTAGCCGAGGACGCGCGAGCCGTCCAGTCCCTCCCACCAGAAAAAGTGGGTCGGATCCGGGCCGGGGGCGCAGCGGCCGAAGACGTAAGAGTCGATGCCAGCCTTTCGCAGGATCTGCGGCATCTGCCAGCTGTGGCCGAACGTGTCGGGGTTCCAGCCGACCTTGACGTCGACGCCGAACTTGTCGAGGAAATAGCGCTTGCCGTAGAGGAGCTGGCGGGCGAGCGCCTCGCCGTCGGGCATGTTGGCGTCGGGCTCGACCCACATGCCGCCGACCGGGACCCAGGTCCCGGCCTTGATCTTGCGGGCGATCTCGGCGAAGAGCTCGGGCTGGTCCTTTTCGATCGCCTCGTAGATCGCCGCCTGGCTCTGGGCGAAGGTCAGCCCGGGCATCTTGTCCATCTGGGCGAGCGTCCCCTTGAAGGTGTACCGGGCGATGTCGGACACCGTCTCTTCCCAGCGCCAGAGCCAGCTCAGGTCGATGTGGGCATGGCCGATGAGATGGGCGGTCAGGTCGCGAGGCGACGCCGTGAGCCGGAGCGGGGGCCGCGGCCTGCTTTTTGCCCGGCGCCGTTTGGCCTGCGGCGCCGATCGGGGCCGCGGCAACGAGACCGATGATGACGGCATAGAGGACGAGCGAACGCAGATCACGGGTTTTCATGGCAGGCCTCCTCCGGACAGACGCTTAGCGGTCCAGCATGGCCCTGATTATAGATTTCGCGGACGTCGAACTCAACCCCAGGCCCGGCGGCCTTCCGCCGGCGGGGGAGAGTTCGCTCGAAATAGTCTAAAAGATGAACCCGACACCGATGCCCGCGGTCCAGCGCTTGGCTCCGTAGTTCAGCTCCAACCCGGGGAGCGTCGAGGGCGACTCCTCTGCCGCGCTGTAGCGGACGAAAAGATCGAGCGACAGTTGGCCGACGGCCTCCTCGGTGTCGTAGATCGAGAATATGGGGCCTTCGTAGCCGCCGCCGATGGAGAAGCTGTTGCGCTCGAGATCCGGATACACCGGGCTCCTGTCGGCCGGTTCGACAGAGCTCTCGCTGTGGGAGAAGCCGGCCCTCAACGTGAACCACCGGCCCAACCGTCCCTCCAGTCCGGCCTTGATCATGCGTGTGTCCCGGAGCGTCAAAGGGGCCCCCAGGGTCCCGTAGTTCGGCGTGACGCCCCAAAACTCCTGGTAATCGGAAGTGAACGCCGGGTTCAGGTCTCCATCCGCGTTGACGGAGCGGAACTCCCAACGGCCGAACTCGCTCCACTTGTCCCACTGGGCATCCAGATGGAGAGAGAGCCAGGCGGCCGGCGAAATAACGATGCCGCAGGCGATCTCCTTGGGGAGCGTGAGCTGCCCGGTCACCTCTTGGGGAACGAAGAACATATCGAGGAGCGACCAGACCTGCCGGAATTGCCAGTAGGGATCCGGGACCGTGCCCCCGGTGTAATCTCGAGGAATGCCGAAACCGTTCCCTCCGCTGAGGTCGATCGTGACGCTCTTCTGATATCTGCCCCCGATCCTGAGCGCGGGAAAGACCTTCCAAAGGGCGCTAGCCGTGAAACCCAGGCCGTGGCCGCTGAGAGAGTGGCGGCAGTCGACCTTCGTATCGGCGGGGAGCGTGTAGTTGGCCATCTCGAACGGGACCTGGTTGTTCCACTCCACCGACAGCGAAGTGAAGTCCAGCGCGGCGCCGACGGCCAGCCCCTTTACGACCTCGACGGACAAGACCGAGCGGAGGACCTGCGCGTTCAGCTTCGAGCCGAGGGACGTCTGGCCCCCGATCCACAGCGGGTCCTCCCACAACGAGCGAAAATTGTAGGGGGAGAAATAGCCCAATCCGAGGCCGATCCGTTTGGCTGGCTGCCAGGCCAGGAAGATATTAGCCAGGAAGGAGCCGGGGGTCGAGGCGAAGGTCCTGTCGTAGGTCGCCGAGTAGGCGCTGATCTTCCGTTGCGACATGACCAGGTTGGTCTTGAAGCGCATGCCCTTGAGATAGGCCAGCCCGGCGGGGTTGTAGAAGATCGCGGATAGGTCATCGGCTTTGGCTGTAAAGGCTCCGCCGAGGGCGGCCGCCCGGGCGCCGACCTCGAAGAAGGCGAAATCGTCGGCGTGAAGGGGAAGCGAGGCGGCCGCAAGGCCGAGGGCGGCGCTCAGAGCGAGTCCGATCATCGCCGGGCATTTCTTCATGCTCAATCCCGGGCTTCGTACTCGACGGTGAAGAACTTGAAGTCCTTGTAGACGACCTCGGTCTTCGAGCGGATGAACGCCTTGCCGGACTCTTTGAGATAGGCCTCCTCGACATAAAGGTGGCTGGGGAAGCGGATGCCGTTCTTCTCGGCGCTGAACTCGGTGCGGATGACGAGACGGGGCGTGCGTTTGTAGAGATCGCCCCGCTTATCGAAGGCTTCGCGCTTTCCAACGCGGCTTTCGCTCCATTCGATCCTGAGGATGTCGCCGGTGGCGGGGTCGACCCAGGCCTTGCCGTAGAGGTTCCGTGTCGGCGGCGCCCCCGGCTTGGGCTTGGCGTCGATGATAACGACGTCGGTCTTGCCGATCCGGTCCTGACCGGAGATCGTGAAATCGTAGCCGGGCTGGTAGCGCTCGCCGAACAGGCCGACCGGGCCCAGGAGCGCGGTGCCCCAGACGACAATGGAGGTCTGCAGCTCGGCGTTCGGCACGACCTTTCGCTTGCCGTTCTCCTCGAGCTGGCTCCGCGTCTCGCGTATCGTCCGTCCGGCCCGGATACACTGGTAGTCATAGACAAAACTGCGCTTGATCTTTTTCACGGTGCTGATCACGAGCGTCGGTCCGATGTAGTTCGACGCGCCGGGTCCGAGATACTTCGTCGAGCCGGGATCCAGATGTGGGGCTTTTTGTGAGGCGTCGAGCTTCGGGTCGATCGTCTCGCGGATCTCCTCGCGGCAGACGAAATCGAAGGCCGAGCTCTCGAGCTTCCGGCAGTATTCGGCGGCTTTGGCGAGCAGGGCGTCGAGCTGAGGCGAAGCCTGAGGGGCGAGCTTCTGGAATGGCGGCAACCGTGGAGCGGCGCCCGCGGGCGTCGGGGCAACGGGGACCAGAGCACAGGCCAGGAGCGCCGCCGCCGCTGCGATCGATCGTAAAACGCGCATTCCCGGCATGGGCTCCTCTCAAGCGGGGGGAGCCGTTCCCCCAAGTTTAGGATAGGCCCGCTCGAGGCGGAAATCAAGCTCGGGCGGCACACTAAAAAATACGCTGGGATCCCCGCCTGGCGTTTATCTTGAGTGCCGCGGAGATTCGGGCTATATTGAATTGACTGTCACCGAATAAGGGAGGGAGCGATGAAGGCACAGTACGGATGCGCCGAGAGCGAGCTCGCCCGGCACACGTGTTACCGGACATCCCACAAGTTCGCGATCGACGGCCGGCTGGACAGGCCCGCCTGGCGAGAGGCGCCGAGATCGCACAGGTTCGTCGATCTCGTGACCGGTGTCCCCGGTTTTCTGGAGACGCGGATGGCCTCCCTCTGGGACGACGAGAACCTTTACATCGCTTTCTGGGTGAGCGAACCTAACGTCAGGGCGCGGCTGGCCGTGCGGGACTCGCTGGTCTGGACCGAGAACGACGTCGAGATCTTTGTCGGCGGCGAAGACTGCTATTACGAGTTCGAGATCAACGCCTTGGGCACGGTCTATGAGGTTTTTTACGTCTGGCAGGACGCGCTCAAGAAGGGGAGCCGCTTCGACCTGCCGGAGTTCGACCCGCGCGGGCGCGGCGTCGACGTCCTCGGCGGCTTCCAGGACGGGATGCGCTACGGCAGGCATCCGAGGGGCAAGCGCTGGGCTTTCATGGACTGGGACCTTCCCGGCCTGCGCGCCGCGGTCCAGGTCCAGGGGACGCTCAACGACGCCTCCGACGTCGACGAGGGCTGGACGGCCGAGATCGCCTTCCCCTGGAGCGGCATGAAGCATCTCGCCGGGAGCCGTCCCGTGCCGCCGCGCGACGGCGATGTCTGGCGCATGGACTTTTCGCGCTTCGAGCTCCTCGAGTTCTGCGGCGCGAAGGCTGAGCCGCATCCGGGCTGGGCCCTCAACAAGCACGGCGTCTACGACTCCCATATCCCGGAATGCTTCTCGTTCGTGCACTTCTCCGGCCTCGACGCGGGCGAGGTTTCGGGCTTGCGAGGGGTCAGGAAGTCGATTCCCCGAGCCGGTCGAGGAAAACGCGCCGGACGCGCTCGATGAGCTCGCCGACGTTCTCTTTGCTGTAGCCGGACGTCGGGATCGCGGGCTCTAAGGACACGTCGACGAGGCCCGGCCGGATCGTCAAGCTCCCCTTGTGGTTGATCGCGGAGGCGCCGCGCTGGACGACGGGCAGGATGTCCAGGCCTGTTTCGATGGCCATGAAGAAGCCGCCGCGCTTGAACGGACCGAGCCTGCCGGTCCGCGTGCGCGTCCCCTCGGGCATGATGCCGAAGGAGACGTCCGGCCGCTCCCGCACCCAGGCCGCGGCCCGGCGCAGGGTTTCGATAGCGCTCGCCGCGTTCTTGCGGCTGATGGGGAACATGCCGAGGCGGCTGAGCGTCCTGCCGTACACCGGCCAGCGGAAGTGGCTCTCTTCCTCGATGCCGCGCAAGGCCGGCCGGAAAGCGACCTGGAAGACGAGCGGGTCGAAGAAGTTGACGTGGTTCATCATCGCGATGTACTGACGGCCGGGGAAGGCGTTCTCGCGGCCGCTGATGCGGACGCGCACGCCGCAGACGATGAGGAGCGCCCGGCACCCGGTCTTGAGCACGGTTTCGAGGGCGCGCCCCCGCAGCACGAACGAGCCGAGGATGATGGAGAGGCAGACGACGAGAAAAACGGGCAGGGCGACAAGCCAGATCAGGTAGGAGCGCAGGCGTTCTAAAAGCTCTCTCATGTGCGCACGGTCAGGCCAGGAAATCGATCTCGGCCGGCAGGACCTTGAGGCGCAGGGGCGTCCAGCCGATGAGCTCGCCGTCGGCCATCAGCCGGAGCGGCGGTTCGGACTCGACCGAGATCGCGGCGGCCTGGGTCGCTTCGACCTTCGGGTGGGCCAGATGCTTGCCGGAGAAGACGCCGGAGAAGATGGAGACGATCTCGCGGCGGTTGACGCCGTTGAAGAGGATGATATCGGCCAGGCCGTCGGAGGTGTCGGCGGGCGGGGCGATCTTCATCTTGCCGCCGGTGAATTTTGAATTGGAGACGACGAGCGCGCTGTTGGAGACCTCGCGCTCGCGGCCGTCGGCCTCGATGGTGATGCGGTTCGACATGCCCCGGATGAGGCGGACGAGGACAGCCACGCTGTAGCCGGCCGCGCCCATGAACTTGAGTCGCTCGTTCGTGAGCTGGAGGATGTCGGCGATGAGGCCGACGCCGATGATGTTGAGGGAATAACGGCGGGTGGTCGGCGCGTTGGCGCGGTCCTCGCGGTAGGTGAACTCGACCAGGTCGACTTTGCGGCTGCGGCCGGAGAGGATCGTCTCGAGGGCCCCTTCGGGCGTCGTGATGTCGAAGTCGCGGAGAAAGGAGTTGCCGGTCCCGGCCGGGATCTGCCCGATCTGGGGAAGGCGGGAGGGGCGGCCGCGGTCATAGAGCCCATTGATGAACTCGTAGGGTGTGCCGTCGCCTCCGAGGCAGATGACGCGATCGTATCCGGTGTGGGCGACGCCGCGGCCGATCTCGATCGTATGGCCCGGGTATTCGGAGAAACGGACCTCGAGCGCGGGGAAAGCCTCACGGAGGCGCGGCTCGAGGCGCTCGAAGACCTTTTTGCCGCGCCCGTGCCCGGCGGCGGGATTGACGACAAGCAGAGTGTTCATAGCCTTACCGTTTTGGACTTATAGCACAAAGCCCCGGGAAATAAAAAGGACGGCCGCAGCAAGATGGGCCTGGACGCTCGTCCGGGCCCCGCCGGAGGGCATATCTTGCCCCTGGAGCGACTTTTTTCACCGCCAAGGCGATAAGTCAGTAGACACAGCTTCTTAGCCGATGTATAAATAGCTCGTCTCGGGGTTTGATCTGGAGGAAGGAAGACTCAGATGGCGATACGAGGGAAGATTCTCATTGCCGCCGTCGCGTTATCGATCTGTCTTTCTGCCGGGTGCGTCGTTTCGACGGGGGATGGCGGGGACGATCCCGTCGCCGTCTCTGCTTCATTTAGCTTCAGCCCCACGTCTCCTGCGGCCGGGCAGACAGTACAATTCTCGGATACTTCGACAGGGGGCCCGACGTCGTGGTCCTGGAAGCTTCGGGGACGGATCTACGAGCACGGTTCAGAATCCAAGCCACACTTACGCGATAGCGGGATCGAAGACAGTCACCCTCACCGCAACAAACGCTTCGGGTTCGAATGACGCTAGCCGGACGGTGACAATAGGAGTGGCGCTTGCAGCTTCGTTCTCTTATAGCCCGACTTCTCCGGCGGTTGGTCAGTCAGTGCAGTTCACGGATACATCGGTCGGAACCCCGACGTCCTGGTGGTGGAACTTCGGAGACGGGACGACGTCGACGGCCCAGAATCCGAACCACACCTACGCAACTGCGGGGTCCAAGACCGTGACGTTTGCGGTTAGTAACACCTTGGGCTCCAATAGCGCGACCCAGGCCATAACGATAGGAGCAGCACTGGCAGCCTCTTTCAGTTTCAGCCCGGCGTCTCCTGCTGCGGGCCAGGCCGTTCAATTTACGGATGCGTCAACGGGGAGTCCGACGTCGTGGTCGTGGAATTTCAATGACAGCTCGACCAGCTCTGCCCAAAACCCGGGCCATACGTTTTCATCCTCAGGATCCTACTCTGTATCCCTGACGGTGACAGGTAATTCGGGCTCATCAAGTACGAGCCGGATGGTTTCCGTGACGCCCGCCTCGACCCTCAGCGCTTCCTTTTCTTTCAGCCCCGCCTCGCCAAAGACGGGACAAGCGGTACAGTTCACGGACACCTCGACAGGGGCGCCGACCTCCTGGTCGTGGAACTTCGGGGACGGATCGACCTCGACTTTACAGCATCCGAGCCATAGCTATTCGACAACGGGATCGAAAACGGTGACGCTGACGGTTACGAATACCGCGGATTCCGATAACGCGAGCCGCTCGATCACGGTCGTGACGGCCTCGGCCATGATCATCGATCACGCCTGCGCCAAACTCAATGATATCCCGCCCGAATGGATCACGGCGGCCAAGCAGACGCTCCATATCGCCTATGGCCATACCTCGCACGGGAGCCAGCTGACGACGGGAATGACGGGACTCGTCAATTGGACGGGCGACCTGTATTCCTGGATCTTCGGCGGGACCGGGGGAGCTCTCGATATCAGAGAATGGGATTATGGCGTAGGGTTTGGCGACCCGGATGCCACCACGTGGGCGATCGACCTCGGGAATCCCGATCGATCAGCCTGGGCGACCGCCACGCGAGAATATCTGGACAAGCACCCGGAGATCAATGTGATCATTTGGTCCTGGTGCTGGCAGATGATCACGAACGTCGTGGCTGACATCGACCTCTATCTGAACCTCATGAATGAGCTTGAAGAGGATTATCCGAGCGTCAGATTCGTCTATATGACCGGCCATGTGGATGCAGGCCAGGAATGGGGGGAGGGAACGACCTGGTCCCATATGCATTACATGAGGGCCAAGCAGATCCGGGATTATTGCATGGCCAACGGCAAGATCCTGTACGATTTTGCCGATATCGAAAGCTGGGACCCGGCCGGCAACTGGTATGGGGGCAAGCTCGTTGATGACGCCTGCAACTACGACAGCAACGGTGACGGTGTGACCGATAAAAATTGGGCCATCGATTGGCAGAATGCGCACCCGGGAGAATGGTACCCGTGTGAATCGGCCCACTCCCAGCCGCTGAACGCCAACCTGAAGGCCTACGCGGCCTGGCACCTCTGGGCCCGCCTCGCCGGCTGGGACGGCAACTAGCCTTTTTTGGCCAGCGCCTCTTTGATCCGCGCCGCGGTCATCGGGAGCATGAACATGCGGACGCCGGCCGCGTCGTGGATCGCGTTGGCGATGACCGCTCCCATCACGGTGATGGCCGGCTCGCCGCATCCCTGCGGGGCCAGGTCCGGGTTGTCGACGAGGACGACCTCGATCTTCGGCAGCCACGACATGCGCGGCAGCTCGTAGGTGTCGTAGTTCTCGTCGAGGACGGCGCCGTTCTTGAAGTGGATCTCCTCGGTCAGGCAGTAGCCGAGGCCCATGGTGATGCAACCCTCGATCTGCATCCGGCTGCCCTCGGGGTTGACGACCTCCCCCGAGTCCTGGGCGCAGACGACGCGGAGGACGAGGACCGCCCCTGTCTCCTTGTTGACCCCGACTTCCGCCATCGTGGCGAGGTAGGTCCCCAGGTAATCCGTGATGGCGACGCCGTAGCCGCGCCCCGAGGGCGCCTTGGCGAACGTGCGGCCGAACGCGTCGGCGGCAGCCTGGACGACCTTTTTCATCCGCGCGTCCGTGAGGTTCGCCAGCCGGAAGGAGAGCGGGTCCATGCCGGCCGCCTCGGCCATGACGTCGATGTGGGATTCGGTGGCGAAGATGTTCGTGTTGCTCCCGGGCCCGCGCCAGGCGCCGGTGCCGAAGGGGTGGACGCCCTCCGCGCCGCCGAAGCCGCCCCCGAACCCGGTGACGCGCTTGTGGGGGATGTCGTAGACCGGCTGGGAGCTCCGGCTCCCGGCATGGTAGTTCTTGTAGTCCCAGAGGACGATCTTGTTCTGCGCGTCGAGGCCCGAACGAATATCGTAGGTCGCGGCCGGGCGGAATGTGTCGTAGAAAAACTCCTCCTTGCGCGACCAGGCGACCTGGACGGGCTGGCCCGTGAGCTTGGCCAGGCGGGCCGCTTCGACGATCTGCGCGCCCGCGTTCTTGCCCCCGAAACCCCCGCCGACGAAGGGCGTCCGGACGCGGACGTTCGGCGCGTCCAGGCCCAGCGTCCTGGCGACCTCTTGCTGGGCCCGGAACGGCGATTGCGTCGAGGCCCAGACTTCGGCCTTGTCTCCGTCGATGCGCACGACGGCCGTGTGCGGCTCGGACGGGGAGTGGGCGACGTACTGGGCGAAATAAGACCTTTCGACGAGCTTCGTCGTGAGCTTGGCGCCCTCGTCGAGGCTCCCCGATTCGACGACGACATCGGTCCGCGCCGTGACCTCCTTCAGATGGGCGAAGATGTTGCTGTTGTCGAGCTTCGACGGTGAGGGCTCGAATTCGGCCTTGACGAGAGTGAGGGCCTCAGCGGCGACGTCGGGCTTTTCGTGGAGGACGGCGATAAGATCCCCGTCGCGGACGACCTTCAAGCCGGAGATCTTCTCAGCCGCCGAGGTATCGGCGCTCCTGAGCGTGGCGCCGTGCGCCGGGGGCCTGACGATGGCGGCGTAAAGCATGCCGGGGAGACGGATGTCGCCCGAGAACTTGGCTTCGCCGGTGACCTTGGCCCGGGCGTCGGAGCGCAGCGTCGGCTTCCCAGAGACCGTGTGCTTGGCGACGGGTTTGATCGGCGGCTTCTTCTCGAGGCGGATCTCGATCCTTTTCCCGCCGATAAGGTCGGCGTAGGTCACTTTCTTCGACGGCGACTTGAGAACGTAGACGGTGCCGTCCTTGGTCGCGAGGGCATCTTCCGCCGCTCCGAGCTTGGCCGAGGCCAGGCGGATGAGGACGCCCCGCGCTTCGGCCGCCGCCAGGCGCAGAGCCGGCCCGAAATACTTGATGCTCCGCGACCCGAAGGTGCCGGCATCATAAGGGCAAAGGGCCGTGTCGCCCATGACCATGTCGACAGACGCGAGCGGGACGTCGAGCTCCTCGGCCAACATCATTTGGAGGGCCGTCGTCGTGCCCTGGCCCATCTCGATCTTGCCGGAGAAGCCGGTGACACGGCCGTCGGTGCCGACCTTGAGATAAGCGTTGGGATCGTCGGGGTAGCCCTGGCCGCGTTGGCCTCCCTCTTGAGCGTCCAGACCCTCGCCGGCCGCGAAGACGACGACGAGGCCGCCGCCGGCGAGCTTGAGGAACTCGCGGCGCTCGAGGGTCGGCTGGTCCGCGAGGCCGCCGGGGCCGGTCGTCGGGTATTCGTCGTCCTTGACGCGGGGCTTGATCTTAACGGGCTTCATGATCCACCACCTTCATCTTCAGGGCCCCGGAGGCCTGCCGGACGGCTGCGACGACGCGCTTGTGAGTGCCGCAGCGGCAGATGTTGCCTTCGAGGGCGTCGGCGATCTCGGCCTCGGTCGGGTCCGGCTTGCGGAGGAGAAGGGCGTAGGCCTCCATGATCATGCCCGGCGTGCAGTAGCCGCATTGCAGGGCGCCATTGTCGACGAAGGCCTCCTGGAGGGGATGCAGGCGGCTGCCCTTCGTGAGCCCCTCGATCGTCAGGACGCTCTTGCCCTCGACCTTGGCGAGCGGGAGCTGGCAGGAGCGTTCGGGCTGGCCGTCGACAAGGACCGTGCAGAAGCCGCAGTAGCCCTCGCCGCAGCCGTATTTCGTGCCGGTGTGCCCGAGATCGGTCCGCAGGACCCACAGGAGCATGCGCTCCGGCGAGGTCTCTACGGCGACCTCCTTCCCGTTGAGCTTGAATCGGATCGTCTTGTCCATGCGGCCTCCGTGCGTGCGTCGTGGCCTCGCGGGGCTTGCTGGCCCCATACCCTAATCCTAGCACAACGGTCTCGATGGGCCAATGGAAGCGGATCCGGACGTTGAGCCCAGGGCCCCATTTGGGGTAATGTGAGGATCGTTCGATGCAGGCCCCTGTCCGGCAGGCGGGAACTGCGGAAGGGGATGAACGGAGAGAAGAATGAAAAAAGCCTCGCGCCTCTGGATCCCCGCAGCCGTCATCGCCGTGCTCGGGTCGACGATGACAGTGTCGTGCGGGCCTTCGGAAGAACGGCCAGCGGAGAAGTCCGCGGAAAAAAAGGTCCCGCCTGCCGCATTCCGTCTCGAGGAGGCGACGATCGCCGGACTCCAGGAGATGATGACCTCGGGCAAAGAGACCTCGGAGAGCCTCGTCAAGCTTTATCTCGAGCGGATCGACAGGATCGACCGCGGCGGGCCGGCGCTCAATGCGATCATTCAAACCAATCCCGATGCCCTGGCCGTCGCCCGCGAGCTCGACCGGGAGCGCAAGGAGAAAGGACCGCGAGGGCCCCTCCACGGCGTCCCCATCGTCATCAAGGACAACATCGATACGGCCGACGGGATGGAGACGACGGCCGGATCGCTCGCCCTCCTCGGCTCCAAGCCGGCCAAGGACGCTTTCGTCGTCGAACGTCTCCGCGAGGCCGGCGCCGTCATCCTGGCCAAGACGAACCTCAGCGAGTGGGCGAATTTCCGCTCGACGCGGTCGACGAGCGGCTGGAGCGGCCGGGGCGGCCAGACCAGGAACCCTTACGCGCTCGACAGGAACCCATCGGGGTCAAGCTCGGGGACGGCGACGGCGGTTTCGGCCAACCTCGCCGCCGCGGGGGTCGGTACGGAGACCGACGGCTCGATCGTCTCGCCCGCCTCCTGCTGCGGTCTTGTCGGGCTCAAGCCGACCGTGGGGCTCGTCAGCCGCTCAGGGATCGTCCCGATCGCCCATTCGCAGGATACCGCCGGGCCGATGGCCCGGACAGTGGCGGACGCGGCGGCTCTCCTCGGTGCGATGGCCGGGCCCGATCCGAACGACCCGGCCACGCAGACGACCGGCGTCCGGCTTTTCAAGGACTACCGGGAATTCCTTGCGCCGGGCGGATTGAAAGGAGCGCGGATCGGCGTCCTGCGGGCCCGGCAGTTCAACTTCGCCAAGATGCTCGATCCCATCCTGCAGAACGCCATCGACGCGATGAGGAAGGAAGGCGCGGAGGTCATCGATCCCGTCGAGTTCCCGACGCTCGGCCAGACGGACGATGCGGAGTACGAAGTCCTTCTCTATGAGTTCAAGGCCGACCTCGAGTCCTACTTAGCGGCCAGGCCGGGCCCCGCGGTCCGGACGCTCGACGAGCTCATCGCCTTCGATGAGAAGAATACGGACCGGGAAATGCCCTTCTTCGGCCAGGAGATCGTGGAGCGCGCGGCCAAGAAGGGTCCGCTGACCGACAAGGCCTATCTCGAAGCCCTGGCGAAGTGCCGCGGGCTCATGCGGGAGAAGGGCATCGACGCCGTTCTGGCCGAGCATAAGCTCGATGCGCTCGTCGTCCTGACCAATGGGCCGGCCCACTTGACCGATCTCGTCAACGGCGATTCGTTCTCCGGGAGCTCATCCTCGCCCGCCGCGGTCGCCGGCTATCCGACGATCACCCTTCCGGCGGGGTATGTGTTCGGACTGCCCGTGGGCATCTCCTTTATCGGGAAGGCCTGGGGCGAGCCCGAGCTCATCCGCCTGGCCTTCGGCCTCGAACAGGCCTTGGGGATGCGCAAGGTCCCGCGCCTGCTCCCCACCGCGGAGCTGCCGTCGGCAGCCCTGTCCCAAGCGGCAATAGAAAAGTAAGACACTGACGAAACGTGAAGAAGGCGAGTTGAAGAATACGGAGGATTGGCGATGATGAACAGATCGATTCTACGGCTGGACTGGTATCATTGTTCTGTTTGCGGCGTTTGGAGCTCTAATGCTGTCTCCCGGCCGGCTCGCCGGCTGGGACGCCTCGGCCGTCCATGACCGGGCGGCCCGCGATGCGTTCGTGAACGGGCATATGACGAAGACCGCCCCGCCGCCGTTCATGTTCGTTTATGGGGGCAGGCCTTCGTCCGGCCTTGTTGGCAAATGGAGCGTGACCTCGGAGGAGAGGACCGAAGGCGCGAAGCTCGTCCGGACGGTCGTCTATTCCGACCCGTCGACGGGGCTCCGCATTACGGCCATCTATTCGGTCTATCAGGATTTCCCCGCGGCGGAATGGGTCGTGCGCTTCAAGAACACCGGACGGGTCGACACTCCGATCATCGAGGAGGTCAGGGCCTGCGCGATCACGCTCCAGGCCTTCGCCGACTCCGGGTCCGGGCCGGTCATGCTGTATCGGGCCCGGGGCAGCAACGCCCAGCGGTCCGATTTCGGTCCGATCAACGATCCCGTTGCACCCAAGGCCGAGGTCCGTTTCGGGCCGACGGCGGGCCGCTCTTCGGACACGAATGCGCTGCCGTTCTTCAACATCGCGGCCGGCGGGCACGGCGTCGTCGCCGCCATCGGCTGGAGCGGCAGATGGGAGGCCGTCGTCGGGCGCAAGGGGGCGGACCCGCGCTCGGTCGACCTTTCGGCCGGGATGGCCGCCACCCGCTTCAAGCTTCGTCCCGGCGAAGAGGTCCGGACGCCGTCCATGGCCCTCCTCTTCTGGAAGGACGCGGACCGGATGTCGGGGCACAACCTCTTCCGCCGCTTCATCCTCGCCCACCACATGCCGCAAACGAACGGCAAGCCCACGCCGCTGCCCATCGCTCACGGCGTGGGCTTCGGCGGCCCGTTCCCCTGCAACGAATACGTCTGCGCCACCGAGAGCTATGCCATCGGCATGATCGAGCGGCTCCACCAGTTCGGGATCGAGCCCGATGCCTGCTGGATCGACGCCGGCTGGTATGAGAACCCGACCGGCCAATGGTGGTCGGGGGTGGGGACCTGGACGGTCAACAAAAAGAACTTTCCGCGCGGCCTCAAGCCGGTGACCGAGGCGGCGAAAAAGCTGGGACAGGGCTTTGTCGTCTGGTTCGAGCCCGAGCGCGTTTATGAAGGGACGTGGCTCGACCGCGAGCACAAGGATTGGCTGATCTCCCTTCCGGGGAACGCGAACCGGCTGCTCGACCTGGGCAACGCGAAAGCGCTGGCCTGGCTCATCGACCACATCTCGGGCTTCATCCGTGACGAGGGCGTGACGATCTATCGCCAGGACTTCAATTTTGACCCGGCGCCCTTTTGGAAGGCCGTGGATGCGCCGGACCGTGTCGGCATCGCCGAGATGAAGCACATCGAGGGGCTCTATGCGTTCTGGGACGCGCTCCTCGAGCGCCACCCCGGGCTCCTCATCGACAATTGCGCTTCGGGCGGCCGGCGCATCGACCTCGAGACCGCGAGCCGCAGCATCCCGCTTTGGCGGACCGATTACCAGTACTACGAGCCGAACGGCTATCAGTGCCATACCTACGGGCTCCACTTCTTCCTGCCCGCGAGCGGGACGGGGAACGGCGACCCGCGGAAATACTGGTTCCGGAGCGCCGCCGTGGGCGGGGCCGTGGTCATGGGCTGGGAGCTCACACCGGGATTCAATCTGCGGGGGGCGATCGAGGACGTGGCCGAGTTCCGGGGCCTTCGGGACTATTTCTACGGCGATTATTATCCGCTCACGGAATATGGGACCGGGGACGACGCCTGGGCGGCTTTCCAATGGGACCGGCCCGAGACGGGCGACGGGATCGTCGCGGCCTTCCGGCGGCCGATGGCGCCGGAGGCGGCGATCGAGGTCAAGCTCGGCGGGTTGGAGCCCGGCGCGGATTATGAGCTGGATTATGAGGACTATGGCGTTACGGTCGTGAAGAGCGGACGTGAGCTGGCCGCGGGCCTGACCCTCAAGATCCCCGAGGCACCTGCCTCGCTGCTAATCAAATACCGGCGGGTGCGATGATCGAGCTCAGCCACGTTTCCAAGAGCTATAACCGCGGCAAGGTCAGGGCCGTCGACGACCTGACCCTGACCGTCAAGCCGGGCGAGATCTTCGGCTTCCTCGGGCCGAACGGGGCCGGGAAGACGACGACCATCAAGCTCGTCGTCGGGCTGCTGCGGCCCGACGCGGGGCGGATCGTGGTCGAGGGGCACGACTTGGCCGTGGAGCCGCTCAAGGCCAAACAGGTGACGACCTATGTCCCTGATTTTCCAGCCATCTACGAGCGGCTGACCGGCCTCGAGTATCTCAACTTCATCGGCGACGTCTATGGCGTCCCGAAGGCGGACCGGCTCGAGCGCATCGACAAGTGGCTCGAGATCTTCGAGCTCGCGCCGGTCGTGACGAACCCCATCCAGAGCTATTCCCACGGCATGAAACAGAAGATCGTGCTGACGGCGGCGCTCCTGCCGGGGCCCCGGGTCATGGTGCTCGACGAGCCGCTCGTCGGGCTCGACCCGCGGGCGGCCCATCAGCTCAAGGAGATGTTCCGCGAGCACTGCGACGCCGGCAAGACGCTCTTCTTTTCGACGCACATCATGGAGGTCGCGGAGAAGCTGTGCGACCGGATCGGCATCATCCACAAGGGCCGGCTGGTGGCGTGCGGCACGATGGAGGAGCTCAAAGCCATCGACCGGACGGAAGCCGGGCAGTCGCTCGAAGAGATCTTCCTCGATGTGACCGAGAAATGAGCCGGGCTAAAACGTTCCTGACGGTCGTCCGCGCCGGCCTGCGTTCGAACTTCGGGCTGGCCGTTCTCAAGTACCGGCTGTTCAAGGAAAAGAAGGACCGCTGGCTCGTGCCGATCATCGGCGTGGCCGCGGTGAGCGTCGTGCCGCTGTTCTACGGCGTCGTGCTGGCCGTCCAGAACATCTACGGCATCCTCAAGCCGATGGGGCAGGAGCGCGCCCTGCTGTCGTTGGGCTTCCTGGCCGCGCAATTCCTCATCCTGCTCTTCGGGATGTACTACGTCATCTCGGCGTTCTATTTTTCGAGGGACCTCGAGCTCCTCATCCCGCTGCCGCTCCGGCCGGGCGAGGTCATGGCCAGCAAGTTCGCCGTCATCGTCATCAACGAGTACCTGACCATCGCGGCGGTCGTTCTTCCGATCGTGCTCACGTTCGGCGTGGCGGCCAAGGCCGGCGTGGGCTACTGGGTGAACGTCGTGCTGGTGTACGCGGCCCTACCGGTCATTCCGCTGGCCGTCGTGTCGCTTCTTGTCGTGGCCATGATGCGGTTCATCAACGTCAGCCGGAAGAAAGACGCCCTCATCCTCATCGGGAGCATCCTGCTTCTCGTCCTGGCGTTCGGGCTGCAGATCGTCATGGGGCGGTCGGCGGGGAGCGGGGGGCCGGATACGAGCGCCGCGGCCATCACCGCGTTCTTCACTTCGCCCAACAGCCTTCTCAACCGGGTCGGGGCGTTCTTCCCGCCGGCGATCTGGGCGACGAAGGCCGTGGCCGGGGGATTCACGGGTGAGGGGCTGGCGAACCTGGCGCTGCTGTGGGGCGCGTCGATCCTCCTTTTTGCGGCCATGGCCGTCCTGGCCGAAAAGCTCTTCTACCGGGGTTTAGTGGGGCTCGGCGAGACGACGGGAAAGAGGCGGCGGCTGACGCGTGACGAGATGTCGCGGCGCGTGTCGTCGGGGAGGAGGGCCAAGGCGGCGGTCTTCTGGCGCGAATGGAAGATCATGAACCGGACGCCGATCTTTCTTCTGAACGGGACGCTCGTGGCCGTCCTTCTGCCGGCGATCTTCGTGATCATGGCCATGACGAACCCGGGGAGCGGGGGAACGGGGGCGGGCGACGCCACGGCCCTCCTGAAAGCCATGGCCTCTGCCAATCCGCTCGTTGTCATCTTCGCGGCGGCGCTGTTCATGACCGTTTGCGGCAGCATCAACGGGACGGCCTCGTCGACGTTCTCGCGTGAGGGCGGTCAGTTCTGGATCTCGCAGGTCATCCCGGTCGCGCCGCGGGAGCAGGCGGCGGCCAAGTTCCTGCATTCCTATCTCGTGGCCGTGCTGGGCGTCCTCACGGCCGGGATCGTTGCCGCCGTCATGCTCCATATCGGCGCGGCGCAGCTCGCCGTGGCGGCGGGGCTCGCCCTCGTGGCCGGGGTGCTGCTCACGGCCTTGGGCATGGCCATCGACCTGGCCAGACCGCTCCTCGATTGGGCCAACCCGCAGAAGGCCATCAAGCAGAACCTCAACGTGCTGCTGGCTATGCTGGCCGACATCGGCGTCCTGACGGTCGTCTATTTCGGGGTCAAGGCGCTGATCAAAGCGAAGCTCGGGACGAATGCCGTGCTGGGGATCGTGTTCGCGGCGCTTCTGGCGCTGTCGGCGGTGGGCTATGCCGCCATGCTCAAGCTCGCCGACAAGCGCTACCCCCGAATAGAATAAGACAAGATGGTGTCAGACCTACCTTTTACCCATTTTGGGTAAAAGGTAGGTCTGACACCATCTTCAGCTGGCGCGGTCCGTATGGAGATGGACGGGTCTCTCCATCCGCTTGCGAACCTTGAGGTTGAGGACTTCGACCGCCATGGAAAACGCCATGGCGAAGTAGATGTAGCCCTTGGGGATGACCAAGCCGAAGCCCTCGCCGAAGAGAGTGAACCCGACGAGAAGCAGGAAGCTCAAGGCCAGCATCTTGATGGTCGGATGACCGTCGACGAAATTGCCGATGGCTTTGGCCGAGAACATCATCACCCCGACCGCGATGACGATGGCCGTGATCATAATGGTCACGTGATTGGCCAGGCCGATGGCCGTGATGACCGAATCGAGAGAGAAGACGATGTCGAGGATGGCGATCTGGATGAGGACCCCGGCCATCTTGTTCACGGCCTTGGCCTTGACGTGGCCTTCCTCGCCCATGAGGCTGTGATGGATCTCCCGGGTGCTCTTGGCCAGGAGGAAGAGACCGCCGCCGATGAGGATGAGGTCCCGGCCGGTGAACTCGCGGGAGAAGACCCCGAAGAGGGGGTGCCTCAGCGTCATGACCCAGGTCAGGGACAGGAGCAGGACGATGCGGCTGACCATGGCCAGGGCCAGGCCGAGGACGCGGGCCCGGTTGCGCTTGTCGTGGGGGAGGCGCCCGACGAGCACCGAGATGAAGATGATGTTGTCGATGCCGAGGACGATCTCGAGCGCGGTCAGCGTCCCGAGCGCGACCCATGACTGAAAATGCGTTACCCACTCCATCGCCGCCTCCTAAAAGAAGGGGTCAAACCTACCTTTTACCCAAAATCGGGTAAAAGGTAGGTTTGACCCCTTCTGAGCGTCAGGTGAAGATGATCTGGCCGCCGGCAGAGATCTCGTAGAACTTGCCGACATTGATGATCGAGTCGACCTGGGGGCAGAAATCCTCTTTCTTGAGCTTGAACATGTCCACCGACGCCTTGCAGGCGTAGAGCTTGCAGCCGGCGTCGTAGACCATCTCGATAAACTCCGGCACGGGCGGGATGTCGATCTTGTCCATCGTCTTCAGCATCATGGACGTGGCGAAGGCCGAGAAGCCGGGCAGGACGCCCAGGATCGACGGCATGTGCATGCCCGGGTTCCCGACCGTGGCGATCTTGATCTTGCCCATGCGCTTCCTGGTGATGGCGTCGAGGCCGAAGAAGGTGAAGAACAGGTTCGCCTCGATGCCGTCCATGCGGGCGCCGTTGGCCATGATCAGCCCGGGGTAGACGCCGTCCAGGCCGCCCCTGGAAACGACGATCGAAACCTTCTTGATCTTGTCGTCCATCGGGTGCCCCTTAGACGCAGCCTTCGGGCTTCTTCATGCCGGCGATCTTGGCCGCCTTCTTGGCCGGCCCCCCCGGGAAGAGGTCGTAGAGCTCCTTGGTGCTGATGACGCCGCTCTTGTTGAGCTTGCGGATGCTCGGCACCTGGCCGTTCTCCTTGAACTCCTTCTGCATATACTCGATGACCTTCCAATGGGCCGGAGTGAGCCCGGCGATCCCCTCATCCTTGGCGATGGCCTCGGCGACCTCGCGCGTCCACTGCCCGAAATCGGTCAGGAAACCATCGTCGTCGACGCCGACGGTGGCCGGTCCGTACTGTTTTTGCGGCATTGTCAGTCCCTCCTTGCTTAAGGTCTCTATCTTAGTCTCTAACGCTGAGCTTGGCTATTTGACCGTGCCTGGCGCGGCCCCGGCGCTCTCATGACGCCTCTTCCCGGCCATTTTCATCTGATTGGGAACAAACGGGATGGGCCGTCCCTTGAGCATCATGTGCCAGTAGATCCAGCGGAATGCGAGCTTGCCCCAATGATTGAGGCGGCTCGGCTTGAGGAGCGGCAGCGGGCCCACGATCGGGAACGGGAAGCGCCCGGGGAGCGGCTCGACCGCATAATTGAAATCGATCAGGATGGCCTTGCCGCGGCCCATCTCGACGAAGCAGTTGGCGTGCCCGTCGAACTCCTCGGCCAGGGGCTTTCCGGCGATGGCCCGCTCGACGTTCTTGGCCAGCGTTTCGGCCTGGAAATGGACGACCGAGCCCGCCTTCGACGAGGGCAGGCTCGTCGCGTCGCCGATGACGAAGATGTTGTCGTGCTTCTTCGACCGCAGCGTCTTCGGGTCGGTCGGGACGAACCGCAGCTCGTCGCCGAGCCCGGAGTCCTCGATGACCGGAGCGCCCATGTTCGTCGGAATGGTGACCAGGAGGTCGTAGGGGACCTCGCGTCCGTCGTAGCCGACGATCTTCCGGGCGGCCGCGTCGACCCGTTCCGTGCCGAACTCGGGAACGACGCGGATCTTGCGCTCCTCGAGAAGTGCCCCGAGGGCGGCGGCGGCCACGGGCTTGGTGAAGGCGCCCGGGAGCGGGGTCACGTAGACGATGTCAACGGCGTCGCGGAGCTTGCGCCGCGTGAAGTACGAATCGCTGAGGAACGTGAACTCGAGAGGGGCGACGGGGCACTTGACGGGCATCTCGACGACGTGGACGGCGAGAGTCCCGGCCTTGAACGTCTCGAGTCTGCGGGCCAGGGCGGCGCTGCCGTCCATCGTGTAGAAGTCAAAGATGGTGTCGCGCCAGCCGTCGAGAAGGCCGGGCGTCTCGGACGGCACGATGTCCGTGCCCGTGGCGATGATGAGGAGGTCGTATGGAAGCGCTTCGCCGCCCGCGACGCGGACCTCGCCCTTGGCCGGGTCGATGCCCTCGATCGCGGCGACGACGAGCTCGACGCCCTTCGGCAGGAGCCTGGCACGGTCCTTGACCAGCTGGCGGCGGGTATAGCCCCCGAAGGGCACGAACAGGAAGCCCGGCTGGTAGAAGTGCTCGGTGTCGCGGTCGACGACGGTGATGGCCCATTCGCCCGGGGCGAGCCGTCTGCGGAGGAGGTTGGCCATGACGGTGCCGCCCGTGCCGGCCCCGAGAATGACGAGTCTTTTCATCGGTTTTGGCTCACTTCAGGGTCTAGGGAAGCGAAATAATACCATGATTGCCGCATTCGTTCAAACGGGGGGCGGCCGCCGGTCCGGGGTTCCTTCCGGCGCGTGGACGCGTGACCCGGACCCCGAGTGAAAGCCGACTGTGATACTATGAAGGGCGACGAGGTGCACAATGGCTGAAGAAGCGAAGACCGGGGCGAAGAAAAAAGCGGAGAAGTCGGAGAAAGCGAGGTGGGGGGCAAAGGTTAAGAAGCCGGTACGCGGGACGCGGTGCTGGGGAGAGCTCGACGATCCCCTGATGCGCCAATACCACGACCGCGAATGGGGAACGCCGCTCCACGATGACCGCAGGATCTTCGAGTTCCTCGTCCTCGAGGGCATGCAGGCGGGCCTGAGCTGGAGCCTGGTGCTCAAGAAGAGGGAGAACTTCCGAAAAGCGTTCAAGGGCTTCGACCCTGCGAAAGTGGCCAAGTTCACGGACCGCGACGTGCAGCGCTTGCTTGGCGACGCCGGCATCATCCGCAACAGGCTGAAGGTCCTCGGCGCGATCAACAACGCCAAGCGCTTCCTCGAAGTCCAGAAGGAATTCGGCACGTTCGACAAGTACATCTGGGGATTCACGGGCGGGAAACCGCTGCGCTCGGGCCTGAAGTCGTTCGCGGACATGCCCTCCCGGACGGCTCTGTCCGACGCCATCAGCGAGGACCTCAAGGAGCGGGGCTTCAAGTTCGTCGGCTCGACCGTCGTCTACTCGCACATGCAGGCGACCGGCATGGTCAACGATCACCTGGTGACGTGCTTCCGCTATCCGAGGTCGAAATAAGGGCGAGATCGTAAGCTGATATCGGGGACACAATACCAATTCCCTTATTTAAATTGGAGAATTGGTATTGTGTCCCCGATTTTCCCTATAATTCCCCGCAACGGCCATGAACCCGCTGCTTCAGCCGATCCGCTTCGTCAGGGACGAGTACGTCCAGGCGTATCGCGGTCTGCCGAAGCGGGCCTGGATACTCTTCGCCGTCAACCTGGTCAACGCTTCCGGAGGGATGGTCTTCTTCTTCCTATCGCTCTACCTGACGCGCGAGATCGGGCTTACGACCGCACGGGCAGGGCAGGTGCTCAGCGTTTACGGCGCGGGCTCGCTCGCGGGGGCCCTGGCCGGGGGCTGGCTCTCGGACACCATCGGCTCGATCCGAGCCCAGAAGCTGAGCCTGGCCGCGTGCGGGGTCTTGCTGATCGCCCTCGGCCAGGTCAGCACGTTGGCAGGGATCCTGCCGCTGCTCTTCTCTCTCGCGCTTGCCGCCGGGACGCTTTACCCAGCCAATGCGACGTCGATGTCGACGATCTGCCCGGCCGGGCTCCAGATCAAAGGGTTCGCCCTCAACCGGCTGGCCAATAACCTTGGGGCGACCATAGGCCCGGCCATCGGCGGTGTACTGGCCATGCGGGATTATCGATTGCTCTTCTGGGCGGATGGGCTGACGTCGCTCGCGGCAGCCGTTGTATTCGCGGTGCTGTGGAAGGGCGCGCGGGTGAGCGCGGAGCGCGCTGGTGGGGAGGGGAGCTGTGAGCGGATTGAGGAGAGCGGCGGGAAGGGCCTGGCGCCGGCGGCGCCGAAGGCGCTTTCTCCCTGGCGCGACGTTCCGTTCCTCCTGATGATGCTGATCTTCCTCGCCTGGTGCTCGATCTTCGTCCAGCTCCTGACGACGTTCCCCCTCTACATGCGCAACGTCTACGGCTTGGCCGAGAACCGGATCGGCCAGCTCTTCGCGGTCAACACCATCCTGATCGTCGCCCTGGAGATGATCCTGATGGAGCGGATCCGGAAATACTCCCAGGCCCGGATGATCAACATTTCGTTCCTCCTGCTCGGCCTCGGGCTCGGATTGATGCCGCTCGGGCGGGGATTCGCCTACGGCGCGCTCACCGTCGCCGTCTGGACGTTCGGCGAGATGTTGAGCATGCCTCTCGTGACCGCCCTTATCGCCGCCCGGGCCGGGGACTCGAACCGGGGCCGTTACATGGGCGTCTTCAGCTTCGTCTTCTCGCTTGCTTTCATCATCGCCCCGGCCGGCGGAACGGCGATATACGACCGGCTTGGCCCTGACGCGGTCTGGTATGTCTGTGCCGCCCTCAGCGTCGTCATCGCCGTGGCCTTCTCCGCCCTCCGGCCATTTTTGGAGAAGCAGCGAGCCTAAGATGGTGTCAGACCTACCTTCTGCCCGTTTTAGGTAAAAGGTAGGTCTGACACCATCACGAGATGCAGTTCGGACTCCGCTTGAAATCCACCCTTTTAGCGCTAAATCGGCCCTCCGCCTCACAACCCCACGCCCCTTCCCCCTGCCAGGGCCGAGTTTGCGCCTCTAGCGCGTTCCTGCGCTCGAATTCGCCCTTTTCTGCTGCAGTTGGGCAGCTCGTGCCTGGCCCTTACATGAGAATCCGAAGGCTCTCCTGGCGTCGTTTAATGTGAATCGTAACCGCTGCCTGACGCACACAATGGGAAGACCTATTAGGATCGAATATCCCGGCGCTTTCTACCATGTCTTCTCGAGGGGTAACCAAAAACAGCCCATCTTCTTTTCGGATGAAGATCGGTGTTATTTCGTTGAGTGCCTAAGGTCAACGTGCAGGAAATTCGACGTCGTTGTCCACGCTTATTGCCTGATGCCCAACCACTTTCACCTTTTCCTGGAGACCCTGATGGCCAACCTGTCAGGGATGATGCAATACCTGATCACCAATTATGTCTTGTACTTCAACAAGAAGCACGAGCGTTGCGGCCACCTTTTTCAAAGCCGGTTCCGGTCTGTCCTTGTCGACGCCGAAAGCTATGCCAAGGAGCTATCCAGATACATCCATTTAAATCCTGTCCGGTCCGGGATCGTCGAGCGGCCTGAACTTTATGTATGGTCATCGTACGGTTATTATCTTGGCAAAGCGGATCCTGAGCGATGGCTGGAGACATCGGCCGTTCTGAGGCTATTTAGAGGCCAGAGGAGCGAGGCCCTTAAAGCCCACTCAAAATATGTCGAAGACGGCATTGGGAAGGATGATGTCGCCCCGATCAGAGAATCGGCGAAGCATGGGATTCTCGGAAACCAAGAGTTCATTGAGAGGATAAAGACCGGACAACTCGGGGACGATCTCAAAAAGCCGGACCGGGAGAAACCCCAATTGAATGCGCTCCGTAAGAAGCCGGACCTTCAGCGGATAAAGGCCATTTGCGAAAGAGCCCTCGGGGCCGGCAATAGATGGACGATGCCCATCGCGATCCTTATCGGTCACAGATGCACGGCAGCAAGGCTCAAAGATCTTGGAGAGCTGTATTCCTTGAGCGTATCAGGAGCCTCGAATGCCTGCTCGAGAGCGCGAAAGGCTATTGATCAAAGCGAGGCGCTTTCAAGAACAGTCTGCGAGATCGAGAAGGAAATCGAGGCCGATTGATGGTGTCAGACCTACCTTTTACCCAAAGCGGGTAAAAGGTAGGTCTGACACGGTCTTGTTACATATTCCAGCGGTACGAGACCTTGAGCAGGAAGATATTGTCGCCGGGGGCCGAGAAGAGGTCCCCCACGTCCCGGCCGAGCCGCAGCTCGCCAGGATTGGCGTAATCCGCCCTGTTCTGGGTCCAGACAAAGTAGAGAAGCGACCCCGGCCTGTACTCCCACCGCAGCACGATGGTCCCCCGCAGCGATTTATAGTTGAAATCGGGGTTGCCGAATGTGAACGGCTGGGCCGCGCCCGCCGCGCCGTCCGGATCGACCGTGTAGAGCCCGCTCTCCGCGTCGTAGCCGATCGTCGACCCGCTCCCGCCGCCACTCTCCGCCCCGTACACGTTGTACAAGAACGTCTTCGGCGCGGCCAGCTCCTTGAACGCGTCATAGTGCCCCACCGCTATGAACGGCTGCAAGTACGCTTGGAGCGTCAGCTTCGGCGTGAACGTCCAGTCGATCCGGATCTCGCTCCCGAGCACTTTCTGATCGATCCGGCCGAACACGTAACGGCTCCCGAACGTCGGCGTCATCAGCGCGTCGTCGACCCGTCTCACCCACTGGACGTCGTTCCGCTCGAAGCCAAGCGTCGGTCCGATCGATACGCTGACGTTCGACCCCGGCTTCCAGCGCGCGGAAAGCTGCGCGCTCCACTCCTCCGATGACCGCGGCCTCTGGTAGGTCATCCCTTGGAACTCGAACACGACCGGCTTCCGGCTGTCCGTCTCCACGCTCAAGTCGAACTGGTACCCCGACGGCGTCAGGGCCAGC
The DNA here is from genome assembly GCA_963736255.1 of Candidatus Aminicenantota bacterium. Classification (GTDB taxonomy): domain Bacteria; phylum Acidobacteriota; class Aminicenantia; order Aminicenantales; family Saccharicenantaceae; genus RBG-16-66-30. The sequence continues at coordinate 911,897 of CAVTOI010000002.1, forward strand.
GGCCCTCCCCGCGTCTGGGTCTTGCTCAGCGTGTCCGGGTTGTAAGCGAACATCGTGTTGAACATCCAGAAATTCCTGAGCTGGCCCTGGAACTGGAAGAGCCCGCCGTCCCAGATCTTGTTGCCGCCGAAGTCGTAGTTCCGGAACCAGCCGCCGACGACGAGCGCATAGCGGAACATCTTGCCCGGCTTCGTCCACTGGTAGCCGGGGAGGAACGACATATTGATGACGTCCGACCCGCCGTACTGAAAGCCGGTGTCGTTCGGGTCGAAACCCGGCGAAATGGCACCGAGGCTGCCCAGCACGAGGAGATTGCCGTTCTGCTTGGCCAGGTTGAGCCGCCCGGCCCAGCCGCTGAGACTCGTCGCCGCGGGGTCGACCCCGAGGTGCGTCGCGTCCGGCCTCTGGAAATAGTGCATCGACGAGTTCTGGAGCCTGAGGATGTCCTCGACGCTCCCCTCGACCCGGGTCGCGCCCGCCCAGCCGCCGATCACCCAGTCCTTCTTCTTGTCGAGCGAGGTCCATCCGTCGACGGCCAGGGAGAACGCGTTCTGGTTGAGGATCCCGGCCAGCGTCTCGCTGCCGAGCTCGCGCACGACGCCCGTGGCCATGAGCCCGATGCCGCTCTTCCCCTCGTCGATATCCTTCTGGACGCGCACCGTTCCGTAATAGGACAGCGGCTCGACCTCCTGCGACAGGCGCGTCCCCAACTGGTCGATCTGGGCGAACTCGCGTCCGGTCACGGCGCTGAGCCAGCCGACATTCCAGCTGTCGCCGAGCTTTCCTGTGAGCTTGGCCGCGCCCAGGATCGTCGTCCGGTCGGGCATCCGGGCGAAGCCGTCCTCGGTGACGTAGCCCTGCGGCTCCCGGCCGATGCGCCGGCTGTAGAAGAAGGTCGGCTGCGGCCAGTTGATGTTGGCGTTGAGGAAGACGCCGCCGCGCCCGAAATTGTTGAACAGGGAGGCGCCCTCGATGAAGAAAGGCCGCTTCTCCTCGTAGTAGGTCTCGTAGGCCGACAGATTGAGGACGGCCGGATCGACCTCGACCTGCCCGAAGTCCGGGTTGACGGTCGCGTCGAGGGTCAGATTGCTCTTCAGGCCGATCTTGAGATCGAAGCCGACGTTGCCGAGGGTGCGGTGGCCGGTCTCAAAGGGGTTGCCGCTCACGGAGGGGCGGAACTGGGCCTGGCTGACGGCGTAGGGCATGAACTCGACACGCCCGCCGGGCTTGATGCCGTTCAATCCCTCGAGCCGGGCGAACCGCGACACGAACGCCGAATCGCTCTTTGGGGCCCAGTTGAAGGTCGACTGCTCGTTCTTGCGCCGCAGCATGCGGCGGAAATTGACGCCCCAGACGTAATCGTCCTTCTTGGGGAAGCGGATCTGGTTGAAGGGGATGCGGATCTCGACCGTCCAGCCCTCGCTCGTGACGGCGGCCTTGTTCTCCCAGATGCCGTCCCACGAATCGTCATCGTTGACGTCGTTCGAGAGGGCGGCGTCGGTGATGGAGCCGGCCGGGTTTGTGTAGAAGGCATAGCCCGAGCGCTTGTCGAAATAGGGATCGACCGCGACCATGAACCAGTCGGAATCGGTCTGGCTGTCGCGGCGCCCGAGGCGCTTGAGGATCTTTGAGGGGTCGGAGTCGTGGCAGAACGCGGCAACGTAGAGGGCATGCTCGTCGTAGGCGACCCGGACCTCCGTCGGCTCGCTGGCGGGGGAGCCGTCGTTGGGATCGTTCTGGGTGAAACCGGTCGCGACCGGAGCGGCCTTCCAGACCGATTCGTCGAGGCGGCCGTCGAGCACGATGGGCTCGGTGGCACGGACGGCCTGGACGACCTTGGCGTCGGGCGGGGGGAGGGCAGCCTTGGCAGGGCGGGTGGCGGCGTGGGACGCGGCTCGGGGAGCGGCAGGTGGAGGCGAGGAATCGATGGGGGAGGGGGCAGCAGAGGGGGAGGCGGTCCCGGGCATGGGAGATGCGGCAGCCAGGGCGAAAGCCAGCGCGAGCGCCATAGTGGTTGTCTTCTTCATGAGCGACTCCTGATCGTCGGCCGGTCGAATATCATCTTCCGAAGGCCCGCGGGCCGGGATTTCTCGAGAGAACTGAACTCATACATAAATACGAATCGGCGGGCCGGAATGTTGCCGGGGCAAGGAAAGAAGAGGGTGTCAGACCTACCTTTTACCCAAAAGGGGTAAAAGGTAGGTCTGACACCCTCTTGTCCCCCCATCTTGTTGACGCCCTACGGGCCTTGGGCTAAGATACCGTTCAGATATGGATACACGATTCGGCAAGTTCGTCAGAGAGCACCCGGGGCGGCTGGCCATGCCCCTCTGCGTCTATTCAGGGCTCGAGATCACGGGGGAATCGATCGAGGATATGGTCAGCGTGCCGGGAACGCAGTTCAAGGCCGTCATGGCCCTCCAAGACCGCTATCGGATGCCCGTCCTGATCACGGCCATCGACACGACCGCGGAAGCCGAGGCCTATGGCTGCGAGATCAAGTTCTCGGCACGCGAGGCCCCGTCGATCGTCGGGCGTCTTGTCACCAGCGCCGCCGACGTCGGCACCCTCGCCGATCCCGTGCCCGGCGACGCCCGGACGCGCGTCCCCGTCGAAACGGCTTGGCGTCTGACCGCCGAAGTCGGCGAGGGCGTGCCTGTCCTCGGGGCGATGCTCGGACCGTTCGCGCTGGCGACGCGGCTCTTCGGCATAAAGGAGGCCCTCGCCGCCACGTCCTCCGAGCCCGACACGATCGAAGCCCTGCTCGATATCGTGACGGGCTTTCTCTGCCGCTATGCGCTCGCGTTCCGGGAAACGGGCGCCTGGGGCATCCTGGTCGCCGAAGCGGCGGCCGGAAAGCTCCCGCCCGAGGGTTTGGCGCGCTTTTCGACGCCTTTTGTCAAGCGCATCATCAAGGCCATCGAAACCCCGGAATTCGCCGTCGTCCTCCACAACTGCAAGGCCGGGATAGGCCACCTCGACGCGATCATGGAGTCTGGCGCGGGGATGTATCATTTCGGCGCCGGGATGGACATGGTGGGGGCGCTCGGGAGGGTCGGCCCCGAGATCGTTCTGGGCGGGAATCTCGACGCGGCCGCGATCTTTCAAAAAGGAACGCCCCAAGCGGCCGGAGATGCGACCAAGGCGCTCCTCGAGGCGACAAGGCCCTATAGGAACTTCATCGTCTCGACAGGATGCGATATCCCGCCGGGCTCTCCGCTCGCGAATCTCAACGCTTTCTTCCGCGCCGTCGCCGACTTTAGCAAGTAGAAGACGGTGTCAGACCTACCCCTTACCCGTTTTGGGTAAAAGGTAGGTCTGACACGGTCATCTCTTAGTCGCCGATGGCGACCGCCACAAGATACCACGCCGCGTGCGGCAGCCATTGTTCGGCCCAGCGCCAGTCGTCGTCCTTGCCCGTCTGGGCGTAGCGCAGGCCGAAGTCGATGTCCGTGTCCTCCGTATAGCCGCCCGTGACGCCGTTGCAGATGCCTCCCGGTGCGTTCGTATACTCATAAGAATCGAAGAACATGTAGGCGATGTTGTTCCGGCCGTGGCCGTGGAGCATGCAGGCGTCATAAGGATTGAGCCCGAGGATCCAGTTGAGCTGGGCGTCCCCGAATTCGGAGAGCCGGTCCGGGAGATCGTTCCTTTCTTGAGGAGTCAGGACGCCCACGTCGTTCCGTAGGACCCTCGAAGCCAAAAGGGCCGCCGCGGCCATCGACCCGAGCCTGGCGTTCTCGCCCTGCCACCAAGGCGCGGTCTCGGTATCGTGCGGGAAGAAGAACGCGGACCGGCGCGTCGCCGCCCCGTCCTTCGACTGGACGAGCTGACGGCTATAGCCGAATGGATTGGCGACCTCTCCCGTCACGGCGAGCTCGAAGGCGAGCGACTTCTTGACGGCTTCGAGCGCCTTCGCCCGGTTCGCCGGGTCGGCGGTCTCCGCGTAGAGGAGCAGGCTGATAACGGGCATCCCCGCGTCGACCGGGTGAAAGAACGGCCGGTCGCCGCCTTCGCCGTCGGCGCGCCAGAAATTTTCGTATCCGGCGCCGCTGGCCGAGCCGCCGGCAGCTCCTGATCCTCCAGCGATCCAGGACGTCAATCTCGCGGCGAGCGAAGCGGCTCGCCGGTCGGCGGCCTGCCTGTAAGCCGGCTTGCCCGTCGCCCTCAAGAGCTCGGTCGCCGCGATGAGCGCGCAGTAATCGTCGATGATGTTCTCCTTGCCGTCGTTCGTGAAGAAGAGGTTCTGCTTCTCGAGGAAGGCGAAGGCGTCCTCGGCGGCCTTGAGGTATTGGGCGGCCGTGAAATCACCCTCGCCTTTGCTCAGGCCATAGCCTTCGCTTCCCGGAGCGCCCGCCGCCCCACCTCGAGCCGCGGCCATCGCCAGCGCCGCGATGCAGAGCCCGGCCCCCTCTCTGTAGCCGGCCTCGTAGGCCGCGTCGCCCGCGATCTTCTCCCGGCCGTAGTCGCGGAACTTGTCTTTCGTCTCCGTTGTCAGAATGATGTGGCGCTCCGCCTTGGCCGTTATCCGCCTGTCCTCGGGCTTCTTCTCCGGGCCGCGCCCCGAGACGGTGATGTAGAACGAACCGTTCGGATCTTTGCTCCGGACAAGGTAATCGGCCCCGAACAGGGCCTCGTCGAGGAGGCGCTTGCGGTACTGGAGGAAGACCGGCTCGTCCCGCCGCTCAAGCTCTCGCAGGGCCGTGAACAGACTCCACGCCGTGAGCGAGACCTGCTGGGGATTGAAATAGCTCGAGTAGGACAGGTGCGACAGGTGCTTGCCGTAGTCACCGGAGGCGTCAAACCAGCCTCCGTGCATATCGACCGTGCCGGGGCGCCCCTCGAAGGTCATCGTGCGGTCGGCCTTGTCCCAGAGACCGGACGAGCGCTGGCCCTTGAAGTAGTAGATGACGTCGGACAGAGTGGCGCGCTCGAGGGCGTTCCTCTGGACGAGGATGGGGTGTGAGCGGACGGTCCGACTGGCGGCCGGACCGGATGGTCCTGCGCCCGCCACGCATTCGATGACGTAGGCCCCTTCAGCGGCGACATCCGTCCAATCGATCGTCCAGAAATCCCAGTCCTTCCATTTGGCGACGGGCCCGACGTGGATGGCCTTCCCGGTGAGAACGACGTCGCCGCCCGGGTAGCTTCTGACCGTGAAACCGGCGAAGGCGTCCCCGACATGACCCTGGATGACGGCTTTCTTTGTCCCCGACGGCTCGTATCCGACCTGGTTGGTCAGGATGCGGGCGGCCGGCGTCCCGGCCTGGCTTTGAGCCGGACGCTTCCCTTGTCCTGCCTTATCCGATCGAGGCGAGCCGCAGCCGGCGAGGGCAACGCAGAGGCAGAGGCCGAGACAGACAGGAAAAACGACCGGAGATCTCTTGGATGTCTGAGACATGACGCCCTCCTCGCGGAGGCCTTCGATAGAAGGTAACCGCCAGCCCATTCTATAGCAGCCCGGCATGATAATGAAAACAATATCTGCCGGCCTGACGCATCTCGGACGTTGAAAATACCTTCGGGGCGATGTTAGAGTAGTGAGGCCGGGTATCCAGAGATCATGCCACCACAGCGAACGCCAAGGATCTGTGTTCCGTCCTTGCGGAGGTTCCGGAAAGTCGTCTTCCAGGGCGCCGTCCACGAAGCGCAGGACGTGCTGGCCGAGATCGACGATGTCGATCTTATCTGTCCGGAGCCCCGGCCGGGCTTTTCGTTCCGCGATCGCATGCAGAAAAAGCTCGTTTGGGTTGATTTTACGAAAACGTTGCCCGTCCTGAATCCCGGCCTCGGATCGATCCGGCTCGAGCGGAGTTATGACTTGTTCATCGCCTTTTGCCAGAACTGGACCGACCTTCTTGCGCTGAACGCGATCAAGGGGTGGAAGGGGAAGTGCGGGACGAGCGTCTGTTGGATCGACGAAATTTGGGCCGCCTGGATCCCGCGCTACAAGAATTGGATCCATCTCCTGGACCGGTTCGACCACGTCGCCGTGACGTACAGAGGCAGTGTGAGCGCCCTCGAACGGGTCCTCGGGCGGCCGGTTCATTGGATCCCCCATGCCGTCGATGCCCTGCGATTCACGCCTTACCCCGATCCGCCGGCCCGCGTCATCGACGTCTACAGCATCGGGCGCAGATGGGACGAGGCCCATCACGCTTTGCGGGGCCAGGCCGGAAGCGGCGGGATCTTCTATGTCTACGATACGACCAGCCTGAGCGACGCCGACACGCTCGACCATAGGGAACATCGCGACCTCGTCGCCAGCCTGGCCAAGCGGAGCCGGTTCTTCCTGGTCGCGCCGGCGAAGATGGACGCGTCGGGGGAATGCCAGGGCCAGAGCGAGATCGGGTCCCGCTACTACGAAGGGGCCGCGGCCGGGGCGGTCTTGATAGGCAGCGAACCCGAGGGCGATCCCTTCCGGGAGCTTTTCGGCTGGCCGGATGCCGTCGTGGATATCCAGGCGGACGGTTCGGATGTGACGCGCGTCATCGCCGATCTCTCCCGGCAGCCGGAACGAATGCGGGAGATCAGCCGAAGGAACGCCCGGGAGGCCCTCCTCCGCCATGATTGGGCCTATCGCTGGGAGAAGATCCTGTCGATAGCCGGCTTAGAGCCCGGGTCCGCCATCGAGGCGAGAAAGGACAGGCTGAAACAGTTGGCGATTTGGGTCGGGCCCTAGCGTCCCCCGCTCAGAACTCGCCTTACTCCACACCGGGTTTGCGGACTGCCTGCGCAGCACTGATCGCCACCAACGCAATGCTGCCCAGCTCCAGGAGCCAATTCAGTTTGAGGCCCAGGACCCGCCGCCCGAGAAACACGCCGACGTGGTGGAAGGATGCGGCGCGCATGACGACGAAGAGCAGCAACATGCCCAAACCGAGCAGCAAAATGGCCCTCCCATGAAATATAGACCGGGTCTTTCGCATCAGAAAGACGAACGCGGCTACGCTGACCAGGCCGACGACGACGACGAACCAGAATTGGATCGTGCGCCGCTGCTCATACCACCCGCCCTGATTGGCGATGATCCGGCCCACATTCGTTAGGAGCGACTGCAAGTCGAGCTGCTTATTGATGCCCAGGAGGAACATGACCGTTGCGACACCCAGCCATAAACGACGCTGAAGGCGTGCTTTCCCCTCATCAGCGGCGGCCGCGCCGGCCGCCGTGGCGGTCTGCTTTAACGCGGCGACGAGGCACAGGACCGCGGTCAGGCCGTAGGCCGCGACGGTGAGCCAGCCCATGAAGGTGGCGTCGCCGATCCGCGGCCGCCAATAGATCTGGGAGATGAACTCCGCCAGGCTCATTTCTTCGCGTTCGAAAAGGGTCCAGGGGTGGGCCAGCATGTCCTTCAGATAGGGCTTCTGCCAAGAGAACTCGGGGTGCTTGGCCAGAAAATCCGCCGCGACGAAATCCCGGCCGCACGGATGACCCATGTGGGCCCATATCTTCATTTCCTTGACGAGAGCGCTCGACGTCACCTTGCCCTGGACCGATCCAGCGGGCGAGAATGGCGCCCAGCTGAATTCGGGCGTCCCCTTCGGGTCCCCGTCGACGTGCCCGCACAGGGTATTGCTGTTCGATCCGGACTTTCCGGTCGCCAGATCGACGTGGTCGGCCTCGAAGAGCTTTCCGTCCTCGACGTCGATGTAGCCCTTGTACTCTTCCATCAGCTGCTCCCATCGCGTCTTCCTGACGAGCACGGACTGGGTTTTATCGGCGACGTTGAAAGTCGTCTCCTCGGCGATGACCTTTTCGTCGCCGGGAAAGTTCGATCCGACGAAATATCCGTCCATCGTCCGCCAGAGCCTCTGGTTCTTGAGCCCCAGCTCGTATTTGGCGATCTCGCCGGTCTTCGTGTCGCCGACGAGCCAGTCGTTGGCGTAGGCGCCGTTGTTGTCGGCCGTCATGATGCGGACAAAGTCGTCGATCGAGGCCGCGTACTGGGCGGCCTTCCGGGCCCGCATGAACTCGGGCGTGCCCTCTTCACGAAACCCCTTGAATGTGCCCATGGTCGTTTCCGTATAGACGAGGCCCGCGCTATTCACGACGAAGTCGTCGCCGCTATGGATGGCCCCGGGCATGCAATCCATCAGAATGCGCTGACCCGCCGCCGGCACGATGTCGGCGATGACATTCCAGCGCGACCCGACGATGTAATCGACCCAGTTGTTGTGACCGACGACGATCCCGCCGCCGTCGGTCCAGCTCCCCGTGGCGATAAAGGCGCTGCAGTAGCCGGGGGCCTTGTTGTCGCCTGCGCCCTTCTTGGCCATATCGTCAAGATACGGGACATAGTACCAGGCGAGCTCGATCCAGCCGTTGAGGGCCGTGATGTCGATAGAGTCGACCTTCGTGCGGGGAAGCCGCGCTTTCATCCCGGCCACGATGCCCTCGATCTCCTCTTGGTATTCCGGCTCGAGCTTGGGCCAGAACATGCGTTCCGCAGCGTCCCTGAAGAACGCCCAATCGCGTTTCGTCGAGCCTTTCAGAAAGTGCCCGAGAGCCTTCAGCAAGTCGTCGATCTCACTTGCGAGCAGCCAGCCGTGCTGGAACCCGATCTCACGCGGCGTGCCCTCGAGGTGGACGCTGATCCAGCCGTTCGTATCGATCCGAGATGCCTTGGCGAGCTCGGGACGGATCGCAGCGGAAGCCGAGGGTTCGTTCCCTTTCTTCGAGCAGGCGGGGGAGAGGAGCAGGATGGCCATGACGGGAACGAGGAGAAGCAGGCCCCACGTCACCAAGGGAGCCCGACGAGTGCCGAGTCTGGCGTTCATTATCGCCTCCTGACGGGATTAGCGCCATGTCCTGGCGTGCTGCGGATCTCGGGCCCGAGGCACGGCGCAGGATCAGGGCTGAGGATACATTGCGACCCGCCGGAATTCAACACGAATCTTCGAGTATCGGTCCAAACGCTCCCCGATGGCGCCGCCGCTCAAGCCGGGGATGTTCTACGATCCCGCCTGTCCTTCCCGGGCTCCGCCAAGGGCGTTCCGGAGTCGATAGGGATACGGCTGAAGCCGGTCCTTTGCCTCCGTTGCGAGTCTGCGCAAGATGGCCCCTACGGGAGTTCGAAGCAACGCTACCTGCGATCGTTCGACCGGCTGACCGTGGGGCCATGAGATGCCGACATCATCGCCGGGATTGACGGGGATCGTCCGCTCGGCCCCCACGTCCCGGAAGGGCTGGCCATTGACGGCGCAGCGCGGACTGTGAGGTCCGTGACCGTAAAGGAACTCGGACATTTCCAGCCGGATGGAGCGGATCCCAACGGGGACCCTGACGTCAATGCGGCGGGACATGGATCTGACATGAAGCGTCTCGCCGTCGGCTTTCACCAGGTAGCCCGACCGGGACATGTCCTGCATGCTGCCCCATTGGACGTCGCCCAGGCTGTTGATGGTCCCCGCGATATCACCCAACACGTCGAGGCCTTCTTTGAGGTCCCCCCCGTGGCCGTTCGGAATGATGGGTTGGCCGAGATAAGCGGCGAGAAACGCCGCATTGGGGTTATTCAAAGCGATCCGGTTGAGGACCGGACAGCCCTCAATGTCCGTCGAGGGGCTGGAGCCCATCGTGTTGACCCATGCCCTCCCGCGATTGGTCTTGAACAGCGACCCGAAAGAAACGCACCCGCTTTCGAGGCCGCACCTCGCCATGTCTTTGAACATGGATTCCGTGCATACGCCGTGCGGCGCCGCCATCACGCGCGAGATGGGCAGCCCGTATCTCATTTCGAATCGTTCGACCCTGGACAGGGCCTGGAGTATTATCGCAAGTCTCTTCCCGTCATCGTAATCGTGGCCGAGCTCGTTAGCCACGTGGTTATTCCCGTGAATGAGGAGCGAGAGGCGCTCCGGGGCGCTACGGAAGAGTCCGAGGGCGTCCCCGTCCGCATAGTAGAGATCGAGTGGCACTGTCGCGAAGGCCGCGTGGTAATTGTGCCTGCAGGCATGTCGGGCCAATTTCCCGAAATCGATGAACCCGTATTTCATGGAATGGAGATTGGGATCGTCGAACATGATGCAGGCAGCGGGTCTGGGGCGGGAGTACCCGCCGATCCCCGTGACATGACGAAGGAAGTCGATCAGAGGCAGCATCTCCATGAAACATCCGCCATTGAACCATTTGAACAACGGCCCGCCGTCGGGAACCGCGGGCAACATCGTTCCGACCTCATAGTGGATGTGGCCGTCCACCTTGCCGATGGCCCAAGTGCAAACGTTCTCAATGGATGTAGACCGCCTCGAAACGGGGGTGGCCGCTGACGGGCCCGTACGGGTTGCCCAGGATATTGTCGACGGTTCTGTTCCGAAAGGGCCAGGGCCCAAGCACGGAATCAGAGAAGCTTATCCGGGCCCGGATCGCTTCGGAAGAAAGGCGGGGGCCGTCGTTCGCGCACAGGACATAGGTATGTCGCTTTAGGGCCGCACGGCGAGGCGATTCGAGGTCCCGACGATGGAAGATGCTGGCCGCAAAGTCCTTCTCGATAAAATCGCCGTCTTCGACGAACTGTACGTTGAAGCACTTTTCCAAAAGGCTGAAAAGATAGGTTTTGCGGACCGATCTCGAAAGGCTGACTTTAAGCACGGTGCCCATCGCGCTCGAGATGATCAGGGACGATTCCGCGGCCTGTTCTTTGCCTCCACGGGATCTGCCGGTGACACACGAAAAACGGGATCTTCCAATGTCAATCAGACCGGCTATAGGAATAGTATTGCCTGGCGTAATAGCCGTCCTGTTCGACGAGATCGACGCCGTTCAGGATGACGCCCAGGCACTTCAGCCTGTGGGCATCGAGCTTTTGTTTGGCCTGCTTCATCGCCGTTATCGGGGTTTGTCCGCCTCTCGCGACCAGGATGATCGCGTCGGCCATCGGACCCATGGCGAGCGCGTCCGAGACGGCCAGCAACGGCGGCGCGTCGAACAGGACGAAATCGTAGTTGCGCTTGAGAGAGGCGATCAGCGAGTCCATTTTCTCTGACGTCAGGAGCTCGATCGGGTTGGCCGGCAGCGCTCCGCTCGTGATCAGGTGCAAATTGGCGATCTCCGTCGGCGTGATGATCGCCTCAGGCCCGATGTTCGCGCTGAGGTAACCGCTCAGGCCCGGCCCGTTGGCGCCGCTCATCCCGAAGATCCTGGCCTGCCTCGGCTTGCGCAGGTCGGAATCCACGATGACGACCCGCTTGCTGGCTTCCGCAAGGGTGATCCCCAGGTTGGAGACGGTGGAAGATTTGCCTTCCTTCGCCAGCGGGCTCGTGAAAAGGATGGTCTTGATGCGCCCCGGGGGAGAAGATACGAGCAGCGTCGTCCTGATCGAGCGGTAGCTCTCGGCCTGGATCGACTGGGGCGCGAGCGAGGCGATGAGCTCGATCCTGCCGGCCGGGTCCCTGCCATTCGCTCGTTCGTCGGACAACCATCGGGGCTCCTGAGATGAGCCCTCCCGCCTCTTGTTCTTCCGGCGGGTCTTGACCTCCGGAGCGTCGCCCTTGCTCTTTAGCATGGACATCAGCTTCGCGAGCTCGGCCTTCGGCCCCGTCTTCCGGATTTCCTGGTCCAAGCTGGGGACGGACCCCAACGTGGCGACGCCGATGGCGTTCGTGACGTCCTTTGACGTCTTGACCGTGTGATCCAGATACTCGAGTCCGAGCGCCAATCCCACTCCTCCGGCCAGCCCCAGGAGGATCCCGATGAGCACGTTCTTCCGCTTGTTCGGAGAGGTCGGATTCAGCGGGTAGTCCGCCTTGTCGACGATCCAGACGTTGAGCGCCTCCAATCCCTTGAGCCTCGACGACACGTCGGTCTCGCTCTGCCGTTTGGACAAGGATTCGAGCAGGGACTTCTTGTTCTCGAGCTCGATCTTCATGCTGTTGTAGATGACCGAGCTGCTGTTGGCCTTATACGCCTCGTTCTTCTGGGCGTCCAACAGGCGCTGGAGGGACTGTTCATTGGTGAGGGCGGCCTGGTAATCGCTGTAGGCGGCCCTGATCAAGTTCTGAGTCTCGCTCTTGAGCGCCTCCGTGGCCGCGTCGAGCTGGGATTTCAGCTGCCGCATGGCCGGGAACTCCGGCCTGACCGTGGTCAGGCGGGTGTTGTAGTCGCGGCTGAGCGTGATGTATTGCCCCCGGAGGGTCTGGAGAAGGCTCCCTTCCGGCGCGTTCGGGAGCTCGCCGAGCGGGGCGGATTGCATTTGGTTGTAGATATTGTATTTGGTGACCCGATCGAGCTTAGCGGCCGTCAAAGCGGTGTTGATATCCCCGATCCTGGCTACCGTCGGCGCCTCGGCCGTGGAGAGCGGCAGGATGTCTCTTTCCGAGCCGTACTGGTTGAGATCACTCTCCATTTTGCTGATCTGGGTCCGGAGCTCGCCGATCTGCGCGTTCAGGAATTCCGTGGCCTGCTCCGAGGCCGAGTACCTCTTCTTGACGACCATCTCGATGTAGCCGTCGAAAAGGGCGTTCAGGACCTCGGCCGCGAGCTTCGGATCGCGGCTGCTGAAGCGGACGTCGACGAGCCGGGACCGCTCATTGGACGATACCCCCACGTGGTTCAGGAATTTCTGGACGAGGGTTTCCCGGAAGATCGGGTCGGCCGGATCGGGCAGCTTTTGCCCCTTTTTCGGCCTCCCCGCGAAATCATAGTTCTCATAGAGCTTCAGCTTGTCGATCGTGTCGGATGCCAGCGTCCGGCTCCGCAGGAGCCGGGCATGGCTGCTCAAATTCGTGCCCGCGCCGAGAGTCTGGACGTCCTCGAACGGCAGGATGTTGGGATCGTCCTCGATCCAAACGCTCCCGCTCGCGGTATAAACCGGCGCTATCATGAAGCTGAAGACCGTGGCGGCGGCGACGGCGGTAAAGAAGAACGCGGCGATCATCCATTTCCATTTGAGAAGCACGTGCCAATAATGCTGGACCTGGGCGAGGAGCCCGGCTCGAGATTCTTGAGGTGTTTCAGGGGCCATGCGATGTGTCCTTTGGATTCCCGTCAGATCAAGGGACGATGACGATGTCGCCCTCCTCGAGGACGATGTCGGCGATCTTGCCGCCGATCATGCGTTTCAGGTTCACGTTGATCTTCATCTCTTTTCCGGTGCTCCGGTCCTTGCGCTTGATCACCACCTTCGATTTCTTGGCCCATTCGGTCGGCCCGCCCGCCTGGGCGATGGCTTGCAGGAGCGTGATCGGCTTGGAACTCAGGTAGGGGATGACGCCGGGGGTCCGGACCTCGCCGTAAATGAAGACGTTGAGCGTCTGATCGATCGGGATCATGACCACGTCTTTGGGCTGGAGGGTGATATTGAGGTTCTGGTTTCCACCGCTCGTCACGTCATAGAGGCTGACGGCTATCCGCTCCTGCCGGCCATCCGGCCCCGTCCTGTAGACGTAGAGATCGGTCATGGTCTGGGCCGTCAGTCCGCCCGCCTGGGCGATGGCCTGGAGGAGGGTCGTCGGGCCTACGAGCTCATACTGGCCGGGCCTGCCGACGGCGCCGAGGATGGAGATCTTTTGGTATTCCTTGATGAAGACAGTGACGTGGGCCTCCCCCTGGGTGACCTTCTCTCCCACGATCTTGGCCAGTCTCTGTTCCAGCTCCTGCGCCGTCAGGCCCGCGACGTCAACCCGGCCCAGGAGGGACAGGGTTATCGAGCCGTCCTCGGCGACGCGGACGGTCTGATTGAGCTCGGACAGCTCGTAGACCGTGATCTCGAGCAGGTCCTTCGGTCCGATCCGATAGTCGTTGACCGGGAGGTTCTGCGCTTCCTGGCGGGCCTGCAGGCCGGGGACGGCAAATGCGCCCGCGAGGAAGGCCGCGGTGAAGGCCAGAGTTCTCCAGTTCCTAAAAGGGAAGGCGTTCATAGGCATCTCTTTCTCGATCGTGACGCGATCATTATATATGCCTTTAGTCGGGCAGTCCACCCGGAGGATGCGGGCTATCGGACCAACTCACCCAGCAACGAAGGCACTCCGCTGCCCGGGAAACCGTAGGTCAGGCCAAGACCGATAAAATATCGGTCGCGGGCGATCTCGCCGCCGTCCCGTGCCCGCTGGCCGAATGTGCCCATCAAGACCACGCCGAGATGACGGGCCAGCCTGAGGTTCAGGTTGACCGCGTGGACCACAAAGCGGTCTCCTCGACCCTGGATATCCCCGTCCCTGGGATAGACGGCGCGCCCGAAAGACACGTCATAGGATAGAACGGCCCTCCGCGACAGGAGTTGCGACAAGCCGGCCCGATAGGCAGTCGCAAGGTAATAGGTGGCACCGGAGAAGATGGAGAACTGAAAACCCCTGGAAAAGAAAAGCTGCAGCGAAGTCTTGTTCGTCAGATCCATCGAGACATTGGCTTCGCCGGCGAACCCGGAACCGTCCCTCAGTCCGGGGTCGGCAAGGTCCAGGCGAATGTATCCCAGCTTGAAGCCGCCGCGAAGCCCCGAGCCAATGGGCATCTCATCCAGGTTCGGGATGAATTCGGCGCCGCCAAAGACCCCGTAGCTTTTCGCGTCCCGGATGCCGGATGTTGCCCCGGTGAATGTGAATACGCCGAATTGGCCGTCCAGGAGAAGCCTTGTCCCGGGGCCAGGTTGGATGTAAGCGATCACGTCGATATGATCTTCGTCCCGGTTGAGCATCTCCGAGAGATTCGCGCCGAGATATTCGGCGTCCCCGTAATCGTACTGAGCCCTCTCGTAAAGAATTGCCATCGACGCCGCCTGCGAGGCCTGCCAGAGGAAGGCGCCATCGACGCTGTCCCTCTTTTCGCGGACGTTGATGTCGAGCTCGGGGCTGAACCGCCTCCGGACGTCGGACAGGCCGACCGCCGGCCTGGAGATAAACCTTCTCCAGCGCGGCATGGAGCTGTCCCCGGAACGTGTTGTTGACGCTCCGTTCACCTTTCGTATCGAGATAAAACAGGTACTGAGGCGTGTCCGCGAGGTCCAGCACGACGTTCTTGCTGAGAGGCAAAAGAACCTGCACCGGCGCGCCGGCCGCGAACGTCCAATCGGGGACGGCATCGCCGAAGTAGCCATAGAAGACGTCGGAGTCGTATCCGGAGCTCGCCAACGTGAATGCCGCGTTGGCCCGGAGCGCCCCGATCCGCCAGCGCGCTCCTTCGAGCATTCGCGTCAGCGCGGCGCCGGGCCACGTCAGGCCCTGGCCGTAAGCCGTTCCGGCCATGCCGATGAGCAAGACCGCCAGAGAGAGGCCCATCCTCCTCAGATATCGCTTTCCGTTCATGGGTATTTTTTTCAACGGCCCGCCCGCCCGACGGCAAGCCGTCATTCAGTAAGCCCCGATCCCGAACATGACGACGGGCACCGTCTTCATCAGGATCTTGGCGTCCAGCCAGAGCGACCAATTGTCCAGATACTCGAGATCGAGCTTCATCCAATCCTCGAAGGCGATGTTGTTCCGGCCGTTGACCTGCCAGAGGCAGGTGATGCCGGGCTTCATCGAGAAGCGCCGCCTCTGCCAGTCCTTGTACTTCTCGACCTCGTCGGGGACGGTCGGCCGGGGGCCGACGATGCTCATGTGACCGACGAAAACGTTGATCAGCTGGGGCAGCTCGTCAATGCTGAACTTCCTCATGAATCGTCCGACAGGCGTGATCCACTGCGTCTTCTTCTCCCGGAATTCCGGCGTGGTCATCGACTGGAGGTCGGGGACCTCGGACAGGACCTCTTGGGCGCCCAGGCGCATCGTCCGGAACTTGTAGAGTGTGAACCTCCGGCCGGCGAGGCCAAGTCTGTTCTGCTTGAAGAAGACGGGTCCCCTTGAGGTCGTCTTGATGAGCACGGCCATGACGAGGAAGAGCGGGGACAGAACGAGGATCCCCAAGCCGGAGGCCGCGAAATCGAACAAGCGTTTCACGAGGAGCTCCCACTCCTTGGCGTGAGTCGTCTTGAAATGCAGCAAGGGCAGGCCGTCGAGCTCGGCGACCGAAGACCTGGCGAGCTTCGTGTCGAAGAGGTCGACGGCGACCGTCACCACGACCCCTTCGGTCTCGCAGTCTTCGATCGCGCCCTGGAGCGAGTTCAGGCGCGACCGGGGAACGACGAAGACGACTTCGTCCACCGCGTCCCGGTGGAAGATCTTGGGGATATCCTCCAGCGTGCCGATGACGTCCAGCCGTCCCACCCGAGTGACGCCGCGGCCAGGCTCGTCGTCGATGGCACCGAGGACTTCGAATCCCCACTCCGGATGCTTGTCGGCCTTTTTTACGAACTCGACCGCGCGCTTGCCCGTCCCCACGACGAGCAGACGGCGGGTATTGAGCCCCTGGCGGCGCACGTAGTGAGAGCTCATGAAGATGGCGGTCTTCTCGAGCCAGATGAACAGGAAACTCAGGCCCATAAAGAGCATGAAGAAGAGCCGGCTCATGAATTGGAGCTTGAAGAGGAAGATGAACGTCCCGAGCAGCAGGAACGTCACGACGGCGGCCTTGATCACCGCCCAGAGGATCTCGAGATAAGAGCGGGTCCTCATGGGCTGATACATGCCGTTGGCATAGAGCGCCAGGCACCAGTAGGGAACGGCGAAGGCCAGGGCCTGCCAGAACTTCAGGAGGGGGATGAGGGGAGGGCTGAGGAGATTATTGATCAGGTAGGCGAAGATGTAGGCCAGGACGAGGACGCAGGCGTCGCAGAAGATCAGGAACCTGCGGCGAACGGCCTCCCTTTCCTTGAACATCGCTTAAAAACCCCTCTGTCTAAAATCTCCCCGATTATCTACTTTTTTTCGATCTTGCGCAAGACCTTGGCCGGATTGCCGGCCACGATCGTCCAGGGGGGAACGTCCTTGGTCACGACCGATCCGGCTCCGACGATGGCCCCTTCGCCGACGGTCACGCCGGCCAGGATGGTCGCGCTCGAGCCGACCGAGGCGCCCTTCCTGATGAAGGTCGGGACGACTTTCCAGTCGGCCTCGGTCTGGAGCCCGCCGCCCTCGGCGGTCGAGCGCGGATACATGTCGTTGATGAACGTGACGTTGTGGCCGATGAAGACATCGTCTTCGACGGTCACCCCCTCGCAGATGAAGGTGTGCGAGGAGATCTTGCAGTTCTTGCCGATGAACGCGTTCTTCTGGATCTCGACGAACGTTCCGACCTTGGTGCCGTCGCCGACCGTACAGCCGTACAGGTTGGCGTAGGCGAAGATCTTGACGTCCTTCCCCAGCTTGACGTCGGGCGCGACTCTGCAGAATTCCATGGGTGCTCCTTTACAGCTCGATCCGTTTGCCGCCGTTCTTGAGGGATTCGTCCGCGGCTTCGAGGAGTCGGACGACCTGGAGTCCGGCTTGGCCGTTATTGAACGGATCCTGGTTCTTTTCGACGCACTCGACGAAATATTGGGCCTCGGCCTTGAGAGCTTCGGTCGCCTCGAGCTTGGGGATATGGACGTCGCCGGACCGGTAGCTGACCAGAAGTTCGTAGGTCCCGTCTTTGCCCCCGTTGGCGCTCTTGACGTCGACGCCCCGGTCGTAGACCTTGACCTTCTCGTCGGGGCTGAGATCGTCCCACACGAGCATCTTCTTGTCCCCGCTGATCAGGGTTTGGCGGACTTTGACCGGGCTGAGCCAGTTGACGTGGAAGTGGGCGATGAAGCCGTTGCCCTCGAATTCGATGGAAACATAAGCGATGTCCTCGAACTGTCCCCCGAAATGGACGGAGCCGTGGGCCGCCAAAGCCACCGGCTTCTTGTCGATGACGTGGGCCATGATGGACAGATCGTGGGGCGCGAGGTCCCAAATGACGTTGATGTCGTGCTGGAAGAGCCCCAGGTTGACCCGCACCGAGTCGTAGAACAGAAGCTTTCCCAGCTCGCCCGATCCGATGACCTGCTTGATCTTCTTGACGGCGCCCGTGAAGAGGAAGGTGTGGTCGACCATGATCCTGAGGTTCTTTTGGGCGGCGAGGTCGATGAGCTCCCGGGCCTGGGCGCTCGTCGATGTGAAGGGCTTCTCGACAAAGATGTGTTTTCCCGCGAGGAGCGCCGCCTTGGCCATCTCATAATGGGCGAAGACCGGCGTGACGATGGCCACGGCGTCGACTTCCGCGGACCGGATGAGGTCCAGGGGATTCCTCAGTCCCTTGATGAAGGGGAACTGGTTTTGCGCAAGGGCGAGGCGCTTCTCGGAAATATCGCTGACCGCGACGAGATTGGCTCCCGCCGCGGCGTGGAAATTCCGGGCCACGTTGGGCCCCCAATAGCCGTATCCGACGACACCGATATTAAGCATGATAGCCGCTCCCTTTTTTCAGGCCAATTCCCCCACCGCAGCCTCTTGGCGAAAGACCGACAGTGGGATGAATATTACCATACATCTTCATACCAGTCAATAGCCTACCCCTTGTAGAACTCCCTGATGGAATCCGCGACAAAGGCGATCTGGTCGTCCGCGAGCTCCGGATACATGGGCAGCGAAAGGATCTGGTCCTGGCAGGCGTAGGCGACCGGGAAATCCGAAGGCTTGTGCCCCAGATAGCGATACGCGGGCATCAGGGGAAGGGCCGTCGGGTAATGGATGCCGGTGAAGACCCCCTTCGTCTTGAGGAAAGCGGCCAGATCGTCCCTGCGCTCGGCCCGGATGACATAGAGGTGGAAGATGTGGAACGTGTCCGGACGGAGCTTCGGGCACTGGATCTGATCGATCCCGCTCAGGAGCTCGTTATATTTCAGGGCGTGGCCGTTCCGGTCCTTGTTCCAGTCCTCGATATGCCCTAGCTTGACCTGAAGCACCGCGGCCTGGATGGCGTCGAGGCGGCTGTTGATGCCTTCGATCTCATGGACATATTTCTGGAGGGAGCCGTGGCTCGCGAAAAGGCGTGCTTTCCTGGCGAATTCGTCGTCGTCCGCGATGATGGCTCCGCCGTCCCCATAGGCGCCGAGGTTCTTTCCGGGATAGAAGCTGAAAGTTCCGGCGATCCCGAAAGTCCCCGTCTTCTTGTTGCCCTGCGCCGTGGCGAAATGGGATTGGGCACAATCCTCGATGAGGAAGAGGCCGCGCCTGTCGCAGATCTCTTTGACGGCCCGGATGTCCACCGGCTGCCCGAAAAGGTGGACGGGGATGATCGCCTTGGTCTTCCCGGAGATCTTCGCTTCGATGCGGGCCGGGTCGATGTGGAAATACTCGTCGAGGTCGACAAAGACGGGCCGGGCGCCCGTCTGGCTGATAGTTTCGGAAGTGGCGATGAAGCTGTTGGCGACGGTGATGACCTCGTCGCCCGGACCGATGCCCAGGGCCTTGAGGGTGATGTAGATGGCATCCGTCCCGTTGGCGCAACTGACGCAGTGCTTGGCGCCGAACTTACCGGCGAAAGCCTTCTCGAAGGCGTCGACGTACTTGCCGCCGACGAAGGCCGTCTCGCTGATGACCGACTGAATGGCAGGATCGATCTCGGACTTGATGGACTGGTACTGGGCTTTGAGGTCGACGAAAGGAACATTCATGATGAAATATGACTCCTTATGGATTTAATCGTCCTTCTATCATAGACAGAATCTCATCGTTTTGCCTATCGATCCCAGTCTAGGAGGCTCGGTTACCCACGGACATCCCCTCGGGGGGGTATTTCAGGGGTGATAAAATCCAGCCCTTTCTCACCTCTAGGGGTGAGTAGGGGGATTCGCGGTGTCCGCTTCGGCCGGGCCAAGTCGGTCCCTTCGCCCATCCTGATGACGATAGAGCAGAGGAGGAAGAGCAGCCAGATCAGGTCGTGGGTTTCCCGTACCCCGATTCGGAGAAGTTGTGGAAGAAGATCATGACAAAAAGGACGATCTTGAGCTTGCTGAGTTCCGGATCGTCTCTGAAGGAACGGACGATGCTCTTGTTGGTTTGCATCAGAAGGAACATGAGGATGAGGAGCCCGACGATCCCCAGATCCAAGAAGATCTCGATATAACCGTTGTGGGCCGTTGTTGGGGTCCAATTGACCCGGGCCCAGATCTCCGCGAGACGATCGGTGCTGAGCCAGAAGGACGCAAAGCCGCATCCGAGGAGGGGTGCCCGGCCGCCCATCTTGATCGAGTTCCTGCCAGAGGGGGATCCTCCCCGTCAACGATGCGTCCTTCCCGGCGGCAGCGAACAGGTCCGGAGCGAGCGACTTGCCAAGGAAGGAGACGGCTAAGACTTGAATGATGAGAAGTGAGATAAGCCCGATGATGATGGCCCGGTTGAGCTTCCGGACATTTCCCTTCATCAAGGACTGGACGATAAGGAGGAAGGTGCCCAAGAGGAAGACAATGACCGACGTCGTGCTCTTTGAGCCGATCAAAAGATAGACGTCCAAGGCTATGAGACCGGCGTCCAGGAGATCCACTTTTGGCCATTTGGCCAGATTCCGCCAGACCAGGACGATCCCCGTGAAGGCGCAGAGGATCCCCAGCATATTCTTATGGCCTGTCACGCCTACCCACATCTGAGTTCCAGTGACCGTGTAGATCCTCCCCAGGGAAGGATAGAACTTGGCGAACAGGGCGGAGAGGGGCAAGCAGACGATCGCCATTCGGCGCATGATCTTGTAGAATCGCTCTTCGGAATGGACTTCCGTTAGGATCAGCAAAATAATGATGACGTCTCCGATGAACCTTACCCATTTCTTGAATACCATGCCGGGGAAATCCGACCATAGGATGCTGACGAGGCAATAGGCGAAAAAAGCGATCAGCCAGCCGTTATCGGATAGCTTCAGCCGGAATTGGGGGCGGCGCTTCATCAAAGAGATGAATCCCAGAATCATCAGGATGATCACGATATTCCGGTCCAGAGGGTTGCTCTGGGCGACCTCGATATTGTGCTGCTGTTCCCAGGCGATCCTCTGGCTGAAGCCCACGAACAAGTTGGGATGGACCCAGTAGATGATCGGCCTCGTAGCACTTATAGCGAACCATGAGACGGAGATCCACATCCCCGCGGAGAAAGGCTGGCTCTGGCGGAAGTCCTGCCTCAGGGCATAGATGATGAATGCGACGGTCAGTAAGGACGCCAGTTGAGCCAACGGATCATCCTGCCGATCTGTCCGTCCCGCCCGGCTTCCTGAGTGTGATGACGGCGCCGAGACGCATCATCTGCTCACGGCGGCAGAATCGGACCACTTCCGGAGGGACCGCTCGCGGGACCCCTTGGAGAAAGCTCCCGACAAAGCCGGTCAGAATCGCAAGGCCTCCAATTCCGTACGGCCGATACCTCATCTGGTAAAGGGCACGGACGATCTGCCAAAGGGGATGGTTCCCCAGATAGTATTCTTTGACCCCCTGCCGGTACAAAGCGGCGAGCTTCGCTGCTCCGCCCGGTACCGATCTTGCGATGGTGAAAGACACGATGCTCCGTGAACGTCCGTGTCTTCCAGCCCAACATCCGCGCCGTCGTGACGGCCAGCCAATCGATCCCACCGCCTTCGATAGGCCGGTATCCCCCGACGGCCTCAAAACACTCGCGACGGAAGATCTGGCAGGCGCCCGAAACATGCTCGATGTTCGTGAATCGATAGTCGTACGCCCCGCCCGCCTGCTCGACGAAAGGGACTCCGGCGACGCCGAGGCCCGGGTCCTCGGCGAAGCGGGCCAGGAGAAACTCAAATAAGTCAGGTCCGAAGGACAGATCGGCGTCGAGATTCCCGACGATGTCATGCGGGACATCTCGGACGGCGGCATAGCCGGCCGAGAAGGCCAGCGCCTTGGCCGCGAACTGCCGGTCGGCGTGCTCAGGGCGTCTGACGTATCGGATCCAGGCGTGGCGGGCGGCGTGGTCCCGAATGATCTCATCGGTCCTGTCAGTGGACCCGTCACTGACGATGACCCAACGCTCCGGCAGGACCGTTTGGCCTGTGACCGACAGAATGGTCCTTTCCAGAAAGGCATCCTCGTTCCTGGCGGGCGTGATCAGGATGTATCTTGGGGATACGATCGAGGGATTCATTCGGCCCAAAATCTAGTATTATTCACAGGGAGAGTCAAGATATCGCGGCGGAAGGTTGCTATCGGGGCAGGTCCTTGCTATAGTCTCACCCCTAGAGGTGAGGCAAAGGGCATAAAAATCACCCCTTGATTCATCAAGCAGGTGGATTCCGGGGCTCCCTTGGGTTATCCTATCCTATTCTCACCGTCGTACGCCGGCAATTGTATATTTCAGATCCATGATCTGTGAAGGAGCGCGGCATGAACATGGCTAGCCATGATGCCACAGCCATCAAATCCACCCTGAGGGAATTCCTCACGAATTCCGTCCTGCCTTTGGCGAGGGTCGACGCTTTCGGGGACGATGAATCGTTCCTCGAAAGAGGCATCCTCGATTCCACGGGGGTCCTGGAGCTGGTAGGATTCATCGAGAAACAGTTCTCCATCCGGGTCGAGGCCGACGAGATCACGCCCGACAACCTCGATTCTCTTGATAAGCTCGTTGCATTCGTGTCCCGGAAGACCGCCGAGGTTCCGTCCAGAGGCTAGTTTGCGAGTCAGCATCTTCGGCTTGGGCTATGTCGGAAGCGTGGGCCTTGCCTGTCTGGCCCAGGGCGGCCACGAGGTCGTCGGAGTGGATGTCAGCCAAAGCAAAGTCGACCTGATCAATCGGGGCAAGTCGCCCATTATCGAAACGGACCTGGGACGGATCATCAAAGAAGAAGGGCTGAAGCGGACGATATCCGCGACGACCGATGCCGAATCCGCGGTCCTCCAGTCTGACGTCAGCTTTATCTGCGTGGGCACCCCCTCCACCAAGGAAGGCCATCTGAATCTGGCGGGCATTTTCGGGGTGGCCCGGGACATCGCCGCGGCGCTCGTCAAGAAGCCCGGCTTCCATGTGGTCGTCATCCGATCCACGGTCATGCCGGGGACCAATCGGAAGATCGCCGAGCTGATCGAACGGATGTCCAAAAAGAAGAGCGGGGAGGATTTCGCGGTCGTCTCGAATCCGGAGTTCCTTCGTGAGGGCACGGCCGTCCACGACTTCTACAATCCTCCCTACACGCTGATCGGGACGGCGGACGGCAGGGCCATCGAATGCTTGAGGACCGTCTACGGCCATATCGACGCGCCGATCGTCCAAGTGGACGCGAAGGTCGCCGAGTTGATCAAGTATGTCAACAATTCCTTCCATGCGCTGAAGATCTGTTTTGCCAACGAGATCGGGAGTGTCTGCAAAGCCCTGGACATCGACTCCCAAAAGGTCATGGAGACATTCTGCCTCGACACCAAACTGAATATCTCCCCGAGCTATCTCAAGCCCGGCTTCGCTTACGGCGGGTCGTGCTTGCCCAAGGACCTGAAGGCCCTCTGCGCCATCGCCCACGATCACTATATCAAGTGCCCGGTCCTCGAGAACATCGAATCGAGCAACGAGACCCATAAGGCCCGTGTCTTGGAGCAGATCGTCGATTTCGGCAAACAGAAAGTCGGCTTCCTGGGCCTGAGCTTCAAGGAAGGGACGGATGACCTTCGCAGCAGCCCGATCGTGGATATCCTGGAAAACCTGTTGGGAAAGGGCTTCGACATCAAGATCTTCGATAAGAGCGTCAGCCTGGCCAAGCTGGTCGGGGGGAACAGGGATTACATCATGCAGCGCATCCCCTTCATATCCCGGTTCCTGGCTGACGACATTGCCGACGTCCTTGCCCATGCCGACGTTGTTGTCATCGTCAACAAAGAGCACGGCTTTAGCGAGGCCTTAGGAAAGATACCCCGGAATAAGATCGTCTTTGATCTGGTCAATATCGATTTTCCCAGGCGGAAGACCCATAAGAATTATCACGGTGTCGCATGGTAAAGGGCGGCCACATCCTCTTTATCGTCGAAAACAACTCGGTGCCGTTCGACCGGCGCGTGTGGGCCGAGGCGCGGGCGGCCCGGGAATTCGGCTACGAGGTCTCCGTCATCTGCCCGACCGACAGGACCCGCGACCCCGGCCCGGACATCGTCGACGGCATCCGGGTCTATCGACATCCCCGCCCGGTCGAGGGATTGGACAAGTTGACGATGCTCCTCGAGTACCTCAACGCGCTCTTGTGGGAATCGCTGCTGGCCGTCCGCATATTCCTGCGACGGCCGTTCTCGGTCATTCATAGCGCCAATCCCCCGGACCATGTCTTCTTCATTGCCTTGGCCTTCAAGATCGCCGGGGTGAAATTCGTCTTTGACCACCATGACCTGACCCCGGAGACCTACGTCGCCAAGTACGGGACCGGAAGCGTCCTCCACCGGTTTCTCCTGTGGATGGAGCGCGCAAGCCTCCAATCCGCCGACCTGGTCATTTCGACGAATGAGAGCTATAAGCGGGTCGCTATCGAGCGGGGCGGCAAGGCCGAGAGCGACGTCATCGTCGTGAGGAACGGCCCCGACCTCTCGGCCATCCCCGCGGTGAGCCCCAATCCCGCTCTCTTGACGGGATTCCGCCATCTGATCGGGTACGTCGGCATCATCGGGAAGCAAGAAGGCATAGAAAATCTGCTGAAAGCCGCTCAGTACATCGTGCAGAAGAGACAGCGGCGGGACGTCAAATTCGCCGTTGTCGGCACGGGCCCTCATCTCAGGAGCCTGATCCGGAAAGCGAAGACGATGGGTTTGGAGTCCACCGTCCAATTCTTCGGCTATGTTCCCGATGGCCTCCTCTATGAGATATTGGCCACCGCCGACGTCTGCATCAATCCCGAATTCAGGAACGAATTCACCAACAAATCGACCATGATCAAGGTCATGGAGTACATGATCTTTCGGAAGCCCATCGTGCAGTTCTATACCGACGGAGAGCGAATTCACGGCAGGGGAGGCTGCGGTCCATATCAGGGATAACGACATCATCCAATTCGCGGATGCGATCCTGGCCCTGCTGGACGACCCCGCCCGCCGGCGAAAAGATGGGCGAGGCCGGGAGGAAGCGGGTCGAGAGCTTGTGGAGCTGGCAGATACAAAAGCAGAAATTGCGGACGGCGTACGAACGGATCATCCCCAGGCCAAGGCCTTTATGAAGCGCAGGGGCTCCGGACCTGTTCCGCAACGCTCCTCGGGACGTGTTCCGGCCCCGCCGGTCCCCAGCGGGTGAAAATGCCGTATTCATCGATCGTAGAGAGCCTTGACCGGCTGGAGAGGTGGATCGAGGTCCATGATTTCAAAGGGTATGAACCCTTCGACGGATTGACGTCGTTCCTGCTCCCGTTGACGATGAACTCCAGGCCGATAAGGCAGATCCTCCAGCAGGCCGTGCGGCGCGCGCCCCTCAACCTCAGGCCCCTCCTCGGCATCAAGCCCCTCGATTCGACCAAGGGGCGCGGGTACGTCGCCTGGGCGTACCTGAAGCGATATCAGCATACGAACGACACGACATATCGGGACAAGGCTTTCGACGGCCTGGATTGGCTGGACAGGAACAAGTCCCCCCTCTATCCCCAACACAGCTGGGGCAATCATTTTACCTATGCCAGCCGGAGCGGCGACATTCCCAAGCACGAATCAACGATCGTATGGACAGGATTGATCGGGCAGGTATTCCTCGAGGCCTATGCGCTGTTCGGCAAGCCTCGCCACCGGGAGATCATCGAGAGCATCGCGGATTGGATGATGGCTCTCCCCCGGGAAGATACGGACAGCGGTTCGTGCCTGAGCTACATCATGCCGTGTCAGAGATCGATCCACAACTCGAACATGATCGGGGCGGCGTTCTTGGCCGGCGCCGCGGCGGCGACCCGGAGGCGCGAATACGGACAGGTGGCCCGGCGCGCGATGGAGTACAGCTGTGCCAGGCAGCTGAAAGACGGGGCCTGGTTCTACGGCGAAGAGAGAAAGCATCATTGGATCGATGCCTTTCACACGGGATACGACCTCGATGCCCTGAAGAGGTACCAGACGTTCTCGGGCGACCTGGGCTTCTCGGAGGGCTTGAAAAAGGGGTACGAATATTTTACTGGGCACTTTTTTGAGCCCGGCGGCCGTGTCCGGTACTATCACGACAAAACGAAGCCCATCGATATTCAATGCGCGTCCCAGGCGCTCGATACCCTGGCGCTTTTCGCCTCTGATGATCCCGGAGCGAAGTCCATGGCCGAAGAAACGGCCTTATGGTATATCCATAACATGCAAGATAGGGACGGCCATTTCTATTTCCGCCATTATGCCGCCGGCGTCAACAATGAAGCGGCGATGATCCATTGGGGGCAGGCGACCATGCACAAGGCGCTGGCCGGCCTCATCTTGATCGAGCAACAAAGAGCCCGCTGACCTCGGCTTTTTATCTCACATCGGATACGGAGACCGGATGCCAGGGCTTGTCGGTATCATCGGGAAGGGGCCCGCGGGCGCCTTGCGGGAAGATCTCCGCAGCATGACCGCCTGCATGTACCGAAGGGATTCGTTCGCGTCCGGGACCTATGTCGACGAGGATCGGCACGCCTATGTCGGGTGGACCTGCCATCGCGGCTCTTATGCGGACTGCCTGCCCGTCAGGAGCGCATCGGGCGATGCGACCATGTTCTTCGCAGGAGAGCACTACGGCCCGGAGGGGAACGAGGAGAAGAAGGCGGCCGAGCGCTTTGGCCTCTCCGACTCAAGGCCGAGATCCTCCTGCCGCTCTACCTCGAAAAAGGCGAATCGTTCTTTCCCTATCTGAACGGGTTCTTTCACGGATTGATCATCGATGCCCGAAATGGCGAGGTCATCCTGTTCAACGATCGATTCGGCATGCAGCGCCTCTATTATCACGAAGAGCCGGAGGCCTTCTATTTCGCGTCCGAGGCCAAATCCATCCTGGCGATACGCCCGGAGCTACGGGCCTTCGATCTCAAGGGCCTCGGCGAATGGCTGAGCTGCGGGGCGGTCCTCGATCATCGCAGTCTTTATCGGGGCATCGATGTTCTCCCCGGGCCGCCCGTTGGACGTGGCAGCCGGGACGGAACTTGCCAAAAGCGGACCTACTTCTCACCGGGATCCTGGGAAAGCCAGCCGAAGCTAGAGCCGGAGGAATTCTATTCGAAGCTGCGCTCGACGTTCGTCAATAGGCTCCCGGCCTATCTCAGGTCCGAATGTCCCGTCGGCATGTCCGTCGACCGGAGGACTGGACACGCGGATGATCTTGGCGAACCTAGGGACCCGCCGGAGCCCGATCCACTGCTATTCATTCAACGGGCCTTATCGGGAGAACCTCGACGTCTCGATCGGCAGGCGGGTCGCACAGGCCGTGGGGTTGCCTCACACGACGATCAGCATCACAGACGGAGTTCTTCCGTCAATTCGACCAGATAGCCGAGGATGTCGTGCTGAGCACGGACGGAAACTTGGAGATGAGCGGAGCGCCGAATATCTTCGTGAACAGAATCGCCCGGGGGATTTCCCCGATTCGGTTGACGGGCAATTATGGCAGCGAAATCCTGAGGCGGCACCTTGCCTTCTCCCCGTCGAACTCGATCCGTAGAGTGCTCCAGAAGGACTGGGCCGAGTCCGTTGAAAATGCGGCCGTTTCCTGGAAGGCCAGTCCAGCAGGGTCATCCCCTGAGCTTCGTCGCCTTCAGGCAAATCCCGTGGTACAGCTTCAACCGGTTGCAGGCCGAACAATCGGTCCTGAACATGAGGTCTCCGTTCATGGATAATTTCCTTTTGGAGGTCGTCTACCAGGCACCGGAGCAGAGCACCCGATCCAAGGAAATCAGTCTCCGCCTCATTTCCGACGGCGACCGGAAGCTCGGCGGAGATCATGACGGACCGGGGCGTCACCTATCCCAAGAAGCCCACTATGGCTGTTGACGAGGGCCTATTATGAATTCATTTTCAAGATGGAATATTATGCCAGCCATGGGATGCCGAGATTCTGCCGCCTCGATCGACAGAGCATCTGGGCCCATTCAGCCTCGAACGCAACTTCCTGGGACGAAACAAGTACTACCATCTCCACCAATGGTTCCGTGACGAGCTCGCTCCCTATGTGAGAGACATCCTTCTGGCCGAGAGGGCCCTGTCAAGGGACTACCTCGAATCCCACGACGTGACGAGGGCCGTCCATGCTCATATGCCGGCACGGAAAATAATACGCTCATGATCGACACGCTCATGACATTGGAGCTGACGCAGAGATTGCTTTTTGGGGCTTGACCATGTTTCTTCCCGATCAGACCGAATTCTCGAGATCGGCGCTGGCCGCGCAAGATCAAGAACCCGGAACAGGCCAGATACCATGAGCATGACCGGGATTACGCCAATCGTTAGCGGGAAATGGCTGAGAATCGCATCGGTTAAAGACGAATTGGAAATGGATGTTTTCGATCCGCTCCCATTCCTCGCCATGATCAGAAAACGCCCGGGTCGGACGATCGATATTTTTACATTTGCGCAGAGGATTCCCGAAACCACCCCGAAATATGACTTCCCTATGGAATGGGATAGCCTCGCCGTCTTGGACTATGGGGACCATAAGCATTGGTTCGAAGGGGTTCTTGACGATAAAACGAGGAACATGATCCGGAAGGCCGGGAAAAAGGGGGTAGAGGTAAGGATCGTTGATTTCGACGATGAACTCATCCGGGGCATCGTCGCGATCTACAATGAAACGCCGGTCCGGCAGGGACGGCCGTTCAAGCATTTCGGCAAGAATTACGACGAGGCCAAGGAAGCCAATGCAACCCACCTCGATAGGAGCGAGTTCATCGGTGCGTTCTACGGTCCGGAACTTATCGGGTTCGTCAAGCTGGTCTATGGCGTCAGAACGGCAAGGGCCGAGCAGATCATTTCCAAGATCGCGCACCGCGACAAAGCGCCGACAAATGCCCTCCTTAATGAGGCGGTAAAGATGTGCCAAGCGCGCGGCCTGCCCTACCTAATCTATGGGACCTGGCCTTCCAAAGAATCGTTCGCCCAGTTCAAGAAAAACAATGGCTTCAAGGAATATCGCCTGCCGAGGTATTTCGTGCCTTTGACCATCAAGGGGCGAATAGGTATCAGGCTGGGATTACATAGGGGCTTCAAGGAGCATGTGCCCGGCAAGGTCAGAGATATGCTCATCGCGCTCAGGGAGAGATGGTACGGCCGTAAGCCCCAGGGGAAACGACGAAATGGCTCCCTTTAGGCGCCCATGCTAATCATTACCGCTGATGACCTGGGCCGGGACAGGGTCGCTACCGATGCCTGCTTGGAATGTCACCGGCAGAAACGGATCACATCTGCGAGCATCATGGTGTTCATGAAGGATTCCGAACGCGCGGCCGATCTCGCCGCCAAGGAAAATCTAGAGACGGGGCTTCATCTCAATTTTGTCCTGCCCTACGACGCTCCGGGGGTTCCCGAAAGCTCGAGGAAAAGCCAAAGCCAGGCGGCTCGTTTTTATCAAAGGGGGCCTTGGACCCAGGTCCTCTATAATCCGTTCATCGGGAAGGCCGTGGCTTCAGTGTTTGTTTCCCAGGTTGAGGAGTACCGGCGTCTGCTCGGGCGAGAGCCGGCCCATTTCAACGGACACAAGCACTTCCATTTGAGCCTCAACATGATCTTTGGAGGGGTCCTGCCGATCGGCTCGACGGTTCGAAGGAGTTTCACCTTTTCTAAAGGCGATAAGAGCCCGCTCAACAGATTCTACCGCCGCTTGGTCGATGCCTGGTTGATCAAGAGGCATATTTCTACTGACGCCTTCTTCAGCCTCAGCCCCACGAACGATGTGTCTCGTCTGGCCAGGATAGTGGCTCTCGCCCAAACGCGCAGCGTTGAGCTGATGGTCCACCCCTGGAGCCCGGACCATTTTGCCCTCTTGACCGGAAGCGAATTCCCCCCAGCGAAGGCTTCTGCCTTCTTGGGGAGCTTCGCCGGTCTCAAATCCAGACCGGCTGTCGATCCCGGCCCTTCGAAGTGAAGGGCCCATCCCCCGGCCGGTCAGCGGGAGAACATCTCCTTGATGAGCGAAAAGAAGCCGAATACGGGCTTGAGTCCCCTAAAGAGGATCGCTATCAAGGCCACATAAAAGATCGGGTACAGGATTGACGTGAGGCCGATACGGACCCAAGGCGCCGCCCCCGCATCGATGCCCACCGCGGGCATCACCCGTGTCAAGAAGAGCCAGTAGAGAAGGCCCGAAACGAGCGCGGCCGTCCAATATTTCCAGAGGATCCCGACGTAGAACGAGGCTTTGATCCCGGCCGGCTTCCCGGCATACCACAAGGCGGGGATGAGCAGGACATAGAACATGATCGAATAGGCGATGGCGACGCCGACGGGGCCGAACAGCAGGCCCAAAGAATAGAAAAGGATGGACGCGCCGAGAACGATGAGGCCCCATTTCAACAGCCGGTCTACGCGCCCGAGCGATATATGCAGCCAGACGTTCGTGTTATAGATGACAATAGCGCCGATCCCCGGACCGAGAGCCGCGAAGACGGTCCCGGCAATGCTCCAGCGGTCGCCGAGGAGAAGGATGATCAGGTCTTTCCCCAGCAGCGTGAACAGAACGCTTCCCGGGAAACCGATGAAAGCCAGGACCGAGAGCGCCTTGGAGAAGTAGCTGCGGTATTTCGGGGGATCGTCGGCCAGCCGGCTCAACGTCGCGATCCCCACGCTCGTCAAGCGCGATCGTCAATTGGCTGGGCAGCACCGAGGACAGCTGATAGGCCCTGTCATAGTGGCCGAGCGGCGCTTTGCCGAAGGCCTTGCCGACGAGGATCTTGTCGAGGTTGTTCCTCACGTAGCTCAGGAGGAAGCTGCCATAGGTCCTGTAGCCGAAAGTCAGGATCGAGCGGATCGATGTCCCTTTGGCGGGGATCCCCGGTTTCCAGCGGCAGAGCAGCCAGGCCAAAATGGTCGTGGCCAGCGGCAGGGCGACATTCCGCGTGACCAAGGACCATAAGCCGAAACCCTTGAGCGCCATGACGATCCCGAGCCCCGTGCTGACAAATGCCGCCAGGACTTGGATGATCGCCGCCAGCTTGAATTCCATGTTCCGGCTCAGAAGGGCCAGATGGCAGGTCCCCAGGCCGCTGAAGATTATCGAAAGGGCCATTCCCATGGCGATACTCTTCAGCTGAGCTTCCCCGAAGAACCACGCGATTGCCGGGGAGAGCGCGATGAAGAAGACGGTGAGTCCCGCCATGATCAAGGAATTGACCCAGAAGAGCTTCCTCATCTGGTCATCGGTCAGGCCTTCCCGCTGCATGACCGCTTCGGTGAACCCATTGATCCCGAAGTTCTGGACGAGGAGGCTGAAGGTGGCCACCATCGAAACGAGGCCGAAGTCCTCCGGGCTCAGGATCCGGGCCAGGATGATCGTTCCTACGGTCTGGATCCCGAAGTTGGCGGTCTGGGCGAAGATGGAGAATCCGGCCCCCACGAGGGCCCTCTTCTTGAGCCCTTCCCGAAGATGCTCCGTCCCGAGCATATCAGCCGCGCTTCGGTCCGGGTGGGTCGTGCTTTTCGTTGCCGGTCAAGTCCCTGGTTCCTCAAACGTCCTCCAGACAATACCACATTCCCTCTTTCCATCGCCACCGAGAGCACTTATTGAAATGGCCCCCGGGAAATAATAGAATGAGTCAGAATGTTCAAGAGAATCCAGGGCTTGGGCGATCTCCAACCGCAAGACGATCATCCTGACTTTCGAGATATTCTGGGTCCTGGTCTTCCTGCTCGACCGCGTGAGCAGCGTCAAGTCCACCGACATCCCTCAGTTCATCTACGTGAACTTCTAAACCTCGATGAAGAAAAGAGCCTTTGCGATCCTCATGACGGCCCTTGCCTGCCTGATAATGCTCGAGCTGGGTCTGCGGGCCATCGGACGAAGCCCGACGAATATGGCCGATGGGATCGCGGATCAGTATAGGGATTCCTTCAGGCTCAAGAGGAACATCACCAAGGTCATGAAGTTCCCTGCCTTCACCTACACCGTCCACACCAACGAATACGGATTCCGGGACCGGACCGTCGGGCCCAAAGGCCTTTCAGGACGGCCATTCTGCGTCTTCCTCGGCGCATCGGACGTGTTCGGCAACGGAGTCGATTTCGAGGATTCCTTCGTCGGCATCTTTGCGGCGGAAGCCTCGAAGCAGGGCCTTGAGGTCTTGAATTTGGCCGTAGGCGGGCATTATTTCCTGGACCAGGAAGCTCTTCTCAGAGACTTCATGGACA
The DNA here is from genome assembly GCA_963736255.1 of Candidatus Aminicenantota bacterium. GTDB lineage: Bacteria > Acidobacteriota > Aminicenantia > Aminicenantales > Saccharicenantaceae > RBG-16-66-30. Next base: position 943,965 of record CAVTOI010000002.1, read on the forward strand.
GCACGGGATTGAGGCCCCGGACGGTCTTCCATTGCGTCAACGCGCTCCACATCCCCAAGTTCGACCGAAGAAACACGAATATCATCGTCAAGAACGGCTATGTGATCGACCGGGACGGCTGGCGGATCGCCTACCTGAGACTGATGGCCGGGAACATCTCTTCGGCCTTCTGCTTCTTCCGCGACGGGATCAGGAGGATCCAGGAGAGGTACCTGAATTATGAAGTCACGCGAGAAATCGCCCGAATTCCTCCAGATCTATGACAAGAGCAACACGATCCGCCGGCCGGAGCGGATCAGGCAGTTCAACAGTTACCTGACCGGATTCGAATCCTTCTGCCGGGAGAACGGATATCGAAATCGTCTATGTCTATATGCCCCTGTCCGACAGCTTCAAGCTGAAGGAGATGGTGCAACAGCTAGGCGCGGACCCGGACGATTACGACGCTGCATTTTATGAGGAGTTGATCCGTTCCCACTGCGAGTCGAGCGGCATCAGACTGGGTCAATCCCAGACCCGACCTCGAACGCGTTCTATGAAGAAGGGAAGAGACCTGCGGTTCAAGCTGGACCCGCATTTCAACAAGTCGCGAATAAGATCATCGGGGACCGCCTAATCGAAGAGATCTTCCGAAGTCCTCCGGCGGGAATCGCCGAAGACCGCTAGTAGGGTCTTTCCTTCACCAGTCTGATCCCGGCATGGGCGAGGATCTTGGATAGATGGTCGCATTCCTTGACGAGATACCGCATGAAGACATGAGGGCCCGCCAGCCAGGCGAACGGCAGCAAGCAGGCCGTAGAGGGGGATGGCGACGACCGAGCGAAGAGTATTGAGGCCCAGGAACGGGCTTATCTTGGGCCTCTCCCATCCCCCGGGTGAACGCCCGCTTAACATAATAGGACTTAACCTGCCGTTCGGGCAGGACGGTCTCGATATACGACGGCTTCGTTGCACCAAATGAAGACGTGCCCCTTCTCCATCATGCGCTTGAAGAATATGGCGTCGCCTCCTCCCGTTTTTCCGAAGCTCGGGTCGAACCAGTCCTTCCGTCCGGCGAAGAGGGATCTCCAGAGGAGCACATTGCCGGTTCGGGTGAAGCGTTCGTTGGTAAGCCTTTGCCCGGTGGCGAATTCCCTCCGTTCAACGAGACCGCTCTTGATCAGCCAGGCGGGGGCTTGTCCATCAAAATGGGGCCGCACCGGGCCGAGGACCCCCGAAGCCTTCGATTCCTTGAGGACCCGGAAGTGGTTAAAGAGCCAATCGGTCTCGGGAAACTCGTCGTCGTCGATGAACGCAATCATATTGCCTCGGGCGTTTTCGACCGAGCGGTTCCTAGCCAGGGAGATATTGCGCTCCGGCTCGACATAATAATCGACGTCGAGTTGGGCGGCTCTCCTCGCGGCGTCGACAGCCTCGCGGCCGGACTCCAGGGCGTCGTTGTCGACCACGACCGCAGAGAAGGAAAAGAGCCCATCCGTCCTCTGACCATTCAGGCTATGGATGAGATGAGAGACGAGCGAGGGCCTCTTATAGGTACAGATACAGATGCTGATATGATCACTCATGTCGGCTGATGAAGGGATAGTATTATTTGACCATGGGTCTGTCAATCTCATGATCGGTCCAGGCCAGGCCATGTGCAGAAAGGCACAGGTCAAGCCCCCTAAGGCTCTTATTGATAAAGGGATTTGATTATCGTATCTTATTGCCGGATCTCTCCCGGAAATCACGGCTGAACGATTACTCGGGATTTCAAAGAATATGAGGCATCATGGTGCAGGGATTGGACTCGGCTTATAGCGCTGATATTGACACCGTTAAGGAGTCTGACTGGAATGAGCTCCTACGGAAGTTCAGTGACGCTTCCCTCTATCAAACTTGGGCGTATGGGAAGACCAAGAGGGGGGCCTCAAGGCTCAGCCATGCCCTCCTCTGGCATCAGAAGGAACTGGTCGCGATAAGTCAGGTCAGAATAATGAAGACTCCTCTGCTGTCTGCGGGGGTCGCCTACGTCCACTGGGGTCCATTGTGGAAGAAGCCCAACTCGGCGTTATCCCCGGATCATCTTCGTAATATGCTCCGGGTTTTGCGCGACGAATATGTTATGCGAAGAGGATTCATTTTAAGGATCCTCCCGAAGTTCGTTGACGAAGAGACCAAAGAGGAAATCCGCCAAATCTACGAGCTTGAAGGCTTTACTTGGAGTCCGGATCCTGAGCAGACGTTTTTTGTCGATGTGTCTCTTCCGTTAGAAGAAATTAGGGATAATTTTCAGCGGGATTGGAGGAGGGATCTTAGGAACGCGGAGAAGCAGGAACTGCGGTTGATAGAAGGGACCGAACGCCGAGAATTGGCCTTAGCCTTAAGTCTTCTCAAAGAGATGAAGGAGAGAAAGAAGTATTTCGGGACTGGGCTTTCCAGCCTGCTGGATCTGCAAGAGAACCTGCCTGAGGGATTCAAGATTCGGGTCATGTACGCGGAACACGAGGGGGAACCGGTCGCAGCGCTGGGCTGGCAGACCTTAGGCAAGATAGGATTTCCAGTTATTGCGGCTACAGGCAATAAAGGCCTGAAACTCCGCGCATCATTCTTGCTCTGGTGGAAGATGATCGAATTCTATCATGTTAAAGGATTCATTTATCTGGATGTCGGCGGAGTCAACGCCGGTCGCAACCCAGGAGGCTACTTATTCAAGTCCAGGCTGGTGGGCAAGAGGAAACATGAGCCGGATCATTATATCGGCCAGTTTACGTCCTGCCGAGGCCGGTTCTTCCCGTTTCTTTTCAAGGCGGCTTATCTCGCAAGGAATACGTATAAACACGGACGCGCGAAATTAGCCAAGGCGATACACTCAAAGGCACTCAAGAACGATATGCCCCGCCCATCAGACGGGGATATGCGCTGATCGTCCTCGGATTTCACGCCTCCGATTCCTGAAAGTCCAAGCGCAACTTGGACGGCAGGCTGTCGATGGGCATTCTTCCAAAAGGGTCCTGGTCAGAATCTGCTCAGCACAGCGGAGACCAGGATTCTCAATTTTCCCATATCGAGGACAAAGAGAGATAAACCGAAGGCGAAGAAATTAAAGGTCAGGATCGTGCCCAGGACCGTGCTGAGCGCGGACCGGAAATATTTCTGCAGGTAAGGCGACCGCGCTTTTCTTTTTTCGCGCTGGTAGACCGTCAGAACGGCGATGCCGATCCCGTGGTAAGCCCCCCACAGGATGAAATTCGCGGATTCGCCGTGCCACATGCCGCAGGCAACAAAGGTGATGATCATGCCGAGGTTGGAGAGGAAGACGGGATGACGGCGGAAATATTCGAGGCCCCTGAACTTGCGGACGATGGGCCAGTAGATATAGTCGACAAGCCAGCTTGTGAGCGACATGTGCCAATTGGCCCATAGCTCCCGGATATTCCGTTTGAGGAAGGGGTTGTTGAAATTCTCCGGAAGCTCGATCCCCATCAGGCGTGCGCAACCCAAGGCCAAGTCCGTATACCCGGCGAAATCGAAATAGAAATAGAGGGCGTAGGCGTAGAGGCCGATAACGGTTTTGAAGAGATCCATCCCGGAAAGGACATCGGGTTGCGTGGGCAGGATGTGAGGAAGGAGGATCTGGGCCAAAACGAACTTCTTGAACAGCCCGTGAATGATGCGCTCTCCCCCTGCCCGGAGATCGGCGGCCAGCCGGGACGTGGTCGGCGAGCAGGCCTGGGAGGCAAAGTGGTTATAGCGGTTGATAGGACCGCTGATGAAGGCGGGGAAAAAGATGATATAGCCGATGTACGTTAAGAGGTCGAGATCTTGGACCTTTTTGCGGTAGGACTCGATGAGAAAATGCATCATTCGGAAAGAAAAATAGGAAACGCCGATCATCCGGACCATGTGGACCGGGTCTGTTCCCGTGCCGCCTGCGGAGGGCAGGAAAAGTCCCTGAACCGGTCCATACTTGAAGAAGGAGAGAAACGCCAGAACGGAAACGACGCCGGCCCCGGCCGCCAGTTTTCTCTTCGGGTTCCCGGAGTCCGTGGCGCCCTTCGTCAGTCCCGATCCGATGGCGTAGGTGAGCAGGGAGAGTGCAATGATCAAACCGAGGGACGTTACACCAAACCCGGGAATGGCCAGCAACATCAGGGCCGATGTCAAGCCCAGGAAGAGCCGCTTGCCGGCCTTCGAACGGCCGAAGATCCGTGAACCGAAAGCGATGAGGACAGCGGAGATCCAAAACGGTATGCTGTAATAGAAATTGAAATTCCAGGAAAATGCGCTCATGGGGTCCGTGCGGGCCGGGCGCATTATATCGGCGCGTATTGCCGCAAGTCAAATTCCCCAGATATGATACAAAATCGAATCCTGATATAATTCGAAGATCATGAACAGGGATGCACGGCGGGGATGGGTCCGACCGGGCATCTCTCGTTTTCTCGTGCAGGGATTTCTCATTCTTTTCATCGCATCGTCTTTAAGCGTAAACTGCGCCCCCGCCGGAAGGGACACCGTGGTGGTCGATCCTGCCGCCGAGACACCGGCCACGCCGTATCCTGCTCCCCCCGAAACTGGCAGGGCGACCGCCTCGGGTACCATCGACGGGGGCGTGACGGCGACGATATCCGGCATCCTGCCGGGTGACAGGTTGTATGACTGGGGCCGCGCAGGCGTCCCTGGGGGCATCCCGAACAGGACGGTCGTCTACAAAACTCTAACGCCGTCCCATACCCTGGCCGAGATCAATGCGGCCATCGCGGCTTGCCCGTCGGGCCAGGTTGTCTACCTCGCGGCCGGCCAATACAACGTCGGACAGGTAACGTTCGGGATGAAGTCAGGAGTGACGTTGCGGGGGGCCGGCGCCGGCAAGACCGTCATCTATACCACCGCAGAGAACGCCATCGTAAATTCTAACCATGCTTACTCGGAATCAAGCGGTATCGCGCTGGCCGCCGGCGGCGGCCATAAGGGATCGACCCGCATCACTTTGGCCTCCGCGCCCGCATCCAACTTCGTCGCCGGGAACATCGTCGCCATCACCCAGGACGCGAGCCCCGACGCGTTCGCGGCGGGTCTAGGAATATATTATCGAACAGGCCTGACGTCGAGCGTATACGATCTGAGCCCGATACGGATATTCAGGCACTTGGCCAGGATAACCGGCGTGGCCGGTAAAGTCATCACCCTGGCGACCCCTCTTCCGCTGGACTTCTCCGACAACCTCAATCCAAAGGCTTACGCAAAGGACGGGACTGCAACACAATCCCTGTGCGGCGTGGAGGACCTGACGATCGACGGGAAGGATTCCGCCGACTGCGCCCTGTTGTTCTACTCCGCAGACAGATGCTGGCTGAAGGATGTCGAAGTCAAGGACGTCATAGGGACCCTGGGGCAGATAAGATTGGAAATGTCGGTCGAATGCGAAGTCAGGCGGTGCTTCTTTCATAACGCGGCGGGATATCCTGGGCAATCCGACGGATACGGGATCATGCTCAATTATGGGGCCAGCAACTGTCTGCTGGTCGACAATATTGCGGATAGGACCGCGAGCTTCGTCATCGCCAACGGGGCGTCTTCCTGCGCCGTGATCTATAACTACGTCCATGATACTTGCCGGGCTCAGCGCTATTCCCGGGGCATTACGGTCAACCACGGTCCCCACGGTTTCATGTTCCTGATGGAGGGGAACATCTTGCCCACGGTCGTCAACGACGGTTACCACGGAAGCACATCGCACGTCGTCGTTTTCAGGAACAGCATCAACGGACTCAATTCGACCGAGCCCATCCAAAGGAAGCTCCTCAATCTGTGCCGCGGGAGCTATTTTCATTCCGTCGTCGGGAATATCTTGGGCGACCCTTCGTGGCGCCCGGACTATTACGACCAGCCGTATCCGGCATCGCGCGTTGGAGCGGTCTATGCTTTGGGGTGGCCGAGCGCGGATTCGCTGGGGCTCGCCGATTTCGCTGACGTCCCATGGACAAATTGGACGAAATCGACGAGCGCTCCGGACGCCGACGTGGCCCGGACTCTTCTAAGGCACGGCAACTACGACCATTACCATGGGGCCGCAGAATGGGACAGCCGCGTGGCCTCCCGGACGATTCCGGACAGCCTCATCTATTCTTCGAAGCCCGATTTCTTCGGCACTCTCCATTGGCCTCCGATCGGCCCGGACGTCAACGGGTTAGTCACCAACATCCCGGCCAAAGCCAGGTGGGACGCCTTCCGGAGATCAGGCGGGTTGGACGATATCTTCAGGGCCCGATGAGCCAGCCCTATCTATCTGAGAGAACAGGCGACTAGCCATTTACCTGGGCGAATACTCTATGATATCCTCTATTGGGGTGATTCGACCCCTTTCCCGCACCGACCATAATGGCCTTGACCCGGCAGCTGATCGGGCCGAGACACCGCTATGGAGGCGAGAGATATGCTGAGAAAACCAAGGGCCCGGAACAGGAATTTCGCGACCCTGATATCCCTGATACTATTCGCGGCTTTCTTCCAGCTCATGGCGACGGATCTGGCCGCCCAGATCACCACGAGGACGAATAGCCTTCAGTCCCGTCTGTCTTCAAGAACTTCAAGCAGTCTCAAAGTGTCCTTTAGCCTATAGCCCCAGGTTCCCCATAGAAGGCCAACCCGTTCAGTTCGCGGAAACCTCGTCTGGCGCTCCGACTTCCTGGACTTGGGACTTCGGGGATGGGACCACCAGCACGGAGCGAAATCCCACCCATATTTATACGGCTTCGGGATTCCGGAAAGTGTCGCTCGTCGCCTCTGCCGGCGCGACCAGCAAAAGAGCGAGCCGGACTCTGACCGTCATGGCCGACACGTCGAGCGCGACCTTCGTGTTCAGTCCTACGACCCCCGGCCCAGGACAGACGGTCCAATTTGCCGATACGACGGCGGGAGCGCCGACTTCCTGGCAATGGAATTTCGGTGACGGGGCGACGAGCACCGTGAAGAACCCGAGCCATGCATACGGGAGGTCGGGATCTTACACCGTTTCGTTGGTGGCCAGGAACAGCTCCGGCTCGAGGCAGGGAAGCAGGGCGCTCACCGTGGCGACCGTGGCCGTGCTGGCCGCGTCATTTACGCACACGCCGTCACTCCCCATGATCAACCAATCGGTTCAGTTTACGGATACTTCGACAGGGTCTCCGACCTCGTGGCTCTGGAATTTCGGCGACGGAGGGACAAGCTCCGCACAGCATCCCCTCCATACCTACACCGCGGCCGGATCCAAGAATGTGACGCTGACCGTCACCAACAGCAACGGATCGAACTCAACGACCCAGGCCATTTCGATCGGGACGCCCCTAGCGGCCTCTTTCAGCTATAGTCCGACCTCCCCGACAGTCGATCGATCCATGCAATTCACCGACACTTCGGCCGGGTCTCCGACCTCATGGCTGTGGAATTTTGGCGATGGGGGGACGACCAGCCTTCAGAATCCCCTCCACACCTATACGACCGCGGGCCCAAAGACGGTGACCCTGACCGTCACCAACAGCGCCGGATCGAATACGACGACCAGGACGGTCACCGTGGGGGCGGCCCTCGCGGCCTCCTTCAATTACAGCCCGGCCTCGCCGACCGCCGGTCAATCCGTGCAGTTCACGGATACCTCGGCGGGGTCTCCGACTTCCTGGCTCTGGAATTTCGGCGACGGGGCGACAAGCACCGCGCAGAATCCGAACCACGCTTATGCAACGGCCGGATCGAAGACCGTGACGTTGACGGCAACCGGGGCCTCGGGCTCCAACAGCACGAGCCGGTCGGTGACGGTCTTGGCGGCGTTGACGGCCTCGTTCAGCTTCAGTCCGACATCTCCGGCGGCGGGTCAATCCGTGCAGTTCACGGACACGTCGATCGGGACCCCCTCGATCTGGCAATGGAACTTCGGGGATGGCTCGACCAGCGTCTCTCAAAATCCCGCCCATTCTTTCGCCTCCGCGGGATCCTATACCGTGTCTCTGAACATCATGAACGCCTCGGGCTCCAATAGCACGAGCCGCACGGTGGCGGTCGGGGGCGCGCTGGCGGCCTCGTTCAGCTACAGCCCGGCGTCTCCCACGGTGGATCAATCGGTGCAGTTCACGGACACGTCGACCGGTGCCCCGACCTCACGGTCGTGGAGTTTCGGCGACGGCACGACCTCGACGGCGCAGAATCCGAGCCACGGCTACACGACGGCGGGATCGAAGACGGTGACCCTGACTGTCACGAACGCCTCGGGCTCCAACAGCACGAGCCGGACGGTGGCGGTGGGGGCGGCGCTGGCGGCTTCGTTCACCTACGCCCCGGCTTCTCCGACCGTAGGCCAATCCGTGCAGTTCACGGACACTTCGACCGGTGCCCCGACCTCATGGTCGTGGAGTTTCGGCGACGGAACGACCTCGACGGCGCAGAATCCGAGCCACAGCTACACGACGGCGGGATCGAAGACCGTGACGCTTACCGTTACCAACGCCTCGGGCTCCAACAACACGAGCCAGACGGTGACGGTATCGCCGTCGACGGTCATCTCGACGTCGTTCTCCTACAGCCCGTCATCGCCCGCGCCGGGGCAGGCCGTGCAGTTCACGGACACCTCGACAGGGAGCCCGACGTCCTGGCAGTGGGACTTCGGCGACGGGGCATCGAGCACCTCCCAGAATCCCAGCCATGTCTTTTCGACAGAGGGCTCATATGCCGTGATGCTGATCGCGAGCAACTCTTCCGGCTCGGACACCAGCAGCCGGACCGTTCCCGTGGCGGTGACGTCCGAAATCCTGCCGGACGACAGGGTCTATGACTGGAGCACATCCGGCATTCCGGGGGGCATCCCCAACAGGTCGACCATCTTCAGGACCCTGACGCCCTCCAATAGCCTTTCCGAGATCAACGCGGCCATCGCCGCTTGTCCATCGGGCCAAGTCGTATACCTGTCCGCGGGGACATATAGCATTAGCAGTATCAGCCGGAAATCCGGCGTCACGGTGCGCGGAGCCGGGGCGGGGCAGACGGTCATCAACTCCGGCGGATCAACGGCCTTCTCATCCACTGGCGGATCGTTCAACTACACCGGCGGACATCAGGCCATCGCCGACGGGACGTGGCTCCAAAAGGGATCGACGAGCGTCACCCTGACATCAACCCCGGGAAGCCAATTCGCCGTCGGGCGACTCATCATGATCAACCAGAATGACGATCTCACGCTGGTCTTCCCCCGCACGGGGAACTGGGCTGGCACGAGAAACCTCCGTCACGTTTCCCGCATTACGGCGATCTCGGGAAACACGATCACGTTCGCGACTCCGCTTCCTTATACGTTCGTCTACGCTCAGAGCCCCGGCGCCCAAGCCATCGCCGCAAACGATTCGCAATTCGGCATCGAGGACATGACCGTCGACGCCGCGTCTTGCGTCCGCTTCCAGGGATCGGACAGATGCTGGATCAAGGGCTGCGAGCTCCTGGGCTTCGCCAACGAAGCCATCTTCATGAGGGACAGCCACCAGCTCGAGGTCCGGCGGTGCTATATCCACGACGCCGACGGTTTTCCCAATCAGAGCGACGGTTATGGCATCTATTCGCAGTACGCCGTTTCCAACATCCTCGTCGAGGATTGTATCGGCTACCGTATGGCATACATGACCATCATGAACGGTAACGACTCGAGCGCGTTCCTCTACAATTTCATCTGGGGCATGGGCCGCGCCGGCTTCGCCTGGCAGAATCCCGGCTTCAACTGCAACCACGGCCCGCATAGCATCATGAACCTCTGGGAAGGGAACAAGACGGAGCGGTGGCAGAACGATGCCTACCACGGTTCGGCCTCGCACCAGACGCTCTACCGCAACCACATCCACGGCAAGCACCCCTCCTACACGCTCGACCGGCGCATCATGGACTTCGGCCGCACGAGCTACTACTTCAATGCCGTCGGGAATGTCGTCGGCGACTCGTCTTGGAACCCGACCTATTATCAGGCCTCCAAGCAGACGGGGACGGGATACTACACGGGGGGATTGGACAGATCGCAGGGATATCTGTGGGTTTTGGGATATCCTAACATGGGGAGCGGGAGCCTGACCGCGGAAACCACATTGACGGGATACACCCCGCCGGGCGGATCATACCCCGACTCGAAGGTTCTGACGACGCTGATCCGGCACGGCAACTATGACTACTACAATAAGGCCCCCATCTGGGACAGCGGTATTTCCTCGCACACGCTTCCCGACAGCCTCAAGTACTCTTCGAAGCCCAGTTACTTCGGCACGCTCCAGTGGCCTCCGATCGGGCCCGATGTCAGCGGCCTGGTCACCAGCATCCCGGCCGAAGCCCGATGGAACTCGTACCTGAGCTCGGGCCGAGTGGGCGATCTCTTTTAGGTCCGGTGGATTGAGCTGAAATCGAGGGCCTGCGGGTCGTCATCTGTGGCCCCGCCCGGCCCGAGGGCGGCGAAGGCCAGGCTAGATCAGCTTGCGCTTGAGGATCTTGCCCGATTCGTTCTTGGGCAGGAAATCCCGGACCTCGTAAAGCTTCGGGATCTTGTATACCGCCAGCCGCTGCTGCAGGAACGCCGGCAGCTCGCCGAGAAGCCCCGTGGAGACCCCCGGCTTGACGACGAGGAACGCCTTGGGGGCCTCACCCAGGACATCGTCCGGCACGCCGATGACGGCGGCTTCGATGATCGCCGGGTGTTCGTGGAGCGCCTCCTCGATCTCTTTGGCGCTGACACGGTTTCCGCCGATCTTGATCATGTCCTTGGTCCGGCCGACGACATAAAGAAAGCCTTCGCCGTCAGTCCGGCCGATGTCCCCTGTGAAGTAAAGACCGTTCTTGAGGACCTTCTCCGTCTCCTCCGGATGGTTCCAGTAGCCGGACATGATGTTGGAGCCGCGGGCGACGATCTCCCCCTCCTGCCCGGCGGACAGGGGAGTGCCGCCTTCGTCGGCCACGAACAGCTCGACGTTGGCGATGGCCTTGCCGATCGAGCCCCACTTGCGGGGGAGATCGTCAGGATGGAGATATGACAGCCGGGCCGAGGCTTCGGTTGCGCCGTACATGACGAAAAGCCTGGCAGGGGCGAAGGCCTCGGCCACCTCCTTCTGGACTGAGGGGGCCATGGCCCCGCCGGCCTGGGTCACATAACGGAGATCGGGGAACTTCAAGTTCCTGAGGTTGGAGCGGCTGAGGAGGATCGTGTAGGTCGATGGCACCCCGGCGAATCCTGTTGCCTCTTGTTCCCGCATGGTTTGGAGGACAACGTTGGGGTAGAGGAACCGGTTGTCCACGACGACCGATCCGCCGACGAAGAAGTGGGTGTTTAGAAGCGACTTGCCGTAGATGTAGTGGAATGGCAGAACGACCAGGATCCTGTCATCCGGTGTCAGCTCGAGATAATCGACGATCGAGCGCGTGTTCGACACGATGTTCAGGTGCGTCAGCACCACGCCCCGGGGCTTGCCCGTGCTCCCGGAGGTGTAAACGATGGAGGCGACGTGGAGGTCGATCAGATGCGCATCCGGGTTGCCTTCGGGCCGGCCGTCCAAGGCCTCGGGGAGCGGGACCGCGGGCCGGCCCAGCAGGCTCGAGGCCGCGCCCGCCGGCCCATTCCAGATGAAGGCGGATTCGAGCGAGCCGCTGACGGCTGGCAGCGGCACGGCCAACCCCGCCGGCCCGGGCATCAGGGTCTTCACCGCGAGCCGGTGGCCGGCGATGAAGAACCGGACGCCGCAGTCCCGGGCAATATAAGCGATATCGTCTGCCGTGCTCTCGGTATTCAGCGCCACGGTCGTTCCCCCCGCCTTGAGGACGGCGTAATAAGAAACGACATACTCGGCAGAATTCTCGATGAAGAGGGCCACCCTGTCGCCCCTCTTCAGGCCCCGATCCAAGAGGAGATGGGCCAATCGGTTGGCCCGGCCGTTCAGCTCGCCGTAAGTGTGCCAACTCCCGGCCGCGTATAGGGCCTTCTTGCCGGGCGAGCGGACCGCCGAGTCCTCGAGGAAGCCTTGTACGAATTTCGTATAGCTCATGGGTCACTTTCGGGGGAGACGCGCGCCGTCCTATCCGATATGCTTCGGCTCCGCTCTCAAGTACTCGGTGGCCTTGATCTTGCGCCTGATGTCGCTCTGGATATTGAGCACCTGGTCCTCTCCGAGGCCGAGCTCCTTCGCAACCTCCGCCGGGGGAACTCCCTTTTCCATGGCGTACCAGACGAGGTCCCCGACCTCGAATGGGACCCGGAAGAAGAATTCTTCCTGTGTGCATTCGGCGCTGTAGGTGTCCGTCGTCGGCGTGCGCTCACGGATCTCCTGGGGGACGCCGAGATATTCGGCGAGCTGGAAAACCTGGGTCTTGAACAGGTGGGCGATGGGCTTGATGTCGGCGCCGCCGTCCCCGTGCTTGACGAAGAAACCCTGCTCGTGCTCGTTCTTGTTGCCGGTCCCGATAACGGCGTAATTGAGGCGGTCGGCGTGGTAATAGAGCATGGCCATCCGGCTGCGCTGCTTGAAGTTGGAGGCCGCCACGATCTGGAGGTACTCCTTGAGCGGTATCCGCTCGGTCTTCTCCTCCCCTTCAGGCGAGATGATCATCAGCCGGAAGACGTTCAGCTGGTCTTTGGCCCCAAGGGCAGAGGGCAGCACGATCTTGGCTCGATAGGTCGAATCGTATTCCGGAAAGACGTTCCTCATCGCCTCATCCCGGCGTCGGTAGGTCCCGAAGCCTGCCAGGGCCGCGGTCATGTCCTCGACGATATAGGGGACGCCGTATTGGCGAGCGAGCTTTCTGGCCAGGACCGCGCTGATGGGATTGGAATCGGATTCGGGCATCGTGATGCCCAGCACCCGTTCCGGCCCGAAGGCCTTGGCGCTCAGGGCGAGGCAGAGGCTCGAATCGATCCCCCCGCTGATGCCGATGACCCCGCCGCGCTTGTTGAGCTCCTGGCCCACGACCCGGCGCATGCCGGCGATGATGCGTTCGGCCTCGGCTGCCGCGTCGATCCGTATGTCGTTCTTAGAAAAGGACATCTGACACTCCCTGCCGGATAATGACCCGATCCCCGCTGTCGGGTCCCGAAGTCATCTCAATATATCAAATGGGCGCAGGCAGTCAATGGCGCTCAGGGCGTCTTGCCCATGATGTCCGACAGTGTCCGCAGGAGCTCGACGGCGACGACCTGCCGTCCCAGCGAGTTCAGATGCCCGCCGTCTTCGGTGTAGGCGTGATAGAGCAATTCGTATTCCTTCCCGTTCTCTTTGAACGTGGCTTTCTTCGTATCGTCGATGCGGGATTCGGCCGCGGCCAGGTCGAAGAGAGATCCTCCGAAACGGGCCCTCACCTTGTCATTGTAGAGGTTCCTTTTCAGGTTGTCCTCTTCGTACCAGGGCAGCCTTCCCAGGAGCTTCTTCAGGCGGGTCATGAACCCCATGGGCTTCGACAATAACGGGACGGTAAAGGTGATGATCTTCAGTTCCGGGAAGCGTTTCTCCAGGTCCTCGACGAGCTCGACGTAGGCCTTGAAGACCAGGTCGATGTCGGTCTCATGGTCGAAGTCGACAAAACAGAACTTGAAAAAAGCGATATCGGCCCTCTGGCCGACCCCGCTTTCCATGATCTCCCGGAACGCCTCGATCTTCGAAAGCGGGGCCTTGTTCCTCCCGATGGCGGAGTGGGCGAAGACCGGGCCCGAGAAATCCGCCGGATCGACGGTCTCGCGGATATTCAGCTTGATCCCGGGCCTCCGGGCGATGACCTCCTCGATGCCCTCGATGATATTCGCCCCGACGGACTTATGACCGAAAAAGATTCTTTTTTGGGACAGGGCGCCCCAACGGTCCCCCGATATCTCGTCGAGCCGGGAATACCGGGCTTGCAGATTCTCCATGCCGGTCTCCTTGCAGAACGCGAAAAGGAGGACGCCGAGGGCGATGATGAAACCGTGCCGGACCTTCAATACGGATCTCCGGCGTCCTTTTCCGACGTCAACGAGGGGGGGAACCGCCTCAGGTGCTCGGTCGTATTGTACTTGCTCGTAAAGTCACGGAACGCCCTCTTGACCTGGGCCTCGGTCAGCTCCATGACTTGGCAGACTTCGGGGACATTCACCTTTTTCTCCCAAGCATAAAGCAACAGGTCCAGCGTTTTGAAAGGCATGCGGAAGAACCACTCCTCGTCCGTGACGGGCGCGCTGTATGTGTCCGGGCAGGGAGCCCGTTGGAGGATCTCGGGTATCACGCCCAGGTGTTCGGCCAGCTGAAAGACCTGATTCTTGAAGAGGTGAGCGATGGGCTCGATGTCCACCCCGCCGTCCCCGTATTTGACGAAAAGCCCCTGGAGGGCCTCGCTCTTGTTGGTCGTCCCGCAAACCAGATAGTTGTCCTTCTCGGCGTGGTAATACTGGGCCATCATGCGCGTCCTGTGCTTGGTGCACGTAGCGGCGATGATCCCCTGCGCCTGATCGTTGTTGAGCCGCGTCGTTTTCACGGCCCCCTGGGGATCGATCACGGTCAGGGTGAAGAAGTTGTACCCGTCCTTGTTCAGGACGTCCGAGGGCAGGGTGATCTTCAGCTTATGCCCATCGCCGAAATCGGGATAGATGGCCTTGGCGACGGCATCCCGTTTGGCGTAAGTCCCGAAGGCCGTCAAGACGGGGGTGATGTCGACGGTGAGAGCCTCGATGCCCAGAAGAGCCGCCTGCTTCCTGGCGAATTCGGCGCTTTGAGGGCTCGATTCCTTGTCCGGAAGGAGCAGGGCCAACACCTTGTCCTTGCCGACGGCGCTGACGGACAACGCGGCGGACAGCGCGGAATCGACGCCGCCGCTCAAGCCGATGACGATCCCCTTTCTATGCATGGACCGGAGCTGTTCCCTGATGAAGGAGACGATCCTTCCAGTTTCGGCTGGGCAGTCAATCTTGAGGATCTCCTTGGAAAAAGCCATGGTCCGCCTCCTCTTGATCCTATCTCCGATCGGGTGAATCCAAGTGATAGCATTGACCTACGGGCAAGTCAATAGCGCCGGCCTTGACGGCGGGCTCGCCGTGCGGGATTCATCAGGGCGTCCGCGGGAACGGAGGATCGTGCCGTATCGCTTGATTCGAAAGGCGATTCGGGGTAATCATGGGGGCCATGGAAACGACCGGCCCCATCCCCGTGACACTCGACGTTAATGAGATCGCCGCACGGCTGCGGTTTGACCCCATGAAAGCGGGGTTCGAGAGCCTGGACGGGCTCATCGCGTTTGCCGAAGGGCTCATCAAGCCGCGGGGCGTCATGACCGTTGGCTTCGTCGGGACGAAGGGGGAGAGAACGGTCGAGGTGGCCGGCGTCACGTTCGAGAGCCCGGTCTTGAGGCAGAATCTGGAAAAGGCCAACAAGGTCTTCCCCTACGTCATCACCGTCGGTCCGGAGCTCGAGCGGGCCGCCGTCTCTCAGGGCGACCTCCTCAGGCAATATTATCTCGAGGAGATGGCGAATATCGCCCTGGAGAAAGCCGCCGCTTGGCTGGCCTTGAGGCTCGAAAAGCGCTACGGCGTCGGCCCGCTCTCCAACATGAGCCCTGGCTCGCTCGAAGATTGGCCCATCACCGAGCAGACCAAGCTCTTTTCGATCCTCGGCGATACGGAGCGGACGGTCGGCGTACGCCTGACCGACAGCCTGCTCATGGTCCCGCGCAAGTCCATCTCCGGGATCCTCTTCCCGTCGGAAGAGGGATTCGTGGCGTGCCAGCTCTGTGACCGGCCGAGATGCCAAGGGCGGAAGGCCCCTTACAGCGGCGCCGGGCCGCAGAAATCCGAATAAGCCGATGATCCGATGGATACGAGCCGGCAGAAACGGCACCCGGCGTTTCCAAGGCCGATAATGATGTCTGGACGTTGGAGGTCCCGATGAAAAGAACGCTCGCGGCGTTGGGCGCTATCGCCGTCCTTTCGTTCGGTTTTCTCTTGGCGGGAGGCCAGCAAAAGGCCGGCCTCAAGGTCTTCATCTCCGTCGATATGGAAGGCATCTCGGGGATCGTCCACGGAGACCAGACGTCCCCGGGCACGGCGGAATATGCCTCCGGCCGGAAGTGGATGGCCCAGGACGTCAACGCCGCGGTCGAAGGGGCGCTCGAAGCGGGCGCCACCGAAGTCGTCGTCAACGATTCCCACGGCTCCATGCGCAACATCGATCCCGACGACCTCCACCCGAAAGCCATCCTCATCAGCGGCACACCGAAGCCGCTATCGATGATGCAGGGCATCGACTCGTCGTTCCAGGCCTGCCTGTTCATCGGGTATCACGCCAAGGCGGGCACGGAGAATGCCATCCTCGACCATACGATATCGGGGAGCGTCGTCCGGGCCATCAAGGTCAACGGTCTCGAGCTGCCCGAGCTCGGGCTCAATGCGGCGATCGCCGGTTATTACGGCGTGCCCGTGGTCCTCGTCAGCGGGGATGCGGCGGTATGCCGGCAGACAAGCGATGTCCTGGGCCAGGACGTTACGACTGTCCAGGTCAAAGAAGCCTACGGCCGGCTCGCGGCCCAGCTCGTTCCGATGGCCGAGGCCCGCCGGATGATCAAGGCCGGAGTCAAAGAGGCCCTGGCCAAGCTCGGCCGCGCGAAGCCGTTCAAGATAGCGGCGCCGTATACCTTCGAGCTCGGATATCACGTCTCGGCCCAGGCCGATATGGGGGCGATGCTGCTGCCAAGCGCCAAGCGGGTGGACGCCCGGACTTTAAGCTTCACGGCGGATGATTATATCCAGGGATTCCGCACGCTCAGGGCCCTCATCTCGTTGGCTCCTCCGCGCTAGGGTCCGCGGCGTCGTCAAGTCTCCCGCGAATATGGGGTGAAGCCCCCCAGCGCGGCCAAAAATATAAAAACAAATTCTCTGGGAAAAGTGTTCAGATATAGGACAGATTAGCCAAGTGAGGTGACCGGAGATACTTGACAACGATGACAGAACGCGCTATTGATTATTCAGGTTTCATAGGGAAAGATGATGATGATGATGTCGGGCAGTCCAGACGGTCGGACTCTTGGCCTTTGCAGGCGTAATAATGACCCGGGAGCTCTTCTCAAGTATCGCTTTTTCCAAATGAAGGTCAAATTCATTGAGGGAGGATATCGATGGACAACAAGAGGGTGACGAAGCTTTGTGGCTTCCTGTTCTTGGCGGCGCTTATCGTCGGGTTTGCGGTCCAGCCGCTCTCGGCGCAGGTCACCATCCCGCAGGGGTCGGTGATCAATTCGGCCTTTTTGCACGTTTATATTAGCGCGCCAAACAACCGGGTGGTGACCGTGCATCGGATCACCGCTGAATGGGCCGAGACCGTCGTGACTTATAACTCTTTCGCAAACAGCTTTGCTGCGGCCTCGGAGGGAGGGTTCACGGCGGACGCCGTCGGCTGGAAAACGGTTAATATTACGAGTCTGGTTCAGGCTTGGGCCGCCGGCATCTACCCGAACTACGGGATCGTGATGACCGAACCCGCGGAGGGAGGTGACGGCACTTGGACCCTCTATTGGAGCAGCGATTATGTTACGGACCCGACCCTTAGGCCCTACCTGGTCATTGGCTTCACCCCTCCCGGCGGGAGCCTGACCTACGTGACCATTCAGCGTCCGGCGGGGCCCGCGGAACAAGTTGTCGATACATGGGTCAGCCAACAGCATTTCGACCAAAATTTTGGCATCGATCCAGAGCTTCTGACCCGTTTTTGGGGCAGCAATAATAAGTACAGCCTGCTCCGGTTCATCTTCGAGTTTACCCCCCCTGGAGATTGCCCGGGGACCGGTACGCCCGGATACTGGATGAACCATCCCGAGGCCTGGCCGTCGGCATTTGAGCTTGTTATCGGCGGTATCCCTTATGATAAGGAAGATGCCATCCTCTTGATGCAGATGCCCGTGGCCGGGGACAAGACCTATACGATGTTCGCCGCTCTGGTCGCCGCAAAGCTCAACGCCGCGATCGGTTGCGCGACGGTTTGCCCGGGCGGCGTCAACATCGCCGCGACGATCGCCGCCGCGGACGCTTGGATGTTCGCCCATCCCGTCGGAAGCGGCGTGGCCGCCGGCGGACCCGCTTCGCCGTGGCGGACGGGCGAGCCGCTCTATTACCTGCTCGACCAGTATAATAACGGCCTGCTCTGCGTGCCGCACCGCGACTGATCTGAAGTGAGAGTTCGCGCACCAAGGGGGCGCTGCCCGCGCCCCTTTGGCGCGCTTTAGTTTTCCGGTTTTTCTTTCCCCGCCTTGAGGACGGTTCGTCCTACCGCCTCCGATGATCCCGGCCCTGCGGGGAAATAGAATTTAGCGCTTGCTTGTCTATTTCAAGAGGTTATGCGGGCTCTTCTCCCGCATCAGCTTCTCGATGTCGGCGATCTCCTTGGGGACGCGGCCCGATAGGATCTCGTTCCCAGTGTCTGTGATCAGCACGTCGTCTTCGATGCGAACGCCCATCCCCACGTATTTCTTGTAGACCGGCCCGGCCTTCTCCCGGAAGGCCGCGAGCTCCGCGTCCGGGACCTTGCCCTCGAGCGCATCGAGGAACGCGTCGAACCTCACTTCGGGGAAATACAGCCCCGGCTCCATGGTCATGACCATGCCCGGGGCCATGACGACCTTGTCGAGGCGGGGACTGTGCCAGTTCCAGACGTCGTGGACGTCGAGCCCGATGCCGTGGCCGAATCCATGCTGGATGTAGAGGCGCCTCTGCCATGGGCTCTTGACATCGGTGACGAGGCCCAGCTTCTCCAACCCGGCCATGAGGATGTCCTCGACCTCGGTCTGGACGGCTTTAAAGGTGACGCCGGGGATGAGCTTAGCGCAGCCGGCTTTCTCGGCTTCGAGGACGAGAGCATAGAGCGCCCGTTGCTCCTTCGTGAAGCGGCCGCGTGCCGGGATCGTCCGGCTTATATCAGACGTGTAGCCGCGGATCCAGGCTCCGACGTCGAAGACGATGAGATCGTCCGTCTCGAGGTGACGGGCCGTCGCCCCGAAGTGGACGTTGGTCGAGTTCGGTCCGGAAGCGGCCTGGAGGAACGAGTCTTCCGTTTCCCGCTTGTCGAACGAGTATCGGAGGATCGCGGCCAGGTCGACCTCGCGCATCCCGGGCTCGGCGGCGCGGAACGCCTCGTTGAGGGCTTCGGCCGTGAGATCGATGGCCTCGCGCAGGGCAACGATCTCCTCGGCGTCCTTAGTCAGGCGCATCTCGGAGAGCGTCGGGTCGATATTGAGAAGCGCCTCGGATTGCGAGAGGGGAGCGGGGATTCCCGACGATCCGAACGTCCGCGTCAGAAAACCAAAGTCGGAAAAAGGAAGAAAGGCGCGTTTGACCCGGCCTGACCTGAATACTCCGAAAAGGGCCGATGAGAGTTGCGTATTGGGTTTCTCGACGAGTCCCTTATCAGGTCCAGCAGCGTCCTGAACCAACGGCTGATCTCTCCGCGCTCCCGTCACGACTATCGCTTCCTGGCCGCCCGCTCCGCCCATCGCGACCCTGGGCCCGGTGCCGCCTGCAGTGCGCCGGAAGATGGTCTCGCGGGGGTTCCCGCCCGGATCGAGGACGAGGACGGCCTCGGCCTCCTTCAGTCCCGCGAGGTAGAGGAAATTGAGATTGTCCTGCATCCCGTTACGGCCCATATATTGGGACGGGATAATGATGACGGCGTCCTTATGGATCTCCATCAACTTGGCACGGCGAGCGACAAGCGCTGGGGTCTTGGAGGCGTCGAGAGAAATGCCGGGGCGGCCGGGGAAATCTTGAGCGGATCGAGGGGCAGCCCAGAGATCGGCCGCTAGGGCCACGGCGAAAAGAGCGCATGTGATAGAGACCGACTTTCTACTGAGCGGATAGGCTTTCATCAAGATTCACTCGATCCTTTCGACGATGCGGCCGGTGGCCTTGTCCTTCAGGATCCGCTTCGTCCGGCCGTCGGGGAGGCGCTCGGTCTTTATAACTGAAAAGCCCCGTTTTTCGGCCTTCCCCGTCCCTTCCCCCTTGTTTGCCCCAGATTTGGCCTCCTGGAGCCTCCCAGAGGCCTTTCCCGGGCCCTTCACCAGGGTGGCGCCGACTCCTTTTCGCCCCTTCGCCGCCTTCATCGCGGACTCCTTTTGCCGCCCCGCCTTGAGCGCCGTCCCGGCGCCGGTTTGCCAGCCTTCGATCTCCACGGGCTCCCAGCGGCCCGACTTCATCGACTTGTAGCAGGAGTCGATAACGGCGTTGACGACATACCCGTCGTAGAACGTCTCCACCGGCGCCCTCCCGGCCTCCCGCGCATCGAGCATGTCCTGGAACATGTGGACATAGCCGAGCTCATGGGCCTCGTCACCGACCGGGAAGAGCCAGCCGATCTGACCCTCGGCCTTTTCCGCCACATATCCGCTCTCGCCCGCGGCCGTGAACATTTCGAAGCCCGTGCGCAGAAAGTGATCCAGCCGGATCGTGCCTTCGGTCCCGCTCACTTCGTCTCTCAGATCCATCCCGCCCCTGAAGGTCCAGCTCACTTCGAACTGGCTGATCGCGCCGCCCTCGTACTCGACGAGGCCGATGGCGTGGTCCTCGGCCTTGATCGGGTGGACCTGGGTCGCGCCCCAGCAAAAAGCCCGGAGCGGCCGTTTGTCCTTGCCGATGAACGACCGGCCGATCTCGATGCAATGACAGCCCATATCGATGATCGCGCCCCCGCCTGATCGCTTTGCATCCCAGAACCAGGCGCTGTGGGGCCCGGGATGGGTCTCGCGCGAGCGCGTCCATAAGATACGGCCCATAGCGCCATGGCGCGTCGATGCGAGGGCCTTGATGGTTTTCGGCGTGTAGACGAGATCCTCGAGATATCCGGCGAAGACACCGGCCTTCTCCACGGTTTCGAGCATCTCAAGCGCCTCTGCGGCTGTCCGGCCGAGCGGCTTCGTGCACAGGACGGCTTTTCCGGCCGCGGCGGCCAGCTTGACCGCCTCTCGGTGCATATCGTTGGGGAGGCCGACGACGACGATCTCCGAATCGGAATTCTGGATGGCATCCCGCATGTCCGATGTCCATCTCTCGATTCCCTGCTCCGCGGCGAATGCCTTGGCCCTTTCCGGCGACCGTGAATAGACGTTGACCACCCGGTCGCGGCTCCTCAGGCCGTGGAGCGTCCGGGTGTAGAACGCTCCGATCAGCCCCGTCCCGAGCATCGTTATTGTGGCCATTCTGACTCCTGTAGAGGGCTCCATTTTGGGCCTCCTCATTTATAGCCCGTTGGCGGGCGATTCTCAAGGTGTTTGAAGTGTCTGTGGAACGACCTTGGCAAAAAGACTGGACTTTCTGGATCTTGTCGATTATCCTTAGCCCAAGGATCAGGACACCTGGGGCGAAGAAGTCCCTCCACGTCCGGGGGACCCATCATGTCATAAATAGACGATAGTCCTGTCCTCTCTGCTAAGGGGACAGAAAGGAGGGGAGCATGTCTCGTCGCTTCTTGGCATGTCTTGGCGTGTGTGTGGTCCTGTTTGCCGGAGCCTCTTGCACCCGGCTGGGCGCACCGGGGCCGGGCGAACAGCCGCTGGTTCTGCAGACCCTGACGCGCACAGACTCCATTCCCGCCGCGTGGGGGAAGCTTGTGTCCGTCAGCAGCAGCCCGGGCATCGCCGATCTGGTCCAGCTCTGGTTCCAGGACGACGCGGGGATCATCAGGATGGCCCACTACAACGTGAAGGACAACTATCTTTCGAAGCAGGTCCGGATGATCGGTCGCGACTAGGGGATCAAGATGAAAAACATGGAAAGCATCATTCGGCGCGCCTTCTTTTATGGGGCTTTCGTCGTCGCGATCATGGCGGTGATCGAGAAGATCGCGAATCTCATGAAGTATACGCTGTTCAAGGGGATACCGGAACCCAGCCGGCTCCTCGAATACGCGGCCATCGGTCTGCTCTTCTCGATCGCGATGCAGCTGCACCAGATCCGGCTGCTGCTGAGCGCAAAGCCCAAGTAAGGCACGCGAACAACGGGTCCGAGGCACGGATTCAGCGAAGGTCCTTGCCGAAGGCTATCCCCGCCGCACGACCGACGCTGACGGTGAAGCCGCTCACGCGTCCGCCCTTGCCGCGCAAGAACTCGACGTTGAGCCCGAAGCCGGGAACCGTGAACTTATCCGGGGCCATGGCCTTGAGCTCGGCCCGCGGCGTGTCCCTCGTCTTGACCACCAGCTTGTCCTTGTCGATGCTGATCAGGTACTTGGCGTCGAGGAGCTCTTCGCTCTTATAGATCCCTGCGTACCCGGCTAAATCGGCTGCGCTCATCGCCTTGAGCGGGGCCGCCTTGGCGAAGCGATACTCTTGCGTCTTGCCGACGGTCATATGCGCCGTCGCCGGCTTCCCCTTCTCCGCCGCTTTGAATTCGATCCCGATGTCCGCCCTTCCCGGGACCACGAACCTCCCCGGCGCGGCCGGCTTGAGGGCAAAATTCCGGGCGCCCATGGCCGCCATGAGCTGACTCTCCTTCAGCGTCATCGTCAGCCAAAGGCCGAAGCGGTCATCCTGCCAATTGCCCAACAGGGCCTCGAGCTCGGCCTTCGGGACGGTCATGCCTGCCGCTTCCTCCTGGCCTTCCTTCTTCGCCTCCTCTTTCGACGGCTCTTTCAACTGCCCGGCCAGATAGATGTCGGCGACCCGGAAGGCGAGGCCTGACGGGTCGATATCGTCGAGGTTGGCCAGGATGACGACCGAGAACCTCTGCTCGGGGAAGCGCACCAGCGCCGCCCTGAATCCCACCCAGGCCCCGCCGTGCTCGACGACCTGGAGGCCTTTGTATTCGCTGACGACGAGCCCCCAGGCGTAATCGATCGCCTGGCCCGAGTTGAGCACGCCCTTCGTCTGGAGCATGTCCATCAGGTCCTTCCCGAGCGCGCCCGTATAGAACGCCTGGTCCCAGAGATAGAGGTCCCGCACGGTCGTGTAGACGTTGCCGTCGCCGGTTTCATCCCAATTGCTCATATTGATCTTGAAGCCGCCGGCACCTCGGGTGTATCCCGTCGCCCGGTCCTTGATGATCTGGGTGTGGTCGTCCTGGAAGAGCGTCTTCGTCATCCCCAGCGGCTTGAAGATCCGCTCCTGAGCGAACGCGTTGAGGGACTTGCCGCTGACCCGCTCGACGATCTGGCTGAGGAGGAAGAACCCGGTGTTCGTGTACGAATATTCCTCGCCCGGCATGTAGTTGAGCTTCTTCTGACGGCGGATGATCTCGAGCGACTCTTCGACCGTCGGCGAATCCGACTCCGCCCGGAATCCGGCCAGGCTGAGCAACGCGTTGTAGTCGCGGAGCCCGCTCGTGTGATGGAGAAGGTGGTTGACCGTGACCGGCTTCTCATAGACGGGCATCTCCGGCAGGTACTTGCGGATGTCGTCTTCGAGCCCGACCTTGCCCTCCCGGACGAGCATGGCCACGCACGTCGCCGTGAACTGCTTCGAGACCGAGCCGATGTCGAAGACTCTGTCCGGCGTGTTGACGATGCCGTCCTCGAGCTTGGCCATGCCGTAGCCGCGCTCGTAGACGATCTTGCCGTCCTTGATCACGGCCAAGGCCGCCCCGGGCGTCGTCGTCTTGTCCCAGGCGGCGAAGAGCTTGTCGACCTTGTCGGTCGTCTCGTCGGCCGCGGGGCGGGCAGGGGAGGCGGCGGCCAAAGACAGGGCCGCCACCATCAGCATTCCGCAGATATTCCTGACGTGCGCTCTCAACGCGTTGCTCATTTCTGCCTCCTGATGTCCCCAAGATGGGCCATGGCCCCCCATCTTACTCCGGCGACGATAATTCACAAGGGGGCGGGCCTCCTCCAGGCCTCCGCTTGACAAAGCCCTTTTCTTATGAATAATTTATGGCTTAGCAAAAGCGATCTTCACCCTCGGGGAAATGGCGATGAGCGCGCGCGAGGTCCTTCAGTCCTGGAAGGAGATCGCCGCCTACCTCGGGCGTGACGTCCGCACCTGCCGGCGCTGGGAGGAGCACCTCGGTCTTCCCATCCACCGTCTCAACGGCTCGCGCAAGGCCCGCGTTCTCGCTTACAGGGACGAGATCGATTGGTGGTTGGAGACGAGGCTCCACGAGCGCGATCCCGCCGCCTCCCCTGGCCCTCCGCCCAGCGCCCCATCCGCCGAGTCCCCCGTCGTTCGATCCGTTTCCCCCCTCCGCCGCTGGTACGCCCTGCTCGCCTTCACGGCGTTCACCGTCATCGCCGTCCTCGGCTGGCGAACGATCAGCAATGGCCGCCCCCACTTCGTGCCGAGCGGCAGCCGGCCGACGCTCGCCGTCATGCCCTTCGTCAATGGCACGGGTGACGAAGGCCTCGACTATCTCCGGGAGTCCCTCCCCGACCATCTGGTTCGCGACCTCCAGCGGAGCTCCGAGCTCCTGACCGTCTACAGCTTCGACGCTGTGGCCGACGCGCTGCGCAAGCTCGGCCGCGGGACGGGCGCTTCCCTCACGTCCGAGGACCTCGCCGCCGTCTCGGCCAGGACCGGGGCGGACTGGTTCCTCATCGGCCGTCTCGCCCGCTCCGGGTCGAAGATCCGCATCGATTACGAGCTCCGCGGACGCGGTGCCGCCGAGCCCATCAAGACGGGCCGGGTGCCCGGGACGGAGGCCGAGATCGCGGTCCTCGAGGACCGCGTCGCCGACGGCGTCCGACGGGCTTTCGGCGTTCCCACTTCGGCCGGGCCAGAGGCCTTGGCGTCCTGTTCGGTGCAAGCCACCCGTTTCTACGAAACGGCCCGGGCGGTCGAGCGCAGATATGCGGTATCTCTCGATCCGGCCGACCTCGTGAAGATCATCGGCCTCTTCGACCAGGCCCGCGAAGCCGACCCCGGCTGCCCGCTGGCCTATATCGGCCTGGGCGACGCCTTTCAGCACCGGTTCGCCTACGAGGACTCGAGCCCGGAGGTCCTGCGGCTCATGGAGGAGAACTACCGCCGGGCCTACGAGATGGCCCCGGACCGGGCCGAGACCCATGTCGGCCTGGCCTGGGTCAGCTATTTCAAGCGCGACAACGATCAGGCCTACGCGTTCCTCAAGAAAGCCGTGACGCTCGATCCGTCGAGCCTTCACGTCCTGCTCGAGACCGGGGCCTTCCTCCGGAGCATCGGGATGCTGGAGAGGGCCGCAGAGTACTTCACGAGGGTCATCAAGGCCGGGGGAACAACGGCGGACGTCTTCCTGCTCCGGGCCTGGACCTATGAGCAGATGGGGCTTTATGAGTCGGCGCTTGACGATTTCGACAAGATGATCGAGCTCGAACCGGCCGACTTCCGGCCGCGCTGCTACCGGGCCCGGGTGCTCATCCTGTTGAAGCGGTACGACGCGGCGGCGACCGATCTGGCGACGGCCGAGATCCTCGAGCCGGGTGCCCCCTACATCGGTCTGGTGAACGGCCTGGCCGCGGCCGCGCGCGGGGACAAGGAGTCCGCCCTGGCCGCGATCGAGGCGGTCCGGGATGCGGGCCGCCCGACCAGGGGCACGTATTACCGGTCGCGGGTCTTCGCGGCGCTCGGCATGCTCGACGAGGCGGTCGCGACGATCGAATCGGGCATCGATCGGAGCTTCGAGGACGTCTTCGACTACCTCTACTACTTCCCCTTCCTCAACAATACGCGCGATCACTTCTATGACAAGCTGAGGGACGATCCCCGCTTCATCGAGATCCTGCGGCTCGAAGAGCGCAAGTATGCCGAGAAGCTCGAAAAGTACAGCGACCTGTAGGACCGGTGCTTTCCCCCGTTGGAAGATTTCCGGGCTCCCCCCGTCTAATAGGATGCGGAGGAACGATCGGTGAAGCTGAAACTTGACCCGAAGAAGACGCTGGTCATCGCCCTGACGGCGCTCGTTTTGATCTTCGCGGTCTGGCTCGTCTCGCCTTTCTTCCGTCTCACCGAAGCGACCGAGGCCAACGGCCGGATCAACGGCTACCGGCTCTTCGTCGGGCTGATGATCATGATCGGGTTCGTCGGGAAATCGCTCTGGGACGTGCTCGCGCCTCAGGGCTTGGCCAAGAAAGTCTCGAACACCAAGGCCATCGCCCTCGTCGCGCTGGCCGTCATCGTCATGGGCTTCGTCGTCTTCACGGTCGCCCGGGCCCTGTCCTTCTACCTCGATTCGTCGATCGCCTCCGACGCGTCCCAGTTCCTGCCGTAAATCGGGGCAGTACACCGCTCCATATGGGATTCGAGGAGTCGGCTGAGGCCCATTTCAGGAACTGCTTCTCCTGCGGCGGACCGAGCGGAGTTCCTTGGCTGTCCCACCGAGACGGGCCAGTGTTTTGCCGGTCTCTCGGGCGATTCCTTGCGCGATTTCGTCGAACTTGACGACGCAGTTCCCGTCAAGTGCCTTGTCGAAATCGGCCAGCCAATTTCTTATATGATCTTTGTCATATGCGGGATTCTTTAGAAGAATCGATCTGACATCCTCGATGTCCCTTGGTCTTCCCGCGACCATCTTGTGAATGACGAGATCTTCGAGGGACGCGAATCGCACGGGAATTCCGTCATAGTTCACTTCAAGGGCTCGCTCAATAGCGGCCCTCTCAAAAGGGGAGAATGAAAAGATGAAATCGACGCGGATCCCGCTATTCGAGTCCGAGGCGGGGAGGACCATCGTATCTTCTACGAATGTATCGATATCGGCGGGTTCGATCGTCAATCCCAAAGCCATTACGGTATCCTTGATGACCGGAAGCTTTTCGATCCCAACCCCCAGGGTGATGTCGATATCCTTGGTGAGCCGGGGTTCGCCGTAACGGAGGACGGCCTGCCCGCCGATGATCATGTAGGGGATCTTGCGGCTCGAAAGCTCCCCGGCGATCCTCTTAATCAGATCTTTGAACAAGGTTCACCGCCTTGGCGATCCGGATCTTGACCTCGATCCCTTCCAGGGGGTCCTTAGGCGGCAGCGCTCCAAGCATCAAGGCTTCTTCGTATAAGGCATCGAGGATCCGGAGATTTTGCTCGACGTCGACCTTCTTGGCACTGATCCGGGCGGCCTCGAAAGCCTGGAGCTTCTCTGAATTCTTGATCATGAGAACACAATTCCTGGCTTTAATTATACCACAAACAAGCTCCCTGCCGAAGGCGTAAATTATTTTATATGTTCAACATGTATGAGCTTCTTCCGGCTGACAGCGACGATGTTCTTGACCAGGTCGACGGCGATTATCAGGGCGATGAAGAGGAGCGTGATGAGGATCGTGTTCTTCGCCCACGATGCGACCTTGGGCGGGTGCTTCTGAAGCTTCTCGGCGATCTCGGCGACGAAGAGATTGTCGAGGGGCTGGGTCAGGATCAGGCCGATAAGGGCGAGCGAGACCGTGTTCGAAACGACTTCGACCCAGCGCGAGCGGGTGACAAGCTTGACGAGGAGCGCCATGGTCGAGACGGCGAACATGGCGATGACGATGAGGGAGATGCGACGGCCGGGGCCCGGCATGAAGAGCGGCCGCAGGTTGTCCCAGTCCAGGTTGATAAAGAAGATGGTCTGGTGCTTGGCGAAGAGATAGAGCGCGAAGTCGGTGACGGCCAGCATGATGACCGCCCCGACCGCCGTCGCGACGCGGCTCAGCCAGAAGCTCTTGGCCGGGGGCTTGAACTCGTCGAGGTCGATCCCGAACTTGGGCCAGGGGAGCTTGATGTCCTTGCCGCTCTGGGTGATGAAATAGAGGATGAGAGCGACCGCACCGAGGTCGGTGAGGAAGGCCGCGGGCAGGTATATCAGCGCGTCGATGAGGCTGAGGCGGGGAATGTAGAGGAGGGGGAAGAGGACGAGCTCCTTCTTCAGGAAGACGGCGAGAACGGTCAGCGCGGCGTGGAGGGTGAAGAGGAGCGAGGTGTAGCGGACGAGGAAGCGCTTGTAGGCCGGGGCGATGATCGGCCGGCTTTCGTCGAGATATCTTTCGGCGACCTTGCGGGCCGGGCCGAAGCCGGCGATGGCCTTTTCGATGGCGGCGTCGGTGAACTCGCCGGGGCCCTCGGCGGCCTTCTCGGTGATGTGGCTGCGGATCTCGGACAGGATCTCTTCCCGTTCGGCCCGGCCGGAAAGGAAGTGGCTGATCTCTTCGAGATAAGCTTCGAGCTTGTCAGACATGGGAAATCTCCTTGGTGATCTCATCGAGGACGCGGTTCTGGTTCTTCCAGACATCGAGAAGGCCGGCGCGCAAGGTCCGGCCTTCCCGGGTGATGGCGTAGAATTTGCGGGGCCTATCCTCGGTCAGGTCCCATTTCGACGCGATCCAGCCGTTCTTCTCGAGCCGGCGGAGAAGGGGATAGAGGGTGTTCTCCTCGACCTTGTAGCCCAGGGTCTCGATGTGCTTGGCCATGGCATAGCCGTACATGTCCTTTTCGAGAAGGGCCAGGACGAGGATGTGGAGGAACCCCCGGTTCATCTCCGTTACAAGGCTGCCGATGTCGGGTTCGTTTTGCGTTTTGTCGGGCATGATGTGTGTCTCACTATGTTGTGTAATATACTATAGTGTATGAAACACTGCTTGTCAAGCGCTTTTCTTCTTTTGCCGTTATTTTGATCCTCGGCGGATTTCCCCCTTTCTCCTTGGATTATTTCCGAATCCGGACAGGTTTTCACATTTTTCGGCTCCGACAAGCAGGGTAACCTCCCTATACGGATGAATCGCCTTTGAGGGCTCTTGGGGGGGAGCCGCAACGCCGCTTACGGCAGAACAGGAAAAAGAGCGAGCCCAATCTTAAGGCAGGCCGTTTTCCGTGCAAAAGCCCTGTTTTTTATGTTTGTTTTGGTCGGGAATCGCGTGGGGCGCCTCCCGTGCCCGTTTGACAGCCGGAGGAGGGTATGACACCATAGCATCCGGAATGTGCGAATTCTGCCACCAGCACGGCGAGGGGAAGAAGTGGTACCTCAACGCCAATAACTATGCCGAGGACCTGCTCAGCGACCTGAGACGGCAGCGCTTCATCACTCGGTTCTTCGAGAACCCCGGCCATCTGGCGAAGGGGGAGAGGGGCCTGACCGCCCTCGACGTGATGCCCGATTTCCTCTGGAAGGGCCTGCGCAGAAAGATCACGGCCAAACAGCAGGTCAAGCACTTCGGGCAGGTCGTGCCCATCGAGGACATCGAGCGCATCCTGGCCCTGACGACATCTGTCGTGCGCCTCTCCTGCCTCTGCCGGCACGTATCGGCCGGCAAAGAGCAGCGGTACTGCTTCGGCGTCAGCATGGGGCCGAACGGCGGCGGCATCGCCAGGCTCTTGAGGGAGATCGACGCGTCCTACCTCGTCGGGCCTCACACGGCCGGGCTCGAATCGATGCCCAAGGAAGAAGCTCTGGCCAGGATCCGGGAGACCGAGCGGGAGGGCAACTGCCATACCGTCTGGACATTCGTGACGCCGTTCCTGGCCGGGATCTGCAACTGCTCCTTGCCGGCCTGCTATGCCTTGAAGACGACGGTGACCCACAAGACGCCGGTGTTCTTCCGGGGGGAGTATGTGGCCCGCGTCGACGCCGACCGATGCAGCGGCTGCGGGCAATGCGTCAAGCTGTGTTCGTTCAAAGCCTTCAAGCCGCGCAAGAAGAAAGACAAGGCCGGGATCGACGCCCAAAAATGCTACGGCTGCGGCATCTGCCGGACCGTCTGCGTCCGCAACGCGATCACCCTCACCGACCGCGCCGATATCCGCGAGGCAGCCTCCCTCTGGCTCTGAGTCGCGCCCTGGATCCCCGGGCGTGGCTTGACATCATCTCCGTATTTGTTGACGGTCCTGAGCAAGAGGGCGAAGAACGTCGCCCCCAATAACAACAGGATTATGGTCGTGACGACATGCTGCCCGCGGATTTCCCTGAGCGACGGCCCGAACGCCAGCAGCGCCAAGAATCCGCCGACAACCGTGATCGCGTCGAAGCTTGCCCGCTGCCAGTACCCGCCCCCCAGGTGCAGCCACATGCCGAATTCGTCGAAGGTCAACGCCAGCCCGATACCGTACAGAACGGCCGCCCACTCCCTCTGCCGGCTTTGCGGCCGGCCGAACAGCAGGTAACCCCCCAGGGCGGCGAGCAGGAAGATCCCGAAATTCAGATGGTGAACGTGCGTGCCCTTGACGTAGACGAACATGTCCGGCAGCCGATGGTCCATAATCTGGAAGATCATGATCCTTATGAAGATGAACGTGATGAGAAAAGCCACCAGCACGCGTCTCGCCAGGTGACGCCGGACGTCCGGTCCGGCAGGCGGGCCGGCCGCATCCGTCAAGTTGCCATGGCCCCTGCCGCCGGTCAAGTTCTCGGCCATTTTTCTCCCCGTTTGAATGACCGGGGGGAAGCGTAGCATTGAGGGGGAAGTGAGTCAACGCCGGTGACCCAGACCATTTTGGGCCGGCTGATATAAGCGTTGATGGCCATAGCGGTTGTGCTCATTCGACATAGATGAGCACTACGACGATCGAGTCCGGCACGAGGCCCGGGCGCGTGCCCTGGGCGATGCCGACCCCCACGCGCCTGGCCCTTTCGACCGAGGGGTTTGACGCGGCCTGCTTGGCCGCCTCATCGATTGATCCGACGACGCCCAGGGAGGCAGTGACCGATCGGGCGTTCTGAACTGTCTGTGCGATGCGCCGCTTCAGCCGCGCCATGACCTCGTCCTGGGTCAGCGCATGGTCAACCAGGAACTCGCGGGCCGTTTCGCCGGCAAGCTCACTCAGCCCGGCGTCCTCTTCGAGCGCTGCGGCGCCGGTCGATCTGCGAAGCCGGTTGAGCTCCGCGAGCAAGAGGACCTTCGCCTCCGGCCCAAGAGGCGGGATGCGTCGGATGAAGAGCTCCGTGACGAGATAGCTCGTGCGGTCGTCCTCCTTCTCGGCCACGATGCCGATCCCGACATGCGTCGCTTCCCGAAGGAGGATAGCGGCGCGATGCCCCGGGCTGTTCATAAGGCCGCTGTGGATCTCGTCCGGCGAATATCCCTTGCCCACGCACTCGGCGGCCAGACCCGTCGCGACCCCCGCCCTGAGCAGGCGCTCTTCGGAGCCGCCCATCGCCGGCGAGACATGGCCGACGAAATCGTTCGTGTGCATGTCCTCGCTGTGCTTCAGCGCGACGTCGGCGAGCTCGGGATCGAAGGCCAGCTCGTTGAGGCCGGCCTTGGACCGGTCCGCGTTGATGAGCTCGAGGAGCCGCTGCCGCGCTTCGTCCGGCGTCGCGGCGCGACTCGGCGCAGCCGCGGCCGCGGCGGTTTCGTCGACCGGCACGCCGACATAAACGGGGAAATTGGCGATGACGTCCGGCCCTCCCGGTCCCTGGCCCAGGATCTCCAGCCGGTGCCGGCCCGCCTCCGCCAGATCGACCCTGACGCTGAATCCCGGACCTTGGCCCAGGGGTTCGATGCGGGTCTCGCCGCCCGGCAGCGTGTGGGCGAGCTTGGGCCGGGTGAACGGGCCCACGAGGCGGCCGTCGAGCGCGACCTCGCCCGGAACGGACAGCCTGCGCGGCACAGGCGCCATCTCGATGTGCCTTCGGCTCAGGGCGATGACCACGACGACCCCTCCTTCCTCTCTTTCGGCAACGCCGCCGATATGGGTGTAATCCGCGAGGTCGAAGATCCCGGCCAGCCGGGCGGAGACGACATTGGCAAGTCGCGGCGCATCCCGGGCTTGGGTCATGAGCAGGTGCGGCAGCGGTTCGGCCAGGCCGAGCCGGTGCGTAAGAAGATCGAACACGCTCTGCTGGGGAAGAGTGTTATCGGGGCCGAGATGTTCGTAGACCCATCGGGCTAACTGGGCCAGACGGTTATCCGGCCGGAGCGATGTGCCGAGGGCTTTGTTGATGCGCGCGAGCGACCGGCCGAGGACAGCGGCTTCGCTGCCGGCGAATCCCGCGCCTTTGGGCGCGTCGGTCCGGTATTCCGGCGCGCTCTCGACCGAGCTGAGGTCGACGATCGTCTCCTGGACGGTCGCCGCGAGCGCGGTTGGGTAGGCAACAGCACGTGGCCCGGGGGCTGCAAAGGCCGTCGCGATCGCGACGGCCATGACGCCGAGCAGGGCCACCATTAGCGCCATCCCGAAGCCCGCCCAGGCCCCCGCGGACCGACGCCGCGCCGGCGACATGCTCACCGCCCCCCTATTTTTTCTTCTTCGCCGGCGCGACCCAGTTCTCGATGAACTTCTTGGGGCCGCCCTCGTGCTCCTCGACGAGCGCCAGGAAGATGGCCTTCAGGTGCTCGTAGGGGAGAGTCCCGATGATCATCCGGTTGTTGATGATCATCGTCGGCGTCGAGCGGATGCCGTGGGAGAACTTCTCCGAGGTCTTCTCGTATTCGGCCCCGGTGTCGATGATCTTCTTCACGAGTTCGCGCAGGGCGGGGTCGTTTGCAGCGCCCTCCGTGCCGTACTTCTTGGCCAGCGCGGCGCGCCAGGCCGGGTCCTTCCGAGACGAAAAGCTCGCCCAGATCTCGTCGTGGATCTCGGCGAACCGCGCCGGGTTTCCGGCCGCGATATAGGTCAGCTCGCAAGCCCCCGGGTGGAGATTGGCTTTCTCGGGGACGACGGTGTTGCACGCGCCGTCGAGCGGGAAGAACTGGATGGCGACGTTGATCTTGCCCGCGAACTCCTTTTTGAGCTTCTCCAGCTGTTGGCTGAGATAGAGGCAATCGGGGCACATGAAATCGGTATATTCAATGACTTGAATAGCAGCGTCCTCGAACTTCCCGGTCGATCGGACGGCCCAGTAGGGCGTCAGGAACGACGGCGAGGCGACCTTGGGCAGCTCGTAGAACTGTTTGACGATATTGACGGCCGTGCCCGTCTGCGCGGCCTTGCGGGCGTCATGGTATGCGATCATGCCGTACGCGCCGGCCGCCGCGGCCAGGGCGAAGACAAGGATGAGCTTCGGCGACGGCCGGACCCAGCCGCGCACGAGGTTCTTCGTCTCGTGGTCGATGCCGTGGACCGCAAAGAGGATGAAGTTGAAGATCGAGAACAGATAAAAGCCGGAGCAGAGGAGGCACAGGCTGCCGAGATGGAGCACGGAGTAGAGGAAAAGGGCGATGACACCGAAGACGTTGAGGAGAGCGAGCGACTTGTTCGTCCGCTCGAAAGCCTCGGACGGGAAGACCGTGCCCAGGACGACCAGAAGGCCCATGAACATGCCGAAGAAGCCGAGCGGGATGCCCATGATCTGGGAGATCTCCGAGAAGGCCGAGCTGTCGCAATTGAAGAACGCGCTGATGTCGCAGAACGAGCCGGCGAAGATCGTCTTGGGGTAGTTGGCCTTGAAAAAGTGGTCCATGGTCATGACCGAGGCGGCGATCATGCCCGACCCGGCGATGAAGCTGAGGATGCGGGGAAGCTTGAGGCCGTCGAGCGTCAACGTCCGGCGTTGGGGTTTGTCCATGCGCTCTCTCCTTTTGTCGAATTGTGGGGACACGTAACTCCGGTCCATGTCGCCGGCTAGGCCGGCGGGGGCGGGGGCACGATCTTCTTCCGGCGGCGGTGTTTGTGGGGACGGGACCGCGGCGGCGTGCCGAAGCGGTTCCGGTAGATGACCGAGAACGGATCGTCGCAGGTGCCGAATGTGCCTTCGACGAGGAGCGAGGCGATCCGCGAGGCTTCGGGGTAATGGGGGCGCTCCCTGAGCGCCCAGCGCATCTTGCCGTCCTCGAGGGCCCGGAGCATGTGTTCGACGATGGCCAGGGTGTGAACGGTCTCGAGGAGAAGCGTCTTCGGCACCGTGGCCGTCGCGTGCGATCCCCGGAAAGCGTCGTAGAGGACCTTGGGCTTGTCGCCCTGGATCGCGGCGAGGAGCGGCTCGGCCCAGGGCCAGAGCAGCAGGCCGTACATGACCTCGGGCGGAGGCGCGCCTCCGGACCCGATCGAGGCGTCGAGGGCGCCGAGAAGGAAGGTCAGCCTCTCGAAGGCGTTGTCGGAGGCCTGGTAGATCTCCCCGACGTTCCCCAGGACGCGGGGCAGGATGCCTTGGGTGCGGGCGGCCTGGAAGAAGGCCCGGACGCTCCCCGATTTCATGTCCTTGTTGAGCTCTTCGAACAGGCGCGACCCGGAGCAGATGCCAAGGCGGTGGCTATGGCGCGGGATGGCCGCGGCCGTCTTTTCCTCGATCGCGAAGCCGAGGCGCGAGGCGTGGCGGAGGACGCGCCAGATCCGGACCGGGTCCTCGGTGTAGCTTGCGTCCGGGTCGCCGATGATGCGGATGCGGCCGGCTTCGAGGTCGTCGAGTCCGCCGACGTAGTCGATGACGGAGTAGGTGGCGATATCGTAGAACAGGGCGTTGACCGTCAGGTCACGGCGGAAGGCGTCCTCTCGCGGGGTGCCGTAGGCGATGGGCTTGAGCGGGAGGCGTCCCCGGCCTTGGCCTGCGGCCGGGACGGCGCACTCGGGGAGGGGCCCGGCGTCGGCGGCGTCCGGGGTCTCCGGGTTTTCGGGCTCGATCGGAACCGGCTCTATCGGGGTCGTTTCCATCGGGCCCGGCTCATCGGCGACCGCCTCGGGGGACTTTTCTTCAAGCGGCTCCGCCGCGTCTTCCGCCCGCTGGGCCGCCGCGGCGGCGGCGCGGTCCTCCTCCTCCCGGGCGGCTTCGGCGGCCCGCGCCGCCTCGTCCTCGCGCTCGGCGGCGAGCTCTTCTTCGTCGGGCTTGCGCCGGAAGGTCGCCACCTCGATGATCTTCCCGCCCTGGAACCGGACATGGGCCAGTCGGAAACGGCGGCCGATGAGGAAGGCGTTGCGGAAGAGCTTCTTGATCTGGTTGGGATGGGCGTTCGTGCCGACGTCGAAATCGGCCGGCTTTCGGCCGAGCATGAGGTCCCGCACCGCGCCGCCGACGAGGTAAGCGGTGAAACCGTGCGCGTTCAGCCGGTAGAGGACCTTGAGGCAGTCGGGATCGATGTCGCGGCGCGAGATGCGATGGCGGCCGCGGTCGAGGATCGTCGGCGCTTCGAAATCGGCCTCGGGCGCTCGGTCAGGGGCTTCTTCGGGATCGGTCATGGACACCCAAAATAGCAAAAATCGGGCTCGGGCTCAATCGGGGCGGGCATGGGGCCCCATTATCTGAGCCAGCCGACGGCCTTGAGGAAGGCGATGTAGAGCGTGAGATCCTTCATTTCGATCTCCGCGCCCGTCTCGGCTTCGGCCCAACGGCGGATCACGGCCAGCGTCCGTTTGCCGTCGATGAAGTTGAGGACCGACCGCCTGTGCGCGCCGGACAGCTTCAGTTCCTTCGCGGCTTCGGGATGGTCCTTGACGTAATTCTTATAGCGCTCGCTGGCCTCAAGAGAAAACTCCTTGCCTCTGATATCGGCGGCCAGGGCCGGCACGGCGGCACCGGCCCTCTTCTCCTCGGTGCTCGCACTCCGGACCGAGGGCATCTTCGTCCCGAGCGCGGCGGCCCGGCTGGCGGCGAATTCCCGGATCTGCCGGTCGAGGGAAGCGCCCGTGATCTCCCACTGCTTGATATGGGTTGATACGGCGGCGCGGGCCTCGGCCGAGCCCGTGTAGACCTCGCGGACGCTTTCGACGGCGCCCTTTTCCCGGGCCACGGCGAAGGCGGCGAGGTCGAGGGCCCGGTTCATGGCTCTCCCCAGGTCCCCGGCCCCGGCGCCGGCGACGAGCTGCATGGCCCTGGGGAGCTCTCTCTTGCCGATCCGGGCGTAGCCGAAGCTCGAGACGGCCTCGAGCAGTCCCGGCAGGACCTCGTCGTCGCAGTTGGCCGCCGCCCACGCGGCCGCGGCCCCGATGAAGGCGATGCGCCTCATCTGGGTCGGATCGGATTTGTCGGGCGTGTCGGCGTCGGCATGGTACCACTGGTCGGGCCAGGTGAAGAGCTCGATCCCCGGGACGGCCACCGAGGGGTTGTTGAAGCAGACGTGGTCGCTCCCTCCCGTCGCCTCGTGGACGAAATAGCGGAAGGCGTCGAGCGAGCCGCTCTTTTCCCAGAGCGGCCGGGGCAGGTATTGGCCGCCGGGCCGGCCCCGGGGCGAATCGTTGGTGTAGACGATGTCGTTCGTGCGCCAGACGTAGTTCAGTACGGCGTCGGCCAGCCCGTCGAGGTAGCTCGGCAGGTGGTTCGGGCACTCGCTCATGGTCAGAACGGCGTTGTTCTTGCGCAGGCCTTCGCCGACCATGTCCATGTTGATGTTGACGCTGAAGCGGTCCGCGAAGCCCTCGTTCCGCTTGATCTCTTCGAAGGTCCCCGAGATCTCCTGGGGCCAGAGGAAGACGATCGTCCGGCGCGGCCGGGGCAGGGCTCCCTCGCGTATGAGCTCGGTCAGGGCCCGGAGGATCTCGAGCTGGACGACGCAGCCGCTCATGTTGTCGTTGGCGCCCCGCTTGACGTAGCCTTCGAAGAGGTGGGCCGAGAAGATGACGCCTTTCGCGCCGGGCTCGGTCCCGGGGATCGCGCAGAGGACGTTCTCGAAGCGGTCGGTGTGCTTCTCGACGCGGGCGGCGGCCCGGACGGTGACGCCCCGTCCGGCCTCGACGTCCTCGAGGAGCTCGGACCATTGCCGCCAGGACACGTTGAAGCCGAACAGGAGGTTCTTGAGGCCGGTGGCGGCCCCTCGGCCGTAGACGACCTGGTTCGGGTCGAAGTAGCGCTCCCTCGAGCCGAACGAAATGACGCCGGCGACGCCGGCCGCATCGAGGGCCTTGGCCTCGTCCTGCCGCGGCTGGCTCCACATCAGGGCGATCTTCCCGGCGATCTCTTTTTTTGTCCCGGCGCCGACCCATGCCTTCGCCTTATCGGCGTCGAGCGGCGGGATATAGACGAGTCCGGCCGTCAGGTCGAGCTCGGGCGGGGCCGAGGCGACAAGGGCCGGGTCCGCCTCGAGCCGGGCGACGAGCCGCTTTTCGGGCTCGACCGTCCAGAACTCGGCGGCGACCGGATAGTCGAAAGGGTTCTCGCGGGGGAAGCGGTCGATCCGGACGTCGGCGGCGCCGTAGCCCCGGGCCAGCGCGGCGATCGTCTCCGATTCGTAGAAGCCGTCCTTGAACTCCCGTTCCTCCCTTTGCCAGGGCGCACCGGCCAGCTTGACCTCGTTGTTGAAGATGATCTGGCCCGAGATCTCGTTGGCCAGAAGGTCGAGGACGGCCTGGGACAGCGGAGTGCGCGGCATGACGTTGGGACGGGGCTCGCGTGGCGCCATCGGAGGCTGCTGGGGTCGCTGCGGGGGCGGGGGCTGTTGGGAGAGGAGCGCGGGGGGCGATATCAGGAAGGCCAGAAGCGCGGCGGCCGCGGCGATGACGGCGGGACTTCTTTTCGTCATGACCTACTTCTCCTTGGCCTGGTCGACGGCCGTGAACACGCGCATGAAGTTGCCGCCGAGGATCTTGCGGATGTCGGCGGGCTTGTAGCCGCGCCGGACGAGCTCCTTGGTGATGTTCGGAAGCAGGCCGGCGTTCTCGAGGCCCGTCGGCGTGATGCTGATGCCGTCGAAGTCCGAGCCCAGCCCGACGTGGTCGGCGTCGCCCGTCACCTTGACGACGCGGTCGATGTGATCGACGACAGTCTTGACGTCGACCGGGGGCAGCGTTTTCCGGAGCTCGGCCCAGCGCTTCCTGAAGTCGGCGTTGAAGGCGTCGCGCACGGCCGGCTCGAGCTGCGTGATGGCGATCCAACCCTCCGGCAGGCCGTGCTCCTTGGCGACCTTGGCGAGAAGCTCGACCTCGGCCTTGTCGATCGCGTCGTTGAGAAAACCGGGCCAGAAGTTGATGCCGACGACGCCGTTCTTCTCGGCCAGGGCCTTGAGCATCTCATCGCTCAAATTGCGGAAATGAGGCGCCAGGGCCCGGCAGCAGGAGTGGGAAGCGACGACGGGCGCCTTCGAAAGGCGCAGGACGTCCCAGAAGGTCTCGTCGTGGGCATGCGAGACGTCGATGATCATGCCCAGCCTGTTCATCTCGGCGACGACCTTCTCGCCGAATTCCGTGAGCCCGCCGTGGACGGGCTTGGGGTCGCCCGAGGCGTCGGCCCAGTCCGTCGCCGTCCAGTGGGTCAGCGTCATCAGCCGGACGCCGGCCCGATGGAACTCGCGCAGGAGGACGAGGTCGTTCTCGATGGCGTAGCCGCCCTCGATCCCGATGAGGACGCCGGTCTTGCTGTCGTTGCGGGCCGTCGTCGCCTCCTGGGGCGAGAGGACGATGGCCAAGTGTTGGGGGTTCTTTGTGACCAGGTCGTGGACCGCTTCGATGTCGGCGAAGACCTTGTTGGACGACTGGAGCCGCTCCCGGTCGTTCGTCGGCGGCGCGGCGAAGCAGGCGAAGACCTGGAGGTCGACGCCGCCGCGCCCGAGCTTGGGGATGTCGATGTGTCCCTTGGGCAGGTCCTTGCTCAGGTCCTCGCCGGCCATGGCCCGGGCGATGGTGTCGCAGTGCATGTCGACGACGGCCGCGTCTCGGTGGAGGAAGAGCGTCCGATGGATGGGGTCGAGGAGGTTTTCGCGGCTCGCGGCCAGCTGCCGGATGATGTCGCAATGGTATTGACAGGCTTCGCGCAGGCGCTCGGGGTCGATCATGCCGGGCCCGTCGCCGGGCATGTGGTATTCGGGGTGCTCGTCGTCGAGCTTCTCGGTCAGGACCTCGCCGGAGCGGAGGCTGACGGCCGGCACGTCCTTGCCCCAGAACGAGGTGTGGTCCGAGCCGCGGTAGTTCGGCCGGGGCTTGAGCTTGGCGATCGTCTCCGCGTCGAGGCCGCGCTTGACGATCTCGTAGAGCTCGGCGAACTCGGTCAT
This sequence comes from Candidatus Aminicenantota bacterium, assembly GCA_963736255.1. Taxonomy (GTDB): domain Bacteria; phylum Acidobacteriota; class Aminicenantia; order Aminicenantales; family Saccharicenantaceae; genus RBG-16-66-30. The sequence goes on from CAVTOI010000002.1 coordinate 982,649, forward strand.
GCCGCCGACGAGAAGATCGCTGTCGCCCGTCCCGACCATGTCGATGTTCATATAGAGGACGGTCTTGGCGAGGGGGACCGCCGGATGCTCGGTGTAGTAGCGCGAGCCCTGGAGCCCGAGCTCCTCGCCGGCCCAGGAGCCGAAGACGATGGTCCGGGCGGGCTTGAAGCCCGCCTCGTGGAGGGCCCGGGCCGTCTCGAGCACGACCGCGGCCGAGGTGGCGTTGTCGTCCGCGCCGGGGTAGATCCAGCCGTCGACGCCGACGCCGAGGTGGTCGAGATGGCCGCCCATGACGATGGCCTCGCTCTTGAGCTTGGGGTCGGTCCCGGGCAGGATGCCGACGACGTTCGGGGCCGTCCGCTCGCCGGAGACGAAGTGGGCCTCCATCTCGGCCTCGACGCCGAGATCGAGGACGAACGACCGCTTGAGGCGGAGCGTCTTGCTGACGAGGTCCCGCCAGCTCTTGCCGACGAGATAGAACGCATCGTTGAGGAAATCGCGGCCGGCCCGCATGACGACGAAGCCCTCGGGGCACTGGCCCTGAGTGAGCATGCCCGGGCGGGGCCGCCGCTGGCCCGGCTGGCGGGGTTCGCCGGGCGTCGACAGGTCCATCTCGATGAGGCCGACGGCGCCTTTTTCGGCGGCGGTCTTGACCTTCTTGGCGAAGGTCCAAGCGGCCTTGGCCTCGGCGCCGAACGAGTCGGGGAGATCGGGCAGGACCAGGACGATCTTGCCTTTGATGTCGACCGACGCGTAGTCGTCCCAGCCGTCCTTCTCCGAGACGACGCCGTATCCGGCGAAGGCGAGCCCGCCGCGGACGGCGCCCGAGCCCGTGCCGCCCACGGGCGTGAAGTCGCGGCCGCGGCCGGCAAAATAGACGCGATGCGCGGGCGCCAGGATCTCGAGGCGGATGGGCTGCTCGAAGTCCGTCCAGTTCTTGAACGGGACCTCCTGGAACCAGGTGCCGTTGTCGCCGCCCGGCTTGAGGCCGGCCTTCTTCATCTCGGCGGCCACGTACTCGGCCGCCCGGCGGTATTCGGGCGTGCCGGACTTCCTCCCCTTGAACTCGTTCGAGGCAAGAAAGGCGACGTGGGCGAAGGCCTTCGCGCCGTCGGCCGTGGGCCGGACGGCGGCCCGCTCGGCCGCGCCCGCGCCCGGGACGCCCGCGGACGGGGACAGGGCGAGGTAGGCGGCGACGGCTGCGAACGAGACGAACAGGGCGAAGATAAGCGCGGAGGGGCGGGCGGCGGTGCGTTTCATCCCGGGTTCCTTTGGCTGAGCTTTTTCAGGGCGTCGGCGGCGGCCTTGCCGAAGCCTTCCGATACGGTCGGGTGGTTGTACACCATGTCCTTGAGGTCCTCCGCACGGGCGCCCATCTTGACCGCCAGCGCGGCGAAATGAACGATCTCGGAAGCGTCCTGGCCGGCGATGTGGGCGCCGATGAGCCGGTGGGTCCTCCCGTCGAAGATGAGCTTGAATAAGCCGGTGACGTTCGCGTCGAGGCAAGAGCGGACGAGGTCGTTGTAGCCGCACTCGCCGACGACATAAGCCCCCCCGTCGGCTTTGGCCCATTCCTCGGTCACGCCGACAGAGCCGACCTCCGGGTCGGTGTAGATGCCCCAGGGGGCGCAGGTGTAATCCATCTTGGTATCGAGGCCCATGGCGTTCTCGGCGGCGACGCGGGCCTCGACGACGGCCATCGACGATAGCATGAACCGGGCCAGGACGTCGCCCGCGGCGTAGATGCCTGAGACGGACGTCTGCATCCGGTCGTCGACCTGCATCTCTCCCCGCGGGCCGGGCGTGACGCCGGCCGCGGCGAGGCCGAGATCCTCCGTATTCGGGCGGCGGCCGACGCCGACGATGATCCGGTCGGCTTCGATCGGTCTCGCCGCCCTCGAGGACGGCCCGGACCGGTCCTTCGGCCGCTGCGTCCCTCTCGACCCGCTCCAGGCCGGTTTTGAGAACGAGGCGGATGCCCCGCTTCTTGAACTCTCGGGTGATGAGGGCGGCCATATCGTGGTCCAGGCCAAGGAGGGCCCGTTCCCCCTTTTCGACGACGACGACTTCGGAGCCGAGCGAGCGGAAAATGAAGGCCATCTCGCAGCCGATGACGCCGGCCCCGACGATGAGCAGGCGCCCGGGGACGGCGTCCATGGACGTGAGCTCGTCGGCGGAGAGGACGACTTTTCCGTCGAACGGCAGATTGGGCAGGGCCATGGGCCGGGATCCCGTGGCGATGATCGTCCGGGGCGCGTCGATGACCGTCGTCGAACCGTCGGGAAGCAGGACTTGGAGCACACGCGGTCCCTTGAACGAGGCCGTGCCGGTCAGGGAGGCGATGGCGTTCTTGCGGAGAAGCGTCGCCAGGACGCCGAGCTCGCACAGCGTCGTCTTATGGCGGCTGTCGAGGATCGTCTTGTAGTCGGCCCTGGCGTCCTCGACGACGGGAACGCCGTAGCGCTTGCCCTTCTTGAGGTTCTCCAGGAAGTGGGCGGCATTGCTGAGGATCTTGCTGGGCAGGGTCCCGGTCCGGACACAGCCGCCGCCGAGCTCGGCCTCGCGGTTGATCATGCAGACCTTGGCCCCGAGCTGGGCGGCCCGGAGGGCGGCCGAAATGCCGGCCTCGCCGCCGCCGATGACGATGATGTCGTAGTCGCTCATGATGTTCTCGTTTTCAGGGCCTCGGGCGCCTCAATCCGGCGACGACGCTATCGAAGGACGGGGGCGGCGGCGCCTCGACGGTGACGCGCTCTCCCGAGGGGAGGGTGAATTCGAGGGCCAGGGCGTGGAGCATGAGGCGGGGCACGCGCTCCTGGCGGGCGCGGTCGCCGTAGCGGAGGTCGCCCAGGATGGGATGGCCGATGTGGTAGAGATGGACACGGATCTGATGGCGCCGGCCGGTCGACGGGTTGACGCGAAGAAGGGTCGCGCCGTCGAGCCGCTCGGCGATCTTCCACGCGGTCGACGACGGCTTGCCGCGCTTGGCGTCGACGCCCATGCGGCCGGAGCCGAACTCGCGGATCGGGGCGTTGATCTGGCCGCGGCTCACGGCCAGCGTGCCGTCGACGAGGGCGAGGTAGGTCTTGCTGACCTCGCGGCGATCGAACTCGCCGTTGAGGTGGCGGTGGGCGGCGGCGTTCTTGGCGAAGACGATGACGCCGCTGGCGCCTCGGTCGAGGCGGTGGATCGGATAAAGCTTGCCGGGATGGCGGTCCTTGAGGAGCTCCGGGAGGCCGCCCTTGCCGGCCTCGGCCACGGAGACGACGCCCTCGGGCTTATCGACGGCGAGGTAATCGTCCGTTTCGAAGAGGACCCGGACAGCGGGCCCCGGCGTTCCTCCGGTCATTTTTTCTTGAAGGGCTTCCTTTCGAGTCTCTCGCGGGCCTGCGCCTGTTCCTCGGCTGTTTCGGGGATGAGGTCGGGCAGCGGTTCCAAGGCCAGAATGGCCTCCAAGGTCTTGCGGGCGTCCTCGACGCGGTCGAGGGAGACGTACGTGTCGGAGAGGTAGAGGAGGTTGAGGCCGACGCGCGGCCCATACTCGACGGCCTTGAGGAGGTGCTCGAGGGACGTCTTCTCGTTGCCGCCGGCGATCCTGGGCACCTCGTGGAAGACTCGGCCGAGGACGCGGTCGGCGCCGCCGCGGTCATAGGCGGGGTCGATCTCGAGGACCCGGCGCATTTCCGCCTTGATGGGCTTGACCAGGGACAGGCTCTTGAGCTTGCCCTTGGCTTCGCCGTAGACGCCGTAGCACACGCCGAGCCAGAAGTGGCCGTCCGGCTTGTCGGGGCCGAGCTCGACGGCTCTCTTGGCGTACTCGATGCCCTGCTGGAAGATCAGCTTCTTGGCGTCGTTGCCGGCGGTGTGGTCGCCGATCCAGTACGAGAGCCTGGACATGCGCCAGTAGATGGCGAAACCGTCTTCCTTCGCGGCCAGGGCTTCCTCGAGCTTGGCCAGGGCGGCCTTGGCCTTGGTGAGGTCGGCGCGCTCGGCGTAGAGGTCATCGCTCTGCCGGATCAGGCTCTCAGGAATAGGGGCCTGCTCTTGGGCGGCTGGGAGGGCGGGGGCCGCGGCCAGGACTGTGAAAGATAACAATAGGATGGCGAAGGCGGCTTTCACTGTCTTTCTCATGATGCGCACCTCATTTCTGTGGAGTTATAGCATATTCGGAGTCTGGGACAAAGCGGCACGGCTGGGGCGGACGCCCCGGCTCCCGGAAGGGGGCAGACCTTCCGGACGGATTCCCTCTCCCTAGGCGCGGTCGACGACGACGATCTCGTAGGCCTCGCGGACGAGGCCGTGGTGGAAGAGACCCAGGAACCTCATCAACTGGTTCTGGAAGAAGCGGTTTTCCTCCGTGGCCATCATGTCGGCTTCGGTCTCCCAGAGAGTGATGGGAACGCACTCCCCGACCTTGCGGTCCACGAGGAAATAGGCGCCGCGATAGCCGGCCTGACCCTGGCAGCCCGGGACGACGTCCTCGACGAAAAGCCGGGCCGCCTCGTCGATCCGCTCCGGTTTGACGTGCATTCTCAACATGCGCGCGTACATGGCTTTTCCCCTTCCTTCCGATGTTACCCCTCGAGGACATGCTAGGCCGATGCCCACCCCGAGTCAAATAGGCGGGGTCCGATGCTAAATTACGTGCTTTAAGAGTTGACCCCTATCGGGGGCCGACGCCGAGGCTGGAGATGTCCATGACGTACTGGAAGAGGGCGCGCTCGCCGGACTTGCCGCCGCGGCTCGAGGAGAACGTCATCCAGCGGCCGTCGGCCGAGATCGAGGGGAATCCGTCGAAACCCGGATCGAAGGTCAGCCGCCGTTCCTCGCCCGACTCGAAGCTCCTCAAATAGATCTCATAGTTGGGCCGCCCGCCCTCCTCGATCAGGACGCGGACGTAGACGAAATGCCGTCCGTCCGGGGCCGGGAAGGGCGCCCAGTGTGTCGCTTCGCCGGTCGTGATCTGCTTCAGTCCGGAGCCGTCGCGCTTGAGGGTGAAGATCTGCATGGCCATCTGGCCCCGGCCCTTATCCTGGTCCCGCCGCTTCCAAGCCCGGGTGATGATCGTCTCGCTGTCGGGCAGGATCTGGGCCCCTCCCTCCTGCCACTCGTCGGTGAAGGTGATCTGCTTCTGGCCCGAGCCGTCAATGGCCATCGTCCAGAGATCCATTTTTCCGTCGACCTGGCGGCCGAAGAGGATCCAGCGGTTGTCCGGCGCGACGACGCATTCGGCGTCGTAGACCCGGTTCGTCGTCAGCCGTTTGACGGACCCGCCGTGGGTGTCCGAAGAATAGATCTCGGCGCCTTGGGGGTAATCGTTCGCGTCATGCCAGCTCCCCTTGGGCAGGTCGGGCCAGTCGCGCGTGGAGGTCCAAAGGACATGCCGGCCGTCGGGGAAGAAATACGAGCAGGCGTCCTCGCCGATCCCGTTGATCCGCCGGATGTCCGAGCCGTCAAAGCTGGCCACGTAGACATGGTAGGCCGCGTCCTGCGGTCCCTTGGCATTGCCGATGAGGTACTTTCCGTCGGGCGCGAAGTACCATTCGGCGGCTTCGGGCAGGTTGGGGATGCGGTGGCAGGGAAGCTCGACGCCCGCGGCCGGCGCCGCAGCCCGGAGGGACTGGCCGGCCTGGGGGAGCGGCGTCTCATTCGCGCTGACGGCCAGGTGTGCCGCGAGCAGCGCCATCGCCGCGACAAGAATGGCCGGCTTAATCGAAACGGTCTGTTTTCTCATCTCATACCTTCGGTCATGTGCAGGCTTCGGCTATGTTAGGGCTTCTGCCTCCGCGAGTCAATCAAGAGGGGGTCAAACCTTAATTCTTATAATTTTCTAGGCATTCGGGGAACCCCAAGCCTCAGGTCCTGCCAAGAAAATTATAAGAATTAAGGTTTGACCCCTTTGGGCAGGCCGGCGTAATCCTCGGGGGTGTCGAGGTCGCGGAGGATATTGGCGTCGCCGGCTTCGACCTCGAAGATGTCCGCGGGGTGGGCCCTCATCAGCCGGCGGAGGCCGTCGGCCGGATCGAGGGCCAGGACCTCTTCCCGGTATTTGAGGTCGATAAGCACGGGGTGGCCGCGGCGGCCTTGGAAGGCCGGGACGACGATGCCCTTGCCGCCCTCTTCATAGGCCCCGATGACCGCATCGACGACGCGCGACGGGAGGAAGGGCTGGTCGCCGAGCATGACCACAGCGGCATCGGCGTCGGCGGGGAGCGCGCGGAAGCCGGCCTGGACCGAAGAGAGCATGCCGAGCGGATAGTCCTCGTTGACGGCGAATTCGACGCCGCGCGGCTCGAGCTCGAGCCGGACCGCGACCCGGTCGGCGCCGAGGACGACCAGCGTCCTTCCGGCGCGCGAGGCCTGGGCCGCCCTCACCACCGCCGCCACGACCGTCGCATCCCCGAAGGAAAGAAGGAGCTTCTGGGTGCCCATCCGCCGGGACTCGCCTGCCGCCAGGACGACGGCCCAGATCATGGCCGGCCCGTCCCCCTTCGACCGGCCCTGACCTGCACGAGCTCGGCGGCGATGCTGACGGCGATCTCCTCGACCGTCCTCGACCCGATGTCGATGCCGATCGGCGCGTGGATCCTGTCCCATTCTTCAGCCGTCGCCCAGCCGCTTTCGAGGAACTCGCAGTGCATGAGCTCGATCTTCCGCTTGCTCCCGATCATGCCGACGTAGGCCGCGCCGCGGCCGATCGCGCCACGCAGCGCCTCGGCGTCCTTCTGATGGCCCCGGGTGACGATGACGAAATAGCTGTCCGGCGGATCCTCGACGGCGCGGACCGCTTCCCCGATGTCCCCCACGACGATCTCGTCCGCGTCGGGAACGTTCATGATGTTGGCGAACTCGGGCCGGTCATCGATGACCGTCACGCTGAAATCGAGGAGCCGGCCGAGCCGGGCGACCGCCTTGCCGACATGGCCGGCCCCGGCAATGATGAGCCGCGGCAGCGGCAGGACCGGCTCGATGAAGGTCATCCGGCTTCCCTCCCTGAGGAGCCGCGCCCGCCCGCCCGCGATGATCTCTTCGATGACGCCCGGCCCGATGTCCCCGAACACCGGATCGTCCGGCAGGACTTGCGCTCCCATCGGCAGAAAGCCCCGCTCGACGGCGGCGGTATCATCGTGCCCGGCCCTGATACGGCTGGCCAGGACACCCGCCCGCCGCTTCTTGAAGCCCTCGAGAGCGCTCCGGAATATTCCCTCCGCCGCTTCGACGCCCGGATCGACGAGGACCTTGGCCGCGCCGCCGCAGATGGCGCCTTCCACGTCCGAGGGATCGGCGTCGAGCCGGACCGAGACGAGCCGCGCCCTCCCGTCGCCGAGCGCTTCGCCGGCGATCGCTTCGACCCGCGCCTCGAGGAGCCCTCCGCCGACCGTTCCGGCGACGAGCCCGGCGCTTGAGAATATGGCCGAGGCCCCTACGACCTGCGGCGTCGAGCCCTCGGTCTCGACGATCGTCGCCAGGACGAGCCCCCGATCCGCCACCCGTCCCGCGGCCAGCGTCTCGAGGAGCTTGGGGAAGCTGTAGATCATGCGCCGATGGCCATGACCGCCTGTTTGAGCACGGCGAAGAGGAGGTCGGCCTTGTAGCCGTTCTCCCGCATCGGCGTCGCATCCGTCAGCGCCGCATCGGCCGCCTGGCGGATGAGCGCCTCCGTCACCGGTTTGCCCCGCAACACATCCTCCGCCTTCTTCAGCCGCCACGGGACCGGCGCGACGCCGCCCATGACGATCGTTATCTCCGCGAACCCGCCGTCCTTGACGACGCCCGCGACGGCCGCCGACACGAGGGCGAAGTCCCACGTGCCGCGTTCTTTGAGCTTGACGTAGACCGCCTTCTGCCCGCTCTTCGGCGCCGGGACCCAGACGCTCTTCAGGAACTGCCCCTTGGCCAGCACCGTCTCGCGGGTCACGTCGACGGCCGGCAGCGCGTAGAACTCCTCGAGCGGGATGACCTTGTCGCCTTTCGCGGTCCCGATGGTCGCTTTCGCGCCCAAGCTGATCAGGGCCGGGGCCAGGTCCGACGGGAAGACGATGAAACAGCCGCTTCCGCCGAACAGGCAATGGTACTTGTTCCTCCCCTGATACGCGTAGCAGTTGAACCCGCCCTTCTTCCGGCAGACGACCTCGGGGTCGCGATAATACCAGCACCGCGGCCGCTGGCACAGGTTGCCGCCGACCGTGCCCGCGTTGCGCAGCTGCGGCGTCGCCAGCGACAGGGCCGCCTCCTTCAGGCTCGGGTAATCCCGGGCCACCCCGGCGTCCTCGGCCAGATCGACGACCCGGGTCATGGCGCCGATCCTGAGACCGTCCTTCTCCCTGGCGACGCCCGCGAGCCCGGCCACCCCGCGCAGGTCGACGACGAGCGCCGCCGTCGCGACGCCGCTCTTGAGCTCGTCGATGAGGTCCGTTCCGCCGGCGATGAGGGCCGTCGTTTCGGCCGCCTCGGCGAGCAGGGCGGCCAGTTCGTCCTCTGTCCTCGGCTCCGCGATCTTGAAGTCTCTCATGACCCGGACTCCTTTCTCTTGAGGGCTTCGAGGACGCGCTTGGGCGTCATCGGGATCTCGCGGACGTGGACGCCGATCGCGTTGTAAACGGCGTTGGCGACGGCCGGCGAGGCCGGCACGCGCGCCGGCTCGCCCAGCCCCTTCACGCCGAGATTGTTGAACCGCGGGTCGAAGACGTCGACGAAGATGGGAGTGATCTCGGGGATGTCGAGCGCTGTCGCGATCTTGTAATCGCGCATGTTCGGATTGACCGGGTTCCCCGTCGCGTCGTCCATGACCCGCTCTTCGAAGAGGGCGGCGCTCAGCCCCTGGGTGACGCCGCCGATGACCTGGCTATCGGCGGTGAGCTTGTTGACGACCTGTCCGCTGTCCTGGGCCGCGACGTACTTGAGGACATGGACCTGCCCGGTCTCGATGTTGACCTCGACCTCGGCGAAGTGGGCGCCGAAGGTGTTGAAGGCGAATTGGTCCATGGGCATGCCGCCGCGCTCGCCGTGGAAGACCGTCTCCCGCCGGAGAGCGCGATAGACGTCGGCGAAGGCCGCCGCTTTGGCCGGGTCGCTCTTGGCAGAGAACTTCCTGCCGGCCATGATGATGTCGGCCGCCTCGACCTTGAGCTGGCCGGCCGCGACCGCCTTGAGCCGCTCGACCGCCTTGAGGGCCGCGTCCCGCACGGCCGGGGCCACGGACGGCGTCGTCTGGCTGCCGCCCGAGCCCGGTGCCCAGGGATAATCGGAGTTGCCGAGCTTGACGGTGATGTCCTTCGGATCGAGGCCGAGCGTTTCGGCGGCGACCACGGCCATGTGGGTCCGCGTCCCGCACCCGATGTCCTGGGTGCCGCAGATGACCTCGACCGACATGTCGGGGTAGAGGACGATGTCGGCCAGTGTCCCCGGGACGCCGGCTCCGAACCAGATGCTCGTGGCGACGCCGATGCCGCGCCGCCACGGGCCGGTTCCGCCCCCCGCGCCGGGCCGGCGGTTGCGGCGTTCCCAGCCGATGGCCCTGGCCCCGAGCTCGTAGCACTTGTCGAGGCCCTTGCTCGAATAGGGCAGGCCCGTGTCGCCCTGGTTCTTCGTCGAGTAGTTCTTCCGGCGCAGCTCGAGCGGGTCCATGTCGAGCGCGGCGGCCACTTCGTCCATCGCACTTTCGAGGCCGAAGGCCCCCTGCGTGTGGCCGGGGGCCCGCATCGCCCGCGAAGCGCCGGTGTTGGTATAGACCGTCTCCTCGAAGACCTTGCAGTTCGGGCACTTGTAGATATCGACGGTGGGCTCCGAAACGTCGTCGCCGGCCCCGATGCCGCCCGAAGCCATGTTGGTGAGCTGAAGCGCGGTCAGGGTGCCGTCCTTTTTCGCCCCGATCTTGTAGGTTTGGGACGACGAGGGCCGATAGCCGACGCATACGGCGTTATCGCGCCGCGAGAGCAGGACCTTGACCGGCCGCTCGGTCTGGCGGGCCAGGGTCGCGGCGGCGATCGTGTAGTCGTTGACGCCGAGCTTGCTGCCGAAGCCGCCGCCCATATAGTTCTTGATGACCGTGACGTTGGCCGCCGGGACCTTCAGGGCCCGGGCCAGGCCGTCGCGGACGCTGTGGATGTTCTGGGTCGAATCGTAGACAGTGAGGTGGTCGCCGTCCCAGGCGGCGACGCTGCCGTGGGTCTCGGTCGGGTTGTGGACCTCGAAGCCGGTCCGGTAAGTATGCTCGACGACGACATCGGCCCCGGTGAATCCCTTTTCGACGTCGCCCCGGCCATACTCGTTGAGCTTTTCGACGTTGGGCTTGCCGTCGCGGACCTGCGGGGCGCTCGCGTCGCGGGCCTTCTCCCAATCGACGACGGAGGGAAGCGACTTGTACTCGACCTTGACGAGGGCCAGGGCCTTCTCGGCCGTCCTTTCATCGACCGCCGCGACCGCGGCGACCTGTTGCCCGGCGTAACGGACCTTGCCTTCGGCGAGCTTGATCGCCCCCGCGACCCCGGGCATGGCCAGGGCCGGAGCGAGGTCGATCGAAACGATCTCGGCCGCCGCGCGCGGCGAGCGCAGGATCTTGCCGATGAGCATGCCCCGGAGCTTGACGTCATGGGTGTACTTGGCCCCGCCTGTGACGACCTCGCGTCCGTCGATGCGCGAGGTGGACTTCCCGATGAGCCTGTATTCCGGGGCCTTGATCTCGGGGACCGGCTTCGAGGCGGCAGCCGCCGCCTGGCCCTGCGGTTTCGACTTGGCCGCCTGCCCCGGCGCGTCGCCCCGGGCCTCGGCCATATATTCCTTGGTGTTCATGTCAGGCCCCCTTCAGCTTCTTCGCGGCGGCGTCGACGGCGCCGTAGATCTTGGCGTAATTGCCGCAGCGGCAGAGGTTCCCGGACAGGGCCTGCTTGATCTCGTCGAGCGACGGGGCCGGCGTCTTCTCGAGGAAGGCCGCGCTGGCCATGATGAATCCCGGCGTGCAGTAGCCGCACTGGTAGCCATCCTTTTCGATGAAGGCCTCCTGGACGGGGTGGAGCTTGTCGCCCTCGGCCAGGCCCTCGATCGTCCGGACCGTCCGGCCGTCGGTGCGGATGGCGAGGGTCATGCAGGCGTAGACGGGTACGCCGTCGAGATGGACGGTGCAGCCGCCGCACTCGCCGCGGTCGCAGACCTTCTTGGCGCCCGTGAGGTCGAGCCTGTCGCGCAGGACGTCGAGGAGGGTCTCGTTCGCCGCGACCTCGAGGCTGACCTTCCGGCCGTTGACCGTCAGGGCGATCGTCTTCTTTTCGTAGACGGGGATGCGGCCCTTCTTCGTCACGATCGTCTGTCCGAGGAGGGGAGGCAGGACGGCCGTGCCGAGGGCGCCCGTGCCCATGCCCTTGATGAAATCCCGGCGGCTGACGCCGCCCGAAGTCTTTCTGTCGGGTTTGTTCTCCATGGCGTTCTCCTGGGCGGTCGGATCAAAGGAGCCTTAACAGGGCCAGGGCGCCGAGCGAGAGGGCCATCGCGGCGGGAGAAAGCCATCGCAGGCGGACCGGACGGCTTTCAAGCGCGGAGAGGGCGGCGCCGGCCCGCAGGCCCAGCGGCACGGTGACGGCCGCGAGTGCGACGGCGATCGGCGCGTAATAAAGCGAGAGAGGATATGACGTTCCAGTGACGCAGGGGGCCACGCCCGTCGCGTACTTGACGAGAGGGAAGAGGTTGACCGCGACAAGGGCCGAAAGCCCTCCCGCGAGCCCCTGTCCGGGGGCCTTCCCGGCGACGGACTTGCTGACGACGCTGACGACGAGCGCGAAGGCCGCGCCCTCCATGACGATGGCGAAGATCGGGTTGCCGATGGCCCCGTGGAGGACGGGCAGGCCCAGGAGCAGGGCGTCGAAAAGCTTGAAGCCGGCGGCCACGCCGACCATGAGGGCCGTCGCCTTGATCCGCGGTGAGACAGCCCACGCTGCGGCCAGGAAAAAGAGGGCCGCGCCCGTCATGACCGAGCCGGAAACGGTCGAGGCGCACTGGCGCAGATACATGCCCAGGGCCGCTTCCGAGAGTCCCCAGAGGCTGCCCAGGACAAGGACCGGGCCCCAATTGGTTTTTTGCGGGGTTTCTGACATCGTTCCCTCCGGATGCCGGATTTTGGGGAGATACCCATCCACTATACGGAAATTAAATTGGGGACACAATACTAATTTCCGAATTGTCGGCGCACGCCGAGAGGTTGCCGGTCAATGCGGCGACGGGAGCTTGCTCTCGTCCGAGCTGCCGCGGAAGTACTTGAATATCAATCCCGTACAGACGAACGTCGCAACGATAAGGAAGAAAATAACGAAGAATCCCGCCCTGAGGATCCCCCATTCGGCGGTGAGATCCTGCTCTCCGTGAGAGATGTCCGCAAGCGCCAGGAACATGAAAAGAAGGAGAATGAGGGCCAGGATGCCGAGCGCGAAAGCGACCGTCGCCCAGATCTTGAGCTTTTTCATGATTCCCTCCCGATCATTTAGGCCTTATGGTCGCGGGCTCCAAAACCCCGAAGACAGGGCGGAAGCCGCGTCGACACGTCGAAACGTCCCCTCGCGACCCGGAGGTCGGAGGGGCCGGAGGCCGTCCGGGCTAAAAATCGAAATCGAGAAGGAGCGTGAACAGGTCCTCCTTGAAGGGGAGCACGGATCCGACCAAGCGATGCGTGTACTCGGCGTGCAAGGCGACATTGACCGCCGACCAGCTCCCGAGGTAATACCGCGCCAGAGCGGAGTAGGCATCGATCTTGCCCATGCTGTCGGCGTTCGGCGGACGGACCCAGTTGTACATGAGCGACCCCACAAGGCGGTTATTGGCCAAGCATGCACAATCGAGTTGAACGACGCCGCCCCAGAAGGCATAGTCGGTCGTCGGATCGAGATCGTTGAAGGCCATGTCGTCGACGCCCCGGAAGGCCATGGCCTGAAGGTTGAGCGTCTTCCAGTTCAGGCTGATGTCGCCGCCCAGGCGGTAGAACGTCTTGTTATCCAGGCCGGCGGCGTCGCCCAGGGGAGAAACGATCGGGGCTCCGGGGTCCGCCGGCTGCCAACCGAGATAGCCGAAAACGCCGAACCTCTGGCCGGCCGACTGTCCTTCCCCCATGCCGAAGGTCTTGGACAGGGCGAAGTAGAGGTCGGCGAACCGGTTGTTGTCGGGATTGGCCCCGCTGCCGTTGATGAAGCCCAGGGCATATTTGAGCCCCGGCTTGAAGCGGCCCGTGGCCTCGACGCCGATGTGGTTGGCAGAAAAATCGAACCCGTTCCGCGAGCCGATAAAGCCGTATGACTCGAACGGCTGGAGGATGTAGTAATTCCGCTTGGAGCTCAGAAGCTGGAATCCCGGCTCAAAGCGGCCGACGCGCAGATTGAGCTTATCCCGGATGATGTTGCTGAAGACGACGTTGGCCGATTCGATGGCCGCGAGCTGGGCCGGGTTGTCGCCGTTGCCGGGCCCGGTGAAATCCGCGGCCGGCTCATCGATGCGCGGCGTATAGACGAACAGGAAGGAGATGTTCTTATGGAGGACACCTGCGGCCAGAAGATCGAGGCTATAGAGGTGGAAGCCGGCGGTCGTCCCTTCGTCGCCATGGTAGATGGAGTACCCGGCGTTGGTCCGCAGGGCTAGGGGAATGCCCGCCTCGAAGACGGTCTTTTCAAGGCCGGTCTGGCCAGGGGTCTGGTAGCCGTTGTCGCGGAAGCGCTGGCCCCAGTCGTTGAGCTTGGGGAAGGCGACGTGGCACATGTTGCAGTTGTAGCCGTACTTCCGGGCGAACGCGGGGATGGCCAGCGCGGCCTGGCTGAGGGCGAGAAGGGAGAAAACGAGGCTGAAGGTGAAGGTCAGGGTCTTTTTCATGACTCCCTCCTCACTTGTGATAATCGCCCGGTGCGATGGGCTTGACGTCGGCGACTTCTGGATTGAGGCTGTCGAGGGCTTTGATGAAGGCCACCAAGGCCGATCTTCTCGTGCTTGGTCAGGCCCAGCGGGACCATCAGCGGGTCGAGGTTGGGGTCTTTGCCGCCGCCGCGGTCGTAGAAATCGATCAGAGATTCGAGGGTCTTTTCCGACCCGTCATGGAGATAAGGAGCGCGGCGCGCCGCGTCGCGGACGGTGGGCGTCTTGAAAGCCCCCATGTCGCGGGGATTTTTCGTGACATCGTAGCGCCCTTTGTCCGGATTCTTGGGGTCCTTGGCCGGCACGCCGAGGTTGTGGAAGCGGCCGTCGCTGAAGTAGGGGCCCCAGTGGCAGGAGGTGCAGTGCCCTTTGCCGTTGAAAACTCTCGAGGCCCTGTCTCTCAAGGGGCGTCAGGGCCTGATGGTCGCCGCGGGCGTAGCGGTCGAACTTCGAATCCGTCGTGACAACGGTCCGCTCGAAGGCGGCGATGGCGTCGGCGACCTGGTCGACGGTGATCGGGCCCTCCCCGAACACCTCGCGGAATTCCTCGATGTACCCGGAGATCGCGTCGACGGTCTGGATCATGGCTTGATGGGTGTTGCCCATCTCGATCGGGTTCTGGATCGGCCCCTTGGCCTGATCCTCGAGCGACGGCGAGCGTCCGTCCCAGAATTGGAGCGGGGCGTAGGCGGCGTTGGAGACCGGTGGCGACCGGCGGCCGCCGAGCTGTCCGCGGATGCCCTCGCTCGTCGGGCCCGCGTCGGACCAGCCCAGGGCCGGATTATGACAAGTGGCGCAACTGATCGTGCCGTCGGCCGAGAGGCGGGTATCGAAATAGAGCTCTTTCCCCAGGTGGATCTTGGCGCTCGATTGCGGATTCCCCGGAGGGGCGATGACCGGGGGCAAGGGCCCGAGCCGTTGCGGCCCGAGCACCTGAACGTTGAGCTGAGTCAAGGGCGGCGCCTTCTGGTCGCCCGAAGCGGAGACCGCGGCCAAACCGGCCGCCAAGAGACATGCGCAGAGGATAAAAAGATAGGATTTGCTTCTCATCGAGTCACCTCCTATGGGGATCTTAGGACCTGGATTTGCAGAAATTTCCAGATTCTTCATCATCCCTATTGCCTGAAAAAGAAGATATCACAAAAGGGCTGCAATTGACAAAGAACCAGCAGGCCGCGACCTCGGGTGGCTGCGGCGATCGTGCAGCCGGGGCCCGGGAACCTTTTGCGGCCCGGTTTCGTCCGATCCTATTGAACGGGTGTAGAATTGTGGCCGATCTCAATTCACGGAGCAGCTCGTGCGCTTGATCAAACGAAAAGCCGTCGACCTTGCGACCGCCGCCGGGGTCCTCTTAATCATCCTCCTGGGGCCGGCCTCGGCCCGCGGACTCTTTGCCCAGAGCCTGGACATACCCTCGGAAAAATGGGGCCTGAGCTTCGGCAATTCCAAGGATTTCTCGGGGCTCCGCTTCAATTTTCGGGACAACCACGTCCGCCGCATCACGGGGGTCAACGTCACCCTGTGGATGCCCCGAAAGGACAACAAGGACGCGGTCGTCACCGGCCTCTCGCTCGGGCTCGTCCCCGGCGGCGGCCGGCTCCGCGGCGTTCAGCTGGGGATCCTCGGAGCGGGCGCCGAAACCAGCATGATCGGCCTCAACCTGGGCAGCCTTGGCGTGGGCGCCGGGGACGACCTCTCGGGGATCAACGTCGGAGGGCTGGGCGTCGGGGCAGGGGAGAACGTCAAGGGGATCTCGATCGGGGGCCTTGGGGTCGGTGCGGGAGGGGACCTGTCCGGGATCGCCATCGGCGGTCTCGGGGTCGGGGCCGGGGAGAATGCGACGGGCATCCTCATCGGCGGCCTCGGCGTCGGCGCCGGCGAGGACTTCACGGGCCTGGCCGTCGGCGGATTGGGCGCCGGCTGCGGAGGAAAGCTGACCGGCGTCCTCATTGCAGGCTTGGGCGCCGGAGCGGGTGAGCGGCTCACAGGCCTGGCGATCTGCGGCCTGGCCGCGGGCGCGCCGGAGATCCGGGGGTGCGTCATTGGCGGCCTCGGCGCCGGCGGGAAGGACCTCAGGGGTGTCTTCGTCGGCGGCGCCATGATTCGGATCGAGAAGGGCGGGCGGCTCACGGGCCTGGCGGCGAGCTCCTTCAATCATGTCCGCGGCACCCTCAACGGCCTGTCCATCGGCATCGTCAATTATGCCTGGACGATCGATACGGGGCTCCAGATCGGCGTCGTCAACATCGTCCGCGATAATCCCCGGGGATTGCGCGTCCTGCCGGTTTTCAATACGCGGTTCTGAGGCTTCCCGCGGGAGCCCCGGCCGTGCGGCGGCCCCGGATCACCCCGCCGTGTTTATCTTCGACGTGGCCTTGCCGCTCGGCCAGAGACGATTCATGACCATGATCAGGGCCGTGCCGCTGGCCAGGAACACGGCGGTCAGGATGAACGCGTAGGTCATCCGGCCGTAGATAAAATTCCCGACCGCGAACAGGGCCGACCAGATGGTCAGCGACCCCGAGACCCAACCCACGAGGGCTACGGGGAAGCTCTCGCAGGTCGCCTTGGCCTCGGCCTCGCTGACCCCCGCCTCCTGCCGGATCTTCTTCCAGCCTGGGCCGAACGGCCGGACCTTCTTATAGAAGGCGATGAGCTTCTCGCGGTCCGTCTGCGGCCCTAGGAAGGCCGTCAGCATCCAGCTGATCGTCGTTACGAGCACCGTCAGGATCAGGGCATAGTGGGTGGGGATGAAGATGCCTAACTTGCGCAATATCAGGATGAGGATCGAGAACACGAACGACGAGACCATGGCGTTGACTTCGCACCAGGCGTTGACCCGCCACCAGAACCATCGGACGAGATAGAGGAGACCCGTTCCGGCCCCGATCTGGAGGATGATGTCAAAGCTGTCCTTGGCCGAGTCCAGGACGAAGACCATCGCGCCGGCGGAAAAGAACAGGACGATCGTGGCCATCCGGCCGACCAGGACGTAGTGCTTTTCCGTGGCCGTCTTGTTGATGAAGCGGCGGTAGAAATCGTGCACGAGATAGGACGCGCCCCAGTTGAGATGGGTCAGGTTGGTCGAGGAGTTGGCCGCGATAAGCCCTCCGACCATCAGGCCGATGAAGCCGACCGGGAGGAACTTGAGCATGGCCGGATAGGCGATGTCATGGCCGATCAGGCTCGGGTCGAGATGGGGGAAGGCCTTTTGGATATCCGAAAGCTGAGGGTAGACGATGATCGAGGCCAGGCCGACGAGGATCCACGGCCAGGGCCGCAGGACGTAGTGGGCGATATTGAAGAAGAGGACGGCGCCGAGCGAGTCCTTCTCCGATTTCGAGGCCAGCATGCGCTGGGCGATGTAGCTGCCGCCCCCGGGCTCGGCGCCCGGGTACCAGACCGCCCACCATTGGACGGCGAGGGGCATGATGAAGATGGCGATGGCCAGGTCCCAGTTACTCTTGAAGTTCGGCAGCATGCTCAGGAAGTTGATGCCGCCGGGGCCGGGCGTCGCCGAGAGCTTGGTGATGAGGGCCGGCATGCCGCCGACGGCCCGGACGGCGAAATAGGCCGCAGCGATGACCGCGGTCATTTTGACGAAGAACTGGATCATGTCGATGACCAAGACACCCCAAAGGCCCGTGACAGCGGCAAAGACGACGTTGAGCAGGCCGACGAAAAGGAGCGTCTGCCAGCGCTCGAATCCGAAAAGGACGGCGGCGATCTTGCAGGCGGCCAGGTTGACCGTGGCCATGATGATGCAGTTGAAGATGAAGCCGAGGTAGACCGAGCGGAAACCGCGGACGACGCTCGCGGCTTTGCCGGAATAGCGGATCTCGTAGAACTCGAGGTCGGTCAGGACCTCGGAGCGGCGCCACATTCGGGCGTAGAAGAAGACCGTCGCGACGCCGGTCAAGGTGAAGGCCCACCAGACCCAGTTGCCGGCGACGCCGTTGCGGCGGACGATATCGGTGACGAGATTGGGCGTGTCGCTGCTGAACGTCGTCGCCACCATGGACAGGCCGGCCAGCCACCACGGGACGGCCCGTCCGGAACCGAAGAACTCGGACGTGCTCTTGCCCGAGCGCTTGCGGAAGAACAGGGCGGGCCCGAAGCAGATCAGCAGGATGAACGCGACGATGATCCAGTCGAGGAGCTGAAGGTGCATGGTTATCGTCCTTTCGCGGAGAACGCCTGGCTCATGGCGGGCTCATTATACGGAGAACAGGAGGTCAGAACAAGCCGTTTTCAGAGGCCAGGTCTCGCCCTTAAGGACTTCCCGGCTCGGGGCGCACCGCCCGGATCCCGGGCCGAAGGTTGTCGGATGGGGCTCGCTCGATCTGACCCGGGAAAGGCCTGGCTTTGACTGAGCCTCGGCTGTTCTGGTATAAGCAAGGCGATTAGCACCACGGACGGAGGCTCATATGTATCGGAACAAATCATTTAGATTCTTCATATTAGCCGTTCTGTGCGGGACGGCGCTATCGGCTTTTGCCGCCGACCTGCCGCGAGTGCGGCCGGAGGTGGTCGGGCTGTCGACGCAGAGGCTTGGCCGGATCGGCGAGGTCATGCAGAAGTACGTCGACGAGGGACGGCTCGGCGGGGCGGTGACACTCGTCGCCCGCGGCGGCAAGGTGGCGTATTTCCAGGCCTTCGGCACGCTCGATCCGGCGACGGGCGCGGCCATGACGACCGACGCCATCTTCCGCATCGCCTCGCAGACGAAGGCCGTGACGAGCGTCGCCGTCATGATCCTTTTCGAAGAAGGCAAGATCCTGCTCGGCGACCCCATCTCGAAGTATATCCCCGAGTTCAAGACGACGACCGTGGCCGTCCCCGACGGGTCGAAAAAGGGGCCGGGGTACAAGATCGTGCCGGCGAAACGGGCCATCACCATCCGCGATCTTCTGACCCACACGGCCGGGATCTCCTACGGCGACGGTCCGGCCAAGGCCCTCTACAAGGCCGCCGGGCTCCAGGGCTGGTTCCTGGCCGACCGGCCCGAGGGGGTCGGAACCTATATCAAGAAGCTCGCGGCGCTGCCGTTCGACGCCCAGCCCGGGGAGAAGTTCGTCTACGGCTACAATTCAGATATCCTGGGCTATCTTGTCGAGGTGGTGTCGGGGATGAGCCTGGCCGATTTCGTCAGAACGCGGATCACGGAGCCGCTCTCCATGGCCGACACGGCTTTCTTTCTGCCCGAGGATAAGGCCGCCCGCCTGAGCGCGGTCTATGGCATCGGCAAAGAGGGCAAAGCCGAACGGGTTTCGGACCCCAAGGACGTTGCGTACTGCAAGGGGCCGCGGACCTGCTACGCCGGCGGCGCCGGGCTCCTATCGACGGCCGAGGACTATGCCCGCCTCCTGCTCATGCTCCAAAGCGGCGGGGAGTGGGGCGGCGTCCACATCCTCAGCCCGAAGACCGTCGAGCTCATGACCGCCGATCACGTCGGCCAGCTTTACGGCAACAACGGCTTCGGCCTCGGCTTCTGGGTGACGAAGGAGATCGGCCGGAACGGCGAACCGGGCTCGGTCGGGGCTTACGGCTGGGGCGGCGCCTACCACACGACCTATTGGGTCGACCCTGCCGAGAAGCTCGTCGCCGTGTTCATGACCCAGCTCCTGCCGGCGACGGGAAGCGACGCCCACGCGAAGTTCAAGGCCCTCGTCTATCAGTCGATCATCGAATCGTACGAAACACGCTGAGCCGGAGAGTCTCCCGCGATCATCGCCTCGCTCCCATGAAGAAACGGATCCTCCTTTCCGCATCCCTCTTTCACGCGCTGACCGACGCCGCCTCGATCATCACGCCGATGATCTTCCCCCTCCTCCTCGCCCAGAATTTCCTCATCGCTAACTATTCCCAGATCGGGGTCCTGTCCAACCTCGGCCTGTTGACGTCGTTCCTCGTCCAGTTTTTGGTTGTCCGCATCTCGTTCCGGAGCGAGTATCGGACGCTGATGATCCTCAGCGGCATCGGTCTCTGCGCTTCCATGGCGGTCACCCCTTTGGCCCGGACCTATGGCATGCTCCTGGTCTTTTTCCTGATCATGCGCGTCTTTTCCAGCTTCTACCACCCGATCGTCATCGCCTGGGTCTCCAAGTCTCGGGCCGGGTCGGGACGTGAGCTCGACGATGCCATGGGCATCCAAAGCGGCTCGGGAAACCTCGGCGTCGGCTTGGCCTATCTGACGGTCGGCTTCCTGGCCCAGCGATGGGGTTGGAGGACGCCGCTCTTCGTCTGGGCCCTCTTTGGCCTCGTCCTGGCCGGGCTTGGCAGCTGGGCCTTGCGGGGCATCTCGTCCCGCAGCGAGGAGAGGCCGTCGCTCAAGCCGGCGGACTGGCGGCATTCGCTCCGCTCCATCAAGCGGTTCGTCCCCGGCTTCTTTCTTGGCGGCGCGGGCTGGTCGGTCGCCGTCTACTACGCCCCCTCGCTCCTCCATAACAAATATGGCATCCCCATGGGGCAAACCGGCCTGTTCCTGGCCCTGTGGATCGGGCTGGGGACCGTCACCGGCTACGGATACGGCATCTGGAGCCGCAGGTTCGGCCGCAAGCCCGTCTTCCTGGCCAGCCTCGGCGGCGCCTCCGCGGCGCTTTTCCTGCTCGGCTTCGCTCCGACCAAGGCCCTGGCCGTCGCCGGCCTCCTGGCCTTCGGAGGATTCCTCCTAATGACGTATCCTTCCCTTCACACCTTTGTCGGCTCGACCGTGCCCGCTTCCGGTCAGACCATGGCCTTCAGCTGGGTCAGCAATATCCAGCTCGTCTCGGGGGCGCTCGTCTCGCTCGTCGCCGGCGTCTTTTCGGACCTTATCGGCATCCAGTTCCCCTTCGTCTTCACGGGGATCCTGGCCCTTGCGGTCTTTTTGTTCTACGCTCCGCGGGGCCGCGATTTCTTCGGACCGGTCGAGCAAGGGACAGGGGAGGCCGTCGTGACCCACGAAGGCACGGTCTGAGATCAGGGTTCTTCCGGGATCCGACGCTTTCGTCTCAGCAGGCGGCAAAAAACGAAATAGTCGAAGACCCCCAGAACGGCGATGATGGCCAGCGTACCGACCCACTGGGCCGGCCTGAGCCGGACGTCCCCGGTCTCAGCGGTGTGGGCCTTCGCCGATAGGTAGCTCGGCAGGAACATGGTCGTGTTTCGCGGATAGGTCGTCCGGATGACGATGCTCGACGCCGGGTCCCGGCGGTCCTGCGACGTCCTTGTCGTCACCGGGACAGACAGCAGAGCGATCAGGAAGAGGGTGCCGAAAACCGCCGCGACGACCTTGGTGCACGGCTGGGGCGCGCCTCTTCGGAATCTCACGGACATGCCTCGACTCACCCGGCTCGATCCATTGAGAATACTCGTGGGAAGGGGGGAGCGTTTAGCCCTTCGAGGCGAACGCTGGAGGCTTCTCGGGAGGGTCGAGGGCCTGGCCTAAGCCGAGCGGACCTGGCGCTCGAGCTTTTCGTACTGCTCGCGGATCTCGGCCGGGAGACGGCCCTTGTAGGGCTTGAGGAAGTCCCGGATCCCGTCGACTTCGGACTTCCATTCCTTGATCTTGACTTCGAACAGCTTCTCGAGCCGGTCCTTGGGGAGGTCGAGGCCGGTCATGTCGAAGTCCTCGGTCCGCGGCACGAGCCCGGCCGGCGTCTCCCGCGCCGGCACCGCCCCGGTCACCCGGTCGATGACCCATTTGAGGACGCGCATGTTGTCTCCGAAGCCGGGCCATATGAACTTGCCCTGATCGTCGACCCGGAACCAGTTGACCCCGAAGATCTTCGGCGGCCGCGACATGCGGTTGCCCATGTTGAGGTAGTGCCGCCAATAGTCGGCCATGTTGTAGCCGCAGAAGGGCAGCATGGCCATCGGGTCCCGCCGGACCACGCCGACCTGGCCGGTCGCGGCGGCCGTCGTTTCCGAGCCCATGCGGGCGCCCATGAACACGCCGTGGGCCCAGTTGAAGCTTTCGATGACGAGCGGGATGAGCTGGGTGCGGCGGCCGCCGAAGATGATGGCCGAGATGGGCACGCCCCGGGGATTCTCGGCCTCCTTGTCGAGCATCGGCGAATTGATGAGAGAAGCCGTGAACCGGGAGTTGGGATGCGCGGCCTTC
Source organism: Candidatus Aminicenantota bacterium (assembly GCA_963736255.1). GTDB lineage: Bacteria > Acidobacteriota > Aminicenantia > Aminicenantales > Saccharicenantaceae > RBG-16-66-30. The sequence goes on from CAVTOI010000002.1 coordinate 1,004,634, forward strand.
GTCTCCATCGCCGGCGTCCACGGCCGGCCCTGCCAATCGAGGAGGTGCTCCGGGACAGGCCCGTCGATCCCCTCCCACCACGGCTCGTTCTTATCGGTATCGAGGGCGACGTTCGTGAACAGTGTCGGATTGAAGGCCCCGCGCTTGATCGTCTTCATCATGTTCGGGTTCGTCTTCATCGACGTCCCGGGCGCGACGCCGAAATAGCCGGCCTCGGGATTGATGGCCCAGAGGCGGCCGTCCGGACCGATGTTGAGCCAGGCGATGTCGTCGCCGAGCGTCCAGACGCGATACCCCGGAAGGGCCGACTCCATCATGGCCAGGTTCGTCTTGCCGCAGGCGCTGGGCAGGGCGGCCGTGATGTAGGTCTTCTTGCCGTGGAGGTCTTCGATGCCCATGATGACCATGTGCTCGGCCAGCCAGCCCTGCTTGTAGCCGAGGTAGGAGCCGATCCGGAGCGAAACGCACTTCTTGCCGAGCAGGGCATTGCCGCCGTAGCCCGAGCCGACGCTCCAGACCAAGCCATCTTCGGGGAAGTGCATCACATAACGGCGGTCGGGGTCGAGCGTCCCGATCGAGTGGAAACCCTTGATGAAGTCCTCGCGGTTGCGGAGCTTCTCGAAGATATCCGTCCCGATGCGGGTCATGACGCGCATGCTGATCGCGACATAGCACGAGTCGGTGACCATCATGCAGGCCTTGGCGTAGGGCGAATCGGGGTGGCCCATCATGTAGGGGATGACGTACATCGTCCGGCCGGCCATGCAGCCGTCCGAAAGCTTGGCCATGAGCTTCTTGGCCTTGGCCGGCTCCATCCAGTTGTTGTTGGGGCCGGAGGCGTCTTTGGTGGGGTGGCAGACGAAGGTCACCTTCTCGGTCCGGGCGACGTCGTTCGATGCGGAGCGATGGAGGTAGGCCGTCGGCCAGCTCTTCTGGTTAAGCGGCTGGAAGACGGGCCCGTTCAGGCGCTCCTCGCTCATGCCGATCTCGAGGAGCCGCCAGGCCTCGCCGTCCGACCCGTCGCACCAATAGACCCGGGCCGGCTTGGCCAGCCTCTCCTGGTCCTCGACCCAACGCTCAGCTGCGGATGCCATGTTCGTCAGTCACCATTTCTATCAGTTAGTAAAATGGCTGTCAACGCGCATCACGTTGGCGCTACAGGCCGGGTTCCTCGCTCTCCCTCTTTCGGACCGGGCCGGGATTGTGTAAAATAGGAAGCCATTATTTTTCGAGGAGCCAGCAAACATGAAGAAATCCAAGATCCTGCGCAAAGCCATCATGGAACGCCGGGCCGTCGCCGTGCCCGGATGTCACGACGCCCTCTCGGCCAAGGTCATCGAAAAGGCCGGGTTCGAGGCCATTCAGATCTCGGGCTACGGCCTGGCCGGGTCCTACCTCGCCAAGCCCGACGTCGGACTCCTCCGGATGAAGGACGTCCTCGACATGTCCTGGAACATCACCCAGGCCGTCTCGATCCCGGTCATGGCCGATATCGACACCGGCGGCGGCAACGCCGTCAACGCGGCCTGGATCACCGAGCGGCTGATCGCCATGGGTCTCGCGGGCATGAACATCGAGGACCAGGTCTTCCCCAAGCGGTGCGGCCATATGGCCGGGAAAGAAGTCATTTCGGCCGAGGAGATGGCCGGGAAGATCCGCGCCTGCGCCGCCGCGCGGGACCGGCTCGATAAGGACTTCATCATCAACGCCCGGACCGACGTCTTCGCCGGCATGGGCCTGGCCGAAGCCATCCGGCGCTGCAATGTCTACCTCGAGGCCGGGGCCGACCTGGCCTTCATCGACGGCATCAAGAGCCGGGCCGACATCGAGAAGGCCGTCAAGTCGATCAAGGGCCCGCTCTCCGTCAACCTGATGGACGCCATCACGGGCATGAAGACCGAGCTCATCCCCATCCCCGAATTGAAGAAGATGGGCGTCGGCCGCGTCTCCATCCCGGTCGCCTCCATCATGGTCGCCCACAAGGCTCTCGTCGCCTTCTTCAAGGCCCTCAAGGACTCGCCGACCGGGACGCTCCCCGGCCAGACGCAGTGGGTCTCCTCCTTCGAAGAATACACCGATTTCGTCGGGCTCAAGGACTACCGGGCCATGGAGAACGAGTATCTGCCCTGCGAGCGCGTCGAGGCCAAGTACAAGGGTGTTAAGAAGATAGTCGGGTAGAACGCCGCAGCTGTTACGTCTTCTTGCCCTGCCTTTTCTTCGTGCGGCTCGTCTGGAACGAGTCGATGAAGCGGCCGGCCAGCTTTTTCGCCGGACCGAGGCGGACCGGGTAGAAGTAGTCCGAATCGAACCAGCCCTTGTCCCTGTAGTACCGATAGTCGAAGCTTCTTTCGTCGAGCTCCAGCTGCATCTTCGTCCGGCCCGAGTGAAAGGCCATGAAGTAGAACCAGCCCGGCCAGGGGTAGGCCGGCCCGACCAGCGTGTCGTAGAACCGCCGGGCCAGCTTCGCCAGGGACTCGTCCATCTTGCGTTTTTCCGTTTCGGCCATGGGGTCGAGAGCGGTGAAGTGCATCCCCCTGACGGGGTTGAAGCCCATCCCTTTGCCGACGAAATTGAAGTAGCGCTCGATCTTGCGGCCGCCGTAGATGCCCTGGGGAACGATACTGGTCGAGGCCTTCCCGAAGAAGCGAGGCCGATGGAAGACGAACCCGAGCCGGTCGAGAAAGACCTTCATCATCCCCGAGACATGGAACGAAAGGTTCGGGGAGGCGAAGACGACGCCGTCGGAGGCCATCATCTTCGCGATAAGGACGTCCCGGTCATCCTTCAGCGGGCACGCGTCCTCGCCGTGAATGAGGCAGAGCTTGCACGTCCGGCAGGTCCCGATCTTATAGTCGCCCAGGGCCACGATCTCGGTCTCGACCTCGCCGAGAGAGCGGAGGTTGTCCAGGAACTGGCGGGTGGCGAGATAAGTATGCTTTTTGCTGGCCGTGCCGAGGATGGCGGTGACTTTTTTCATGGACGGGCCTCCATGAGGGGATCGATGGGAACAATATAGCACAGGCGTCGCGATGGACGCTATCCGACCGGGAAGAATGGGGACACGTACCGAAACGGTACATGTCCCCGTTTCACTTCACGACCAGCTTGGTGAAGGGGAAGACGTAGGCCTGAAGGAGGACGAAGAGGCCCATCAGGGCCGCCAGGGCCAGGCTGTGGAAGAAGACATAGCGCAGGATCGTGCCTTCGTGCCCGTACCAGCCGGTGGCCGTCGATGCGACGACGATGCTCTGGGCGTCGATCATCTTGCCCATGACGCCGCCGGCGCTGTTGGCCGAGGCCATGAGCACGGGGCTCAGGCCCAGCTGTCCTGCCGTGATCTTCTGAAGGCTCCCGAAGAGGACGTTTGACGACGTGTCCGAGCCTGTCAGGGCGACGCCGAGCCAGCCGAGCATCGTCCCGAAGAACGGATAGAGGACGCCCGTGCGGGCGAAGGCCAGTCCGAGCGTCGCATCGAGTCCCGAATAGCGGGTCACATAGCCGAGCGAGAGCATCGCAGCCACGGTCAGGAGCGAGAACCTCACCCGCTTGAGCGTCCGGCCGTAGGCGCGGATGAGCCGGCGCGGCGTGAACCCCATCAGAAACCCCGATACGACGGCCGCGGCGAAGATCCCCGTCCCTGTGAACGACAGCCAGTTGAAGGTGAAGACCGCCGATTCCGCCGTCTCTTTGGCCACGACGGGCGGCACGCGGAAAACGAGCCGGTCAAGGCCCGGGATCGAAAAGCGGCCGATGGACAGGCCGTCGAGCAAGGCCTTGATCTGGGGGATACCCCAGAGGAAGACGAAAACGCTCAGCACGATCCAAGGCAGCCAGGCGCGGACGAGGTCTCCGGTCGAGTGGCGTTGCGGCGCTTGCTGAGAAACCGCCCTGTCGGCGATGCCCTCGTTCTCGCAGACCGTCTTTGGCCGCCATTTCAAGAGAAAGACGACGAGCGAGGCCATCGAGAAGACCGCCGCGCCGACGCCGGCCAGCCAGGGTCCGTGGAAGTTGGAGATGAGGAACTGGGGCACCGCGAACGAGACGCCGGCCACGACGAGCGCCGGCCAGACCTCCTTCATCTTCTTGAAACCGCAAAAGGCCCAGACGAGCCAGAAGGGGATGATGAGCGAGAAGAAGGGGAGCTGCCTTCCGACCATGGCGCTCAGCTGGCGGACGTCGATCTCCGTCACCCCGGCCAGGGCGACGATGGGCGTCCCCAGGGCCCCGAACGCCACGGGCGCGGTGTTGGCGATGAGCGACAGCCCCGACGCGGCGAGCGGGGCGAAGCCGAGCCCGATGAGGATCGCGGCTGTGACCGCGACCGGCGTGCCGAAGCCCGCGGCGCCTTCGAAGAACGCGCCGAACGAGAAGGCGATAAGCAGGAGCTGGAGGCGCCGGTCGCGGGTGATGCCGGTCAGGCTGTCCTGCATGATCTTGAAATGGCCTTTCTCACAGGTCAGGTCGTAGAGGAAGATGACGTTGAGGATGATCCAGCCGATGGGGAAGAGGCCATAGGCCGCTCCCAGCCCGGCCGAGCGGGCGGCCATGCCGGCGGGCATGCCGAAGGCGAAGATCGCCGTCAGCAGGGCCGCGCCGAGCCCAAGAAGGGCCGCCACGTGGGCCCGCAGGCGAAGGAGGGCCAGGCCGCCGAGGAGGATGGCGATGGGGAGCGCGGCGACGAGTGTCGACAGCAGGACGCTGCCGAGCGGATCATAAACCTGATGCCAGGCCATTTTTATAAGACCCCGTCCGTCTCCTTGTTCAGACGATCGAAGAACGCGGCCATGAACCGATGCCTTTCGGCGGCCATCCGCCGGCCTTCCCCTGTCGTCATCCGGTCCCGGACGCGGCTGAGCTTGACCAGGTATTCGCGGTAGGCGGTATCCTCTCGCGTATAGGGCTTGGTCTTCCCGACCTCGATCCGCTTGTCATGCAGGCGCGCCCCGATCTCCCCGGCGAAAAGAAAGGCCCGGCCCACGCCCACGGCGCCTATGGAGTCGAGCTTGTCGGCATCGAAAAGGACCCGGGCCTCGAGCGTCCGCGGCGCGCCGCCCTTGCGGAAGCGATGGGTCCTGATGCAGTGGGTGACGGCCTTGACCGTGGCGGCATCGCAGCCGTGGCGCTCCAGGATCCCCCGCGCGAGCGCCGCGCCGCTCCGTCCGTGACAGATCCGTCCGTGCGACCGGTCCTCTTCTTCGCGGCCGATGTCGTGGAGGACCGCGGCGAGCTTCAGGATCCCCAAGTCGGCCTTTTCCCTGCGCCCGATCCTCAGGCAGAGCTTGGTGACGCGCTCGGTGTGGTCCCAGTCGTGGCTGCCCCGGGCGCTCCGGAAATACGCTCCGGCCTCTTCCCGGATCCGGGAGGCGAGGGAAGGGGCGACGGCGGAGATCATTCGTCGATCATGTGCACGGCGAGCCCGTCCTTGAGCTTGGGCTCGAACCAGGTCGATTTCGGAGGCATGACCTTGCCCGCGTCGGCCACCGAGAACAGCTGCTCGATCGTCGTCGGGAAGAAGGAGAAGGCCACACGGAACTCGCCCGAGAGGACCTTCTTCTCGAGCTCCCCGGTGCCGCGGATGCCGCCGACGAAATCGATGCGCCTGTCCGTCCGGGGATCGGCGATCCCGAGGATCGGCGCGAGGAGATTGTTCTGCAGGATCGAGACGTCAAGGGACCCGATGGGGTCGGCCGGGTCGAACGACGCGGGCTTGGCCTCGAGGCCATACCAGCGTCCTTCCAGGAACATGGCGTACTCCCGGCTCTTGACCGGGGCTTTCGGGCCGTCGGGTTTGACCGTGAACTTCTCCCCGACCTTGGCGAGGAAGGCCGCCGGCTCGAGCCCGTTGAGGTCGCGGACGACGCGGTTGTAGGGCAGGATCTTCATCTGGCTGTGGGGGAAGATGACGGCCAGGAAGAAATTGTCCTCTTCGCGCCCCGTCCGGCCCGGTCGTTCGCGGTCCCGCTTGACCTTGATCCGGGTCGCCGCCGCGGAACGGTGATGGCCGTCGGCGACATAGAGGTTCGAGAGCCCGGCGAAGGCGGCCTGGATCCTCCCGACGAGGCCCGGATCGTCGACGACGAAGAACACATGCCGGACGCCGTCGTACGTCGTGATATCGACCTCGGGCTCCTTCTTCATGCCCTCGGCGACGAGGACATCGACGGCGTCGGTCCTGCGGTAGGTCAGGAAGACCGGGCCCGTCTGCGCGCCGAGCGTCTCGATGTGGCGCATACGGTCGTTTTCCTTGTCGATCCGGGTCAGCTCGTGCTTCTTGATGACGTCGTCGAGGTAATCCTGGCAGGACGCGGTCGCGACGAGCCCGATCTGGACGTGCTCGCCCCAGATCTGCTTGTAGATGTAAAAGTTGCGGGTCCTGTCCCGGGCGATCGTCCCCTCGCGGATAAACCGGTCGAAGTTCTCCTTGCCCTTGGCGTAGACGGCGTCCGAATAGAGATCGGTGCCAGGCGGGAGGTCGATCTCCGGCTTGCCGACGTGCAGGAACGAGTAGGGGTTCCCAGCCGCGAGGTCGCGCGCCTCCTCGGACGTGAGGACGTCATAGGGCGGGGCAGCGACGAGGTGAGCGAGATCCTCGCGGGGGCGGAGCGCCCGGAAAGGCTGGATGTTGACCATGTGTGCCTCCAAAAAGGGGATCATTATAGCACAGCCGGGCTTTGTGGGGCAGGGTACCGGCCCGTTCCGCCTGGCGTGACGGGCTCAGCCACGAACGGTGTTGCGTCCGGCGGCCTTGGCCTCGTACATGGCCCGATCGGCGCGGGCGATCAGGGTCTCGAGGCTCTCCCCGACGTCGGGCCCGAGCTCGGCGACGCCCAGGCTGACCGTTAGCGAGAGCGTCTCGGCCGTCGTCGTGACGACCTTCATCCGCGAGATCTCTTCCCGCAGACGCTCGGCCATGGCCAATCCCTCAGCCCGCCCGGCCTCGGGCATGAGGACGATGAATTCCTCGCCGCCATAGCGGCAGACGATATCGGTCCCCCGCGTGGTCTTGGTGACAAGCTCGGTCAGGACACGCAGGACTTTGTCGCCGATGAGATGGCCATGGGAATCGTTGACGTTCTTGAAGTGGTCGATGTCGAAGAGGATGAGGGACAGGGGCCTCTGGTAGCGCCGGGCGCGCACGACTTCCCTCTCGCCCATGGAGGCGAAAGCCCGGCGGTTGTTGAGCCCGGTCAGCTCGTCCGTCACGGCCTGCTTCTCCTTGAGCTCGACTTGGCGGGAGTTCTCCAGAGCGATGGCGACCTGGCTGGCGAAGAGCTCGGCCACCTGGCCGTCCTCCTGGGTGAAAGATCGCTCGCCGGAGTTGTAGAGGGCGATGAGCCCCGTCACGCGGTCGCGGAAAACGACGGGAACGCCGAGGAAGGAGTTGACGTTCTGGCCCGGGCGGAGGGGGAGCAGGATATCCTCGGGGCCGGAGATAGTGCCGATCACCGGCCTTTTGCTCATGACGGCCTGGTTGCACAGCCGCGCGCCTTCCATGGGATAGGTCTCTCCGATGAGGTTTCGGAAGTCCGCGGGCCTCTTGATGGCGGCCAGCTTCAGCTCCGCCCCTTCGACGGTCAGGAAGGCGCCGATGTCGTAGGGGATGACGCGCTTGAGGAGGTCGAGGATGAGGGCCGAGATCTGCTTGAAGTCGAGCTTCGAGCTCAGCGTCAGTCCGGCCTCGCGGAGCGTCTCGGCGATATTGCGGGCCTCGACGGCCGCGGTCTCCGCCTTTTTGATGCGGGAGATGTCGTAGAGGACGGCGACCCATCCCGTGACGACCGTGCCTTGGCCCGTGAGAGGCGAGAGGCGCAGGTCGTAGAACCGGGATTGCCCGTCCTTGACGAGGGGGAACTCGCGCTCCGAGGCCGTCGGGGCGCTGAGCGGGGCTGCCAACGCGGGCCACTCGGGGAAGAGCTCCGCGGCCGGCCTGCCAAGAAGCTTGGCTTCGGGGACGTCCTGGGCCGGGCCGCCGACCTCGGCGATGAGCCTGCGGGCGGCAGGGTTCGTCGCGGCCAGCCGCCCGGCGTCGTCGAGGATGAGAAGCGATTCGCCCATGCTGTCGATGACCCGCTCCCTCGCCACCGGCACGATGTCGACGAGCTGGAGACGGAACATGGCCCAGAGCAGGAAGAAGCCGGAGATGGCGAAGCCGATCGGCGTATAGTCGTAACCGCTTCGGGCGCCGGCCTGTCCGGCCAGATAAACGGCGTTCCCGGCCCATGGCAGGGCGAAGGCAAGAAGGAGGGCCACGGCCTGCTTGCGGTAGACGCCCTTGAACCGGAAATAGGCCAGGAGCAGGAAGACGGTCGTGGCGAACAGGAGAAGATAGGAATAGCCGGCGTGGACCCAGAAGAATGTGCCGTGTTCGTAGACGAGGAGGTGGTCCCGCAGACCGGTGGCCGGCGAGTAAGCGGACCAAACGAGATGGTGCCGCTCGTTCGTGAAGGTCAGGACGATCGTTGCCAACGGGATGATCCACAGGGCCAGGGCCCGGCCGAGCCCGAGCTTCTTGCCGGACTGGAGGAAGCGGAGGGCGAAAAGGAACATCAGGACCGGGACCGTGGCGATGCCGATGTACTCGATCTTCGAGAGGAGGACCTTGGTCGCCATGCCGGGAACGGCCGCCTCCAACGCTGCGGAGAGGGACCAGATGAACACGGCCGCCATCAGGACGGCCAGGGACCGCCCGACCGAGGTGACGGCGCGCTTCCAGGCGATGACCGCGACCGCTCCGGCGATGACCGTCCCGGCGAAAAGGCTGAGGGCGTAATAACCGACCTGCATGCTCATCCTTTCGACCTATCGGCTTCCGCCCTCGGGTCCGGACGGGGCGGTCCTACCCCCCGTCCGCGGACGGTTCCTTGTCCTCGTCCTTGTCCTGGACGAACGTCCCGGCGATCTCCAGGAAATTCTCGACGACCTCGGGATCGAACTGCGTCCCCGAGCAGCTGATGATCTCCTTGATGGCGTAGCGGTGGGAGGCGGCTTTCCGGTAGGGACGCTCCGAGGTGATGGAATCGTAGGTGTCGGCGATGGTCATGATGCGCGCGCCAATGGGGATCTCCCGCCCCTTCAGCCGATCGGGGTAGCCCTTGCCGTCGTAGCGCTCATGGTGCGCCCGGACGACCCGGCTGATCTCCTTGAGCTCGATGACCGGGCTGAGGATGGCCTCGCCTCGCGCGGGATGCTCCTTGATCAGCGTGAATTCCTCGTCGGTGAGCTTGCCCGGCTTGTTCAGGATGCTCTCGGGGACGGCGATCTTCCCGACGTCGTGGAGCAGGGCGGCCAACTCGAGGTCGCCGAGCTCCTTCTCGCTGAAACCCATCTTGGCGGCGATCTTCAGCGAGAAGTCCGTGACCCGGGTCGAATGGTGCCGCGTGTACTCGTCCTTGGCGTCGATGGCCGAGGCGAGTGACTTGACCGTGGACAGGAACAACGACCTTTGCTGGTCGACGAGATCGGACGTCCTCATCCGGAGGTTCTTGTTGACCAGGGTCAGCTCCGATTCCATCTGACGCAGGCGGAGCTGGGACCGGATGCGGGCCTTGAGCTCGGTCGAATCGAAGGGCTTGGAGATGTAGTCGTCGGCCCCGGCCTGGATGCCTTCGTTCAGCATCTCGGCCCCCGTGCGGGCGGTCACGAGGATGATGGGAATGTGTTTGAGGGATTCGTCGGCCTTGACCGCACGTGAGAAGGCGTGGCCGTCCATGCCCGGCATCATGACGTCGCAGAGAACGAGGTCGGGGTTCTTGTCGCGAAGGAACTTGAACCCCTGTTCGGCCGACGTCATGAGCTCAAGGTCGAACTCGTCGGCGAGGAGCATCTTCATCAGCTTGAGGACCTCGGGGTTGTCATCGATGCAGAGGATCAGGGCGTCGTGGACCTTGGCCTCGTCCACGCGGGCGCTCCCGAGGTCGACCCTTTCGAGGTCGACGAGCTGGAGCCTGCGGAAATCGGTGACGATGTCCTGGACGCGGGGCTCCTCGGTATCGGTGAGGCGCCGCCTCAGCCCGATGGGGAGATCCTCCGACCGGCGATCGAGGATATCCTCATCAAAATGCTCCTCGCCCTTGAGCAGTTCAACGATGAACCGCGATCCCTTGCCGAGCTCGCTTTCGGCATGGATCGTCCCCTTGTGCACGAGGACGATCTCCTTGGCCAGCGCCAGCCCGATCCCGGTGCCCTCCTGGGCGCGTGACTTGGACCCGTCGACCTGGGAAAAGCGGTCGAAGATCGTCTCGAGCATGTTTTCAGGGATGCCGATGCCCGTATCTTCGACCGTCATGGCCACGACGCGGTCCTTCTCCTCGACGTAGATCGTGATCTTGCCGCCCTTGTTCGTGAATTTCAGGGCGTTGGACAGAAGGTTAAAGAGGACTTTCTCGAATTGGTCCGGGTCCAGGGTCAGCTCGACGGGATGGGGCGGGTGCTGATAATACAGCCGGATCTGCTTCTGGTCGGCCAGGGGCTTGACCGAGGCGAGGAGGGGAGGGATGAATTCGACCAGATTGACCAGCTTGACCTTCAGGCGCATCTTGCCCTCTTCGAGCTTGCTCAGATCGAGGAGGTTGCTGATGAGCTTGAGCAGCTTATAGCCGTTGCGCTGCATGGTCTCGAGCGTGTCTTTGAGAGCCGGAGACAGGCGGCCCATCCGGCCTTCGAGGGCGGCTTTGAGCGGGGCCAGCATCAGGGTCAAGGGCGTTCGCAGCTCATGATTGACGTTGGCGAAGAACTGGGTCTTGAGCTCGTCGAGGCTCTTGAGCTTGAGATTGGATTCCTGGAGCTGGGCCGTCGTTCCCTCGAGCTCGATGCGGTTCTGCAGCTCCCGGCGGCGGATGCTGTCCATGATATACGAGCCGAAGGCCCCGACAAAGATGATCGAGGTCAGGAAGAAGATGTTGTTGACGACGAACCGCCAGAGCTCGATGGTCCCCCCATTGACGATGATGGGCTCCTGCCCGAGGATGACCTTGAGGAAGCTCGGAACGGCGTAGACGGCCCAGGTGAAAGCATAGAGGATGAGGGATTCGCGGAAGGCAAAGGGGATGACGACGATCATGCCCATCACGATGATGTTCAGACCCTGGTAATAGCTCGTCAGGAAGCCGCCCAGGATCTGGATCATGATCCCGATGCCAATGGCGTCCGCGGCCACCATGATCATGGCCAGGTTGAGGAAGCCGCGATGCGTCTGGATGCGCTTGGCGACGACGAGCAGGAGGATCTCCAGGGCGGCCACGGAGAACCGGATGATGGCGAAGGTCCTGAGATACTGCGGGGTGTAGACCCAGTCGAGGAATAGGAACGATACGAAGAGAATGATGCTGATAACGATGGCCGTCCGGACCCGGCCCTTGAGATCATATTCCGTATAGAGTCTGTCTTCGAACGGGCTGAAGTTCTTAGGCATGGGAATTCCTCGGCCTGGCGACGACGACGTACCCCTGCGGGGGAGAGCCGTAGGACGGGATGACCTTGCCGATCTCCCATCCGGTCTCTTCCAGGAGCGTTTCGAGCTTCTCCGGATCGAAGAAATCGAAGGTCCCCGCTTCCTCGAGGTCCACGAGCTCCTGGGCGTCGTTGAGGAAGCTGCGCAGGGATTCCATCAGCAGCGCTTTCGGGCGCTCCGAAGGAAGGTCCTCCGCCGGCATGGCTTCGATCTTTTCGAGAAGGCGCGTGAACGGCCCGGAGGCATCCGTGTCGGGCCGCATGCTCGAGAGGACGAGAAGGCCGTCCGGCATGATGACCCGCCGCGCCTCCCTGAGCGTCTCCGCCGGGTTGAAGATGTAGGACAGGACGAGGCTCATCAGGATCTTATTGTAGCACCCGGCCTTGACCGGCAAGTGGAACGTCCCCTCCAGCGTTCCGGGCATGAGGAGCCGCCGCAGGGCCGGCTTGGCCGGGGAGAGTCCCCGGACGTACCGGGCGACGCTGTTGAACTCGACGATGACGCGGTACTCGTGGAGATCGAACCGCGTCTTGATCCAATCGTCGATGGCCGGGGTGATGCTCTCGCCCCGGAGGATGCGGTGGAGCCGGGGGGAATAGTCTTCTTGGATCTTTATCGCACTCTCGAGCGTCAGGTTCTCGACCTTTTCGGCCATTTCCTCGAAGCTCCCGACCTCGCCGTCGACGAAGCGGCGGACGGCCAGATACCGGCTCATTTCGAGATCGAGGGCCACGAAATCGAATCGCCCCGGCTCGCGGAGGACCGGGAACCGGGAGGTGAGCTTGCGGGCCGCCTTCTTCATCGCCTCCGGGATGAGGTCGGCGATCGTGATCTGCGAGGGGAGCTCCCCGCCGTGGACGAGGAGATGCTCAACGAAGTTCCCGGTTCCCCCGCCCAGGTCGAGGAGCCTGTCGTCCGGCTTGATCTCCAGGGCGGCCAGCTGGTCGCCCATGAGCTGCTGGTAGTCATCGGATAGGGCCATGACGTCGAAACCGATGAGGTTGTCGTCGCCGATGAGGTAGCGCTGCCAATATTTGATGCGGTTCTTGAGCTTCCGCGGCGGCAGCCTGTCCTTCTCGGCCCGCCGCATGACCTCCATGTCTTTCCGGCCCGGCATGACCGGCTGGATCAGCTGCTTGTGAAGGAAGCGGAAGATCAACGACGTGATCGTGCCGAACAGCCGCAGCCCCTCCTTGGATGTCCGGGCGTTGTGGCCGATGGGAACGGAGATGACCTCCCGCGGCGCGTTGACCTGGACGCTCATGACGTCCCGGATGAATTCGGATTTGACCCAGTTGTCGAACTGGCCGTAGATCCATGTGATCGGCAGGTCGAGGTGGCGCATGTCCTCACGGGCCTGCTCGAGCGTGGCCACGGAGTTGACGACACCGTCGGCGACGTAGGAATCCACATTGACCAAGTTGCCGAGGACCGGCATGACACCGAGGCTGATGCCCAGCTGGTAGGCCTCGAGGAAATCCAGGCCGCAATTGATGCGCACCATGAGGTCCCGGAATTCCGGGGTCCCCATGCAGGCGATCCAGTAGTCGACCCGCCGCCTCTGGGCCTCGTCCCTCAAGACGATCCTGGCCTCGAGGGCCGAGAACGAGAAAGTCAGCAGAATGATGGACGAGGCTCGGACCGTCGGATTGGCCTGGAGCCAATCGAGGATGGTGACAATGTCCTCCGCACCCTGGCCGAAATTCGTGTTGAGCATCTCGTAGGGAGGCTCGGCGGCTCCGGGGTCCTTCTGGCTCTCTCCCTTCTTTCGGATCCCGTCGTATCGGACGACGGCCAAGGGCTTGCCCAAAAGGCGGAAGTTCTCACAGAGGGTCAAGGCCAGGCCGAAGAGGGTCTCCTTGGTCTTGCCGAAAGCGGGGGGCAGGACAACGACAGGGACCGGCTTGTCCTCGAGCGGCAGCGACGTATTGAGCAGTCCGACGATCTCCTCGCCGCGGCGGTTTTCGAGCCTGAGGACGTGAGGCGCCATGAGGGCATTCCGGACGGAATCGGGGGAGAGGTGGGATGGGCCCCGTCCGGCCGTTTTTTCCCCCGCCTCCTCGCCGCTCCGCGCGAAGTCCGCGTCGGGGGCGTGGACGGACTGGATGCTCATGCGGCTGATGCCGAACTGGACGCCGTACTTCATGCCCGGGCCTTCGTCCTTCTCGGCGCGCGCCACATGACGCACCTCCCCGGTCTCGCGCCAGAGGATCGTGTCGCCGTCGAGGATGGCCATCGATTCGAGCGGCGTCCCCTTGAGCAGGGCGGGCGTCTCGCCGTTGGCGACGAAGCTCATGCCGTTCGGACTGATGTCGGTGATCCGGCCCCGGACCTTGCGGTCGAAGGGGGCCGGCAGAGGGATCTCGACCCTCAGGTCGCCCGCCGGCGTGATGCGTCTCTCGGCCCGCTTTTCCGAATAGAACATGACCCGCGGGTAGAGGCAGACGAGGGTCCGGCCGTCCGGCGAGATCCGCGAGATCATGGTCTCGAAGTTGTAGGTCGCGTAGCCGATCTGGTAGGAGACGAAGAGCAGGTCCGAGGTCTTGAACTTGACGTCGAGCTTCTCCCCGGAGAGCAGGCAGACCGAGGGCGGACGGACCTCGGTGAACGACAGGATCTCGGGATTGCCGGATCTGGCCGGGACCGCGGCGATCTCGACCTTGCGGGCCAGGGCCTCGCGCATGAGGGACTCGATCTTGACCGAGTCCGTGAACAGGACCATCTCGTCGGTCCGCAGGAACGGATAGCGGAGCTTGAGCTCTTCGAGGTCGCGGATGGCGACGTAATCCGACATGAACTGGAGGAGCGACAGGCGGCTGGCGTCGTCGAGGGACAGGAATTCGACCGCGACGCCACCCTGATCGGTGTCCTCGCGGACGATGCGGCTGTTCACGGTGTAGCGCCGCCCGTCGGGCAGCGCGATGTCCAGCGGGACCGCCGCGCCCTCGGGGGAGGACGTCAGGGTCTTGAGGAACATGCCGTTCTCGCTGATGTTGACCAGCTTGGCCTCGCCCAAAAGGCCCGTCCCGATCCGGACGTCGTGGGACGCGTCCAGCGTGACGCGCATGGACGAGCGTTTCTCGCGGGAGCGCTGGGCGATGAGGAAGCTGATCTTCCGGCGGATGGCCGCCGGGTCGGACGGTTTGGGCAGGCAGCAATCGATGCGGCCGTAGCTCGCGAGATCGATCGTCGTGCCGTTCGAGGCGCCCTCGGTCAGCAGGATCTTGATGATGGCGTCTGAATTCTTGAAGATCTCGTTGAGGAACCGCAGCAGCTCCGTCCCCTTCATCCGGGGCAGGTCCTCGTTGACGACGAGGACGTTGACTTCCGGGAGGGCCTTGATCAGGTGGATGGCCTCGACGCCGCTTGTCGTCGTATGGACCGCGTAGATATCCCTGAGCGCCCTCTGGAGCTTGTCGAGATAGCCGAGGTCGTCGTCGACGACGAGGACGACGGGCAAGGCCCCCGTCTTGGGTTTTTCCGTCTGCTCACGGGCCATCTAGGGTCCGACCTCCCGGGATAGGAACGAATTTTAGTCGGGCGAAACCCGCCGGAGCCGGGGAACAAAATGGGCTCCGAAACGCGAGCGCCCAGCCCCAAAACTTGTAGGAGCCCATGCTAATCCACACAAAATCTAGTATATAACCGCTCGAGCTGTCAAGTTCTTCTTGGCTTGAGCTCCTTGATGATGCCGGCGACAGACCGGGCGTAGAGGTCGATGTCGATCCCCGAGCAAACGAGAGTATAGCCGTCCTCGAGAGCCTTGGCCGAGGCGGGGAGGCCCAGAGCGAAGATCCCGACAGGGACGCCCTGCGCCGCACACGCCGATGCGACAGCCCGGATGGCCGCCCCGACATCGGGATCCTCGATCCGCCCGGGCTTGCCCAAGCTGGCCGATAGATCGTAGGGGCCGATGAACACGGCGTCCACCCCGGAGACACCGAGGATGGACCCGATGGCCCGGACCCCGTCGATGTGCTCGACCTGGGCGACGACGACCGTTTCGGCATTGGCCGTCTCGACGTGTTCCTGGAATCGTCCCCCGTAGCGGTTGGCCCGGCTGAAGCCCACGCTGCGTCCGCCCCCGGGCGGGAACTTGGCCCAGTCGACGGCCCGGGCGGCGTCATCGGCTCCGTTGACGTGGGGAACGATGATGCCGGCGGCGCCGGAGTCGAGGGCCTTCTTGACCCACATCTCGCGGTTCTCGGGGATCCGGACGAGACATGCGCACGGGTCCCGCACGGCCTGGACCATGCGCAGGACGTCCGCCGCGTCGAGGCCCCCGTGCTCCATATCGAGGAAGAGCCAGTCGAAGCCGGCCTCCGAGGCGATCTCGGCCAGCTCCGGCGAGGGCAGGCTGAGCAGCGTCCCGATGAGCCGGTCGCGTTTGAGGAGCCGTTCGCGGAACCCGGCGTTCATCGGTGGAAGCTCTGGCCGATGAACTTCAGGCCGTCGACGATGCCGGTGCGCCAATAGCTCCAGGTGTGGCCGCCGTCGCGGACGCGGAACTCGTGCGGGATCTTGCGGTCCGTGAGGACCAGGTGGAGAGCGCAGTTCCCCTTGATGAGGAAATCATCGTCTCCGCAATCGATGTAGATGCGCACTTTCTTCAGCGAGTCCTCAGGCAGGGTCTTGGCCAGATCGAGAGGGCTGACGCCGCGGAAGTGCGGGGTCAGCCGGTCCTTGCCCGAAAGACCCGCGCCGAGGACCGGACCGACGAGCTCGTCCCAGCCGTCCTGCTTCATGCCCAGGATGTCCTCGTCCTGCCAGACCGCCGCGCTGAGGGCGGCGCAGGCGGCGAAGAGATCCGGATGGCGGAGCGAGTGGACGAGCGTTCCCCAGCCACCCATCGACAGGCCGGCGATACCGCGGAATTCGCGGGAGGGGCGGGTGCGGTACTTGGCGTCAATATGCGGGATAAGCTCCTTGACGAACATATCCTCGTAGCGCACCTTGCCCTTGATGTCGTTGATGTACCAGCTGACGCCGCCGTCGGGCATGACGATGATCATCGGCGGGATCTCGCGCTCGGCGATGGCCCGGTCGGCAGCCGTGTTGACCTCACCGAACTGGATCCAGCCCGATTCGTCGTCCGTATAGCCGTGGAGAAGGTAGACGACGGGATAGCGGCGGGTCGACGCGGAGTAATCGGGCGGCAAGTAGACGGCGTAGGCGACGTCACGACCGAGGACCCGGCTGGGGAGCTTGAGGCCCTCGAGGACCTGTCCGGGAGGGGCGCCGTCCGGGCAGGCGAGGAGAGGCGCAGCGGCCACGGCGATGGCAAGAGCGGCGGCAAGCGCCGCGCACACGGCACGCGGATGCTTCATGGGGGCTCCTTCTTGCGGAGGTGTCCTGGGAATATTATGAGGGATCGGGCCCAGGGGTCAAGCCGGGTTCTTTTTCTTGAAGCTCAGGGAAATGCCGCCGCTTGCGGCCGTCTCGATCGTCGTGTCCATGAAGTCGAGGCCGCGCACGGTCTCCAGAAAATCGCGGATGCCTTTCATATAGCCCAGGCTGGTGACGTTGTGGACGGCGAAGCAGCCGCCCGTCGCGAGCTTGGGGAGCAGGGCCTTGAAATAGCTGGCGGTCCAGTTCTTGTCGGCGTCGATGAAGATGAAGTCGAACGGCCCGTCGATCTCCCCGATGATCTTGCGGGCGTCCCCCAGGCGGGCGTCGATGAAGCCGTCGAGCCCCGAGGCCTTGAAGTTCCGGGCCGCGGCGAGGTGCCGGAACTCCTCGATCTCGACGGTGATGAGCGTGCCTCCGGTCTTGCTCAGGGCCCAGGCCTCCCAGATCCCCGAGTGCCCGGTGGATGTCCCGATCTCGAGGGCGCGCGTGTAGCCCTTCTTGAGGATGAGATCGTAGAGGAACTTGCCGTCGCTCTCGGTGACATTCTCTTCGCGCCACTGGTCCTTCTGGGCCCCGAGGAACTGACGGACGCGCTCGTCGAGCGCCTGGGACGGCGAGGCGGCCTGTCCGAAAACAAGGGACAGAAGCCACGGGCCGAGGAGGAAGAGGCACGCGGCTTTTTTCACCATGACCCGCCTGAAAGCATCATAGGTGAGCCCTCAGATGTTGTCAAACCTGCGCCCTTTCTTGGAGGGGTGATTCGAATAAAAAAAGGGGGACACGTACCAGCGGTACATG
Organism: Candidatus Aminicenantota bacterium; assembly: GCA_963736255.1. Taxonomy (GTDB): domain Bacteria; phylum Acidobacteriota; class Aminicenantia; order Aminicenantales; family Saccharicenantaceae; genus RBG-16-66-30. The sequence continues at coordinate 1,022,230 of CAVTOI010000002.1, forward strand.
TCCCCCGGAAAACCCTACTTGGCCATGGCTTCTTTGATCTGCTTGACCAGGTTCTCGTATTGTTGGATCGGGAACCCTTCGTACTTGGCGGCCATGGGTTTGACCAGCTCGACGGCCTTTTCCGCCGCCTTGAGGGCGTCGGGGTAGTTCTTCAGCTTGAACAGGATCTGGGCCAGGGTGAAGTTGTTGTAATAGTCGGAGGTGAGCTCGACGGACCGCTGGGCCGCCCCGAGGGCGCTTTCGAGGTTCGTCCCCTGGCGATGCCAGAAGCTGGCGTAGCTCGCCAGGGCCGATTGGTCGTTGCGGCACTTTTCAGCGAACCCGGGGCCATAGATGGCCAGGGCCTTCTCGTTCTTCTTGAGCTTGGTGTAGAGGCCGGCGACCTGGCCGCACATATAGGCCGGCGAGTCTTTCTTCGCGCCAAGGGCGGCGGCCATGATGTCGGCCATTTCTTCGGCGCTATCGAGGTTCCGGCCCTGCTCGATCCAGAAATTGGCGTAGCCGTTCAAGGCGAAAACCGCGGTCGTGACGTAATCGTCGGCGAAATCCTTGCCGTATTCCTCGTCGGCCTTGGCGGCGTTGTCCTTGAGCGCGTAGAGCGCGGCCAGGTTTTCCTGGTAGTCCGCATTCCGCGGGTAGCCGGTGAGCTCCTTGAGCTTCTCGGCCAGGGCGATGCCCTTGTCGACCGGGTCCTTGTCCTTGATGATGCGCTGGATGTAGGACGCCAGCGCATTCCGGTCAGCGGGATACTTGGCCGTGTACTCCTCGAAGAACGCGGCCGCGTCCTCCTTGGGGGCCATCTGGCCGTAGTAGTAGCCGAGGTAGGAGTAGGCGTTCTTGACGAGCGGGCTCGCCGGGTGCTTCGTGATGAAGGCCCGAAGAGGCGCCGGGTCGGGCTTGCGGCCCATGGCACCTGTCTGGGCGAGGGCGAACTCCGCGCCCTCGACATAGGTGACGTTCGCCTTGAGGTCCTCGTCGTAATAGGACCCGGTCCGGCCGCCGAGGTCGAGCGTCAGGACCTTCCCGTAGAGCTCCTTGGCCTTCGCTTCCATCTCCGGCGAATAGCGGCTGCTGCACTTCTCGGCCAGCTTGTAGACGACCTCGATATTCGTCGGGTCCTTGGCATAGCTCTGGCTCAGGGCGCCGTACGTGTCGATGCCCGCGATCGAGTTCTTGACCTTCTCCAGGAACTTGTCCGCCGGCGGGCCGTAGCCGACGATCCAATCGACCTCGTTGCCGTTCTTGTCGACAAAGAGCTCGGTCGGCGTCGCATTGATGTGGAATCTCTCGTAGATAGTGTCGCCGATCTTGTCGCCCCGGCTGGCCCGGTAGACGATGACCTTCGTGTTGAGGAAATCGGCGTACTTGGGATTGTTGTAGAACTGCTGAACCAGCAGTTTGCAGCTCCCTCAGCCACTCGAGAAAAAGTCGAGAAGGATGAGCTTGTTCTCTTTCTTGGCCTTGGCCAGCGCCTCGTCGAAGGGTCCCGAGAGGACCGTGGCCGTCTGGGCGGCGGCGAACGTGGCGACGAGGAGGAGACCGGCGATCGCGATAAGTTTCTTCATGCGGTCCTCCATGTCCGGGCGGAACTTTTCAATAACATACCGGATTTCGCGAGCGAATACAATCCTGCTTTCAGTAATGAATACAATCCGGGCCCGGCGAAGGTTGCGCCCGCCGGCTAATATCCCGGGCCCGAGACATCGGCCTTGCCCTTGAAGACGCGGAAGGCGAACACCGTATAGCCGATGACGAGAGGCATGCCGGCGACGGCGACGATGAGCATGACCTTGAGGGTCAGCGCGCTCGATGAGGCGTTGGCGATGGTCAGGCTCAGGGCCCGGTCCGTGGCCCGGACGAGGATGGGGTACTGGATCGCGCCGACGATCCCCCATAGGCCGAGAAAGGCCGTTGAGGAGAAAAAGAGGGCCCAGCCGTCCCGGCCTTTCTTCACAGCCATCGTGACAAGCGCGAGCGACAACCATACGAGCGCCGAGAAGGCCCAGGCCGGGATGCTCCTGAGCGCCGCGGGCAGATAGATCCCGACCATGATCAACGACAGGAAGAACGCTCCCCCGAACGCAACGGCCAGCGTGCGTGCCGTTCTTTGAGCCCTCGAACGAAGGGCCCCTTCGCTTTTGAGCGCGGCGTACGCAGCCCCGTGGAGGAGGAAGGCACAGAGACCGAGGAGGCCGAAGACGAAAGGGAGGGGACGGAGCAGGGTAAAAAAGCTGCCCGTGAATTCCGTGCGGGCGTCGAGCGGCACTCCGACGACGACATTCCCGAGCGCCACGCCGAAGAGGAGGGCTGGGAGGGCGCTGCCGCCGACAAAGGCCGCATCCCAGAGCCCTTTGCGGGCCGGGTCGTGGGCCCGGAACTCGAGCGAGACGGCCCTCAAGATGAGGGCGAAGAGGACGAGCATCATCGCCAGGTAGAAACCGCTGAAGACCGTGGCGTAGGCCATGGGGAAGGCGGCGAAGAGGGCCCCGCCTCCGGCGAGGAGCCAGACCTCGTTCCCGTCCCAGACCGGTCCGACGGCCCCGATGAGCGACCTTTTCTCGTCTTCGTTCTTGGCCAGGAAGGGGAGGAGGGCCCCGACGCCGAGGTCGAAGCCGTCGAGGATGGAATAGCCGGCGAGGAGGAGACCGATGAGCAGGAACCAGATGCTGCGGAGGAAGTCCCAGCTTTCCATCAAGCTCCTCCCTCACCGCCGGCCGCGGCTTCTCCGTCCGGTCCGCCGCGGATCGTCCTGAGGATGACGGCCAGCCCGGCCGCGCCGATAAGGGCGTAGAGGACGCAGAAAAGGATGATCGAGAACAGAATGTTGCCGGCGGGAACGACCGCCGACACCGCCTCCGACGTCCGCAGGACCCGGTAGACCGCCCAAGGCTGCCGGCCGACTTCGGCGGCGATCCAGCCGGTCTGGTTGGCCAGGTAGGGGAGAGGGACGGCGAAGAGGAGCAGCTTGAGGTAGCGGCGGCTTGTGCCGAGCTTCTTCCTCGCCTGAAGCCACACGCCCGCCGCGCCCATGAGGATGAACAGCAGGCCGAGGAGGATCATGAGGTGATATCCGGCGAACGGCAGGAAGACCGGCGGGCGCTCGTCCTTCGGGAACTCGTTGAGGCCGAGGACCCGGCCGCCCGGGTCGAGGTAGACGAGCAGGCTCAGCATCTTCGGGATGCGGACGGCGAGGAGCGTGCGCTCGTTCTTCTCGTCGGGGATGCCGAAGAGGGTGAACGGCGCGCCGTCCATGGTCTCCCATTGGGCCTCGAAGGCGGCCATCTTCGCCGGCTGCGTCTTGGTGACCTGCATCGAGTGGGCGTGGCCCGAGCCGAGCTGGAGGACGGCCGCCGCGGCGAATACGGCGAGCGAGGTCTTCATCAGCGCGGCGGCCGCCGCCGCGGACCGTCCCTTCAGCAGGAGCCAGGCCGCGACGGCCATGGCCACGAGGGCCCCGGTCGTCCAGCCGCCGAGGATCGTGTGGACGAAGCGGACGACGGTCGAGGGGTTGAACGCCGCCTGCCAGAAGTTGTCGAGGACGGCCCGGCCGCCTTCCATGCGGAAGCCGGCCGGCGTCTGCATCCAGGAATTGGCGATGATGATCCACAGCCCCGAAAGGTGGGCCCCGAAGAAGACGAGGAAGGCCGAAAGCCGGTAGGTCTTCGGCGAGACGCGGTTCCGGCCGAAGACGAGGATCCCCAGGAATACGGATTCGAGGAAAAAGGAGAAGACGACCTCGGCGGCGAGGGGCGCGCCGAAGATATCGCCGACCGTGCGGGAATAGGCCGCCCAGTTGTTGCCGAAAGCGAATTCGAGGACGATCCCCGTGGCCACGCCCATGACGAAGACGGTCCCGAGGATCCTGACGAGATAGACGGACAGCCGTCTGTAGACCTCGTTCTTCGTCCTCGCGTAGAGCCCTTCGATGATGACGAGGAGGAGCGACAGCCCGAGCGTCGTCGGCGGGAAGAGGAAATGGAACCCGGCCGTGAGCCCGAATTGGAGCCGGGCCAGAAAGACGGCGTCCATGACGTCCCTCCTTTAGATCGTCCCGGGCCGCGCGGGTGCCGGCGCGAGGCGCAGAAAATATAGACCAGGCCCGCGGCGCTGTCAACGGCCGCGCCGGCATTGCTCCGGCCGGGCGGCCGTGCTACCATACCGTCTTGCCTGGGAGCCGAACACCCATGACCCACGAAGATGTGACGGCCATCGACTTGACCCGGCGCGAGAAGAAGCGGGCGGCCCTGAACTCCGTCATCGCCGCCGTGGGTCTGACCGGCATGAAGCTCGTCGTCGGCCTCCTCAGCGGATCGCTCGGCATCCTGGCCGAGGCCGCCCATTCGGGTCTCGATCTCGTCGCCGCCGTCATCACCTTCGTCGCCGTCAGCGTCTCCGACCGGCCCGCCGACGAGGCCCACCCCTACGGCCACGGCAAGGTCGAGAATTTCTCGGCCCTCATCGAGACCGCGCTTCTCTTTATCACCTGCGCCTGGATCGTCTACGAGGCGGTCCAGCGGATCTTCTTCCGGCACGTCCAGGTGGACCCGAGCTTGTGGACCTTCCTCGTGGTCATCGTCTCGATAGCCATCGACGTCAACCGTTCCCGGATGCTCCTGCGGGCCGCGAAGAAGCACCAGAGCCAAGCCCTGGAGGCCGATGCCCTGCACTTCTCGACCGACGTCTGGAGCTCGGCGGTCGTCCTCGGCGGCCTGGTCCTCGTCTGGGCGGGGCAGACGTTCTTCCCCGGCCGTGCCGCTTTCCTCAACCGGGCCGACGCCGTGGCCGCCCTGGGCGTCGCCATCATCGTGTTCTTCGTCAGCTACAGGCTCGGCCGGCGGACGATCGACGTCCTGCTCGACAGCGCCCCGCAGGGGCTGCGTGAGAAGATCGCCGCCGCCGCGGACGAGGTCGAAGGCGTCATCAACCCGGGCAAGGTCCGGCTCCGCCGCTCGGGTCCCCGGGTCTTCATCGACATGACCATCGAGGTCGACCGGAACCTGTCCTTCGAGCGCACCCACGCCATCGCCGAGAGCGTCGAAGCCCGCATCCAAGCGCTCGTCCCGGGTGCCGACGTTGTCATCCATACGGACCCTCGGGAGACCGAACGGGAGGACATGGCCCGGCGCATCCGGGCCATCGCCGAGCGGAACCAGATCCCGGTCCACAACATCAGCGTCCACGAAGACAACGGCGAGGTCCACGTCGATCTCCACCTCGAAGTCGACGACCACCTCCTCCTGCACCAGGCCCATGCGCTGGCCAGTCACGTCGAACAGGACCTCCGGGCGGACATCCCGAAGATCGCGCGCGTCAACACCCACATCGAATCACGGGGCACGGGCGTCGGGAGCGGCAGGGATGTCACGGCCGAGGAAGGCCCCGTCGTCGATCGGGTCAAACGGATCGCGGACGGCATCATCGGGCGCGAGTGCTGCCACAGCATCCTCATCCGGCGCCAGGGTGACCGGCTCTCGGTCTCTCTGCACTGCGGCTTCGACCCGAACCTCCCCGTCATCGAAGCGCACCGGCTTTCTTCGCGGATCGAGGAGACCCTGAAAAGGGAGATCCCCGAGATCGACCGGGTCCTCGTCCACACCGAGCCGGAATCCCAGGGCTGATGGGACACGACAAGACGCCGATGACCCCCGCGGTCAGGGCCCTGCGGGAAGCGGGCGTGGAGTTCACGGACCACCCCTACGCCTATGTCGAACATGGCGGCACATCGACCTTTGCCGCCGAGTCCGGGGTCGACGAACACGCGGTCATCAAGACGCTCGTTATGGAGGACGACACGAAGCGGCCGCTCGTCGTCCTTATGCACGGCGACCGCGAGGTCTCGACGAAGGAGCTAGCCAGGACGCTGGGGGTCAAGTCGGTCCGGCCGTGCGCGCCTGAGACGGCCGAACGGCACTCGGGCTACACGATCGGCGGGACGTCGCCCTTCGGCCTGCGCAAGCCCCTGCCGGTCTATGTCGAGGCGTCGATCCTCGACCTGCCGAGGATCTACATCAACGGCGGGAAGCGGGGTTTTCTCGTCGGCCTCGACCCCAAGGACCTGGCCCGGGTCCTCAAGCCCGTCCCCGTGCGGGCGGCAATCCTTTAGAGGTCGCCCGTCTCAGGATTTGCGATCGGCTTAACCAGGGTCAGACGAGGAGCTCGCCCTTGATGACCGTGACGGCATTGCCGGCGATCTTGACGCGGTCACCATCGAGGCGAAGGTAGAGGATGCCGCCCCGGGCCGAGGCCTGGTAAGCCGTCAAGTCCCTTTTCCCCAGCCGCCCCGCCCAATAGGGCACAAGCACGGTATGGGAGGACCCGGTCACCGGGTCTTCGTCGACACCGACCGCGGGCGCGAAGAACCGTGAGACGAAATCGAAGCGCTTGTCGGCCGACCGGCTGGTGACGATGACGCCGCGGGCCGGCAGCGAGCGCAAGGTCGCGAAGTCGGGCTGGGCGCTCCGCACCGCAGCCTCGTCCGCCGCCTCGAACAGGACGTCCTCCGCGCTCATGCCGATATGGACGGGCTTGATGCCCAGGGCCCCGACGACGGCGTCCGCCCAGGCCGGCGGCTCGGGCAGCGGCGGCCGGGCCGGGAAGTCGAGCTCGATGCGATCGCCGTCCTTCCGGGCCGTGAGGAGCCCGCTCAGCGTCTGGAACCGCGCCTCGTTGTCCGGAGCGAGGAGGCCCTGTTCCCAGAGGATGTGGGCCGTGGCCAGGGTGGCGTGACCGCAGAGCCGAACCTCGACCTTCGGCGTGAACCAGCGCAGCCGGAAGCCGTCCCCCTCGGGCAGGAGAAAGGCCGTTTCGGCGAGGTTCATCTCGGCGGCGACGCTCTGCATCCAGGACGCCTCGGCCGGCCCGCAAAGGAGACAGACCCCCGCCGGGTTGCCCTTGAACGGCTCTGTGGCGAATGCGTCGACCTGGAAAATGGGGCTGGCCATGTTCGTCCTCCTGCGGCGGTTTCCAGGGCCTCAGGATATCATATTTGCATGGCCGCCTCATCTCCCTTATGATGGCCGCAAAGGAGTCTTCATGGACGAGAATCGCCATCCTTCCCCCTACATGGCCCCCGAGCTCTATGATCTCATGTTCGATTCGCTCGATTTCGACGTCCCCTATTGGATCGAGACCGCGAAGACCGCGGCCGGCCCGGTGCTCGAGCTCGCCTGCGGCACCGGCCGCCTCCTCCTGCCGATCCGCAAGGCCGGCGTCGATATCGACGGCATCGACCAGAGCTCGGAGATGATCGGACGCCTGAAAGGGAAAGCCCGGACCGCCGGCCTCACCGTTCAGGCCGAAGTGGCCGACATGCGGGATTTTGAAATGGGCCGGCGCTACGATCGTATCTTCTGCGGGTTCAACGGCTTCGCCCATTGCGAGACGATCGCCGACCAGGTCGCCTGCCTGCGCGCCTCCTTCCGCGCCCTCGAGCCGGGCGGGGCGCTGGTTATCCATATGTCCTATCCCGGTCCGGCCTACTGGCTGGAGCCGGAGGGCAAGGCCGTCCTCGAGCACGAGGTCGTCCTCCCCGGCGGCGGCAAGCTCCAGATGTGGGACAACCGCAAGAAGGATATCGTCGGACAGAGGCAGGATTCGGTCGTCGAGATCTGGGAGCTCGACACGACGGAGCGCCCGAAGGCGGTCCACAAGTTCTCGACGGCCCAGCGCTGGGTCTATCGCTTCGAGCTCGAGCTGCTCTTCGCCGCGGCCGGATTCGCCCGGTCGGAGTTCCTCGGCGGGTTCGACGGCCGTCCTCTCCAGGCCCCTGACGACCAGATGATCGCCTGGGCCTTCAAGGCCCCGGCCCATGGAGGGTGAGATGCCGTCGAGGTCAAGGATCCTCGTCGCGCTGCTCGCCGCCGCCGCGGCCTTCAGCGCCTGCGAATCAGATGGGACGACACCCCCGCCCGTCGATATCGTCATGACGGTCCGGGGCGGCTCCGTCGTTCGCGAGATCGCGCCCGGTCTCATCTTCGGGGCCAACTTCGGAGCGTGGGTCTCCAACGGCAAGCTCGGCACATCGACCCAGGACCTCCTCAAAGCTCTCCGCCCCTCCGTCGGTCGTTTCCCCGGCGGGAATATCTCCAACAACTACTGCTGGCTGACGCAGAAGGTCAGCGGCAACGATCATCTCGTTTGGGAGGATTGGAGCTGGGGCACGGATGTCACCCGGTATATCGCCCTCCTGAAGGCCATCGGCGCCGTGCCCATGTTCTCGCTCAACCCCTTCGACCATACGATCGACGGCCAGCCGCACGACGCTGCGTCCGAAGCCGCGGCCCTGACCCGGAGGTTCGTGTCCGAGGGCTTCCCGGGCGCCTTCTATGAGGTCGGGAACGAGAACGACGGCTCCTGGAACCCCATGCTCAGCATCAACGAGTACACCGACCGTTTCATCCTTCTCGTCCGGGCCGTCAAGCTGGCCGATCCGACGGCCCGATCCATGGGGCCGGTCGTTTCGGGCTTCAATATGACCTGGATCAACGGCTTCCTCGACCGGCTGGCGCTCCTCGGCGCCACGGGCCTTCTCGACTGGGTCAGCTATCACCACTACGGGAGCTGGATCTCCAACAGCAACCAGAACGGGATCGACCTCGACGATCCGCAGGACGTGGCCGGCGAGCTCGAGACGATCCGCGCCTCGCTCGCCTCACGGGGCCTCGGCCGCGTCAAGATCGCCGTCAACGAGTTGAACGCGGCCATATGGGACACCGGCGCCACGCGCGACCAGTTCACGATCAAGCAGGGACTGTGGCTGGCCGATGCCCTCGGCGCTTCGCTCGTGGGCGCCGACGCGGCCAACGTCTGGATCCATCTCCACCCCGGGACGGATCCGCACGCCCTCATCGACAGCGAAGCGACACCGCCCGTGCCCACGCGCAACTACTGGCCCGTGGCCCTCGCGGCGCAGACCCTGTCGTCGACGGACCCGGCGGCTGCGGTCGAAGTCCTGGCGGTCACCAGCGGCGTGGCGCCGTCGGTCATGACGGGATATGCGGCGCGGAAGGCGGGCGGCGGACTGGGCGTCCTCCTCATCAACAAGTCCGACCAGTTCCTCCGCGTCCAGGTGGAACTCCCGTCCATCCCGCAAAGTGTGACAGGCCGGCGCATCGGGGCCTCCGAATACGAGGCCGCCTCCGGGGCAGATGCGATTTCCGTTTCCGTCGACTCGCAGTGGGCGCGGGTCACCGTGCCGGCCCGGTCCATTGTCGGCCTCGACGTCCGCTGACAGGCCCTCCGGGCCTCCCGGATATCATCTACTTCTTCGGCTCTTCCGCTTTCTTCTCTTCGGCCGGCTTGTAGAGCGCATCGATGTCGCGTTTGCCGCGTTCGAGATACGGGACGCCTTTCTCCATCCAGTCCGGCCTGGGCTTGCCGAGAAGGTAATGATCGAAGAACTCGTCGAGGTGGACGGTCCAATATTTCTGGTTGTCCCGCTCCCGGAGGCCGTGCTTCTCGCCGTTGAAGTTGAACATGTAGGCCTCTTTCCCGAGGCGGCGGAGGGCGGAAAAGAACTCGATCCCCTGGTACCAGGGCACGGCGTCGTCCTCGTCGTTGTGGATCGTCAGGTATGGCGTATGCACCCGTTCGACCCAGAAGAGGGGCGAATTCTCGAGGAACTGGAGGACCCGGCCCCAAAGCGGCGCCCCGATGCGGCTCTGCGTCTTTTCGTACTGGAAAGCCCTCGACATGCCGGTGCCCCAGCGAATGCCGCCGTAAGCGCTGGTCATGTTGACGACCGAGGCCCCCGCCTCGACTGCGGCGAAGATGTCCGTCTGGGTGATCATGTAGCTGATCTCGTAGCCGCCCCAGCTGTGGCCCTGGATGCCGATGCGCTTCGGATCGATGAAGCCCATGTCGAGGACCTTGGCGACGGCCGGGAGGACGCACTTGAGCGAGCTCGGCCCGGGGTAGCCGACCTCGTAAACGATGTCCGGGCTCAGGAGGACGTAGCCGTTGCTGACATAGCGCGTGAAATTGATGTTCGTCCCGGGCGAAGGCGCATAGTAGCGGTGCAGGCCCACGGCCTGGGTCTCGTAGATATAGACCATGAGGGGGTATTTTTTCGACGGGTCGAAGTCCTCGGGCTTGATGATCACGGCCGGAAGGACCTTGCCGTCGGCGTTGGTGTATTCGATGAGCTCGGCCTTGCCCCAGTTGTACCCGGCTTGCTGGGGATTGGCGCCGCTGACCTTCTTCGCCGCCGCGAAGTCCGGGCCGCTCACCCAGAGGTCCGGGAATTCGTCGAAGCGCTGCTGGGTGAAAACATAGACGTCCGCGTTCTTGGCTTTCAGGAGGCCGCCGAACTGCTTGTCCAGCATGACGATCTTGGCCGGGTCGGCCGTCGGCGCCGAGAGGTCGACGCGATAGGCCCCCGTGGCCCGGGTCTTGTCGTTCGCGGCCTGAAGGACGAGGGGGCCGCTCGCCGGGATGGCCGGCTTCTCCGGGTCGAGCCGGGCGTAGCGGAAGACGAGCTTGTCGCGGCGGCCCATCCCGTTGGTCACCATCCGGCTCTTCGCGCCGTCGGGCGAGATCTCCCAGATATCGTAGCGGTCGTAGATGAGCAGGGCCTTGTCGCCGTCGGTCCAGCCCGCCGCCCCATAAGGCCTCGGCTCGTCCGGGGTGTCCCATTCCTCGTCATCGAAGCGGACGCCGAGCTTCCCGGTCAGGTTGAAGGTCCTGCCGTCGGCGATGCGGTAGGAGTACCAGGCGTTGTCGGGGTCGTTGAAATAATACGCCCAGGCGCCGCCGGGGGAAAGGCGCGCGCCGCCGGGCGTCTTTTCGAGGATCTTCCTTTTCGACCCGTCGTTGACGTTGACGACATAGATGTCCTCGTAGCTCTGGTCCCAGGATACGAGCGGACGGTAGGCGAGATCGGAGGAGCCGAGGGCCGTCTTGGCGTCCTCGGAAAGCGCGATGCCGGGGACCTCGGAGGTGGCCAGCGGAACGAACCTCTTCTCCTTCGGTCCGAGGTGCATGACGCACATCAGGGTCCGCTTTTTGTCCTCTTCGGCTTGGGCCTTCTGCATCGGCTGGAGATAGGGGTCCTTCCAGCTCCAGATATCGACCTTGACGGGCTCGGGCGCATCCTTGGGCTCGGGCTTGGGTGTCTCGGCGATGCCGAAGAAGAGCCGCCCGCCGTCCTTGGAGAACTGGAGCCGGCCGTTCTCGTTGACGGCCATGCCCGCCGGAAAGCCCTTGGCCGCGGCCGGCGCGAGCTCGACGGCGGCCGCGGTCGTGGCCGGCCAAAGATAGAGCTTGGAGGCCGACTTTTCGGACTTGTAGTCGTCGCGGTCGCTCGTGAACGCGAGCTGCAGGCCCTTCTCGTCGAAGACGAGATTCTTGTAGTTGCCGAGCCCCTTGAGAAGGGGAACGGTCTTGGCCGTCACGGCTTCGTACGAGAAGATGCCGTCGTTGGCGGGCGCTTTGGACGACACGGTATAGGCGAGCCGCGTCCCGGGCTTGCTCCAGATGTACTCGACGGCCTCGGCGATCCGCGTCTCCTTGCCGGTCGCGAGCTCGCGGACGACGAGCTCCGTGCCGGGCTCTTTCTTTTTCTCCTCTTTCTTAGGCTCTTCGGTCTTGCCCTCCTCTTTCTTGGCTTCCGGCTTGGCTTCGGGCTCCTTCTTGGGCTCTTCCTTCTTCTCGTCCGGCTTCTTGAGCGGCGGCTCGAGGAGATAGGCCACGGAGGAGCCGAACTCCTCGGGGACCTTGAAGCTCTTGACCCGGTCGACCGTCGTCACCTGGCCCGTGGCCAGGTCCATGATGCCCAAGGCGCTCTTGGGCTGTTCCTCGGGCTTCTTCTTGTCCTTCTTGGCCTTGTCGACTTCGGCTTTGAGCGGGGCGACCGAGAACACGACGAACTTGCCGTCGACGGTGATGACGGGCTGGCGCCCGCGCGCGGCCCGGAACTCCCTGTCCGTCTTGAGGTCCCTGACGATGAGCTCGCCGTCGCCGTCCTGGGGAGCGAGCGCGTAGACGAGCCACTGGCCGTCGCGCGAGAGCTGCGTTCCCTGGATGGAGCGCCAGCCGTTGTAGGCGTCGTAGCTCAGCGGCTTCTTCGCCGCCGCGGCGGACCCGGCCGCGCCCGCGAGCGTCAGGACGACGGCGAGCAGGACGAAGGTCCTCGACAAGCTCTTCAGGGTCTTTCGTTCCATGGGGCCTCCTCGGATGACGGGACGTGGTTGACGCACAAGGAGGGAATATACCAGCCGATCCCGGACGCGTCAATTGCGGTCAGCGGCGGAAGACGAGCAGGGCGTCGCCGACCGGCCGCTCGCCGGTGAGGTCGGAGGGACTGTTGACGACCTTGCCGCCGATGACCATGGTCGTCGAACCGCCGCCGTCCATGTTGATCGCTTCGACGGCCCCGAGATCGATGAGGAGGTCCGTGAGCTCGGCGATGGTCATGCCGACGCTTTTCTCCGGCTGGCGGCCGTCGACCGTGACGAGGAGGATGCGGCCGTCGGCCCGCACGCCCACGGCCGTGCGCGGATGCCGGGCGTCGGCGAAGCCGGAGCCGTAGATCCCGGGATCGCCCGCCGCCGGCCGGCCGCCGCGGATGAGGCGCGGTCCGCCTCCGACGACGAATTCGGACGTGAAATCGGGCCGCGGATCGAGCCGGACATCGAATCGTGTCTCGATCCGGGCCCCGCGCCGGAGGTTGGCCCGGACCCAGGCCGCCGCGGCGCCGCTCGCCGACAGGACCCAGCCGGAGCGGGGGATCGCGGCGCCGCCCTTGCCGTCGATGAGGGCCGAGACGCGGCCCCTCTCGGCGACCGCTTCGATGCCTCCCGGCCCGGTCATCGTCGTGGGGCCGAGTTCGGGGGTGAAGAGAACGAGCTCGTCGTCGAGGCGGGGACGGTTGACGGCGTCGATCCCGCGGCGGACGCTCTTCGATACGACGACCTCGGCCCGGACTTGGACGTCGACGACGGCCAGCCGCGTCCGCGGGCCTTTGCCGGAAACGGCAAGCCCCGGCCGCTTGCGGGACGGCTCGCTCAGGACCTTGCCCGCCCGGAGCACGATCCCGGCCGGCTCGCCCCGGTACGGCCCGTCCGTTCTGAAGTAGCCGCCGTTGGTCCCCGCGAGCGCGCCGCGCCGCCGGGCGATCGAGCTCGTGGTCTCGGTCCCCGCCATCTTGTCATGGGCCCGGCCGAGCTCCAGCCGGGTCCTCGAGGGATCGAGGAGGAGGACGTTGATCACCCAGCGGTCCGGGCCGAGCCCGACCGAGAAATCGCCGCGGCGGATCTCGATGTGCTCGACGCCGGGGCCGGCCATCTCCGAGCGCCGGCTTTCCTGCGCCTTTCCCGGAAGCCGGGCGATGAGGACCGATGGCGGACGCGGCGAGCGAGGCAAGGACCGCGAGGAAAATGAGCGAGGCGAGGATCCGGACCGCCACACGGCGGATGTCGCGGCCCCCGGCCGCCGCCGGCGGCATCCGACGACGGGTCTCCGTTCCGTCCACCTCAGCCCGTGAAATAGAGGTACGCGGCCAGGATGAGGGCCAGGACGACGACCGAGCCGATGACGTCCCGGGTCTGCCAGCTGGCCCGCGTCTCCTTCCTCTGCGCGGCCGTCATCGTGCCGTAGGTCAGCCCGCTGATCTTCTCGTAAGCGGGCGCCTCGGTCAGGTAGCTGACGACGACCATGACCAGGACGCTGACGAGGAAGATGATCAGGCTGTAGTACTGGAAGAAGATGTTGTTGACGACCCAGAGGAACGAGCCCTGGGCGTAGGCGAATCCCGGGACGAGCTTGACCGGGGTGTCGACGGCCAGGCGGAAGAGGCCGAGACCGAAGCCCGTGCCGAGCGCGGCCAGACAGCCCTTGGCGTTCAGCCGCTTCATGAAGACGCCGAAGAAGAAGACGACGAAGATGGGCGGCGCCAGATAGGACTGGACGCCCTGGAGGTAATCGTAGAGACCGCGGCCGCCGCGGATGACCGGGATCCACAGGAGCCCGATGAGGACCATGACCCCGGTGGCCACGCGGCCGATCCAGACCAGCCGTTCCTGGGTCACCTTCGGCCGCAGCCGCTGGTAGAAGTCCATTGTGAAGAGGGTCGCGGCGGCGTTGAAGGCCCCGGCCAGCGAGCTCATGAGCGCCGCCAGCAACCCGGCCACGACCAGGCCCCGGACGCCGACCGGGAGGACGTTGGCCACCAGCATGGGGAAGGCCTTTTGGGCGTTGGCCCGGATGAGCTCCGTCCCACCGCCGAAAAGCTCCGCTTGGAGGGGCTGGTTCAGGCCGCTCTTGGCCAGGGCGAAGGCGATCATGCCCGGGATGATGAACAGGAAGACCGGCAGGAGCTTGAAGAAGCCCGCCGCGATGGAGCCCCGCCGGGCCTCGCGCTCGTTCGGCGCGCCGAGGACCCGCTGGACGATGTATTGGTCGGTGCACCAGTACCACAGCCCGATGATCGGCGCGCAGAAGAGCATGCCGATCCAGGGGTAGTTGTCGTTGAAGTACCAGGCCATCCGGCCGGCCTCCTTGACCGGCGCCCAGGTCCCCTCGATGCCCGCCGGGACGAGCGGCTTCCAGAGGTTGAACATGTCCGAGCCGACGATCTCGCGGAGCTGGCCCCAGCCGCCGAGGGCCTTCAGCCCGAAGTAGGTCACCAGGGCCGAGCCGATGATGAAGATGAACGTCTGGATGGCCTCGGTGTACGCGACCGCCTTGAGGCCGCCGAGGACCGTGTAAAGCCCGGTGATGAGGATGACCAGGATCGAGCCGATCCAGAAGCTGTCGAGGCCGAACCAGTTCATCTCGGGCAGAAGGACGCTGAAGACGATGCCGCCGGCGAAGATGCCGACGGCCATCTTGGTCAGGACGTAGGCGACGAGGGAGATGAGCGACAGGACCGTCCGGGCGGCCGGCGAGAAGCGCCGCTCCAGGAACTCGGGCATGGTGAAGACCTTCGAGCGCATGTAGAACGGGACCATGACCCAGCCGAGAACGAGGAGGCACCAGGCATGGAGCTCGTAATGGGCCATGGCCACGCCGTCGGTCGCGCCGGAACCGGCCAGGCCGACGAGGTGCTCCGCGCCGATGTTCGAAGCGAAGATGGACGCGCCGATGATGAGCCAGCCGAGGTTGCGGCCGGCCAGGAAGTAGTCGGTCGAGGTCTTCTGCTTCTCGCGCATGACCTTCCAGGCGATGCCGAGGATGATTGTGAAATAGGCGAGGATGATGATCCAATCGACGGGTTTGAGCACGCCCATATCAGCTCCTTATCGTGCCGGCGTTCGGGGCCGATTTTACATCAGCTCCCTGGCCGCATAAAGCGCTTTTTTTTGGTTCTTCTCCAGATTCCGGGAAGCTCCTCTCTACGGCTTTGCTCGGGATATGCCTCTAGCTCCCCGGCCCCCCGGGAACCAGTCGTCCGGTTCCCCCCGCTGCGCGGGTCCCCCCTCCACGGACGGGGATCTTCGAGGCAACATCCCTCGCTGCCTCGAGAGGATTTCCGGCAATGGGAGAAGAACCTTTTTTTGAGAGCGTATATCATGGCTCGTTCCTGACCAGCTGGAAACTCATCGTGAGGCGGCGATGGATATCGCCCCAAAGACCCCGTGAGGGAAGGGGGACCCGCCGAAGGCGGGGGAAACCGATTAAGGAGGTTTCCGGGGTGCGGGGCCAAGGGGCGATATCCTGAGCTGAGCCGAAGAGATGAGTTTCCCTAGGTATCCGTGAATCTACTCATCGTCGTCATCATCCTCGACGAGGGTCACGGCCCAGGCGGGATAAGGGACGGCGCTGCCCTTCACGGCGTGCCAGAGGATGCGGTTGAGCGTGTCCTCGGGGCAGGCGTCGATCTGCGCGAAGTTGAGGCGCCCCGACTGGATGGCGTGCCGCCGGAGCAGGGCGTCGGCGATCTTGTCCTTGGGCGGGTTCATCGTGTCGAGGGGGATGACGTTGGGCACGGTCTCGAAGGGCGCGAAGTCCGGCGTCTCAGTGAAGCAATCGAACATGGGTGTCGCCGTGGCATCGAACTGGTTCATGGGCGGCAGGCCGAGGATCTGCTCGATCGTCCGCAGGAGGCTCGTCGTGTTGTACTGGGTGCTGACGACGGCGCCGCGCTTCGTGTACGGGCTGGCGCAATAGGCCGTCGTCCGGTAGCCGCTGACGTGGTCCCAGCCGTTCTGGGGATCGTCTTCGATGCCGAAGATGACCGTCTCTTTCCAGAAGGAGCTGCGGCTGAAGGCCTCGATGATGCGGCCGAAGGCGAGGTCGTTGTCGGCGACGCAGGCCTCGGGCGTCGGCGAGCCCTCGCTCGTGCCGCTCGTATGGTCGTCGGGCAGGCAGACGAGGATCAGCTGGGGCATCCGGCCTTCCTTCTCCCAGGCCGCGACCTGGTTCACGATATAGCGGGCCCGCCACTGGTCGGGGACGTCCATGTTCCAGCCGAGCGTGTCGGTCGGGGAGAAGGGGGCGACCGAGGGAATGGCCGGGGTGCTGCCGATCGTGACCTCGCCGCGGCCGTTGAGGTATTCGTCCCAATAATCCTCCCACCGCGGGGCGCCCTTCCGCTCGGGGTCCTTCCAGCCGCAGGTCTGCATCGTGAACTCCCCGAAATTCCAGAGTGAGATGCCGTGCTTCAGGGCGTTGTCCCAGATGAAGCCGCTCGGCGCATAGGCCAGGGCGTCGATCTCGTCGGAGCCCATGCCGTCGGGATAGCTCCGGGGCCATCCCGCAAAGGACCGCTCGAGGTAATCGGTGCCGAAGGCCGTCGTCGACCACTGGTGCCCGTCGGCGCTGAGGATGCCGCTGCAATAGGTGTTGTCGAGGAGGACGAAGTCGCGGACGAGCTTGTGCTGGTTGGGCGTCACCTTTTCGCCGAAGATGCAGAGCGCCGGGTCTCCGTTGCCCGCTGCGACGTCGCCGAGGACCTGGTCGTAGGTCCGGTTCTCCTTGATGATATAGACGACGTGCTTGAAGACGCTCGGCTCGCCGATCCGCTCGGGGACGGGCCGGGCCGGCTGGCCGGGCCTCGGCTTCTGCAGGGCTTGGCGCATCCGCTCGCGGCGGAAGTTGGTGTCGACGATCCCGGTCAGGTCCCAGAGCTGTTTCTGCCGCGGCTCCGGGAAGAAGGAGACCGAGCCGTGGTACATATAGGAGTTGAAGCCCGGGGCCCCGGACGGCCCGGATTCCGCGGGCTCGACCGCGTGCCCCTTGATGTTGGCGACATAGAGGATGCCGCGCCGCTCGTTCAACGCCAGCGCGCCCGGGAACCAGCCGACGGGAATAAGCCCTTTCAGACTGGACTTCCGCCGGCGCGGCCTGAACTTGATGGCGGCGACGGCGTTCTGGGTGCCGTTGGCGACATAGAGCGTCTTCCCGTCCCGGGAAAAGACCAGGGCGTTGGGCGAGGCGCCGAAGAGGTCGGCCGGACTCGACTTCGCCCAGATCGTCTCGGCGACCGTATCGGTCGCCGTGGCGATGACGCTGAGGTTGTCCGAGGCGGCATTGGCGCAGACGACCCAGCGGCCGTCGGGCGACAGGGCCAGGGCCGAGGCGTGGAGCTGGACGAGGACCTCGGTCTTCAGGGCCCCGGCCGCAAGGTCGATGACGCTGACGGAACCCTCGCTGGCGATGTGCCTCACCGGGTCGACCCTGACCTCTGTGCCCCGTCCCGCCGGTCCGGTGAGATCGCCCGGCATCGGCCGGCGCCCGCCCCAGTTGCTGACGTAGGCCTTGCCGCCGGCGAGGACGACGTCGAAAGGCGCGACACCCACGTCGAAGGTCCGCAGGACCTCGCCGGTCTCCGTACCGAGCTCGAGGAGGCGGTTGGACAGGTTGCCGCAGACGTAAAGCCGCTTGCCGTCGGGCGTGACGGCCAGCCCCGCTGGGATCTCCTCGGCCCGCCGGGGTGCGCCCGCGAGGGGCAGGGGGAACGTGTGCGAAGGCTCGACGGTCCCGTCCGGGTCGACGCCGAAGACCTTGATGCTTCCGTCGACGTTGCTCATATAGATCCGGCGGCCGCCGGGAGCGAAGACGAGGCCCGTGTAGCTCAGCTGGCCCTCTTCGTCGGGGTCGAGGATCATCGGAGATACGACCTCGGGACGCTGTTCCTCCTGCTCCTCGGCCGGGAGGACGACCTGCTGCGCGATCCGGCCCGTGAGGGCGTCGAGGATGACGAGCTCGTGCGTCTTGCCGGCGACGGCCAGGAGCTTCCCGTCAGGGGACAGGGCCAGGGCCTGGGGCCGGAGCCCGGGCAGAGTCGACTGGGTGCCGAACGGCGTCACGATCTGGTTGACGGGCAGGACCGTCCGTCCAAGCCCCTTGGCCCCGACCGTGTCCTTGTCCTGACCGGCGGGGACGACGCTCCCGCCGGACGGGGCGATGAGGAGGAGAAGTCCGATCGAAGCCGCGGTGGCAGCGACGCGGAGAGGCCGTGGTGCCATGGGGCGCTCCTATTTGATGAGTCTTTTGCGCATCATGCGAATGGAGACCGTGAAGATGACCGCCGCGAAGGCCGCGAGCCCGGCCAGGCTCCAGCCGAGCCCGGCCGCGGGCTCGCCGGTGAAGACCGCGCGCGAAATGCGGACCGCGTGGGTCAGGGGCAGGAATTCGGCGAATGTTCTCATCCAGCCCGGGAAATTGTCGAGAGGGAAAAAGACCCCGGAGAAGAACAGCATCGGGGTCATGACAAGCTCCGTGTAATAGCTGAAGAAATCGAAGCTCGGGGCGACCGAAGTGACGATCATGGCCAGCGAGCCGAAGAGGATGCCGATGAAGGCCATGAACACGAGGAGGAGGGCGGCCCGCCAGACCGAGGCCGGGGCCACGCCCATGAACAGGGCGACGAGCATCATGAGGGAGCCGCTGATGAGTCCCCGGAACGAGCCCCAGGCGATGTCGCCGGCCACGGCCTCGTCGGCCGAGACGGGCGTCGCGATGAGGGAATCGTAGACCTTCTCGTGGACGATCTTGACGTAGGTCCCGTAGAGGCATTCGAACGACGAGGACATCATCGCCGCCGAGGCCAGGACGCCGGGGACGAGGAAGTGGAGATAGGGCTTGCCGCCGAACGCGCCCATGTAGGCGCCCATGCCGACGCCGAAGGTGATGAGATAGAACAGCGGCTCGACCAGGCTCACCAGGAATGCCGGGAGGACGAACCTCTTGTAGGAATAGAGGTTTCTCAAAAAGACGTAGGAGATGCGGTAGGACAGGCTCATTCGTGGAGGCTCCGTCCCGTGAGCTTGAGGAAGACGTCCTCGAGGGTCGCCGGCCGGTTCAGCGTGTTGGGCAGGTCGAGCTCGAGGAGCCTCTTCATCATGCCGTGACCGTCGCGGCAGTAGATGTAGAGGGTGTCGCCGACGCGCTCGTGGGAGCAGTCGAAGCCGGCGACATGGCCGAGGATCCTCGCGTCGTCCTCGGGCGGCGTCCGGACCTCGACGACCTCCTTGCCGATCTCCTCCTCAACGAGCCGGCCCGGCGTGCCCTCCTTGAGGATCTTCCCCTGGTACATGACGACGATCCGGTCGCAGAGCTGCTGGGCCTCCTCCATGTATTGCGTGGTCAGGACGAGCGTCGCGCCCTGGGCCTTGAGCTGGCGAAGCCGCTGCCAGATGAGGTGGCGCGCCTGCGGATCGAGCCCCGTCGTCGGCTCGTCGGCGACGATGAGCCGGGGCCGGTTGATCAGGGCCCGGGCGATGAGCAGGCGCCGCTTCATGCCCGTCGACAGGTCCGAGATCTTGCACTTGGCCTTGGCCTCGAGCTCGACGAAGCGGAGGAGCTCGGCGATGCGGGCCTTGGCCTCCCGGCGTCCGATGTCGAAGAAGCGGGCGAAGATGATGAGGTTCTCGGCTACGGTCAGGTCGATGTCGAGATTGATCTCCTGCGGGATGACCCCGGTGATCTTCTTCAGGGCGCGGTTGTCGATCCCGGACGGCAGGCCGCCGACCGTGAGCGTCCCCGCGGTCACGGGCGAGACGCAATGGATCATGCGGACCGTTGTCGTCTTGCCGGCCCCGTTCGGGCCGAGGAAACCGAAGCACTCGCCCTCGCGGATCTCGAAGTCGATGCCGGCCACGGCGACGAGGTCGCCGTACTTTTTGGTCAGCCCGGAGGCTTTGACGAGGATCGCCATGGTCCCTTTCTCACATCCTCTCGAGCAGGGCCTTGAACCGCGGGTGGCCGCGCAGGGGGTCGAGGTCTCCGTCGTGCTCATACCAGCCCTTCTGAAGGATCCCGCCGCCGGCGGCCCGCTCCAGGCAATCGATGGCTTCTTCGATGTCCCCTGCCAGCGAGTGGATGCAGCCGAGATTATAAAGGAGCATCGGGTCGTCGGGATCGATCTGCCGGGCCCTCCGGGCCCAGTCGAGGCCCTTGCCCTTTTCTCCCAGGGCGACCAGCCCGTTGGCGCCCATGTAGAGGGCTCGGGCGTCGTCCGGATGGAGATCGATGCGCCTCTCGACGAGCGCGACGCCGCGTTCCCGCGCGGCCCGGGCGTCCTCGTGACGCCCCAGCTCGTCGTAGATGTTGCCGACAAGGAGCGGGGCGTGATAATCCTCGGGCCTGACCCGCATGGCCTCTTCGTAGAGAGAGGCCGCCCTGGCCAGGTCGCCTCCCGCGAAGACGTGCCGGGCGAAGAAATACCAGGCCTCGAAGAGCGTCGGGTCGAGCCGGAGGGCCTTCTCGAAGGAGGCCTGGGCCTCCTCCTTGTGGCTGCCGAGGGACAAGGCCGCGGCCAGGGACGCCTGGGCCTGGGCACACTCCGGGGCCAGCTCCACGGCCCGCCGGCCGGCGGCCTCGGCCCGATCGCGGACGGCGTCCTTCCTCTCCGAATAAAGATAAATATAAGACCAGCAGTCGGCAAGCCCGGCGTGGGCCAGGGCGTATTCGGGATCCAGCTCGGTGGCCCGCGAGAAGAGCTGAAGGGCGAACTCGATATCGTGGCGTCCGTAGCGGTAGTAGAAGCTGCGGCCGCGCAGGTAATAGTCATAGGCCTGGATGTGGCTCGTCGGTATCTCGGCCAGGGCGCCCTTCTCCTGGGGGCTCAAGGTGACCTGCAGGGAGCGGACGACGTTGCGGGCGATCTCCTGCTGGATGGCGAAGACGTCCCGCAGCTCCCGGTCATAGGATTCCGACCAGAGATGGAAGCCCCGGGCGGCCTCGACGAGCTGGACCGTGATCCGGAGCCTGTCGTCGGATTTCCTCACGCTGCCCTCGAGGATGTTGTCGACGCGAAGCGCGTTGCCGATCTCCCGGAGGTCGGCCGACGCCTCCTTGAACTGGAAAGAGCCGGTCCGTGAGGCGACCCGGAGGCCTTGGATGCGGCAGAGGGCGTTGATGATCTCCTCGGCGATGCCGTCGCAGAAATACCCCTGGTCCTTCTCCCGGCTCATGTCGGCGAAGGGCAGGACGGCGATCGACGGCGGCCCCGAGGCGCGGCCCTCGGCTCCGGCCTGCCGGAGCCCCTCGAGCTCCTCTTGGAGGTCCTTGGCCGAGGCCATCCGATAGCGGGGTTCCTTCTCGAGGCAGTGACGGAGTATACGGTCGATCTGGCGCGGCAGGCGTGGATTGAGCTCGGACGCCGGGAGGGGTTCGTCCTTGAGGACCGCGGCGATCCTCTCAGGGCCGGTCCTGCCGGCGAAAGGAAGGCGTCCCGTGGCCCATTCGAAGAGGACGACGCCGAGGGAGAAGATATCGGTCCGGTGGTCGAGCGGCGCGCTCCGCAGCTGCTCGGGCGACATATAGGCGATCGTCCCTGCGAAATCGGAGTCGAGCGTGGCCGTGCTGCCGTCGTCCCGGCCGATGACCCGGGGCAGGGGAAGGAGGATGCGGGCCAAGCCGAAATCGAGGATCTTGAGCGTGCCCGTCGTGTCGATCATGATGTTCTGGGGCTTGAGATCGCGGTGGATGATGCCGCGGGCATGGGCGGCAGCCACGGCGCCGGTGAGCGGCAAGGCCAGCTCGAGAAAGCGGTCGAGGGAGACACCGCCGGGCTCGATGATCTTCGATAGAGGCTGG
The DNA here is from genome assembly GCA_963736255.1 of Candidatus Aminicenantota bacterium. Taxonomy (GTDB): domain Bacteria; phylum Acidobacteriota; class Aminicenantia; order Aminicenantales; family Saccharicenantaceae; genus RBG-16-66-30. Next base: position 1,044,208 of record CAVTOI010000002.1, read on the forward strand.
CCGTCGACGAGCTCCATGGTGAAGAAGATCGTGCCCTCCGCCTCTGCGACGGCGAAGATGGTGACGATGTTGGGATGGCTCAGGGCGGCGACGGCCTTGGCTTCGCGCTCGAAAAAGGCCCGCCGCTCGGGGTCGTCTACGGCGCCTCCGCCGGGCAGGAACTTGACGGCCACGTCGCGGTCGAGCTTGAGGTCGCGGGCCTTCCAGACGACGCCCATGCCGCCTTCCCCGAGCTTTTCGAGGAGGCGGTAGTTGCCAAGGACGAGGTTTTTTCTAGGGTTCATGGGCTTCGCGCTCTTAAAACACTACAGGAACCCCCTCGGACCTGTCAACGGGAAATGGGGACGCTTCGGTTTTTCGCCCCGAAAAACGGAAGCGTCCCCATTTCCCGGTTGAGGGGAAGGAGGGGAGGTGGTAAGATAGAAATGCAGCAAGTCATCGATAGGAGGAGGCCCTATGTCCAGCATCACTTATATGTGTTCGGTATGCGGCAAGCAGGCTGTGGCGGAAAAGGGCAAGCCGATCCCGCTGTGCTGCAAGAAGGAAATGGAGCCGCTGCCGTTCTGCACGACGCAGCCCCATCCCGAGATGGCCCGCAACTACGACGAAGACCTTCCCTGCGACGACGGCACCCAGGTCCATCCGAAGCCCGAGCCCGGTCCCGCCAAGAAGGGATAGCGACGGCCCGGTCAGGCCTTTTTCTTGTCCCTGACGACCACCCGGTCGTAGATCCACAGCCCGATGACGGAGAGGACCCCGATGGCTACGATGATGAGCCACATCGTCACCGTGTCGACCGGACGGCCCTCCTTGAGCGGCGTGTCGATGTAGCGCTGGAACATCCCGCCCCCGATGGGCCCGCCGATGATGCTGGCCAGCGCGATCGGCAGGCTCTGATAGCCGAGATACAACCCCTCCTGCCCCTTGGGGGCGATGGCCCCGATGTACTCGTAGACGCGCGGTGAGGCCATCATCTCGCCCACGGCCATCGAGGCGATGGAGATGATCATGAAGATCCCGGCGATGGGCAGGCTCAGCCCGAGCAGGCCGGTCTTCACGTTGGGGTCGGCGAAGAGAAGGGGCGGCAGGATGTTGACCAGCATTCCCAAGGTCACGACGATGGCGCCGAGCATGATCGTCTTGACCGGGAGCCACCGCTTGACCACGCGCGTGATGAGAAGCTGGAAGCAGACGATCATGATCGGGTTGGCCAGGGTGTAGAGCTCCATGGGGGCGTTCGGGTCGACGTAGCGCATGAACAGGGGCATGAGGTTGTAGAGCTGGATGTAGAGGAACCAGAACATGCCCAGGACGAGGATGAGGAAGAGGAACTTGAGGTTGCCCAGGACGATGAAGATGCCCCCGAGCGCCTGGCCGAGCGTCCGCTTCCGGACCTTCTGGCCGTCCTTGATGCCGTCGCTGACGTACTCCGGCTCCTTATAGATGAACAGGGCAACGATGAGGCCGATCAGGGCGAACGAGGTCGCGGCGTAGGTGAAGATGGCCGGGATGCCCAGGCTCGTGCGGATGAAATAGGACACGCTCCGGCCGGTGATCGAGCCGATATTGATGACCATGTAGAAGACGCCGAAGGCCAGGGTGGCCCGCGTGCCCGCCGTTTTCTGGACGGTGCCGGCGATGCAGGGCTTGACGATCGACCCGCCGAGTCCGATGAGGACGATGCCCAGGACGACCGGGACGGTGAAGTCGACCGCCTCGGCGGCCCCCTTGCCGATGACCCCGGGCCAGAGCCGCTGGACGTTGCCCATGATGAAGTAGCCAAGCGAGATGAAGACAAATGAAAGGGACAGCGACCGCTTGAAGCCGAATTTGTCGGCCAGCGTGCCCGACAGGATGGGCATGAAGTAAATGATGCCCCACAGGAGGGAGCCGTTGAGGAAGGTCGCGAACTCGGGGCTCATCCCCAGCGATTCCTTCAGGTAGATGACCATGAAAGAGGCCATGGAATAGTAGGCGGCCCGCTCGAAGAGCTCGATGGTGTTGGCCGTCCAGAACGTGGCCGGGAATTTCGGCTTGACGGTCGGTTGATCGTTCATGCGGGGTCTCCTCCCTCCAGACGCACGGTCCGGGTCATTTGGCTTTGGGGACGGGGATCCTGTCTTCGGCGCGGCGGAGCAGGCCGTCGCAGGCCTCACGGCCCGGCGCCTCCAGGACGACGACGAGAACGGGGCCCTTCTTCGCGGCCCCGGCCCAGTCGCCGGTCTCGATCATCTCGACGAAGCGGGATCGTCCCGGATCGAACGATCCCGAGAAAAAATCCCGCCCGAAGCGCTCGTAGACCTTACCGGCCTCGTCGGCGGCGGGATAAACGACGACGAGCAGGAGGGCTTCGCCGGCCTCCGTCCGATAGCGGGCGAAGGCCGCGTCCGTCTTCCGGCCGAGCCCGAGTACGGACTCGTCGGCGAGATAGTAACGGGTATTGAGGGCCGCCTGGTCGCGGATGACCGCGACGCTCGACGAAATGAGCCCTTCGGCCGGGAGAACGTCGCGGGCCCGGGTCGCTCCCGCGGCCTGCGCCGATGCGGCGAGAGGGGAGAGGACGGCTGTGAGGAGCGCCAGGATGGAGAACGTTTTTCGCATGGGCCCCCTGTCCCTCCCCTAAAGGATGAACTTGTCGACAAGGCTGATCAGAAAATAGAAAACACCCGCGGTCAACGCCGCGCCGGGGATGGTGAAGATCCAGGCCCAGACGATCTTCAGGGTCACGCCCCAACGGACGGCCGACAGCCGTTTGGCGGCGCCGACGCCGGAGATGGCCCCGGTGATGACATGGGTCGTGCTGACAGGGACCCCGGCATGGGTGGCGAAGAAGATGCTGATGGCGCTGGCCGTCTCGGCGCAGAACCCGTCGATCGGCCGGAGCTTGGTGATCTTCTGGCCCATCGTCTTGACGATGCGCCAGCCGCCTGAGAGCGTTCCCAGGGCGATCGCGGCATGAGCGGAAAGGACGATCCAGAGCGGGATCTGGAACACCTTGTTCGGGTCGGTGCTGGACACAAAGATCAGGCTGGCGATGATGCCCATCGTCTTTTGGGCGTCGTTGCCGCCGTGGCCCAGGCTGTAGAGGGCGGCCGAGAGGAGCTGCAAGCGGCGCGCGGCCTTGTTGATGCGGGTCGGGTTCCCTCTGCGGACGATCCAAGTGGTGGCCGTGATAAAGAGGACACCCAGGGCCATGCCGAGAAGGGGGGCGATGAAGATGAACATGATCGTCTTGACCCAGCCGTGGGCGATGATGACCCCCGGGCCCGCCTTGACGATGGCCGCCCCGGCGTAGCCGCCGATGAGCGCGTGGGAGGAGCTCGTCGGCAGGCCCATGAACCAGGTGAAGATGTTCCAGCCGATGGCCCCGAGAAGGGCGGCGAAGATGACCGGAGGCGTCACGACCGAGATGTCGATCATCCCCGAGCCGATCGTGTGGGCCACACCCGTGCCGAAGATGAGGAAGGCCGCGAAATTGAAGAAGGCCGCCCAGAGGACGGCCTGGCGCGGCGACAGGACCCGCGTCGAGACGACGGTGGCGATGGAGTTGGCCGCGTCGTGCATGCCGTTGGTGAAATCGAAAGCCAACGCGACGAGGATGATGAAGATGACGAAGAGGAGGCCGGCGTCAGGCATGAGGCTTAGTTGGACTTGAGGATGATCTCCTCGATGACGTTAGCCACGTCCTCGCAGCGGTCGGCGGCGACCTCGAGCCGGGTGTAGATCTCCTTGAGCTTGATGAGGTCTTTGAGCTCCGCGGCCGTCTCCGACTTCTCGAAGAGCTCGGCGATGGCCTCCCTGCAGATGACGTCGGCCTCGTACTCGAGGATGTTGATCTGCTTGCAGAAGGCGTGGACGTGACCCAGCGATTCGAGGTGGTCGATGGCCTCGAAGATCTGCTCGACGGCCTTGACGATGACGTCGACGAGCTTCTTGACCTCGGGCGTCGGCCGGGCCAGCTTGAAGGTCCACATGCGGCTGGCCACGCCCTCGATGCAGTCGAGGACGTCGTCGAGGCCGCTGGCCAGGCCGTGGATGTCCTCCCGCTCGAGCGGGGTGATGAAGGTGTCGCGGAGCCGGGTGAAGAGCTCGTGGGTGATGTTGTCGCCCTGGTGCTCGATGGCCTTGATGTGCTCGTATTTCTTCCCGACGTCCTCGTAGTGGTCGACGAGCTCCTGGAGGGCCAGGGCGCCCTTCCGGAGGTTGGCGGCGTCCTCGCGGAAGAGGTCGAAGAATTTGTGGTCTTTTGGAAAGAGCTTAAATGCCATGGTGATGTTCCAAGCCTCGAGGGGCTCATACTAACGGAGCCCGGGGGCGATGTCAACCGGCGGGCCGGGGGCGCCGAGCCCCTATCGGGCGACCTTGATCTCGAAGATCTGGCGGATCTTGCCCTTCATGCCTTCCTTGCCCGTGATGATGACGTCGACGTAGCTCGTCCCGGGTCCGAGGGCGTGCGGGAAGCGGAGGTCGACCGTCTTCATGGCCGCGAGCTCGGCGTCCGTGACCACGACGGAACGGGCGTCGGAGAAGCTCTCCTTCTTGGCCCCCCCATCGGTGTAGACATAGAAGAGGAACCTCAGGTCGATCTGCAGGCGGCCGTCGTCGTTCTCCCGGAACATCAGGCCCTTGGTCGGGAGGCGGACCTCGATCTCCCCGGGGCCCGGATCGTACAATGCTTCGAACTTGATGAACTTCCGGCTGAAGACGTCGTCGGCCCGGACGAAGCGGCCGAGCTTGACGAGGTCCATGGCCCCGAAGAAGTCCCCGTCATAGTCGGTGATACGATAGCGGCCGTCGCCCCGCTCGTCGGCGAACTGGACGCCCAGTCTGTCGTCGTAGTAGATCCACCAGACAGTGAAGCCGCCGCCCTGGCCGCTCGCAGGGGGGAATTCCTCGACCTTGTCGGGCGGGCCCATGAAGATGTAGACCCGGCCGCGGTCCGTGTTGTAGGCCGGCCCGCCTTCCTTGTTGAACCGCTTGGCGACGAACTCGACGCGGGCATCGAAGTCCTTTTTATACTCGTTCTCCGGCGTGTCGGGGTCGGGGTCCCGCTTGAGCCAGAAGTCGGCGATGAACTCCTTGCGGCTCGCGGCGTCCGGGAGCAGGCGGAAGATCTTCGTCTCCTCCTTGGTCATGATGAGCCGGGCTGTCTGGTAGAACTTCTCGCTATCGGGGTCGAGCTTCTTGGCTCCGGCGAGATCGGTCGCTGACAGGCCGGCCAGGACCACAAAGAGCAGCGGGACGAGGCGTTTCGTCTTGATCATGGGATCCCTCTCTCCTCTTATCTTACCATGAAGCGAGGCGGCTCCGAAGCGCCGGGGCGACTCGCCCCTCGCGGAAGGGCCGCTATGGTAGAATGGTTGAGAATGGAGACCGGAATGAACATGAGGCGTCCGATCCTGACGATCCTGGCGGTCTTGGCCGGCGCGGCCTTCGGGAACCCCCTCCCGGCGGGTCCGTCCCAGGAGGCGGTAAGCCCCTCCCCCCAGCCCGTCGAGGTCCGCGTCCACGTCTCGAGCGAAGGCCGTTTTGTCGATGACCTCTCTCTCAGTGATTTCGTCATCCTCGAGGCTGGGGCATCGCGGCCGCTCGGCTCGCTGGCCCTCGTCAGGAACGGCCAAGTCGCCCGCCGGGAGGGGCCGGACTTCTCTCCTGTCCATTTCGACCGTTCCTATACGCTGCTCTTCCAGATGGTGGATTGGGACCCGACCATGGCCGGGGCCATCGACTATCTCTTTGGCTCCGTCCTCAAGTCGGGCGACTCGCTGACCATGATCACCCCGTTCAAGCCCTACAATCTGCACAAAGAGGCCCTGGCCCAGAGGTCGAAGGCCGAGCTCTCGAAGAGCATGAAGGACGTCCTGCGCAAGGACATCCTGCGCGGCTCCGGCGAGTACCGGGCGCTCCTCGGCGACCTCCGGCGCCTGACCAGGGCCATCGCGGGCACGACGACGAACTTCCAGGAGGACATGGAATCCGACCTGACGACCGAAGCGGAAGGCGGCATGGGACTCGAGATGCAGATCGACCGCTACCGGCAGTCGCTCATGAAGCTCGAGGGTATCCGCCTCGTCGACGAAGCGAAGCTCCTGTCCTTCGCCGGCTCGCTCAAGTCCGTCTCTGGCCAGAAGACCGTCGTCCTTTTCTATCAGCGGGAGTACCGGCCCGAGATCAGCTCGGCGGCCATGAACAGGCTGATGAGCGATTATCAGGACAAGCCGGACATCCTGGGCAACCTGATGGACCTCTTCCAGTTCTACAAGCGTGAGAAGACCTTCCAGGCCGAAGCCGTCAAGAGGGCCTTCGCCGACGCCGGCATCGATTTCCACTTCATCTTCATGGAGAAGAAGAACCAGCGGGTCTTTGGAGCGACGATGCGGGAGCAGTCCGAGGACACATTCCCCGGCTTCGTCGAGATCGCCCGGGCCACCGGAGGGACGGTCGGCGTCTCCCAGAATCCCACGTCGGCGTTCAAGCATGCCTCCGCAGTCTCAGCCGACTATTATCTGCTCTCCTTCATCCCCGAGGGTTCGTCGGCCGGCGGCGGCTTCCGGACGATCGATATCACCGTCAAGCGCGCGGATTGCCTGGTGACGAGCCCCCTGGGCTACTTCCCGAAATAGGCGGCCCGGACCACCCCGGCCGCTTCCTCAGAGCTTCAGGAGAAGCCCGGCCCGCGTGAGCAGGGCCGTGAGGACAAGCACGATCCCCGTCATGACTGCCGCGTTGAGCATGCCGGCGATCCCGCCCGTCCCATAGAACGGCCAGAGCAGGCGGCCGATGTCGGTACCGAAGACGGCCCCCAGAAGGCCGGCCGCGCTGCCGATGAGCCCCGGCAGGAGGTAGGCCAAAAGAGGGTTCTTCCCTGCCGGGAGGATGAATGTCGCGGCTCTCTTCCCCTTATAAACGTCCAGGCCGGCATAAAAAAGCAGGAAGGCGAGACAACAGAGGCCCGCCGTGGCCAGGCCATAGCTCTCGGTGCCGTGGATCTTGCTGAAGCCGTGGAGGGGCCTGAGGATATAGCCCGCCAGGACGAGTCCCGTCCCGAGCACGGCCAGGAAGCGTACGCGCTGGCGCGGCGTCGAGACGTCGGTCCCCGGCAGGAAGATCGTCCCGGCGAGCGTCCCGGCCGTGACGATGGCCGCGTGGGAGCCGAAGAGGCTGCCGATGTTGATGAATTCGTTGACGGGGCCGAGAAAATCGAGCGCCCCGTGCCGGCTCCCGATGTAGAGGGCGGTCATCAGACCGATCGCGCCGGCCAGGACCGTCCTGTTGCCGCGGCAGGCCAGGAAGAGAAGGCTCGCCGCCATGTAGCACCAGCCGATCATGCCCAGGATCCCCCACCACGACGTTTGAAGCATCGTCACCCGGCCGTCCTCACCCTGGCCCCGAAAGACGAGAACGAGGACGACCAGGGCGATCGCCGCGGCGATCCTCAGACCGAGGAAGACGCGCTTTCTCTTTGCTGAGGCCCCTTTCGGCACGACGGCCCAGAGCCCGAATACGGCCAGCGTGGCCAGGAAGTACCAGAGATCCTTGCTCAAGCCGGTGGCCGCTGCTGAAAAGCGGTTCTCGTTGACGAGGAGGACGCCCAGAAAAAGGAGGGCCAGCGTCCGCACGAGCACGTGCCCGACCAGCGCGGGGGCGGACCGGCCTTCGGAGCGCCTCTTCGCGAGGGCGAGCGGGATCGAGACGCCGACGATGAACAGGAAGCCGGGGAAGACGACATCGGTCAGGGTGAAGACGTTCTGGTCCGCTTCGGCGTGCCGGAGGATGAAGGGGATCGCCGCCATGCCGGCGATGTAATTGACGAAGACCATCGTCAGGATGTCGAAGCCGCGGAAGGCGTCGAGGCTGGTCAGCCGCTCCTTCACTGCGGACGGGGCGGCGCGCGAGACCGCGGGGTCCACCGTCATTCGCAGCCTCCATCCCCCGCCACGGACCGGTCGGTCCCCCCGTCAAGGGCGGCGAGGACGCCCCGGACGTAGCCGGCGGATTCGGCCAGACCTGGGAGCGGATCGCGACCGTCCTTCTCGTACTCGAAAGCGGCCGTGCCGCGGTAGCCCATCGCCCGGAGCGTCCGCATCAGGCGCGGCAGGTCGATGACGCCCCGGCCGGCTTCGACGGCGACGCCGTCGGCGGTCGAAGCCGTGACATCCTTCAAATGGATGTCGAGGAGGCGCGGGCCGCAGCCGATCGCCTCAACGGACGGGTCGAGACCGGCGCGCGCGCAGTGACCGACGTCGAGGCAGACGCCGATCCGGGGATCGAGCTTCGGGATCCGGTCGAGGATCGACCGCGGGGTGGGGTAGCGGAGGTCGCCGGGCCCGTGGTTGTGGATGGCCAGCATGATGCCGGTTTCGCGCACTCTCTCTTCGGCCCGGCCGAGGAGGCCGTGGTCGGGGACGCCGATGATGATCCCCATGCCGCCGGTCCGGGCGTATGCGAAGGCACGGTCGACTTCGGCCTCGGTGCCCATATAGATGACGCCGCAGCCGTAGGGGACGAGGCCGTGGGCCCTGACCTTGTCCACGACGGCCCGGATCTGCCCGTCCGGGCTGTCGAGAGGCAGATGCATGTCCTTCAGGGCGATGCGGCCGAAGCCGAGCCGCCGGGCCATGGCCAGCGTCTCGTCGAGCCCGAATTCCCGGAATGAGTAGGAGGCCAGGCCGAGCTCGAACCGGGGCCCCGGGCCGGGCTGCGGCGTCTTCGCCCCGCGGCAGGACACCGCGGCGAACAAGGTTCCCAACGTCGCCGGGGCAAAAGAGCCCGCCGCCGCGGCCAGCGAAGCCCCAAGGAATCCCCGTCGCGTCGTGGTCCTCATGCGGCCTTACTATAAACGGTTTCTCCGGGTCCGGTCAATTCCCCAATTCCTTGACATCCCCTTCGTCCCTGCATTAGCATCGGGGCTGCGCCGGACGGCGGAATGCGGCGCCATCAAGACGACAAAGAAGAGGAGGTCCCGATGGACGAACGACACGGATCCCGCGGCTGTCCGGGCTGCCCCCTGAGCCGGCGCCGTTTTATCACGGCCGCCTCGGCCGGTGCCCTGGGTGTCCTCGCCCCGGCCGGGCTCTTCCAGGCATGCGGGCGGGCGGAAAAGCTGCGGCTTCGCATCGTCTATGCGCTGCACGCCGTCGTCCAGCCCGGGCCCGATTGGCCCAACGTGGGCTTCGATTTCCAGCCGGTCATGGACCGGACCACGGCGGCCCTGGTCAAGGCTTTTCCGGCTTGGGAGTTCACGACCGCCATGGCCAAGGGCCCGGAGGAAGCCCAGAAGATGCTGGCCGATGACGCGGCCTCGCGCGTCGACGGCTACATCGTCCTCCAGCTCAACTGCTGGAACCGGGTCGTCCAGACGATCGCGGGCTCGGGCAAGCCCACGCTCTACGTCGATTTCCAGTACGGCGGGAGCGGCGGCTTCCTCGTCTATACGGCCGACTTCCTGCGCAAGAAGACGGCCAACCTCGGCTTCGTCGCCTCGTCGCGTCCCGAGGACCTCGTCGCCGCCTGCCGCGCCTTCGGGCAAGTGAAGAAGGGCAAGACGGCGGACGATTTCGGGGCCCTCGTCGCCTCGGCCCGGCGCTCGGCGACGCCCGGCCCCGGCGATCTCGGCGTTGCGGCGGACGACCTCGCCGTCCTCTCGGCCGGCGATTGCCTGAAGAAGATGAGGGAATCGAAGATCCTGGCCGTCGGCGGCAGCTGGCCGGGGATCGCCCCGGCCGTCCAGGAGGGGATGGGCATCGAGGTCCTCAATGTGCCCTTCGCCGAGGTCAATGAGGCCTGGGCGGCGGCCGACAAGGACGAGTCCAACGCGATCGCCGACCGCTGGCAAAAGACCGCGGCTAGGATCAACGGGGTCGATCGGGAGACCCTCGTCACCTCGGCGGCCATGTACCTCGGCCAGAAGGCGGTCTTGAAGGCCCACGGCGCGAACGCCATCACCATCAACTGCCTCGGCGGCTTCTACGGCGGCCACATTCATGCTTATCCCTGTCTGGGTTTCCACGAGCTCTTGAACGAGGGCCTCGTCGGGGCCTGCGAATGCGACGTCCGGTCGACGGCGAGCATGGTGGCCATGACGGCCATGACCGGAGGACGCCCCGGGTACATCTCCGACCCCGTCATCGACACCGCGGGGCGGCAGATCATCTACGCCCATTGCGTCGCTTCGAACCGTGCGTTCGGACCCGGCGGCCCGGCGAATCCTTTTGAGATCCTGACCCACTCTGAAGACCGCCAGGGGGCCTCGGTCCGGTCGATCCTGCCCGTGGGCTACATGACCACGACGGTCGAGTTCTCCCCCGAGCGCAAGCTCATCCTCTTTCACCAGGGCAAGGCCGTGGCCAATTCCCCCGACGACAGGGCCTGCCGGACGAAGCTCGCCGTCGATCCCGTCGGCGACATCGAGAAGCTCTTCGGCGAGTGGGACTTGTGGGGCTGGCACCGGGTGACCGTCTACGGCGACCTCAAGAAGCCTGTCTTCGAGCTGGCCGATGCCCTCGGCTGGACGGTCCTCGAAGAGGCGTGAGAATCCGAGGAACGTTTCCGGAGGGAACGGTCCCTGGGTAACAATTGAACGTCCCCTCCAATTAGGCTAATATAAGCGGGGAATCGACCGCCGAAGAAAGGAACTCGCCATGGCCGAGCCGTTCATCGAAGAAAAAACACGCAAAGTCGCCTTGCTCATCGACGGCGACAACGCCCAGCCCTCGCTCATCGGGCAGATCCTGACCGAGGCAGGCAAGTACGGCCTCGTGACGATCCGCCGCATCTACGGCGACTGGACAACGGTCAATATGTCGGGCTGGAAGAACGCTCTCAACGACAACGCCATCCAGCCCATCCAGCAGTTCCGCTATACCATCGGCAAGAACGCCACCGACAGCGCCATGATCATCGACGCCATGGACATCCTTCACGGCCACCTGGTCGACGGCTTCTGTATCGTCTCGAGCGACAGCGATTACACCCGCCTCGCGACCCGGATCCGGGAGATGGGCTTCTTCGTCATGGGGGTCGGCAAGCGCTCGACGCCCAAGGCTTTCGTCAACGGCTGCAACATCTTCATCTATACCGAGAACCTCGTCCCCCGGGGCAGGGACCGCGAGGCGGGGCGGGAGCCGCGGCGCCGCGAGCGGGGCGGAGCGTCCCACCGCAAGAGCGGCGCCAAGGAGACCCGGGAGCAGAAAGTCGAGCGCGAGGAACACGAAGATCGGGAGGACCGCGCCGACGCGGCCGCCAAGTTCGATCCCGTCCCCCTGCTCAAAGGCGCCTTCGACATGGCCGTCCACGAGGACGGCTGGGCCAATCTCGGCGAGATCGGCTTCTACCTGCGACAGCTCGATCCGGGTTTCGACCCGCGCACCTACGGCTTCAAGCAGCTGTCCCAGCTCATCAAGAGCCAGACGACCCTCTTCGACGTCCACTCGCGGGGCGAAGAGGGGGGCGGCGCCGCGATCTACATCCGTCTGCGTGAAAACGCGACCAGCGCCGGATAGCGCCCGGCGCTCGCCCCCTTTCCGTCGCAGGATAAGCTCGCCTATCCTCCTCGTTCTTCGCGGAGGACCACGCCGCGGCCGATAAAGGCGAAGCTGATCAAAACGAGGGCCGCCAGCCAGCCTCCCATCGTGAACGATCGCGGCAACAAAGCGGCCGTTCCGATCCCGCCCAGGACGAGCAGGCCCGCGAGAGCGCCGAACTGCCCCATGCCGTAGAGAAAAATGAACGGCAGATAATGGGCCCCGACGGTGATCATGGCGGCCGGATAGAACCAGTTCTCGCGGTAGAGCGTCGCGGCAGCCACGAGCAGGAAGGTGATCGGGACGGTAAAGGCGACCTGCGCGCCCAGCCGCCCCAGAGAATTCTCCGGGCTCACCTTGGCTGGGCGGCCGAGCAGGCGAAGGACGATCTGGGTCAGGGGAAACAGAAACATGGAGGCAAGGAAGAGGAAGGCCATCCCCCGACGGTGAGGGCTCCATGTGCTGATGGCCGCCGAAAGCGCCCAGATCATCCCGGATAGAAGCTGGCCGGCGAATCCGCCCATGAAAGCGGACCGCATCTCGCGCTGCGCGACGGTGATATGCATGCTGGAGTTACCTCTTCGCCCCCCGCTTCAAGAAAGCGGTCAGCAGGAATCCGCCGCCGATCGCGAGCATCAGGATCCCCCAGATCAGGTTGAGGTTGATGCCGAGGGAGATCGCGTACATCTCCTTCTTGGTCGTCAGGCCGTAGACCGTGAGGAGAGCGCCATAGGCGCTGAGGAGCCAGCCGATCGGGAGCTTGAGGTCGAGGACATGGCCTTGGCTCATGCCCGTTTTCTGTTCCCCGGTTTCGATCTTATCGTTCATGATGCGCTCCTTGGGGTCTCAGGCCCGATCACCAGAAAATGACGTTGAGGATGACGGCCACGATAATGGCCAGCGTCCCCCAGACGGCCGGCCGGGCGTACCAGCGGGCCTCGGCCTTGGGCTTGGCCGTCAAGCCGAAGACGAGGCCGGCCAGCTCCTTGGGATCCCGCTTGGCGGTGAAAAGGCTGACCGCGATCGTGACGACGAAATCGGCCGACCAGGCCCAGATGGCCTGATAGAAATTCGCGGCCATGTCGCTATGGTAGGTGAGGATCCCGGCCCGGTAGAGGATGTAATGTCCGGCCGCGGTCGCTATGCCCACGAGCAGGCCCCAGAAGCCTCCCCAAGCCGTGGCGCCCTTCCAGAACATGCCCAGCAGGAACGTGGCGAAGAGCGGGGCGTTGAAGAAGGAGAAGATGAGCTGCATGTAGTCCATCAGGTTCGGGAAGGACTGGACGATGTAGGCGGTCCCGACGCTGATGGCGATGCCGAAGACCGTGGCGTACTTCCCCATCCTCAGGTAGTGGGCGTCGGGCTTGCCTTTCTTGATGTAGGTGCCGTAGATGTCGTAGGTCCAGATGCAGTTGAATGCGGTGACGTTGCCGGCCATGCCCGACATGAAGCTGGCCAGGAGGGCCGTTATGGCCAGGCCCAAGAGGCCGTTGGGCAAATAATGCTTCATGAGGAGGATGAGGGCCGAGTTGTAATCGGCCGTGGGGAGGGCGGCCTGGCCGAACTCGGGCAGAACGAGCAGGGCGACCAGGCCGGGGATGACGACGATGATGGGGACGAGCATCTTCGGGAACGAGGCGATGATGGGAGTCATCCGGGCCGAGTTGATGTTCTTCGAAGCCAGGGCCCTCTGGACGACGAGGAAGTCGGTCGTCCAATAGCCGAAGGACAGGACGAAGCCGAGGCCCATGACCACGCCGAACCAGTCGACGCCGAGAGGGTTGTTGCTGCTGCCCAGATACTTGATCGAGTGGAGGAGGGGCTCCTGGAGCTTGGCCATGAGCCCCTGGAAGCCGCCCACCTCCTTGAGCCCGAGGAAGACGATCGGCAGGAGGCCGAGCCAGATGAGGAAGAACTGGATGACCTCGTTGTAGATCGAAGAGGACAGGCCGCCCCAGAAGACATAGAGGAGGACGACGACGGCGGCGAAGAGGATGCTCCCGGTGAGCGACCAGCCGAGCATGAGCTTGAGGAGCAGGGCCATGGCATAGAGACTGATGCCGCTCATGAGGACCGTCATGATGGCGAAGGAGATGGCGTTGAGGCCTCGGGTCGCCTCGTTGTAGCGGAGCTTGAGGTACTCGGGAACGGTCCGGACGCGGCTGCCGTAGTAGAACGGCATCATGAAGACGCCCAGGAAGACCATGGCCGGGATGGCCCCGATCCAGTAGAAATGGACCGTGGCGATGCCGTATTTGGCCGAGTTGGCCACCATGCCGATGACCTCGAGGGCGCCGAGGTTGGCCGAGAGGAAGGCCAGGCCGGTGATCCAGCCGGGGAGAGAGCGTCCCGAGAGGAAGAAGTCCTCGCCCGTCTTCATGTACTTCTTGAGCGAGTAGCCAACGAGGATCATGACCGAGATGTAGGCGCCGATGATGAGGTAATCGACGGCGTTCAGGGTGATGACAGGGGGCATCGCGCTCTCCTTTCGTCAGGGACGACGGGGTCCATTTATTCCGCGAGGGAGCATAGTTCACGCCCCGGGCGATGTCAACGAAGATTGGGGCATGTTCCTGGAGACTCCGCGACGGAGCGTTTTGGGCGGCGCTGGGCCGCCCCTTGCCCCCGTGCCGTCGCGAGTCCTCTTTGGGGGCGGGATGGGGACTTGTCCCTCCGGGACGTGTCCCCCCACCGGATTTGTTGTATATTGAGGCCGTCTGATCTCCGAGATGCCCGAAGGGGAAAGAGGCCATGAGAAGCCGGAGCCGACCGATGACAAGGACTCTTTGGACGGCCGCAGCCGTCGTCATCCTGGCGCTGGCCGGATGTTCGGGAGCTGGTCCGGCGAAGATAGAGGCGCCCGAGGCCCCGGGGGGGGACAAGTCGCCAGGGTCGGTTCGGATATCTCCCATGGACAGGATCGAAGCCCTCGCGTCCAAGGCTGCGAGCGTCGTTCCGTCGGAACGGCAGCTCCGCTGGCAGGCGCTCGAGTTTCAGGCCTTCGTCCACTTCGGCATGAACACGTTCACCGACCGGGAGTGGGGCGAGGGAACCGAGGACCCGAAGCTCTTCGACCCGACTGATTTCGACGCGGACCAGTGGGTCGAGGCGGTCAAGGCCGCCGGCATCCGGGGCCTCATCGTCACGGCCAAGCACCACGACGGCTTCTGCCTCTGGCCGAGCGAATTCACCGAGCACTCGGTCAAGAGCTCGCCGTGGAAGGACGGGAAGGGCGACGTCGTCGGAGAGGTCGCCGCCGCCTGCCGGAAGGGCGGACTCGCGTTCGGCGTCTATCTTTCGCCGTGGGACCGGCACGAGCCGACGCTACGGCGACTCGCCGCGCTACAACGAGCACTTCAAGAACCAGCTCCGCGAGCTTCTGACCCGGTACGGCGAGATCTCCGAGGTCTGGTTCGACGGCGCCTGCGGCGAAGGGCCGAACGGCAAGCGGCAGGTCTACGATTGGGCCGGATATTTCGCCCTCATCCGCGAGCTCCAGCCGGGCGCGGTCATCTCCATCATGGGGCCGGACGCCCGCTGGATCGGGAACGAGGCCGGTGTCACCCGGGAGAGCGAATGGAGCGTCATCCCCGTCGTCGGCTTCGACGACCTGCCCGACGAGAAGAACCCCGGCGGCATCGCCCATCTCGACGCCCAGGCCAAGGACCTCGGCTCCTCGGAGCGGATCGCCGCAGGTCGCCGATCAGGGCGGGCGGCTCATCTGGTATCCCGGCCAGGTCGACGTCTCCATCCGCCCCGGCTGGTTCTACCACGCGGCCGAGGATGACAAGGTCAAGACCCTCGACCAGCTCCTCGACATTTATTACACCTCGGTCGGCGGCAACGCGCAACTCCTCCTCAACATCCCGCCCGACAAGCGCGGCCGCATTCCCGAGAACGACGCCCGGCGGCTCAAGGAGCTCGGTGACAGGCTCCGGGCGACCTTTGCCGAGAACCTGGCGGCGGGGACCGAGATGTTGAAAACCTCTTCGCTGAGGGATCGGCTCGACTGGTTCACCTGGGATCTCGGAAGCCCTGTCCGTTTCAACGTCGCTCAGCTGAAGGAAGACCTGAGGCTCGGCCAGCAAGTCGAGGCCTTCGCGTTCGATGTCTGGGACGGGAAGGATTGGGTCGAGAAAGCCCGCGGCACGACGATCGGCTGGAAGAAGCACCTGCGTATTCCGACCGTCGAAACGACCAAGGTCCGGGTCCGCATCCTCCGGGCGAGGGGAGGAGTGGTGTTCATTCGACCGGATTCATTCGGGCTCTATCTTGACCCGCTTGGCCTGCCGGTGAAGAAAGACGGGGTCAAACCTTAATTCTTATAATCCTGGGCATCCTCAGTCCTTGCCCGTGGCCGGGCGCACCCGGATTATAAGAATTAAGGTTTGACCCCTTCTAGCGGGAGTTGCTGACGAAGGCGATCCGCTTTGCGTCCGGCGACCACGACGGGACGTTGATCGTGCCCTGCCCGCCGTAGACATAAGCCATAACCCGTGGCTCCGTCGATCCGTCCGCGGGCATCATCCGAATATAGACTTGCTTATAGAACGGATGGTCGTCCGCGGCGACGTCCTTACCGAACGACAGGAAGACGATGCGCCGGCCGTCGGGGGAGATATGAGGGAACCAGTCGTGGAATTCGCCCGAGGTGACCGGCTCCTGGCCGGACCCGTCCGGCGCCATCCGCCAGATGCGCATGCTGCCCGTCCGCGCGGAATTAAAGTAAATAAAGCGGCTGTCCGGCGTGTATTCCGGGCCGTCGTCGAGTCCCTGAGCGTCGGTCAGGCGGATCTCCTGCCCGCCTTCGACCGGGATATTGTAGACATCGTAGTTTCCGGCGCGGCCGCCCGTATAGACGAGGAACCGCCCATCCGGCGACCAGCCGTGGAGATAGGACGGCGCCAGCGGCGTGGCCCGCTTCGGAGCCCCGCCCTTCGCCGGGAGGGTGTAGATGACCGATTCGTCCTTGTCCCCGGCGCTGTGATGGCTGATGCCTAGCCGTTTCCCGTCGAACGACAGGACGTGGTCGTTGTTATTGGCCGTGGCGAAGCCCGTATCGAGCTTCGATGTTTTCCCGGTGGCCAGCTCAAAGCGGCAGAGAAGGCCATCAACGTTATAGATGAGGAAGCGTCCGTCCCTCGTCCAGTTCGGCGCCTGGATGGGCCGGTCCGAGCGGAACACGGCCGTGCGCTTGCCCGTGTCGACGTCCAGCAGCTCGATCATCCCCCCGACGTAATCTTGGTAGGGGACGAAATCCTCGGGAGCCGGGACGGTCATGCGGACGTTTGTGAAACTGGCCTTCTCGACGATCTCGGCGTTGTGCGAGCAGACGAAGAGACCGACGCGGACTTCGTCACCAAGGTCGATGTCTTCGACGCGCTCGCTCACGTACGGCTCGCCGAACTTCGCCGCCGACATGATATAGGTGTTGCCCTTGCGTTCGAGCTGGATCTGGTCTGCGCCGGAGAGGGGGAGCCGCGTCTCTTCGGTGTCGCCCCCGCTTCCCGCCGGTACTGCAGAGAGGTCAAACCGTCACCGTGGACGACGGCGCTGGTTTGGGCCGACCCCGTGTCCATGGCCGAGCGGGCCATCCACCCGATCTTGCGATGGGCTTCGATCCCTTGACCGATGAATTCGACCCGGGCGCTGACGATGAAATCCCCTTTGATCCGTTTCCACAGGAAGTGGCCCTCGTCGCCGGCGAACCACATGTTGGCCCCGGCACCTTCGATAACGAGCGCCCCGTCCGCGGCGTCCTCGACGACCGTTCCGGCCTTCAGGACGGGTCCGATGTCGCCGTGTCCTTCGAAGAGGGCCAAGGGATCTTCCAGGGTCGGGGCCGGCGGCGGGGGAGCCTGCCGGCAGCCCGGGGCGGCGGCGAACAGGGGCACCAGGAGGAGGGCGAACCCCAGGGCTTTCTCTCGGCGGAAAGGGCGTCCGCGCATGGCCGCATGATAGTCGTCCGCCCCGGAACGGTCAAGGGGGACTTGCTCGGAGGGACAGTCCCACTGACCGGAACACCCGGACCGGGGACACGTACCAAAGGGACAGGCCCCCTCTTCCTGCCCTTTTTCTGAACCGGCGGGCCGGTTTGACGTATAATACCGCGGGAACCCGCGCGCGGGTTCCCCTATCCACGTATCTTTCGAGGGAGGCCGGCATGCTCCGCGACATCATCAAGAAAGAGATCCTGGACAACATCACCAGCCCGAAATTCGTCTTCACCTTCCTTCTCTGCACCATCCTCATCCTGCTCTCGGTCTATACCGGGGTGACGAACTACCGGGCCGAGAAGAAGGAGTACACGGCGTCGCTGGCCCTCAACAAGAAGAACATGGAGAATCAGCCGAACTACAACTCGCTCGCCGGGATCGGGGTCAAGGTCAGCAAGCCGCCGCAGGTCCTCGGGACCGTCGTCACGGGCATCGAGGAGGCCGTCGGCCGCGTCGCCCCGGTCAACATCGCCGCCGACCCGAACCTCGTCGAGTCCAAATACAGCAGCAACCCCGTCTTCGCCGTCTTCGGCGCCCTCGATCTCATGTTCATCGTCAAGATCGTCCTCAGCCTCTTCGCCATCCTCTTCACCTACGACGCCATCGTCGGCGAGAAGGAGAAGGGGACGCTGAAGCTGGCCCTGTCGAACGACGTCCCCCGCGACCGGCTCATCCTGGGCAAGGCCATCGGCGGCTACATCAGCCTGCTCCTGCCTCTGCTCATCCCGCTCCTCCTCAGTCTTCTCTTCCTGCTCATCGTGCCGGACGTCTCGCTCGGCGGCCAGGATTGGGCCCGGCTGATGCTCATCTTCCTCATGTTCTTCCTCTACCTCTCGGTCTTCTTCTGTCTGGGATTGTTCGTCTCGGCCCGGACCTCGCGCTCGTCGACGAGCTTCCTTGTCCTCCTCTTCGTCTGGGTCATCATCGTCATGGTCATCCCCAAGGCCGCGGTCATCACCGCCGGCCAGGTCAAGCCGATCCCGTCGGTCCACGAGATCACAGCCAAGAAGGACGCCTTCCTCCAACAGGTCCAGACCGACGGCCAAAAAGGCGCCCGGGATTGGATCACCAAGAACCAAGCCGAAGCGACCAAGGATCCCAAGGCCTGGCAAGAGAAGTTCCGCCAGTTCATTCAGGAATATCAACAGGAGCTGACGACGAAGATCGACGAGAACAACGCCGCACTCGAGCGGGACTACCAGCAGAAGAAGAGGGCCCAGCAGAGCCTGGCCGTCAATCTCTCCCGCATCTCGCCGGCCTCCGCCCTGACCTTCGGCTCGATGACCCTGGCCCGGACCGGGGTCGACGAGTTCGACCGCTTCCTGGCCTCGGTCCGGACCTACAAGCCCATCTACACCAAGTGGATCAACTCGAAGCTCGGCGAAAGCATCAACTTCGCGACGGGGGAGCAGACCAAGATCAGCCTCGACAGCATGCCCCAGCACGTCTACGAGCCGGAGTGGCTCAGCAAATCGCTGGTCCGGGCCATTCCCGACTTCGCCCTGCTGCTCGTGATGATCATCATCTTTTTCGTCGGTGCCTACGTTTCGTTCCTGCACTACGACGTCCGTTAAGGAGGACCCCATGCTCGAAGCCATCAACCTGACCAAGCGTTACGAGGACGGCGAACTGGCCCTCGACGGACTGAGCTTCAAGGTCGATCCGGGCGAGATCTTCTGCATGTTCGGGGCCAACGGCGCCGGCAAGACGACGACCATCAACCTGTTCCTGAATTTCATCCCGCCGACGTCCGGCGAGGCCCTCGTCGAGGGGATCGACGTGGCCAAGGACCCGCTCAAGGCCAAGCGCCACGTCTCTTTCGTCTCCGAGAACGTCATGCTCTACGGCAACTTCACGGCCATCCAGAACCTCGACTATTTCAGTAAGCTGGCCGGCAAGCGGAACCTGACAAAGAAGGACTACGGCGAGGTCCTCGAGCGGGTCGGCCTCCAGAAGGAGGCCTTCGACCGCCGGATCAAGAACTTCTCCAAGGGCATGCGCCAGAAGCTCGGCATCGCCATCGCCCTGGTCAAGGACGCCGCCAACGTCCTTCTCGACGAGCCGACCTCGGGCCTCGACCCCCAGTCGGGCCGGGAGTTCCTGGAGATCCTCGTCCAGATGCGCGACAAGGGCAAGTCCGTCTTCATGTCGACCCACGACATCTTCCGGGCCAAGCTCATCGCCGACCGGATCGGCTTCATGCGCAAGGGCAAGCTGGTCATGCTGAAGACGGTCCAGGACCTGGCCCATGAAGACCTGACCGACCTCTACATCCAGTACATGGAGGAACAGCCGGTGTCGGCGCCCGCCGCTCCGGCCGGGATGTGACGCCCAACGAGCCCGTCGGAAGGCCTGGGAGGACCGTCGTCCTCGGACTGGGGAACATCCTTCTCGGCGACGAGGGGGTGGGCGTCCATGTCGTGGAAGAGCTGCGGCGCACGGGGGGGCTCCCCGGCGTCGAGCTCGTCGACGGCGGCACGGCCGGCTTCCAGCTCCTTCCTTACTTCGACGGCGGCGGCCTCGTCGTCATCGTGGACGCGGCGGCCGACGGGCAGCCCGCCGGCACCGTGGGCCAATCGCGGCCCGTGTTCTCGAAGGATTATCCCCCCGCCTTGACCCCGCACGACGTCGGGCTGAAGAACATTCTGGACGCCCTTGCGCTGACCGGCACGCGGCCCGATATCATCCTCCTGACCGTTTCGGTCGCCGAGGCGGACCGGGCCTCGCTCGACCTTTCGCCGGCCGTCGGCCGCGCGGTCCGCGAAGCCGCGGACCGTGTCCGGCGCCTCCTCAGCGGACCTGGGGGAAGCTCGACTTCTCGATGAACTTCCAGCCTCCGATCATGGAGGAGATCGTCCCCCGGCCTTCCAGATAGTCGTGGTACCAAGACAGGTAGATGTGCATGGTCGTGAAGGCGACGAACACCCAGGTGAAGATGTGGTGCCACTGCCTCAGGCCGTCGAGCCCTCCGAAGACCGGGATGAGCCCGGCGAAAAGACGGGGGAACCAAGCCGGGCTCATGACCGAATACAGGGCGAAACCCGTGAGGATCTGAAAGAGAATGGCCAGGTACATCGTCGAATAGATGATGCCGGCCAGCGCGTTGGCCCCGACCGACAGGACCGGCAGCTTGCAGATCATGAAGATGTCGAGGCAGAGGACCTGCAGGACCTCCTTCCGCTTGGCCTTCGTGCGGGGAAAGAAATTCTTCCACCGGGCAAAATCGTTCCCGGCAAAGCCCCAATAAACGCGGCCCAGGAAGTTGAGCAGGAAGAGGTAGGCGAAAGCGAAATGGACGAACCGGACCGACCCGAAGAGATAGCGGTTCGAGGCCTCGACCGCCGGTCCTCCCCAAGGCGGGGGGGAGCCCATGATGAGCCCCGTCACGCCGAGCACAAAGACGCACGCGGCGTTGGTCCAGTGGAAGAACCGGAGCGGCAGGTCCCAGACATAAACCTGGTAATACTCGGCGTGTCCGCTCTTGTCCATGCGGCCCTCCCTATACGACCTGGACCTGATGGAGGCGCTTCCCCTGCGGATCGTAGAGGTGGACGGCGCAGGCGATGCAGGGGTCGAAGGAATGGATCGTCCGCAGGATCTCCAAAGGCTGGTCGGCGCGGGCGACGGGCGTCCCGACGAGGGCGGCCTCATAGGGGGACCTCTGTCCGCTCGCGTCCCGCGGCGAGCCGTTCCAGGTCGTCGGCACGACGAGCTGGTAATTCGCGATCTTGCCGTCCTTGATGACGATCCAATGCGACAGGGCCCCGCGGGGCGCCTCGGTGAAACCGGCGCCCTTGGCCTCCGCCGGCCATGTCCCCGGGTCCCACTTTTCGCCGTTGAACATCCGGGTGTCGCCGTTCTTGATGTTCGTGACCAGCGTATCGTAGAACTCCTTCATCCATCGGGCGATGAGCTGGGTCTCGATCCCGCGAGCGGCCGTCCGGCCGAGGGTCGAGAAGAGCGCGGTTACCGGCACGCCGAGGTGGGCCAGAGCGCCGTCCACCGCCTGCTTGATGTCCGGCTGCCCGGCGGCGTAGCCGACGAGCAGCCGGGCCAACGGGCCGACCTCCATGGCCCGCCCCTTCCAGCGGGGCGTCTTGAGCCACGAGTATTTGCTCTCGACCTCGAGGTTCTTGTAGGGCGGCTTCGGCCCTGTGTAGGCGAAGTCCGTTTCCCCCTCCCAAGGATGGAGGGCGGCCGCGTCGCCGCCCTTGTAGGCGTACCAGGAATGGGCCACGGACTCCGTGATCTGGCCGGGGTCGGCCGCGTCGACCTCGTGGACCCGGGTGAGGTCGCGGTCGAGGATGACGCCCCGGGGGAACTTGAACCCCGAGGGATCGCCGATGCCGCGCGTCGGCAGGTCGCCGTAGCTCAGGTAGTTCGAGACCCCGCCGCCGATCGCGGCCCAATCCTTATAATAAGAAGCCACGGCGAGGAGGTCGGGGATGTAGACCTGGTCGACGATCGTCATGGCGTCGTCGATGAGCTTGCCGACGAGGGCCAGGCGCTCGGCGTTGAGCGTCATGGCGTTATCGGGCCCGACCGCGGAGTAGGCGCCCCCGACGAGGTAGTGCGGATGGGGGTTCTTGCCGCCGAAAATGGCGTGGACCTTGATGATCTCCTTCTGCCACTCGAGGATGTCGAGGTAGTGGGCGACGCCGAGAAGGTTGACCTCCGGCGGCAGCTTGTAGGCCGGATGGCCCCAATACGCGTTGGCGAAGATGCCCAGCTGGCCGCTCGCCACGAGCGTCCGGATCCTGTCCTGGACCGTCTTGAAATAGCCCTCCGAATTCTTCGGCCAATCCGAAAGGGACTTGGCGACCGCCGCCGTCTGCGCCGGGTCCGCGCTCAGGGCCGACACGACGTCGACCCAATCGAGGGCGTGGAGGACGTAGAAATGGACGACGTGGTCCTGGAGGTAATGGGCGCAGAACATGAGGTTCCGCACGAGTTCCGCGTTGGGGGGCACGGCGATGCCGAGGGCGTTCTCCACGGTGCGCACCGAGGCCAGGGCGTGGACGGTCGTACAAACGCCGCAGGCCCTCTCGCAGAAGGCCCAGGCGTCCCTCGGGTCCCGGCCCCGGAGGATGATCTCCAGCCCGCGGACCATGGTCCCCGACGACCAGGCGTCGGTGATCCGCCCGCCGTCGACATCGGCTTCGATCCTCAGATGCCCCTCGATCCGGGTGATGGGATCGACGACGATCCTCTGGGCCATCACGCACCTCCTTCTTTCTTTTCCGCCGGCTTTTCGGCCTTGAGGTCCTTGTCCTTGAGGCTGCTCTCGAGCTCCTTCTTGATCAGGCGCCGCTTGCGGATGTTCGTCGCGATGGCGTGGACGGCGACGCCTCCGCCCGCCGCCGCGGCGAGATACATCCCCAGCTTGTCCGCCGTCGATTCGACGCCGAAGCCCGGGAACGCCGGCAGGGACCTGGTGAACGGTCCGGCGTCGTAATAGCCGGCCTCGCTGCACCCGATACAGGGCGCGCCCGATTGGATGGGATAGCTCGTGCTCCCGTTCCAGCGGATGATGCCGCAGGAGTTGTACGTCTGCGGCCCGCGGCAGCCCATCTTGTAGAGGCAGTAGCCCTTCTTGGCCCCGGCATCGTCGAACGATTCGACGAACAGGCCGGCGTCGTAGTAGGGCCGCCGGTAACAGGAGTCGTGGATCCTCGTCGAATAGAACGCCTTGGGCCGCCCCTGGGAGTCGAGCTGGGGCAGACGGCCGAAGGCCAGCAGGTGGGCGACGACCCCCGTCATGACCTCGGCGATCGGCGGACAGCCCGGGACGTTGACGACGTTGGGCAGGATCTTATGGATCGGCGTCGCCCCGGTCGGATTCGGCGAGGCCGACTGGACGCAGCCGTTCGACGCGCAGCTGCCCCAAGCCACGACGGCCATCGCTTTCTCGGCCGCTTCGCGCAGGCCGTCGAGGGCGCTCCTGCCTGCGATGGTGCAGTAGATGCCGCCGTCCTTCATCGGGACCGAGCCTTCGGCCATCAGGATATACTGGCCGGGGAATTTCTTGATCGTTTCCGTCACCGCCGCCTCGGCCTGCTCGCCTGCCGCAGCCTGGAGCGTTTGCGAATAATCGAGGGAGATCCGGTCGAGAAGAATGTCGGCCACGAGAGGATGCGACGACTTGATGAAGGACTCGCTGCAGCAGGTGCACTCTTGGAAATGGAACCACAGGACGGGCGGCCGGGGCTTGGTGTCCATGGCCTTGATGAGGGCCCTGGCCTGGCCGGCCTCGAGGCCGAGGGCAGCGGAAAGATAGCCGCAGAACTTCAGGAAATCGCGTCTTGAATGACCTCGCGACTGCGCGATCTCCCAGAGGCTTGGGGGTTTCTCTGTCATGGTCCCTCCTTCGAGACGAGAAAAGACCGTCGTTTGCCCAGTTCTTCTACAAGAATCGTGCCACGCGGCCGGGGGGCCTCCGGGGGGAGCTCCTGAGGGGAAGCCGAGCCCCTGAAGCGTCCTTGTCCGGGCCATGTCCCGTTCACCGGGATATTTTCCTGCCCGGCCGGATGTCAGGCGCCGCTTGCCCGGCGCGAACCCGATCACCTCTTGGGGGGAGGCCCTGTTTCCCGATCCCTGAGGCCTTGGCACGCTTTTTGGATTAGAATAGGGCGGATAGGCTTGAAAGACGCCCTAAGGAGGGATCGATGTTCGGAAAAACCGTGACCTTGTTCCGCGTTTTCGGCTTCGAGGTCAAGGTGGATTGGAGCTGGCTCATCCTGGGCTCGCTGATCGTCTGGAGCCTGGCCAAGGGCCTCTTCCCATCGTGGTACAAAGGCATCGATCCGGCCGCGTATTGGGCCATGGGCGTCGCCGGCGCGGTGGGCCTGTTCATTTCGATCGTCTTCCACGAGCTCTGCCACTCCCTTGTCGCGCGGAGGTACGGGGTTCACATGCGCGGCATCACGCTGTTCCTCTTCGGCGGGGTGGCCGAGATGGGCGAGGAGCCGGCGAGCCCCAAGGCCGAGTTCTTCCTGGCCGTGGCGGGCCCGATCTCGAGCGTCGTGCTGGCCGCGGCCCTTCTCGGCCTGAGCTATCTTCTAGCCGGCTCGGGGCCCATGACCCCTGTCACCGGGGTCCTCAACTATCTCGGCTACCTGAACTTCGTCCTGGCGGGATTCAACCTCATCCCCGCCTTTCCGCTGGACGGCGGCCGCGTCCTGAGGGCCGTTCTTTGGGGATCCTGGAACGATCTCCGCCGGGCGACGCGTGTTGCCGCCTCCGTGGGGGCCGGCCTGGGCGCGGCCCTCATGGTCCTTGGCACCCTCCAGTACTTCGGCGTCTTCCCGTTCATGGGCCGCTCCGTCGGCGGGCTTTGGACCCTCATCATCGGCATGTTCGTGCGGGTCACGGCCCGGTCGTCCTACAGGCAGCTGCTCTTCCGGCAGGCCCTCGAGGGCGTTCCTGTCAGGAAATTCATGGCCGCGGACGCGGTCACGCTGGCGCCGTCGACCTCCGTCGAGAAGCTCGTCGAGGATTATATCTACAAGACGCACTTCAAGATGTACCCCGTCGTCGACGGCGATAAGCTCGTGGGATGCGTCACGCTCGACCAGGTCAAGGCGCTCGGCCGCGGGGAATGGGCGTCGCACAGCGTCGGGGAGCTGGCCCGAGGCTGCTCTCCCGAGAACACCATCGGTCCCGATGAAGACGTGATGAAAGCCCTGGCCCTGATGCAGAAGACGGGCCGCAGCCGGCTCGTCGTCGCGGAAGGCGGCCGGCTCGCCGGCGTCATCGCGATCAAGGATATCATGGGTTATATCGCCCTCAAGCTGGATCTCGAGGAGGAATGAATGGCCACGACCAAGAAGAAGAAATCGGCGGAAGGGGCGGCCTGCCCCGAGGGACTGAACCTGCCCCGGCAGACCCGGGAGGAGTACGTCGCCGACACGCTCCAGCAGATCGGCGCTTTCGAGGAGAGGCTGGACGAGCTCGAAACGGACATGGAATCGTCCGGCTGGGACGACATTGGGGATTACCGCGGCCAGCTCGACGATCTCCGGGTGAAGCTGAAAGCCGCCCGCTCGAGATCCGAGGAGCTCGAGACCGTGTCGGATCCCGCCTGGCCCGACGCGCAAGAGGAGATGGAAGAGTCCATGGTCGAGATCGCGGGGAGCATCGACGAACTCGTGGCCGGGCTCAGCCCAGTCCTTCCGGAGTAGCGGCGCAGACCTCCGGACCGGCCTGAGGGCTCCGCCATGTTGATCATCCTGACCGGCCTGCCGGGGACGGGCAAGAGCACGGTCGCCGCCGCGCTCGCCCGCGAGCTCGGCGCCGTTGTCCTGAGCACGGACAGGATCAGAGAGGAAAGCCGTAAGAGGCGGGGCTTCTCGCGCGCCGAAAAGGGAAGAGTCTACGAGCGGCTGTTCGTCAGGGCGAAGCGCGGTCTCGGGGCCGGCCGGAGCGTCATCCTCGACGGGACATTCTACGCCGAGAGCCTGAGGCGGGCCGCCGCCGCGGCGGGGCGAGGGACCGGGGCGTCCATATTCACGGTCGAGGTCGTCTCGCCCGTTCCCACCGTCAAGCGCCGGATGGAGCGCCGGCTCCGCACCGCCAAGGGCATCCGGCCGGCGGGCTTCGAGGTCTACGGCTTCATCCGGAGGTCGTTCGAACCGGTCCGGGGCCGGCATTTCACGGTGGATACCGCCGATCCGCGGGCCTGGAAAAACGGCATCGGTGCGCTGGCCAACGCCATGCGGGTCGTCGAGCGGCAGCGGAAGGTCATCGTCCCGCTCGGCCGGACTCGGAAGATGCGGCTCATCCAGACGCACATCAGCTGGGTCCTCCTCGACGGCGTCCACGCCTTCAAGATCAAGAAGCCCGTCCGCTTCAGCTTCGTCGATTATCGATCGCCCGTGCGCCGCCGCCGTTTCTGCCGGAAAGAGGTCGAGGTCAACTCCCGGCTCAGCCCGGGGCTCTATGCCGGGGTGGTTGCCGTGCGTGACGACGCCGGCGCCGTGAGCTTCGGCGGTCCGGGGCGGACGGTCGACTACGCCGTCGAGATGCGCGAGATGCCGCAGGCCTCGCGCCTGGACCGGCTGGTCGCGAGAGGCGCCGCCGGGACGGACGACATCATGCGGATCGTCCGGACGCTCTGCGGTTTCCACGCCCGGGCCAAGGTGGCGGCTCGCCGGTTCGGAACGCCGACGGTCATCGGCGAGGGTTTCGCCCATGCGTTCAGGCTGAGGCCGCTCATCGAGAAGGAATTCGCGGCCGGCCTGGCCCTCGACCGGATCAGAGCGAAGGTCGAAGGATTCCTCGGGACCCATGCCGGTCTCTTCTGCGAGCGGGTCCGGCAGGGAAGGATCCGCTATTGCCACGGCGACCTGAGGATGAGCAATATCTTCATCGACGGCGGGGAGGTCCACATCTTCGACGCCATCGAGTTCAATCCCGCCCTGGCCGCCACGGACGTCGCCGCGGACGTCGCCTACCTGGCCATGGACCTGCGATCCTGCGGCAAGCGGGGCCTGGCCGAGCGCTTCATCGACGCCTATGTCGAATGCTCCGGCGACCTGGGGCTCCGGAAGCTCGCAGATTTCTATCAATGCTACAGGGCCTTGGTCAGGCTCCTCGTCGAGGCGCTCTTCCTTGTCGACCCCACGATCGGGCCGACGCGAAAGCAGAAAGCCAGGCGGGCTTTCCGGAGATACCTCGCCCTCGCCGAGGCGTTCTCCCGGCAACTCTAAACGGATCGCGGGAAGGGCCGAAGCCTAGAGCTTCTCGACGGCCGCTGCCGCGGAAAAGCCTGTGGGGCGGACGACCTCGACAACGACCTTCCCCGAGTCAGGGCCCATCGGTCCGAGGGGCGTCTCCAAAACCGTCCCCGGCGCGAGGTCGGGGAGAGACACGTCTTTGCGCTCGAGCGGGATGCCGCCTTTCCCGTAAGCGGTCCATCGAAGCCGGTAGCCTCTGAGCGTGTAGGCGGGCAGATCGTGCCGCGTCCGGATGACGGCGATGAGGGCCCGGCCGTCCGTCCTGATCCCGAGGGATCCGATCGGGCTCGACTCCGACCGAAGCACGTCGAAAGAAGGCTTGCGGACGCCGAGGACGTCGACCACGCCGTGGACCCTTTGCCTGAGGACACCGATGCCTTTGTCTCCGATGTGAGTCCTGTAGTCGTTGTAGTCGAAGAAGATGGTCCCTCCGACCCATGGATAGTCCCGGAAGACCGCGTTGTGGGACCTAAGGATTTCCGCCCGGCGGACGTCGTCCTCGGGCCGGTCGGCGGTGCAGGCGCAGTAGCCGTATTCGGAGATGACGATGGGCTTGTCGGGAAAGGCCCGGTTGACGGCCTCGAGGTTCCGCCGCATCGTCGCGGGGTCGCCGCCGAACCAGGTCTCGTAGTATTCGTTCCACTCGACGAAATCCATCTCTCCGGCGACATCGCGCTCGGGCGATGTCTGAAGTGAATTCGAAGCATAAGAGCAGAGCCGGCCCGGGTCGAGGAGCTTGGCCTCACGGAGCATCCGCCGGACGAAATCCTGCGCCACCGGGTTTTGGCCGTCGACCTCGTTGCAGAGGCCCCAGGAGAAAACGCAAGGGTGGTTGCGTTCGCGGGCGATCATCTCACGGAGCTGTTCGAGCCCGTTCGTGGTGAGCGCATCGAGCTGGCCCCCTTCGAGCTTGAGGAAGGTCCCGGGGCCCCATGTGGGCACCTCGACCTGGATGAGGATCCCCTTTCGATCGCAGTAGTCCATGACACGTCTGTCCTGCTGCCAATGGACACGGGTGAAGACGCAGTTGAGCTCCTTGAGGTCGTCGTGGTCGTGCTCGATCCAGGAGCCCGGCTCGGCCATGCCGAAATCGGGATGGCTGCCGGCCATGCGCTCGACGCCGGCCAGGCGGACGGGCTCGCCGTTGAGCAGGATCTCTGTGCCCCGGACCTCTATCTTACGGATGCCGAAGGTCGTGGACAGGCGATGCAGGACCCTGCCCTTTTCGGATATCGAGGTTTCCAGGATGTACAGGTCGGGGTGATCGAAGTGCCAAAGCCGGGCATCGTGCAGCATGATCTCCGGCAGGGCGACCTCGCGCGTCGTCTCCGCCGGGATCTCCGCTGCCAGGGCGGATGCATCTTCCCGGGCGACACGGCCGCTCCTTTCATCGATGACGCTGCATCCGAGGTCGAGCTTGGCCGGCCTGCTCGTGGAATTTCGGATGAGGACCTTGACGGCCAGGGAGGCCGCGGTCCCGGCCAGGTCAGGCACGGCATCGACCCAGATGCATTCGAGGTAGACGGGGGACGTCACGATCAGGCGCGCCGGCCGTGTTATCCCGCCGTCCGGAGTCCAATCGTAGGAGTTGTCCCTCGGCAGCATGGTGGTGGTGAAGGAGTTATCGACCCGGACAACGACCGTGTTGTGCCGGCCGTATTCGAGGCCGGCTGTGATGTCGATGGCAAATGCCGTGTAGCCTTTGCCGATATGTCCGCCGACTCCCTTGCCGTTGACGAAAACCTCGGCCGTATGAAAGACGGCTTCGAATTCGATACGGACGACCTTGCCCTTCCAGGTTTGCGGCGCTTCGAACGTGCGCCTGTACCAGGATGCGCCCATGTAGCCGGCGGTCTTTTCAGAGACCTGCCAGGTGGACGGGACGACGGTCTCCTCCCAGCCTGCCGTCGAAGCACCGGCCGCGAACCAGGCTTCGACTTCGCCGCGGTTGTCGGGGTCGGTCCGGAAGAGCCACGGTCCGTCAAGGGATACCTCGAGATGCGAGCCTACTGAGAGTGTTACGTCATGAGGACGGCCGGCCGGACCTCCGTCGCAGGCCGTCCCGGCGGCCGCTGCCCCCGCGGCCGCTTGGACCGCTCCCGTCAGGAATTTCCTTCGCGTCCAACGCTCCATCGGCTCCTCCTTTTTGGCAGGAGTATGGAACGCCGGGATGAAAAATGCAAACGGACGCGGGGCCGGGGGATCAGGGCTTTTCGAGCAGGCCCATCTTTTTTAGGGCCATGTCCGCGCGGCTCATCTCCGGCCCGTCGCCGGGGAGATAGAGCATGACCCCGCCCTTGACCGGTCGGAGCATGATCTTGCCCAGCCGGGAAAGCTCCCCGGTCGCCTCGATGGGATTGGCGCCGTCAAAATAGCTCTTGAAGGCGTCGTTGAAGCCGCTGTAGACCGAGTGGATGCCCTTGTAGTTCTCGAGCCGCAAGCGGCCGATGGCCAGCTTGACGAATTCCTCCGGGCTGAGCTTGTTCTTCATGAGGTCCTCCTTTCATGTCCTGTCATGAAAGAGGACGAGCGGGGCCCGCGGTTTCTCTCAGTCCCGCCGGCCGGCCCAGTCCGGGACGAGCTTGACCGTCTCGACGGCGTGGTGACCGACCGGGAGGACAAGCCGGCCCTGGCGCGGCTTCATGGCGGCCCCTTCCTCCTCGATGATGTTCGTCAGGGAGGCCCGGGTCACCGGGACGACGAGCTCCAGCCCCGTTTCCGTGTTCTTCCCTTCAATGTCGTAAATGCGGAGGAGGGCCGTGTCGTCAGTCTCCGCCTTCTTCATCGTCGAGAGGACGAGGTTTGCCGCGGAGAAGGGCAGGAAGCTTCGGGTCTCGGGCAGACCGACCCCCGGATGGGCCTTGACGGTCCGAACGGCGATGAGAGGGTTATTGGCAGCGATGCCGGCGCGATAGCCGTTCCGCCAGCCCGCGGCGTGACTGGTGATCGAGAACCTGAACTGATGGTCGCCTTCCTGGAGGTACCAGTTGCCTTCGCCGTGGCAGCTCCGCCGCGAGGCGAGGAGGATGGGCTGGAGGACAGGGTAGGGGACGGGATTGTCGGTCGGATCCTTATAGTCATTGACCGCGACCGATGTCGATAGCGTTAGGCCAAACGCATCGTTGCCAGCGTAAAGGAAGTTCTGGACCTCCCGCGGCCGGATCTCCGAGCAGAGCTCGTCGTAGACGAGGTTGCCGTAAGCCGGGCCGCCCGTGCCGGCGATCTCGCCCTTGCCGACCTCGAGGACCCCGAACGGGATCTCGTAAGCCACCTCGCCGTTATCCGCAGCGACGGGGACGGCCAGCCGGTATTCGCGGTAGGGGTTGCCGTCGAAGCCGAGGAGAGAAACCTCGCAGTCGATCCGCTTGACCGCACTGTAGAGGATGAGCTTCTCCCGGACCGTGCAGTCGGCGAGGATCTGCTCGAGCGCATAGACCGTCTTGACCGGACCGGATTCTTCCTGGACCAGGCGCCAAACGGGCGCGTGGCGGCTGAGCTTGTCGAAGCCCTCCATCGTCGGCTGTTGGACGCGTCCGAACTCGCCCGCGCCGTTGCCGACCGAGCGCATGGTGAAAACTTCGAAGCCGAGGAACTTCGTCGTATCGAGGATTTCCCGTCCAAGCGCCTTATCGAAGATGCCGGCCACCCCGCCGGGGACGAGCTTGATGCGGTAGAATTCGTTCTCGACGGCGGACGGTGCCGCTGTCGCGGGCGGCGGCGCAAGGGTGGGCCGCGCGTCCTCGACGAGATAGAAAGTCCTGTAACCGAGGGCCGGGACGTCATCGGCAAAGAACTCGACAGAACGCGCCTCGGGATTCCCGGCCATGGCCTGACGATATTGGAAAGGCCGTTCCTGGCCATCCGGGCCGACGATACGGAAACGCCCCGGACCGGCCGGGACGGATACGGCCACAGGGGCCGTCACCGCCCAGGATAGAGCGTTGAACACGACGACGGGCGTTCCCTTGTCGGGTCTTGTGGAGATGCGGCCGGCGATCACGGTTAAGGCGTCGTCGAGCACAGCCCGTCCCTCATCGCGGGCGAACTCGTATTTCTTGCGGAAAAGGCGGTCGGTGACTTGGCCCTCTTTGCCGCCCCAGCCGTGATCGGGATAGACGGCGGCTTCCCAGGCGGCGTCGAGGCGTTTTGACGGATAGCTTGAGAAATTCCCCTCAAGAAGGCTCCGGACCGTGCTGAAGGCCTCGGCCGCCGGCAGGAGACGGGCGGCTTCGCGGGCCGCCGTGATAGCCCAGTGGTGGGTCGGGCCGTGGATGTAGAGCCATAGCCCCGGCCTTTCACCGGTGATGGTCTCGAGCTTGGCCGTCTTGACGTCGATCGACTCGAAAAAACGCCGGGCCGTCGAGTACTTCATGACCGGCCTCGAGTCGCTGGTCCCCGCCGAGGCCGCGTTCCAGTAGCTGATGAGAGGGCCGAAGTCGGTCGGCTGGGAGAAATCAACGGAATTAAGTAGGGGATATTCGGCGGGCAGACCGCGGGGGGCGTAATAGCCCGACCATTTGGCCACTTTGTCCGCGATCGTCTTGGCCCCCTCCTCCGGCTTGGCATTGAGATAGGCCGCGGCGTTGCCGTAGTGGCCGGGAGAGTAGGCGAGGACGGAGCTGCCGTCAGGGCTGGCCCAGCGGTAGAAGCCTTCATGATAGCGGCTCATGACGAGATAGGGGATGCCGGCCTTGGCCAAGATCTGCGGCATCTGCGCGGCGCGGCCGGGGACGTCGGGATTGAAGTAGACGCGGGCGTCGGCGCCGGGGATGGTCCGCTTGAGCCACAGCCGGCCGAGATAGGCCTCCCGGACGAGCTGCTCTCCCGAAAGGAGCGATTCATACGGCTGGTTGAACGTCGCCCCCCACTCCATCCGGCCCTCCCGGGTCAGGCGCGCGATCTCTTCGGCCCGCTCGGGGTGGCGCTCCAGGTATTCGGCGAGATTGAGCATGTTCTCCATGGTGAACGAATAGGCCGGGTCCTTGGCCATCATGGCCAGGGCCGGAGTGATGCAGTTCGTGTCACGATAGACGATGCATTTTTCCGGGGAGTCCATCCAGGCGATGTCCTGGTGACTGGAGGAGATGATGTGGAGCCGGCCTTGAGGTGGCGCGGCCAGAAGGGCGAGCCCGAGGACGGAAACGGAGGCCGCGGCGGCAAAGAACAGGACAGGCTTGATCATGGGTTTCTCCTTCATCTCCCCTCACCGAGGATGGAGAGGTCGGGCCGAAGAAGCCGGGCGATCGCCGGCTCGTTCATGTTATCGCGGACGGCCAGCACGACCGCTGTGGATTCTATCTTAGGGTAAGGCTCACCTCTCACGATGGCCACCGCAGTCTTCACGCTGCGATAGCCCATGGCCACCGGGTCCTGGAGCACGAGCCCTGCCAGCTCGCCCCCGGCCAGAGCCTCGTTCAGCTTCTCAGACGCATCGAATCCGACATGGACGATCTTGCCGGCCAGCCCGTGGTCCTGGAGCGCCCGGAGGCAGCCAAAGGTGGTCGACTCGTTGGGGGTGAAGACGGCGTCGACCGGCCCGAACCGCGCCAGGAGGCTCTCCATGGTCTGGTAGGCCGTCTCCGTCGACGGACCCGCGTACTGGTTCTCGGAGACGACCTCGATCCCCGGATACTCCGCCCTCAGGGTGGCCAGGAAGCCCTCCTCGCGCTTAGTCGTCCCCTCGACGCCCACCATGAGCCGGACCATGATGAGCCGGCCGCGGCCGCCGGTGCGCCGTCCGATCTCCCTCGCGGCCAGCGTCCCGCCGAGAGAGTTGTCGGTCGCAATGAAGGCGGCGTGCTCTTCGCCCTGGAGGGCCGAGTTGAAGATGACCGTGGGGATGCCGTCCCGGCGGGCCTCGGCCACCGGCCGCATCAGGGCCCGGTCGTCGAGCGGGGAGAGGACCAGGGCGTCGACGCCGGAGCCGGCCAGCGTCTCGACGATCTGGATCTGCTCGTTGCGGTCGTCCTCCTTGAGCGGGCCCTTCCACAGGATCTCGACGCCGAGCTCCCGGGCGGCGGTGAGCGCCCCGGCATGGACGGACTTCCAGAATTCGTGGGTCGTGCCGATGGGGATGACCGCTATTCTCAGGAGCCGGCCGCCTGCGCCGTCGCCGCTCCGGGAAGGCCGGCAGGCCGCGGCGGCCAGGACGGTCAGACCGATTATCGGGACGGCGATGAAGAGGAGGGCACGGGATTGCGGGGCCATCGGGGGCTACTTGATCTCGGCGAGCTCCCTGTCGAGATCGAGCGGCCCCTTGGCCCGGAAGAACTCGCTGGCTTCCCATAGGGACAGGGCCCGGGTGTCCGAGCGGACATAGCGGCCGTTCGCGAACGCGTACCGCGAGACGACGGACATATCCCCGCCTTGCTTCCAATATGTCTCGAGCCGGGGATAGCCGCCGTCTGTCTCGCGACCGACGAAGATCATGGCCCCGATGATGATGCCGCGCCCCGTTCCCCGGACCTGGTCGAAGACAAGCCACTGATAGCCCCCCGCCGCGGAGGGGACGCCGCAGAGGACGAACTTCTCCTCCTTGCCGTCGCCGTTGAGGTCGATGGCCACGGACCTCATCGGTCCCCCGTCGTCCTTCTCGAATTGTTCGCGGAGGACGTCCGGGACGGCGCTGTCGGGAATGGCGGAGCGCACGGAAAAGAACGTTTTCATGGGGAATCCCGCTCCCGGGGCCGGGATCTGCCCTCTTGAGGGCAGACCGAGGACGAACGCAGCCAGGACAGCCGATCCGAGCCGGAGCCACGCGCCTTTCATGATCGACAGGAAGTATAACCCCGGTCGGGGAAATGTCAAACGGCCGCGGCGGCATGACGGCCCGTCCGTTGACAATCCGCGGTCCTCCGCTACAATGGACGTCGGTACGATCGGGATCCCGGCGGTGACCCGGCCCGCGAGCCGGCCGGGCCGGAGGGAGCATGAAGATAGGCGGGTCCCCGGTGGCGCCGCGAAGCCAATTCTGGAACGAGGAGAAGAGAATGACGGACAAAAAAGCCGAACTCAAGAGACGCGCGTTCCTCAAGACGGGACTGACCGGGTTGGCCGCGGTCGGCGCCATGCCCGGGGTCGTCAAGGCCGCGGCCCTCGGTACCGGCGGGACGGCCAAGGCCCCCGCTGCGCCGGCCGGCGCCAAACCGATCATCCGCACGCTGGGCAAGACCGGGCTCAAGGTCCCGGTCGTCAGCATGGGCGTCATGAACGCCGACAATCCCGCCGTCGTCCAGGCCGCACTGGAAACAGGCATCACCCTGCTCGACACGGCCTGGGGCTACCAGCGCGGTCAGAACGAGAAGATGATCGGGCAGGTCGTCGCCGGCCGGCCCCGCGACTCGTTCATGATCGCCACCAAGGTGCCCGGCCCGAACAGGGACAGGTCCATGCAGGGCCTCGATCCCGCAGGCGTCGAAAAGGCCTTCCTGGACAAGTTCGACGAATGTCTCACCCGCCTGGGGCTTGACCATGTCGAGATCCTGTACCTGCACAACAACACGGACCCCGAGCACGTCCGGAACGAAGCCGTCATCGGGGCCCTCCAGAAGGCCAAAAAGGCGGGCAAGGCCCGCTTCATCGGCATCACCACGCACAGCAACGAGCCGGCCGTCATCCGGGCCACGGTCGAGACCAAGGCCTACGACGTCATCCTGACGGCATACAACTTCAATCAGGGCCACCGCGATGAGATCCGCAAGGCCGTGGCCGAGGCGGCCGCAGCCGGCCTGGGCATCGTGGCCATGAAAACACAGGCCGGGGCCTATTGGGACAAGGAGAAGCAGCAGCCCATCAACATGCGGGCCGCCCTCAAGTGGGTCCTCAACGACCCGAACGTCGCGACGGCCATCCCGGGATTCACGACCTTCGACCAGCTCAAAGAGGACTTTTCGGTCGTGACCGATATCACCCTTACGCCCCAGGACCTCAAGGACCTCCGGATGGGCGAGCAGGTGGCCGGCCTCTATTGCCAGCAATGCGGGCAGTGCCTCGCCGGCTGCCCGAAAGGCCTGCCCATCCCGGACCTGATGAGAAGCTACATGTATGCTTATGGCTACCGGAACCTCCAGGCCGCCCACGAGCTCGTCGGCTCTCTCGAGATCGCGGCCGACCCCTGCGGCTCGTGCGCTTCCTGTTCGGCCGTCTGCGCCAAAGGTTTCGACCTCGCCGACAGGGTCCGGGATATCAGCCGCCTGAGGGCCGTCCCGGGCGATTTCTTCGCGTAATATCTAAAGAGATTTCGTTATTCCGGGCCTCGGGGCTCCCCCCGAGGCCCTTTTTTTTAGCCCGAAAAACTTCTTGACAATAATATCGTACTGATATTATAGTGATATTACTCAAGGAGGCCCGCATGAAAGACATCCAGGAAAAAACCATTTTCACCGTCAACGGCCTGGTCATGGCCGCCGTCGACCTCGTCGTCGGCTTCTTCTGCTTCCGCTACCTTGTCACCCACGTGGACAAAGCCGGGTCGCCGGCGGGCATGATCGCCGCGGTCTTTGTGGCCATTCTCGTCTTTATGACCTTCGGCGGCTTCTTCCTCATCCACCCGAACGAGTCCAAGGTCTTCACCTTCCTCGGCAAGTACGTCGGCACCGCCAGGACGTCCGGCTTCTTCTGGACCAATCCCTTCGTCGTCAAGAAGAAAGTGACCCTGCGCATCTTCAACTTCAACAGCGAGACGATCAAGGTCAACGACGCCCTGGGCAACCCGATCGAGATCGCGGCCGTCGTCGTCTGGAACGTTGTCGATTCCGCCAAGGCTATCTTCAACGTCGAGAGCTATCAGAACTTCGTGGCCATCCAGGGCGAGACGGCCATCAGGCAGCTGGCCACGCACTATCCCTACGACGCCCATGACAAGGACACGGAATCCCTCCGGGCCAATCCTGACGAAATCGCCGGCAAGCTCAAGGAACACGTCCAGAACCGGCTCGACGTGGCCGGGATCCACGTCGTCGAGGCCCGGCTGTCGCACCTGGCCTATGCGCCGGAGATCGCGCAAGCCATGCTCCGCCGCCAGCAGGCCGAGGCCATCATCGCCGCCCGGGCTAAGATCGTCGACGGCGCCGTCGGCATGGTCGAGATGGCTCTGAAGAGCCTCGAGGCCCAGGGGGTCGTCAAGCTCGACGAGGACAAGAAGGCCGCCATGGTCAACAACCTCCTCGTGGCCCTCGTCTCGGAGACCGAGATGCACCCCATTGTCAATACGGGGACGCTCTACGCCTGACGGATCGTGAGCCGTGAGCGAGAAGAAGAAATTCCTTCTGAGGCTCGACGCCGCGCTCTACGACTCCCTCGAGAAATGGGCCGCCGACGAGATGCGCAGCATCAACGCCCAGATGGAATATGTCCTCAAGGAGGCGGTCCGGAAGGCCGGACGCCTCCGCGAAGGACGGGAGGACCGAAAATGAAGACCGTTGTCCACATCCTGCTCCTGGCGACCCTGGCGGTCATCGCCCTGCTTTTGATTCTCTTCTAACGCAGACTTCTCATCCCGATATTTTGCGACAGGAATGATCCCCCGGTCCGTTGACTTCCAGCCCCCGGTGTTCTAAGTTTGAGCTGATGCGAACCCCATCTCAGTCGAGGAGCCAGCCGTGAAGCGCGTCGTCCAGGCGCTCCTTGCCCTCGCCTTCCTCGTTTTCGCCGTGCTGGCCCTGTTCGTCGGGCGGCCGGGACGGGAGGCGGAGAACCGGGTCGACCTCTCTCCCCGGACCGCCGCGCCGGCGGGGGTGCGAGAGGAGGCGACCCTCCGCAATGTGACCAAGAAGCCCATCGTCTACACGATCATGCCCGGTCCCTATGCGCGCGTTCCCAGAACGAGGACCCTGGAGGTCGGCGCGCTGGATAGGATCGCCGCGGACCTCCCGATCGAGATCTCGTTCGACAGCGGCCGGCGCACGACGATTTATTTCATCCACCCGGGGAAGCCTTATTCCTTCCGTCACGACGAGAACGACGTCATCAGGATCTATCCCGGCTCCCACGGCCGCGAGGATGCTGCCGACCTGGCCCCCTTCGTCCCTACGCCTCCGGAGGTGGTCGAGCGGATGCTCGAAATCGCTGCCGTCGGTCCCGGCGACGTCGTCTACGACCTCGGCTGTGGCGACGGCCGGATGGTCATCGCCGCGGCCAGGACCCGCGGCTGCCGCGCGGTCGGCATCGAGCTCGACGGCGCGCTCATCGATGAGTGCAAGGCCGCCGCGGAAAGGGAAGGGGTCACGAAGCTCGTCCGCTTCCTGCGCATGGACGCCGCCAAAGCCAGCCTGACCGAGGCCACGGTCCTGACGCTCTATCTGCTCCCGGAATCGCTGGAGACCCTGTCGCCCGCCTTTGAAAGGGACCTTCGCGCCGGGGCCCGCATTGTTTCCCACGATTACAGGATCCCGGGCTGGGACGGCCGCATCGTCCGGACCGAGGTCCTGCCCGGCGAGGGCGGGCGCGACCACAGGGTCGTCCTCTATCGTATGCCGGAGAAGCGATGAACGCGACGATCCGGTTCCTGGCCGCGTTCTGCCGCGACCACCCGCTCGATGAGAAGATCTTCATCTGCCCGTCGTTCGTGACCGGCCGGCAGATCGGCGAGGCTCTGGCCCGCGGATGCGGCTCCTGGGTCAATCTCCGCTTCCTCACGGTCCGCGCTCTGGCCGCCGAGATCCTGACCAGGCCCGGCGGATCGGCTGCGGGCCGGCCGATGACTTCTTCGGCGGAGCTCGCCCTGACCGACAGGCTCTTCCGGGAGCTCCTCGCCGAGGAAAAGCTCGATTATTTTGTCATGGCCGGGGCCTCTCCGGGGTTGTCCCGGTCGCTCCACCGGGCCCTTCGCGAGCTCCGGCTGGACGGCCTGACCGGCTCCGATATCCGGCCCGCGAGCTTCCTCGTCGAGCGCAAGGGACGCGAGATCGCCCTTCTCCTCGGCCGTTATGAGCGGGCCCTCGAAGCGGACGGGCTTCTCGACCTTCCCGGCCTCCTCACGTCCGCCGTCAAGGCTTCGAGCCCGGCACCCCTCGATTCTGCCTGGGTCCTCTGCCCGACCGACATGCGGCTCTGCCGGCTTGAAGCGGACCTTGTCAGGGCCGCGGCGGCGGGCCGCCTCGTCCTCGTCCCGGGAGATGCCGTCGTCGGCCTGGAGCGGCCGTCCCTGTGCTGGCCCCTTCCGGGACCCGCTGACCTCTCCTCCGCGGGACGGCTGTCGTGGTTCTTCGAGCCGCGCCAGGCTCCTATCGCCGGGGAGGAGACCCGGATCGAGATCTTCAAGGCTCTCGGGCCGGCCAATGAGTGCCGTGAGATCCTGCGCCGTCTCTATGCCGACGGGATCCCCTTCGACCAGGCGGAAGTCCTGGCGCCGGCCGGGGCGCCCCATGCGACCGTGTTCTACCTTCTCTCGGCCCGGACGAATCTGCCGGTCACGTTCGGGGACGGCATTGCCGTCTGCTTCACCTCGCCCGGCCGGCTGTTCTTCGGCCTGGCTGCATGGCTGGCCGCCGGCTTTTCGAGCGACGAGCTTTGCCGCCTTCTCGAGACCGGCGACCTCCTCCTGCCGGGCGGAGCGTCGGGCGGCCCTCTCCCGGCGAGGACCGCCTGCCGCCATCTCCGCAACGCCATGATCGGCTGGGGACGGGACCGCTACGTCGAGCGCCTCGCGGCTCTCCGCGAGGGCAGGAAAGCCGACCTCGCCTCCCTCAAAGCGGGGGAGGGCGGAGAAGCCGGCGAGGAAGCGGAAGGACGGCGGGCGGGATATCTCGCGGCGGTCTCCGAGATCGAAAAGATCTCGGCGGCGATCGGCCGGGTCCTGGGGTTCATCCCGCAGCCGGATGCCCTCGGGAAGTACGATCTCCGGCTTCTCTGCCAAGCCTTCGCCCGGCTCGTCCGGGAATACTCGCAGGCCGGCTCCGACCTCGACGTCAAAGCCCGCCAGGCCCTCCTCGATCGGCTGGACGAGTTCGTCGAGGAGAGCCGGTTCCCGCCCCTATTGCTCAAGGAGGCCCTTGACCTCATCCGTGCCGCCGGCGCGTCCCTCCGCGTGGATGCGTCGCCGCCCATGCCCGGCCGCCTCCACATCGCCGGCCTGTCTTCGGGAGGGTACAGCGGTAGGCCGGTCACGTTCGTTGCCGGACTCGATGAGGCGACCTTCCCCGGCCGCGGTCTTCAGGACCCCGTTCTCCTCGACGAAGAGCGCGCCGCGATCTCGGCTTCCCTGCCGACCTCGTCCGACGCCCTTCGCGCCCGTCTCTACGGATTGGCCGCCGTTCTCGCCTCCCTTCGGGGCCGGGTCGTGCTGAGCTATCCGTCCTACGACGTCGTCGAGGGCCGGGAGTCCTTCCCCTCATCGGTCGTGCTCCAGGCGTTCCGGCTTCTCCGGGGCGACGCCGACCTCGACTATGGCGCGCTCGAAAGGTCGCTCCCCGGAGCATCGGGCTTCCTGCCCGGCGGCTCCGGCCGGGCCTTCGATGAGGCCGACTGGTGGCTCGACAGGCTCACGACCGAGCCGCGGCCCGACGGTCCCCGGACGGTCTCGGCCAATTTCCCCGACCTGGCTGCCGGCCTTGCGGCCCTGGAAGCCCGTGACGGCGAGGCCTTGACTGCTTACGACGGGCTCGTCGACATCGGTCCCCTCCGCGCCGAGGTCGACCCCGTATCCGGGCGTTCGGCCGTCATGTCCGCGACGCGCCTGGAGCTGCTGGCCAAATGCCCGTTCAGCTATTTCCTGCGCCACGTGCTGAAGGTCCAGCCCCCGGAGGAGGTCGCCTTCGACCGGTCCCGCTGGCTCGACCCGCTGCAGCGAGGCAGCCTCATCCATGAGATCCTCTGCGAATTCATGACGGAGATCGCGGAGAGAGGAGAGGAGGTCGAGGCGGACCGGCATCGCCCTGTCTTGGCCCGGATCGCCGGTGGAAGGATCGCCGAAACGCGGCGCAAGGTCCCGCCCCCCTCCGACGGCATCTTCGAGAGCGAGAGGCGGGACATCCTGGAGACACTCGATATCTTCATGGCCGCCGAAGAAAAGCGCGAGGACCGGAAAGGGCGGCCGCTCGCGTTCGAGAAGGAGATCGACAGGGAACCCATCGGGCTCGGGGACGGGCGCTCGTTCCGGCTCCGGGGCTTCATCGACCGCGTCGATGAGATCGGCCACGACCTCTACAGGGTCATCGACTACAAGACCGGAAGCTCGAAGCCGTACGAAGACCTCGTCCAGTTCGGCCGGGGCCGGATGCTCCAACCCGCCCTTTATGCGATCGCGCTCGAACAGATCCTGACGCGGGAACGGCCGGGCCGCGCGCCGCGGGTCGCCGAGAGCGGCTATCTCTTCCCGTCGCGGAAGGGCGAAGGCCACGAGATCATGGTCGGCGACTTCGACCGGCACCGGCTGAGGCTCCTCCTCGCCGATCTCCTCGCCCTCATCGAGAAAGGGTACTTCTTCGCCGGTTCCGGCGCCAAGTGCACCTATTGCGATTACTGCAACGTCTGCGTGTCCGGAGGTCCCGGTCCCTCCGGCCGCAAGCGCGATGCCAACCCCGAGGCCTTCGCGGCCTATGACAAGCTGGACGAATACAAATGACGCCCGCGAAAAAGACGCCGCCGCCCGACCAGCCCGCGCGCGACCGGATCAGCCGCGATCTCGGGACGACATTCCTCGTCGAGGCCGGCGCCGGCTCGGGCAAGACGAAGAGCCTGGTTGACCGGATGATCGCCCTCCTCGCCGCGGGCCGCGCCTCGATCGACACGCTGGCCGCCGTGACCTTCACCCGGAAGGCCGCGGCCGAGCTCCGCGGCCGCTTCCAGGTCGCCCTCGAACAGGCCAGGCTCACGGAGAATGACCCCGGGGTCCGGGGCCGTTTCGACGCCGCGCTGACCGGCCTCGAACGGTCTTTCATCGGGACGATCCATTCGTTCTGCGCCCGGCTCCTGCGAGAACGCCCCGTCGAGGCGGGCGTCGACCCGGAGTTCCGGGAGCTCGAAGAGCACGAGGACCGCGTCCTGCTCGAAAAGAGCTGGGACGAGTACCAGGCCAAGGCCCGGCTCGAGAGCGAAGCCGCGCTGCGCGGCCTCGATGAGGCCGGGCTCGATCCCGGCGACCTCGAGGCCGCTTTCAAGGCCATCGCCGAGTTCCCCGATGTCGAGCCCGTCCCCGGCCGGACGGAGCCGCCCGATTTCTCGGCCGTCCGCCGGGACCTCGAGAAGCTCATCGACCTGGCCTCGGCGCTCGTCCCGAGGGAGAGGCCGGAGAAGGGCCGGGATCCGCTCCAGAGCCTGTTCATCCGGCTTTTCCGGAGGAGACGCAACATCGGCTTCACCGACGGCCGGCGTCTCATGGAATCGGTGGAGCTGTTCGAAAAAACCCTGTGCTTTAAGAAGACCTATTGGCCTAACAGGGAAGACGGGCTCCGGCTTCTCGCCGCCGCGGAGTCGTTCCGGGAGAAGGCCGCCGGTCCGGCGATCCGCGAATGGCGCGAGTTCCGGCATACGAGGGCTCTGGCATTCCTCGGGCCCGCCGTCAAGTTCTACGCCGAGAAGCGGAGGGCCGAGGCCCGGCTCAATTTCCAGGACCAGCTCATGCTCTCCGCCAAGCTCCTTCGCGACAATCCCGAGGTCCGCCGCTACTTCCGGAAGCGCTTCCACCCGATCCTCATCGACGAATTCCAGGACACCGATCCCGTCCAGGCCGAGATCCTGTTCCTGCTCACCGGCACATCGGATACGGAAAAGGAATGGACCCGGCTCGCGCCCGCCCCCGGCTCGCTCTTCCTCGTCGGCGATCCCAAACAATCCATCTACCGCTTCCGGCGGGCCGACATCGACATCTACAATCTCGTCAAAGACAGGATCGAGGCGTCCGGAGGAGAGACGCTCGCCCTGAGCGCGAACTTCCGTTCCCTCCGCCCGATCGCCGACTGGGTCAATCCGCTCTTCGATCCCCGGGCGGGCGGCGCGTTTCCG
The DNA here is from genome assembly GCA_963736255.1 of Candidatus Aminicenantota bacterium. Classification (GTDB taxonomy): domain Bacteria; phylum Acidobacteriota; class Aminicenantia; order Aminicenantales; family Saccharicenantaceae; genus RBG-16-66-30. The sequence continues at coordinate 1,086,400 of CAVTOI010000002.1, forward strand.
GCCGCGGCGGACGCCTACCAGGCCGGCTTCATGCCCCTCGAGACGATGCGCGATCCCGGCCGCGGCACGCTTGCCGGTGTGCGCCGGACGACGGTCCCCGCCGTGCCCCGGAACGCCAAGGAGGGGATAGCCGAGATCGACTCCTCGCGCGTAGCCGGGTTCATCGCCTGGGCCCTGGCCGGCAACCTCCGCCTCGACGCCGGGGCGGGCGGAACGCGGCCGGCCCAGCCCGGCGACTTCCTCGTCCTCTTCCGCTACAAGGACCGCATGGGCAAATACGCCCGGCGGCTCGAGGAGCTGGGCATCCCTTTCGAGATCGCTGGCAGCGACGCCTTCTCCGAGAACGCCGAGATCAAGGAGGTCCAAAACCTCCTCCTGGCTCTCGACGACCCCGACGACCCCGTGGCCACGGTGGCCGCGCTGCGCGGTCTCTTCTTCGGGCTGAGCGACCAGGACCTCATCGAACACCGCGCTGCCGGTGGGGGATTCTGCTACCTCTCTGAAGCCGGGACGGCGGCCGGCTCGGCCCGGGTGAGAAGCTCGTTCGCCGCCCTGCGCGGCTGGCGCGAGCTCACGACCCGGGTCCCTCCGTCGGTGGCCATCGAGACCATACTCCAGGGATCGGGCCTTCTCAGTCACCTCGTCACGGCCGAAATGGGCAGCAGCCGGGCCGGCAACGTCCTCAAGCTCGTCGAGGTCCTGCGCGGCCGCGAGAGCGAGGACATGACCTCGTTCCCCGCCGCCGTCGCTTTCATTTCCGAATGGGTGGGCGCCCAGCCCGTCGAAGAGATGAGCCTCGAGCCCGGCCGCCGCGACGCCGTGCGCCTCATGAACCTCCATAAGGCCAAGGGGCTGGAAGCCCCGGTCGTGTGGCTGGCCAATCCTGCCGGCGTCGGCGATTTCGAGCCGGACAAGCACGTCCGCCGGACGGGAGCGACGCCGCTCGGCCATTTCCGCTTCACGAAGCCTGCCGGATATCAGAAGAGGACCGTTTCGCAGCCCGCCGGTTGGGTGGAGAGCGCCGCCGAAGAGCTGAAATACGAAGACGCCGAGGAGAAGCGCCTGATGTACGTGGCGGCGACGCGGGCCCGGGACCTCCTCGTCATCAGCGGCTATGCCGGGGACCTCGGGGCCAAAAAGGCCTGGGGCCCGCTCGAACAGGGACTGGAGGGCCTGGAGGAGCTCCCTGAATGCTCCCTGGCGCCGTGCGCCGTGCCTCCCCGGAAGAAGAAGACGGCTGTCAAGCCGGCGGAAGTGGCCAAGGGCCGGGAGGAACTGAGGCGGAAGATGGCCGGCGCCTCAACGGCCTCAGCGCTTCATGAGACCGTGACCGCGCTCGCCAAGCGCGCCGGGGAGACGCCCGAGTGGGCCAAGGGCGGGCTCGGGCTCTGGGGCTCCGAGGTCCACGTCATGCTGAAGACCCTCGGCGGAGCCTGGCGGGACAAGACGCCCGGCGCCACGGCCGACGAGCTTCTTCGCATGGCCCGGGACGTCCTCGTCGCGTCCGGGCGGGACCCCGCGGCTTCGCGCGACCTGGCCGCCCATGTCGCGGGCATTATCGGCAGTCCCTTCTGGCTGAGGGCCATGCGCTCCGGGCGCCGCTTTTATGAAGTGCCCTTTACGGTCCGGGTCGGTCGCGGCGATGCCGAATACGAGGAGCTCATCGCGGCGATCGGGCCCGTCCCCGCCGCCGGCGGCAAGCCGGTGGTGGCAGCCTCCGGGGCGCCCATCTTTCTTTCCGGCGCGGTCGACATCCTTTTCAAGGAAGACGAAGGATGGGTCATCGCCGATTACAAAACCGACCGGCTGCCCCCGGCCCTCGAGGGCGCTGCGGATGAGGACAGGGAAAAGGCCCTGGCCGTGCTGGCGGACCACTACCGGCCCCAGGTGAGGCTCTACACGCGGTTCTGGTCGAAGATCACCGGGGAGAAGGTGAAGGAATCCGGGCTCTATTTCACCGCCCTCGGCCGCTGGGTCAGGATCGAGGGACCTGGCGGATAACGGGATCCGGCGCTTGGACGCCGATCAGGACGATCTCGGCGAAGGCCGAGAACGAGAACGGGAATTCGGCCAGCCGGTCCTCGCCCTTCTTCATGACGAACGCGGCGTCCGTCTTGAAATCGACGCGATACTCGGAGAAATAACCCTTGTCGACATGGACCTGGAGCGAACCCGCCCCCGCGCCCTCGCCTTCGAAGACCCCTTGGGAGTCGCCGAGGTCCTTGGTGCCCGACACGCCGACCTTGTAGACGGCCGAGATGATGGCCAGCCGTCCGTCGTCGGCGGGGAGGATGTCGTCGAGAGTATAGGTGATGGCCAGGTTGACCTGGATATCGAATCCCTGAAAGGGGATGGTCAGGCGCCGGCTCTCGAGCCAGCTCTCTCCCCGGCCCACCGCTTCGGCCGGAAAAGCCGGAAAGTAATCGCGGAGGAGCTGGGGGATGGAGACGTTGAACGGATTGCCGCCCCCAAGGACCTCGGGGTTGAGGATGGATTCGACCTTGCCGGTCCGGTTGAAGACGACTTCGAGGGCCGCCCCCTTAGTCGCGCCGAGCTTCTGGGAGATGACTTTTTCGGGCAGACGGATGTTGACATCGATGCCGGGGCTGGTCAGGTCGGTCCGAACCGTGTCGCGCGTCGAGGGCTTGGCGAGGAGCCGGATCTCACCCCGCGAATCGGCATTCAGCCCCAGGTCCATGCCCATGAAGTTCTTGCCGTCGACATTGATGACGCTGGAAAAGCTGTAGGTGACGAGGGTGCCTTCGGCCGGGCCGAAGCGGAGGGCGATCTTATCCTGGTCCTGGCCGCCTGCAAAGACCGGCCACCCGGCCAGGAGGCCCACAAGGGCGGCCGTCACAAATGCGTTGCGCATCGTCATGGCGTTTCCTTTTCTCCTCTCCCGGCTCCCTAGAAGTCGGGATCGGTGATCCTCTTCTCCTGCCAGGTGCCGAACTTGGCCAGAAGAGGCTTGATCTCCGCCGCCTTGCCGACGACGACGAGCACGAAGTCCTCCCGGGGCAGGAGCCTTGCGGCGGCCGCCCTGAGGTCCTCCGGCGTGAGCCTGCCGATCTCTGCGAGGTACTTGTCGTACTCGTCGAAACCCCGCTTATAGAAGGCCAGCCGGGCATAGGCGCTGGCCTTGCTGGCGTTGGTCTCCAGGCTCGGCGGGAACTGGCCGAGGATGTAGTTGCGGGCGCTCTCCGTCTCCTCCGCGCCGAAACCGTCCTTCGCCTTCCGCAGAAGATCGAAGACGATATCGAGCATCTCGCCGATCTTGTCGTTCTTGGTATAGGAGCTGAGGACCGTGATGCCGCCGACGGCCCAGTTGCGGGCGGAGCTCGAGGCGCCGTAGGTCAGGCCCCGCTTGATCCGCAGTTCGGTGTTGAGCCAGGAGGTGAACCGGCCGCCGAACAGGGTGTTCATGCCGGAGGCTGCGGCGGTGATCTTGTCCCCCATGGCATAGCCCGGCGCCCCGAGCGAGAAGTAGGCTTGAGTGGCGTCGGGCTTGTCGATGAGGATAAGCTTCTTACCGGCCGGCCGGGGCAGGGCAGGAAGTGCCGCAGCGGGCGCGGGCCCGGACGGATTGGCCATCCGGCCGAGCGTCTTCTCGAGAAGTCCGGCGAGGGCGTCCCGGTCGATATCACCGACGACCGCTGCGACGGCCCGGTCGGGCCGGTACTGCCTCTTGGTGAAGTCCTTGACCGTCTGGACGGTCATTTTGCGAAGCGAGGCTTCCGTGCCGGAGGCCAGATGGCCCATGGGATGACCCCCGAAATAGGCCTTCTGGAAATAATAGCGGATGGCCATGCCCGGATTGTCTTTCGCGGCCTTGAGGCCGTCGATCCGGAGGGCCCGCTCCTTTTCGAATTCGCCCGCCGCGAAGGCGGGGTCCGTGAGCACGGCCGCGGCGATCTCGAGCAGTCGGGGGAAATGCCCGGCCAGACTGTCGGCGTAGACCTGGGCGTACTCTTCCGCGGCGCCGATGCCGAAGTTCGCCCCCATGAAGTCGAGGGCTTCGGCCACGGCGTCCGCGTCCATCTTCGACGTCCCCTTCATCAGCAGGGCCGCGGCCAGGCCGGCGACGCCCTCGGCCGAGGCCGGTTCGGCGGCCGAGCCGGCGCCGCCGAGGAACATCCGCAAGCTGACGAGGGGCACGTCCGCGTTCCGGAAGTGATAGACCGTGAGGCCGTTCTTGAGGACCATCTTCTCGGGCGCCGGCAGCTGGCGGCCGGCCTGGAGGGGCAGAGCCGCCGCGGCGATCGAGACGGCCAGGACGAGGGCCAGGACCGTCCGGGTGGGGCCTCTCATTGCGCGCCTCCTTCGGGGATGAGCTTGCCGACCGTCTTGTTCGTTTCGATCAGGTACTTTCCCGCGGCCTCCTTGACCCGTTCGACCTTGACTGCCGCGTAGTCGTCCATGATGGTGAAGAGCTTGGCGAAGTCGCCGAAGACGAGCTCGGTCGTGCCGAGCTGGTTGGCCTTGCCGGCGACCGTCTGCAGGCCCTGATAGAAGTCGGTGCGGACGATGTTCATGGCCTTGTCGTATTCCAGAGGCGTGATGCCGTCCTTCCGGACCTTGGCCAGTTCCTCCTCGATGATCCGGTCGATCCGGTCGAGGTCGGCGCCCGGCCGGGGCTTGACGTCGATCATGAAGAGATGGGGATCGATGGTCTCCCCGATGCCGCCGCCGACATCGATGGCCAGCTCCTCTTCACGGACCAGACGACGGTAGAGCCGGCTGCTCTCGCCCTCGAGGAGAGGCTTGGCCAGGATCGCGAGCGGCAGGAAATCGGGGTCCTTGGCGCTCGGGCCGTGCCAGACGGCGGTGAATGAGGGCGTCTGGGCCTCCTTGCGCATGACCACGGTCTTCGTCCCGAGCTGGGGCGGCTCGACCGTGCTGACGGGAGGCGGGGGAGGGGAGGCCTTGACGGGGCCGTAATATTTGCGGATGAGCTCGAGCGTCCGGACCGGATCGATGTCGCCGGCGACGACCAGGACGGCGTTGTTCGGCGCGTAGTAGGTCCGGTAATAGGCCATGACCTCGTCGCGCCGCCAGCTCAGGATGTCGCTCATCCAGCCGATGACGTCCCAATGATAGGGATGGGCCATGATGGCCGTCGCCCGGACGGTTTCCGCGAGGAGGGCGTCATTGTCGTTGTCGACGCCGAGCCGCCGCTCGGAGGCGATGACCCCGCGCTCGGATTCGAAGACCTCCGGCACGAAGGCCAGCCCCTGGATGCGGTCGGCTTCCATGGCGATCATGGATTCGAGGGCGGCCGGGGGGAACCAGTCGGTGTAGGCGGTCATGTCGTCGGCGGTGTAAGCGTTGTTGCGCCCGCCCTGGAACTCCATGCGCCGGTCGAACTCGCCCGGCCCGATCCCGGGGGTGCCGTTGAACATCATGTGTTCGATGAAGTGGGAGACGCCGGTCAGGCCCGGCCGCTCGTTGCGCGACCCGACCCGGAAGAACGTGTACAGGGCGACGCTGGGGATATTGTGGTCTTCGAGGAGCAGGATCTTGAGGCCGTTGTCGAGAGAGTGGACCTTGACGTCCTCCTTCTTGAAGGCCGCCGGGAGAGACAGGGACAGGACCGCCAGGGTCGCGACCAGGAGCCAGGCTCGTTTCCTCATTCGCTCACCTCCGTGGATCAGATACCGATTATACCATTTTCCGCCCCCCCCGGACCCGGCTCCTTGACGCCGGGCCCCCGGGTGGGATATAACTGGCCGAAAAGTCCGAGGTCCCCCCATGAACATACCCGAGAACGGATTCGACTTCCGGAAGTCGATGAAGACCGTCTCGTCCTATCCGGTTATCCGGAAATTCCTCCCGTTTGACCGGTACCTGATCCGGCCGCCGGCGTCTCTTGTCGTCAAGCTCGTTTTCAACACCTCGGTCACCCCCAACCAGCTGACCCTGACCTCCTTCTTTTTCGCCTTGCTTGGGGCGCTGGCCTTTCTCGGCGGTACGCCCGCGTTCTTCGCCCTGGGGGGATCGCTCTCTCTCGTATCGACGATCTTCGACGCCGCCGACGGCATGTTGGCCCGGGCCAAGGGGATGACCAGCCGTTACGGGGCCTTCCTGGACCTCTTCCTCGACCGCATCGCCGATTTCGCCGTGCTGACGGGGGCCTCTTTCGGTTATTTCCGGTACACGGGGAGCGTCCGCTTTCTGGCCTTTGGATTGGTGACGGTCGCGCTCTATCTCCTCCAGCTCAACCTCTACTACATCAACAACGTCTATACGCGTCTGGAGAAAAGCGGCGAGGGCGCGGAGGCCAAAAGCCTGGCCGTCGTCCTCATCTTCGTCTTCTCGATCATCGGCCGCCCGGACGGGTTCCTCGCCGGGATCTTCCTGTTGGGCCTGCTCGGCACCGTCATCAAGCTTATCCGGTTCCTTCGGAAGGGCAAGGCCCCGGAGGTCCGCTGACGCTCTGCCGGGCCCTCTTCCGCACGAGCGGGATGAGTCCCAGTCCCGCCCAAGCCATCCCCACGAACCGCCGGATCAGAATGACGGCCATGCCCGCGGACATCTCGATCCGAAGCAGGGCGAAAAGCGAAACATAGGTCAGCTCGTAGACGCCGACCGACCCCGGCACGGGCAGGAACGAATAGAACGATCCCAGGGTGACGATCAGGAAGCACTTGAAGAAGGTCGGGTGGGTGCCGCCGAGGAAGAGGAAGGTCAGGTAGATCTCGGCCGCCCAGAGCCAGGCCTGGACGAAATAAGACGCGAAGAGCGCCAGGAAGAGCCCCGTGTTCCGGTTGTAGAAGTCCGAGATATGGGCGTCGGTCTCGAGGATCTTGTCGCGCCGGTTCTCGAAGAAGGGGATGCGGATCTTGATCTTCTTGAGGGTGTCCAGGGCCCAGGTGAACAGCCCCTGTTTCTGCTTGAGGATGAGGAAGAACAGGAGCAGCATGAGCGCGGCGATGGCGGCGAAAAGCTCGACCTTCTGGCGCCGGGGAAGCGCGAACTCGGTGATCAGGAAGACGACCGACAGGGCGATGGTCGAAAGGCCGGCCAGGAATTCGACGGTCTTGTCGACGACGACCGTGGCCAAGGCCTTATTGCGGTCGACGCTGTCGAGGCAGAAGATGCGGACGGTCTCGCCGCCGAGGTTCCCGGCCGGGGTCAGATAGCTCACCGCATAGCCGGCGATCCGGGCGCCGAGGACCTCCCGGAAGGGGACGCGCTCCCCCGCGGAAACGAGCAGGGCCCGCCAGTTGAGGGCCCGGATCGTCCAGTAGAGCAGGCGGAGCCCCATGAGGGCGGCGATCTCGGCGAGGTTGAGTCTGCCCAGGGCCCGCAGGATCTCCTTCGGGCCGGTCTTGACGATGAGGAAGACGAAGAGCCCGACGCCGGCATAGCCGATGAGCCGGAAGAGGAACGTCCGGAGGCGCGCCTGGCGCGTGGGCGGCGGGCCGGCCGGCTTGCCCGCTTGGAAGACCCTGAGCATGTCTTGACTCTCCTCGGCGAATGGCTTATTTTATTCCCTATTTTAATAAAAACAAAGCTGGAAAGAATGCATCGTCCCCTGAAGCAGAAAGCCCTCGCCGCGGGCCTGGCCGCCCTTCTTGCCGGCGCCGCCGCAGGCCCGGCCGGCGCGGCCGTCCGTCACGGCTTCTCCCTGGCATCCTCCGGCGGGGACGCTGTCGAGATCTCCCGTCCGGCTTCCCCAGCCGCCGGTCCCTCCGTCCCCGTCGTCTTCAGCCTGGCCGTCCGGCCCCTCGTGGGTGAAGAAAGCCCGGTCGCGGCCCCTGCGAGCGCTGACCGGATGCCCAGGAAATGGCGGCGGGCCCTGGTCCAAATGGGCCTGTTGGCGGTCTATGCCACGGCCGAGTACTGGCGCAATTACCATCAATGGGTCGAGGACTGGCAGTTCGAGCTGACTTTCGCCGACCAATACCGCCGCTTCCTGACGACCGAAGCCATCCGCTTCGATTCGAACTGCTATCCGACCAATTTTTCGCATGTCATAGGCGGGGCCCTTTATTATCAGATGGCCCGGACCAACTATCTCACCTGGGAACAATCGCTCCTGGCCGTCCTCGCCAACTCGACGATCTACGAGTACGTTTCGGAGTGGCGGGAGGTCATCTCGGTCAACGACCAGTTCGTAACGACGTTCGCCGGCTGGTCCCTCGGCGAATCGTGGTTCCAGCTCTCGGATTACTTCCATCACAGCAGATCGCCGTTCCTCAGGTTGCTGGGCTTCATGAACCCCATGAACAAGATCAACCAGTTCCTGGACCGGAAGAACCCGTCCTCAAAGGTCTTTCCCCGTCCGGGCTGGCACGATTTCGTCTTTTCTGTCGGGTGGCGGCACTCCTCGGAAACTGGCCGGGGAGCCTTCGACACCGGCCTGATCAGTCTCGAGACCCAGATCATCAGGACCCCGGAATACGGCCGGGAGGGGACCTTCAAGAAGGTCCTGCGGGACACGTCGCTGAGCGAGCTGTCCGCGGAAGTGGCCCTGAGACCGCGGCCCTCGGCCGACGTCCAGCTCAGGGAGAAGCTCGCCGAAGAGGTGGACCTCTATGCCCGAATCGTCGGACTGGCCTGGTACCGCCAGGACATCGACGCCTTGGGGCGGGGCTCCTCGCTCTCGATCGGATTGGGATCAGCCCTCACGTATCTTCGCAAGAGGCCGGTCTTCTATGATTCCCGAGCCTACCGGGCCCGATTCGAGCCCCTGCCGGCGACTCCGACGGATTTCCGGGACAAGATGACGGTGACGCACCTCGTCGGGCCGGTCGTCGATTGGACGAGCTTCGGCCGGCGCCTGAAGGTCCGGGCCGTGGCCGACGCCTATGTCGATTTCGCCATGATGAACGCCTTTGCCTTCAACGCCTATTCCGCCTCGCACTCGATCGAGGGCATGAAGACGACGCTCAACTATTACGGCTACTATTATGCCTACGGGGCGAGCGTTTCCGGTCGCGTCGACCTGGACTGGGGGAACCTCTGGATCCGCGGCCTCGTCAGCGGCCATGTCTGGGATTCCTGGGAGGGATTGGACCGGTTCGAGGCCGATATCACGAACAACGTCAGCGCCTTCGATTCCCGCACGCGTTTTCTTCTCAAGGCCGGTTGGCGGCTGCCTTCGGTCCCCGTCAGGGCCTTCGTCGCCGTGGAAGGGATCCATCGCCGGGGCCGGATCGGGGACTTCCGGGACGGCAGCCGGGAGACCCGGACCTTCGCCGGGCTGAGCTATCTTTTCTGAGCGGCGGGCCTAGCCTGGACCATTCATAAATCTGCAGCCGCCTCGGCTCGTTAATAATCCAGGCTAGCGCCCGCGGATGTTCTCCCAGCCCCTCTTGACAGCCAGGCGCCGGAGCTTGCGGTCGGCGTGGACCGCGACCGGATGGCCGACGAGCTCGAGGACAGGCAGGTCCGATATCCGGTCGGCCAGGGCCCAAGAGCCGGACCAGTCGATGCCCTCCGGGTCGATCCTATGGAACAGCGCATCGATCTTCATCCGCCCGTAAGGGAAGATCCCCGTCTTCCGGCCCGAGAGCTTTCCGTCGACCACCTCGAGATCGTTCCCGATGAGGATATCGGCCTCGAGCCGCTCCCTGAGTTGATCGACAAGGAGTTGCAGGGACCCGGAAAGGAGGACGATGCGGCAGCCCGATGTCTTGAGGCTGAGGATCTTCGCCCGCAGGTCCTCGGGGACCGCGTTGCGGAGAAAGATATGACCGAAGGCGCCGGCCCATTGCCTGATCTCTCCGGGTGTCTTTCCCCTGATTATGCGGGCGTTGGAGCCGATGGCCTTCCGGAACCCCAACCGGACCGTGTCGCCTACGAGGGACAGGAGGAAGCCGCCCATCCGGAAGACGCTGATGTGGCTGTGGACGAGGAGATAGAGATAGAAGATCCTTTCGGCGTTCATCCCCTTGAGGAGCGTGCCGTCGAGGTCGATGACGGCCAGACGGGTCCCCGGGGGGAAGGCGATCCTCTTTGCTTCTTCGGGCGTCATGGCGGTGCCTGGTGCGGCCACAGGGCAAGGGGCCAGATATAGCACACCCGCCCGCGGCGAGTCAAAGCCCGGCGGCGGGCCTCAGGCCCGGGCGCGGGGGCGGGCTTCTTTGGCGATGAGGAGCGTCGTCGGGTCGAGCTCGAGCCGGAGGTCCCTGGGGGCCAGCCGGCCGTGGTCCTGGACGAGGTTGAAGTGGACGTGGTCGCCGTGATGCTGCAGGGAGATAAGGACGTCGATCGCGCCGAGGTAGCCCTTGAGCTCGTAGGGGATGCCCCGCTCGTCGAACAGGGGGTCGTCCTTCTTGAGCGAGGCGCTGAACCAGACCTCGAGGCCGAGACGGCCGGCGAAGTCTTTGAAGGCCAGGAGATCGCCGGTCCCGGCCTGGGCCAAGTCGAGTCCGTCGACAATGATGGTCTGGGCCCGGAAATTCCCGTGGACGATCATGGCCTCGATGCTGCGGAGGACCTGGTCGGTCCTGGCTCCGTCCTGCTTGAAGTTCATGATGACCCGGTGGCGGATGAGCTCGTCGAACCCGTCGAGCGCGGCGCGCATCCTGGGCTTCTTGGCGATCTCCTTGAAGATGTCTTCGTACCAGGTGACGATATGGTCGACGCGGCTGGCGTAGGAGACGTGGATGACGTGCTGGCCCTGGAGGAGCTTGTCGGCGGCGATGTGGACGAGGCAGGCCGTCTTGCCGACGCCCTTACGGCTGGCCAGAACGCCGATGTTCCCCTTGCCCAACCCCCCGGAAATGGACTTCTCGAGCACCCGCAGGGGGCTGCGCTTGATGAGTTCTTCCTGGACCGTGAGAGTCATCGGCGAGTCCTCCGTTATCTCTGGCTTTTCTTCCGCTCGTTCTCGAGGTGCTGCTCCGTGAGCATCTCGGCGACATGCGGCGGCACGCGGCCGTACTTCAGGAATTCCATCGTGAACTCGGCCTTGCCCTGGGTGAGGGAGCGCAGGACGGTCGAGTAGCCGAACATCTCGCCGAGCGGCACCTCGGCGTCGACCCGCGAGAAATTCCCGTCCTCGACGGAGCTGACGATGACCCCGCGCCGCTGGCTGATCGTGGCGAAGATGTTTCCGGCGAACTCCGACGGCCCCTCGACCGAGACCCTCATGACGGGCTCGAGGATCTGGGGCTTGGCCTTGATGTAGGCCTGCTTGAAGGCGCCCTGGGCGGCCGTTTGGAAGGCGATGTCCGAGGAATCGACCGGGTGGTACTGGCCGTCGTTGATGACGACGCGGACGCCGATGATCGGGAAACCGATGAGCTGGCCTTTGCGCAGGACGGCCCGGAAGCCCTTCTCGCAGGAGGGAATGAACTCCCGCGGGATGCGGCCGCCCCTGACCTCGTTCGCGAATTCGAAGGCGCCCTTGGCCAGGGGCTCGAGCCGGCCGATGACCCGGGCGTACTGCCCGGCGCCGCCGGTCTGCTTTTTGTGGGTGTAGTCGAAATCCACGGCCTGGCTGATGGCCTCGCGATAGGCGACCTGGGGCATGCCGGTCTTGACCTCGGCCTTGTATTCGCGCTTCATGCGCTCGATGTAGACGTCGAGGTGGAGCTCGCCCATGCCCTGGATGATCGTCTCGTTGGACTCCGGATCGACGTGCGTCCGGAAGGTCGGGTCCTCTTTGGTGAACCGGTTGAGGGCCTTGGCCACACGGTCGGCGGCGGCCTTGTCGACGGGCTCGATGGCCAGGGAGATGACCGGTTCGGGGACATAGATCGCGGACATGGCCAGGTTGAGGCCGGGGCTGCAGAAGGTATCGCCCGAGGCGCACTCGACGCCGAAGAGGGCGACGATGTCGCCCGGCCCGGCTTCGACGATCTCGGACATCGCGTCGGCGTGCATGCGGACGAGACGGCCGACCTTGATCTTCTGGCCCGAGCGGGTGTTGACGATCTCCTCGCCCTTGCGAAGGGAGCCCTGGTAGACACGGACGTAGGTCAGCTGGCCGTAGGGCCCGTCCTCGAGCTTGAAAGCCAGGGCGACCGTCTTGGCGGCCGGGTCGGCTGTGAGGACGCGCTCCGCCCCGCCGGCATCGAGGTCAACGGCCCTGTTCTCGACCTCCGCCGGATCGGGCAGGTAGTGGACGACGGCGTCGAGCAGGGGCTGGATGCCCTTGTTCCGATAGGCCGAGCCGATGAAAAGAGGGACGAGCTTGCGGGCCAGGACGCCTTTGCGAACGGCGGCCCGGATGAGCCCCTCGGTCGGACGGCCCTCGAGCAGCGCCTCGGTGAGCTCGTCGGAGTGAAGGGAGGCGGCGTCGAGAAGCTCCTCACGCCTTTTTCCGGCCTCGGCGGCGAGCTCGGCCGGGATGGGCTCGACCCGGATCGTCTCGCCCTCCGGACCGTCGAAGTACAGGGCCGTCATGGTGACGAGATCGACGAGGCCGCTGAAGGCGCCCTCGAGGCCGATCGGGATCTGCATGAGGACGGCGTTGTGGCCGAGCTTCTCGGCGATCTGATCGCGGACCTTCAGGGGATTGGCCCCGACCCGGTCGGCCTTGTTGACGAAGGCGATGAAGGGGACGTTGTAGCGCCGGAGCTGGCGGTCGACGGTGATCGTCTGGGACTGAACGCCGCCGACCGAGCAGAGGACGAGGATGGCCGAATCGAGGACCCTCAAGGACCGCTCGACCTCGATGGTGAAATCGACATGGCCGGGCGTGTCGATGATGTTGATGGAGTGGTCGGCCCACTCGACGGCGGTCGTCGCGGAGGCGATCGTGATGCCGCGCTCGCGCTCGAGGTCCATGGAATCCATGGTCGCGCCCACTCCGTCCTTGCCCTTGACCTCGTGGATCTTGTGGATCTTCTTGCAATAGAAGAGGACCCGCTCCGTCAGCGTCGTCTTGCCGGAGTCGATGTGGGCGCTGATGCCGATGTTGCGCATGCGGGCGATGTCGGTCGTCATGGACAGCTCACTCACTATAAGAATAAATGATCACGCCTGTCGGGATGTTCGGGGTATCGCCGGTGGGGCAACCGAGGGTCCGAAATCGAACAGTCGAACGTCTATTATAGCGAAAAGCCCCTGACAGCTCAAGGTCCCCTCCCGGGCGGACCAATCCCGTCCCCCGGGACTCTGTCCTGCAGAGGAGCATGGGCCCCCGTCCGGGCCGCCCGGATGCCCCCTCCTCCCCCTATGGGGTCGAGGCACGAAAATTGCATAGATCAGGGGCAGGCTGCTTTCGCGGCCGTTATGGAGTCTGCGCCCGGAGAGGGGCGGAGGAGGCGACATGGAAGGTTTGAAGAAAGCTAAAGGGATCCTGTTCGCGATCGTTCTGTTATCCGCGGCGGCCCTCGTTTCGTGCAGCTCGAACGGGAACGGGAACGGCGACGGGGACGGGGACGTCAACGCCAAGGCCATCCCGGCGGCCAACATGACCTACGTGGCCTTCGCCTGGAACGACCTCGGCATGCACTGTCTCAATCCGACCTACGACAAGGCCGTGATCCTTCCGCCCTATAACACGGTTTGGGTCCAGGTCGTCAAGAGAGGCGATCCGCCCCAGATCGTCACGGCGGGGCTCACGGTCGAATATGCCATCCGCGGCAACACCTTTTCCTACGGCAAGCGCAGCTACGGCCAGTTCTGGGACAACATGCCCCTTCTGTTTGGCGTGTCGCTGCCCCACAACCTGGGCCTGAACCTCGAGGACCCGGCCATCCACAACGGCCTCGCCGGCACGATGGTCGTCAAGGGCGATCATTTCCAGGTCAACGGCATGCCGGTGGTGCCCGTCAATGATGCCGGGACTTATAATCCCTACCAGATCGCCGACATCACCGTGAGGGATTCCGGGACGAACGCCGTGCTTGTCCAGACGAGCGCGACCGTCCCGACGTCCGATGAATTCAACTGCGCCAAGTGCCATGCGGCCGGCGGCGTAGGATCGGCCCATATCCCCGGCGGCGGCGGGGCCGACGTGATGGCCAACGTGCTGGACACGCACGACGCCCTCTCAGCCACGACCCTGGCGGCATCGGCCCCCGTTCTCTGCGCCTCCTGCCACGGCAGTCCGGCCCTGGGCCAGACCGGTCCGGGGACATCGGGCTTCTATCTGTCACGGGCCATCCACGGCTACCATGCTACGCGCGAGGCGGCCTGTTACGATTGCCATCCCGGTCAGATCGCCAAGTGCAGCCGGAGCGTCGCCCACACGGCCGCCGACGGCAACTGCATCAGCTGCCACGGCACGATGCAGGACGTGGCCAGCTCCATCGCGACCGGCGGACGGGTGCCGTGGGTGAACGAGCCCCAGTGCGCGACCTGCCACCCCGGCGTCGCCGAGGTCAATACCGGGACCACGCTTTACCGGAACGCCAGCGGCCACAAGGGGATGTCCTGCCCGGCCTGCCATAGCAGCCCCCACGCCATGGTCCCTTCCTCCGAAGCCTCGGACAATGCCCAGGCCGTCCAGTACCAGACGACCGTCGCGCCGATCGGGGATTGCAAGGTCTGCCACAGCACCTCGCGCGGCGGCGGCATCAGCGAATTCACCGAGGCCCACGGCGGCAGCCGGGCCACGGCCTGCTCAGTCTGCCATACGGCCGCCCCTTCTGCGAACGCTTCCGATTGGCCCCACCAGTTCCAGTGGAAGAGCCGCTAAGGGAGGAGGCCTCTGTAGATAGCGCCTGAGTCGGGGGGATCCGCCGGGGACCTCCGGGTCCCCGGCGATGCTCGGGCCTTTCCGGCCGCCGAGGGTTGAGTCCCCCGCCCATCCGGCCTATAATCCTTCGGAAGACCGAAGGAGCTCCCATGAGAAGATCGATCCTGGCCCTGGCCGTGCTGTTCCTCGCCATGCCGTCCGCCGTCCCCGCGGCGCCGGCGCCGCAGCCCCCGCCGTCGTTCGATGAGTTCTTCGTCGACAAGGCCCTGCGGGTCGACCTCTACCAGACAGGCGACGCCAAGTCCGAGACGGTCACCATCCACCAGCTCGTCGAGGAGGCGATCTGGCCCGAATCGAAGTCCGGTCTCCTTCCGCCCTTCGATTACGGCCGCTACGCCTTCAGGGTCTATGACGCCGCCTCCAACCGTCTCATCTTCTCGCGGGGCTTCGACACGATGTTCGCGGAGTACAGGACGACCTCCCCGGCGCTGGCGGGGACGGTCCGGGTCTTCGAGCGCTCCGTCAGGTTCCCGCTGCCCAAACGCCCGGTCCTTTTCGTCGTCGAGCAGCGCGACAAGCGCAACCTCTTCCACCCCGTATTCGACCGCATCATCGACCCCGCCGATTACCACATCGTCCGCGAGAAGCCCGCCTCGGCGGACTGGGTCTATGAAGCTTCCATGACGGGAGATCCGCACGACAGGGTCGACATCGTCTACCTGGCCGAAGGCTATGCCGCCGGGGACAAGGACAAGTTCAAGTCCGACGTCGACAGGATGACGGCCGCCCTGTTCGCGATCGAGCCTTACAGGTCGATGAGGGACCGCTTCAACGTCCGCGCCGTTTTCCGGGCCTCGGCCGACCGGGGCATGGACGAGCCCCGCCAGAGGTCCTACAAGAGAACCGTGCTCAGCGCCTCTTTCAACGCCTTCGATCTCGACCGCTATCTGCTCATCGAAGAGGACCACCTCATGCATGATATCGCGGCCCAGGTGCCCTACGATGTCCTGGCCGTGCTCGTCAACAGCCCGCGCTACGGCGGCGGCAGCATCGCCCTCGATTACTGCGTGTCGACGGTCGACCACCCCGCGAGCCCCCAGGTCCTCGTCCACGAGCTCGGCCACTCCTTCGCCTACCTCGCCGACGAGTATTACCAGTCCGAGGTATCCTACAACGATTTCTATCCCAAAGGCGTCGAGCCGCTCGAACCCAACATCACGGCCCTCCTCGATCCGACCCGCGTGAAATGGGCCGGCCTCCTTTCGCCCGGGATCTCCGTCCCGACGGAGTACGGCAAGGACCGGATCGAGAGCCTTCAGGCCGGCCTCCGCGACAACCGCGCCGCCTTGGGCAAGGCCCTCGAAGAGGCGAAAAAGAAGGGCTCCTCAGACAAGGAGAGGAAAGAGATCGAGGCCCGGTTCAAGACGGCCGGGGAGGCGTACGACGCCAAGATCGCGTCCGTCCGCGCGGAGTTCGCGGCCCTCACGGACAAGGTCGGCGTCTTCGAAGGGGCGGGCTACGCCTCCAAGGGGCTCTACCGGCCCATGATCTACTGCATCATGATCGGCAACCCGAAAAACGAGTTCTGCCGGGTCTGCCAGCAGGCTATCGCCCGGATGATCGAATTCACCTGCGGCCGGTCCTGACCGCTTCCCGGACCGGCCGCATCACGCGGCTACTTCTGCTGTCCTGTCATGGCCCTGAAGTCGATGACCGGGATGACCTTGTCGGGCATGATGCCCCACTGGACGTTCGGGGCCAGCTTCTGGACGAACTCCCATTGGATAATGGTCGGGTTCTTGGTCAGGGCGGCCTGGCGGATCTCGATGCTCTTGGCGTCGCCCTCGGCCTCGACGATCTTCTGCTCCTTGCGGATCTTCTCCTGCTCGAGCTTGTTCTTTTCGGTGGTGATGTTCTCGAGGGCGATCTGCTTCTCCTCGAGCGTTTTGGCATACTCCGGGGTGAAGGTGATGTTCCGGATGACGATCTCGTCGAGGATGAGGCCGTTCGCCTCGAACTTGGGCCCGATCTCGTCGAACAGGGCCTGCTGGGCCTCGTAGCTCTTCTTGGTGTAGAGCTCGTAGGCGGCGAAACGGGTGGGGACCCGGCGGCCCGAGCCGCGGATCTCGGTCTTGACGACCTTCTCCACGTACTCCCGCTCCGAGCCCAGGTTCTGCAGGATCCAGGCGGCCTTGCCCGGCGCGATCATGAACCGGGCCGTGAGCCCGAGCTTGATCTGCTGGCCGTCCGAGGTCAGGGCCGAGACGATGATGTCCGGATAGTCCGCCATGCTCGACTGGGGATTATCGGAGGCCTCGTAATTCTTCTTGAGCGTCGGGAAGATGACGACCCGGTCGATGAACGGGACGATCATGTGCAGGCCGGGATTGAACTCCTGGCGCACGGCCCCGAGCCGCTTGACGACGCCGACGGTGCCGGCCTGGACGGTGACGAGGGATTGGACGACGAGGGCGATGGCGACAAGGACCAGGAGGCCCGTTACGGCCAGCCCCTTCTTGGCCCTGAGCCAGGCGTTGAAGCCGCCCGAGCCGAGCTTTTCCCGCTGGGCGATCAAGGCGCCCATGATGAAGATGCCGAAGGCGAACGCGATGAGATAGCCGGCCATGGATGTTCCTCCTGACGGAAATTCGCGGGGTTCCCCCCGTGCCGAGAACGGACGGGCATGATTATATCCGAATGAGGAGGGTACGGGAAGGCCGAAGCTAGGCGGCCGATTCGATGATGCCGCCGCCGAGGACGGTTTCGCCGTCGTAGAAGACGGCTGACTGGCCCGGCGCGACGGAGGCGACGGGCTCGGCGAGATCGACGCGGCAGCGCCCGCCGTCGAGAGGGACAAGCGTCGCCGGGACAGGGCGCCCGCCGGAGCGGACCTTGACCAGGACCTCGGCCGGGGCGGCCAACGCCTCGAACGGCCCCCAGACACTATCCCGGACCGTCGCGGAGCGCCGGAAGGTCTCGCTCTCCGGGCCGACGACGAGCCTGTTCCCCCGGGCGTCGATGCCGATGACATAGAAGGGGGCGGGCGCGGCGATGCCCAGTCCCTTGCGCTGGCCGATCGTGTAGTGCCGGACGCCCCGGTGGCGGCCGAGGACGCGGCCGTCGCGGTCGACGACCTCGCCCTCACGGTCGTCCCGTCCGAGGAGGTCGGCCAGGTCTCCGCCGTAGAAATCCTGGCTCTCCTTCCTGTCGTGGACCGCGAGGCCGGCCTCGCGGGCGATCGCCCGGACCCTCGTCTTCATGAGCCCCCCGAGGGGGAAGAGGGCCGTGGCCAGCTGGGCCTGGGTGAGACGGTAGAGGAAATAGGATTGGTCCTTGCGGACGTCGGCCGCCCGCTTCAGCACGAACCGTCCGGTCCTCTCGTCGCTCCCGACCCGGGCGTAATGGCCGGTGGCGAAGCGCTCGAAGGCGAGGCCGGCGGCGCGGGCGAGCTCGGGCAGGACGCCGAACTTGACCAGCTGGTTGCATCGGACGCACGGATTGGGGGTCGTCCCGGCGAGGTACCTTTCGCGGAAATCGCGAAGAACGAGGTCTTCGTAGCTCGCGGAGCAGTCGATGACGCTGAGGGGGATCGCGAGCCGGGCGCACACGTCCTTCGCGGCCTGGACGTCGACGGCTTCGTCGGGCCCGAAGCAGGCGCTTTTCGATGCGGCGGACGCGTCGGCGCCGCCCGGCCAGATCTTCATCAGGACGCCGGAGACATCGTGCCCCGCGTCGCGAAGGAGGAGCGCGGCGACGGAGGAGTCGACACCGCCGCTCAGGCCGACGGCGATCCTCATCGGCCCTTCTTCGCCGCCCGGGAACGGTCCTGAACGGCCCGGTTGAGGCTGCCCATGCGGTAGCCCTCGACATCGAGCGCGATCCACAGATAGCCCGAGAGTCCTCAGCTTCGCGGCCAGCTTCCGGGCCGTGGCCGGCTTCAGCAGACGCGCGAAGTCGCCGGCCGGGACCTCGATGCGGGCCAGCTCGCCGTGGTGGCGGAGCCTGACGACGGGGAAGCCCAGGCCGCGGATATACCTCTCGCCGGCCCCGATCCTGTCCAGGGCCTCCTGGGTGATCGGCGTGCCGTACGGGACCCGGCTGGCGAGACACGGGTTGGCCGGCTTGTTCCAGGAAGCGAGGCCGAGCTTCCTCGATAGGGCCCGGACGTCCTTCTTGGTGAATCCGGCCAGGACGAGCGGGCTGACGACGCCGCGCTCCTCGGTCGCCCGCCGGCCGGGCCGGTAATCGGCGAGGTCGTCGACGTTGGACGCATCATAGACGACATCGATCCCGAGGGAGCGGGCCAGCTCGGCGATCCGGCCGAATAGCTCGCTCTTGCAGTGATAGCAGCGGTCGGCCGGATTGGACACGAATTCCGCGCAGGCCAGCTCGTCCGTCTCTATGAGGACTTGGCGGACGCCGAGTTCGCGGGCCGTGCGCCCGGCCGTCCGCTTCTCCTCGGGCGTGTAGGTCTGGGAAACGCCGGTCACGGCGACGACGTTCTCCGGCCCCAGGACGTCGCGGCAGACCTTCAGGAGCAGGGTGGAGTCCACCCCGCCGGAGAAGGCCACCAGGGCTTTCTGCCGCTCCCCGATGATCGCCTCGAGCTTATCGACTTTCGATCGACTCTTGGTCATAGGTATTCTCGCTCCGGGTCCCGGTCCGCATCCGCGCGGCCGGGGGACAGATCAATATAACACAGGCGGCCGCGCCCCGCTTATTCGCCTTTGAGCGGCAGGCTCTCGGGCGTCTCGAGGAAGCGAATGAGGTCCTTGGTGAACCGGGCCGCCTCGGCGCCATCCACGACCCTGTGGTCGAAAGCCAGGCAGAGAGGCAGCGTCTTTCTGACGACGACCGCACCGTCGGCGACGCGGGCCCGGTCGGCGATCTTCATCGTCGCCAGGATGGCCACCTCGGGATAGTTGATGATCGGGGTCGCGAAATCGCCGCCGATGACGCCGACGTTGGTGATGGAGAACGTCCCGCCCTTCAGGTCGGCGAGGTCGAGGGTCCTCTCCCGGGCGGCTTTGGCCAGGGCCTGGATCTCCGCGGCGATATCGGCGACCGATTTCTGATCGGCGAACTTGACGACGGGAACGATCAGGCCGTCGGGGACGTCCACGGCGATGCCGATGTTGTAGTACTTCTTGACGACGATCTCGTTCTCGTCCTCGTCGAGCGTCGCGTTGAGGGTCGGGTGGAGCTTGAGGGCCTCGATGAGGGCCTTGACGATGAAGGGAAGATAGGTCAGCTTCGCGCCCCCGGCCTCGACCTCGGGCTTCATTTTCTCGCGCAGAGCGTCGATCGGTCCGGCGTCCGCTTCGTCGCAGTGCGTCACGTGAGCGGCGTGGTCCAGCGATTCCCGCATCTTCTTGGCCGTGGCCCTCCTGACGCCGCGCAGGGGGATCCGTTCGAGGTTGCCGTAGAGGTCGTACTTGGCCTTGATCTTGATCGCCGGCGCCTTTTCGGCCGGGACCGGCCGGGGGGCGCGGACGTCATCCTCGGTGATGCGTCCGTCAGGGCCCGTTCCCTTGACGGCGGCGATGTCGATGCCGAGCTCCCGGGCCAACGCCCGGACCTTGGGCGTGGCCAGGACTTCCCCCGGCCGTCCCGGCGCGGGGGCGGCGCCCGCGGCGGCGGGACGGACAGCGAGATGGGGCTCGGGCGGGCCCGCAGCCAGGCTTTCGCCCTTCTCGCCGATCGTCACCAGCGCCTGCCCGACCTTGACCAGGTCCTTCTCCTTGAAATGGAGCTTGAGGACCGTGCCCGCGTAGGGCGACGGCATCTCGACGACGGCCTTGTCGGTCTCGATCTCGGCCAGGGTCTGGTCGGCCTGGACTTCATCGCCCTCCTTGACCAGCCAGCGGACGATCTCGCCCTCGGTGATGCCCTCTCCGACGTCGGGGAAACGGAATTCTTTGGCCATGTCAGTACTCCATGAGCCTGTGGATCGCCCGCAGGACGCGGTCCGCGTTCGGGTAATAGAGGTCCTCGCTCTTCGGGAGCGGCACCGTGATGTCCGGGGCGGTCACTCGCGCCACCGGAGCGATCAGGCTAAGCAGGGCCGATTCGCCGATCGTGGCGGCGATCTCCGCGCCCAACCCGCAGGTTTTCGGCGCCTCGTGGAGGACGATCACCCGGCCCGTCTTCTTGACCGAAGCGAGGAAGGTCTCGCGGTCCATGGGCGAGAGCGTCCTCAGGTCGACGATCTCCACACTGATGCCCTCGGCTTCGGCTGAGGCGGCGGCCTCACGGGCCACCGGGATCATCGCCCCCCAGGCGATAATGGTCAGGTCCCGGCCTTCGCGGACGACGGCGGCCTTGCGGAGAGGCAGCTCGTAGGCCTCTTCAGGGACCTCCTGCTTTTCGGCGCGGTAGAGCTTGGTCGGCTCGAGGAAGATGACCGGGTCGTCGCTGCGGATCGAGGCGATGAGGAGGCCCTTGGCGTCATATGGGCTCGAAGGGACGACGACGGTGAGCCCCGGGATCTGGCAGAAGAGGGCCTCCGTGCTCTCCGAGTGATGTTCGAGGGCCTTGACCCCGGCCCCATAAGGGGTCCGGATGGTCAGGGGGGCGATGAAGCGGCCCCGCGTCCTGTTCCTCAGGCGGGCGACGTGCGAGACGATCTGGTTGAAGGCCGGGTAGATGAACCCCATGAACTGGATCTCGGGGACGGGACGGAGGCCGAGCGCGGCCATGCCGATCGCCGCCCCGATCGCCCCCGATTCGGCGAGCGGCGTGTCCATGACCCGTTCGGGACCGAATTTCTCGAAGAGCCCGTCGGTCGCCCGAAAGACGCCGCCGTCGCGGCCGACGTCCTCGCCAAAAATAACGACCCGCTCGTCCCTCCGGAGCTCGCCGGCGAGGGCCTGGTTGATGGCCTGGACCATGGTCACGATCATCGGCGTCCCTCCGGGAGCGAAGCTCTAAGCTCGGCCATCTGGCGCTCGAGGTCCGGCGGGATCGAGGAATACGTGTAGGCGAAGACGTCTTCCACCGAGGCCTGCGGCCGGGCCTCGGCCTCGGCGACGGCCTTCTCGACGAATTCCGAGGCGGCCGTCTGGACATCCTTTTCGTAGGCTTGGTCCCAGAGCCCTTTATGTCCGAGGTACAGCCGGAAGCGCGCGAGCGGATCGCGCCGGTCCCACTCCTGGACCTCCTCTTTGGTCCGGTAGCGGGCGGCGTCGTCCGAGGTCGTATGATCGCCCATCCTGTACGTGTAGGCCTCGATCAGGGTCGGCCCGTCGCCCGCCCGGGCGGCGGCCACGGCCTCGCGCACAGCGGCGAAGACGGCCAGCACGTCGTTGCCGTCGACCTGGACGCCGGGAAAGCCGTAGGCGACGGCCTTCTGGGCCAGGGTCGGGGCCGCCGACTGGCGGGACCGCGGCACGGAGATGGCGAACTGGTTGTTGACGCAGACGAAGACGTTGGGGGTCCCGAAAACGCCCGCGAAATTGAGACCCTCGTGGAAATCCCCCTCCGAGGTCGCGCCGTCGCCGAACGTTGTGACGACGACGGCGCCGAGCTTCCGGTGCTTGATCGCGATCCCGGCCCCCACGGCCTGGGGGACCTGGGAGCCGACGGGGATGGCGATGGGGAAGATGTTCAGCCCGTCCGGCGTCCGCATGCCGGCCTCGTTGCCCATCCAGAAATGATAATAGTCCGCCAGCGGATAGCCCAGCGTGATATAGGCGCCGAGGTCGCGGAAGTAGGGGAAGAACCAATCGTCCCGGGCCATCGCCGAGGCCAGCCCGACCTGGGCGGCCTCGTGCCCGAGACTCGGCGCGTAGGTGCCGAGGCGGCCCTGGCGCTGGAGCTTGAGGGCCTTGGCATCGGCCGCCCGGGTCCGGACCATCCGCTCGTAGAGCGTCCGGAGCTCGGCTTCGGACAGGCCGGGATCGAGGTCGGGTGCGGCCCGGCCCTCGTCGTCGAGAACGCGGAGCCTCTCGCCCTTGAGAGGGTCGAAGCGCTCGATCATGGGAACCTCCCCGATAAATTGCCGTCCCGCTTCCCGCCGCGGCCGGGACGGGGCCAACCTGGAGCGGAGGGCTAGATCTGCTTCAGCGCCCAGTCCTTGAGCTTTTCGTAATCGACCTCACCGCACGTGGCGTCCTTGGTGTCGGCGTTGAGGAAGGTCGGGACGCGGAGCTGGTTGCCGCACTTCGGGGCGATGGCCTCGCGGAAGCTGCGCATGAGATCGGCGTTCTTCTCGTCGTGCCAGACCTCGAGCTTCTCGAAGCGGGCAGAGGTCTCCTGCTCGAGCTTCTCGACGAGAGGCATCATCTTCTTGCAATGGGGGCATTCCCGCCCATGGAACATGATCAGTCGGGCCATTATTTCCTCCTGACGAAGAGCCCGCACCAGCATTCCCCGTCCTTGACGCCCTTATACGTCTCGTGGATGGGGAAATTGCAGGGGCAAATGAGCTTGAGGTCCTCTTCCCAATTCTTGGTGCGCAGGCGGCAGGGACAGTATTTGAAGCCGTGGTTCTTCTCGTTCTCGAAGATCCCGGCGAGGAGCAGGTCGACCTTGCCGGGGTCGGGATTGACCTCGAACTCGTTGCCGGCCGTGAGCCTCTCGATGGCCGCCCGGAAATCCGCCCTGGGGACGGCCGTGTCCGGCCCGCCGCCGAGGATCTTGCGGGCTTCTTCGGCCGAGATCTCGACGTAGGCGTGAAGGACCTTGCAGGTCGGACAGAGCTCCGGCGGGGCGATGCCATAGTGAATATCGTTGCAGACGTAACAGCGCCAGTAGCGTTTTTTCATCGGCTCCCTCCAGCCCTGAATTCCTTATCATATTACTAGGAAATGAAGAAGGGGTCAAACCTACCTTTTACCTTTTTGGGTAAAAGGTAGGTTTGACCCCTTCTAGAAATTGATGACCAGGGAGGTCGTCAGGAACGTGTCGAGCTTCTTCAGCGGGTAGGGGACGAACAGTCCCGTCGGATCGCCGATGGGGTCGACGAGCGGCAGGTTTTGGAGGGCCGGGACGTTGGCGTAGAGGGTCCGCAGGATGATTTTCAGGGCGAGCGACTTGGAGATCGAGGCCGTCACCGAGTTGGCCCAATCGAAACGCCAGTCCGACGCCTGGTTCAGGTTGTCGTCGAAGACGAATACGGTCGCGAATGCGGAGCTGTCGAGGATCTTCTGATCGCCGGAGACGGTCAGCCGGAACCCGGCGAACGACTCCGTGTCCTGTCCGACATACTGCCGGACCGTATAGGTCAGGCCGGCCGAGGTCTTGACGTGCGTCCGGGGATTCTCGACCCAGCCGTAGCCGAAGCCGGTCGTGGCGATGACCCGGTCGTCGACGCCGGCGAAGCGGTTGCGGTCCCAGCTCAGCCCGGCCTGGCCGGCGAGCCTATTGGAGATGCGGCGGTCGTATTGGCCGCCCAGGACGTAGTTCTCGGCGACCTGGCGCGTCACCCTGTCCTCGATGATGGAGAAATCATCCGCCGTCCCCTGGGCGGTCCGCGTCGTCGTCGTCGCATTGCTTTTCAAAATATAACCCTTGAAAAGGAGCGTGTCGTTGGTCCATTTCCGGGAGAAGTTGGTCCCGAGGCTGAGGGCCGACGTGGCCGTATTGCCGCCTGTGACGACATAGCTGACCTCGGCGGTGGCCGCCCATGGGTGGAAGAGCCCGTTCTTTTTCTCCTCCTGGCCTGAGAGAGCTCCGGGCACGGCGACGATCAGGACCAGCAGCCCGACGGCCAGGGCCGGAACGGGGGCTGGGCGCGAAGTTGTCTTGGCCATGAATAAGACTCCTCTGAGGGATGCCATAACAGATCATTAGAACCCTTCTGCAAAAACGCTGTCAAGGGTTTTTCCGTTCCGGACGAAAATATCCTGCCGGACTAGCCGCGGGCGGCGTCGAAATAGAGGGCCGCGGCGCCGAGGATGGCGATGTTCTCGGTCTCCGAGACCTCGATCTTCAACCGCTCCTTGGCCAGGGAATAGGCGTAGCTCTGGAAGGTCTCCCAGAGAGCGGCCTTAAAGAAGGGGTAGGACTTGCTGACCGACCCGCCGAGCAGGATGATCTCGGGGTCGACGGCGTAGCAGATGGCCTTGACGGCCTCGCCGAGGTGGCGCCCGAACGCGGCGAAGATCTCGAGGGCCTTCCCGTCCCCGTGCCCGGCCCGCTCGGCGGTCTCGCGCCCCGACGTCCCGTGGACGCGGCGGAAGAACTGGCCGCTGGCATAGGCCTCGAAGTTATGGCCGAGGTAGGGAAGCATCCCGAACTCGCCCGCGCCGCAGTTGACGCCCGAGTAGAGGCGCCCGTTGGCGATGATCCCGGCCCCGAGTCCCGTGCCGACGATGAGCCCGACGGCGCTGTCGTACGGCCCGAGCTTGCCGAAATGCTTTTCCCCGGCGGCGAAGCAGTTGGCGTCATTGTTGACGTAGACGGGCAGGCGGTAGCGCTCCTCGAGGAGCGCCTTGAGGGGGACCTTCGTCCAGGATGGGATATTCTGGACGTCATAGACGACGCCCGCCTTGAGGTCGATGATCGACGGGACCCCGGCCCCGATGCCGGCCACGTCCGGCCGCATGACCGGGTCGATGGCGCTGAACAGGTCCTCGAGGACCTCAGCCTCTGTTCCCCGGCCCCTCACGGGGACGGAGCGGACCCCGGCCAGCCGGCCCTCGACGACGAGGCCGGCCCGGACGTTCGTTCCGCCGAGGTCGACCCCGACCACGACGGGCGCGCTCACGCGGCCGCCTCCTTCTTCTTCATGTTCTTCATGGCGATCGTCTCGTTGGTGATGAGAGGTCTCGCCCAGATCCCGATCGACAGGATGTAGCCGAGCGTCAAGTAAAGGACGAACATCCCCTGTCTCAGGCCGAACGCGTCCCCGAGCCGGCCGACGAGAAGAGGAACGAGCGCGCCCCCGATGATCCCTGTGCAAAGGATGCCCGAGAACGAGCCGTGGTGGCGTTCGACCGAATTCAGGGCCAGCGAGAAGATGACCGGCCACATGACCGAGGCCGCGAAACCCATGAGCGGGAACATGATGAGGGCCAGCGGCCCGGGCCCGAACAGGGCCAGGGTCAGGAAGACGAGCGCCGCGGCCGTGAATCCCACCAGGACCTTGCGGCTGTCCAGGAACTTGAGCAGGATGAGGCCCAGGACCCCGCCGACCGTCATCAGGCCCCAGAAGAGCGAAACCTTGCCGGCCCCGACCGTTTGCGGGTCGTACTTATGGTAGGTCAGGAGGAACTGCGAGATCCAGTTGGCGACGCCCTGCTCCGTCCCGACATAGGCGAAGATGCCGAGAAAATAGAGGATGACGGTCCGGCTCTTGAACAGGGCCTTGTGGGTGTCCCAGGCCCCGGCCCGCTCATCCTCCTTGCGGACGACGACCGGGAAGCGGACGGCGGCCAGGACGGCGATCATGGCGATGACGAGGACGGCGAAGACCCAGTAGACGGAGACCCAAGGCAGCGACGGCGGAACGAGCCGGGTCATGAGCCCGATGAAAGGCTTGGCGTCCCCGCCGGGCTGGCCCATGTTCCTGACGAAATAAGTGTAGATGAACGGGCTCAGGAACGAGGCCCCGCCGAAGATGAGCTGGGCCAGGACGGAGTTGAAGGCGTAGTGCTCCTCGCCGCCGGCGACGCGCAGGAGGGGATTGATGGCCACCTGGAGGGCGGCCATGCCGGCCCCGATAAGAAAGAGCGAGACGATGGCCGTCGGGTAGCGGGGGAGGGTCGCGAAGAGCAGGGCCCCGGCGAAGGCCAGGACGAAGGCCCCGATCATGACCGGCTTCTCCCGGTAGCGCTCGACGAGCATGCCCGAGGGGATGGACATGACGCCGTAGGCGATGAAGAAGGCGAAGGGGAGAAGGGCAACCAAGGTCAGGCTGAGGCTGAAGCTCTTGATGATGTCGGGGACGAGCGGCCCGATGATGTTCGTCAGCAGCGAGATGACGAAGAAGGTCAGCATCACCAGGGCGACCATGCCGGGCGAGCGCCGGGAGGCCGGGGCCGGGAGCGCATTGTCTGTCATGGCGGGCACCGCCTTTCTCGTCATGTTTTATCCTAAATCAAGGCGAAAAAAAAGGGGGCCGCCGGGCCCCCCTGGAGGACATGACCGGTAGCCGCGGGCTATTTGCCGCCTTTCTGCTCCTTCTCCCGCTGGAGCTCGATGAGGTCGACCGTCTGCGAGAAATCGCCCAGGAGCCACTTGCAGAAATAATCCGCCCGGAACCAGAACCAGTAGTCGCTCATGTCGCCGTAGCCGTGGCGCTGGCCGGGGAAGATGAAGAAGTCGAAGCGCTTGTTGGCCTTGATCAGGGCGGCGGCCAGGCGCAGCGTGTTGGCCGGGTGGACGTTGTTGTCGATGTCACCGGTCGTGATGAGCAGGTGGCCCTTGAGGTTCGCGGCGATCTCGGAGTTCTTGGCGATCGAATATTCGAACTTCGTATTGCCGTCCTTGTCCGTGACCTCCTTGACGCCGTGGTGCTTCTCGCTCCACCAGCGGTTGTAGACGTTGTTCTCGTGGTTGCCCGAGGAGGAGACGGCGACCTTGAAGAAGTCCGGGTAAACGAGCATGGCCGCCGTGGACATGAAGCCGCCGCCGGAATGGCCGTAGATGCCGACCCGGTCGATGTCGATGTAGGGGTGGAGGGTCGCCAGCTGCTCGATGGCCCGCTTCTTGTCGGCCAGGCCGTAGTCGCGGAGGTTGCCGTAGCCGAAGTTGTGGTACCACTTCGACCGCGACGGGTGGCCGCCGCGGTTGCCGACCTCGATGACCACGAAGCCGAGCTGGGCCAGGGCGACGTTGGCGTTGCGGGGCACGAACGTCTTGGAGACGCTCTCCGTCTGAGGCCCGGGATAGACGTAGGCGATGATCGGGTACTTCGCGTTCGGGTCGAAATCGAAAGGTTTGTAGATGACGCCGTAGAGGTCGGTGATGCCGTCGTCGGCCTTGACCTTGAAGGGCTCGGGATACTTGAACCCGGCCGCGAGGAGGGCCGTGACGTCGGTCGCCTCGAGCTCGAGGAGCAGGTTGCCGGCCGCGTCACGAAGCTCCGACTTGGGCGCCGCATCGACCCGGGAGAAGTTGTCGACGAAATACCGGCCCGGGTCGTTCATGTCGGCGCTGTGGGAGGCGTCGCCCTTGTCGAGCGGCTTGAGTGCCGTGCCGTCGAGATTGACCCGGTAAAGATGGGTGAAATAAGGGTCCTCGCCGGGCTCCCGGCCGCAGGCCGCGAAATAGAGGACCCGGGCTTTCTCGTCGACCTTCTCGATCCCCTGGCCGACGAACTCGCCCGAGGTGAGCTGCGCCTTGAGCTTGCCGTCGCCGTCATGGAGATAGTAATGGCCCCAACCGTCGCGCTCGGACCACCAGATCATCTCCTTGCCGCCGCCGACGAGCCGCAGCGGCTGGACATCGACGTAGGTATTGAGGCGCTCCTCGATGAGGACCTTGACCTCTCCCGTCGCCGTGTCCGCGACGCAGGCCTCGTAGCCGTGGAGGTCGCGCGTCTGCCGGCCGAAATAGAGCTTGTCCGGCGTGTCGCTCAGCCATTGGGCCGGCGGCGGGAACTCGCGCTCGCGGTCGAGGGCCAGACGCGGGGCTGTGAAGATGTTCAGGGTCTGGTCCTTGAACTTCTCGGACTTGATCTTGATCTTGGCCTTGGAGAGGAGGTCGATGACGGCGAGCTCGGGCTGGGGCTGGTTCTCCTCGCCGGGCATCTCGTAGCGGTAGGTCTCGAGGGTTGGCCTGGGATTGGCCAGCGAGTTGATGACCCAGAGGTCGGCGACCTTGCGCTCGTCGTTGCGGACGAGGGCGATCCTCTTCGAGTCCTTGGACCAGACGACCATCCCCGCTGGCGCACGAAAGTCCTTGCGGTCCTTCTCGTCCTTCTGGAGTTCCTTCTTGTCCTCGTCGTTGAGCTGACGGCCGTAGGAGAAATGCTCCTCACCGTCCGTCGTCAGCTGCTCTTCCTTGACGGCCTTGTCGCCGGCCTTCTTCTGGGCCAGCTTGAAGCTCTCCGCGTCCATCATGAACAGGTTCTCGCCGCGGGCGAAGATGACCGTCTTTTCGTCGGGCGAGACGGAGGCCCAGCGGGGCCGCTTCAGCGGTTCCTTGTAGTCCTCGATGAGCGCCAGCTTGCCCGAGAGGAGCTCATAGGTGAAGGCCAGGACCTTGGTCTTCTTTTCCGGCTCCTTGGGCTTCTCGGCGTCCTTGTTCTTTTGGGTGTCCTGCTCCTGCTCCTTCTCTTTCTCCTTGTCCTTGTCCTGGACGACTTCCTCTTCCTTGGCGATCTCGGAGGCCTTGACGATCTTGCCGTTGACCGAGATGTCGCTGTCCTTGGGTACCTCGATCTCGAACTGGATGGCCGTGTCCTTTTTGATGAACTTGATCGTCTTGATGGGCAGGTGCTGGGCGTCGTAGGGGATGAGGAGGATGCGCGTCAGCTGGACGGCCATCTTGGCGTTGTCGAAGAGGGGCTTCCTCGACCTGGCGGCCGGGTCGACGATGAACCACTTCCGGCCCTGGCTCGTTTCGAAGGTGTACCAGAAGCGGTCGCCCGACTCGAGCCAGTGGGGTGTGACCGACGTGTCGAAAACGAGCTTGCCGACCTTGGCCGGTGTCCAGCGCGCGGCCAGGTCGTAATGGGCCTTCCTCGCCTCGGGTGAGGCGGCGTGGCCGGGGCTGGCTGAGAGAGCGCCGAAGAGGAGCGCGGCGGCGACGGCGAGAGCCGCGACCCGTTGAGAGGAGATCCGGAAAAGCATGAGCAATCCTCCTATGAAGATGCGCGCGCAGGGCGCGTTGACGGCGATTATACACTATAGGGATTGAAAGGGGGACAGCAAATCCCGACACGGGTCCCCGGCGCGGCGAACGCGCCGCGGGCGGTCAATCGCTGCCGAAGAGCTGGATGCCCACGGAAACGGTGACCCGGAGACCGCCCAGCCGGATGGACTGGGGACCCTCGAGCCCGGCATCGAGATCGTCCACCCGGCCCGACAGATAGCCGACCTTCACGCCCATGAAGACGCGATCATCCTCCGGGACGATCAGAAGCCCGCCCTCGGCCATGAGCCCGCTCCGCTTTCCCTCGATCGAGGTGCCGAGCGCGTCCTCCTGGAAGCTCATAAAGGCCGCCCCGCCTCCCGCTTCCAGGCATATCAGCCTGGACACCCGGAGGATGTAGCCGAGGCCCACAGTGATATAGCTCTGCTTGCCCAGGGTTTCGAGGCCGAGGTCGGGCGTCGCGCCGGTCCGCGAGAACTTCCCCATGCTGCCGGTCAGGCAGAGGCCGCCGACGACGCGGATCGCCGTGGACAGCTCAGGGAAGATGGCCTGGTTCCCATAGATCCCCCGGTAGGCCGCGTCCGCGGGCCGGAGGAAGTTCGCGCCCGCGGCGAGGAAGAACCGGTTTTCCGCGGCGGCGGTGGCCGCGAAGACCAACAGGGCCGGAACGACCA
Organism: Candidatus Aminicenantota bacterium; assembly: GCA_963736255.1. Lineage (GTDB taxonomy): Bacteria > Acidobacteriota > Aminicenantia > Aminicenantales > Saccharicenantaceae > RBG-16-66-30. The sequence goes on from CAVTOI010000002.1 coordinate 1,116,433, forward strand.
GGAGCTTTTTCATGGCATCCACCCTAGATCGTGACTTCGAGCGACTCGACGACCGCGGTCCCCAGCGCGTCATAGGCGACGACCTTATAGGTATAGCTCGTGCCGGGCTCCAGGAACATGTCGGCATACGTGAACTGCGTGCCTTGGACGGTCGATCCTGACACCGTGGCCAGGACCTGGAAATCCCCCGAGCCGGCCTTCCTGGAGATCACATAGCGGTCGATAGGGACGGAGGCCGGGTTGACGATCGAGACCGTCAGCCCGCCATATTGGCGCTGGATGATCCACGCCTTCTCGACGAGCCGCTGGGCGGCGAGGTTCAGGCCGAGGGTCCCCCAGCCCTGCGTGACCGTCACGTCTTTGGGGCTGCCAGCGGCCCCCGGCGCCGTGACGCGGATGATACCGACCCTTTCCGAGGATGTCCGGTTCTCAGCGAACGCGACAGTGATCGTTCCGCTGTCCGTGCCGCCCGACCCGGATGTGATGGCCAGCCAAGGACCGCCCGAGACGACCGCGGCCGTCCAGGTCACGGTCCCGCCGCCCGCATTGGAGACACCGAAGGTCGTGCTGCCGGACGAAAAGGAGACGCTCCGGCCGGCCGGTGAAACTGCGAGAATAGGGCCAGCGCCGATTTCCAGGACGACGGCGCGGGTCGTATTGCCGCTGCCGTTGGTCGCGTTCGTGAAGGTGACCATGTCGTTATATGTACTTGCCGCGAGGGCGTCGGCCGTTGCGTTGATCGACACGGTGACCGTCGCTGTCGCCCCGCCGGTGAGAGTCCCGGAAACCGCCGACAGGGTCGTCCAGGCCTGGGTCTTCCCGGCCGTCCAGGAGATCGATCTGCCGCCGGTGTTCTCGAGCGTGTAGGCCTGGCTCGACGGTGTGAACGGTCCGCCGGCAAGGCCGGATGAGGTGAGGCCGCCGGCCGGTGTCACGGAGAGCGCCCCGGCCGGCGCTGAAACGGTCAGCGCGACGGCACGGGTCGTATTGCCGCTGCCGTTGGTCGTGTTCGTGAACGTGACCGTGTCATTGTAGGTCCCGTCGGCGAGCGTGTCGGCCGCCGCGTTGATCGACACGGTGACCGTCGCCGTCGCTCCGGCGGCCAGAGCCCCGGATACTGCGGACAGCGTTGTCCAGGCCTGGGTCTTGCCTGCCGTCCAGGAGATCGAGGTCCCGCCAGTGTTCTCGAGCGTGTAGGCCTGGCTCGAAGGCATAAAGGGACCGCCTTCGGGTCCAGACGCATTGAGGCTGCCGGCCGGAGCCACGGAAAGCGCCCCGGCTGGCGCTGAAACCGTCAGCGCGACGGCGCGGGTCGTATTACCGGTGCCGTTGGTCGTGTTGGTGAAGGTGACTGTGTCGTTATAGGTTCCCGCTGCGAGGGTGTCGGCCGTGGCGTTGATCGACACGGTGACTGTCGCCGTTGCCCCTGAGGTGAGAGTGCCAGAAATCGCGGACAGCGTCGCCCAGGCTTGTGTCTTTCCAGCCGTCCAATCGATCGAAGTCAGGCCCGGGTTGTGGAGCGTGTAATCCTGGCTGGATGGGGCGAACGGTCCCCCCACGGGGCCCGTCGACATGAGTCCCCCCGCGGGGGTGACGGATAGGGAACCCGCGGAAGAGGAGACGGTCAGACTGACCGGCCGCGTCGTATTCCCGTTGCCGTTCGTCGTGTTCATGAAGCTCACGGTGTCCGTGTATATCCCGGCCGATAACGTCGCGGCCGCGGAATTGATCGAGACCGTGACCGTCCGCGTGGCCCCGGCACCCAGGGTGCCCGATAGCGTGGACAGCGACGTCCAGACCTGGACCCGGGCCGCCCTCCAGCTGATCGAGGTCGTTCCGACGTTACGCAGGACGTAGGCCTGGCTCGAAGGCGTGAACGGCCCGCCCTCGACGCCCGTCGACGTGAGCCCGCTCGCGGGAGTGACGGAGAGCGTTCCCACGGGAGCGCCCTCCTGGGTCACGGTGACGGTAACGGCGGGAATGGCGGTATCCTTTGGCGTCACAAGGATGGAACCGATCCGCTCGGCGGCGGCCGAATTCTGAGCGTAGGCGGCGACGATCGTCCCGGCGTCGGTCCCGGAGGAGCCCGATTGGATGGAGAGCCAGGTTCCTCCCGAGACGACCGCGGCGGTCCAATCGACCTGTTCCTCGCCTGTCTTCGTCACCGCGAACGAGGTCGTTCCCTGCATATACGAGACATCCTGGTTTCCCGGTGTCACGACGAGGTCGGCCAGGCTGAGAGTGATCGCCGTGGCGCTGAAGTAGATGTCCTCATCGGCGGAGGTGTCTGCCCAGAGGATGCCGGCGGATTCCCCGCCGTCCCGGCCGGGCATCGGCAGGACGATGGCCGATCCGAGGCAGGTAAGGCCGTCGTGCTCCGGAACGGCCCCCTCCATCGTCCATGAGCCCGGCGTCGGGCCTTCGGCGCTCATCACGCGCACCCGGCCGCTCCCCTCGACATAGGAGGCGAAGAACCTGGGCGAGCCCCCTTCCGAAGCCTGGATGTCCGGACCGGTCTCCGAGGCGGCGGAAGACGCCAGCCCCGGGCCCGTCGTCCACCTCTTCCCTGAATCCGACGAGAAGGCCAGCCCGATGTCCCCTCCCGAAGCGGCGGTCTCGTGCTCATAGACGACGATGACCGTGCCGTTCCCGGCCGCTATCGCCGGGGAGGAGTCGGCGCGGCCGTCGACGGGCGTCAGGAAGGCAGGACGGGACCAGGAGGCGCCGAAATCCACGGACGTCACGGCCGCGATGCCGGCCGACGGGCCCTGCGGGCGTGAGTAGGCGACATGGAGCGCATTCTTGCTGGGATCGAAGACTATGGCGGTTTCGACGGCCGTGCGTCCCGGCCATGGGAATGTGTCGATCGTCATGGCCCGGCTCCAGGATCCCCCGAGATCTTGACTGACCCTGAATTTGACCGAGCCCGAGTGACCTTCGCGCTCGGCATAAACGACATAAAGGTAGGGGGCGTCATAGGCCAGGCGGTCCGTCGCCAGGGAAGGGGACCGTTGGTCGGACAGGCTGAGGGCAACGGGGAATTCCGGGTGCGAACTCATGGCCCCGTTGAGGCGGGCGAAATGGATGTCACCGTCCGCGCCGTTCCATTCCTTCACGTAGGCCACGCCGATCGCGTCGTCGGCGACCTGCCGGAGCGCCGGATGCGACGCCGGCCGGCCGTCGCCGATGAGGACCGTCTCCGGCCAGGTCCGGCCGAGGTCCGAGCTTTTCCGGATCCGGACATCCCCGGGCTGGCCGCCCGTCCATTGCTCGGCGGCGGAGAAGATCGCCCAGGTCCCGTCGCTGGAGCGGCTGATGCCGGCCGATGGGTTCCTTTCAGGCTCGGGCGAGACGAAAACGGGGTACGCGCCCGCCACCGCGAGGACGGGCTTGACGTTCCCGGAGGGTCTGTCGGTCCGGTCCGGGGGAAGGGCAGCGCCGGTCTTCGATGCGGTGACGGGATCGCCGGCCGCATCCGAAGGGAACAACCGGCCAAATACCCTGGCGGCACTCTCGAGATCGCCGATCGCCCGGAATTGTATCAATCTCTGGGCCAGGCGACGGAGGCCGGCTTCCTCACCGCGGGGATCGGACTCTCTGGCCCCCCTGACTTGCGACGCGTCCTTCCCCGGCCGGCGGGACACCTCCTGTGTTCGTCCTGTGGTCTGGACGAGCGCGAATCCTGCCAGGACCAGGATCGGAAGGAATGCCCTTTGCCTGAAAGAACGGTCCCTCATGGCCATCGCTCCTTATGTGTTCTTCTGCTGTTCCCGAGCCCGCTCTCCCGGGAGCGGCTTTGAAGCCTGCCGGGGAGGTCCCGGCCCGGAGGTATCGAATCATACCACACGCGGGACGTCTGTCAATTCGTCCGGCCCGCCAGGCAGGAAACGGGGATCTAGAATAGGGCCAGCGAATATTCCCTGAGACGGGCCTGGCGGTGTCGGGCGTCCGGCATGCGGCGCTCGAGCTCGGTCCAGAAGGCCCGGCCGTGGCCCCTGACGCGGGTATGGACGAGTTCATGGAGGATGACATAGTCGGCCAGGTCCGACGGCACGACCGCCAGGAAGGCATTGAGCTGGATGCGGCCGGACCTGGAGGCGCTGCCCCAGAGGGTCCCCTGGCCGCGGACGCTCAGGCGTCCCGGCGTGAAGCCGTGCTCGCGGGCCAGGGCGTCCAGGCGCCCCGCCAGGATGGCCCGGGCGGCGAGGCGGTCAAGGCTTCCGGCCGCGGCGACCGCCTCGCGGCAGCGGCCGCGGGCTCGCTCGAGCCGGGCCAGCGTGCGCCGCATCCAGGCGAGCTTGGACAAGGCGACGCGGTGGGCCTCGTCGAATGACAGGCGCCACGGCACGGCGACCCGCACCCCGCGCGTGCCCCGCACCGTCAGCGAGATGTGGCGGGCCCGCCGGCTCTTCTCGAACAGGACGGGCCCGACGCCATCCAGGACGATCGTCCGTGAGGGCCGCCCTCTGACGGTCCTCTCCCGACGCAGCGCGCCGGTCTCAGTCCTCGAAATCGAACCGTCTCCGGGCCGCCCTGTTGTTGATCGTGTTGGCGTCGAGGGCCCACATGCCGCGGCCATGGGTGGCGATGACGATGATGTTGTCCCGGGGATGGATGATCAGATCATGGGCGTAGACGGTCGGGAGGTTCCCGCCGAGGGCCATCCAGGTCTTGCCGCCGTCGGTCGTGACATAGACGCCCATGTCGGTCCCGACGTAGAGGATGTTCCCGTTGACAGGGTCCTCGCGGATGACGTTGACCGGCCCGACGGGGATTCCCTTGGCGATGCTCGCCCAGGTCTTGCCGTAGTCGGTGGATCTCCAGACATAGGGCGTGAAGTCGTCGTCGCGCTTGCCGTTCTGGGTGAGATAGACGGTGCCGAGCTTGAAGGCCGAGGCCACGACCCTCGACATCCACTTGCCCGGGGCCAGCCCGGCCGTGATCTCGGCCCAGGCCTTGCCCCCGTCCTTCGTCACCCAGAGCCGGCCGTCGTCCGTTCCGGCGTAGATGAGGCCGTACTTGAGGGGCGATTCGGAGATCGCGAAGAGCGTCTGGTAACGGATGTCTCCGCGCGTCGCAGGGTCGTTGGTCGTCAGGTCGGGGCTGATGCGCTCCCACGTGTCGCCCCGGTCGAGGGAGCGGAAGACATACTGCATGCCGTGATAGAGGATGTTCGGGTTGTGCGGCGAGAGGATGAACGGGGCCAGCCACTGGCCCCGGAGGGCGGGTTCGTTCTCGTACAGGACCGGCAGGAGCTCTTTCGTATACGGATAGCCCGGGTATCGGCCGGGCTTGTCATACTCGGCCCGGGAGATCGTGCCGTAGAAACCGGCCGAATAGACGATGTCGGGGTTGGTCGGGTCGATGGCGTGGTTCGAGCCTTCGCCGCCGGGGGCGTTCTCGAAGTCCTGGGCGGGGATCTTGTCGCGGCCGGCGCTGAGGTCGACCTTGCCGCGAAAGCTGCCGTGGTCCTGCATCGAGCCGTAGACCTTGAACGGGGTCGCCATGTCGTAGTTGAGGTTGAAGAACTGGCAGACGTTGATCTCCCGCTGGAAGTAACGCCAGCTCTGGCCCTTGTCGTAGGACACGGCCACCCCCTGGTCGAACCCTCGGAGGAGGTAGTTGGAATTGGCCGGGTCGATCCACAGGGCGTGGTTGTCTCCCCCGGGGGCGCGACGGAAGGTCGTATAGGACTTGCCGCCGTCGGTCGAGACGCTGAAGGGCACGCCCAGGATATAGGACGTGTTGGGGTCGTTCGGATCGACGCGGATCTGGCCGAAAACCCAGCCGTACGTCCCGGAGTGGCGCTCCATGAAGGTCTTCTGTTGCGGCGTCAGGCCGCTCACCTGGGTCCAAGTCGCGCCGGCGTCGTCGGACCGGTAGACCGTGGCCCCCTTGATGAAACCGGAGGAGGGGACGCCGTACGAGTCGGTGATCTCCTGCGGGGTCGGCTCGCGGGAGACCTCGTAGTTGTCGACGAGGGCGTAGAGCGTATCGGGGCTTGTCAGGCAGAGGTCGAGGCCGATGCGGCCGCGCCAGCGGGCATCCGGGAGCCCCGTATTGACGGGCGCCCAGGTCTTGCCGCCGTCGACCGTCTTGAAGATGCCGCTGCCGGCGGAGGAGGCGTCGTTGCGCGGGTCGTTCCATTTCTTGCGGGTCCGCTGCCACATCGCGGCGTAGAGGGTATCGCTCGAACGCGGGTCCATGACCAGGTCGTAGGCGCCGGTCTCGTCGTTGACGAAGAGGACCTTAGCCCAGGTCTTGCCGCCGTCCAGGGTCTTGTAGACGCCGCGCTCGGTGTTCTTCGTCCATTCGTGACCGCCGGCCGCAACGTAGACGATGTCGGGGTTCGTGGGGTGGACGAGGATGCGCGAGATGGTGTTGGTGTCGGCCAGGCCCATGTGCGTCCACGTCTTGCCGCCGTCGGCCGACTTGAAGACGCCGACGCCGGCCTGGGAGCTGCGGAAGATGTTGTGCTCTCCGGTCCCGACCCAGACGACGTCCTGGTCGGACGGCGCGAGGGCGATATCGCCGATGGCCGCCGTCACCATGTTCTCGAAGACCGGCGTCCAGGTTGTGCCCTCGTTCTCCGTCTTCCAGACCCCCCCGGAGGCTGAGGCGGCGTAAACCGTGTAGCTGCTGCCCTTGGGCGCGACGACGGCCACGTCGGTCACCCGGCCGCTGATGTTCGTCGGGCCGATGAACTGCCATTTGAGGTCCTTGAACTTCGAGGCAGCCTGCATGGCCTTATAGTCCTCGAAACCTTTAAGCCGGAGCTCGGGGGCGGTCGACTGAAGGACCTTCGGCTTGGCCGCCTTCGTCTGGCCGAAGGGAAGAGCGGCCAGGACGAGGACTGCCGCCGCCACGGCCCATATTGGTCTCGGGACGGAGGATCTGCGGGAAAGGGACATCGGGCACCTCCTCGGGGGATGAAGATGCCCCACTATAATGAAAATTCTCGCGGGCTGTCAACGGAAGGGGGAGGACGGCGGAGGCCCCGCCCCCGTCACGAGCCGGCCGGGGAACCGCCGCCAGGCCGGCTTCCCGGGTTAGGTCAAGAGCGAGGCCAGGGCGATCGAGTAGAACTTGGTCTCGTCCGAATCGCCGCGCGAGGTCAGGACGCAAGGGCAGGTGGCCCCGACCACGACGGCCCCCAGCTCGCCTTGGGCCAGGTATGTCGACGCTTTAAAGAAGATGTTGCCCGACTCGATGTTGGGAAAGATAAGGATGTCGGCGTCGCCCGCCACCGGGGATTTGACGCCCTTGATCCGGGCGCTCTCCTCGCTGAAGGCGATATCGAAGGCCAGCGGCCCGTCGACGACGGCGCCCTTGATCTGGCCGCGCTCGGCCATCTTGGAGATGATGGCCGCTTCCGTCGTCGAGGGCATCTTGGGGTTCACTTTCTCGACCGCGGAGAGAAGGACGGCTTTGGGCATTTCGATCCCCAGCTTGTGGGCCACGGCGATGGCGTAGTTCAGGATGGCGATCTTGGCTTCGAGGTCCGGGGCGGGAATGACGGCCACGTCGCCGCAGATGATGAGCTTCTTCCAGGCCGGGACCTGGATGACCGTCACATGGGACAGGAGCTTGCCGGGCGGGAGCAGCCCCCGCTCCTTGTCGATGATGCCGCGGATGTAGACGGAAGAGTCCAGCAGGCCTTTCATCAGAAAATCCGCCTGGCCCGAGCGGACCTTGTCGATGGCCAGCATCAAGGCCTTGGCCTTGTCGGGCTCGTGGATGATCTCGAAGAGACCGGTATCGATCTTGTTCTCGTCGGCGACCTTCTGAATGGCCTTTTTGTCCCCGGTCAACGTGGCGTGGACCAGCTTCTCCTTGACGGCGCGGCCCACGGCCTCGATGGTATGGGGGTCTTCCGCGACCGCGACGGCCAGCCGCTTGGTAGGGCTGCCTTTGACCCGCTCGACGATCTGGTCCAAGGTGGTGATCATGATGGCTCCCTTCGGTTCAACGGATATTAGGACGGATAGGTGCGGGCCTTTTCCTCGCCCCGCATCACGCGCAGGCCGGCCTCTGCCAGCGCCACCATCTCGTTCTCCCCGGGGAAAACGAAGACCGGTCCGAGGAACCGGACGCACTCCCTGATCCGGTCGACGAACTCGGTCGAGAAAGCCAGCCCGCCGGTCAGGACGATCCCGTCGACCTGGCCCTTAAGGACGGCGGCGCACGCCCCGACCTGCTTGGCCACGGTCATGGCCATGGCCGAGAAGACGAGCTCCGCCTGCTTATCGCCCTCAGCGATGCGCTTGAGGGTCTCCCGCATGTCGTTCGTCTTGAGATGGGCCACCATCCCGCCCCGGCCCGTCAGCATCTTCTTGAGGTCCTTCTCCTCGTACTTGCCCGAGAAGGCCATGGCGACGAGATCGCCCGCGGGCACGGTCCCGGCCCTTTCCGGGGTGATGGGTCCCTCGCCGTTCAGGCCGTTGTTGACGTCCACAACGCGGCCCCGTCTGTGGACGCCGACCGTGATGCCGCCGCCGAGATGGCAAACGATAAGGTCCACCGACTCGTAGCTCTTGCCGAGCTCGCGGGCGGCCAGGCGGGCCGAGTACTTGTGGTTCAAGGCGTGAAAGATGCTGCGGCGCCGGATCTCCGGGATGCCGCAGAGGCGGGCCCAGTCGTCAAGCTCATCCACGACGACCGGGTCGACGATGAAGGCGGGGATGCCCAGGGGACGCGCGATCTCGTCGGCGATCAAGCCGCCCAGGTTCGAGGCGTGTTCTCCCTGGACCCCGCGGTAAAGGTCCTCGAGCATCCGGTCATTGACCTCGTAGACGCCGCTCGGGATGGGGTTGAGGAGCCCCCCGCGACCGACGACCGCCGTCAGGTCCGCGGGCTCGATGCTTCTCTCCTTGAGCGTCTTGAGCACGATGTCCTTGCGAAAACCCTTCTGTTCCACGATCTTGTTGAACGGAGCCAGCTCCTCGGCGGAATGACAGATGTTCACGGACAGGAGCTCGCGCTCGGCCTCATAGACGGCGATCTTGGTCGAGGTCGAGCCGGGATTGATGATCAGGAGAAGCATTGTTACCCACCTCCGTCGCCCGCGGGAACGAGGGGGAATCTTACTGCCCGTAAAGGATCGTGTCAAGGCGGCGCTGAGAGGCCATCCCGTCGAGCCCGGCCTCTTCGGAGCCGGGCTCGAGCGTGGTATAATGATCCGAAATGCGCGTCCGCAAGATCGGTCCGGGGGAGGCCTCTCCCGCCGTCGAGCTCGCCCGGAGCCTGGATCTGGATTACCCCGGGATGGAAGCCGACGAGCTCTGGGTGGCCGAGGACGGCGGCCGGGTCGCCGGCTTGGTCGCCCTCAAGAAGCACTCCGATTGCCTCGAGCTCTGCGCGCTCGGTGTCGATCCGGTCGTCAGGGGAAAGGGGGCGGCCAAGGCCCTCGTCGAAGCCCTTGTGGCCTGGGCGCCGGGCGACGTCCATCTGGCCACCATCATCCCCGCGTTCTTCGAGGCTTGCGGCTTCCGCGTCATCGAAGACGCGATCCCTGCGACCTTCCCGGCCAAGCGAAAGACCGCCTGGTGCGAGGGCTGCCCCCGGGAGCGCTGCACGGTCATGATGAGAAAGAAGCGATGACCCGGCCTGTCTATCCCGATTTCAAACCCGTCGGCCTCGAGGACCAGGACGTCTTCGCCGAGTATCTCGAGCGCGAGCCGTCCGAGGTTTGCGAGCTCGATTTCGCCAACATCTTCATGTGGAAGGGTTCCGAGCGGCCGAGTTGGACCGTCCTCAACGGCAGCCTCTGCATTCTCGTGGAGCCCGATTTCGAGGACTCGTACGTCCTGCCGCCTATCGGCGGTGAGCGCGTTCCGGAAACGATCGCGGCTTGCCTGCGGCATGCGCCCCGGCTCTCCCGTGTCCCCGAAGCCTTCGTCGAACGGTACGGGGCCGGCTTCAAGATCGAGGAGGACCCGGGCAATTTCGACTACATCTACCTTCGCCAGGAGCTGGCCGAGCTCAAGGGCAAGAAATTCGACGGCAAGCGCAACCGCATCCGGAAATTCGAATCGACCTTTGTCCACGAGTACCGCGCCCTGACCCGGGCCGACGTCCCCGGCTGCTTCAGGCTCCTCGAGGACTGGTTCGAGGAGAAGAGGAACGGCGACCTCTTTATGAGGGCCGAGAGGGTGGCCATCATCCAGGCGCTGGCCTCGTTCGAGCGCCTCGGCCTCAAAGGCGGCGTGGTCAAGGTCGGCGGCCGCGTCGAGGCCTTCACGATGGGCGGGCGCCTCACCGCGGACATGGCCGTCATCCCGATCGAGATCGCCAATCCCGGCCTCGTCGGCCTGGCCCAGTGGATCAACCGCGAGTTCGTCTGCCGCGAATGGGGCGATTACACGTTCATCAACCGGGAGCAGGACATGAATATCGAGGGCCTGCGGAAGGCGAAGCTGTCCTACCAGCCCGTCCGGCTGGTGAAGAAATACACCCTGTCCCTCTAGCCGGCTGCCCCGCTCAAGCCATGAGGCTGCAGATGGCGGCGACGTTGACCATGTCGTCGGCCGAACAGCCGCGGCTGAGATCGCAAAAGGGCTTGTTGAGCCCCTGGACGATCGGCCCGACAGCCTCGGCCCCGGCCAGCCGCTCGGTCAGCTTGTAGCCGATGTTGCCGGCGTCGAGATCGGGGAAGATGAGGACGTTGGCCTTGCCGGCGACCGGGCTGCCCTTGCACTTGCGCTCACCGATCGCCGGGACGAGGGCGGCGTCGGCCTGCATCTCGCCGTCGAGCAGGAGCGCCGGGGCCTTCTCCTTGGCGATCTTGGTGGCCCGGACGACCTTGTCGACGTCGTCATGGGCCGCCGAGCCCTTGGTCGAGAAGGACAGCATGGCCACTCGCGGCTCCTCGCCGGTCACGGCCTGGAAGTTCTTGGCCGAGGTGACGGCAATGTCGGCCAGCTGAGCGTCGGTCGGGTTGGGAACGACGGCGCAGTCGGCATAGCAGAGGAGCTTCTCCGGGAAGACCATGATGAAGTAGCTCGAGACGGTCGAGATGCCCGGGGCGGTGCCGACGGTATGGATGGCGGCCCGGATGACGTCGCCGGTCGAGGACAGGTTGCCGCCGACGACGGCCCCGACCTTGCCGGTCGCGAGCAGGAGACCGGCGTAGTAAAGCGGGCTCTTGGCCGCTTCGGCGGCCTGCTCGAGGGTCCAGCCCTTGGCCTTCCTCTTCTCGAAGAGGAGGCCGACGAGCTCGTCCTTCGCGGCGTCGGTCTGGGGGTCGATGACGGGGATGCCGGCGATATCGAGCCCGTGGTCCTCGGCGATCTTCCGGATCGCGGCGGCCGGGCCGACGAGCCGCGGCTCGGCGATATGCTTTTCCCTGAGGGTCAGGGCGGCCTTGAGGGTCCGGACGTCTTCGGCGTCGGGGAAGGCGACCTTGAGGAACTTCTTGGCGGCCTTGTCGCGGATGTCGGAAATGAACGTATTGCCCATGGATGACTCCTTTGTCGATGTTGAGGGTAAGGTGCGGTTATACCCTAGGGGCTTCGAGGCTGTCAACCCCGCCTCGGCCCGCCGCCGGACTCCGCCTCGCCTTGACTTTTAACAGGCTCCGAGGGAAAATAGACCTTAAAAAATCGGCCCTTTCTCCGGCCGATGGACCACGAAATCATAAGGAGTCATCGATGATCATCCTGTCCCTGAACTGCGGCAGCTCGTCCGCCAAGTACCGCCTCTACGACTACGGCAAGAAAGAAACCCTGGCCACCGGCATCGTCGAGCGCGTGGGCATCGGCAAGAGCTACATCAATCAGGCCGGCCTGGGCCGCGATCCGATCAAGTTCGATCACGAGTGCGCCAACCACAAGGAGGCCATCAAGCTCATCATCGACACGCTGCTCGACCCCAAGATCGGCGTTCTCGACGACCTGACCAAGATCTCGGCCGTCGGCCACCGCGTCGTCCACGGCGGGGAGAAGTTCACCAAGTCCGTCAAGATCACCCCGGAGACGCTCGAGACCTTCAAGAGCCTGTTCAGCCTGGCCCCCCTCCACAATCCGCCCAACGTCCTGGGCATCGAGGCGGCCATGGACGTCCTGCCCGGGATCCCCCACGTCGCTATCATGGATACCGCCTGGCACCAGACCATGCCCACGGGATCCTATATGTACGCCCTGCCTTACGAGTGGTACGAGAAATACGGCGTCCGCCGCTACGGCTTTCACGGGACGTCGTTCCTCTACGTGGCCAAGCGGGCCGCCCTGCTCCTCGGCAAGGACCCCTTCGCCTGCAACCTCGTCTGCCTCCACATCGGCAACGGCGTCTCGGCCAACGCCATCAAGAACGGCGTGTCCTTCGACACGAGCATGGGGCTGACGCCCCTCGAGGGATTGGTCATGGGCACGCGGGCCGGCGACCACGACGCGGCCATCGATCTCATGGTCATGGAGAAGGAAGGCGTCCCCCCGGGCAAGATGAGCGATATCCTCAACAAGAAGTCGGGCCTGCTCGGGATCACCGGCAAGTACACCGACCGCCGCGACGTCCAGAAGGCCGCCGAGGCGGGCGACGCCCGGGCCAAGCTGGCCATCGAGGTCGAATCCTACCGGATCAAGAAGTACATCGGGGCCTACTCGGCCGCGATCGGCGGCGCGGACGCCATTGTCTTCACGGCCGGCGTCGGCGAGATGTCCGACCTCATCCGGGAGAAGTCGTGCGAGGGCCTGGAGTTCCTGGGCATCAAGCTCGACAAGGCCAAGAACGCGCTGGCCAAGACCCGCAACGCCGAGACCGAGATCTCGGCCGCCGACTCCAAGGTCAAGATCTTCGTCATCCCGACCGACGAAGAGCGGGTCAACATCGAGGACGTCATCGCCATCCTCGAGGGCACGTACGACGAGCACACCCACTTCACCTATCGCTTCCAGTCGCCCGAATACGTCAACTCGCAGCGGGAACAGGATTTCGTCAAGGAATGCGAGGCCAAGCCGGGGCTCAAGGCGATCCAGGTCAAGCCCAAGAAGCGGTAATGAAGCCGCGGCTGCTCAGGGCCTCAGGATAGCTTCGAAGGAACCCGCCCTGCTGCGCTCGGAGTCGCCGCCGGGCATTGGGGTGGCTCAGAGGCCACTCTCTCCCTTCTGGGAAAGTTTGAAGACGCCGGTCCGTGCGCCGGACTCGGCCGGCAGGGAGCGGACTCTGAGAAGCGACCATCAGAAGTGCGGCGGAGCGACTCGGAGCCACACTTCTGGGAAATATCCGGAAAGAGCTTTTTGAAGATATCTCGCAGAATCGCGGCCTCGAGTGCTCGGCCACGATCCTGCAGGTCCGCTCCGAAGACTTCACTCCCCGCCGGCCCTCGTCCGTCACGCGGCCCGGCTAAACTTTCCCAATGTCGGGTTCGATTGCCCTCCTCGCCACCCTTTCATGCCCTTCGCCAGCAACTCTTAAGCACGGGGTGGGTTCCTTTTGCTATCCCGCGGTCCTGATGTCGGGCGGCCTATTCCTTACGCTTGCGAGGGCTTGACCTGTCGGCTATTTCCAGTCAGAGACGATCGCCAGGATGAGGTTCGTGAGGGCCTCGAGGTCGCGGCGGTCGATCTTCTCGATGAGCGAGTGGGCGTAGGAGCCGGGCCAGGAGAGGGGGATGTCGATGGCGCCGCCCGGGAGGAAGACCGAGCCGTCGTTGCCGCCGCGGGAGTTGCCGACCTGGATCGGGATCATCCGCTTCCTGGCGATGGCCAGGACCTTGAGGATTTCCGTCTTGGGCGTGACGTTGCTCGAGTCGATGGCCCGGATGACCGCCCCCTTGCCGACAGGGAGATAGCCGAAGCGCTTCGATTCGAGCGGCGAGTCGGTCGAGACGAAGGTATCGATGGCAAAGACGTAGTCCGGCTTCAGGGTCTTGGCCAGTTCGGTCGCGCCGAATAGCCCCGTTTCCTCCTGGACATCCCACGCGAAGGTGATCGTCCGGCCTTTGACCGTTTCCGGCCTGAGCCGCAGGGCCGCATCCAGCAGCGCGGCGCAGCCGGCCCGGTCGTCGACGGCCCGGGTCGCCATCAGCCCGGGCGCGAAATCGGTGATCGTCTTCTTGGCCGTGATGGTGTCGCCCTCGGCTACCCCGAGCGCGCGGGCTTCGGCCTCGGTGGCGACGCCGAGATAGATGTCGAAGCGCTCGGCGGTGAACGGCGCTTCCTGCGTCTCCTCCTGGGAGGGGCGTTCGTCGTAGCCCGGCCGCGGCGAGACCACCCCGGCGACGATGCCCTTGCCGGTGTGGATGAGCACGGGCCGGGCTTCGATCGTCTGGGGCAGGATTCCGCCGCCGGGCTTGACCTTGACTTGCCCCTCGGGCGTGATCTTTTCGACGATCCAGCCGAGCTCGTCCGAGTGGGCGACGAACAGGATGTGGGGGCGCCCCGCTCCGACGGTGAACCAGACGTTGTTCATCGCGTCGCGCTCCGGCTTGAGCGTTGCCGGCAGGCGGCCCTGGATGAAGTAGGACACGGGCCCCTCGTGGCCCGAGACGCCCGGGACGAGGACGATCTCGCGGAGGATGTCCCAGGCCTTGGATTGGGCGTTCATCGATGAAACGGACGCGACGAGCGCCAGGAGGCCTATGGCGACCCGCTTGGTCATTTTGCACCTCCCGGCCGGAGATAATGCTCGAGGATATCGCGCAAGGCCTGAAGGTCCTTGAGGCCAATGACTTCGGAAGGGGTGTTGAGGAACCGGACGGGCAGAGCCAAGGTCACGACCTCAGCGGGCGGGACCTCGAACGGCAGCGACAGCGGCGTATCGGGCGCGGTCACGAACTGCAGCGATGCGCCCGCTTCGGCGGCGGCCGCCTCGACGGCCTTCCGCAGGTCGGAGGTCCCGGCCTTGTATTGGACGAGGACCGGCCCTCCGTCCGGGAAGGGAAAGCCGTCGCCCTTGCCGGCTGCGATCACGTCCACGACGATCGTCCGCTTCGGCTGCCATCGGGCCTTGGCCCGCGCGGCTCCGATCGCCGGACGGGCGCCCCGGCCGCGGGCCGCGGACTTCGTCTGGGCGGCCCAGGCGAAGACGGACTCCTCTCCGGCCGTCCGGCCGGCGAGGGCCTCGGCTACGGACACGAGGACGGCGGCCACGGCCTTCGTCCCGAGCCCCGGCCCGGCCCAGTGGTCCCCGGCGAGCTCGGTCAGAACGGCCGGATAGGTGACTGCGTCGAGAAGCTCGACGCCCTTGGCCCGGGCGTCCTTTTCGGACCGGACGCCGATATCGACATAGGCGATCTCCAGGGAGAATCCTTCGACCTGGGTCCGCCGCCGCTCCTGCGTGAGAATATGGATCGCGGGCTGGGAGACGACGCCCTGGATCGGCCCCTTGGCGGTCGAGACGATGACGGGCTGGCCGAGGAGGAACGCGTCGAAACGAACATGCGGCGGCGCGACCGGCCGGTCGAGCGTCAGAAAGCCCTCGGGCGTGATGCCGCTGACCATGTGTCCGTACCCGTCGAGGGCCGCCAGGATGAGCGTGGGCCCAGGCGTGCCGCCGAGCTTGACGGCGATCGTGCCCAGCCCGGCGTCTTCGACCGTCAGACCCTTGGGCAGGAGCCCGCGGATCTTCGCCGCCAGCATGTCCTCGTTGCCCGTCGTCGACGGGACCGCGAAGAGGTCTTTGGTCAGGGTCTTGAGGTCAGCTCCTCCGGCCGCGCCGGCGACGCAGACCAGCGCCGCAGCCATGGCCAGGATCCCTGTGACACGATGCGCCATCCTGTCCTCCTTCCGTCCCCTTATCCCCGCGCAGAACCTAATAACACAGCCTTCGAGCCGTCGTCAAACACGCATCCCCGAGGTCCCTCCGCGACCCGATAGAAGCCCATTCCTTTTATATGGGATTTTCGTTATGATGAGTGAAAGGGAGTTCGCGTGGACAAGAACAAGTGGCTCCGGGTGGGCGTCGGCATCCTGGTCCTCTTCCTCGCCGGCGTCTTTCTGAAGCTGGCCCGGCCGGTCCTCGTCCCCTTCGCCCTGGCGCTCCTCTTCGCCTTCGCCGTCTCGCCCGCGCTCGATTTCCTGGTCCGCCGGAAGGTGCCGAAGGCCCTCGCGCTGGTCATCATCCTCATCCTGTCCTTCACCGTCCTCTATCTCGTGGGCACCGTCTTCTACTCCGGCGGCAAGTCCCTGGCCGCCGAGCTCCCGTCCTACACCGAGATGGTCCGGGGTTTTCTCGGCAAGATCGACACTCTCGTGCCGGACCCGCGCCTCAAGATCGGATTGACAGAATGGATCCAGGGCTTCAACATCGGCAGCGCCGGGACCTTTCTCCTGTCCACGCTCGGACCGTTCTTTTCCTTCATGTCCGACCTCCTGCTGGTCTTCGTCTTCATGACCTTCATCCTGGCCGGCCGCGGCCGGATGGCCAGGAAATTCGACGAAGCCTTCCAGCCGGGCCAGGCCTCGGCGGTGAGCCGCACGGTGGTGCGGATCGATTGCGAGCTCCAGAAGTACCTGGCCGCCAAGACGCTGACCAACCTCCTCATCGGCATCCTTGTGGCCTCTGTTCTCGCTCTCTTCGGCGTCCGGTTCGCCCTCGTCTTCGGCGTCCTGGCCGTGCTCTTCAATTACGTTCCGACCTTGGGCGCCGTCGTCTCCGTCGCCCTGCCCGTGCTCCTGGCCCTGTTCCTTGAAGGCGGCCTGACCCTCAAGGTCCTGTTCGTCCTCATCCTCCTCATCGCCATCCACACAGTGCTGCACCGGGTCGTCGAGCGCCGGCTCCTGGCCAAGGAGCTCAGCCTGTCGCCGCTCCTCGTCCTCTTTTCCCTGTTCTTCTGGGCCTGGCTGTGGGGCATCGCGGGCATGATCCTGGCGGTCCCGATCCTGACGGCGGCCCGGATCCTCTTCGAGAACGTCCCGTCTCTTCGCTTCCTCGGGACGATGATGGACCGGTAAGGGAGGGGAGGAAGGGGCCTCAGGCCCCGAGGCCGACCGCCGAGAGGAACTGCTCGAGCCGCCGCTCGATCTTGAGCGCCGTTGCCTTGTAGGTGTCGTAATCCGAGCCGATGGGGTCTTCGATGTCCCAGCCGTAGAGGATGGCCTCCGGGACCCCCCAGATGTCCCGCAGCTGGCTGTAGATCGATACGTCCATGGCCAGGACGTAATCGAAGCTCCCCAAGTCGAATATCCCGACGGGCCGTGCGATATGGGACGAGATGTCGGTCTTATAGACGAGCTTCATGACCAGCGCGGCCTCCTCGGTGGCCGGGCCTCCGGTCGCGGCGATGCCCGCGCTGGCGACCTCCGCGTCCGGGCCGAGCCGCTTCCGGGCGATGGCCTCGGCCATCGGGCTGCGGCAGATGTTCCCGTAGCAAACGAAGAGCAGGCGTTTTTTCTTCTTGACCATCGGTCCGGCCGTCAATTCCGCCCGGCCTGGGCGCTTTCGAGCGAGACTTCCTTGGCCTTCTCGTAGAGGAAGGCGGCCAGGATGTACTGCTCGGCGGCCTGGGGAACGAGCCCGTCCTTGGCCATCTGGCGGGCCCCCTCCTCCTCGGTCACGGCCCGCTCGAAGAGCCAGGCCTGCTTGGAGGGCGCGAGCGCGGCCTCCGCGTCCTTGCGGCCCGTGCCCGCGAGCTCCCGCAACAGGGCCAGCCCCTGGTCCTCGTCGGCCGCCCGGGGGCTTAAAAGATGGACCCGGGTCAGGATGCTGCACAAGATCCGGGCCCCGGAAAAGTCGTTCTTGGCGAAGGCGTCCGAGGCATCCTTCTCTTTTTCGAGCGCGATCCAGGCCAGAAGATTCGGCCGCGCCTGGGCCCCGCGGGCCATCTTCTGCTTCGTTTCCCGGAGTTCCTTGAACGCCGCCTCCGCCTTCTCCCGTTCGCTGACCTGGGACAGCAGCTTGCGCATCTCGGATTCGCCCCGGTCATAGCTCCGTTTCGAGGCCTCGAGGTTCCCCGCCTCCTTCTGCTTCTTCCCTTCGGCGATCCGCGTCTGGATGCTGTCGATCCATTGGTTCAGCTTCGACGCCTCGGCCGGGTACTTCTCCTTGATCACGGCCAGCGTCTTGTTGAACTCGATGGCATCCTCTTCTTTCATGAACTTCGCCGGGTCCTTCACAAAAGGCGCGAGGTAGCCCATGATGGCCGAGCCCACGCCGCTCTCAAGGCCTGGCGGCGTCGCCGTCCCCTCCTCGCCCGCACGCGCCGGCGCAGGCGGGACCGTCGCCTTGACGTGGAGATCCCTCTCGGCCTCCGCGCCCGTCCTGGAGAACTCGGTCCGGATGCGACCTCCCTGCGGCTGGCCCTTTCCGCCGCGGTTGACGAGCGAAACGATCCCGACGATGACCAGGGCGGCCACGATGAGCGCCGGGACCAGGATCCTCTTGAGGCTGAACTTGACCGTGATCTCGCGGGCCGTGATGGGCTTGGCCCGCGTCGTGACCTGGCCGGTCACGGGCAGGCCCTGTTCCACGGCCGTCAGGGCCTCGAGCACCTCGGCCGCGGACTGGAAGCGCTTGTCCCTCGATTTTTCGAGACACTTCAGGATGATCCGGCTCAGGCCGGGCGAGAGCTGGACGTTGATCGTCTGCGGGTCGGCCGGCGGCTCGCTGCGGTGCTTGAGGACGATGCTGAGGGGCGTCGCGCCCTCGAAGGGGACCCGGCCCGTGACCATCTCGAAGAGGATGGCCCCCAGGGCGTAGATATCGACGCGGTGGTCGATGTCGCGGCCTTCGGCCTGCTCGGGCGCCATGTACTCGGGTGTGCCGATGATGACCCCCGTGCCCGTGACGCCCTTCGTGTGGAGCGAGCGGGCGATGCCGAAGTCCATGATCTTGGCGTTGCCGTCCTTGTCGATCATGACGTTCTGCGGCTTGAGGTCGCGGTGGACGACGCCGATGCGATGGGCCTCGGCCAGGCCCTCGGCGATCTGTTTGGCCAGCCCGACGGCCTTGGCTTCGTTGAGATGGCCGGACCGGCGGATGAAGCTCTTGAGGTCCTCGCCGGCGACGTATTCCATGGAGATGTAGATCGAGAGCCATTCCTCGCCGAGGTCGTACATCCGGCAGACGTGGCGATGGGAGACCTGACGGGCCAGCTTGATCTCGTTGCGGAAGCGCTCGATGACCTCGAGGTCCGAGGCGATCTCCGGCTTGAGGAGCTTGAGGGCCACGACCTCCCGGATCTTGTTGTCGTAGGCCTTATAGACGGTGCCCATGCCGCCCTTGCCGATCTCCTCGATGATCTCGAAGCGGCGGGCGAACATCGTGCCGCGCTCGAGTCCCTTCGTGGGCGTCTGGAATGTCGCCGTCCCCGAGGCGACGGTCTCGCCCGGCCCCGGGAGCTCCCGGCCGCAGCGGCCGCAGAAGCGCGTCCCCTCGGGATTGTCGTTCAGGCAGCGCGGGCATTTCATGGGACGGGCCGGAGGCCTTTCGAAAATAAGGATATCAATTCGGGTCTATTATATCAAACCCATAGGAAGATACGCCCGGCGGCCGGATTTGGTTTCCTCGCCAGGCCAGCCGCTCAACGTGCCGCCAGGGATCCCGGGTCGTCGCCCGGCCCGAGCGGCCGGAGCGTGAGCGTGAAGCTATAGCCCTTGGCCGGAAGGGTGTATTGCGGATGGACCCTGGCCCCCCAGGAATCGTCGCCGCCGACGCCCATCTGGGCGTGATCGAGCGTCAGGCAGACGAGATCCCTGCGCGGGATATCCGGAGGATGCTTCGAGCCGCGGCTTTCCTGGGTCAGGTCCTCGGGCCAGAAGGGGTGGGCGGAGAATTCGAGGACGGGATCGCCGGAAACGAGAAGGCCTCGTCCCTCGGCGTCGCGGACGGCCACCCAGCGCGTGTCGGTACGGTTGCCGTATTCCTGCGGGCTGACGTAGGGCAGGGGCTCGGCCGCCGTCATCTCGTAGAGACCTACGAAGGCCGCCGTCTTCCGGTCCCAATAGCTCTCGAAGGGCCCGCGTCCGTACCACTGGACCCGGTCGAACTCCACAGGAAGGGCCAGCTTCAATCCGACCCGGGGCATCTCCGGGAGCTTAGCCCCGGGCTTGAGCGCAAGCGCCGAGCGGATGGCGATCTCGCCGTCTTCCTCGACCGTGTATTTGAGGGTCTGCGTCGCTTGGCCGTCGGCGAGCTCGTAGACGACGGTAACAATCACCTGGTCGAGGCTGGTCTCGCGGCCCTCGATCGTCAGCAGATCCCGATAGCGGCTGGCCTGGCGCCAGACCGCCAGGCGCCGCGGCATCTGGTTGCCGAAATCGTTGTCCGTCGGGGCGCGCCAGTAATTGGGCTCAACTCCCGAGGCGATGAGCTCGTGTCCGTCGCGGACGAACGAATTCAGGGCGCCCGTCAGCCGGTCGAAGCGGACCGTGAATCCCGAGCCGGCAACCCGCACGAACCGGGACCCGTTCTCGAGGGTCAGTGGGGCGGGCACAGTCCTTTTGAGGACCTTCATCCGGATCAAGCCCTCCTCCGCGGCCTCGGGAGCAGCGCCGCCGGCCGGGAACGGCAGCTGCTCCGCGGCAACGACGTGGCCTTTGGGAACGCCCGGCAGGGCCTCCCGGGCCCGGAGCGAGAGGTTGAGGAAATACTCGAGGCCGGGCTGGGCCTGGAAGCGGGGGAGGGGGAGCCCGATGGTCGTGCTGCCGTGAGGCGCGACGGCGGGCTTGGGGACCGTCCCCGAAGCGACGGACTTGCCGTTTGCCGTGAGCTCCCAGACGAGATCGAAACGGTCGAGGCCGATGAAATCGTAGCGGTTCCGGAGCTCGATCTTGCCCGCGGCGAGGTCGGCCGCCGCGAACTTGACGAACTGGTAGACCTTCTTGACCTCGAAGAGAGCGGGGTGGGGGGTGCGGTCGGGCGCGACGAGGCCGTTACAGCAGAAATTCTGGTCGGACGGCACGCCGGCCGGGCCGTAGTCGCCGCCGAAGGCCCAATAGAACTCACCCTTCGCGTTCTTCGTCGCGAAGCCCTGATCGACCCAGTCCCAGATGAAGGCGCCCTGGAGCTGGTCGTGGGATTCGATGACGTCCCAATAGTCCTGAAGGTTGCCCGTCGAGTTGCCCATGGAATGGGCGTATTCGCATTGGATGAGGGGTCGCGTCTGCTTCACCGAAGCGTACTTGACCATGCTCTCGATCGAATCGTACATGGGGCAGAAGATGTCGGTATGGGCCCTGAGCTCGGCCCTCTCGTACTGGACCGGCCGCGACGGATCGCGCTTCTTGAGCCAGGCATAGGCCTCCTCGAAGTTGATGCCGTCGCCGGCCTCATTGCCGAGCGACCAGATGATGACCGAAGGATGGTTCTTGTCGCGCTCGACCATGCGGGCGACGCGGTCGAGATGGGCCGGCCCCCAGGCCGGGTCCTTGGCCAGGCTCTCCGGGCCGTAGCCCATGCCGTGCGACTCGATATTGGCCTCGTCGACGACGTAGAGCCCGTACTCGTCGCAGAGCTCGTACCAGCGCGGGTCGTCCGGGTAGTGGCAGGTCCGGACCGCGTTGATGTTCGACTGCTTCATGAGCTCGATGTCGCGGCGCATGGACTCTTCGGAGATGACGTGGCCGGCCAGCGGATCGTGCTCGTGCCGGTTGACCCCTTTGAGAAGGACCGCCGCGCCGTTGACGAGGAGATGCCCGTCCTTGATCTCGCTCGTCCGAAAGCCGATCTTCGAAGTGACCGCCTCGCGGACCTTGCCCTTGCTGTCCGCGAGCTCGAGCACGAGCCGGTAGAGATGGGGCGTTTCGGCGCTCCACCTCGCGACGTTCGCGAGGTTGGCCCCGAAACGGACGACGGCCGGACCGTTGCCGGACGCGACGGAGGGCCGCTTAGCGCCCAAGATCTTCTTCCCGGCAGCGTCGAGGAGCGCCATCGACACCGACGCGGGACGCGACCCGGTCAGGGCGTCCCCGCCGAGCTCGACCGTTACGTCGAGGCGCCCATTCCGGTAGCCCGTGTCGAGCCCGGCCTTGACCTCATAATCGCGGATGCGGACCCTCGGGGCGGCATAGAGATAGACGTCGCGCTCGATGCCGGCCAGCCGCCAGAAGTCCTGGCACTCGAGATAGGAGCCGTCCGACCAGCGATAGACCTCGGCCGCCAGGACGTTCTCGCCCGGCTTGAGGAAACGGGTGATGTTCCACTCGGCGGGCGTTTTGGAGTCCTTGCTGAAGCCGAGCTTTTCGCCGTTGACCCAGACGTAGAAGAACGATTTGACCGCGCCGAACTGGAGATAGACGTCCATCCCGGCCCACTCCGAGGGGACCGTGAACGTCCGGCGGTAGGAGCCGACCGGGTTGTGATCGTGCGGAACGAACGGCGGTTTGGGATTCAATGCGAATTCATAAGGGATGTTGACATAGATCGGATAGTCATAGCCCTGGAACATCCAATTGGAAGGGACCGGCGTCTCCGCCCAGCCGCTGACGTCGACCTCGGGCCTCCAGAAATCGAGGGGCCTGTCGGCCGGCCGCGGCGACCAGCGGAATTTCCACGGGCCGTTGAGCGAGAGATAGCGGGGCGATTCTTTGGGGTCGAGCCGCAGCGCCGCGGCCGCGTCCGGATAGGGGACGAAGGTCGCCCGCGGCGCCGCCGTGCCGGCGTGGAGGGCGGCGGGGTTCTCCCAATCCTCGGGCCCGGTCTGGGTCGGGGCCGTGGAGACGGCCAGGAGGCAGAGACATGCGATCACGACAGCGGTTTTTTTCATCGCGGTTCCTTATGGGTTGATCTCATTCCCCGGAGGCCGCCCCCCAGAGGTCCCGCGGGTAGACGCCCGCCTCGACGAGCTTGAGGATGGCCGACCGGAAAAGGGGCCGGTCCTCGGGATAGGTCACGCCGAACCAGCGCTCCCGCGTCGGCAGGACCTTGACCCGGGCCCGGCCCTCGCGGAGAAGCTCGCCGACCACTTCGGGGATGAGGAACTCCGCCTTGAGGATCCCCTCCGAGTTCTTCCGAAGGAACACGGGGAAGCGCCTCTCGAGCTCGCCGAAGAGGGCCGGCGTGAAGCCCCAGAAGTTCATCGATGTCCAACTGGCCGGGTCAAGGGAAGTCCAGTCCGCGTCGTTCTCGGTGTGCTTGATCCCGTCCGGGAAACGCTTGATCTTCAGCAGCTCGCGGATGCCGACGAGATATCCGTCCGCCGTGGCCTCGCAGACGCCCCGGGCCACGGTGCCGTGCTCGGACAGGGTGTTCTCGAGCCGGTAGCCGACCATAGAGAATTCCGCGACCGCCCCGACGGCGGCCCCGCGCCCGAGATGGCCGGCCATGGCCTCGAACGCCGTCCGGCCGTAATAATCGTCCGCGTTGATGGCCAGGAACGGCGTTCTGACGGCGTCCTTGCAGGCCAGGATGGCCTGGGCCGTGCCCCAGGGCTTCGTCCGCCCTTCGGGAACGCCGAAACCGGGCGGCAGCTGGTCGAGCGATTGGAAAACGTAGGCCGTGTCCGCCGCGAGCTCGATGCGGCGGCCGATCCTGTCCCGGAAAGCCGTCTCGATGTCCTTCCGGATGATGAAGACGATCCGGTCGAAACCGGACCGCACGGCGTCGAACACGGAGTAATCCAGGACGACTTCGCCGCTCGGCCCGACGGGGTCGATCTGCTTCAGCCCGCCGTAGCGGCTGCCGATGCCGGCCGCCATGACAACAAGGGTCAGGGACGCCATCGCGCCTCCTAATGAAGTCTGATTCGCCCGTATCTTAATAGAACCGTTACGGCCAGGTCAAACGAGGCTCGGCCGGCCCCGAATCAGGGCTGGCCCCTCCTTTACTTGTCCCTGTCCATCCTATATTATTTATCCATTGGCAGAGGTGAGCTCATGATCCGTTCGACGACCGTCATCTGCGTCCGCCACAAGGGAAAAACGGCCATGGCCGCCGACGGCCAGGTGACCATGGGTCAGACCGTCCTCAAGAAGACCGCCGTGAAGATCCGTCGCCTGGGCAAGGGGGATGTCCTGGCCGGCTTCGCCGGCTCAACCTCGGACGCCTTCGCCCTGTTCACCCGCTTCGAATCCAAGCTCGATGAGTACCGCGGAAACCTCTCCCGCGCCGCGATCGAGCTGGCCAAGGATTGGCGCATGGAGAAGGCCCTCCGCCAGCTCGACGCCCTGCTCATCGTGGCCAATACGGAGGCGTCGCTGCTCATCTCCGGCACCGGCGACGTCGTCGAGCCCGACGACGGCATCCTGGCCATCGGCTCCGGAGGGTCTTACGCCCTGGCCGCGGCCCGGGCCCTCATCAAGCACACCGATCTCTCCGCGCGGGCCATCGCCGAGGAAGCCTTGAGGATCAGCGCCGACATCTGCGTCTACACCAACACCGAGATCACCGTCGAGGAGCTTTAATGCCGATCATCCTGCCCGAATCGCTCGACCGGCCCTCGGCCGAAGCCCCCGAGGCCGAGCTCACCCCCCAGGAGATCGTCGCCGAGCTCGACAAGTACATCATCGGCCAGAAGGCGGCCAAGAAGGCCGTGGCCATTGCCTTGCGCAACCGCTACCGCCGGCGCAAGCTCCCGCCCGTCCTCGCCGACGAGATCGCGCCCAAGAACATCCTTATGATCGGGCCCACGGGCGTCGGCAAGACCGAGATCTCGCGCCGGCTGGCCAAGCTGACCTGCTCGCCCTTCCTCAAGATCGAGGCCAGCAAGTTCACCGAGGTGGGCTACGTCGGCCGGGACGTCGAATCCATGATCCGGGACCTTGTCCGCATCTCCGTCGACATGGTCAAGCAGGAGAAGGTCGCCGAGATCGAGGGCAAGGCCCGTGCGGTCGTGGACGAACGGCTCCTCGACATCCTCCTGCCGCCGCCCAAGCGGCGCGATGACGCCTCCTCCGAAGCCGAGGAGGAGACGCGCTTCCACGACACGCGCGAGAAGCTGCGGGTCCAGCTTCGCGACGGGCTCCTCGACGACCGGATCGTCGATATGGAGGTGAAGGAGAAGACCACCCCGCCCCTCGAGGTCGTCTCCAATTCAGGGATCGAGGACATCAGCTTCCAGATCCAGGAGTTCCTGCCCGGCCTCCTGGGCGGCCGGACGAAGCGCCGGCGGATGAAGGTCAAGGAGGCCCGCGAGCTCATCCTCGAGGAGGAGGAGAAGCGCCTCGTCGACATGGACCAGGTCTCCCGGCTGGCCGTCGAGCGCGTCGAGCAGTCAGGCATCATCTTCCTCGACGAGGTCGACAAGGTGGCCGGCCGCGAGTCCGGCCACGGCCCCGACGTCAGCCGTGAGGGGGTCCAGCGCGATCTCCTGCCGATCATCGAGGGCACGACCGTCAACACGCGCTTCGGGCTCGTCCGGACCGATCACATCCTGTTCATCGGCGCGGGGGCCTTCCATGTCTCCAAACCCTCCGACCTCATCCCCGAGCTCCAAGGGCGCTTTCCCATCCGCGTCGAGCTCACGCCGCTCACCAAGGACGATTTCGTCCGCATCCTGACCGAGCCGGAGAACGCCCTCATCCGCCAGTACGAAGCTCTCATGGGAACGGAGGGCGTGCACGTCGATTTCACGCCGGACGCCGTCGACGAGATCGCCGATATCGCCGAGAAGGTCAACGCCGACGCCGAGAACATCGGGGCCCGGCGCCTCCACACCGTCGTCGAGAAAGTCATGGAGGACATCTCCTTCGCCGCCCCGAACATCGCCCAGAAGAACATCCGCATCGACCGCGGCTACGTCCAGGATCATCTCAAAGATATCCTCGTCAGCCAGGATCTGCGGCGCTTCATCCTGTGATGACCAAGCCGCTCGCGACGCTCACGATCGGGCTGTGCTTCGCCCTCGCGCCGGGCTGCGGCCGCAAGGGCCCGCTCGCCCTGCCGCCGGGAGGGGCGCCGATGCCCGTCGAAGGCTTGACCGCCAGTCCCGCCCATAACGCCGTCCTCCTGCAATGGGTGAATCCCCTCAAGGCGGTTTCCGGAAAGCCGGTCGGACCGCTTGAGGCGGTCGAGGTCTGGGTCTTCGACAAGGGCCTCCCGGCCGCGGGGCGGCCGCTCTCGCCGGGCGAGGTCGAGAGATCGGCCCGGCTCGTCCGCAGGATATTGCGACGGGAATTCAGTTCCTTCTATTTGGTTTCCGGCGAATCTCCTATCTTGGCTTATAGTTATGCTGTCGTTCCGGGACCTTCCGCGCCCGCGAAGCTGGCCTTCACCGTCCGTGTCTTCGACCGAAAGGGACGGGCCTCTGATTTCGCGATGCCGGCCGCCGTGGACCTGGCCGGCAAAGATCCGGGGCTCGACCGGCCGGCCGCCGAAGGTGTATCCTGATGGAAGGAGGGCCCGCTTGAAGATCTACCGGTTCCGGTACCGCAAGAAGATCCTCCAGGGTGTGCTCAAGGAGGAGTATCTGTTCCCGATCATCGGTTCGGTCTTCGGCGATTTCCGCATCGGGGCGAGCCCGGTGCCCATCGGTGACGTCCGTATCCTGCCTCCCGTCCTGCCCTCCAAGATCGTCGGCATCGGCCGCAACTACCGCGAGCACGCGAAGGAGCTGGGGAACCCCCTGCCGGAGGAGCCGCTCATCTTCCTCAAGCCGCCGACCGCCGTCATCGGCCACCTCGACCCGGTCGTCCAGCCGCCGGCGTCCGCCCGCGTCGACTACGAGGGAGAGGTCGGCGTCGTCATCCGCAAGAAGACCCGCCAGCTCCGCGACGACGACCCCGTGGCCGACGCGATCCTCGGCTACACCTGCTTCAACGACGTCACGGCCCGCGACCTCCAAACGAAGGACGTCCAGTTCACGCGGGCCAAAGGGTTCGACACTTTCGCCGCCGTCGGCCCCTGCATCGCCACGGGACTCGATCCGGACGGCCTGCGGTTGAAGACGTTCCTCAACGGCAAGCTCGTCCAGTCGGGGACGACAGCGAACCTGATCTTCCCCATCCCGTTCCTGATCAGATTCCTGTCGCGCATCATGACACTCAACCCCGGCGACATCATCGCCACGGGCACGCCGGCCGGCGTCGGGCCGACTTCGCCCGGCGACCGCGTCGACATCCAGATCGAGGGGATCGGCGTGCTCTCGAACACATTCACGCGCCCGGGCGCCAAGGAGGACCGATGAAGCTGTTCCTGGATTCGGCCAATCTCGATGAGATCCGCGAGGTCGCGGCCTGGGGCGTCCTCGACGGCGTGACCACCAATCCCTCGCTCTGCTCCAAGGAGACGGTGACCTTCGAGGACAATATCCGGGCCATCTGCGCCCTCACCTCCGGCCCGGTCAGCGCCGAATGCGTCTCGATCAAGGCCGACGAGATCGTCCCCGAGGCCCGCGCCCTGGCCCGGATCGCGCCGAACGTCGCCGTCAAGATCCCCGTGGGCCTCGAGGGCCTTAAAGCGACCAAGACCCTGGACGCCGAAGGCATCGCTGTCAACATGACCCTCGTCTTTTCCGCGGGTCAGGCCCTCCTCGCGGCCAAGGCCGGGGCCCGGTTCGTCAGCCCCTTCATCGGCCGCCTCGACGACGTTTCCGAGGACGGCATGGCCCTCATCGAGGAGATCGTCCAGATCTTCGAGAATTACCGGTTCAAGACGGAAGTCATCGTGGCCAGCGTGCGTCATCCCCGCCACGTCATCGAGGCCGCACGGATCGGGGCCGACATCGCCACCGTGCCCTACGGCGTCATGCAGAAGCTCGTCAGCCACCCGCTGACAGACATCGGGATCGAACGATTCCTCGCTGACTGGAGGAAGGTCAAGAAGTGAGGCTCGACGCCATCCTCCGGATCCGCGAGCGGGCCCGGGCCCTCGCCAAGAAGGCCCGCCGGGCGACCGTGTTCGTCCTCGTCCTGGCGGTCCTCGCCGTGAGCTTGGTCGTCGCCAAGAACATCCTGCTGAAAGAGGTCGCCGCGGGGATCCACAAATCGTTCGTGTACGACAGCCTGAAGCTGTCCTATTTTCCCCCCGCCTTGGTCATCGAGAACGTCCGTTCCCTCACCGAGCCTCCGGCCCTGCGGGCCCGGCGCGTCCGGATCGAGATCCCCTATCTGTCCCTCCTTCGGAACCGCAAGGTCCTGTCCGTCGTCCTCGATACCCCGGAGATCCACATCAGGCCGGCCGCGGCGGGCGCCGCCGCCCGCAAGGCCCGCCCGCCCCTGTCCCTCCTGGACCTTCCCTTTATCATCGAGCGCGGGCTCGTCGAGAACGGCGCGGTCTTCTTCGAGACCGGCCGGACGACGATAGAGGCCCGGGGCGTCCGGGCCCTCGTCACGCAGGACGGCGAGGATTTCGCCATCCGGGCCACGGCCGAATCGAGCGGCTACGCCACCCCGCAGAAGGGCCTAACCTCGATCGGCGCCCTGAGCGTCCTTCTCTCGGGTCGGGGAGAAGACGTGACCATCGACAAGCTCTCGATCGAGGGGCCTGGCCTCACGTTCACCGCCGGCGGCCAGGTCCGCAAGCTCTTCGATCCCGAGATCGAGCTCGATACCAGCCTGGATATCCAGACGGACATCCTCGACGACGCCCTGAAGATGCCCTTCGTCTGGACAGGCCGGGCGGGCGGACAGGGCCGCCTCGAGCGCAAGGCCGGCCGGCTGACTTTCTCGACCAGCATCGCTTCGGAAACCCTGGCCATCAACGCGGTGCCCATGGGGGCCGTCCGGGGCCGGTTCGATTTCGCTCCCGAGCAGGGAGGCCGGCTCGAGGTCGGCATCCAGAAGCCGGGCATGTCCGCCGAAAGCCTCGGTCTGTCGTTCCTTGCGGGCCGGGTGGAAGGCCGGGCCGCGCCCGTCTTCCTCGATCCGGTGATGGCGGAGATCAAGATCCCCTGGCCGGTCAGGTCGCCCGCGTGGGGGACTTTCAGCATTGCGGGCCGCAAGCTCGAGGCCGAAGCCGAATTCCGCGACGAGTCCCTCGAGCGGCAGGGGGACCTTTTCGCCTTCCGAGGCGGCGTCAAGGTCGGCGTCGCCTTCGCCGACCGCATCGTCACCGTCGAGGCCCCCGGACTCGAATCCGATTTCGGCCGCCTCGAGGCGACGGCCCGGATCGACCTGGCCGGGGACATCGACGCCCGGATCCGGGGGCAGATCGCCGACGTCAAGACGACCCGGGAATTCGTCTCCCGCGTTCTCGCCGAGCCGCTCGAATTCGGGGAGATCCGCGGCCAAGGCTATGCCGACGTCCGCCTTTACGGCCGTTCGGCCGCGCCGTCGGTCTCCATCAAGGCTACGCTGTCGCCCGGCGGCTATGATCTTTTCGACGCCGCGTTCGTCGTAACGGACGCCGTCTTTGCGGCCGGCCAATTCGACGGCCGCTTTGACGTCGAGGACCCGGTCCTCAAAGGCCAGGTCAGGGTCAAGGCCTCGAAAGGCGGCGTCGAAGTCGAGGTCAAGAACGGAGAGGGCGAGCTCGACCGCATCCTTCCCGTCCTCAACCTCCCCATCGCGCTCTCCGGCCGGGCCGCGGGAGATTTCCGGATGGTCCAGTCGTCCGGCGGCGTCCAGGAGTTCTCCGGGACGTTCACCAGCCCCGAGCTCAAGGGCTACGGCCAGACGGCCGCCCGGGTCGCCGGGAGCCTCCTTTGGAAAGAAGGCGTCCTGTCGTTCCCCGAGCTGGCCATGGACTTCTACGGCGGCCGCGTCGAAGGCCGCCTCCTCGTCGGCACGGTCAGCGGCGAATTCGATATCGACGCCCGCGGCGAAGAGCTCGATTTCGCGCGGATCGTCCCGTCCGCGTCCGGGCGCGTGTCCCTCTCCCTGGCCGGCCGGGGGATCTTCGGCCGCGACAAGCTCCCGGGGCTTTTCACCATCAAGGACCTGATGCTCTCACCCCTCGATAAGACGGAAGCACGGGGCGAGCTCCAGCTCGGGGTCGCCGAAGGCCGGGTCAGTCTGGGCCTGAAGGCCAGCCTCGTGCCCGGGGATAATCCCTTCGAAGGGACCTTTGATCTCCCCCTGTCCGGAGAGCCGTTCAGCGGGGTCATCAAAGGGCGCGTCACCGACCTCGATCTCATCGTGCCGTGGGACGGCGCCCAAGGCCGGATCGATTACACCGCGAACATCACCACGGCCGGGGAGGAGACCCGCGTGGTCGTGGCCCTCGATGTGGCGGCCCCGGTCATGCCCCTGCCCGGATTCGCTTATGCCGTGACCGATTTTACGGCGGCCATGAGCTTTTCGGACAGCGCTTTGACCATCACCTCCATCGGGGGGAAGCTCGGCGGCGGCGGCCTCAGCGGGTCCGGCACGGTCGGCATCGGCGAGGGCGGCATCGCCACGATGGACCTGCGGCTAGAGGGCAAGGACATGGTCCTCTCACCCATGGAGCGGATGCGGGCCCAGGCCGACGCCACCCTGCGCCTCCTCAAGGACCCCAAGCGCTTCGTGACCGAAGGGGAGATCCTGTTCAAGCAGCTGACCTGGCGGCGCGAGATCTATGAGGCCTTCGGCTTTTCATCGCAGACCGCGACGGACTCCTCGGGGCCTTCGTTCTTCGACGGCATGACGCTGAACATCCGTCTCCGGGCCGATGATAACGCGGTCATCGAGAATGCCCTGGGCCGGTTCGACGCCCGTTTCAACCTGACGGCGACGGGCGCCTTGGCGGAGCCGGTGCTCCTCGGCGATATCGACATCGTCAGCGGCGATTTCTATTTCCAGGACCGGACCTTCCGCGTCCTCCACGGGCGCCTGAGCTTCACCGATCCCGTCAACACGGAGCCGTACCTCGATTTCCGCGGCGAGACCTACGTCAAGGATTTCCGGGTCACGATGAGCATGAACGGCCCCGTCAGCCGCCTCAAGCCGGAGTTCACCTCCTCGCCGCCCCTGCCGCCCGAAGAGATCCTGTCGCTCCTCGCCCTGGGCGAGTCCTTCCGGCGCATGTATTATTCGTACGCGGGCGACCGCAGCACGGCCCTGAATACGGCCTCCCTTCTGACCTACCAGATCGCCGACCTGGCCAAGAAGCGGTCGGGCGGCTTTCTTTCCCTGGACCGCTTCCGGATCGATCCTTACATCTCGGACAGCCCCTCGGGCGGCATCGGCGCCCGGATCACCGTCGGCAAGAAGGTGGCCAAGGACGTGCTGGTCCTGTATTCGACCATCCTGGCCAATTCGAGCGTCAGGGCCGCGACCGATGAAGTCCCCATCTTCCGCGTGGAGTGGGACATCAGCCGGAGATTCTCGCTCGTGGGCGGGCGGGACGACCGGGGAAAGTTTGGTATCGATGTCAAGTTCCGGAAGCGCTTCTAGACCCCGGCGCCGGGCCGGACGGACTGGGACGGTCCTCGCGCTCGCCGTCGTCCTGGCGTGGTCCGGAGCGCGGGCCCTCGGGGCCCAAGAGCCCACGGTCGTCGACAGCATCGTCGTCCGGGTCGACGGGCGTCCCGGGGAAGCCGGACTGCTCGACCTCATCCCTCTCCGGCCGGGCGACGCCTTTTCGCCGCGGCTTGTCGACCAGGCGGTCAAGCAGATCTTCAGCACCGGGCTCTTCGCCGACGTCCGGGTCACGAGGGAGGGGGAGGGGCGGATCGCCCTCGTCTTCGACCTCGTCCGGAAGGTGTTCATCGACGACGTTTTCTTTAGAGGGCCCAAGGTCTCCGCGACGCCGTTGAGGGAAGGCCTGACATCCCAGCGGCCCGGGGCCTATCTCCAGGAAGAGCTTCTGCCGGCGGCCATTGAGGAAGTCCGCGAGGGGCTCAAGCAGGCCGGGTTCTTCGAGGCCGTCGTCGTGAGCGAGATCAAGCGGAAGGAAGGCGCTTCCACGGCCGACCTCGTCTTTCGGGCCGTCGACTGGAAGACGTTCCGTATCGGCGGGCTCGAGGTCGAATGGAAAGCCGAGATCCCCGAGCGTTCGCTCCTCAGGAGGATGAAGAGCAAGGTGGGGGACGTCTATATCCCCAACCGCCTGACCGCCGACCTCGAGGCCCTGTCGCAGGGCCTGGGCCGGGCCGGCTACAGGCGGGCGGAGGTCCGCCTGGCAGGCGAGAGCTTCGACGACGAGAACCGCCGGGTCGATCTTCGCATCGAGATCCTGCCCCAGGAGAAGATCACCATCGTCGTCAACGGGGCCAAGGTCCCCCTCCGGATCCTCGAGCCGATCTGGGACGAGCGTGTCTTCGAACAGTGGGGCCTGTCCGAAGGGGAGGCCCGGGTCCTCAACTATCTCCGCCGGCAGGGCTACCTGTTCGCCACGGTCCAGAGCCGGGTCGAGAAGCCAGCGGGCGAGATCCGCATCATCCACGACGTCACGCGCGGCGACAAGTACAAGATCGTGGGCGTCGATTTCCGAGGCAACGCCGCTTACTCGACGCTCGACCTGAAGAACCGGCTGGCCGTCAGAGAGGGCATTCCCCTGTTCTCATTCCTCCGGTACGACCGGCTGTTCACCATCCCCCGCGAGGTCGAGAGCTTCTACAAGGAGAACGGCTTCGCGGACATCCAGGTCCGTCTCGAGCTCGTCAGGGAGAACGCCGGGGTAAAGGCCGTTTTCGACGTCCGGGAGGGCCCAAGGACCACGATCGAGGCCATCCGGATCGACGGCGCATCCCTTATCCCCGCAGCAGAGCTCGCCCGCGACCTCGTCAGCCGGGAGGGCGGGCCCTTCTTCGCGCCCAACGTCCAAAGGGACGTCAGCCAGATCGAGGCGATCTATCTCGATCGCGGGTTCCGCGGCAGCGAGGTCGCGGCCCGCGTCGAGCGCCTGGCGGACGGCCGGGTCTCCCTCGTCTATGAGATCACGGAGGGAACCCCGGTCACGATCAGGGACGTCTTCGTCACCGGGAGCCGGGCGACCCGGAATGGGGTCATCCAGCGGGAGATCCGCATCGAAAAGGGCGGCGTCGCCGACTTCTCGCTCATTCAGGACACCAAGCGGCGGCTGGAGAACCTGGGGATCTTTTCGGAGGTCCGTGTCGATGAGATCCAGACCGGGCCCGGCGACGAGGTCGTCGTCGTGACCGTCCGTGAAGGAGAGAAGCATTACGTCGGGCTCGGCCTCGGTTTCGAATCCGAGGACCCCATCACCTCGTCATTGGCCAGCTGGCCCGGCAATCCCCTGCCGCGCGGCTCGGCCGAGTATATCCGCAACAACGTCTTCGGCCTGGGCGCCCAGGTGGGCGTCCTCGGCCAGATCGCCCTCGGGGCGACCGGCGTCAGGGAGCTGCGGACGGTGGCGTCCTGGAGCCAGCCCCACCTTCTGGGCCTGCCCATACCGACGACCATACTGATCTGGGCCGAACGGGAGGCCCGGAACTGGGGCCCGGAGGGGTCCGATCTCGAGAGCTCTCTCGACCGCCGCGGCATCAGCTTCAGCGCCGTCAAGGCCCTAAGCCGGTCGCGCCTCCTTCTCGGCTCGCTGAGCGTGACGCGCACGTCCCTCAAGAACGTCGATCTCACCAACCTGCCGGATAATATCGACCGCCGCTTCCTTCCTTATTCCGCGGCCCTCGTATCGTTGAGCATGAGCTGGGAGAGGCGGGACGACACCCTGAACCCGACCCGGGGTTACTTCTTCAGCGCCGTCGGAGAGGTGGGTCTGCCCGTCTTCGGCAAGCGAGCACCGCAGCCCGGGCAGGAAGACCCGAATCCCCAGTCGGACTACCAGAAGATCTTCCTCAAGGGCCAGCTCTACAAGCCGGTCACGTCCGGGCTCAACCTCGGCGTGACGGCACGGCTCGGGCTCGGCAACGGGCTGCGCAATCTGCCGGAGTTCTTCTTCGCCGGCGGCAGCAACACGTTCCGGGGGGAGGAGTTCGAGCTGCTGGGGCCCTTCGATCCGACGACGCTCAAGCCCTTTGGCGGGGCAGCCGTCCTTCTCCTCAACACGGAGCTCACTTTCCCCATCTTCCCGTCATGGAAGGCGCTGCGCCTAGCCTCCTTCCTCGACCTCGGCAACGTCTACGCGAACCTTGGGGATTTCCGGCCGTTCAAGCTTCAGGGGGCGGCCGGGGCCGGCATCCGCTATCGGACGCCCCTCGGGCCGGTCCGCGTCGAGATGGCCTGGAAGCTCTGGGGGATCGATGTCCAGGACAAAAAAGGGAAGCCCCTCATCTTCCTGACCATCGGCAATATCTTTTGACGGGACGGAAACCATCATGCTCAAGAAGATCCTGATCCTGACGCTGTTGGCGGCGGCCGCCGGGCTGGCCCAAACGGTCAATTGCGTCGTCGCGGTCGTCAACGGCGAGATCATCACCCTCCTCGACGTCGAGGTCGCGGCCGCATTCGGCCTGGGGCGCGGCCCGGAGATCGAGCCGGCGACGGACCCGAGGTTCGCCGCCCTCGAGGCGCTCATCGACCGCAAGGTCGTTCTGGACCTGGCCAGCGACGTCCGGGGGGTGAGCGGGGAAGATCTCGACGCCGCCGTCGCCGAAGTGCGGCGGTCCGTCGGCGAGGACGCTTTCGCCGCCAAGCTGGGCCGATTCGGGCTCACGGCCGGGGACCTCGCCGCTTACATCGAGGACCGCATCCTTTTCGACCGGGCCCTGGCCTTGCGGTTCAGCCAATCGATCCCCGTCTCGGTGACGGAGGTCGAGCGGTACTACAGGGACATCTATGTCCCCGAGCAGACCCGGCTCGGCCTCGCCGTCTCACCGCTCGAGAGGGTCGCCGAGGGGATCGAAGCGAGGATCCGCGACGGGCGGCGGGCTCAGCAGACGGCCGACTGGGTCCGGGACCTGAGGAAGCGGGTCGACATCCAGATCAAAAAGGACTGCCTGAAATGACGATCGCTTATCTTTTCCCGGGACAGGGGTCCCAGGCCGTGGGCATGGGCAAAGATCTCTATGACCGGTCGCCGGAGGCCCGGGCCCTCTTTGAAAAGGCCGACGAGGCCCTGGGTTTCTCCATCTCCAAGATCTGCTTCGAGGGCCCCGAAGAGGATCTGCGCCTGACCCCGAATACCCAGCCCGCGCTCCTCGTCGTCAGCACGGCCGCCTGCCTGCTCCTTGGCCGCGACCCCGCCGTGGCCGCGGGCCACAGCTTGGGCGAGTATTCGGCCCTCGTCGCCGCGGGCTGCCTGCGCTTCGAGGACGCCGTCCGGCTCGTTCACAAGCGCGGGCGCTACATGCAGGAGGCGGTGCCCGTCGGCGTCGGCGGCATGGCGGCGGTCCTCGGCGTCCCGGGAGACGAGGTCGAGAGGCGGATCGCCGGCGTGCGCTCGGGCGTCGTCGAGGTCGCCAACTGGAACAGCGACGACCAGATCGTCATCTCCGGGGAAAAGGCGGCGGTCGAAGAGGCCCTGGCCGCCATCAAGGCGCCGCGGTCGGTCATGCTTCCGGTCAGCGCGCCCTTTCACTCACGGCTGATGAAGCCGGCCGAGGAGAGGCTGGCCGCCGAGCTCGACGCCACTGAATTTGCCGACCCGCGCTTCCCGATCGTCACCAATGTCGACGCCCGGCTCATCCGGACGGGGGAGGAGGCCCGGGACGCGCTCAAGAGGCAGGTCAGCCGCTCCGTCCTCTGGACGAAGTCCATGGCCGTGATGAAGGACCTCGGCGTCGAGGCCTGCGTCGAGTGCGGACCGGGCAAGGTCCTGGCCGGCCTGATCAGACGCATTTCCCGGGGTTGGCCCAAGCCGCCGACGATCCATAACGTCGAGAGCTTTGAAGGGGCGGAGAAGGCGCGGACGGCCCTATTCGGCCTGCTGTGAGATGATCCGCGGGCCGAAGCGGATGAAGTATTCGAGGGCGGAGATGATGGCCAGGGCCACGACGAGCCACAGCCCGACCTTGGCCACGACGTAGAATCTCCCCAGATAGATCGGGCCCAGGACGATGGCCCCGATGACCCAGGACTCGCTGCCCATCTTGGCCTTGCCGAACGCCGACGCGGGAATGTTGATCCCCTTGGACGAGGCCATGGCCCGGAACCCCGTCACGGCGATCTCCCGGCCGATGATGACGATGGCCGCCCAGGCGGGCACCCGGCCCAGAGCGACGAGGCAGATGAGAGCCGAGGCGATGAGGAGCTTGTCGGCCGTCGGGTCGAGGAGCTGGCCGAGCACCGTGACCATCCCCTTCTTGCGGGCCAGCCAGCCGTCGAGCCAGTCGGTGAGCGAAGCGAACGTGAAGATGATGCAGGCGATGAGGTCGTGGCCCCGGAAGTCCGTCAGCATGACGGCGACCACGGCCGGAATGGCCAGAATCCTCGCCAGGCTGATGTAATTGGGGACGTTCACGCCCCGAGATTACAACACCCTCCCCGCGAGTGTCAACCGGCCGGGGACACGTGCCGGGGGGAGAAAATGGGGACGCTTCTATTTTTTAAAAAAATGCATTAATTTTAAAAATAGAAGCGTCCCCATTTTCTGAGGACGGTACGCGTCCCGGCTCTGCGACCGCGACCGTTCAGTTTGCAAAATACAGGGGGCCTCGGTATAGTGAGCATTCGCCGATGGCCAACGATACCTCCCTAACCCCGATGATGGAGCAGTATTTCCGCATCAAGGAGCTCCACCCGGACGCCCTTTTGTTCTTCCGGCTGGGCGACTTTTACGAGATGTTCTATGAGGACGCCAGGATCGCTGCGCCCGTCCTCGATATCGCGCTGACCTCCCGGCAGAAGGTGCCCATGTGCGGCGTGCCCTATCACGCCGTCAACTCCTACCTGCCCAA
This sequence comes from Candidatus Aminicenantota bacterium, assembly GCA_963736255.1. Classification (GTDB taxonomy): domain Bacteria; phylum Acidobacteriota; class Aminicenantia; order Aminicenantales; family Saccharicenantaceae; genus RBG-16-66-30. The sequence continues at coordinate 1,152,920 of CAVTOI010000002.1, forward strand.
GCTGCTCCGGCAGGGCTTCAAGGTCGCCATCTGCGAGCAGGTCGAGGATCCCAAAGCGGCCAAGGGCGTCGTCCGGCGCGAGGTCATCAAGGTCCTGACGCCCGGCACGGCCGTCGAGATCGAGCTCGAAGAGGCCAAAGAGTCGACGTTCATCGTCTCTCTTTCCCTCGGAGACGACGGCTGGGGGATGGCCCTCGTCGACCTCTCCGCCGGCGAGGTCCGGACGCTCGAGGGCGGCTGGAACGAGGCCAAGCTTCTGGCCGACGAGATCTTCAAAGCCGCGCCCAAGGAGATCCTTTATCCCCAAGGGGCCGAGGACGCCCTGCGCCGCGTTCTCCCGCCCGACGGCTCGAACGGCGCCGCCCTGAGCCCCGCCGAGGGCTGGCTCTTCGACCCGCCCCAGGCGTCCCAGGTCGTCCTGGGCCACTTCGGGGCCAAGTCCCTGGCCGGCTTCGGCCTCGAAGACCGGCCGCGGGCCGTGGCCGCCGCCGGGGCCCTCATCGCCTATATCAAGAAAGTCAGGCAGGACTCGCTGACTCTCGTCCACCGCATCTCCTATCTCAACGCGGCGGGCCATCTCGTCCTCGACGCGACGACCGTCCGCAACCTCGAGCTCGTTCGAAATCTCCGCGACGGGAAGACGAAAGGGACCCTTCTCGACGTCATCGATTTCACGACGACCGCGCCGGGAGGCCGGCTGCTCCGCTCCTGGCTCCTGCGTCCCCTCCGTGACATAGCGGAGATCACCGCCCGCCAGGACGCCGTAGCCGAGGGTCTCGGCGCGACGATCGCCCGCCGCGAGATCCGGGAGACGCTCAAGGGCGTCCACGACCTGGAGCGCCTCGTCGGGAAGATCGCACTGGCCGCGGCCCATCCGCGCGACCTCGTCGCCCTGAAGACGTCCCTCGCTCCGCTCCCGGCCATCGAGCGCGAGCTCCGCGCTTTCTCCTCCGTCCTTTTTAAGGACATGTCCGGGCGCTGGGACAACGCCGCCGACGTCGCCGCTCTCATCGAAAAGGCCATCCTCGACGAGCCCGCTTTTCTGCTTTCAGAGGGCGGCATCATCAAGGACGGCTGGAACGCCGAGCTCGACGACCTGCGCGCGGTCAGCCGCTCCGGCAAGGGCTTCATCGCCCAGCTCGAGAGCCGCGAGCGGGAACGGACCGGCATCGGCTCGCTCAAGGTCCGCTACAACAAGGTCTTCGGCTATTACATCGAGGTGACCAAGCCCCACCTGGATCGGGTCCCGGCCGACTATACGCGCAAGCAGACGCTGGTCAACTCCGAGCGCTTCCTCACCCCGGAGCTCAAGGAGTACGAGGAGAAAGTCCTCCACGCCGAGGAGCGGATCGGCGTCCTCGAGAGCCGTCTCTTCTTCGATGTCCGCGAGGCCGTGGCCCGGGAGACCCCGCGCCTGCAGCGGATCGCCGCCGACATCGCCGCGCTCGATGTCCTCCTGGCCCTGGCCGAGTGCGCCGCCCGGCGCGGCTACGTCCGCCCGGTCGTCGACGAGGGGGACGCGATCCGCATCGAGGCCGGCCGCCACCCCGTCATCGAGACGAGCCAGGCCGAGCCCTTCATCCCCAACGACCTCGAGATCGACGCCGCCGCGAACCAGATCCTCATCATCACCGGCCCGAACATGGGCGGCAAGTCGACCTACCTGCGTCAGGCCGCGCTCATCGTCCTGCTCGCCCAGATGGGCTCCTTCGTCCCGGCCAAGTCGGCGGCGATCGGCCTCGTCGACCGCATCTTCACCCGCATCGGGGCCATGGATTTCCTCAGCGTCGGCCAGTCGACGTTCATGGTCGAGATGCTGGAGACGGCCTCGATCCTCCACAACGCCACCGCCCGCAGCCTCATCCTCCTCGACGAGGTCGGCCGCGGCACGAGCACCTTCGACGGCCTGAGCATCGCCTGGGCCGTCGCCGAGCGGCTCCACGAGCGCGAGGACGTCCGGCCGAAGACCCTGTTCGCCACGCACTACCACGAGCTGACCGAGCTCGCCCTGACCCTGCCGCGGATCAAGAACTACCACGTGTCCGTCAGGGAGTGGAAGGACGAGGTCGTCTTTCTGCGCAAGATCGTCCCCGGCCCGTCCGACCGGAGCTACGGCATCCACGTGGCCAAGCTGGCCGGAATCCCCCGCGACGTCATCGACCGGGCCCGGGAGATCCTGTTCAATCTGGAGAAGCAGGAGCTCGACGAGGCCGGACAGCCTCGCCTGGCCAGCCGCGGCCGGCCGTCGGGCGACCGCAGTCAGCTGATGCTCTTCGCCGAGGACCGGGAATTCGCCCTGCTGCGCGAGCTCAGGGAAGAGATCGAGGGCCTTGACCTGGCGTCGCTGACCCCCCTCGAAGCGCTGAATATCCTGGCCGGGCTCAAGGGCCGGGTGGGCCCGGGCCGGTCCGGTTAATAGGTCTCGGGCTCTTCCTCGACGGAAAATCCGTCCTCGATGTCCTCGTCCTTCCCTTCGTCCTCGTCCTCATCGAAGTCCTTGTCGCCGTTGCCCGAGAAGTGGGCCTCGCCATCGTCCGCCTTGCGCTCCTCGATGGCCTCGTCGAGCTCGTCACGGTCCTCGAAGCGGCGGATGAAGTTGGAGGACGAATCGCTGTAGCACAGCTCGAGGCAGTCGTCCTCGATGACGAGGAAAACGGACTTCGAGTGCCCCGTCTGCAGATTGCCGACTGTCTCGACGATCTCCGCGCCCTTGGCCTTTCTGATCGCGTCGAGCGTGATCCAGCTGGTGACTTCCATCTCTTCCATGACGCGCCTCTACTGACAATAAATAAGCATTTTTATCCGCTTGTCAAGAGGCCGCGACGCGGCTTCCACGCGCGACGTCACGGCGCCTTGACAGCCGCCTGACTGGAGACTTTAATAGAAAGGATCGTCACCAAGGGAGGAGCGTTCGATGCGATGGGATCAGTTCACCGTCATGTCCCAGGAAGCCATCCAAAAGGCCCAGGGCCTGGCCGAGGAGAAGGGCCACCAGGAGATCCGGCCCGAGCATTTGCTCGCGAGTTTTCTAGCCCAGGACGAGAATATCGTCAACGCCATCCTGGCCAAGATCGGCGCGCCCGCGGCCAAGATCCGAGTGGAGGTGGACGCGGCTCTCGAGCGTCTGCCCAAGGTCAGCGGGGGAGGGGAGGCGGCGCTCTCGCCGGCCCTGCGCCAGATCCTCGACGCCGCCCGCAAGGAAGCTGAGCAGCTCAAGGACGAATACGTTTCGACCGAGCATCTCTTTCTGGCTATGCTCAAGGACGGCAAGAACGAAGCCTCCCGGATCCTGCTCGCGAACGCGGTCGACGAGGACGCGGTCCTCAAGGCCCTGGCCGCGGTCCGGGGCTCGCAGCGTGTGACGGACCCCGAGCCCGAAGGCAAGTACCAGGTCCTCGAGAAATATACCCGGGACCTGACGGCCCTGGCCCGCCAGGGCAAGCTCGACCCGGTCATCGGCCGCGAGGACGAGATCCGGCGGGTCATCCAGGTCCTGTCGCGCCGGACCAAGAACAACCCCGTCCTCATCGGCGAGGCCGGCGTCGGCAAGACGGCCGTCGTCGAAGGGCTGGCCCAGCGCATCGCCAACGGCGACGTGCCGCAATCGCTCAAGAACAAGCGCCTCCTCGCCCTCGACATGGGCTCCCTCATCGCCGGGACGAAGTTCCGCGGCGAGTTCGAGGACCGGCTCAAGGCCGTGCTCAAGGAGATCGGCGAATCGGGCGGCGAAGTGGTCCTCTTCATCGACGAGCTCCACACCATCATGGGGGCCGGCGCGGCCGAGGGCGCGATGGACGCCTCGAACATGCTCAAGCCGGCCCTGGCCCGGGGCGAGCTCCGCTGCATCGGGGCGACGACCCTCAACGAGTACAAGAAGCATATCGAAAAGGACGCCGCCCTGGAACGTCGCTTCCAGCAGGTCTATGTCGGCGAGCCGTCGGTCGAGGAGACGATCTCCATCCTGCGCGGGCTCAAGGAGAAGTACGAGGTCCACCACGGCGTCAGGATCAAGGACTCGGCGCTCGTCGCCGCCGCAACGCTGTCGTCGCGCTACATCACCAACCGCTTCCTCCCGGACAAGGCCATCGATCTCGTCGACGAGGCTGCCTCGCGCATCCGCATCCAGATCGACAGCCTGCCGGAAGAGCTCGACGAGCTCGACCGCCGCACGCTCCAGCTCGAGATCGAGCGCCAGGCTTTGAAGAAAGAGAAGGACCCGGCCTCGAAGGAGCGGCTGGAGAGGATCGAGGAGGAGCTGGCGAATCTCAAGGAGAAAGCGTCGGCTCTGCGCGGCCGCTGGCAGAAGGAGAAGGAGACGATCGAGGCGGCCGGCAAGCTCAAGGAGAGGCGGGACGCCCTCAAGAGCGAGGAGCAGAGCGCCGAGCGGCGCGGCGACCTCGAGAAGGCGGCCGAGATCCGCTACGGCAAGCTCATCGAGCTCCAGAAGCAGATGGACAAGTCTGCGGCCGACCTGGCGGCCATCCAGGCCAAGGGGCGGATGCTCAAGGAAGAGGTCGACGAGGAGGACATCGCCCAGGTCGTCTCCAAGTGGACCGGCATCCCCGTCTCCAAGATGCTCGAGGGCGAGGTGGACCGGCTCATCCACATGGAGGAGATCCTCGGCAAGCGCGTCATCGGCCAGGAGGAGGCCATCCGGGCCGTCGCGGCCACGGTCCGCCGGTCGCGGGCGGGCATCCAGGAGGCGGGCCGGCCCATCGGGTCATTCATCTTCCTCGGGCCGACGGGCGTCGGCAAGACCGAGCTGGCCCGGGCCCTGGCCGAGTTCCTTTTCGACGACGAGAAGGCCATGGTCCGTCTGGACATGTCCGAATACATGGAAAAGCACACGGTCAGCCGCCTCATCGGCGCCCCGCCCGGCTACGTCGGCTACGAGGAGGGCGGCCAGCTGACCGAGGCGGTCAAGCGACGGCCCTATTCGATCGTCCTCCTCGACGAGATCGAGAAGGCCCACCCCGACGTCTTCAACGTCCTGCTCCAGATCCTCGAGGACGGCCGGCTGACCGACGGCCAGGGCCGGACGGTCGATTTCAAGAACACCCTCGTCATCATGACCTCGAACCTCGCGAGCCAGGTCATCAAGGAGCTCAGCGGCGATTACGCGGCCATGGAGAAGGAAGTCCGCAAGGTCCTCGAATCGCACTTCAAACCCGAGTTCCTCAATCGCATCGACGAGGTCATCATCTTCAGGCCGCTCCCGAAGAGCGTCATCCTCGAGATCGTCGGGCTGCAGCTCGACCTGCTCGGGAAGCGGCTGGCCGAGCGCAAGATCGGGCTCGAGGTCACGAAAGAGGCCAAGGAGCTCCTGTCGGAGAGGGGATTCGACCCCGTCTATGGTGCAAGACCTCTCAAGCGGACCATTCAGAAGGACGTCCAGAACCCGCTGGCCATGAAGATCCTGTCCGGGGAGTACGTCGAAGGCGATACGGCCCTGATCGGTGTCGACAAGAAAGGCGAGCTCACGTTCGGGAAGAAATAGGGATCTTCTCGGTCCAGGGATAGCCATCTCTCCGGCCTTGCTCAGGATATCGCTTCTCGCATCCCCGCACCCCGGAAACCAGTTCTCGTAAACGGTTTCCCCCGCCTCCGGCGGGTCCCCCTTCCTTCACGGGGGCATCGGAGCGATATCCATCGCAGCCTCGAGATGGATTTCCCGAAATAGGGCGTATATAATGAGTCGCACGTTCAGTCAGTGGAGATACGGACGATGACCAAGAGAATCATGATCGCGGCAATGACGGCATTGTTCCTGCTGCCCTCTTTCGCCCCCGCGAACGGGCTCAACCTCAACGGGCTCGGCTCGCGGGCCCAAGGCATGGGCGGCGCCTTTGTCAGCATTGCCAACGACTTCAGCGCCGTCTTCTGGAACCCCGCAGGAGCGGCCGGCTTCCGCGCGGAGACGTTCGGCTTCTCGTTGGCCGATGTGGTTCCCCGGGCGACCCTCGGCCTGACCCTTGTCACCTTCCCTGAGAATCCGCCCTTCGAAGCCAAGACCGCGACATCCCATTATCTGAACTTCCTCGCCGGCTACTATAGGCCCGTCGGTTCGAACGTCGTCCTCGGCATCGGCATCGGGACCCCCTCCGCGCAGGGGACGATGTGGAACGGCTCGGACCTCTCCGTCCTCACGCCCGGGACCACCTATGACTTTTCGAGCCGGCTCTATGTTTTCTCCTTTTCGCCGATGGCCGCGGTCAGGATCAGCGAGCGGCTTTCCGTCGGGGCGGCGATCAACGTCAGTATAGGAACGCTCAGCCTCAAAATGCCGGCCGGGACTTCGTCTTTCCCTCCGCAGATCGATGTCCTTCCGAGAGCCGGGCTGGCCGATCTTGGTCAATACGAAGAGACCATGACCGGCTGGGGACTGGGGGCGACCTTCGGTATCCTGGCCAAGCCCGCCGACACGCTCGGCATCGGCCTGACCGTCCGGACGCCATCGACCATCACCTTTGACGGCTCGGCCCGCATGTCGAACATGACCCTGTTCGAGCTTCCCGGCAGCTCCGACCTCCGGCGCAAGATCGTCTGGCCGCTCTCGATCGCCGGGGGCGTGTCGTTCCAGGCATCCGAGAGCCTGCTCCTGAGCGCCGACGTCCAGTGGACGCAGTGGTCCAAGCTGGATGTGATCCGGACGACGTTCATGGATCCCGTCTGGGCTCAGCTTACCAGCCTCGAAGGGAGGGATGTCCGGGTCCTCGATTGGAAGGACGCGACACAGATCCGCTTCGGCGCCGAATATGCTGTGAACTCATCGACCGCGGTCAGGATCGGCTACACATATGATCCCGCGCCGGGACCGGATGCGACGCTCGACATTCTCATGCCGACGTTCGCCAATAACGCGATCGCCTTCGGCCTGGGGAAGACCTTCGGCGGCCTGCAGCTCGATTTCTGTTTGGAGTACCTGGCCGGACGCGAGAGGCCGATGACCTATTTCTACCGGGGCTTCGAACTGGACGTGACCGGGACCCTGGGGATGCACGCCTTCGTGCCTTCCGTTTCGGCCGGCTATAAGTTCTGATCCGCCAGGACCCTCGTTTCGGGCCACCTCGGGGCCCATTGCGGGCGGAGGAGCACCAGATCTTCTCTTTCCGCGAGACGCCTCTCGAGGTAGGGGTCTGGTCAGAGGGAGATCAAAGGGGAAATAAAAAAATGGCTAGGGACGGAATTGAACCGCCGACGCAAGGATTTTCAGTCCTTCGCTCTACCAACTGAGCTACCTAGCCATTGCCCGTCCGGCGACCGCCGGAAAGCGCGTTCAGTATAGCCATTCAGGCGCCAAAGTCAACGACTTAAGGCTGCTGAGGCGCTTCGCTCCTGGCCGTCAGGATGATATAATAAAGGCGAGGACGGGGGAGCGTGAAATTCAATGTTATCTTGACGCCCTCGGAAGAAGGCGGCTATATTGTGACGGTTCCGGCCCTCGAGGGATGCGTCACTCAGGGCGAAACAGAAAAGGAAGCCCTGAAGAACGCCAAGGAAGCGATTATCTGTTATCTGGAAGGCCTCGAGAAGGTTAACCAGATCAAGTCCAAACCCAAGGCCGTCATCAAGGAGATCGAGGTTCACGTTTGAGCCAGACGTTCTCCCGGAAAGGGGAGTGAGCTTTGGTTTATCGATACTTAGCTTTATTCACTCTCGGAATTGGCCTTTTTGCTCAAGGACTTCAAGTCGATTGGAATAAGATCATGAAAGCGGCAGAAGCATATTCCGCCGATCCTTCCACGGAGAATACGCTGCATTTGTTAAATGCGCTTCCTCAAGGCCAGATCCCGGAGTCATCTCGGGGCGATGAGTTCAGTAAGGTCTTCTACTACATCGATGGAAACGTCCTAGCCAAGCTGAATAGGCAGGTACTGGAAGCCGACAGGACCGCAGTGAAGACCTGGATCAGGCTATATGCAATTGCCGATGGGGCGTTTGCTGAATGGCTGAACGACGGCATGGGCGATCTTATAAGTGTGGATCCACAGATGTTCCTCGAGGAACTCAGCTATTATCCGGGCCAAGACCTCGAAGAAGATATCGATGTCGGCTATATGGTCTGTAATGGAGATCGTCTATTTGACCTCACAACCGCGGAAACATATGAGGCAAGCAAGGAAGCCATCAAGGAGCTGGAGCTTAGGATCAGGGCCCTGGAAGAGGTCAAGGACACCGATTTTCGGCAACTCCGTGACGTTTGTATCAAACGCATTCGCTCATGTCAGCATCAAATTAACCTGATGGCTGAAGAGCAAGATCAGGTGATCGATTGGGACTCCATTGCGCAGGCAACAGAGGTCTATTTCTTAGATCCTTCGGCTGAAAACGCAACGAATCTATATGAAGCTCTTCCGAAAGTACAGGTCAGAGGCAAAGATAGGAGGGGATCTTTCTCAGTTGTTTATAACCAAATTGAGAATCAGCTGCCTCTTCTAAGTGAACTCGTGAAAAAAGGTAATAGGAACTCTGTGAAAATCGCAGTTCGGCTATGGACTATGGCCGACACCGTCTTTGCGGAAGAGTTGAGTGCCATGCTTGGCCAGCTGATTCGGGTAGATCCAAAGTTGTTTTTAGAAGAAATAAGCGACTTCCCGTGGCCCGACGATTATGGAAAGTTCAAGGTTTGGCTAAGACAGGGCTATCTCGTCTGCGACGGGGTCAGCCTAAGTCCCTATGGAGAGAAGGCCGATGATAGCGCGATCCGCGAAGAACTTGAACTGCGGATAAGGGCCTTGAATACTGTCACTGAGAAAGAACTTGTAGAATTGCGAGATATTTGCGTCACTGCCATTAAGGAAGAATTGGCAAAGACGAACCGGGGGGGATGATGTCCAGAGCTAGAACCGGAAGATCGTTGCTTATCCTGGTCGCCGCTCTTCTCATGATCGCCGGATGTTCGAGAAAGGGCGACGTCAGCGGTTGGAAAGCGACCGTCGAGATCGTCAACGGCGTGAAGACAGTCAGAAACCCCGAGACACCGCGCTACGGCGAGTTCGTCTTCGACCTCGTCGAGGATCTGGCTATCGGCGAAGAGAAGGAAGAGACCTACTTCTTTCCAGGGCGCGTCCAGCTCAACGTCGACGGCCAAGGCCGGTTCTATGTCTGCGACTGGGGCAACAGGCGTGCCCAAGTTTACGACAAGAATGGTGCCTATATGAGAACTCTCGGCCGGCAGGGTCAAGGTCCAGGAGAGTACGGTATGCCGGCCAGCGTTCTCCTTGACGGGGAAGGAAACGCCTACATCAACTCGGTCCGTTCTCTTGTTGTCTTCGGCCCGGACGGGGTCTTCAAGAAGAACATCCTGCTCAAGGCCTTCCTGTCGACGATGATTCTGGGGCCGGGAGGCACGGTCGTCGGCGCCCTCCAACCCAACATTCAGGAGGAGGGCGGGCCCAAGAACAAGCTCGTGCTCCTCAGCCCAGAAGGAGAGATGCTGAGGACCGTTGCGACATTCCCCGTCAACGGGGCGAGTCCCGGTCAACTGCTAATTCATTGGTATGTCGGACGGATCGCCTACTGTCCCCGGTCAGATGATTCCTATTATTATGGTTTTTCTCTCGACTACACGATCCACGCCGTAGATGGAGAAGGCCGGGAAGCTTTTCGCTTTCTCCAAAGTCGAGAAAAGCCAAGGGATCACGAGCCAAGAAGGGGACTTGACACGAGAATCAGGGAGTTTCATTTCGTACGGCCAGGGAGATCCCCGCACGGCTCCCCTTGGAATGCCGGACCATCGGCCTTACTTCTCAAGCTTCCTTAGCGACGATCTCGGGCGGCTTTATGTCGTCCGCTTCAAGCCGATCACCGAAAAGGACGTAACTTCGAGCGATATCGATGTCTTCTCCAAGGACGGTTACTATCTCTACCGGATGACGTGGCCGTTCGTTCCCCAGGTGATCAAAGGCGGATTCGCTTACGAGGTTCGTCAGGACGAGGAGGCCGGCTTTACGAAGATCATCCGGCATCGGATCAAAAATTGGGCCGATCTCAAGGCTGAATAGGAAAGGCCTCCCCTTCCGTTCACCTAATCTCCGGAAGAGCCAGGGCCGTCCCCTTGGAAAGTGCCCCGGACTGGGCTATCATCACCCCGCCAGGAGGCGTTGACCCATGAACCGGCGTTTCGTTCTCTCGCTTCTTTCGGCCCTTGTCGTTTTGGCCGCTTGCGGGTGCCGCGGGCCGGCCGGCTCCGGAGGCTGGCGATGGGAGAAGGAGACGGGCTCGAGCTTGGCCCTCGTCGGGCCCGGAGGGCCGCTCTGGCAATTCCACTACGCCGCGGACGGCGACCACGTCTACTTCCATCCTCTTCGGACGACCGACGGTCTCCTGATGACATGGGACCGGCCGCCCGATCATCTCTGGCATCATGGTCTGTGGTTCAGCTGGAAATACATCAACAAGGTCAATTACTGGGAGATCGATCCCAAGACAGGCCACCCCGCCGGCCGGACGTCCTGGACGAACGTCCGCGTTTCGACCGGAAAGGACCTCGAGGCCCGGATCGAGATGGACTTGGACTACCGGCCAGTCGGAGAGAGCCGCCCCGGTCCTGACCGAGAAGAGGACGATCGAGGTCTCCCGGCCGGATAGAGACGGGGTCTACGCCATCGACTGGACAGGCGCCTTCGAGGCGGCCGCGGACGTCATCCTTGACCGGACACTCCCGCCCTGGGAACCCGGCGGGCAGTTCAATGGCGGCTATGCCGGGCTGTCGCTCCGTTTGGCCGAGGGGCTGGCGGATCGGCAGGTGATGACGAGCGACGGACCCGCTGAGACCTGGTCCCAGGATCGGTACCGGGGCCGGCATGTCGCATTGGATTATTCGGGTCTTGTCGACGGACGACCCGCGGGGGTCGCCATCCTGGACCACAAGGGGAATCCGCGAACGCCCACGCCTTGGTATGTCATCCGCTCGGCCCCGATGAGCTGGTTCAATCCGGCCGTGCTTTGCTACGAGACGCTCAGCCTTCATCCCGGGGACACGTTCGTCCTCAGGTACCGGGTGCTCGTCCATCCCGGCCGTTGGGACGCCGAGCGGCTCCAAAAAGAAGCGGCGCGATTCTCGAGGGACAAGCCATAAGGCCCCGTCAAATTGAATCGGACCGGTCGATATGTTATTCTGGCCGCGGAGGAAACCGCCGCATGGACGAACATGAAGTCAAGGAGCTTCTCCTCAGGGAAAACGCGGAATTCCGGCGCGTCCACGACGATCACCAGGCCTGTGAAAAGGCCCTCGACGCGCTCCGCGGCAAGAGCCACCTCTCGCCGGCCGATGACGACGAGGAAAGGGAGCTCAAAAAGAAGAAGCTCGTCCTCAAGGACCGGATGTACAGGCTGATCGCCGACTACGTCCGGACCCGATAGGGAGCTCCATGGCCCCAGCCAAGTCTCGCAAGCCCCGCCTCGCGCTCATCGGCTCCGATTCGCTCAAAGGCAAAGAGATCCTCAGGATCCTCACGGCCAGGAAGTTCCCCCTCGCCTCCCTCGAGCTCTTCGATCCCGACGTCGAGGAGGAGTACAGCAAGCTCAGCCAGTTCCGGGGCGAGGCCAAGGTCGTTCACGCCCTGACGCCGGCCGCGCTCGAGGGCCTGGACCTCGTGTTCCTGGCCGCGGACGAGAAGACGGACTCCCGCTACGGACGCTTGGCGGCCGAGAAGGACTACACCGCCATCGACCTCGGCGCGAGCTTCAGCGCCGACCCGAAGGTCCCTCTCATCGTTGCCGGCGTCAACGACCGGACGCTCCGGAAGGACAAACCGCCGCTCATCGCCAACCCGCATCCCGCCACGATCGTCCTCTCGCACCTTCTCTCGACCCTCGGGGCCGGCTTCGGGGTGGCCAAGGCCGTATCCGTCGTCCTCGAGCCCGTCTCCGCCTACGCCGAGGAGGGCATCCAGGAGCTGGCCGAACAGAGCTACGCCCTGCTCGGCAGTTCGGCTATGAGCAAGAAGGTCTTTCGCGACCAGGTCGCCTTCAACCTCTTGCCCCACACCGCCAAGCCTGATCGGAACGGCTTCTCGCCCCTCGAGAACCGGGTCGCCGCCGAGATCCGGCGGGTCCTTGCCCCCGCGCCGCCGCCCCTGTCCCTGTCCATTATCCTCGCGCCCGTCTTCCATACTTACTCGATCATGACCCATTTCGAGCTCGAGCGCGACGTTTCCGCGTCCGACGTCGAAGGTTGTCTGAAAGCGAACGACATCTTCCGGCCCGCGACGGCCGGCGAGGCGGCCGCGATCACGCCCGCATCCGTCGCCGGGAAGGACCACATCCATCTTGGCCCGGTCAAGAAGGACCCCGCGGTCGCCCGGTGCTTCTGGATCTGGGCTATTGCCGACAACTTGACCGTCGGATCGGCCCTCAACGCCCACGGCATCGCCCGGGCCCTCTTCGGGGGCGCTTGAAGGAGCACGTTCCATGATCCTGGGAATGACCGGTTTCGCCGAGCGCGACTTCTCGTCGCCCTCGCTGCGGTTGAAGATCAGCATCAAGACGCTCAACCATCGTTTCTTCGATTGGTCCTACAAGGGCGCGCCCCTTGGCGAAGCGGAAGCCCGGCTCCGGGCCCTCTGCCAGAAGAGGGTCCGCCGGGGCCGCGTCGAGGTCTATATCGATCTCATCCCGCTCGGCCCCGAGGGCTGGGATTTCACGCTGAACGAGGGACTGCTCGAGAAGATCCTGGCCTCGCTCGACCGTGTCTCGCGACGGACCGCCATGCGCCTCGAGATCTCCCTCGACAGCCTGTTCCGCGTGCCCCAGCTCGTCGAGGTCGGCCGGAAGGCCCCCGGCCCGAAGGACATGCCCTTCATCGAGCGGAGCTTCTCCAGGACGCTCGACGACGTCGTCGCCCTCCGCGCCCGGGAGGGCCGGGAGACGGCCCGCCAGCTGCGCATCCATATCGCCGCGGTGCGCCGCTTCGCCGCCCGGGCCGAGAAGCAGTTCAAACGACAGCCGGCCCTGCTCAAGGCCAAGATCAAGAAGCGCCTGGCCGATCTCAGCGGCGGAGCACCCGTCTCCCAGGGCAAGCTGGCCGAGGAGGCCTCGTTCCTGGCCCAGCGATACGACCTGGCCGAGGAGATCGGCCGGCTCAAGACCCATCTCGACTCGTTCGAGGAATTCCTCGCGCCCAAGGGCGGCGAGCCCGTGGGGCGCCAGCTCGATTTTCTGGCCCAGGAGCTCAACCGCGAGGCCAACACCCTGGCCTCGAAATCCCAGGACATCGCCATCACCCGGGAGAGCCTGGCCATCAAGAACGAGCTCGAAAGCATCCGGCAGCACGTTCAGAACATCGAATAGGGGAGTCGACGTCATGGTCTTCGTCATCACCGGACCTTCCGGCTGCGGAAAATCGACGCTCATCAAGAGGGTGAGACGGGCCCTCGGCGGTATCGAATTCTCGGTTTCGCACACGACGCGGGAGCGCCGCCCCTCGGAAAGGGACGGCGTCGACTACCACTTCGTCTCCGAGAAGGTGTTCGAGCGCATGGTCCGGGAGAAGCGCTTTCTCGAGCACGCCCGCGTCCATGGCTGTCTCTACGGCACGTCCCGGGCCGAGATCGAGACCAAGGGCCGCCGCTCCGACGTCATCCTCGATATCGACGTCCAGGGCGCGCGCCAGGTGCGGGCCAGGGTGCCGGGAGCGACGCTCATCTTCATCATGCCGCCGGTCGCGGCCGAGCTGCGCCGCCGCCTCATGAGCCGGGGCGAGGACAGCCGCGACGCCGTCGCCCGGCGCCTGCGGAACGCCCGGGCCGAGGTCCGGGCCTACGCCGAGTTCGACTTCGTCGTCGTCAACGGCGATCTCGACCGGGCCGTCGCCGACCTCAAGACCGTCATCCGGGCCGCGCGGCACCGCCCCGAAGCGATGGCCGCCGATGTCAAGCCCATCCTGAGAAGCTTCGCCAAGGGCCGGTCATGACGAAAAAGATCGCCCTGGGCGTCTCGTCGTCGATCGGCATCTACAAGGCCTGCGAGATCGTCCGCGGTTTCCAGAAGGCGGGGATCGAGGTCCAAGTCGTCATGACCCCGAACGCCGCCCGGCTCGTCTCGCCCCTGCTCTTCAGCAGCCTGGCCGGGACGAAGACGATCGTCGACCTCTTCGAGGAGCCTGAGACGCGGACCATCCGGCACATCGCCCTGGCCAGGGAGATCGCCCTGCTGTGCGTCGCCCCGGCCACGGCCAACGTCATCGGCAAGTTCGCCGGCGGCGTCGCCGACGATTTCCTGACGACCCTATTCCTGGCCACGCCCGCGCCGGTCCTCATCGCCCCGGCCATGAACGAGGCCATGTATCTCGACCCGAAGACCCAGACCAACATCGCCCGCCTCACGGCCCTCGGCGCCGAATTCATCGAGGCCGACAAGGGCTATCTCGCCTGCGGCGACGTGGGCTGGGGCCGCCTGGCCGAGCCGGAAGCCATCGTCAAGGAAGGGCTGAGGATCCTGGCCCGGACCGCGAGCCTCGAAGGGAAGACCGTCCTCGTCACGGCCGGACCGACCCGCGAGCACCTCGACCCCGTCCGCTTCCTCTCCAACCCATCGACGGGGAAGATGGGCTACGAGATCGCCCGCGAGGCCCTCGCCCGCGGCGCGAAGACGGTCCTCGTCTCCGGCCCGACGGAGCTCATCCCGCCGTGCGGCGCGCGGACGGAAAGGGTCGTGACGGCGGCCGAGATGGAGCAGGCCGTCCTCAAGGCCTTCCCCAAGGCGGACATCGTGGTCATGGCCGCGGCCGTCTCCGATTTCCGGTTCAAGGATTCGTACGGGCGCAAGGCCGCCAAGGACGAGGTCGGGTCGTCGCTGGCCATCGAGAAGACGACGGACATCCTGGCCCTTCTCGGCCGGAAGAAGAAGCCGGGCCAGATCCTGGTCGGGTTCGCCGCGGAGACCCATGACATCGTGGCCCACGCCAGGCGGAAGATGGCCGCCAAGAAGGCCGATCTCATGGTCGCCAACGCTGTCGGCGGCGGCCAGGGGTTCGGGACAGACACGAACGCCGTCCTCATCATCGCCCCGTCCGGGCCCGTCCAGGAGAGCGGCCTCCTGAGCAAACGGGAAGTCAGCCGCGTCATTTTCGACCGCATCGAGGCCCTGCTTGAAAAAAAGCGCCGCTGACATCCGTGAGGACCTCAAGGCCCACGTCGAGTTCCTGAGCGAGGCCGGAGCCGGTTTCGTCGCGCGGGGTCCCGAGCGCAAGCCTGCGGCCGCGGCCCCCAGGCCTGGCGGTGCGGCCTCCTCAGCCGCCGCGGCACCCGCCTGCGGGCTGCCGTCGCTCGCCGGCCGCCGCGCCCAGACGGGCGCCGAGAAGAAGGCCCTCGAGGAGATCGACCGCCGGGTCCTCGTCTGCACGCTTTGCGACCTCAACAAGTTCCGGACGCACGCCGTCCCCGGCGAGGGCAACCGCTCGGCCGAGCTGATGTTCATCGGCGAGGGGCCCGGCCGCGATGAAGACGCCCAGGGCCGGCCGTTCGTCGGCCGCGCCGGGCAGCTCCTGCGCAAGATCATCGCGGCCATGACCTTCCGCGAGGATGAGGTCTATATCACCAACATGGTCAAGTGCCGCCCTCCGGAAAACCGCGTGCCCCACCAAGAGGAGATGGAGACCTGCTCGCCCTATCTCATCGGCCAGATCGAGCTCATCCGGCCGCGCGTCATCGTCACGCTGGGCCGGACGCCGACGGACTATTTCGCGCCCGGCCGCGAGGGCATGACGGCCCGGCGCGGGCGTTTCGGCGATTACCGGGGCATTCCAGTCATGCCGACCTTCCATCCGTCGTACCTCGTCCGCAACGAGGGCAACCGGGAGCTCAAGCGCATGGTCTGGGAGGACATGCAGAAGGTCATGGTCCTGCTCGGCAGAAAATGACCGTGTTCGCCCGGGTCGTCTTTCCGCTCCCCCTCGACCAGTCCTTCCTCTACGCTGTCCCCGAAGCGTTCCGCGCCGCCGCCCGGCCTGGCGCGCGTGTCGTCGCCCCGCTTGGCCCGCGCCGGCAGAACGGCTACATCGTCGCGGTCACGGCGGAGCCGCCCGGGGCCGGGATCAAGGTCAAGGACCTCATCAAGGTCCTCGACGACCGGCCCTTCCGGGACGAGCGCTTCCTCGAGTTCACCGGCTGTCTGAGCGCCGAATTCCACTCCTCGTGGGGCGACATCCTTCAGACCGCGCTTCCCCCGTCCCTCGCGGAGCGGACCAAGATCACCGTCGTCCTGACCCCGGCCGGACGCGAGGCCCTGGACAAGGCGGCCTTGGGCCCGAAGGCCCGGCTGCTGGCCGAGGCGCTGGCGGGCGCGCCGAAGGGCCGGAGCCCCCTGTCGCTGCGGAGAAAGCTCGGAGGGAGCGACGTCGCCGGCCTCGTCTCCCGGATGGAGAAGTCGGGCTACGTCACTGTCGAGAGGAAGACCGCGGCCCCCGTCCTGCCGCCCAAGGCGGCGGCCGGCGCGGACGCGGCGATCCAGCTCGGGCTGGCTTTCCCGGATGTGCTTCGCGAGGCCGGGTCCCTGGAACCGGTGGAGAGGGCCATCGTCGACGGGCGCTCCGGCGCCTGGTATCTCTTCGGCTCGGCATCCCAGCGGCGGGCGGCCTTCAGGTCCCTGGTGCGCCGGGCTGTTATGGGCAGCGGCCGCGTCCTCTACCTCCATCCCGAAGCGGCCCCTTCCGAAACGCTGGTTTCCGGCTTCAAGAAGGACTACGGCCGGACGGCCGTAGTCTTTCACGGCCGGATGACCGATAAGCAGCGGGAGGAGGCCTGGCGGGCGCTCCGAGGCGGCCGCGCCTCGCTCGTCGCCGGGACACGCTCGGCACTCTTCCTGGAGACCGGGGCGCTGCGCCTTATCGCCGTCGACGACGAGCAGGAGGAGTCCTATTTCCAGGCCGAGAACCCCTCTTATGATGCCCGGCGCGGGGCCCTGCTCCGGGCCCGGTCCGAGGGGGCCGTCGCTGTCCTCGGATCGTCCCGGCCGACCGTCGAGGCCTTCGACGAGGCCCGGCGGCTCGGGATCCTCGTCGACCTGGGGACAGAGCCGCGGCGGGCCGCGGTGACGATCGTCGATCACACCGGCGACCGGCCCATCGTCTCCCGTGAGCTCGAGCGCAAGCTCCGGGCCAACCTGGAGAAGGGGCAGCCGGCCATCCTCTTCCTCAACCGGCGGGGCTATGCCGCGCAGATCGTGTGCTCTGGCTGCGGCCGCGCGCCCCGGTGCCCGCGCTGCGACATCGCCCTCGTCTACCACAAGACCGACGATCGCCTCATCTGCCACTATTGTAATTTCGCCGTGGACGCACGCCACGGGTGTGCCGGGTGCGGCGGGGAAGCCGTCGTCCGCAGGGGGGCCGGGACCCAGGCCGTCGAGGAGGAACTCGGCCGGCTCTTCCCCGGCGCCGGCATCGCCCGCTTCGACGCGGACACGGCCTCGAAGCCCGCAGACCGCGAGCGCATCCTGGCGGATTTCGCCAAAGGCCGGACACCTCTCCTCGTCGCGACCCAGCTTCTTGTCCACCAGGCCGGCGTGCCGAAGACCGGGCTCGTGGCCATTCTCCGGCCCGAGTATCTGCTCGGCTTCTCCGACTATCGCGCCGGCCAGAAGACCTTCGAGGCCGTGTCGGCTATGCTGGACCTCCTTTGCGATGCCCCCGACGCGGAGGGCGTGATCCAGACGGCGGCGCCGACCCACTTCGCCGTGGCCGCGGCCGCGGAGGGCGATTACCGCGCGTTCTTCGAAAAAGAGATCGAGTTCCGCCGGATACTGAACTACCCGCCGTTTGCATCCCTGGCCGAGGTCCTTCTCCAGGGGCGGGACGTCCGTTCGCTCGGCGCCCGATCGCGGGATCTTCGGGGCCTGTTCCGGAAGCACGCCCCGGCGCTCGAGGTCCTGGGCCCGGCTTTCGCGCCGGTCTCCCGCGTCCGCGATATCTCCCGGGTCCAGTTCATCCTCAAAGCCGCCGAGCGGGAGACCATCGACCGCGCCCTCCTCGACGCCCTGCCCAAGATCCACCTGAAGAAGACGGTCGTCTTCAGCTACTCCCCGTTCCGCGAATAAGAAGGGGTCAAACCTTAAATCTTATAATTTTTGCCCCCTGTCTGCAGGAATCAGTTCGGCAGGACCAGACAATTATAAGATTTAAGGTTTGACCCCTTCTTGAACCCCCTCCCCGAAAAAAAGGGCCCGTCCCGGAGGGACGGGCCCCGTGAGTGACGCGGGATCGAAGCTTACTTCTTGACCGCGGGAGCGACCTGGTAATCGGCGAAATAGATCGTCAGGTAGCCGGTCGCGGTGACCGGATGATCCGTCAGGTCGTGACCGAAGATCTCGATCTTGGCCTTCCGCTCGAGGACCGTGTTCGTACCGACGAGGCCCACGAGCGGCGCGGCCAGCTTGGCCGATTCGAGAACGACCACGAACGGCACGGCGGTTTGATTGTCGACCTCGCAGAGGACGGTCGAGAAGTTGCCGTCGAAGGGAAGCGGCACGTCCGTGCCCGGCGTCCCCGGGCCCGTCGGAAGCTCGTAGGTGACGCGGTAGTTCGTCAGGAGGACGTCGTTGAACTGCGAGGGCGGATCGATCGGGTCGGGATTGACCAGCCGGACGATGATGTTGGCCGTGGCGTTGTTGACCCGGACGAGGCCGTCGGCGTCGATGACATCGGACTGCAGATAAGCCACTTCGTCGCCGGCGACCGTCGTGCCGGTGAGGCTCTGGATGACGATGATGCTGCTGGATTGCGTCGTGCGCGATATGCTGTTGCACCCGGCCAGCGCGAGGAAGGCGGCCGCGACCGCCAGGACCTTGAGAGTCGGTGTGGTCTTTTTCATGGCTCGTTCTCTCCTGTTACTTGATGATCCTGGGCGTGATGAAGATCAGCAGCTCCCGGCTCTGCTTGGTCCGGGCGAAGTTCTTGAAGACGTTGCCCAGTATCGGGATCTGATGGAGGAAGGGCACGCGCTCGCGCGTGACCGAATCCTCCGTCCGGTAGATGCCGCCGATGACCGTCGTCCCGCCGTCGGGGACCATGACCGTCGTCTTGGCGCTCTGCATCGTGATCGGGGGGATGCCGTTGACGAGGTTGGCGAAGTCGGCCGCGTTGTTCTGGATCTCGATGTTCATGATGATCGTCCCCTCGGCCGTGATCTGCGGGGTCGCGCGCAGCTCGAGGGCCGCGTTGACGTACCGCGTGGTCACGGTGAAGTTGGCGACCGTCTGGACAGGGATCTGGCGGCCCTGGATGATCTCGGCCTGCTGGTTGTTCTGGGTGACGACCGAGGGCCGGGAGATGATCTTGCCGTCGCCGCCCGTCTCCAGGGCTGACAGGGCGATGTCGACGCGGAAGGTGTCGAGGACGTTGGCGAAGGAGAAACCCAGGGCCGAATTGAAGGCCGGCGCGGGCAGGTTGATGGCGTAGCCGCCGAGCGGACCGCCGATGCCCTTGGTGACGATGCCCTGGGGGATCATGGCGCCGTCGACGAGGACGCTGTTCGGGAACTGGAGGTTCGTCGCGTTCCCGTAGAACTGGTCGGCGATCCCCCGGAAGCCCCACTGGATGCCGAGGTTGCGGACGAACGTGGCCGAGGCCTCGACGACGCGGGCCTCGATCGAGACCTGGGGCGTCGGCGTGTCGACCACCGTGATGAGCTTCTCGAGGAGATCGAGCTTGTCGCGGACCTCCGAGATGAGCAAGGTGTTGGTGCGGTCGTCGACGATGATCTCGCCGCGGGACGAGATCTTGGAGTTGAGGAGCGCGGCGACGTCCTTGGCCTTGGAGTAGGACAGCGTGATCGTCTTGACCATGACCGGCCCGGACAGCTCCTTGCTTTCCTTGAGCCGGCGCGTCTCCTCCTCCTCGCGCGTCAGGACCGTGATCGGGGCGATCCGCAGGATGTTGCCTTCGATCGTCTTGCCCATCTTGTTCTGCTTGAGGATGATGTCGAGGGCCTGGTCCCAGGGAACGTCCTGCAGGTTGACCGAAACCTGGCCCCGGACATCGGGGTCGAAGACGACGTTCAGGCCGGCGAAATCGGCCAGGTAGAGGACGACGTCCCTGAGGTCGGAGTCCTTGAGCCTGAAGCTGAGGATGTCGCCGGTGTACTTTTCCTCTTCCCCTGAGATCGTGCGGGGCTGGAACTTCACTTTCTGGTCGTCGACGACGACGGCCTGCGGCTCGGCCTGCCGCGGGGCGGGGGCCGGGGCGGCCGACTCGGGCGGGCAAATCGTCGTGACCGGGACCTCCTTGGCTTCGGCCTTGGCCGGGGCCTTGGGCTCCGTCTTCGGTTCGGTCTTGGTCTCGGTCTTGGGGGCGGCGGCGACGGGCTCGAACTTCGGGGCCGCGGGCTCGGTCCGGACGGGCGCGGGCACGGGCGCCGGCACCGACGACGGGGCCGGCTGAACGAGAGTGGCCGGGGCCGACGCGGCGGCCGGGAAGAAGGACACGACGAGGCCGTCGCTGCCGGAGTCGAGGGCGTAGAGCCCGGGCTCCTTGAGGTCGAAGACCATGCGGGTGATGGGCCGCGGGCCGGCGGTCTGGAACTGGGCCACCCGGACTCTCTGGACAGTGGACCTCGGGTCGTCGATCGGCCAGACGTCGGACTTGGCGGCGAGGAGGGTATCGAAGAGGTCGACGACGAGGCGAGGCGGATTCTCCAGGGCGAAGACCTGGGTGATCACGGCCCCTGTCAGGGCGGCCTTGACGGAGATGGCCTCCGCCCCGGCGGCCGTATCGACCTTGCTGAGCAGGATCTCGCTCTTGGCCTTGCCGTCGAGGGCGGCCTGGGTCGCGGCGTCGATGATGTAACCCGTCTGGCCTCTCTGGATGCCGTTGAGCTCGACGACGGTGCGCCCGGCCTCGCGGACGATCCGCGCCGGGACGCGCTCGTTCAGCCGGACGAGGAGCCGCAGAGCGTCGGCGCCGGCCTTCTCGATCTGAATGTCACGGACGAGCCCGGAACCGGAGGAGGGGAGGGCCGGCACGGCGGCCGTCGAGGCCCGGGCCAGGTCGAGGATGAGCGTCCGGGGCGTCTCGGCCGCATAATAGGCCCTGTCCACGGCGAGCGGTCCGTCGGTCTCGAGGACCAGCTTCGTCGAAAGCGTGCCCGGTTGGACCTGGATCTTGCTGATGTGAACGGCGGGGGCCGGGCCCTGAGCGTACAGGGCGGAGAGCATTAACACACACAGCCCGGCGAGTGCGGCCGGCAGGATTCTCTTTTTCATGTTACAGCTCCTCCGTGATTTCCTTGATGATATCTCTCGGCCTCATGAGGGGGATCCCCCGCTCGTGGGTCTTCCGCAGGACCACTTGCGTCTCGCTGATGGACAGGACGTACCCGTCCGCGAATTTGTCGCCGACCTTGGCGAACATGGGGAAGCCCTGCGGCATGCCGATCAGGGCGGTAAAGACGTTCTTGTTCTTGACGATGCCGAAGAGGACGAGGTCGTCGATGAAGATCTGTTCGTCACCGAGCGCGGCCTTCTCCCGCATGTCTCGCCCGGCCAGGAGGTTCTTGAACGGGTCCCGGCGCCCCTCGGGGTTGTAGGTGAAGCCCGTCTGGACGGTCAGGGCCGGAGCGGTCCCGGTCGGCGGCGGAGCCGTCGTCGTCTCCTGGGCGAGGAGGGGGGCCAGGCCCGCAAGGATCAGACAAAGGA
The DNA here is from genome assembly GCA_963736255.1 of Candidatus Aminicenantota bacterium. Classification (GTDB taxonomy): domain Bacteria; phylum Acidobacteriota; class Aminicenantia; order Aminicenantales; family Saccharicenantaceae; genus RBG-16-66-30. Next base: position 1,174,547 of record CAVTOI010000002.1, read on the forward strand.
AGAGGAAGGCGGCTTTTTTCATCGCTTGGGCCTCACTGCTTGCTTTTTGGCCGGCACGGCGGCCGGCGTCTCGGAGAAGAAATAGGTCTTGGCCGTCCAATTGGCGGAGACCGTGTTCAGGTCCGTCTGGCGGGTCAGGGCCTTGACGGTGAAATTCTCGATCGTGAAAACCCTGGCGAACTTGCTCAGCTTGTCGAAGAAGAAACCGAGGCTATGATAGTTCCCGGAGACCTGGATGGGGATGGGCCACTCGGCGTAGAAGTCCTTGTTGATCTCGTTCCCCGGCGCGAAGCGGAGGACGTCGAGCCGCGAGTCGTAGGCCAGGGCCTGGATCTGCCGCAGGATGTCGGCGATCTCTTTCCGCTGGGGGATGTTGACCTCGAGGGTCTTGAGCTTGGCGGTCATGGCCACGATGTCGGCCTCGATCTTGTCCAGCTCCCGCTTCTTCTGCTTCAGGTTCTGGACCTCCTGCTCGACCTTGACCCGTTCGGCCGTCAGCACCTTGAGCTTGGCGTTTTGGGGCTTGAAGTAGAAGATGAAGGCCAGGGCGAAGATGAGGACGGCGAAGATGAGATATCCGTACCAGGGCCAGTTTTTCATGGCTGCACCCCTTTCTTGCCGGCGGCTTTCCCGGCTGGCTCCGGCGCCGGGGCGGCCGGCACGGGCTCGGGCTTTTTCTCGACCACGGCCCGCAGCGAGAATTCCAGGTACTGGTCCCCCTGGACGGTCCGCTGGGTCGAGGAGACGAGGTTGACGTTCATGATCTGGGGACTGGCCTCGAGGCCGGAGATGTAGTCCGCGACGAGGTTGTTCGACAGGGCCCGCCCCTTGATCTGGATGCCCTTGGCGTCGTAGACGACCTCGGTCAGCCAGACCCACTCCGGCAGCCGCCGGCTGAACTCATCCATGAGCCGCGGGGCCAGGTCGCGCTGGGCGTTGAGGGTCTCGATGAGCGTGATCTTCTGGTCGAGCGCCGCGCGGACCTTCTGCTGCTCCGCGAGCTTGGCCTCGACGTACTGGAGCTTGCTCTTTTCCTGCTTGGCCGTGGCGAGGAGGGCGTTCTCCCTGTCGAAGGCCTTCTTCTGGAAGAAGAACATGGCGCCGAGCGCGATGACGAGGGCCAGGAAGATGAGGTTGCCGACGTTCGGCCCCTTCTTGCCGCCGACTTCCTCGGCGGCGCCCGGAGCGGCGACCTGATCCCTGATGTCCTTCGATTCCGGCTTGAGGAGGTTGATCCGTATCATGGTTACTTCTCCAGCTTTCGGGTTGCCAAGCCGACGGCGACCCCGAAGATCGGCGCCATGTCGGTGAAGTAGACCGCGTCGAACTTCTTGTCGTCGACCCGGATATTGCGGAAGGGATTGAGGATCTCCGTCTTGATCCGGAACTTGGTCTCGAACGCGCTCACCATGTTCATGACGTTGGCCAGGCCGCCGCTGAGGACGATCTGCTCGATCTTCCTCTCCCGCTTCTCCGAGGCCTCATAGAACGAGAAGGTCTTCTCGATCTCGTCGAGGAGGTCGCGGACGTTCATCGACAGGAGCGTCGCGAACTGGTCCGGCGTCGTCGACTTCCCCGGGATGCCCTTGAGGAGCTTCTCGGCCTCCTCGAAGGAAATGCCGAGCTCCTTGCGGATGTTCTCGGTGAAGAAGAAGCCGCCCAGGGACAGGTCGCGGAAGAGCTGGGGGGTGCCCCGCTCGACGATGACGACGTTGGTGATGTTGGCCCCGATGTTGATCAGGGCCAGGGTCTTGCTGGCGAAGATATCGGGGTAGCACACCTCGAGGACGTTCTGGAGCGCGAAGACATCGACCTCGATGCTCTGCAGGTTCTTGCGGGCCTGGTTGATGACGTTGCTGTAATTGGCGATCTTGTCCTTCTTGGCGGCGACGAGAAGGATGTCGAGGTTCTTCTCGTCCGTCGTCCGAGACGGCTTGAGGATGGCGTAGTCGACGTTGGTCTCCTCGTAGGGATAGGGGATGTTGTGCTTGGCCTCCCAGATGATGCTCTCGGCGAGCTCCTGCTTCTCCATGACCGGGAGGGAGATCTTCTTGATGATGACGGAGTTGCCGGAGATCGAAATGGCCACGTCCTTGGTCGAGATCTTGTTCTCCTCGAAGAGGAGGCGGATCGTCTCGACGACCGCGGCCGAATCGATGATGGTCCCCTCGACGATGGCGTCGTGGGGCAGCGGCTCGTAGCCGATCTTGACGAGCTCGCAGACTTCATCGCCGCCCCTTTTCCGGGGGCGGAGCTCGACGGCCTTGACGGAGTAGGAACCGATGTCCAACCCGACCACGCTTTTTTCTCGAGAGAGTCCGAACATTGTTGGCCTGCCTTTATGGAATTTGGACCTTCTTAGACCCGTGGAACCTGTTCCGGAGCTTCCGGACGACCGGCCCGGGAACGAGGCCCTCGACCGAGCCGCCGAGGCCGGCGATCTCGCGGACCATATTCGAGCTGAGGAACGTATAATGGACGCTGGGCATCATGAAGAACGTCTCAATGTCCGGGGCCAGGCTCCGGTTCATCAGGGCCATCTGGAACTCGTATTCGAAGTCCGAGACGGCCCGCAGGCCCCGGATGACGACACGCGTCCCCTGGGCCCGGGCGAAGTCGACGAGGAGGCCGTCGAAGGCCCGGACCTCGACCTCTTTTTTCGAGGCGAAAATATCTTGAATCATTCTTACCCTCTCTTTAGTCGCGAAGAGAGGGCGCTTTTTGGGGTTTTTAAGGACGGCGACGACGACCCGGTCGAAGACCTCGAGCCCGCGCTCGATAATGTCCACATGTCCGTTGGTGATAGGGTCGAAGGATCCGGGGTAGATGGCGCTCGTTTCCGGCATCTGGACTCTTAGTTAGTTCCTCATCACGCTTGATTATCCAAATATCAAAAATAAAGAGGCTTGTCAACGAATATTCTCGGGGCGGAAGCCCTCTTCGGGGGCCTGGTCATGAGGGTCGAAATATGCCATAATCGGGGGAGAAAGGGGTCTTTATGGGCGTCTTGATTGGGGAGGGGGAGCCGGGTGGGAGGGCCAAAAATCATCGCCGGGCTAACCTATTGTCACCGCTAGGGGTGATGCTTTTGGCGCTTGGGACGGCGGTTTTGGCGTGTCGGGGCGCTTCGCAGGACGCCGCCGGCTTCGCTGGCCTGCGCAAAACCATGGTCGCCCGCCAGATCGCGGCCCGCGGGATCCGCGACGCCCTGGTCCTCCGAGCCATGTCCGAGGTCCCCCGGCACCTCTTCGTTCCCGCCGACACGGCCGGCCAGGCCTATGAGGATCGTCCCCTTCCGATCGGCGAAGGACAGACGATCTCCCAGCCCTACATCGTCGCTCTCATGACGGAGAGCCTGGCCCTCAAGGGCGGCGAGAAGGTCCTCGAGGTCGGCACGGGCTCCGGCTACCAGGCGGCCGTGCTGGGCCGGATCGCCGGGAGCGTCTTCAGCATCGAGATCGACGGGACGCTGGCCCGACAGGCCGCGGAGACGCTCGAACGCCTGGGCTTCGGGAACGTCCACGTCCGCGCCGGCGACGGCTTTTTCGGCTGGCCCGACGAAGCCCCGTTCGACGGCGTGATCGTCACGGCCGCCGCGCCGGAACTCCCCCCGGCCCTCTTCGCCCAGCTGGCCGAGGGTGGCCGCCTGGTCATCCCGCTCGGCGATCCCGCGACCTATCAGCGCCTGACCGTGGTCACGAAGCAGAGCGGCAAGCCCGTGATCGAGCAGGTCCTCGACGTCCGTTTCGTCCCCATGACCGGCGAGATCCTGAAGAAAAAGAAATAGCCCTCCGCATTATCTCAAGGACGGCCTCCTCCGTTGCTTTTCGGGGGGGACTGTGCTAATTTTTGGGCGATGATGATCCGATTCGGCACCTCCGGCTGGCGCGGGGTGATGGGTGAGGAATTCACCTTCCACAACGTCCGCGTCGTCATCCAGGCCGCCGCCAACTACCTCAAAGCCAGGCACGGGGACGACCCGATCACGGTGGTCGTCGGCTACGACACCCGCTTCCTGTCGGACCGTTACGCCCTGGAAGCGGCCAAGCTCATGGCCCGCAACGGGATCCGGGTGCTGCTGGCCGACCGCGACGCGCCCTCCCAAGCCCTGGCCTGCCAGATCATCAAGCGCCATTGCCAGGGCGGCATCAACTTCACCGCCTCGTTCAATCCGCCGCAGTACAACGGACTCAAGTTCAATACGGCGACCGGGGCGCCGGCCCTGCCCGAGGTGACGGACGCCATCGAAGAGGAGACCCGCCGGCTCATGCCCGGCTTCTCCGCCCTGACGACCCACCTCTTGGACGAGACTGTTTCCCGCATCGACCTCCAGGCCGATTATCTCGCCTATCTCCAGGGCAAGATCGATTTCGACGTCATCCGCAAGGCCGGTCTCAAGGTCGCGACCGACCCCCTGTTCGGCACCAGCCGCGAGTACCTCGACGAGATCCTCGAGGAGAACGGCGTCGAGGTCGAAGGCCTCCACGGCTACATCGACCCTTACTTCGGCGGCGTCAGCCCTTCCTGCACCGAGGAGAACCTGGTTGAGCTCAAGGCCCATGTCGTCAAGGCCCGCTGCCACCTCGGCCTGGCCACCGACGCCGACGGGGACCGCTTCGGGATCATCGACGAGAAGGGCGTCTTCGTCCACCCGAACATCATCCTGGCCCTGCTGCTCCGCTATCTCGTCGAGGTCAAGGGTTGGCGGGGCGGGGTGGCCCGATCGGTCACGACGACCCACCTCCTCGATCGCATCGCCCGCAAGCACGACCTTCCGCTGATGGAGACGAAGGTCGGCTTCAAGTACATGGCCGAGCTCTACTTGCAGGGCCGGATCATGTTCGGCGGCGAGGAGAGCGCCTGCATCGCCGTCAAAGATCACCTCCCCGAAAAGGACGGCATCTTCGCCGGCCTGCTCGTCGCCGAGATGATCGCCGCGACCGGCCGGAGCCTCGGGACCCTGCGCGACGACCTGTTCAAGGAGTACGGGACCGTGACCAGCGGCCAGCGGACCTTGCCTCTGACGCCGGAGCGGGTCAAGAAGCTGAAGGCCCTCATCCAGAACCCGCCTTCCAAGCTGGGGCGCCGCAAAGTCGAAGCGGCGGAAACGCTTGACGGCCTCAAGCTCGACTTCGATGGGGGCCGCTGGGTCGTCGTCCGGCTGTCGGGGACCGAGCCTCTCATCCGCTGCTACGCCGAAGCGGAATCCTGCGAGGAAGTCGAAGCCCTCCTGAAAAAGGGGCTGGAGGCGGTCCGGTGAAGAAGAAGATCATCGTCATCGCCGCAGCCTGCTTCCTGCTCATCCTGATCGTCACCGCCTTCTTCGGCAAGAAAGGCGTCATGGAGCTCCGCCAGTCCCGGCGGACGCTCGCGGCCCGTTCGGAGAAGATCCGCGAGCTCGAAGCCGAGCGGGACCGGCTTGCGGCCGAGATCCGCCGTCTCGAGACCGACCCGCGCGCCGTCGAAAAGGCCGCCCGGGAGAAGCTCGGGCTCGTCGCGCCCGGCGAGAAGGTCGTCGTCGACCCCGGCCCGCCCCTCGACAAGAACAAGAAGTAGATGCCCCGGCCTGCCAGGATCGGTCGACAGCCGGGGGAACGGGCCCTCCTCGAAGGCCTCAACCCGGCCCAGCGCCAGGCCGTCCTGCACGGCAAAGGGCCGCTCCTCATCGTCGCCGGGGCCGGGACGGGCAAGACCAAGGTCATCACCCACCGCATCGCCCGGCTCATCGCGGCCAAGGCGGCCCGCCCCGACGAGATCCTGGCCGTCACGTTCACGGAAAAGGCCGCCAACGAGATGGAGGCCCGGGTCGATGTCCTCGTGCCCTACACGTCGTCCTTCGCCGAGATCAGCACGTTCAACTCGTTCGGCGAGCGCGTCCTTCGCGACTATGCCCTCGACGCCGGCTATCCGCCTGATTTCCGGCTCCTGGCCGACGTCGATCAGGCCATCTTCTTCCGCGAGAACCTCTTCCGCCTGCCGCTCGACTACTACCGGCCGCTCGGCCAGCCGACGCGGCACATCCAGGAAGTCCTCGAGGCCATCCGCCGGCTGAAGCAGGAGGACGTCCGGCCCGAGGATTATCTCCGCTATGCCGCCGAGCTCGGCCGTGCGGCCTCGGGAGAGCCCGAGAGGGAAACGGCCCGCAAGCACCTGGAAATCGCCCGCGTATTCGACGCCTACGAAAAGCTCCTGCGCGCCCAGGGCCTCATCGATTTCGAGGACCAGGTGACTCTCGTCGTCGACCTCCTGCGGCGCCGGCCCGCGGTCCTCGATGAGCTGCGGCGGCGCTACCGCTACATCCTCGTCGACGAGTTCCAGGACACCAACTTCGTCCAGTTCGAGCTCGTCAAGATGCTCGCCGCGGAGCACCGGAACCTGACCGTCGTCGGCGACGACGACCAGAGCATCTTCCGCTTCCGCGGCGCTTCGCTCAGCAACATCCTCGGGTTCGAGGAGGTCTTCCCGGAGGCGAAGCGGATCGTCCTGACGCGGAACTACCGCTCGACCCAGCCCATCCTCGACGCCTCCTACCGGCTCATCCAGCACAACAACCCGAACCGGCTCGAATTCAAGGACAAGGTCGACAAACGGCTCCGGGCCGCCGCCCGCGGCCGCGGCAAGAGCATCCACATGCTGTCGTTCGACACGGTCGGCCACGAGGCCGACGCCGTGGCCGACCGCGTCCTCGAGATCCGGGCCGGCGGGGCCGACTGGCGGGACGTGGCCGTCCTCGTCCGCCGCAACGCCGACGCCGACCCGTACCTGCGCTCCTTCAACATGAAGCAGATCCCCTTCCGCTTCTCCGGCAGCCGGGGCCTCTACCAGCAGGAGGAGATCAAGGTCATCGTCGCCTTCATCCGGGCCCTGACGGATTTCGAGAACAGCCGCGACCTCTTCTATCTCGCCCTTTCGGACGTCTACAAGGCCGACCCGTACGATATGAGCCGGATCGCGGGCTACGCCGAGAAGAAAAACCTCAGCCTCCACGGCGTCTTCAAGGCCATCGCGGACGGAACGAGCCCGGTCGAGATCGGCCCGGAGACCGAGGCGACGGTCAAGCGCATTTTCACCGACATCGTGGCCTTCGTCGACCTGGCCGGGACAAAGAACGCGGGCGCGGTCGTCTATGCCTTTCTCGAAAAGAGCGGCTATCTCAAGAGCCTCGTCTGCCCGATGACCCCGGAAGCCGAGGCCCGGGTCAAGAACGTCCGGCTCTTCTTCGACAAGATCAAGGGCTTCTCGGAGCTCGTCGAGAACGACTCCATCCGGTCCTTCGCCCGCTATCTCGACCTCCTCGCCGAGGTCGGTGACAATCCCGCGACGTCCGAGGCGGAGCTCGACGAAGACGCGGTCAACGTCCTGACCGTCCACAAGGCCAAAGGGCTCGAGTTCGGGACGGTCTTTCTCGTGGGCCTCATCGAGGACCGCTTCCCCGGCCGGGAGCGGCGCGACCGCATCCCCGTCCCCGATGGTGTGCTCAAGGAGACGTTGCCGGGGCGCGAGAACTACCTCCAGGAGGAACGGCGCCTCTTTTACGTCGCCATGACCCGGGCCCGCCGGGCCCTCACCATGACCTGGGCCAGGGACTACGGGACGCGGCGGTTCAAGAAGGTCAGCCCCTTCGTCCTCGAGGCCCTCGACATCCCCAAGATGCCGGAGGATGTCCTCAAGGCCTCGGTCCTCGAGGAGATCCGCCGTTACGCGCTGGCGACGGGGCGGCCGAAGACGCCGGCCTCGGTCCGGCCGGCCGGGACGCTCCGGCTGAGCTTCGTCCGGGTCGAGGATTACCTCGTCTGCCCGCTCAAGTACAAGTTCCGCCACGACATGCGGGTGCCCGTCCTGCCCCACCACGCGATCGTCTTCGGCCGCGTCCTCCACGAGACGATCCACGGCTATTTGAAGCGGCGCATGACGGGCCGCGCCGTCGACATCGAGACGGTCCTCGAGGAGTACCGCAAGAACTGGGTCAACGAAGGCTTCCTCAGCCGGGAACACGAGGAGCTGCGCAAGGCGGCGGGGGAGAGGGCCCTCCGGCTCTTCTTTAAGCGCGAAGAGGAATCGGGGCGGAGGCCGGCTCTCCTCGAACGGCCCTTCCGCTGGCAGGAGCGCGGCCTGCGCTTCTCGGGCCGCTTCGACCGGATCGACTTCGAGGAGGCCGGAGCGGTCATCATCGATTTCAAGACGACCGAGGCGGCCTCACAAAAGGAGGCCGACCGGGCCGCGGCCGACAGCCTGCAGATGGACGTCTATGCCCTGGCGTTCCTGAAGACCGAGGGCATGCTGCCGTTCGAGACACGGCTCCATTTCCTCGAATCCGACCTCGTCGGGCGCGCCGCGAAGGGTCAGAAGGAGCTCGCGCGGGCGGCGGAGAAGATCCGCGAAGCGGGCGAAGGCATCCGGGCCGGCGACTTCAAGGCCCGCCCGGATTGGCACAGCTGCTCGAACTGCGAATTCAAGACGATCTGCCCGTCGTCGTTTGCTTTCTAGATCGAGGGAACATGTCCCCGGTTTTATTGGTTCTTCTCCCATTTCCGGGAATCCTCTCGAGGCGGCGAGGGATTTTGCCTCGAAGATCCCCGTCCGTGGAGGGGGGACCCGCGCAGCGGGGGGAACCGGACGACTGGTTCCCGGGGGGCCGGGGAGCCAGAGGCAAGTCCCGAGCAAAGCCGTAGAGAGGAGATTCCCGGAATCCGGAGAAGAGCCTCCTCTATTGCGGCTTCGTCCAGAACGGCATGATCGCCCAGATCTTGGTCTGATTCATCAGGCGGGCCGTTTCGAGCACCGTGTTGCGCCCCGCCGCGCTCTTCAGGTCGATGCCGATCCCGGGCCGGCCGAAGAGGGACTGCCAGAACGTTCGCTTCCGGGGCCAGACGTCGAGGCGGACGTCCTCGTCGGCGCTGATGCCGGCCTCTTTCTTGGCGATGCCCAGGGCCATGGTCAGGCCGCCGAGCTCGTCGATGAGCTTGATGTCCTTGGCCTGGCGCCCGGTCCACACGCGGCCCCTGCCGACGGCGTCGATGTCGCCGCGGGTCAAGGCCCGGCCTTCGGCGGCCCGGCTCAGGAACTGCTCGTAGGTCCACAGGATCTGGTCCTTGAGGACCTTCCGCTCGTCGACCGTGAACGGCCGGAAGGGCGAGAAGACATCGGCCTTCTCGCCGAAGACGAGCTTCTCCGAGGTCACGCCGAGCTTGGCGAGCAGGCCGTCGATGCTGAATTTCCCGGCCAGGACCCCGATGGAGCCCGTCAGGGTTTGCGGCTGGGCGACGATCTTGGTGGCGGGCATGGCGATCCAGTAGCCGCCCGAGCCGGCCACGTCGGACATGGAGACGACGACGGGTTTCGATTTCTTGGCCAATTCGACCTCGCGCCAGATGACGTCCGAGCCCACCGAAGACCCGCCCGGGCTGTCGATGCGCAGGACGATGGCCTTGACGGAGGGGTCCGTGCGGGCCGTCCTGATCCAGCGGGCGACGGTCGAGCCGCCCATGACCGGGTAGACGCTCTCGCCGGTCATGATCGTCCCTAAGGCGTAGATCAAGGCGACCCGGTGGGCGCCCGTCTCGAGGCCGACCGATGCGGGCTTGACGCGCGTGTAGTCATCGAACCGGACCCGGGAGACCGTCCTCCCGTCCCGGCGCAGGAGGGCCAGGACCTCGTCCTCGTAAAGACAGTCGTCGACGAGGCCGGCCGCCTTGGCCTGCTCGCCCTGGAAAAAGCCGCGGTCGATGAGGGCGCGGAACTCGGCTTCGGTCTTGCCGCGGGCCTGGGCCGCGGCCGCCACGTATTGGGCGAAGATGTCGGCATAAAGGGACTGCATTTCCTCGCGGTGGGCCGGCGTGAACCCCTTTTCGGTGAACATGTTGTAGGCGGTCTTGTATTCTTCGACGTGCTCGAACTCGGCCCGGATGCCGATCTTGTCGAGGCTGCCTTTCAGGAACGGGACGTAGCCGCCGATGCCGTTGACGCCGAGCCATCCCAGGGGGTGGAGGATGATCCTGTCGCAGGCCGTGGCCACGTAATATTCCATGTCGAAGTCGGGGGCCTCCTCGATCAGGGCGTAGACCTTCTTGCCGGAACGGCGGAAATCGAGGATGATGTCGCGCATCTCGCAGGCCTTGGCCCAGTCGCACTGGAGGAGGCCGAGGCGGAGGAGGACGGCCTGGATGCGGTCGTCGACCTTGGCTTTGCGCATGTTCTCCCAGAAGTCATGGAGGGCGAGCGGCCGGGCCCCCGTTAAGAAGGCGATGAGGGCGTCGGGCGGGGCGACCTCGGCGACGGAGCCGGAGAGCGGGATCTCGAGATAGCCGCGGGCGGGGACCTGGACGGCCCGCCCCCCGAGGTCCTCGAGGAGAACGAAGAACGTCCCCACTCCGGCCAGCACGACAAAAAACAGGATGATCAGGATGACGTAGGTGGATCTCTTCATGGCGGCTCCTCGTTCCCGGTCCCCAAACTATAGCAGAATCACGCTTGATTTCAATCTTTGAAATATGGACAATTGGGACGGTACAGGAGGTGTGGGGAATGTCTTTTTCAAAGCTCTATGTCGGTAACCTCAACTTTAGGACCACCGAAGACGCCCTGAAGCGGCTGTTCGGACAGCACGGCGAGGTTACCTCGGTCAACATCCTGCAGGGCCGCGGTTTCGGCTTCATCGAGATGTCGACTCCGGAGGCCGCGCAGGATGCCAAGGGCAAGCTCAACGGCACCGAGTTCGACGGCCGCAAGCTTATCGTCAATGATGCCCGGCCTCGGGCCGAAAGGCCCGGCGGCGAGCGGCGTTTCAGCGGCGGGGGCGGCGAAGGCGACCGCAGGGGTTTTAAGCCCTTCTAGCCCGGACTATTCATAAGAACGCCGGTTTTCTTATCTGGGGCCGCCTCGGCTCGTGAATAATCCAGGCCGCCTCCTGAAGGCTGTTTTCTTCCCATTCCCCTCGGGGCGGGGGCCCCGGGGGCGATTTCCATCAATTTTGTAAAGTGGGACGGTTCCATAATGGGGACGCTTCTATTTTCGAAAAAAATGCATTATTTTTATAAATAGAAGCGTCCCCATTTTCTCGGGGGAGTAAACTTTAGGGGACGGGAGTTCGTTGAAGGCTAAGAGGTCCCATGAGTGAAGTCTCCGCGGGTCGAGAGGTCGAGGCGGCCGAGGTCGCCTCTCTCCTCGAGAAGATCCAGGAGGGGGACCGGGAGGCTTTCATGACGATCGTCAAGCTTTACCAGCAGAAAGTGTTCGTCATGGCCTATTCCATCCTCCGGGACCGCGAGGACGCCCTCGATGCGGTCCAGGAGACCTTCCTGAGGCTCTATCAGAAGGCCGGGCTGTACAGGCCCGGGAACTCCTTCCAGGGCTGGCTCCTCCAGATGGCCAAGAACATCAGCATCGACAGCTACAGGAAGCACCAGCGGAAGCGGCGCGAATGGGAGACGACGAAGCCCCTGGACGAGATCCCCGTCGCCGCCGAGCCGGCCCGGGACGGCGATTCGACCTCCTCGGACCTGCGCGCCGCCTTCGCCCGGTCCGTCGATACGCTGGCCGAGCGTCAGAAGCTGGTCTTCATCATGAGGCACTACAACGAGCTTCAGTTCAACGAGATCTCCGAGACGCTGAAGATCTCGATCGGGACGGCCAAGTCACTCCATTTTAAAGCCGTTCAGAATCTCAGGAAACGGCTGGCGCCGGTATTGGGGATCGAACCATGATCGGACGCAAAAGGACCAAGGCGGATTGGGCGGGCCTCCTCTCAGAAGACGCGGAGGAGGGAAGGAGACGGGCGATGGACGAACATCTGGAGAAGCACCTGGAGCCCCGGGCCGAGGCCGAGGCGATCGAACGGCTTCTCAGGGAAACGGAGGCGGTCAGGTCCGAGATCCGCCAAGCCGCCGCTTCCGTGAACTGGGACGTCCTGCCCACCGTTATCGCCGACCGGGCCCTCGCCGCCGGCGACAAGGCCGCACGCCGGGCCCCGGCCCCGCGTCCGTGGCCTTGGCTGGCCGCGTTCCGGATGAAGCCCGTCCTCGCCGGTCTTGCCGCCGGTCTCGTGGTCGGCGCCGCGGCCATGTACTTCGCGCTGAGGACGCCGGGCGTCCGTGACGGCCGCGACAGCGCCTATTATGCGTCGGGCGAATTCCTGGACCGGGCCGAGCTCGAGATGGCCCGCCGGAACACGTTGGACTACCTCGAGAAGAGCCAGTACGTGCTCCTCGACGTCTTCGAATCGGCCGGCGAAGGCCCCGTCGTGCCGTCGTCCGTCCGCTCGGAAAGGGCCCGGGACCTCCTCCAGAAGAAGCAATACCTCAACGGCCAGCTGGAGAGGTTCCAGATGGCCAAGGCTAAAGCCATCTGCGACCAGATCGAGACGCTCTTCCGCGAGCTCGCCCAGATCGACGACGAGCTGCCGGCCGCCGAGCTCGGCAGGATCCGGGGCTACGTCGAGGAGCGCCAGCTCCTCCTCAAGATAAACCTGGTCAAGAAAGAACTGCAAAGCGGGGTCTGACATGAGAAAAATAGCCCTGACCGTCTGTCTCGCCCTCGTCCTCGGACTGGGGGCGGCGGCCGTCCCGGCCTATTCGCAGGCCGCGACGGACGACTCCCTTTTCCGGGAGGCCAAGCTCCTCGTCTTCGACAAGAGCTTCAAAGAGGCGCTCGACAAGATCGACGAGCTCATCGACCGCTTTCCTTCGAGCCCGCTCGCCGGCCAGGCCCTCTTCTATAAAGGAGAGTGCCTGAGCGGCGTCGGCGGCCGGGAGCGGGATGCCCTGCGCGCCTACAAGAGCTACATCAAGCTCGACGACGCCAAGCCAAGCCTCGTCGAGGAATCCGAAGGCGCGATCGTCGACCTGGCCTTCGACCTCTTCGAAGAGGGGAACGACTCCGCCCTCCGGGAGATCGAGAGCCGGCTGGAGCATCCGAACAAGGTCGTCCGCTATTATGCGGCTTACAAGCTGAGCCTCGTTTCCGACAAGAAGGAGGCGGCCAAGGCCGCGGACGTCCTGTCGAGGATCGTCGAGTCCGAGAAGGACCCGGAGCTCCTCGACCGGGCCCGTATCGCCCTCCTGCGCGTGTCGCCGGAAAGCCTGAAATCCGCCGAGGAGCGCAAGCCCCGGACGGTGACTACGGCCCGTCTGCTCCGGATCCGCGTCCGGAAGGCGGGGATGAAGGAGCCCGCGTTCTCGCTCAACATCCCCTTCGCCCTGGCCGACCTGGCCTTGAGCGCCATGGACGATGACGACAAGGCGGCCATCCGCAAGAAAGGCTACGACATCAACAAGATCATGAACGAGCTGGCCAAGTCCAAGGAGAGCATCCTGCGCATCGCCGGGGACGACGGCACGATCATCGAGATCTGGATCGATTGAAAGAACTGAAGAGGAGGATCCCATGAAGAGAACCCTTATCGTCATCCTGGCCCTGTTCCTGCTCGGCACCGTGGCCCTCCCGGCCGCTGCCGCCAACCGCCACGACTTCAAGATCATCCAGGCCGCCGTCAAAAAGAGCCCGAACCCGGAATACGTCGAGGGCCGCGAGGTCAGATGGTTCAAAGTCCTTATCACGGACAGCAAGTCGAGAGACGCGAAGGTCAAGCTGACCCTGCCCGTCGCCCTGATCGAGCTCATCCTGAGCTGCGACGATACCCGTCACGTCAAGATCGATAACGACAAGTACGGCAAGTGCGAAGTCGACCTCAAGGCCCTTTGGCTGGAGCTGAAGAAGGCCGGCCCCATGGCCATCGTCGAGATCGAGGACGACGGGGCCGTCGTCAAGGTCTGGCTCGAATAGCCTCGGGATCATCTCCGTTCGCCGCGCTGATTTTTCACGCCGGTCCGTGCGCCGGGCTCCGCCGCACTTCTGATGGTTGCTCCCAAGAGACCGCTCCCTACCGCCGGAGGCCTGCGTTGACAAGACCTCGGGGCGCCCATAAAATGGGGAGGCCAGGAGGTCGATCGTGGGCAGAACGCTGACGGAAAAGGTCCTGGGCCGCAAGGCCGGCCAGGACGTCCGCGCCGGCGAGGTCGTCACCGTCTCGCCGGACTACGTCCTGTCCCACGACAACTCCGCGGCCATCATCAAGGAGTTCCGAAAGCTCGGCGTCAAGAAGGTCAAGGCGCCGGGGAAGATCGTCATCGTCCTCGACCACATCGTCCCGGCCGCCGACGAGAAGTACGCCCAGAACCACAAGTCCATCCGCGAGTTCGTCGCCGAGCAGGGCATCCCGAACTTCTTCGACATCAACGCCGGCATCTGCCATCAGGTCCTGCCCGAGCAGGGGTTTGCCCTGCCCGGTTTGGTCATCGTCGGCAGCGATTCCCACACCCCGAGCTATGGGGCCCTCGGGGCTTTCGCCGCCGGCATCGGCCGGACCGAAACGGCCTGCATCTGGGCGACCGACGAGATCTGGCTGCGGGTCCCCGAGACCATGCGCATCGACATGTCCGGCCGGATGGCGCCGGGCGTCTTCGCCAAGGACCTCAGCCTGAAGCTCATCGGCGACCACGGCGCCGAGATGGCCAACTACAAGGCCGTCGAGTTCGCCGGCCCGTCCGCTCACGATTTCAGCGTCGGGGCACGCCTGACCCTGGCCAACATGTCGGCCGAGATGGGCGCCAAGAACGGCTACTTCGCCCCCGACGACAAGGCCCTGAGGTGGCTCGAAGGCCGGGCGCGGGGGCCTTTTGTCGCCCTCTCATCGGACCCCGACGCGAGCTACGAATCCGTTCTTCCCGTCAACCTCGACGGCCTCGAGCCCCAGATCGCCTGCCCCCACACCGTCGACAACGTCAAGCCTGTCGCCGCCGTGGCCGGCAAGCCCGTCAACCAGGTCCTCATCGGGACCTGCACGAACGGCCGCCTCGAGGACCTCGAAGCCGCCGCCGCGATCTTCAAGGGCCGCAAGGTCCACCCGTCGGTGCGCGTTCTCGTCATCCCCGCCTCGTGGCAGGTCTACCGGGAGGCGCTCGGGTCCGGCGCCCTGGCCGTGCTCGTCGACGCCGGGTGCGTCATCCTCAATTCCGGGTGCGGGCCGTGCCTCGGCGCCCACGAGGGCCTCCTGGCCGCCGGCGAGGTCTGCCTGAGCACGTCGAACCGCAACTTCCGCGGCCGGATGGGCCACCGGGATTCGGAGATCTACCTGGCCTCGCCCGCCACGGCCGCCGCCTCGGCCGTCACCGGCCGGATCACCGACCCGAGGGAATTCTCATGAGCCACGGCATCGTCTGGAAATACGGCGACAACGTCAACACCGATGTCATCTTCCCCGGCCGCTACACCTACCAGATCATGCCGCCCGAGGAGATGGCCCGGCACGCCATGGAGGACCTCGACCCCGCGTTCGCCGCCAAGGTCAAGCCGGGCGACGTCATCGTGGCCGGCAAGAACTTCGGCTGCGGCTCGTCGCGCGAGCAGGCCGCGGCCTGCCTCAAGGCCGCCGGGGTCCAGGCCGTCGTGGCCAAGTCCTTCGCCCGCATCTATTTCCGCAACGCCATCAACCTCGGCCTGGCCGTTCTCCAGAGCGACGAGGCCGTCGAACGCCTGGAGACGGGCGATCACGTCGACATCGACCTGGCCCGCGGCGAGATCCGCTCGGCCAAAGGGACCTTCCGCTTTCTGCCGCTCCCGGCCTCCGTCATCGGCATCATCGAGGCCGGGGGCCTCATCGAATACACCAAACGCAAGCTCGAGGAAGAACAGGAGTGACCATGCCCAAGTACAAGATCGCCATTCTCCCCGGGGACGGGGTGGGGAAGGACGTCGTCGAAGCGACGATGATCGTCCTCGAGAAGCTCGGCCTCGACGCCGCCTACACGTACGGCGATATCGGCTGGGATTTCTGGTGCCAAGAAGGGAACCCTCTGCCCGACCGGACCCTGAAGCTCCTCCGCGAGACGGACGCCTGCCTCTTCGGCGCCATCACCTCCAAGCCCAAGGAAGACGCCGACCGCGAGCTCGACCCGTCGCTCCGGGGCCAGGGCCTGTCCTACTTCAGCCCGATCGTCCGCCTGCGCCAGGAGTTCGACCTCTACCAGAACCTGCGGCCCTGCAAGGCCTACCCCGGCAACCCGCTCAATTACAAGGAAGGGATCGACCTCGTCATCTTCCGCGAGAACACCGAGGGCCTGTACGCCGGCGTCGAGTTCTTCCCCCTCCCGCAGGTCGTCCGCGACGCCCTCATGACCAATCCCAAGATGAAGCGGTTCAAGGACGTCCCCGCGGACGAGATCGCCATCTCGACGCGCATCATGACCAAGCCGGCCTGCGCCCGCATCGTCCGGGCCGCCTTCGACTTCGCCCGCAAGTACGGCCGCAGGTCGGTCACCCTGATCGAGAAGCCCAACGTCCTGCGCGAGACGGGCGGCCTCATGCTCGACACGGCCCGCGAGGTCGCCAAGGGCTATCCCGACATCAAGTTCTGGGACGCCAACGTCGACGCCATCTGCATGTGGCTGCTCAAGAACCCCCACGACTACGACATCCTCGTCGCCGAGAACCTCTTCGGCGACATCGTCTCCGACCTGGCCGCCCAGCTCGTCGGCGGCCTGGGCTTCGCCTGCAGCGGCAACATCGGCGACAAGTACGGCGTCTTCGAGCCGACGCACGGCTCGGCCCCGAAGTACTCGGGCCTGTACAAGGTCAATCCCATCGCCACGATCCTGGCCGCCAAGATGATGCTCGACTGGATCGGCGAGACGGCCAAGGGCGCCGCTGTCGAAGCCGCAGTCGCCGAGGTCATCAAGGAAGGGAAGGAGCGGACCTACGACATGGGCGGCCAATCGACGAGCCTCGACATCGGCCGGGCTGTCGCCGCCAAGCTCTAACTTGGGCTATTCGTGAAAACGCCGTATTTCTCCTTCAGACAGGAAGAACCAAAGCCGGCGTTTTCACCCTTCGGGCAAGCCTATCCGGCCGCATCTGCGTCGTTGCAAAGGGTTCGCAGTACTCCGAGTACAGCTTCACCCTTTGACGCCTCGCATCTGCAGCCGCCTCGGCTCGCGAATAGCCCAAGTTACGGGGGGGGGCCATGCTGATCCTCGCGGTCGACACGACGACGCCGGGCGGCTCCGTCGCCCTCCTCGAGGACGAGACCCTCCTCGGCGAGGCTAACGTCGAATCGCCCGCGACCCATTCGGCGCGCCTCTTCCGGTCCATCGATTTCCTCCTCGGCGCCCTCGGCCAAGGACATCAAGGACGTCGAGGCCTTCGCCGTAGCCGCCGGCCCGGGCTCGTTCACCGGCATCCGCATCGGCGTCGGCGCAGTCAAGTCCCTGGCCTTCGCTTCCGGTAAGCCCATCGCGCCGGTGTCGACGCTCCTCGCTCTCGCGACGAAGCTCGCCACCGAGGGCGCGCCTCTTGTCTGCCCGCTCCTCGACGCCAAGAAGGAGGAGATCTACGCCGGGCTATTCGAGGCCGGGGAGGGGAGGCTCGTCGAGATCATCCCCCAAGGCGCTTACGACCCGGAGGCCTTCTTCGCCCGCCTCCCCGCGGGGCGCGTCATCGCCTTTGCCGGGAGCGGCCTGGCCCTTTACAAAGCCAAGCTCATGCCCCACGTCGGGGACAGGGCCCGCTTTCCCGAGCGCTCGCCCTTCATCGCCGCCGAGATCGGGCGGATCGGCGCCGGCCTCATCCGGGCCGGGAAGGGGATCGACGCGGCCGCGCTCGAGCCGCTCTATTTCCGGAGGTCGCAGGCCGAAGAGACATGCCGAACCTGATCGAAGGGGAGGACCGCTATTTCATCCGCCGGATGAGGGAAAGCGACCTCCCCGCGGTCCGGGCGATCGAGGTCCTGTCCTTCTCCAATCCCTGGAGCGACAACACCTTCCGGGGCGAGATCCAGAACACCTCGGTCTCGTTCCCCATGGTCGCCGTCCGCCGGCCCGGCGACGAGGTCGTGGCCTACATCATCTTCTGGCAGATCCGCGACGACGTCCAGGTCAACAACGTCGCCGTCCACCCCGGTTGCCGCGGCCTCGGCCTCGGCGAGGCCATGATGCGCTACGCCATCGCCAGGACCCGCGAGGCGGGAGCGGCCTTCATGACCCTCGAGGTCCGGCAATCGAACACGCCCGCCGTGACCCTCTACAAGAAGCTGGGATTCGAGATCATGGGCACGCGGAAGAACTATTACACCAAGCCGGACGAGGACGCCTTCGTTATGGCCCTTGTTCTCGATCAGTAATCGACGCGGACGAGCGTCAGGCCCTTGGCCGCGGCCGTCGCTCCGGCGAGCGAGCGGTCCTTGAGACGGAAGATCTCCTCCACTTGCTCCGGCTCGATCCGCCCCCGCCCGACCTCGAGGAGCGTCCCGACGATCGTCCGGACCATGTAGCGAAGAAAGCCCGCCCCTTCGATCGTATAGACGATCTCGTCGCCCGACCTCCGCAGCTCCGAGCGGGTGACGGTGCGGACAGGGGAGCGGTCGCGGTTCGAGGAGAAGGCGCTGAAGTCGGCCGTCCTGACGAAGAGTGCGGCGGCCTCGCGCATCTTCCCGAGCTTCAGGGGATATGGCCAGTGGAGGATGTAGCGGCGGTCGAGGGGGCTCGGCTGCGGGGCGTGGACGATCCGGTAGCGGTAGACCTTCGAGCGGGCCGAGCGCCGGGCGTGGAAATCCGGCTGCGCCTCTTCGAGGGAGAAGACGCGGATATCCTCCGGAAGGACGGCGTTGAGCGCCCTCAGCAGGATCTCGTCGGAGAGCTTGAAGGCGCCGCGAAAGCCGGCCACCTGTCCCAAGGCGTGGACGCCGGCGTCCGTCCGGCCCGCGCCGTGGACGACGATCTTCTTCTGGGTGACCTTCCGGATCGCTTCCTCGAGGACGCCCTGAACGGTCCGGCCTTCGGGCTGGCGCTGCCAGCCGCGGAAGTCCGTCCCGTCGTAGCCGAGGACGATCATATAGTTCTTCATCTCACCCGGCCAGCCCCTCGAGGGCCATCCGGACGGCCTCCTCCGGCGTCGGCGCGGCGACGATGCCCTTGACGTCCCAGGTGCAGAGACCGACGACCTTCTTGCCGTGGATCTTGCCGTAGGCGATCTCCGAGAGGGTGCCGTATTCGCCGTCTATGGCAATGACCGCGTCGGCGTTCATGACGACGAGCGCGTTGCGGGTGTAGCCGAGGCCGGTCGCGATGGGGATATCGACCCAGGGATTGGCGTCGGCCGCCGAGCCGCCCGGCAGGATGCCGACGACCAGGCCGCCCTCCTCGCGGGCGCCGCGGCAGGCCGCTTCCATGACCCCGCCAAGCCCGCCGCAGACGACGACCGCGCCCGAGCGGGCGATGAGCCGGCCGACCTCGAAAGCGTTCTCGACGGCCTGCCGGCCGGCGCGGCTACCGCCGATCACGGCGATGCGGATCCTCTTGCGGATATCTTTCATGGGGCGTCCTTTCCGGCCTTCCGGGCCCTATTCTAACACAGCCCGCGGGCAGGCGGGTCTCTCCCCGGCCCCCCGGCCTTCATTGACTTGGTGCGGCGACTATGTTAGTGAATATGGGTTAAACCGGGTTGAACCTCGCATGCCGTTCATCAATTACGCCACAAAATCGATCGCCATCAAGATCGTCTATTATGGCCCCGGTCTGAGCGGCAAGACGACCAACCTCCGCTACATCTATTATAAGCTCGATAGCGCCTCCCGCGGCGAGCTCATCTGCCTCGAGACCGAGACCGACCGGACCTACTTCTTCGACCTCCTGCCCATCCGGGCCGGCATGATCGGCGACTTCAAGGTCCACTTCCAGCTCATGTCCGCCCCGGGCCAGGTCTTCTACGAGGCCTCACGCAAGAGCGTCCTGCGCGGCGCGGACGGCATCGTCTTCGTCGCCGATTCGCAGATCCCTCTGCTCGACGCCAACCTCGAGTGCTTCGACGGGCTGCGGCGCAACTGCCTGCAGAACGACATCGACCTGCTGAAGATCCCCCTCGTCTTCCAGTACAACAAGAGGGACCTCAACTATCTCATCCCGGTCGAGACCTTTAACAACCTCCTCAATCCCCGCCACTCGCCCTGCGTCGAGGCCGTGGCCGTCAACGGGGTGGGCGTTTTCGAGACCCTTCGCGAGATCTCCAAGCTGACCGTGCCGGTCGTCCGGGACAGGCTCTTCGGCGCCAGGCCCCGTTCCGAGCCCGAACCGGGCCCTCCCTCCCCGGCCGCCCGGGACGAAAACCGGGGAAGCGGGCCTGAACCCGCGCGTCCGCCGACCGGGCATACGACCCGGGTCGTGGTCAAGTCCCGCAAAGAGATCGAGGACGAGCTCGAGAAGCTGTCCAAGGAATACGTCGGCAAGTAATCCCTCCCGCTGAGAGAGATCCGCCCGCCCGTTCGTCTCATCTATCGGGCCCCATGCTGGTCAAGGTCACGAGCGCCGCTCTGCACGGGATCGAGGCGTATCCCGTCGACGTCGAAGTCGACATCTGCGCCGGGTTCCCCACCTTCGTCACCGTGGGCCTGCCCGACGCGGCCGTACGGGAGAGCAAAGAGCGGGTCCGGGCCGCCCTCAAGAACTGCGGCTACGACCTCGAGTCCAAGCGCATCACCATCAACCTGGCCCCGGCCGACAGGCGGAAGGAGGGCTCGGCCTTCGACCTGCCCATCGCCCTCGGCTTCCTCGCCTTTCTCGAGGTCGTGCCGGCGTCGCGCCTGCGGGATTATCTCTTCGTCGGCGAGCTGGCCCTCGACGGCCGGCTCAAGCCCGTACGCGGCGCCCTGCCCATCGCCCTGATGGCGCGGCGGGCCGGGTTCCGCGGCCTCGTCGTGCCAGGTGCCAACGCCCGCGAGGCGGCCCTGGTCCGCGAGCTCGACGTCTACGCCCTGGACGACATCGTCCGCGTCGTCCGCCTTCTCCGCGAGCCGGCGGACGTGGCGCCCTGCCGCTTCGATGAGCGGGAGCTCGTCTCCTCGGCAGCCTATCCGGTCGACTTCGAGGACGTCAAGGGGCAGCAGCACGCCAAGCGGGCCCTCGAGGTGGCCGCGGCCGGCGGCCACAACGTCCTCCTCGTCGGGCCGCCCGGGGCGGGAAAGACCATGCTGGCCCGCCGCCTGCCGTCCATCCTCCCCGACATGTCCTACGACGAAATGCTCGAGGTGACGCGCGTCTATAGCGCGGCCGGGCTTCTGGCGGGCTCGGGCACGATCGGAACGCGGCCCTTCCGGGCGCCCCACCACACGGTCTCCGACGCCGGTCTCATCGGCGGCGGCATCGTCCCCAAACCAGGAGAGGTCAGCCTGGCCCACCACGGCCTGCTCTTCCTCGATGAGCTCCCCGAGTTCAAGCGCCGCGTCCTCGAGGACCTGCGCCAGCCGGTCGAGGACGGCCAGGTCACGGTCGCCCGCTCGGGCTATTCCGTCACCTTCCCCGCCGCCTTCATGCTCGTGGCGGCCATGAACCCCTGCGCCGACGTCCGCCGCGGCCTCCTCGGCAAGGAGGTCGACTGCACCGAGAGCGAGAAGGCCCGCTACTATTCGAAGATCTCGGGACCGCTCCTCGACCGCATCGACATCCAGCTCGAGGTCCCCGAGGTCAAGTTTCGCGACATCGTCTCGCGGACGCCGGCCGAAAGCTCGGCGGCCATCCGGGCGCGCGTGACCCGGGCGAGGGAGCGGCAGACCGAGCGCTTCGCCGGCCGCCGCATCTTCGCCAACGCCCAGATGGGGCCGAAGGAGGTCAAGGAGTTCTGCCGCCTCCCGGCCGAAGCAGAGAAGCTCCTGGAGATGGCCGTGACCAAGCTCGGCTTCAGCGCCCGCGCTTATGACCGGGTCCTCAAGGTCGCCCGGACGATCGCCGACCTCGAAGGGATCGGCGAGATCGCGACGCCGCACGTCTCTGAGGCCATCCAGTACCGGATGATGGACAGGATCAGGTAGCCCTCCGGCGATTGCCCTTTTCTCCCGCTCCTGCTAGAATCCCCCCGCGATGAGCGATCCCCCCGGAAGGAGATGAACCGCATGGCCCAGCAATCACCCGCCTGCCCCGTCGTCGACAGGACCAAGATCGCGCTGCCGCGCATTCTGAGCCTTTGGGACGTCGTCATGATCGTCATCGGCGGCGTCGTCGGCTCGGGCATCTTCCTGTCCCCGTCCGAGATCGCCGCGGCCGTGCCCGCGCCGCTCCTGATGCTCGCGGTCTGGGTCATCGGCGGCATGTTCAGCTTCTTCGGCGCCGTGGCCTTCGCCGAGCTCGGCGCGGCCATGCCCGAGGCCGGCGGAATCTATATCTACCTCAGGGAGGCCTACGGCCCGCTTATCTCTTTCCTCTTCGGCTGGACCTTGTTTCTGGTCATCGATTCAGGCTCCATCGCCACCCTCGCCGTCGCCTTCTCCCACAACATCCTGCCGCGCTTCGTCGACATGAGCCCCCTCGTGAAGAAGCTCATCGCCGCCGCCTTCGTCGCCTTCCTCGGCGCCGTCAACTACGTCGGCCTCCGCTGGGGATCGAAGCTGCAGAACTGGACGACCTACCTCAAGACGGGCGCCATCGGCATCATCGTCATTGGCGTCTTCTTCTTCACCAAAGGCAACGGCCACGTCCGCAACTTCGTCGAGCCCGGCCCCGGCCCCTTCAACCTGCCTCTCCTCGGGGCCTTCGGCGTCGGCCTCGTGGCGTCCCTCTGGGCCTACAAGGGCTGGGAGGCCGCGACCTACAGCGCCGGCGAGGTCAAGAACCCCAAGAAGAACCTGCCCCTGGGCATCCTCATCGGGACCGTCGCCGTCATCGTCCTGTACATCCTGGCCAATCTGGCCTACCTTTATATCATGCCCGTCGGCCAGATCGCGGCGTCCGAAGGCCGGGTGGCCCTTGACGTCATGCAGATCATCGGCGGCCCGGTCCTGGCCTCGATCATCACCGCCCTCATCCTCTTCTCCATCCTTGGCGCGGCCAACCAGAACATGCTGACCTCGCCGCGCGTCTACTTCGCCATGGCCCGCGACGGCATGTTCTTCAAGAAGATCGCCGAGTGCCACCCCACGTTCCTGACCCCGCATGTCGCCATCGTGGCCATCACCCTCTGGAGCATCATCCTGACCCTGACCGGGACCTTCCAGCAGCTCTTCACCTATGTTATCTTCGGCGAGTGGATCTTCTTCGGCATGACCGTGGCCGCGGTCATCGTCCTGCGCAAGAAACGGCCCGACCTCGAACGGCCCTATAAGACCTGGGGCTACCCGGTGACGCCGATCATCTTCGTCCTGGCCGCGGTTTATGTCGCAGTGGGCTCCCTGCTCAGCTCGTTCAAGAACGCCATGTTCGGCCTGCTCATCATCTGCCTGGGCATTCCCGCCTATCTCTATTGGAAGGGAAAGCTCGACAAGGCGTCGCAGCCGAAGGTCTGACCTCATGAAGTACTTTGTCTTGGGCTCGTCCTATGTGGTCAGGCTGGACGCGGGGGAGAAGATCGTCGAGACGTTGAAGTCCCTCTGCGCGAGGGACGCGATCGGCGGCGGCTTCTTCGACGGCCTGGGCGCCGTCGGCGAGGCCGAGATCGGCCACTTCGACCCGGGCTCGAACGATTACACCTGGGTCAAGCTGTCCGGCCCGTACGAGATCGTCTCCCTTTACGGCAACATCGCCACCTTCGACGGCAAGCCCTTCATCCACGCCCACATCGCGCTCGGCGACAACACCTTCGCCGTCAGGGGAGGGCATCTCAGGGAAGCGCTCGTCTCGGTGACCTGCGAGATCACGCTGACCCGGTTCAGGGACGATATCGGAAGGAAGAAGGACGCGGCCTCCGGCCTCTTGCTTCTCGCCCTCGAACCGGGCGAAGACTGACCGTCATCGTTGAATGGGCGGCCGAACTTTCTGGGGAGGTCAAATGTGGTTTTCGCGGCCGTTAGTCGGATCGATCCTGCTCGCATGGGCTTGTGTGAGCGGCGCTTCGCAGAATACCCCGCCTGATCAACGCATAAGCTCGACGTCCTATGGTTCGGGATTCAGCGCTGCCGACCGGCAGCGCGCCGAGAAGTACCTGGCCGAGGCCGCCATCCTCTGCGGACGCGACGGAGGTAAGCTCTGGGGAATCTCCTTGTGCGGCCCCATCGCCATCGTGGAACCGGTGTCCCATTCGATAGCGGCCAACGAGCCGCTGCCCGCGGCCAAGCAGCCGGCGGCGTTCGGTTTCTCGAATTCGGCGGTGGATTGGGGAGGGAAAAGGTGGATCACCCTGATGTGGCAGCAGATGACGGCGGCGGAAGATCAGGGCTACCCAACCGGGTACCTCATAATGCACGAGCTCTTTCACGGCATTCAGCCGCGATTGGGTCTTCAGCTGCCTGACTTGAATAACGATCATCTGGATACTGTCGAGGGGCGGTATTGGATGCAGTTGGAGTGGCGGGCCCTTGAAGCGGCGCTCCGTACACAGGGGCCGTCATGCCGGGATGCGATCCGGGATGCCCTCGCTTTTCGCGCCGCCCGCCGGGCCGCGTTCCCTCAGGCCGCTGAGGCTGAACATATCGCCGAGATCAACGAAGGCCTTGCTGAATATACGGGGATCGTCGCCGCGATGGCTTCGGCGGAGGAAAGGACGGCTCTCACCATCCAACGGATGAAGGGGATCATCGGGCAGACGACTTTCGTCCGGCCGTTCGGATACGGCTCGGGCTCGGCGTATGGCATGCTGCTCGCAAGATGGCGGCCGGGTTGGACCCGGGATTTCAAGGCCGCGGATGATCTCCCGAGCCTGCTTAGGACGGCGGCCTGCGTTCAGCCTGCGGCGGATGTCGAAGCCGCTGCGGCTCGATATGGAGGAGCCGCGTTGAGAATCGCCGAAGAGGCCCGCGAAGTGGAACGGCGCGCACGCGTTGCCGGGCTCCAGCGGCGGTTCGTCGACGGCCCCGTGTTGATATTCCCCCGGCCGGGCACCTTCACCTTTGCCGGAGATGTCACTCCGCTCGGAGCCGCGGGATCGATCTACCCCGGCTTTCGCGCCCAAGTCGAGTGGGGAACGCTCGAGGCGGGCAAGGTCCTGCTCACCGCCGATGGCGAGTCGATGACGGTGCCGGCGCCCGCCGACACGGAGGGCTCCACGTTGACCGGAGATGGCTGGAAGCTCGTGCTGGCCCCCGGTTGGCGCATCGAGCCGGGGATACGTCCCGGCGATTATAGGATCGTCCGGGAAACGGCTTTCTAGCGAAAAGGGGAGGCCGGACGATAGACCTTAGGAGCGGGGGCTGACCCTGGGGGTCATGAGCTCCGGCCGACCCTGCGGCCGTCGTCGACGACGACCTTGCCGCTCTTGATCACCGTCCGGACCGGGTCGCGCCCGGCCTCATAAGCCAGCGACACGTGGTCCCGGACGTCGCAGACGAGAAGGTCCATCTCCTTCCCCGGCTCGAGGCTGCCGACCGTCGCGTGCCGCCCGATCGCGTAGGCGGCATTCCCCGTGCACGCGTTGATGGCCTCCTCGATCGTCATCCCCAACGTGAAGACGCCGAGCTGGAGGACGAAGGGCATCGAGCTGAGGTGGGAGCTGCCGGGATTGAAGTCGGACGCGAGGGCGACGATGGCCCCGGCATCGATGAGACGCCGGGCCGGGGCCCGCTTGTCCATCATCAGGAAGAACGGCACGCCCGGCAGGAGGATGGCCGCGGTGTCGCTCGCCCCGAGGCGGACTATGCCTTCATCGGAGACGGCGATGAGATGCTCGGCCGAGACGGCCCCGACCTCGGCGGCGAGCTCGGCCCCGCCCTGGGAGACGAATTCGTCGGCATGGATCTTGATCTTGAAGCCGGCGGCATGGGCGGCTGCGACGAGCCGGCGCGTCTCCTCGATCGAAAAGACGCCGGGCTCCGAGAAGACGTCGAAGAACTCGGCCAGGCCCCGCCGCCCGATCTCGGGGATGATCGCATCGATGAGGAGCTGGATGTAGTCCTCGCGCTTGTCCCGATACTCGGGCGGGACCTCGTGAGCGCCCATGAAGGTCGGGACGACATCGACGGGATGGAGGGCGGCGGCATCCCTCAGGGCCTCGAGCTGCTTCACCTCGTCATCGAGGTTGAGGCCGTAGCCGCTCTTGGCCTCGGCCGTCGTCGTTCCGGTGAGGAGCATGCGGTCGAGGCGCCGGAGCGAAAGCCCGACGAGGTCGTCGAGGCTGGCCGCCCGCGTCGCCTTGACCGTCGTCTGGATGCCCATGCCGCGCTCGGCCAGCTGCTGGTAGGTCCAGCCCTGGACGCGCAGGCCGAATTCCCTGGCCCTGTCCCCGGCAAAGGGGAGATGGGTGTGGGCGTCGATGAACCCGGGCATGACGAGCCTGCCGTGCGCGTCGATCGTGACCGCGCCCGGCGCGGGCGTCACCTGGGCCAGGAAATCGTCCTCGGTCCCCGCGAACACGATGACCCCCTCGGACGATGCGACCCAGCCGTTCTCGACGAGGCCGATCCGCCGCAAGTCCTGGCCGCGCTTGGGCAGGGGCCCGGCACAGGTCACGAGCTCGCTGCAGCCGGCGACGACGAGGTCAGCTGATCTCATGGGGCGATTTTCTCAGGGTCGAGTGCTTCGTCCGGCGGATGAACGAGGGCGTCTCGTAGGATTCCCACTGCTTGTCGCTCATCGAGGACGGCTCCCAGGCCGGAGCGCCCGCGCCGCGGCCCTCGAAGAGATACGGCGGCGTCTGCTGGGGGACGGGGAACGGGGCGGGGGTTTTGCGCGAAGGCCCGCGGACGGATTCGTCGGCCGCGGATCGGGCCGGGGCCGGCGAGGCCGCGAGACCCTTCTCCACCGGCTGGTCGAACCCGGTGGCGATGACCGTGACCTTGACCGTGTCCTTCATGCTTTCGTCGATGACCGTGCCGAAGATGATGTTGGCGTCGGGGTCGGCCATGCTGTGGATGAGCTGGGAGGCCTTGGAGACCTCGTGGAGGGTCATCGTCTTGCCGCCGGTGATGTTGATGAGGACGCCGTGGGCGCCTTCGATCGAGGTATCGATAAGGAGCGGCGACGAGATGGCCTTTTCGGCCGCCTCGAGGGCCCGGTTCTCGCCCGTGGCCAGCCCCGTGCCCATGAAAGCCATGCCCATGCCCTTCATGACCGACTTGACGTCGGCAAAGTCCAGATTGATGAGGCCGGGTTTCGTGATGAGGTCGGAGATGCCCTGGGCGGCCTGGCGAAGGATGTCGTCGGCCAGGCGGAAAGCGTCCTGGACCGAGGTGTTGAGGTTGACCGTCTGGAGGAGCCGCTCGTTGGGGATGGCGATGACCGTGTCCACGGCCGTCTTGAGCTCCTTGAGCCCCTCTTCGGCCTGCCGCATCCGCACCCGCCCTTCGAACCCGAAGGGGAGGGTGACGATGGCGATGACCAGGATGTCGAGCTCGGCCGCGATGTTGGCGATGATCGGGGTCGAGCCCGTGCCCGTGCCGCCGCCGAGGCCCGTCGTCAGGAAGACCATGTCGGCGCCCTGGAGGATCTCGAGCAGCCGCTCCGTGTCCTCCATGGCCGCCTGCCGCCCGGTCTCGGGCCGGCCGCCCGAGCCGAGCCCCTTGGTCAGCTGGTGGCCGATCTGGATCTTCGTCCGGGCCCGGTTGCTGTTGAGGGCCTGGAGGTCCGTGTTGACGGCGATGAACTCGACGCCCTGGACGCCGTGCTCGATCATCCGGTTGACGGCGTTGCCGCCGCCGCCGCCGAGGCCGATGACCTTGATCTTGGCCCCGAGCGCGTCGTCGACCAGGTGGAATTTCAGCCGGCTGGAATCGTCGCTCATGTTGTCCTCCTTATCCTTCCTTGAACCAGTCTTTGAAACGGGCGACGGCGCCCTTCTTCCTGTCCTTGGCGAGACCGCGGTCCTGCCAGATGTGAAAGCCGTAGAGGATGAGCCCCACGGCCGTGGAAAAGTCGGGGGTCGAGACGCGGTCGACGAGGCCGCCGACGCCGCCCGGGTCGCCGCGCCGGACCGGCAGGTCGAAGATCTCCTCGGCCACCTCCTCGAGGCCCTCGAGGAGGGCCGTGCCGCCGGTGAGCACGATGCCGGAGTTCAGCGACTTGTCGTAGCCCATGCGCTTGATGTCGGAGTCGACGAGGCGGAAGATCTCCTCGGCCCGGGGCTGGATGATGTCGGCCAGGAGCTGGCGCGACAGGACCCGCGGCTTGCGGCCCTTGCCGACCGAGGGCACCTCGATCGTCTCCTGCTCCTCGGCGGGGGGGCCGGCGATGCAGCCGAACTTCTTCTTTATCCGCTCGGCCTCCGGGATGGGCGTCCGCAGGCCGACGGCGATGTCGTTGGTGAAATTGTCGCCGCCGATCGGGATCGTCGACGTGTACCAGAGGCTGCCGCGCTCGTAGATGGCCACCTCGGTCGTGCCCGCGCCGATGTCGATCAGCCCGACGCCGAGCTCGCGCTCGTCCTGGGTCAGGATGGACTGGGCCGTGGCGATCTGGTTGAGGACGACCTCCTCGACGCCGATCTCGGCCCGGGCGACGCAGCTCTTGAGATTCTGGAGCGAGGTCACGGCGGCGGTGATGATGTGGACGTTGACCTCGAGCTTGATGCCGCTCATGCCGACCGGGTCCTTGATGCCGTCCTGGTCGTCGACGATGAACTCCTGGGGGATGATGTGGATGATGTCGCGGTCCGGGGGGATGGGGATGGCCTTGGACTGGTCGACGACGCGCCGCACGTCCTCGCGGGTGATCTCGCGGTTCTTGCCGGAGACGGCGACGACGCCGCGGCTGTTGAAGCTCTTGATGTGGGCGCCGGAGATGCCGAAGAAGGCCGAGTCGATCTCCACACCCGCCATGAGCTCGGCCTCTTCCCGGGCCCGTTTGATGGCCGCGGTCGTGGCGTCGAGGTCGACGACGACGCCCTTGCGCAGCCCGTGCGAGTCGGCCGTGCCGATGCCGATGATCTCGATCTTGCGCTCCTCGGTGACCTCGGCGATGACGGCCACGACCTTGCGCGTTCCGATGTCGAAGCCGACGATGTAGCTGTTCTTGGGCATGGCTCAGTCTCCTTTGTCTGGTTCAGGGAGGTTGTCCTCCGCCGGCTCCGCGGGCCTCAGGTAGACCCGGTTGTCGTAGCTCATATCGACGAGCGCGAGAGGCCCGAACCGGCCCTCCCAGTCCGCCCGCCGGGACCGGAAGGCGGCCAGCTCCGCCGCCCCCGCGGCCGCGCTCACGACGATCCGCACGGGATCGTCCTTGAAGGCGAGCTCGAGCGTTCCGTAGTCGCTCGTGCGGATCGCAAGGAGGCGGTCCCTTTCGGCCTGGGGCAGGCTCGCGAGGCAGCGGCTGGCGGCCTGCCATTTGCCGGTGAAGTCGGCGGCGAAGCCCGTCTCGTCGGAGATGACCGGCAGTCCGTACTCCTCGGGCGAATAGACCGGCTCCAAGGGATGGCCCTCCCCGTCGGCGAGCTGCAGGCCGTCCCTTTCGATCAGGGCGAAGGGGGTGCGCTCGACGACCGTGATGCGCAGGCCCGACGGGAAGACCTTCTGCACGCTGGCGTCCTTGACCCAGGCCAGGCCGCGGACCTGCGTCCGGACGGCCTCGAGGTCGCAGAGGAAGATGTTGCCGAGGCGCGGCACAGCGAAGTAGCTCTCGAGAGTCCGGCGGATGTTGTCTTTGGCGCAGACGACCGTGACCTTGCGGATGGCCAGCTCGTCCCATGTGATGAGGAAGAGATAGGCTTCCCGGAAGGCCAGGAAAAAGGCCGCCTGGAGCGCCAGCAGGAGGACGATGTGGCGAATCCGGAGGACCCGGCGGCGCCTGTGCTTCTGGACGGCGAGGGCCTTCCCGTCCTGTCTGAGGAACGGGTGGCGTGCGAAAAGGGGCCGTTTCCTCTCCCGCCCGAGCTCGCCGATGACGGTCGCCATGTCAGCCTTTCGCCTCCAGATGCGCGATGATGTCCGGGATGGTCTTGTTGATGTTCCCGGCCCCGAGGACGAGGACCATGTCGCCGGGGACGAGGATCGTCTTGAGGAGGGCCCCGATGTCCTTCAGGTCGGGCTCGAAGTGGACCTGCTTGTGGCCGAACTGGCGGACCTCCTCGTAGAGGGCCCGCCCGGTGACGCCGGGGATGGGATCCTCGCCCGCCGGGTAGATCTCCGTCAGCACGAGCACGTCGGCCTGGTTGAAGGCGGTCGCAAAGGCGGTCATGAGCTTCGACAGGCGCGTGTAGCGGTGGGGTTGGAAGACGGCCACGACGCGGCGCGGCCAGCCGCGCTTGGCCGCCTCGAGCGTGGCCTTGATCTCGGTCGGGTGGTGGGCGTAGTCCTCGACGACCATGATGTCGTCGACGACCTTGCGCAGCTCGAAGCGGCGGCCCGTCCCGGTATAGCTCTCGAGCGCGTCGAGGATCGTCCGCGGCGCGATATCGAGGTCGAGGCCGACGGCGGCCGCGGCCAGGGCGTTGAGGATGTTGTGCATCCCGGGGACCTGGAGCTTCAGCGCGCCGAGCGCCTTGCCCTTGGAAAGGACGACCGAGGCGCTCCGGAACTCGTCGAACGCGAAGTCCCGGGCGGTCAGGTCGGACTGGGCCGAAAAGCCGTAGGTGATGACCCGCCGCTCGATCTGCGGGATGATGCTCTGGAGATTCGGATCGTCGAGGCACAGGATGACCGGGCAGTAGAAGGGGACCTTGTTGGCGAAATTGATGAAGGTCGTCTTGAGGTCGTCGACGCCCTGGTACTGGTCGAGGTGCTCCTCGTCGATGTTGGTCAGGACGGCGATGAAGGGCGAGAGGTAGAGGAAGGAGCGGTCGCTCTCGTCGGCCTCGGCGACGATGAAGTCGCCGGCGCCGAGCTTGGCGTTGGCCCCGATCGTGTTCAGGCGGCCGCCGACGATGATCGTCGGGTCGAAGCCGCCGGCCTCGAGGACGAGGGCCGTCATCGAGGTCGTCGTCGTCTTGCCGTGCGACCCGGCCACGGCGATGCCGTACTTCATCCGCATCAGCTCGGCCAGCATCTCGGCCCGGGGAATGACGGGGATGAGGCTCTCCCGGGCCTTCTCGACCTCGACGTTGTCCTCGCGGACGGCCGACGAGGTGACGACGACGTCGGCGTTCTTGAGGTTCTCGGCCCGGTGGCCGATGGCGATGACGGCCCCGAGGCGCTCGAGGCGGCGGGTGGCGTCGTTCTCCTGGAGGTCCGAGCCGGAGACCTTGTAGCCGAGGTTGAGGAGGACCTCGGCGATGCCGTTCATGCCCGTGCCGCCGATGCCGACCATGTGGATGTGGTTGAGCTTGCGATAGCCTTTCTTGGTCAAACGGGGATCTCCTTGGGAGAATGCTTCATCAGGGACAGGCAGAGGGCGGCGATCCGGCCGGCCGGGTCCTCGGCCTGGAGCCGGGCAACGTTCCGCTCCATCGCACCGAGCTCTTCGGGGTGGTCGAGAGCGCGGAGGATGCGGGCGGCGAGGGTCGCGCCCGTGGCTTCGGCTTCGGGAACGACGACGGCGCCGCCGACCGATCCGAGCTCGCGGGCATTGGCGGATTGGTGGTCCTCAGCGGCCCCGGCGAAGGGGACGAGGAGCGAGGCCTTGCGGGCGGCGATGAGCTCGGCCAGGGTCGTGGCCCCGGCCCGGCAGACGACAAGGTCGGCCCGGCCGAAATAGGCGGCCATGCCGGGGAAATAGGCCGCCACCTCCGCCCGGTCGAAGCCGTTCGCCCGATAGGCGGCGCTGACCGTCTCGAAGTCGGCTGTGCCCGTCTGATGCGTCAGGTGCAAGCGGTCCTTCGCGCCGGCCAGGAGCGGCAGGGCCTCCGCGATGCGCAGGTTGAGGAAGTGCGAGCCCTGGCTGCCGCCGACGACGAGGACGTCGAGCGTCGGGCCGCGTTTCTTCGCGGGCAGGGCGTAGAACTCCTCGCGGACGGGGTTGCCGAGGACGACGCCCTTGCCCTTGAAGGCCGGCAGGGTCGAGGGGAAGGCCACGACGGCCTTGCGCACGGCCCGCCGGAGAAGGCGGTTGGTGAACCCCGGCCGGGCGTTCTGCTCGAGGATGACGGTCGGGAGGCGGAGCCACGAGGCGAGAAGCACGATCGGTCCCGAGCTGTAGCCGCCGACGCCGACGACCAGGGCCGGCCGGACGCGGATCAGGATGAGGAGCGAATGGGCGAAGGCAAGCGGCAGCAGGACGAGTCCCCGCAGGCTCTTGAGGCCGCGGCCCTTGAGCCCTTCGATGCGCATGGGGATGAAGCGCACGCCGTGCTCGGCCATGATGCGGCCTTCGACCTCGCGCCTCGTCCCGACGTAGGTCAGCGCGATCTCCGGCGCCAGGGCCATGAGCTTCCGCCCGACGACGAGGGCGGGATAGAGATGGCCCCCGGTCCCGCCGCCGCTGATGATGACCCGGGGCTTCCTCATATCCGGACCGTCCCGCCGCTGTCCCCCCGCTTCTGGCTGATGTGGAGCAACAGGCCGATCGCGGCCAGCGTGCAGATAAGGGAGGACCGGCCGTAGGAGAGGAGGGGGAGAGGGGTGCCCTTGGCCGGTCCCAACCCGAGAACGATCGACATGTTCATGAGGGCCTGGGCGACGATGGCCAGCGTGATGCCCGCGGCGATCATTTTGTACGTGGGCGTGGGCGCCGTCAGCGCGATCTTCAGCCCCCGCCAGAGGAAGAAGAGATACAGGCCGAGGGTGAACAGGGTCCCGACGAGACCCGTCTCCTCGCCCAGGATGGCGAAGATGAAATCGGTGTGGGCGAAAGGCAGGAAGTTGAGCTTCTGCGTGGACTGGCCAAGGCCGGCCCCCACGAGCCCGCCCGAGCCCAGGGCGAGCTTGGATTGGCCGACCTGGTAACCGCTGCCGAGGAGGTCCTTCTCCGCGGAGAAGAAGCCCTGGATCCGCTCGACGCGGTAGTCGGCCTGGATAAGATAGACGCCGAACAGAACGGCCGCGAGCAGGCCGGCCGCGGCGAGGTAACGAAGCTTGACCCCGCCGATGAAGAGGATCATCGCGGCCAGGCCGGCCAGCAGGACGGCCGTCCCGAAATCGGGCTCGAGGAGAACGAGGACCACGGCGGCAGCCAAGACGACCGCCGGGACGGCCAGGGTCCGAAGCTCGTTGATGGTGTCCTTCTTCGCCTCGGCGTAGGTGGCCAGGAAGAGGATGAGGCTGACCTTGGCCAGCTCGGACGGCTGGAAGCGCAGGCCGAGCAGGACGATCCAGCGCGTCGTCCGGGCGACGCTCGGCATGGCCAGGCAGAGGAGGAGCAGGAAGAGCGTCGCGCCGAGGAGCCCGTAGACGAAAGCCGGCTGGAGAAAGAAAGATCTCTTGACCGACACGAGGAAGGCCAGCAGGGCCAGCCCGGCGACGGCGCCGAGGACTTGTTGGATCATGAAGTGGAACGTCTGGTTGTATTTCTCGCGGGCCATGAAGCCCGACGAGCTGAAGACGAAGAAGATGCCGATGCCGACGAGGATCAGGGTCACCGCAAGGAGCGGCATGTCGAACGCGAACCGGCGGCGCGCGCTCATCGGCGGGCCCCTTTCTTGCGCCGGGCCGCGGCGAGGAGGCGGACCTCCCGTTTGAAGGTCCGGCCGCGCTCCTCGAAGTCCTTGAACATGTCCCAGCTCGTGCAGGCCGGGGCCAGGAGGACGACGTCGCCGCGGGCGGCCATCCCGAAGGCCGTCCGGACGACCTCACGATAGCTCGCGGCCCGGGTGACGGGGACGACGCCGCCGAGCGCCTTCTCGATCTTGTCGGCGGCCTCGCCGACGAGGACGACCGACCGGACCCGCTTCATGACCTCGGGCCGCAGGGGCGAGAAATCGCCGCCCTTGCCCCGGCCGCCGAGGATGAGAACGATGGGCCGGTCGAAGCTGGCCAGGGCCTTGATCGTCGCGTCGACCGTCGTCGCCTTGGAGTCGTTGACGAAGCGGACGCCGCCGACCGTGAGAACGTCCTCGAGCCGGTGCTCGAGGCCCCGGAAGGCGGCGATCGTGCGGCGCATCGAGGCCGGCGACGCGCCCATGAGGCGGCCGATGAGGGCCGCGGCCATGACGTTCTCCAGGTTGTGGGCGCCGGGCAGCGCGATCCGCGAGACCGGGACGATCCGCTCGGGGGCGCCGCCCTCCCGGACGGCGATCCAGCCGTCGTCGAGGAAGGCGCCCCGGGCGGGGCGGTGCTTCCGGCTGAAGCCGAAGATCCGGGAGCGGGCCTCGGCCCGGAGCGCCCAGACGCGGGCGTCGTCGCGGTTGAGCACGGTCCGGCCCTCGGGGCCCTGCCGGAGGACGAGCTTCTTCTTGGCTGCGAAGTAGCTCTCGAACGTGCCGTGCCAGTCGATGTGGTTCTCCGAGACGTTGAGGACGGCCGCGACGGCCGGCGTGAAGCGCTCGGTGTATTCGAGCTGGAAGCTCGAGAGCTCGGTGACGAAGATGTCGTCGTCCCGGCTCCGGTCGGCGAAGGAGATGAGCGGCCTCCCGATGTTCCCGGCGAGGTGGGCCCGGAGCCCGGCATCCTCGAGGATCCTGTGGACGAGCGTCGTCGTCGTCGATTTGCCGTTCGAGCCGGTGATGCCGACGATGCGGCCCCGGAGGAAGAGGTAGGCCAGCTCGATCTCCGAGAGGACGGGCACGCCCCTGTCGCGGGCAGCCCTGATCTCGGCGATGGGCGGAACGCCCGGGCTCGGGACGATAAGATCGGCCGTGAGGAACGATTCCGGCCGGTGGCCTCCTGTCTCGAAGACGATACCGCGCTCCGCGAACGCCTTGAGCCTCGGTCCGAACGCCTCGGCCGGCCTCTTGTCGCTGACCCGGACTCGTGCGCCGCGGCCGAGCAGGAAGCGGCAGAGAGCCTCGCCGGTCCGTTCGAAGCCGACGACGAGGACGTTCTGATCCCGAAGTTCCATGTCTATCTCAATTTCAGGGTCGACAGGCTGAAGAGGGCGAAGATGATGCCCAGGATCCAGAAGCGGATGACCACCCGCTCCTCCGGCCAGCCGGACAGCTCGAAATGGTGGTGGAGGGGGGCCATCTTGAAGATGCGCTTGCCCCCGCTCACTTTGAAGTAGGAGACCTGGAGGAGGACCGAGAGGGCCTCCAGGATGAAGACGCCGGCCACGGCGAAGAGCAGGAACTCCTGCTTGATGAGCAGGGCGATGACGGCCATGGTGCCGCCGAGCGACAGCGCGCCGACGTCGCCCATGAATACCTGGGCCGGGTGACAGTTGTACCACAGGAAGCCGAGGCAGGCCCCGGCGAAGGCGCCGACGAAGACGGTCAGCTCGGCGGCCTGCGGAACGCGGGCGATGTTGAGGTACTCCGACCAGCGGGCGTGGCCGGCCACGTAGGTCAGCGCGGTCAGGGCCGTGGCGCTGATGAGCGTCAGACCGGTGGCTAGGCCGTCCAGCCCGTCGGCGAGGTTGACGGCGTTGGAGGACCCGACCAGGATGAAGACGATCCAGGGCAGGTAGAACCAGCCCAGGACGGGAACCCATTGCTTGAAGAAGGGGAAGCTCAGGCGGAGGCTGAACTCGCCGCGCGAGCTCAGCCAGATGAAGACGAGTCCGATCACCGTCGCCAGGCCGACCTGCAGGGCGAGCTTCTGCCACGGGCGAAGGCCGAGCGATTGTTTCCTGCGGACCTTGAGGACGTCGTCGGCGAGGCCGACCATACCGAAGAGAACCATCGACAGGATGGCCACCCAGACGTAGGTGTTGGTCAGGTCGCCCCACAGGAGGGCCGGGACGAGCGTGCAGAGGATGATCAGGAGGCCGCCCATGGACGGCGTCCCTTTCTTGGCGAAATGGGTCTTCGGGCCGTCCGACCGGATCTCCTGGCCGATCTGGCGCCGCTCGAGGAGCCGGATGAGCTTGGGGCCGAAGAGAAAGCTCAGCAGGAGGGCCGTGATGCCGGCTGCGGCCGTGCGCACGGTGATGTAGCTGAAGATGTTGAAGAGGAAGAATTTGCTGCTGAGGGGAACGAGGAGCCAGTACAGCACGGCCTACTCCTTTCCTCGGGCGCGGAGCGCGTCGACGACGATCTCGGTCTTCATGCCGCGCGAGCCTTTGACCAGCACCAGGTCGCCGTCCCGGACGATGTCCGCGATCTCGGCCGCCGCGGACCCGGAGTCGGCGAAGCGATGGATGGCGGCGGCGCTCATCCCCGCCGCCTCGGCGCCTTCGGCGATCCCGGCCGCGAGCGGACCCACCGCGACGAGAACGTCCCAACCGGCCTTGGCCACGGTCTCGCCGGCCCGGCGGTGAAAGGCCTTCCCGTTCGCGCCGAGCTCGAGCATGTCGGCGAGGACAGCGACTCTGCGGGCGGCCGGCAGAGCGGCCAGGCTCGCCAGGGCCGCGTCGAGGGCCCGGGGGTTCGAATTGTAGGAATCGTCGTAGACCCGGATGCCCCGGCCCGCTTCGACGACGGCGCCCCGCATCGAGAAAGGCTTCAAGGCCCGGATGGCCGGGCGGATCTCCTCGAAGGCCAGGCCGAGGGAGAGGCAGACCCCCGCGGCGGCCAGGAGGTTCGCCACCGCGGCCTCGTTGACGCAGGGGAGGGCGACCCGGCCGGAATCCTTCCCGTAGCGCAGGTCGAACTCGAAGCCGGCGTAGCCCTTCGATACGAGCGCCTCGGCCCGGACGTCGCAGGCCCGGCCCCGGCCGAAGAGGACCTTCCGGCCGGGGAAGCCCTCGGCGGCGTCCAGGACCAGCGGGTCGTCGCCGTTGAGGACGGCCGTCGCGCCGGGCTTGGCCCCGTCGAGGATCTCCTTTTTGGCCCGGGCGATCTCTTCCAGGCCGGCGAAGAACTCGAGGTGGACCGGGCTGACGTTGGTGATCACGGCGACGTCGGGCGGGGCGACGCGCGTGAGGGCCAGGATCTCGCCGGGGGCGCTCATGCCCATCTCGAGGACGGCGAGATCGTCGTCGCACTCGAGCCGGAGGAGCGTCAGGGCCAGGCCGAGGGCGTTGTTGAAGTTCCCTTCGGACTTGAGGACCCTGAAGTGCGGGGCCAGCAGCGCCGCGGTGAACTCCTTCGTGGTCGTCTTGCCGACGCTGCCCGTGATGCCGACGACCCTGGCGGGCCGGCACGCGAGGACCTCGTGGGCCAAGACCTGGAGCGCGGCCACGACGTCCGGGACCCGGATCAGGCCGAAGTCCGGATCGTCGATGGCGACGGGTCTCGACACGATCGCCCCCGCCGCGCCTTTCTTTCGGGCGTCGGCGACGAAGTCGTGCCCGTCCCGGCGCCCGGGAACGGCGAAAAAGAGACTGCCCGGGCCGGCGAGCCGGGAATCGATGCCGTAGCTCCCGAAGCTCAGGGTGGGGGAGCCCTGAAGGACCGCGCCGCCGGTCGTCCGGGCGATCTCGTCGAGCTTCAGCCGGGCC
This sequence comes from Candidatus Aminicenantota bacterium, assembly GCA_963736255.1. GTDB lineage: Bacteria > Acidobacteriota > Aminicenantia > Aminicenantales > Saccharicenantaceae > RBG-16-66-30. The sequence goes on from CAVTOI010000002.1 coordinate 1,211,782, forward strand.
ATGATCAGAGGGCCTCCATCCCGATGAGCGTTTCCTCGACGGCTTCGACGTCGCTGAAATGGACGGTCCGGTCCCTGAAGATCTGATAGTCCTCGTGGCCCTTGCCGGCGATGAGGACGAAGTCGCCCTTGTTGGCCGTGACCAGGGCCCGGACGATGGCCTTTTTCCGGTCGGGCTCCACTTCGTAGGTCCGGACGGATTCCTTGGCGAAGCCCTTTTCGATCGCGGCGATGATCTCGGCAGGGTTTTCGGAGCGGGGGTTGTCCGAGGTCAGCACGGTCCAATCGGCCAGCCGGGCCGCGACGCGGCCCATCCGCTCCCGCTTGTCCCGGTCGCGGTCGCCGCCCGCGCCGAAGACGAGGATGACGCGGCGGGGCTTGAATTCGCGGGCCGTCATCAGCAGGCTTTCGAGGGCGGCGTCGGTGTGGGCGTAGTCGACGACGATCTGGAGGCCGCGCCGGTTGGCGACGCGCTCGAAGCGCCCCGGCACGCCCTTCAGGGCGGCGATGCCCTTGGCGATGTCCGCGGGGGCGATGCCCAAGGCCAGGGCGGCCCCGATCGCGGCCATCAGGTTGTAGAGATTGTGACGGCCCACGAGGACCGACTGGATCCGCATCACGCCGCCGGGATAGGAGACCTGGGTGTCGATGCCGCCCTCGGAGGGTACGTATTTCAGGGCCCGGACGATGGCCGCGGGCTCGAGCCCGAAGGTGACGGTCGTCATGGGCAGCTCGGCGACGAGCTTCTGGCCCCAGGGGTCGTCCCAGTTGACAACGGCCGCGCTTTTCTTGTGGTTCAGGAAGAAGAGCTTCTTCTTGGCCTCGAAGTAGGCTTCCATGTTCGCGTGGTAATCGAGGTGCTCGCCGCTGAGGTTGGTGAAGACGGCCACGTCGTAGCTCACGCCCCAGACCCTCTTCTGCTCCAGGGCGTGGGAGGAGACCTCCATGACGCAGTGGCTGACCCCGGCGTCGAGGAAGTCCCGGAGCAGGGCCTGGAGGTCGGAGGATTCCGGCGTCGTCCGCGGCGCGTCCATCCTCCAGCCGGGGCGGCGATACTCGATCGTCCCGATGAGGCCGGTCGAGGCGCCCGCCGCGCGCAGGATCGCGTCCAGGATGTACGTCGTGGTCGTCTTGCCCTTGGTCCCGGTGACGCCGACGACCTTCATGCGGTCGGACGGGTGGCCGTAGAAATTCGCCGCGGCCAGGGCCAGGGCCTCGCGGGCATCCGCGACCTGGACCCACGCCGTGTCCACGGCCGGCGGTCTCGGCCAGGCGGACAGGACGGCCGCGGCGCCGTTCCCCGCCGCCTCGGCCACGAATTCCATGCCGTTGCGGGCCGCGCCGGGGAGGGCGGCGAAGAGGAACCCCGGCTTGACCGCCTTCGAATTGTAGGCGATGCCGGAGATCTCCCCGGCCGCGGCGCCGCCGAGGGAGACGACGGGGAGGCCTTCGAGGACGTCCTTGAGCCTCATGGCTTTCTCCCCGTATTCATTCCGGCCGTCAGGACCTTCGGCGGCAGGGGGCGATCCGGGGGGACCCGGAGATAGCGGAGGATCGGGCGCGCGATTTCTTTGAACACGGGCGCGCAGGCCTCGCCGCCGTAGTATCCGTCGTTGGGCTCGTCGAGGACGACGATCATGGACAGCCGCGGCCGGTCGAGCGGCGTGAAGCCGACGAACGAAGCCGTGTATTCTCTCGTGTAGGCGCCCATGGCGTTATTCCACTTCTGGGCCGTCCCCGTCTTCCCCGCGGCGCCGTACCCGTCGAGCCGGCTCTCCTTCCCCGTGCCCTCCTCGACGACGTGGCTGAAGACACGCCCGACGAGATCGGCGGCGGTCTTCTCGCTGATGACGCGCGGGAGGCTGTCGGCGTCTTCCGCGGCCATTCCGCCGCCCTTGACCAGGTGGGGCCGGACGCGCAGGCCGCCCGTGGCGTAGATGTTCATCGATATCAACGTCTGGATCGCCGTGACCCTGACCTCGTAGCCGATGGCGACGTGGGGGAGGGTGTTCTTCTTGTTCCATTCCTCCGGCGGAGCGACGCGACCCCTGGCTTCGGCCGGGAGATCGATGCCGGTCTTGGACCCGAAGCCGAAGGCCTTGATGGTCTCGAAGTACTCCGGGATCGAGAGACGCTGGGCGAAGAGCACCGTGCCGACATTGGACGACCTGATGAGGACCTGCGGGAAGCTCAGGATGTATTCCCGCTTGTGGTCCGTGATGGTCGTCCCGCCGACCCTGATGGATCCGGCCGAGCAGTCGAAGAGCTCCGAGAAGCCGACCCGATTCCTCTCCCTCGCGGCCGCGGCGGTCACAAGCTTGAACGTCGAGCCCGGCTCGTAGCCGGCTTCGATGGCCCGATTCATCCTGGCCTCCCCGCTGACGGGGAAATCGTTGACGTCGTAATCGGGGAGGCTGGCCATGGCCAGGATCTCGCCTGAGGCGGGGTCCATGACGATGACCGTTCCCCATTTCGCCCTATGCTCGGCCACGGCCTTGGCCAGCGCCTTTTCGACGGTGTACTGGATCGTCGCATCGATGGTCAGGACGATGTCCCTTCCCGGGACGGGAGGCTCGATGACCCGGGACTGGTAGCCGCGGCCGCCCCGGACCCGGTAGTTGATCTGCTCGCCCTCCTTGCCCTTGAGGAGGGCATCGTAGCGGGATTCGATGCCGGCCAGTGTATCACCGGTGAAGTTCATCCCGCCGATGATGTGGGAGGCCAGGGGTCCGTGCGGGTAATGACGGCGGGTCCCCGCTTCGAGCTCGACGCCCGCGAGCTTCAAGGCCATGACCCGGGCGGCGGCCTCCTCAGTGATCTTTTTTTTCACGTAAGTGTAGCCGGCGTCATCCCTCAGGCGGCCGAGGATCCTGGCGACTTCGCTCTCCGGGAGCCCAAGCTCCTTCTTGAGCTTGAGGATCTTGTCGCGCTCCTGGGCCGGAGTCTCCTCGTCGACCGTCCGGATGGCGACCGACGGGGCGGGCAGGCTGCAGGCCAGGATCTCGCCGTTGCGGTCCAGGATGTTGCCGCGGCGGGGCTCGATCTTGACCCGGCTCCGGGCCTGGTTGAGCACCGCCGCCTTGGCCTGGGCGTGGCCGAAGACCTGGACCTGGACGAGCCTTGCGGCGACGACGATCCCCCAGCCGGCCAGGATGAACGACAGGACCTTGACCCGCCGCCGGATGTCGGTTTCGTGGAACGTTCTCATGGCCGCCGTCTCAACGGTCCGCGCCGGGCTTCTCGTAGACGATGTCCTCGTCCGCCGGTTCGACGAGCCCCAGCGATTCCCGGGCGATCCTCTCGACACGGCCCGGATTGAGCAGGGCGGCCTTGCGGAGCTCGAGGGCTTCGATCGATTCCTCGATCTCGCGGATCCTCCCCTCGCTCCGGCCGATATCGAGGCCGAGCTTGACGGATTCGGTCTGGTACCAGATGTAGAACGTCAGGATGCCGATGGCCGCGGAGGCCAGGGCGGCGCCGAAGGCGATCCCCTTGAGGTTCCACTTGCGCCGGACCATTCAGACCCTCTCCGCGGCCCGCAGCTTGGCGGAACGGGCCCTCGAATTGGCGGCGACCTCCGCGTCGGAGGCCATGACCGGCTTCTTCGTCAGGATCGCGAGGAGGGGGGCGCCGTCTTCGGGGCAGGCCAGGGCGTGGAAGGCCTGCTTGACGATGCGGTCCTCGAGCGAGTGGAAGGAGATGATGACGAACCGCGTGCCCTTCGCGGCGAGACGGACCGTCCCGTCGATGAAGGCGCCGAGCCCTTCGAGCTCCTGGTTGATCTCGATGCGGAGCGCCTGGAAGGCCTTGGCCGCGGGATGGATGCGGCCTTTCTGGGGCCGCCACTGATAGACGCGCTCGATGAGGAGCCTGAGGTCGCCGGTCGTTTCGAGCCGGCCGAGCTTGCGCAGGTGGGCGATCTCACGGGCCAGCCGCCGGGTCTGGGCGAGCTCGCCGTACTTCGCGAGGATCTCGGCCAGCTTCTGCTCCGGGTAGGTGTGGAGGATCTTGGCCGCGGTCGTCTTCAACCGCCGGTCCATGCGCATGTCCAGGGGCCCTTCGTGCATGTAGCTGAAGCCCCGTTCCGGGGAATCCAGCTGGAAGGAGGAGATGCCGAGGTCGGCCAGGACGCCGCGGACCCTGTCGAAGGGGATGTCGAGCCCGGGCAGGTCTTTGAAGTCGGCCTGGTAGAGCGTGACCCGCTTGGCGTAGGGCTCGAGCCTCTCGCGGGCGATCTCCAAAGACTCGCCGTCGCGGTCCAGGCCGATGAGGCGCGCGCGCGGGTTTCTCTCGAGGAGCGCCACGGCGTGGCCGGCCAGGCCCAAGGTGCAGTCGATGTAGGTGCCGTCCCGCTCCGCGTCAAGGAATGCGATGACTTCGGTGGGCAGGACGGGGAGGTGTCCGTTCTCCGTCATTCCGGCTTTCCTCGAGGGATGAGGCGGGCGATGCTCTCGAAATCTCCGTCCGAGAGCGGTTTCTCCTCGAGAGTTCCGTCGAGAACGTCCTTGTTCCAGATCTCCAGGTGGTTGGACAGGCCGAGGACCTCGACTTCGTCGCGCAGCTTGGCCTTCTCCCGCAGGGCCTGGCTGATCAGCACCCGGCCTTTGGAGTCGAGCTCGTGCTGCGAGCCGTTCCGGTTGACGCGCAGCATGAACTTGCGGACGTCAGGCCGGAGGTGGAGGGCCCCTTCGGACGCGAGGTCGGTCATGGCCAGCCACACCGAGAGTGGATAGATCTTGATCGAGTCGTCGGAAAGGGAGGTCACGAAGAGATCTTTGCCGTAAACCTGCTCGATGGTTTCGCGGAATTTTTCCGGGATCTTGATGCGTCCGCTGGCGTCGAGTTTGGCGGTGTAGTTGCCGATAAGAACGTTCGCCATCTTTGCTTCGTCCCGCTTTGTCCCGTTTCGTCCCAAATATATGAGTAAAAACAGGCTATGTCAAGAAAAATTAACCCAATTAGAGAGAAAGTTCGGGGGCCCCACAAATGGACCGAAAATCGGCGCGGGATACCAGCAGTTGCGGCGGCAGACGAGCGGCCGGCCTAGGCCGGCTTTTCGGGACCCTCGTCGTCGTCCGGAGCGGGCAGCGCGGCGATGAGCTCGCCGGCCTTTTCAGCGTCCGTTTTCGGGACGAGGACCCTGAACTCGGCCATTCCGTCGACGGTGAAGGGGTAGATGAAGGGCGCCGTCCGGCCCCGGACGATGGAGGCGATGCCGTGGCTTTCGAGGAAGTTCTTGATCAAGTCCGCTTCGAACGGGCCGAAGACGCGCGTGACCTCGACGAGGTCGGCGTCGTCTTGCGTCGGGCGATCCTGTCCTCGCGGACGGCGGTCGTCGTTTTCTGACATGGGGCGGCCCCTTTCCTGGATGCGAGATAGTCGTCGAGGATCTTCCGATGGTCGAACGCGAGTGGGAGGCTCCGGTCGCGGGGATCGAAGACGACGGCCGACCGGGCGTCGTCGGCTCCTCTGGGATCCCCCGTGGCCCGGGCCAGGAAGACCGTCGATATCGTGTGGAAGCGCGGGTCCCGCGAGGGGTCTGAATAGGCGCCGAGCTGGCCGACGAGCTCCACGTCGAGCGAGGTCTCCTCGCGGGCCTCGCGAACGGCGGCCGCTTCGAGCGTCTCGCCGTAATCGACGAAGCCGCCGGGCAGAGCCCAGCCGGGGGGCGGGTTCTTCCGCTCGATGAGGACGATGCCGCGCATCCTTCGTCCGTCCATGATCTCGATGACGATGTCGACGGTGGGGAAGGGGTTCCTGAATTTAGAGCGTGCCATCGGGAAGTTCGATCATCCGCGGTCATTGTAGGGGGCTTGTCCGGAGCTTGTCAACGAAATCCTCGGCGCGAGCCCGGCCGGCAAAGGGGGATCGGAAAATGGGGACGTTTCTGTTTTTTGAGCGGAGAATAGAAACGTCCCCAATTTACAAAAGCGTCACCCGAATCACCGCCGTCGTCCTCGTTCGGGGACAGCTCCGCGGCGGCCGGCCAGGCTCATCAGGCGGGCCCGTTGGCATGAAAAATGCTAATATAATGATGTCAATCGTTTTTGGATGGGAGAACGGCGATGAAAAAGGCGGCATTTCGGAACGCGGTTTTCGGGGCGGTTTTCCTTGTCGCCGCAGCCGGCTTGGTCGCGGCCGACAACTACAAGGTCGTCAACGTCGCCAGAGATCTCTATTTTGGCCACATCAGCTACATCGAAGCGACGCCCGAGGGCACGGACCCGGTCGTCTTCCGGGACGGGAGCACGGAACCCGAACAGGGCGTCCTCAACCTGCCCATCGGGCCGGGCGATAGGATCCGGACGTCGGGCGACCGGCGCTGCGAGATCCAGTTCGATACGGGGACCGTCGTCCGGCTCGATTTCGAGACCGAGCTCCGCGTCGAGACCATCTTGGCCGGCAGCCTCAGCAGCACCGGCGAGATGTCGGTCCTGACGCTCGGCCGCGGCCGCGTTTATGTCATGTACAAGGAATACGACCGCAGGGAGATGTTCCAGATCCTGACGCCGAACGCCGCCGTCAAGATGAAGCACAATTCCGTCGCCCTCGTTTCCGCGGCCTCCGACGGGGCGACCGAAACGCAGGTGAGATACGGCCGGGCCCAGGTCCTCTTCGGACCGGCAGAGAAGCGGCTCGACGACAAGACCGTGAAAAAGGGCGAGCGCCTGATCGTCCTCGCCGACCATCAGTTCGAGCTCGCCGCGGCCATCGAGGATACCGCCTTCGAGCTTTGGAACAGGGACGTCAACGCCCGCTTCGACGCCCTCCATGAGGGCCTGACGGCGATCCCCAAGCCCATCCAAAAGCTCCCGCCGGCCGTCTTCTACTTCGCCCAGTATTATGGCCATCAGTACGGGGAATGGCTTTGGGACGATTTTTACGGCTATGTCTGGCGCCCGTTCATCGACAACGGCGCCTACCCCTCGGGCTGGAGCCCCTATTACGCCGGCCGCTGGTCCTATTCGGGAGGCCAGATGTTCTGGGTGCCCCAGGAGCCCTGGGGCTGGATCCCCTATCACCTCGGCATCTGGCAGTGGGACAAGAAGCACGGCTGGGTCTGGCTTCCCGGCTCGATGTTCGCCCCGGCCTGGGTGACCTGGGACTTCTATTTCGGCTATGCCAGCTGGCGGCCGTGGAGCCTGTTCGACTGGATGTACGATCAGTATCCTTGGAGCTCCGGGTTTGAACTTTATGCCGGCGACCTCTATTCGCCTTACTGGAGAATGGGCCCCACGCCGGAAGGGCCCGACCGGACCGTCGTCAACAGGAGATCCTTGAAGCAGCCGGCGGGGGCAGGTTATCTGCCGCTCCCCGGAGAATTCAGGAGCCTGGTCGATAAAGTGACTGCCGCCTACGAAAAGGGCGACGTCCGCATGAAGGATAGCGCGGCCGCCGTCGGCCGCCATCTCGTCTTCGTCCCCAAAGAAGACCTCAGAGCTCCGGCCATCCACGAGAAGGCGCTGACCCTGGATCAGGTCGTCAAACGGGGCACGCCTCCGGGGACCGGCACGACTGCTCCCCGGCGCGTGACCGATCCGCAGCGCGAGGCCTCCCGCATCTTCCGCGGCGTCGACGGCCCGGCCATGACGCCGCGGCGGATCGTGCCGCCTGAGGCGGGGCCGATGACGCGAGGGGCCGTCTCCGCCGCCCCGGCCTCGCCGGCCGGCCGCGCCGCCGTCCCTGCTGCCGTTTCGGGCCGGGCGGCCTCGACGCCCGTCCGCTTCCGCGACTGGAACCCCGACCTGCGCGTCGCTCGCCAGCTCGGCGTCCGTATCGAATACTCGAGCATGCGCAACGAGGTCCGTTGTCCCGAGCTGGGGCTCACGTCGAGCGACAGGGCGAAGCCCTCGGGGAGAGTGCCACGGATGACCCCCCATGGGATCAGCTACGGCCCGGCGACGACCGTCGGCGGTTTCAGCACCGGGGGATCGGGCTCCTCCAACGCTGCGGGCTCGGGCTCGTCCGGAGCCTCGGGGCAGACGTCTTCCACCTCCGGAGGGAGCCAGTCCGAACGGGGCACGGCTTCGTCAGGGGGGAAGGAATCCAAGACCGGCGGAGAGGGCGGAAAGATCAAAAACTGAGGCCGGGCCCGACAAGCACCGTCCGGACGATCTCCGGCAGCTGAAGGGCGGCCCGAAGCCTCACAACTTCCTTCTGGTATTCCGCCAGGAATTCCTTGCGCAAGGGGTCGGCCGGCTTGAACTTATGGCCGAGCGGGTTGACCGGGCTGCCGTGATAGTAGATGCGGTAATCGAGATGCGGACCCGTCGAGTCGCCGGTCGTCCCGACGTACCCGATGACGTCCCCGCCCTTGACCTGGACGCCCCGGCGGATCCCCTGCCCGAAGCGGCTCAGGTGGAGATAGGCCGTGGCGTACGAGTTCTTGTGGGTCATCTTGACGGCGTTGCCCGCCGCCCCGTCCCGTCCCGCGAAGGTCACTTCGCCGTCCGCCGTCGCCTGGACCGGCGTCCCCATGGGGGCCGCATAATCGACGCCGTAGTGCGGCCGGTAGATCTTGTGGATGGGGTGGAAGCGGCTTGACGAGAACCGCGACGTGATCCGCGGCGTCATGAACTTGATCGGCGAGCGGAGAAAATCCTTGCGCCGCGAGCCGCCGGCCTCGTCGAAATAGTCGGAGGCCTTGGTGTCGGGGTAGGTGAAGCGGAAGGCCCGGAAGACCTGCCCCTCGTTGACGAACTCCGCGGCCAGGATGTCGCGGTAGCCGGCGAACCGGCCGTCGAGGTATCTCTTCTCGACGAAGACGCGGAACGAATCGCCCTTGCGCAGGTCCGTGTTGAAGTCGATGTCCCAGCCGAAGCAGCGCTCGACGATGTCGATGGCCAGGCTGTCCGCCTCGCCGGCCTTGTTCAGCGCGGCGATGAGGCTGTCCTCGATGACGCCGGAGACGAAGGCCGTCTTGAACTCGATGGGGACGTATTCCATCTCCGCCCGGACCCCGGCCTCCTCGTTGCGGACGACGAGATAGCGGGTCTCGTCGACATCGTACTCGAGCCGCTTCCACGGGCCCTCGGGGAGCGACGCCAGCCGCAGCTCCTGGCCGGCCCTGATCCGGCCCAGGTCGTAGACGGGCTTGACCGCTTCCCGGAGATCGTGGATCTCGCGGTCGGTGAAGCCGCGCCGCTTGAGCAAGTCGGCCAGGTTCGACCGCGGGGGGATGACGATCTTCACTTCGGCGAGGGCCGGCGCGGGAGGCGGCGGGGCTATCGTTGCCACGGCGGGTCCGGCGTGAAAAGGCTCGGGCGCGTCCGGGGGGAAGATGACGCGGACGAGGAGGACGAGGGCGGCGACGGCCCCGGCGGCGACGGCGAGCGCCGCGGCCAGGCGGGCTTTGTTGAGCCGGCCCCTCGGCTTGGCCCCTCCGGTCCTCGGCCCGCGGATCATTCTGACCCGGCCCATCCTCTCAGGATCTTCACGATGGGATGACCTTGGGGTCGGGCTTCTTCCGCGGGTGCTTCTTGAGCGCCCGGAAGAGCGCCACGGCCGGGCCGGACAGGACGTTCAACCCGAAGTAGAGCAGGAGGAAATACCGGGTGTAGAACAGGACGCCGAAGAGGGAGACGGCCAGGAAGAGGGCCGTGCGGATGTCGATGCGGTGGCCCATGAAGGCCTTGATGAAGTTCCGGTAGGGGAACGTGCTGACCATGCACAGCGAGATGATGAGAGTCAGGACGGCGACGAGGAAGCCGGACTCCCGCGTCGCCAGCGGGATGGGGTGGAAGTTGACGATCGCGGCCATGAACATGGCCGCCGAGGGCACGGTCAGGCCCTGGTAGTGCTTCCGGTCCGAGGGGACGTGGCTGCGGACGTTGTAGCGGGCCAGGCGCAGGACGCCGGCGGTCAGGAAGATGAAGCTGAAGAAGACGGCCGGCGGCCCGGCCATCTCCATGCCCCAATAGTAAAGCAGGAGGGACGTGGCCAGCCCGAAGGAGATCGCGTCGGCCAGGGAATCGAGCTCGATCCCGAAGTCGGACGGCGTGTTCGTGGCCCGGGCGACCAGGCCGTCGAGGCCGTCCATGAGCGCCGCGATGATGATGAGCAGCGCGGCCATGCGGTATCGGCCGTGAAAGGTCAAGAGGACGCTCATGAAGCCGAAGAAGAGGTTCGTCAGCGAGAACAGGCTGGGCAGGACGCTAAGGCCGTAGTTCGGTTTTTTCGGTTTCATGGCTGGACCTCGGCGATGACAGTCTCGCCGGCCTTCACGCGGTCGTGAAGCCCGGCTCTTATCGCGGCGCTCCGGGGCAGCGTCAGCTCGACGCGGGAGCCGAAGAACATCAGGCCGGCCTTCTGGCCGCGGACGACGGCGTCGCCGGCCTTGACGTACGACTTGATGCGGCGGGCGGCGACCCCGACGATCATCTTCATGACCGCGTCGACGCGGCCTCCTTCGAGGGCCAGGGTCGTCGATTCGTTGTGCTCGCCGGCCTCGGGCCTGTAGGCGGGCCGGAATTGGCCGGCGTGATGGTCGACCGAGGCGACCGTGGCCGCGAGCGGGGCGCGGACGATATGGACGTCATAGAGGGAGAGGAAGACGGTGACCTTGGTGGCCGGGCCGCCGAGTCCAGGATGCGCGTCGATGGCCTCGACGCCAAGGACCTCGCCGTCGGCGGGCGAGACGATGAGGTGTTCGCCGGCCGGCGGAACGCGGTCCGGGTCGCGGAAGAAGAACGTGAACGCGCAGGCGAGGAGGAAGAAGAAGAGGGCCGCGAGCCCCCAGCCGAGGATGCCGAAAAGGACGGCCAGGCCGGCCGAGGGAAGGATGAAGCGCAGGCCCTCTTTGGCGACTTTCATGTCCCTCCTCAGCGATCGGCCCAGGCGAAGCCGGCCAGGAAGGCCAGCTTGGCCGCGTCGGCCGTGACGTCGGGGTTGATCCGGTAGATCGTGTCACCGGTCTGGTGATAGGCGAGGTGCGGTCCGTTCGAGCCCAGGCTCGCGGCGGCGATGCCCTTGAGAAAGAAGGGAGCGAAGTCAGAGCCGCGGACGCCGACGCCCCGGATCGTGCCCAGGCCGCGGAGGATCTTGACGGACCTGTCGGCCTCCTCGAGGGCCTTCTTGAACTCGGCCGGCTCGGCGGCCACGGCGCCCCAGAGCCCGTCGCCCTCGCCGGTCATGTCAAAATTGAGCATGCCCGCGACCTTGTCGAAGGGCCCGGGCACGTGGTCGACGAACCAGGTCGAACCCTGAAGGCCGAGCTCCTCGCCGCCGAAAAGGGCGATGACGACCGACCGCTTGGGCTTGCGGACAAGCGCAGCGAAAGCTTTGCCGGCCTCCATCGACGTGGCGCTGCCGCTCGCGTTGTCGTCCGCGCCCGGAAAGAGCAGGCCCATGTGGGCGCCGGTGTGGTCGAAATGCCCGCCGATGACCACGCACTCGCGGCGGAGCCTCGGGTCGGAGCCCTCGATGTAGCCGACGATGTTATAGCCGACGGCCTGCGGGAAATGCCTCGACGCGACGGCCAGGCGGATCTTGGCCCGGAGCGGAAAGGAGATGGGCCGTTTCCACGTGGCCAGGGCCTTCTTGAGCTCGGCCGCGGTCGAGCCGGCGTCCTCGAGGACTGCGTCCATGACCTTCACCCCGATCATGGCCGGCGTGAAGCCTTCGAGGAAATCGCCGTTCGGGTTGGAGGCGATCTCGTCGTAGATATAGACGATGCCGAGGGCGCCCTTGTCCTTGGCCGTTCTCATGCGGGTCCGGTGCTCGTCGTAGGGCTGGTACTTCGTATCGGCGTCAGGCGTGCCCCGGAAACAGAGGACGAACTTGCCCTTGACGTCGAGCCCGGCATAATCGTCATAGCCGATCCCCGGGGCCGAGATGCCCCAGCCTGCGAAGACGGTTTCGGCGGTCCGGTCGCCGCTGTCAGAATAGAGGAGCGGCAGGAAATCCTTCTCCGGGACGAGCTTCATCTCCTTGTAGGCCGGGGCCTTGGCCGGATCGGCGGGGCCGTCCGGCAGCAGGATCGTCATCTCGGCTTTATCGATGACGGTGTAGGGCGAGGGGTAGGGCTGGAGGTAGCCGTCTTTACCTGAGATGGGCTTGAGCCCCCAAGCGGCGAGCTTCTTGGCCGCCCATTGGGCGGCGGCGGTATAGCCCGGGTGGCCGGTCAGGCGCCCGGCGTATTCCGGCTTGGACAGGGTCTTGACGATGTCGTAGGCTTCAGCCGGGCTTATGGATGCCAGCCCGTCCCTGAGGTTTTTGTCGAGCGTCGTCTGGGCGGGCGCCGCGGTCGACAGCGCGAGCACGAGGGCAAGAACGGCGAGCGGGCGGATTCTCAGCATGGGGCCACCGCCACAGATGATAGACGCATCGGCCCCAAAAGTAAATCGGCCGCCTCGGCTCGTCGCTCCTAAGACTTCGCTCCCCGCCGGCGGGCGATCTCCTTTTTGACGGCCGGATGGAGGATAAAGATATAGTAGATGGCGAGAAGGGCGATGATGAGGCCGAAGCGGGGGGCGTTGCCCTGGACGAGCGACACGATCGCGTAGGCCAGGACGGCCAGCAGGGCGCCCAGGTGGACGAACGGAAAGATCGCGTTGAACAACGCCCGCCGCCGGGGGCCTTACTTGACGACCGTGGCCGAAACGATGGTGATCGGCTGCACGGGAACGTCCCCGTGGCCGCGCTTGCTCCCGGTCTGGACCTTGGCGATGGCGTCGACGACCTCCATGCCGGATACGACCTGGCCGAATACGGCGTACTTCATGGCGTCCAGGTTAGCGTTGTCGACGAGGTTGATATAGAACTGAGCCGTGGCGGTGTCGAGCTGCTGGGTCCGGGCCATGGCCGCCCAGCCGCGGGCGTTCTTCAGGCCGTTGCCGGACTCGTTCTTGATGGGCGGATTGGTGGCCTTTTCGTGCATGTCGGCCGTGTAGCCGCCGCACTGGATCATGAAGCCGGGGATGACGCGGTGGAAGACGAGGCCGTCGTAGTGCTTGGCATTGACGTAGTCCAGGATATTCTTGACCGTTATCGGCGCCTTGGCCGGGTAGAGCTCGAGGGTGATGTCGCCCATGGTCGTCTTGAGCAGGACCTTGGGATTGGCGGCCGGGGTCTGGGCCAGGGCCGCGCCGGCGACGAAGACCGCGGCGGCGGCGAAGAGGAGAATATTGCGGGTCATGGATGCCTCCTTGAGAACTCTTCGAGGAGCCAAAATAGCAGAATCACGGGGCCGAATCAAATCCGTCCGCGCCGGGCTGCGCTCCCGGTTTTGACTTGGCCCGCGCGGGCACGTAGAATACGCTTCAAATCGACGAAGGAGGAGCGGTCATGAAGCTTTCCCGCCGTTTCGTCACGTCCGTCCTGCTCGTTCTCGCCGTCGCCGGAGCGGGTTTGCAGGCCCAGCCGGGCCGACAAGCCGCGGCCCCGGCCACCGACGAGGCCAAGGTCCTCGAGGCCATGCACCTCATCCAGAGCCAGCCGCTCTACAACTACGTCGCGGAGCTTGTCTCCGAGAAGTACGGCGGCCGGCTGACCGGGACCAGGGAGTACGAAGCCTGCGTCGAGTGGGTCGAGTCCCTGCTCAAGGGCTGGGGCATCCAGCCCGGCGGCGACAACGGCACCTTCCGCCAGCTCTTCCCGAACCCCTACACCATCGTCCACCCCGGCGGCGTCTGCGAGATGCTCGTTCCGGCGGGGAAGGGCGGCGTCGTCAAGAAGTCCTACACGTATGAGGACGAGTTCATTCCCGGCGGGACCTCGGGGTCGGGCGAAGTCACGGCCGAGGTCGTCTATGTCGGATACGGCATCACCGCGCCCGAGCTCGGCTACGACGACTACAAGGGCGTCGACGTCAAGGGCAAGATCGTCCTGATGGAATCCGAGGTGCCCTACGGCCTTCGAGACGGCAGCCTCGACGAGTTCAGGAAGTGGCGGCCCTACTCCTTCCACCAGTACAAGCTCAGGAACGCCGCGGCCCACGGGGCCAGGGGCATGATCTACAACTACGGCCCCATCGGCAATCCCAATAACGCCTACGTCGAAGGGTTCGTCTACCACCACGTCGGCGCGGCCGTCGTCGCGGACGTCTTTGCCGGGACGGGGCGCGTGCCGAAGGAGACGGTCGACCGGATCCGCAAGGAGCTCAAGCCCCAGTCCTTCGCCACCGGCAAGACGATGACCATCAGCAACAAGACCGAGCACCATCCCGACGGCGTCGGCATCAACCTCATCGGCAAGATCCCGGGGACCGACCCCGCGCTCAAGGACGAGGTCATCATCGTCGGCGGGCACCTCGACCATCTCGGGCGTCTGTGGGAGCTCCTGCCGGGGGCGAACGACAACGCTACCGCGGTCGCCGTCACGCTGGGCGTGGCCGAGGCCATGGCCAAGTGCGCCGTCAAGCCCAAGCGGACGGTCGTGTTCTTCTTCTTCGGCAGCGAGGAGCAGAGCGAGGACCAGGGGACCGAGGGGTCGCACTACTACACGGAGCACCCCATCTATCCGCTCGACAGGACGGCCGTCTTCATCAACATGGAAGGGCCGGGGACGGGCGACAAGATCTCGGCCTCGGGCGGGAAGACCTATCCGAAATTCTGGGAATTCGTCGAGAAGGCCAACGCGGGCTTCGTCCACAGGGTCCTGACGACGGGGGAGGCGTCCTATCCGGCCCGGCCGCGGCAGGATTCGGCCTGGTTCTTCTGGAAGGGCGTGCCCTCTCTGACGTTCGGGGCCTACGGCGCGCCGCGGCCGCCCTACCCGACCTATCACAACACGCGGGATTCGATCGAGCTCGTGACCCCTGAGATCATGGAGGACTTGGCCCAGCTCCTGTTCATGACCATCATGGACATGAGCGACGAGCCGGCGCTCGACTTCCGGAAATAAAAGGGCCCTGCTCCCGATTCCGGGGGCCTCTCTGCAGCTTGGCTCAGGCTATCGCCTCCAGCTCCCCGGTCCCCGGGAACCAGTTCGTGCGGTTCCCCCCGCTTCGCGGGTCCCCCCTCCACCACGGGGATCTTCGAGGCGATAGCCATCGCTGCTTCGAGAGGCCGCTCCGGTTCGGACGGCAACGGTGCTTTATTGAGGACGTCGAGCCTGGCCTCGTCGGCGGGGTTAGATGTGCAGCTCGACGACATCCTCGTCGGAGAGGACGTAGTCGCGGTTGACGCGGAGGCCGTCGAGGCCGGAGGCGTTCCAGACGCGGGCGTACTGGAGCTTCTCGGAGAAGTCCTTGTGGACGGCCTTGGCCATGTCCATGACCGTGCTGCCGACACGGAGCGCGAAGGGGGAGTCCTTTTCGGCCTTCTTGCCGGGGATCTTGCTGTAGACCCGGACGACGCGGAGCAGGCCGAAGACGGCCCGGCGCAGCGCCTCGAGGCCGCCGCCGCTCGCAGCCGATACGGCGATCCTCTCATAGGGACCGTCGAGAACGAGACCCAGCTCTTCGAAGGCGCGCGGCGCCCCCTCCGTGTCGATCTTGTTCGCGGCGAGGAGCGTCCGCTTGCGGAACGGGAAGTACGGCGGTGGAATGTCCGTGTCGGCGCGAACGAGCTCGACCTTGCGCTCCTTCAGCCGTCCCTGGATGCCGTCGAGGACGGAAGCGGCGTCGGGGTCGGTGAGGTCGGCGACGAGAAGGACGGCGTCGGCCATCTTGACCAGCTCCGGAAACCAGGTTTCCATGAGCTCTCCGGTAACGGGAGGCGTGTCGACGAGCTGGATCCTGACGTTCTCGAAGGGCATCATGTAGGGGGCCGGGGAGCGGGTCGTGAACGGGTAATCCGCGATCTCCGGGGCGGCGTCCGTGAGGGCCTTGACCAGGCTCGATTTTCCGGCGTTCGGCGGGCCGACGAGGGCGACCTGCCCGGCCCCCGAACGCTCGACCTTATATGTCGGGGCGTGCCTGGCGGTGGCCTGACGGTGCTCGCCGTCCTCGCGGGCCTTGGCGATCTTCTGCCGGTACATGGCGATGATCTTGTCCGTGCCCTTGTGGTGGGGAATGACGGCGATGAGCCGTTCGTAGATGTCGATCTTTTCTTCCGGCGTCCGGGCCGTCCGCAGCTCGGCCTCGATCTTGTGGTACTCGGGGGGAAGATTGGCGGGCACGGTAAAATTATAGCAAAAAAGACGGTGTCAGACCTACCTTTTACCCATTTCTTGGGTAAAAGGTAGGTCTGACACCGTCTTTTTTTGAGGCTGGCTACGGCCGCTAACTGTGAGAAAAAAAGGCCTCGTCGGGCGTCTCTTCTAAAGGCCTGGGGACGCAGGTCCGAGGGGGGTCCGCAAATGGCCCATAAAGAATTGATATAAAATGAATTAAAATTCATGAAAAACGAATATATTTCTTGCTTTTTTGACCCCTTTTTTGATACAATATCTTATCGGAAAATGTCGACCGGATCCCGTGAGGTTGCCGCCCCGGGAGCCGGCATTTTTTTGTCAGTGAACGGACATGACACAAGAAAAGTACACCGCTGAGAGCATCAAGGTCCTGAAGGGCCTGGAGGCCGTCCGCAAGCGCCCGGCCATGTATATCGGCAGCACCGGGACGGAGGGCCTCCACCACCTCGTCTACGAAGTCGTCGACAACAGCGTCGACGAGGCCCTGGCCGGCTTCTGCACCGAGATCAACGTCTTCGTCCATGTCGACAACTCCATCACCGTCATCGACAACGGCCGCGGCATCCCCGTCGGCCTGCACAAGAAGGAGAACAAGTCGGCGGCCGAAGTCGTCATGACCATTCTCCACGCCGGCGGCAAGTTCGACCAGAAGAGCTACAAGGTCTCCGGCGGCCTCCACGGCGTCGGGGTCTCGGTCGTCAACGCGCTCTCGAAAAGGCTCGACCTCGAGATCAAGCGCGAGGGCGGCATCTACACGCAGAGCTACGAACGCGGCAATCCCGTCACCAAGCTCAAACAGATCGGCAAGACGAAGAAGACGGGGACCAAGATCACCTTCTGGCCCGACGAGGAGATCTTCGACGAGGTCACGGAATACAACTTCGATATCCTGGCCCAGCGCCTGCGCGAGCTCTCGTTCCTGAACAAAGGGCTCAAGATCACCATCACCGACGAGCGGACCAACAAGTCCCACGATTTCCAGTACAAGGGCGGCATCCGCGAGTTCGTCGAGTACCTCAATCAGAGCAAGCAGACGATCAATCCCAAGCCGATCATGTTCGAAGGCGAGCGCGAAGGCGTCGGCGTCGACCTGGCCATCCAGTACAACATGTCCTACGCCGAAACGATCTATACCTTCGTCAACAACATCAACACGACCGAGGGCGGCACCCACCTCATCGGCTTCAAGGCCGCCCTGACACGCTCCCTCAACACCTACGCCGGCTCCCACAACCTCCTCAAGGACCTCAGCGAGAACATCACCGGCGACGACTGCCGCGAGGGCCTGACCGCCGTCCTCTCGATCAAGCTCCACGACCCGCAGTTCGAGGGCCAGACCAAGACGAAGCTCGGCAACTCCGAGGTCAAGGGCATCGTCGAGTCCATCGTCAACGAGCAGCTCGCGGCCTATCTCGAGGAGAACCCGCCGGTCGCGAAAAAGATCATCATGAAGATCATCGACGCGGCCCGGGCCCGCGAGGCCGCCCGCAAGGCCAGGGAGCTGGCCCGCCGCAAGGGCGTCCTCGAATCGACATCCCTCCCGGGCAAGCTCGCCGACTGTCAGGACCGCGATCCGGCCACCTCCGAGATCTTCATCGTCGAGGGCGATTCGGCCGGCGGCTCGGCCAAGCAGGGCCGCGACCGCCGCTTCCAGGCCATCCTGCCGCTGCGGGGCAAGATTCTGAACGTCGAGAAGGCCCGCTTCGACAAGATCATCAAGAACGAGGAGATCGGGGTCATGTTCGCCGCCCTGGGCATCGGCATCGAGGAGAGCGAGGAGCGTC
Source organism: Candidatus Aminicenantota bacterium (assembly GCA_963736255.1). Classification (GTDB taxonomy): domain Bacteria; phylum Acidobacteriota; class Aminicenantia; order Aminicenantales; family Saccharicenantaceae; genus RBG-16-66-30. The sequence goes on from CAVTOI010000002.1 coordinate 1,229,639, forward strand.
TGGCCAAGCTCCGGTACCACAAGGTCATCATGATGACCGACGCCGACGTCGACGGCTCGCACATCCGCACCCTGCTCATGACCTTCTTCTATCGCCAGATGGCCCAGCTCATCGAGCGGGGCCACCTCTACATCGCCCAGGCGCCCCTCTACAAGGTCACCCGGGGCCGGGACATCCAGTACATCAAGGACGAGCGCGAGTTCGAGAAGTTCATGGTCCGCAAGATCTCCGAGGAGTTCAAGGTCCGGGCCGGCAACCGCAAGGAGGTCCTCGAGGGCGACAAGTTCCGCAAGTTCTTCCGCAACCTCATGGCCAAGAAGAGCTACGCCCAGTTCTTCGAGCGCAAGAACTACCCGCTCTTCCTCATCGACCTCCTCATCCGCAGCGGGGTCGACGGCCAGGAGTTCCTGAGCGTCAAGAAGAACGTCGAGAAGGTCATGAAGCTCGTCGCCGAGAAGGGCTTCACGACCAAGCTCGCCCGCGACGAGGAGTATGGGGTTTTCGAGATCGAATTCGGCTATCAGCTCAGCGGCATATCGGCGCGCGGCAAGATCGGCATGGACCTGGTGACCTCGGCCGAGTACAAGAACCTCTATCGCATCACCCAGGAGCTCGACGACATGAAGGGCCCCTATGCCGTCCTGACCAACGGCGACGGCGCCGAGAAAGAGACCCTGGAGAACGAGAGCAAGCTCCTCGATTACCTCTTCGAGCGGGGCAAGAAGGGCATCGCCATCCAGCGCTACAAAGGCTTGGGCGAGATGACACCGACCCAGCTCTGGGAGACGACCATGGACCCTGAGCGCCGCACCCTCCTCAAGGTCTCCGTCGTCGACGCCGCCGAGGCCGACCGGATCTTCACGATCCTCATGGGCGACGAGGTCGACGAGCGCAAGAAGTTCATCGAGACGAACGCCCTGGAGGCCTTGAACCTCGATGTCTGACGACGCCGCCAAGAAGCAGCCCCGCGCAGGAGTTCCCATGGACAGCGAACAGCCGAAAGAGCACTTCCCGGTCGTAAGCCTCGAGGAGGAGATGCGGCGGTCGTACCTCGACTACGCCATGAGCGTCATCATCGGCCGGGCCATCCCCGACATCAAGGACGGCCTCAAGCCGGTCCACCGCCGCGTCCTCTACGCCATGTACGAGAGCGGCACCTACCACAACAAGCCCTACAAGAAATCGGCCCGCATCGTCGGCGACGTCATCGGCAAGTACCATCCCCACGGCGACCAGGCCGCCTACGACACGCTCGTCCGCATGGCCCAGGACTTCAGCCTGCGCTACCTCCTCGTCGACGGCCAGGGGAACTTCGGCTCGATCGACGGCGATCCGCCCGCGGCCATGCGCTATACCGAGGTCCGGCTCAAGAAGCTGGCCCACGAGCTCATGGCCGACATCGACAAGGAGACGGTCAACTTCGTCCCGAACTACGACGAGAGCCTGACCATGCCCGAGGTCCTGCCCTCGAAGTTCCCCAACCTCCTCGTCAACGGCGGCAACGGCATCGCCGTCGGCATGGCCACGAACATCCCGCCCCACAATCTCACCGAGGTCTGCAGCGGCGTCATCCACCTCATCGAGCACCCGGACGCCACGCTCAAGGACGTCTTGAAGTACGTCCAGGGGCCGGACTTCCCAACGGGGGGCATCATCTACGGCCGCCAGGGCTTTCTCGACGCCTACAAGGACGGCAAGGGCATCCTCCACCTCCGGGCCAAGACCGTCATCGAGCGGGGGGCCAAGGGCGAGAAGGACAAGATCGTCATCTTCGAGATCCCCTACCAGGTCAACAAGTCGCGCCTCCTCGAGTCGATCGCCGATCTCGTCAACGAGAAGCGGGTCGAGGGCGTCGCCGACATCCGCGACGAGTCCGACCGCGAGGGCATGCGCATCGTCATCGAGGTCAAGCGCGGCGAGCTGCCGGAGATCATCCTCAACAACCTCTACAAGCACACCCAGCTCCAGATCTCTTTCGGCATCATCATGCTGGCCATCGTCGACAAGCAGCCGAAGACGCTCGGCCTCATCGACATGATGAAGTACTTCATCGCCCACCGCAAGGAGGTCATCCTGCGGAGGACGCGCTTCGAGCTGCGGAAGGCCGAAGAGCGGGCCCATATCCTGGAAGGCCTCGTCATCTGCCTCGACAATCTCGACGCCGTCATCAAGCTCATCCGGGCCTCCAAGACGGTCGACGAGGCCCGCAAGGGGCTCATGGAGAAGTTCGGTCTGACCCTGATCCAGGCCCAGGCCGTCCTCGAGCTCCAGCTCCAGCGGCTGAGCCAGCTCGAGCGGCTCAAGATCCAGGAGGAGTACGCGGCCCTGAAGAAGAAGATCGCGGAGCTGCGGCGCATCCTCAAGGACGAGCGGCTCGTCTTCGCGATCATCGTCAAGGAGCTCCAGGACATCAAGGAAGAGTACGGCGACGAGCGGCGGACCGAGATCCGCGACGAGGCCGTCTCCGAATTGCGGCCCGAGGACCTGGTCAAGGAGGAGGACGTCGCCATCGTCTACACCTCGGGCGGCTACATCAAGCGGACCTCCCTCACTTCGTACAAGTTCCAGGCCCGGGGCGGCAAGGGCCGCCGGGGCATCGAGATGAAGGCCGAGGATATCGTCGAGGACCTCTATATCTGCTCGACCCACAGCTATCTCCTCGTCTTCACCAACCAGGGCCGGCTTTACTGGCTCAGGGCCCTGGACGTGCCCGACGTGGGCATTTCGGGGCGGGGGAAATCCATCGCCAACCTCGTCGAATTCCAGCCCGGCGAGAAGCCGGCCAGCGTCGTCGCGGTCAAGGAGTTCAGCGAGAACCAGTTCGTCGTCATGCTCACGACCGACGGCATCATCAAGAAGACGCGCCTCGCGGACTTCCGGAACGTCCGGAAGGGCGGCATCCTGGCCATGAACATCCGGCCGAAGTCGGAGCTCTTCTCGGCCCAGATCTCGACCGGCAAGAACAACATCGTCGTCGGGACAAAGCTCGGCCGGGCGTTGAGCTTCAAGGAATCCGACGTCCGGCCGATGGGCCGCACGGCCTCCGGGGTCCGGGGCATCCGCCTCAAACCCAAGGACCGGGTCATCGGCATGATCATCGTCGGCCCGGACGAGAAGTTCATCTTCACGGCGACCGACCGCGGCTACGGCAAGAAGACGGCTTCCGACATGTACCCCATCAAGCACCGCGGCGGGCAGGGCGTCCTCAATCTCCGCATCACGCCCAAGATCGGCCACGCCCTGGGCATGGTCGGGATCAATGAAGAGGACCTTCTCGTCATCACGGTCGAGGGCAAGGTCATCGGCATCCCGACGACCCAGGTCCGCTCCTCGGGCCGCGCCACGCAGGGCGTCCGCATCATCAAGCTCGACGACAAGGACCGGGCCTGCTCGATCGCCAAGGTCCGGGAGAGCTGAGGCGAATCGCCGGCGTCTGCCGGCTCCGAATGTCGCGTCGCACGGCCTGGGCGAAGTCCTAGCCGGCCGGTTCGTAATTCAGCAGGACATTGCCGTTCCCGAAGGTCCGCGTGTCCGTCAGCTTCAGAGAGAAGCGGTTCTTCACGCCCTCGAACATCGTCTTCCCGTTGCCGAGGACGACCGGATTCAGCAGGATCTGGAATTCATCGATCAAACCCGCTTGCGCCAGTTGCGAGACGATGCTGCCGCTTCCGAGCACGGTCAGGTCCTTCCCCGGCTCCTGTTTCAACTTCCGGATCTCTGATAACAGGCCGGCCTTGACGAGCCTCGTATTGTTCCAGTCGGCTTTGTCCAGGGTCCGCGAAAAGACGATCTTCGCCGCGCTGTTCATTCCGCGCGCCACGATGGGATCGCTCCGGATCGCCTCCGGTGTCGGCCAGTACGCGACCATCAACTCATAGGTGACCCGGCCGAAGACAAGCGTATTCCCCGAATTCGCCGCCGCGTTGGCCAGTTCCTGGAACTCTTCGTCCACGTTATGCCAGGAGATGTCTCCGCCCGGTCCGGCAAAATATCCGTCCAAAGTCACCAGATTGAATACCGAGAGTCTGCGCATCACGCCCTCCTCTAAGAAGATGCGACCGACAGTCCTGATATCCAAGATACGTGCCAAGCCTGTCCCCGGCCCAAGGGGCGATGACGCCGGCTCCCGGGGTGTTGGCACAATTCTTGATTGTCTCCTGATGCCGGTAATAGCGCGTCAGGCCGACAGCCTTACGGGCCGGCAGAATCTCCAAGGGAGGGTGACGATGAGCAAGACGATCCCCAAAACCATGAGGGCCTCGGTCATCGACAAGTTCGGCGGCCCGGCCGTCCTTCATGTGGCCAGCGTCCCTGTGCCGGAACCCGGCGAGCGGGAGATCCTGGTCCATGTCCACGCCGCCGGCGTCGGCTCCTGGGACCCCTGGGTTCGCGAGGGAGGGATGGGCGGCACCCGGTTCCCACAGGTCCTCGGGTCCGACGGCTCCGGCACGGTCGTTGCCGCCGGGTCGAACGTGCGCCGTTTTGAAGTCGGCGACCGGGTCTATGCTTATGCGATGGACAATCCGAAGGGCGGTTTCTACGCGGAGTATGCCGCCGTCCCGGAAGATGCTGCGGCCATCGTCCCGGCCGGCATCAGCATGGACGAAGCGGGCGGCCTTGCGGCCTGCGGACTAACGGCCCTCGCGGGTCTCGACATGCTGAAGATCGAGAAGGACGCCGCGGTCATGATCTTAGGGGCCAGCGGCGGCGTCGGCCACGTCGCGCTTCAACTCGTGAAACGGCGGGGAGGACGGGTCCTGGCCGTGGCGTCCGGGCGGGACGGGGCCGCGCTCGCGGAGCGACTCGGGGCCGACCTGGCCGTGAACGGGAAAGCCGCGGACATCGCGAAGGCGGGGCAGGCCTTCGCGCCCGATGGCTTCACAGCGGCCCTGGTCTTCGCCAATTCGGGCAAGCTGTCGGCGGCCCTGAAGCTCGTCCGCAAGGGGGGGACGGTCGCCTATCCCGAGGGCGTCGAGCCTGTGCCCAGGGGAACCGCCGGCGTCAAGGTCCGCTCATTCAACGGCCCGTCGGACCCCGAAAGCTTCGCCCGATTGAACGGTCTCCTCGACCGGGGGCCTTTCCGCGTCGAGGTCAGCCGGACTTACCGGCTCGAGGACCTGGCGCAGGCGCACCGGGACGTCCTGAAGCACCACCTCGGCAAGCTCATCGTCAAGCCGCGGGCCTGAGCCGCGATCCTATTCTTGGGGGTTACCAAAAAATGAGAAAGATCATCGTCCTGTCCTTCATTTCCCTTGACGGCGTCATGCAGGCCCCGGGGGGGCCTGACGAGGACCGATCCGGCGGCTTTGCCTACGGTGGCTGGACTGTGCCGTACTTTGATGAGTTCTCCGGCCAGGTCATGTCCGAACAGATGGGCCGGCCCTTCGACCTGCTGCTCGGCCGGAAGACCTACGAGATCTTCGCGGCCTATTGGCCGCACCACAACGACGACATCGGGGCCGGGCTCAACCGGGCGACGAAGTACGTGCCCTCGAAGACCCTGGAGAAGCTGGATTGGGGGCCCTCGGTCCTTATCAAGGGGGATACCGTGGCGGAGATCCGGAAGCTCAAGGACGAGGATCGGCCCGATCTCCAGGTCCACGGCAGCGGCGACCTCATTCAAACGCTCCTGAAACACGACCTGGTGGACGAGCTCTGGCTCAAGACGTTCCCGGTCACTCTCGGCCCGGGCAAGCGCCTGTTCGGAGCGGGGACCGTTCCCGCGAGCTTCAAGCTCCTGGAAAGCCGGATCTCGCCGGCCGGGGTCGTCATCGCCAACTACGGGCGGGCGGGGCACGTCAAAACAGGGACCTTCGCCTAGCCTGGACTATTCATAAAAGCGCCGGTGGCGATCACCTCGACCGCATGCCGGTCACAGAGGCCTCGATCAGCCTGTAGGCGGCCCGGAGCGACATTCCGTCCTTGTCCCGCTCGCCGAAGGGGATCGAGGCCAGTCCGAGCGCCGCGGCCTTGGGATGGGCGAAGATCCTGCGAATGGCCTCGCCCAGCTCGGCGCTTGTCGGCCCTTCCGGCGCCGTCAGGGGATGGCCGGCGACCTCGGCCGGGTCGAGAACGTCCATGTCCACATGGACGTAGATCACGTCGGTCAAGCGGCCGAGCCTCCGGACCTGCTCGTCGATCACGCTTGCACCCGCCCGGATTTCGTCGACGCTCAAGTATTGGCATTCCGACCGGTCGAGAAGCTCGCGCTCGAGAGGATCGACGTCCCGGAGACCCCCGAAGACGATGTACTTCGTCGGCAGGGCCGGATCGAGGCCGGTCTTGAGCCGGAGGCGGGTCAAGGCCATTCCGGCGGCCACGGCGACGTCCATGCCTCCGAGCATGCCGCTCAGCGTCGTCTCCGGCGTGTTGAAATCGGCGTGGGCGTCAAAGTAGATGAGCCCGACGCGAAGCGGCTTGAGTCCGGCCAACCCCTCCCGCCGCTCTCCCTTTTCGGAGGATCCGGAGGAGACTTGAGCCGGGCCCAGGTGCTGTAGCCCGGCCAGCATCCCGAGGAGGTCGGTGCAGTTCGTGAGGAGGCCCAAGACGAGTCCCGCCCCCTGCCGGCTCCTGGCCACAAGCGCGCCGATCCTCCGGCTCTCCAGCGCGTCCCGGTTCCACTCGCCGTACTCGGCCTGCTCCTCTTTCGTGAGGGCGATCGTCTCCGGGCCCTGGACTTCACAGCCGAGCTTGCCGAGGAGAGCGAGAAGGCCGCCCTCGGCCATGTACTTGGGCCCGTCCGAATCGTTCCTGACGACGGCCACCTTGAGCTTCGGCCGGGCCTGAGCGCCGACCGAGGCCGCGAGAAGGGGACAGGCGCACGCCAGGACTAGCGCCAGCAGGCCGCACGAGGTCGTGAAGGGGTTCATGGCAGCGTCCTTTATAAAACGACGTCGACGGCGAGGGGGAACTTCGACAGATGTTCACATCCCTCCGCCTGAATAACGATGGGATTCTCGTAACGGAAGCCGATGCCCTCTTCCGGACAAGCGTATTGCATGGCGCAGATGAGGAGCTCGTTCTCGCGGTAGCGGTGATCGGGGTTCGTCCAGTAGGGGAAGGGCCCGTCGTTCATCCCGATCCGCCACTCGTCGCCCATCATCCCTATGCCGTGCTCGAACCCGGGGACCATGTAGTCGGCGAAGCCCCGGCTCTCGGCGAAGGCTATCATTTTCTCGGCCAGCTCCGAGGGACTCGTCCCCGCCCGGTAGGTCCGCAGGGTCAGGTCGACGATGTCGGTGAAGTTGCGGGCGTGCCAGAGCTGTCTGTCGCTCGCCGGGGCGATGAGATAATTGTGGGAATGGTCGCCCAGGCCCAGCATGAACATGGCATGGATGTCGACCATGAGCGGCTCGCCGCTCCGGAGCTCGCGCCGGGAGGCGGGCGTGCAGGCGCCGCCCGTGAGGCCCGTCCGGTAGCCCGAGGCGATCTCGTTGCCCCCGGTGAACGACCACTCCCATTCGCTGCCGGCCCGGCGCATGGCCAGGGCGGCGAGGCCCGCGATTTCCGTCTCGGTCAGGCCCTTCCAGCCGCCGCCTTGCAGGGCTTCGAATACGGCCCTGTGCCCGACGTCGACGATCCGCGAGGCCTCGCGAAAGCGGGCGACCGTGCCGGCGTCCTTGACGAGCGACAGGCGGTCGACGAGGTCGTGGGCGTTCGTGAGCTCATGGCCGGCCAAGGCGGTGCCGAAGCGCTCGAACTCGTAATGGGTCAGGTTGCCCTCGGGGAGATAGTTGGACATCCCGCTCTCGATCCCGATCCGCCCCTTCCGGCCCTTGAGCAGGTCCTTGATGTGATCGGAGATGAGCTCGATCTGGTCCTGGCCGCCCATCGGGGCGAACCCGAAAACTCGGTCCTCGGGGAGCCAGGTCTCGTCCGCCAGGCGGGCGGCGTCGATGACGAACGTGAAGGCCGCCGGCGGGCCTTCGGCCGGCACGACGATGAAGCTGCGCCAGGGGCAGAAAGCGTCCAGGACCCAGGACAGCGTCCGAAGCCGGGAGCCGAGGTAGAGGTCGATCCCGGCCCGGGCCATTTCGGCCTGAAGGGCGCGGACGCGGCCGGGAAAGTCAACGAAATACGGGCTGGCCGGGTCAAGGGGCTTCATGCCTTTCTCCTCAGTAGGCCGCGGGGATCCCGGCCAGGACCTTGTTCAGCCGGTCGGCGATCGCGGCCAGCTTCAGGGCCTTGATCATGTTGCCCTTGAGCTTGAGCTTCCCGGTCATGAGGGCCTTCTGCGCCCCGAGCTCGGCCCGCGAGATCTGGGCGAAGACATCGTAGCTGCCGGTGATGAGGAACTCGGCCTCCGGAGGCTCCCCGGTCCCCAGCGCGAGCTCGGCCAGGGCGCCGTCCTGGAAGCGGAAAAGAAGGTACTTCGTCGCCCCGCCGGGGCAATCGAGATAGACGTTGGACATGGACGACGTGATGCGGTTCATCCGCTCGGGCGGCAGCTCGGCCTGGAGACGCTTCTCGGCTTCGGCGCGCCATTCTTCGGTCAGGTACTGAAGAGGGGACATGAGGATCTCCTTCCAGGCTCGTTATATAGAACAGCCCCTGGGCCTGTCAATCGCCAAGGGCTTGACGCGGGCGGCGGCCCGCAATATCCTCTTTTTATGAAGGGACGGGTTGATTTTGAGCCCGAGGCCGGCGATTGAACGAGAAAAAAATGAAAATCCTTGAGATTGGAAAAAAACTTTTTGCTCAGCACAAGAATGCTGTGTTGTATTTCGTTATAGGCATAAACGCCTCCGCGATTGATCTGGTTGTGTATCTTGTGCTTTTTAATCTTGTGTCCTGGTCAGCTGTTGTTTCAACCATCATTTCCGTTTCAGCAGCAACAGTTTTTGGGTTCATTATGAACATCATCTTCAACTTTAAGGTTTATGACAAGCTGTTTTTCAGGTTTCTTTCCTATTCCTCCGTCAGTGGAGTCGGTCTCTTGCTGAGCGCCGGTTTTCTTTATTTTTTCCACAACAAAGCCGGCTTTGATGGCAACCTAGTAAAAGTGGCTTCTTTGCCGGTTGTTTTTTTGACCCAATATCTCTTGAACAAAGCCATTTCTTTCAGAAAATCGGTCAAGAAAATGCAGGAAACCGGAAGCGCCGAAACTTTGGAAATCAGACAAGACGATTAACAATGAAGAAAAAAATTGCAATCATCGGCGCCGGCTATACCGGATTGACGATCGGCTATCGATTGCTCAAAGCCGGTTTTGATGTCACCATCTATGAAAAAGAGAATTTTGCGGGCGGGCTTGCCTCCGGTTTTCAATTGGATGGTTTGCCAATGGAGAAAATTTGGCATTTTTTGTATATGAGCGATCGTGATGCTCTTGCGCTTGCGGAAGAATTGGGAGTCAAAAAACATCTCACATTCCATGACAGCTCGATTTCCACCTATTACGACGGGAAACTTTTTCCCTTTTCAACTCCGCTCGATCTTTTGAGATTCAAGCCACTTGCTTTTTGGAACCGAATCAGGACAGGCTTGGTTGCTTTGTATTTGCAACGCTTGAGAAACTGGAAGCCTTTGACGCAAGTGACTGCGCTTGACTGGATGACAAAAATGGCAGGCAAACAAGCCACGAAAGTGATTTGGGAACCGTTGCTAAAGGGAAAATTTGGCAAATATTATGACAAAGTGATCATGTCTTGGCTTTGGGGGCGGATTAGCATCAGAGCCAGATCCAAGGAAAACACCGGTGAAAAATTGGGTTATTTCAAGGGGGGCTTTTCTGTTTTGACTGGCAGATTGAAAGAAGAAATTGAAAAGAGCGGTGGAAAAATATTACTCGGCTCTGCCATTGAGAGCATTTTGAGAATAGAAGATCAAGGCATCAACATTAAAGCCGGTGAAAGATCAGATATTTTTAACGCGGTTGTCGCGACTGTGCCAACGGGAGTATTTGGCGAGTTGATCAAAAGCAACAAGGAAGTCAGCAAGGAATATATGAAAAAATTGTCCGCTATAGATTATATCGGGGCGGTGGTGATGGTTTTCACTTCCGATCAAAAAATTTCACCTTTCTATTGGCACAACATCAACGATCCGAAAATTCCTTTTTTGGTATTCCTGTCCAACACTGTTCTATCCGGAGAGGATGTCTATGACGGAAAGAACGTTTATTATGTCGGTTTCTATGCCAGCCACGAGCATGCGTATTTTTCCCAAAACGAAGATTCGGTTATGTCAGAATGGGGAAAAGGAATCAAGGAAATGTTCCCTGAGTTTGATTCTTCTCAAATCAGAGAAAAGGCGTTGTTCAAATTTAAAAATGCCCAGCACATTGTCGATTTTGGCTATGAAGAAAAAATTCCCGCTTATGAAAGCGTTGTGCCCGGGGTCTATTTGGCGAATTTTTCCCAAATTTATCCTGACGACAGGGGAATTAATTTTGCGGTTCAGGAGGGAAATAAGATGGCCCTTCTCATCCAGAAAGAGTTTGGGAATCTTTAGATAGCAGATGTTAGATTGAATTGCCAGGAATGAATTATCACCGTCGAGAGCAAGGTCATCGGCAGGCCGGCGACCGAGGTCCGCTCGTCGGGCCGGGCGACGCCGTGCGTCCGGATCATCAAGCTCGACGACAAAGACCGGGCCTGCTCGATCGCCAAGATCCGGGAGAGCTGATCTCCCTGCTTTTGGCCGGGCCCTCGGGCAAATCCCCAAATTGAAATCCCACCTTCAATTCGATATATTGAGTCGGGGGAGGCCAGGAACGGGCATGCCCGGGAAACGGCACTCTGAATCCGACGGGTATTGGGACATGGCCGTGGCGGGGGCCTTCCTGCTGCTGACGTTGGCGACCTGTTGGAGCACGATATGGTTCGGTTTCGAGATCGGCGGGGATGAGCGTTATGAGGTCACCAAAGCGTTCCTGTGGTCCAAGGGATTCCGGCTCTACCAGGAGATCTGGAGCGACCAACAACCGCTGTTGACGATCCTCCAGGGCCTGCTTTTCAAAGGCTTTGGCGTTTGTGCTGGTCTCGCGCGGGGTCTGGCCCTGGCTTTCGGCGCATTGCTGGCCTCCGGCTTGTTTCGGCTGGTGCGCAAGAGCCTCGGGGTGCCGGCGGCGTTCGCCGCGCTGTTCAGCCTGTTGGCCGCGCCGCATGTGTTCGAGCTAGGCATTTCGCCCATGAGCGAGGTCCCCGCTTTCGCCGTCGGTCTTTTGGCGCTGGGAGCGATCCGGCGCTGGGATCGGGACGGCCGTCGGGTTTGGCTGGCGGCCTCGGGATTGATCCTGGCACTCGCGCTCGAGATCAAATTGACGGCGGCCCTCCTCGCTCCCGCGCTGGGCCTCGAGCTGGCGATCCTGACGCTGACCAGAACAAAGGCCGCGAAGGTCGTCGATCTGGCCCGTAACGGATTGATCTGGGGCGGGAGCGTTCTTGGCGGATTGATCCTTCTGGACCTGGTGCTGGGAACCGGCTATCGCCAGGCCTATGCCTCGCACTTTTCGACCGTTAGCCAGGCGGCGTCGGCCGAGGTCCGTCAGTTCGCGTTCACGCTCGGCAAGCTCCTCAGGTATCGGCAGGCCCTGTTCGCGGTGGCCGCCGCGCTCGGCCTCGCGGCTTGGCGGAGGCATTGGAAGCCGCTCGCGTTCCCCCTGGCGCTCTTCGCCACGGCACTGGCCGTTCATCTCTTTCATCGCCCGTTCTGGCCCTATTATTATCTCCATTTCGCGTTGCCAGTCGCGTGGCTGACGGGTTATGCCGTGGGAGAGCTGTGGCAGGCGGTGCGCGCCGCGGTCCGGCGCACCACACCCCGGCTCACTCTTTACGGCGCCGGCTTGGCTCTGGCCGCGTCCCTCCTGAGCGCCGGGGTGGTCGCTTACGCCGGGGTCACCCTCAAGTCGGAGATAAAGAAGATCCGCAGCGTGCGCCGGATCGATGCCGATCCTCTCGTCGCGGCGATGAAAGCCGCCGCGCCAGGCACGCAATGGGTTTATACGCGGGCCACGATGTATGCCTTCCATGCGAAACTGCGGGTGATCCCCGAGCTGGCGGTGATGCCGCAGAAGCGTTTTTGGTCCGGCCAGATCACGCCGCCGGAGATATTGGCCCTGGTCAAGCGCTACGGGCCGGAGCAGCTCCTGCTGGATGACCGGGACATGGCCGATGCGGAGATGGCGCAGTTCGTCGCCGAACACTACAAATCCTCGACCCGGGACGCCGGTCTGACGCTTTGGCTCAAGGCCGGACAATGGCCTTGACCCGCCGGGATTGGACCCTGTCCTGATCGGGTGAAGAATATCGGGGAACCTAGAGGGATAACGTGATCTCAGTCATATTGCCGACGTACAACGAAGCCCAAAATATCGCCCGCATCATCCCTGCGATCGCCAAGGTTTTTTCGGATGAGGCGATCGAGGGAGAGGTGATCGTCGTCGACGACGACTCGCCGGACGGAACGGCGCGCATCGCTGCGGATCTCGCGGGGTCCTGCCCGGTCATCGTCCGCGTGCGGACGGGTCCCCGAGGCCTGTCGAGATCCGTCATCGAGGGTTTCGACATGGCGCGGGGAGACATCTGCGTGGTCATGGACGCGGATCTGAGCCACCCCGTCGATAGGATACCGGACCTGATCGCCCCCATTCGCGAACGGACATGCGATATCGTCGTGGGCAGCCGCTATATGACCGGAGGGGGAGCCCCGGACTGGCCCTGGCGGAGAAAGCTTCTCAGCCGGGCGGCCGGGCTTCTGGCCAGGGGCGTCGTCCCCCTTTCCGATCCGACGAGCGGATTCATGGCTGTGAGAAAGGACACGCTCAAAGGAAGCGAGCTCGACCCTCTGGGCTGGAAGATCGTGCTCGAAGTCGTCGTGAAAGCCGAAGCCCGGGTGCTGGAGGTCCCGATCGTCTTCAGAGACCGGGTCCGGGGCCAAAGTAAATTCGGCCTCAGGGCCCAGGCGGATTACCTTCGCCAGCTCGGGCGGCTCTACGCTTATCGGTATCGGCCGTTCCGCAAGAGGAGAAACCGGACTCTCCCTAAGGGATGACGTCGACGGCGAGGGGGAACTTCGAGAGATGCGCGCACCCCTCCGCTTGGATGACGATGGGATTCTCGTATCGGGTCCGTCCAGTAGGGGAAGGGCCCGTCGTTCATGCCGATCCGCCATTCGTCGCCCATCACGCCGATGCCGTGCTCGAACCAGGGGACCATATAATCGGCGAAGGCTCGTGGCCGGCCCCCGGGCCTGTCAATCGACCGTCGCCTTGACGCGGGCGGCGGCACGTAATATCCTCGCGGCATGAGAGCTGCGGACCGCGATCCGGCCGCTGCGAGGTGAACATGAAGAGACCGATCAAGACCGGCTCCGTTCGGATGGCGGTCGTCCTTTTTTTGCTGTCCGTCGCCGCGGCGGCCGGCCCCGTCGAGCCCCTGGTCCCGCAGAAGGCCCGGCCGATCCCGCTCCGCGATGTCCGCCTGACCGGGGGCCCTCTCAAACAGGCCCAGGACCAGAACGGCCGCTATCTGCTGTCTCTTTCTCCGGACCGGATGATGGCCTTCCTCCGCAAGGCCGCCGGCCTTGAGCCCAAGGCCGAAGGCTACGGCGGATGGGACGGGGCCAACCGCCAGCTGACGGGCCACATCGCCGGCCATTATCTCTCGGGGGTGAGCCTGATGTTCGCCGCGACGGGCGATCCGCGGTTCAAGGAACGGGCCGACTATCTCGTGGCCGAGCTCCGGGCCGTTCAGGACGCGCACGGCGACGGCTACATCGGCGCCCAGGCCGACCGCAACGGCGTGCCGGGCAAGACCCTCTACGCCCAGCTCGCCGCCGGGGACATCCGCTCGTCCGGCTTCGACCTCAACGGGATGTGGTCGCCGTGGTACGTCCAGCACAAGATCTTCGCCGGGCTGCGCGACGCCCATCGCTTCACCGGGAGCCTCGCCGCGCTCGAGGTCGAGACCCGTTTCGCGGGCTGGGCCGAAAGCGTCCTGGCCGGGCTCGACGACGCGCAGATCCAGAAGATGCTGGGGACCGAATTCGGCGGCATGAACGAGGTCCTCGTCGATCTCTATGCCGACACCGGCGACAAGCGCTGGCTGGCCCTCGCCGACCGCTTCGAACACCGGGCCGTCGTCGAGCCCCTCGCCCGCGGCGAGGACATCCTCCGGGGCAAGCACGGCAATACGCTGGTGCCGAAGCTCCTGGGATCGCTCGAGCGTTACATCTTTACGGGCGACCGGGCCGCCGGCGCCGCGGCGGCGTTCTTCTGGGACCGGGTGGCCCTTCACCACAGCTTCGCCACGGGCGGTCACGGCCGCAACGAGTATTTCGGCGAGCCCGACAGGCTCGACGCCATGATCGAGGGCCGCACGGCCGAGACCTGCAACGTCTATAATATGATCAAGATGTCGCGGGCGCTCTTCGCCCTCGACCCGCAGATGCGCTACGCCGATTTCCACGAGCGGGCCCTTTTCAACCACATCCTGGGTTCGATGGACCCGGCCGACGGCGCGACCTGCTACATGGTCCCCGTGGGCCAGGGCGTCGTCCGCGAATACCAGGACATGGAGGAGGATTTCACCTGCTGCGTCGGCTCCGGCATGGAGAGCCACGCCTTGCACGGCCATGGCATCTATTATGGATCCGCGGACACGCTCTGGATCAACATCTATGCGCCCTCGACGGCAGTCTGGGACCCGGCGGGGGTCCGCCTGTCGATGTCGACGACATTCCCGGAGGGCGACGCGGCCGCGCTGACGATAGAGACGAAGAGGCCGCGCCGCTTCACGATCGCGCTCCGCCGGCCCTTCTGGGCGGGAGACGGTTTCACCGTCAAGATCAACGGCCAGGCCGTGAAGGACCCCGGGCCGTCGGGATCCTACGTCCGCCTCAGCCGGAAATGGAAGACGGGGGACAAGGTGGAGCTCGACCTGCCCAAGACCCTCCGCCTGGAGCCCCTCCCCGGCGATACAGGCAAAGCGGCGATCATGTGGGGTCCCCTCGTTCTGGCCGGCGACCTCGGCGCCGTCCCGAAGAGACAGCCCCGCGACGAGGCCGTCGCCACGGCCGCGACGGCGGCGCAATGGCCGGTGACGCCCGTCCTCGTGACCGCGGCATCGCCGGTCGGGGATTGGGTCAAGCCATCGAAGGACAAGCCGGGCGTTTTCCTGACCGCCGGCGCGGGCCGCGACCGGGACGTCGAGCTCGTCCCGTTCTACCGCCTCCACCGCCGCGTCTATGCCGCCTATTGGGACGTCCTGACGCCGGAGGAATGGGCGGGACGGGCGGCGGCGATCAAGACGGCCGAGGAGGCCCGCCGGAAGCTCGAGGCGGCCACCGTGGCCTTCGTCCAGCCGGGCCAGATGCAGGCCGAGCGGGACTTCAACCAGCAAGGCGGGAAGACCTCGCCAGCCCAGCTCCGGGGCCGGTATGGCCGCCGCGCGGCGGATTGGTTCTCGTTCGACCTGCCGGTCGATCCTTCGTCCCCGCTCAACCTCATCGTCACATACAGCACCGAAGAGCGGGCCGACCGGGCCTTCGTCGTCCTCGTCGACGGCCGCAAGATCGGGGAGCAGCGGATCGCCCGCCGGAGCCCTCAAGAGAAAGAGCAGTTCTTCGACGTCGCCTATCCCGTCCCGCCCGAGGCCGTAGCCGGCAAACAGAGGATCACGGTCCGGTTCGAAGGGACGGAGGGCCGCGAAACGGGGACGGTCTACGGCATCCGTGTCGTCAAGGTCACATCGTGAATAAAGATCGCGGCGCCCCGCGCATCTGGGAGATCGATTTCCTGCGCGGCGTGGCCATCATCCTCGATGGTCGGCTTCCACCTGCTTTTCGACCTGGGTGAGTTCGTCGGGATCCAGCGGTTCCTCGGGTGGTCCACCGACCTCACGACCATGGCCTGGACGTCGCCCAGATCTTCTTTGCCGGGCTTTTCGTCGTCCTGTCCGGGACGAGCAGCACGCTGAGCCGGAACAACATCCGCCGAGGGCTGCGGCTCCTGGCCGTATCGCTCCTCGTCATCGCGGCGACTTTCATCTTCGATCCGGCCTCGACCGTCTATTTCGGCATCCTGCAATGCCTCGCGGTCTCGATGTTGCTCTACGGCGCGGCGTTCCAGAAAGCCGGACCGGTCGCCTGCGCCGCTTGGGGCGCGGCCGTCATCGGGCTCAGTGCGGCGCTCCCGGCCGCCGATACAGGCGCTCGCGGTCCGTTCCGACTGGCTGATGCCGTTCGGGCTCACCAGCCAGTCGTTCTCGTCGTTCGATTATTTCCCCCTCATCCCTTGGCTCGGGGTCTTTCTGATCGGGGCCGCGCTGGGGAAGTCCGTTTATGCCTCCAAGCGGAGCCTCCTGCCCTGGCGCCTGCCTCAGACATTCGTCAACTTCGCCGGCCGCCACTCCCTGCTGATCTACATCGTCCATCAGCCCCTCATCATGGGTGTCCTCTACGTCCTCGGCCTGGCCCGCTGAGCACGCTCTTCCGGACCCCCCGGCCTTGACACGTGTCCGGGCCGGGACTATCTTCGGAACAGGGGATGCCGCCCGCGAGAAGATTACTCATGCCTCGACAGCTCCGAATGCCCGTCGATTATTGGAGCCGCCCGGCCCCGCGGCTGCTGGAGGACCTGGCCTCGACGCCGCGGGGGCTCGGCGAAACCCAGGCCCGGGCGCGCCTGGAGGCCGTCGGCCCGAACGCCATCAAGGTCAGGAAGCGGGCTACGGCCTGGGGCCTGTTCCTGAAGCAATTCGAAAGCCCGCTCGTGCTGATCCTCGTCTTCGCCACGATCGTCTCCGCCCTGGCCCGGGATTATGCCGACGCCCTGGTCATCCTGGTGATCATCTTCGGGAGCGCGCTCATCACCTTCTCTCAGGAGTACACCGCCTCCCGCGCCGTCGAAAAGCTGCGCGCCCGGCTGGTGCACAGGATCTCCGTGCTGCGCGACGGGAGCTCCCGGCCCGTGCCGGCCGAGGATATCGTCCCCGGCGACGTCATGCTCCTGTCCGCCGGCAGCCTCATCCCGGCCGACGGCCGTGTCCTCGAGGCCAAAGATTTCTTCGTCAACCAGGCCGTGCTGACCGGAGAGACTTTTCCGGTCGAGAAGGCACCGGGCGAAGCGAAGCCGGAGGCGGGCCTGGCGGAGCGCACGAACTGCGTTTTCATGGGCACAACGGTGCGCAGCGGCACGGCCGCTGTTCTCGTCGCCCAAACGGGCGCCGGAACGGCGTTCGGCCTGATCGCCGACCGGCTCGCCCGGCGTCCGCCCGAGACGGAATTCGAGCGCGGCATCCGCCGCTTCGGCCTGATGCTGTCCCAGATCATGGTCGCACTCATCCTGGTCGTCTTCGGCATGAACATCGTTTCCGTCAAGCCCCCCCTCGACTCGCTTCTCTTCGCCATCGCCCTGGCGGTGGGCATCTCGCCCGAGCTCCTTCCGGCCATCATCACCATCAACCTCTCCCGGGGAGCGCGGGAGATGGCCCGGCACGGCGTCATCGTGCGACGCCTGAATTCGATCGAGAACCTCGGCAGCATGGACGTGCTTTGCACGGACAAGACGGGAACGCTGACAGAGGGCGTCGTCCGGCTCGAGGGCGCGTTCGACGGCGAAGGCCGGCCGTCCGACGAGGTCTTTCGCTACGCCTTCCTCAACGCCCGCTTCCAGACGGGCCTGGCCAACCCGCTCGACGAGGCCATCACCGGCGCGCATTCGGGCGATATCGGCGGGACCGTCAAGCTGGACGAGATCCCTTACGATTTCGTGCGCAAACGTCTCAGCGTCGTCGTCCGGGAAAGCGGGGCAGGCCCGCTGCTGATCGCCAAAGGCGCTCTGGAAAACCTCCTGGCCGTCTGTGTCGACGTCCGCGGCGGCAGCGGCCCCGTCCCCATGGACCGGGACGAGAGGGAGAGGATCCGGGAGAGGTTCGCACGCTGGAGCGAACAGGGCTTCAGGGTCCTGGGCGTGGCCGTCAAGTCCGTGCCCGCCCAAGCCGCCTATTCCCGCGACGACGAGACCGGCCTGACGTTCGCGGGCTTCCTCACATTCTTCGATCCGCCCCGGGCCGGGGTGCTCCGGACGATCGAGGACCTGGCCGGCAAGGGCATCCGTCTCAAGATCATCACGGGCGACGACCACCGCGTGGCCGCTCACGTCGCCCACATCGTGGGGCTCGCGGTCGAAGGAGTCATGACAGGGTCCGAGCTGGCCACCCTGCGCGAGGAAGCCCTGTGGCATCGCGTCGAGCACACGACCCTTTTCGCCGAGGTCGATCCCAACCAGAAGGAGCGCATCATCCGGGGCCTTCAGAAGACCGGACACGTCGTCGGCTACCTGGGCGACGGCATCAACGACGCCCCGGCCCTCTACGATGCCGACATCGGCATTTCCGTCGAGGGGGCCGTGGACGTCGCCCGCGAGGCGGCCGACCTCGTCCTGCTCCGGCCCGGCCTGGAGGTCCTCGGCCGCGGCGTCGAAGAGGGGCGCGTCACCTTCGCCAACTCGCTCAAGTACATCTACATCACCACCAGCGCGAACTTCGGCAACATGCTCAGCATGGCGGCCGCCTCCCTGTTCCTCCCCTTCCTGCCGCTCCTGGCCAAGCAGATCCTCCTCAACAACTTCCTCTCCGATGTCCCGGCGATCGCGATCGCCGGCGACAACGTCGATCCCGAGTGGGTCGAGACGCCTCATCGGTGGGACATCCGGTCCATCCGCAGGTTCATGATCGTCTTCGGCCTGACCAGCTCCGTCTTCGATCTCCTGACCTTCGGCGTTCTGCTTTTCATCATCAAGGCCACCCCGGACCTCTTCCGCAGCGGTTGGTTCGTCGAGAGCCTGCTGACGGAGCTCCTGGTGGCCCTGGTCGTTCGCACCCGCCGGCCCTTTTATAAGAGCTCTCCCGGCCGCTGGCTCGTGATCTCGACGGCGCTCGTCGTCGCCGCGACGTTCGTCCTGCCGTATCTGCCGCTCTACCCCCTCCTCGGCTTCGTTCCCCTTCCGGCGCCGGTCGTGGCCTGGCTCGTCGGCATCACCGTCCTCTATGTGCTGGCTGCTGAAGCCGTCAAACGGGCCTTTTTCGCCCGCAAGCCGGCGGCCAGCGCCTGACCCGGTGACACCCGCCTTTGGCACGAGGCTTGCATCGCCTTTTCTTCGCGATAACCATGAAAGGAGATCGGGCGATGATGAACAAAGTGATCATGTTCGAGCTTCCCGTCGTCAACGTGAAGCGGGCCTCGGCGTTCTACAAGAAGGCCTTCGGCTGGCAGATCGACCCCTGGAACGGCTCCTACGGAGTGGTCACCGTTCCCGAGGACAAGAATTGGGTCCCGAAGGAGAAGGGCGCGATCAACGGGGAGATGTACCGTCGCGATTCCAAGGACGAAAAGCCCATGGTCGTCGTCCTCGTGCCGTCCGTCGACAAGGCCCTCGCCTCGGTGAAGCAGGCCGGCGGCAAGGTTGTCCTCGACAAAGAAGCCTACGGTGAATGGGGCTGGTATGCGAGGGTCAAGGATACGGAAGGCAACGTCTTCGGCCTCTGGGAGCACATGAAATAGCCTGCCGGAGCCCGCGCCCGTTCGGCCAATCCCTTCCGTCAGGACTTTTTCCCGCCCCGCGGAATTTCCGGGCGGCCCGGCCGCCCGGTGCGGGGAAAGCGTCCCCATTTCCCCCTGATGCCCGGTCTCCCGTCGTGGCACATTTCTTGAATCCTAGGAGGGAGAGGAGAGTCCAAATGAAAGCTATCTCAAAGGGGAAGACACGCCCGGCGAGAGCCGCCCGTCCGGCGCGCCCCGCTCCCGCCGGCGCCTGCCAGGGGGGCGCGGGTTGCGTCGAAACAAGGCCCAAGCGAGGGGGCCACGCTTTCAAGAAACGGAGGTCGTTCTCCGAAGGCTGAGGGCGACGAGACCCATTCGAAAAAAAGGGAGATCGATCATGATGACCTTAAAACGTGTTGGATTCGGCATTCTGTCCCTGATCGTCATGTCGCTCGTGGCGGCATCGCCGCTGCCGGCGTCCCAGACGACGGGAACGGCCGGGCCCGCCGGCCAGAAGTCAGGGATCGCCCCGACGCTCGAAAGCGTCCAATCCGTGCTCGGGATGCCCAAAGACGACGTCTCGGGCGTCTCGGATTTCCGTTTGAGGGACAGCGGCGAAGCCCTTATCGTTTATCGCTATTACGACGTGGACCAGGACAATTACGAGACGGATTTCGCCTCTGAGATCGCGCCGCGCATACAGGCCCTGTACAAGAAGCTCAAGGACCTCGATCGCGTCCGTTTCCAGATCGAAACCAACGATCCGTCGACGCCCCTCCTTTGGAAGCCGTTCTCGGAATTTGCGATGGACCGCAAGACCGTCGACAAGCTCCATTGGACGTGGTTCGTGGCCAGGGACATCCTCGATCAGGTCCTCAAGAACGAGAAGTGACCAAGATCGTCCTCGTCACGGGGGCCACGGGCGGACTGGGACGGGCCGTCGTCAGGCGTCTTCTCGCGTCCGGCGCGGTCGTGGCCGCCGTCCACAGGGATGAGGCCCGGTTCCGCGATCTCGTCGCCTTCACGGGCGCGGAGGAAGGCGCTCTCAGCGGCTTCCGCGCCGACGTCACCTCGGAGCCCGAGGTCCGGGAGATGGTCGAAGCCGTCGTCCGGCGGCATGGCCGCATCGACGCGCTCTTGAACCTCACCGGGGGTTACCGGGGCGGCAAGGACATCGCCGAGACGGCCGAAGACGACTGGGACTTCCTGATGAAGCTCAACCTCAAATCGGCCTTTCTATGCTCGCGAGCGGTCCTGCCGGTCATGGCGAAAGCGGGCTCCGGGCGCATCATCAATGTCGCCGCCCGCCCGGCCGTCGAAAAGAAAGGCCGGGCGAGATCGGGGGCTTACGCTGTCTCCAAGGCGGGGATCGTCGTCCTGACGGACGTGATCGCCGAGGAGGGCCGGAAATCCGGCATCACCGCCCACTGCATCGTGCCGGGGACGATCGACACGCCGGGCAACCGGGCCGCGATCCCCGACGGGGATTTCTCGAAATGGGCCGATCCCGCGGACATCGCAGAGGTCGTGCTCTTCCTCGTCTCCGATGCCTCGTCGGTCACGAGCGGTGCGGTCGTCCCGGTCTATGGGAAGAGCTGAGCCCCGGCTTCGGCGGGGCTAGCGGCGGGTCGACGGGCGGGGCCTGGTCACCGCGGCATTGGCCACGATAACGACCTCGGTGCCGTCGGCGATATATTCATAGAGCTCCCGGATATCCGGGTTGAACAGCGCCACGCAGCCGTCGGTCCAATCCTGGTACTCCCGCATGGCCGCCGGGTCCGCGTCTCCCGGTCGCCACCCGGCTCGGAGCGTCGAGGGGTCGGCCCGGTGCTTCCTGGCCAGACTGGACGTCAGCGCGGGATACTGGCCGTGGAGGAGGATCGCCCCGCCGAGCTTCGTGTCCTGGGGAGGGCAGACGCGGGCGGCGAGCTTTTCCAGGATCGCTTCTCGCTCTCTCGGCCCGATAAGCCCCGCCTCGAGACCGCGGCGGGCTTCGGCGGCGTTCGGATAGGCCAGCCAGAGCCCGAGATAATAGGCCGAAGGCCTGTGGCCGCAGATATAATAGGTCCCTTCCGGGGTCTTCTGGTCCCCCAGGCGCTCTTTGGGCCCGTGGGCCCGCCACCCGAGCTGGACCCGGTAGGCTTTGACCATGTGCCGCCCGACCCAGAGCTCAAGACGGCGCTGGGCCTTATTGACGAGGAGCCGGGCTTTCCGCAGCTTGCCGTCCTGAAGGCGGAGCTTCCGCTCGGAGACGATCCGGGACAAGGGGATCTCGGGCCCGTACAGAGAGGGATCGTAGAGGGCGATCGTGGTCCCCCAGGTGCCGGGTTTTTCGGAAGGCTTGCCGGGGCCCGGTCCGGTTGCCAATTTCATCGGCCCCGCGGCGCACGACGCCAGGATGAAAACCGAGGCCAGAACTCCGCCCATGGCGCACACGGACTGACGGGTGTGTCTTTCGTTCATGTTACCGACCCCCTCCTATCTTAATCCACCTGCACGATGCATGCCAATCGGCGGCGGCTATGGAAGGGAGGGCCGAAATCCGATATAATTGGTAGGAATGGCACATGTCAAAGGTAAGGAGATCCTCATGAGAACGATAAAAACGCCTGCAGCCGCTTTCCTGGTCCTCCTTGCAGCGTCGGCGTTCGCGGCCGCGCAGCCTGCCGGGTCCTGCTGCAATTCCCCGGGCCTCACGCCGGGCGGACAGGAGCCTGTTTTTCAGGACCTCCCCAAGTCAGGGAAGAAGTGCTGGATCGGTGAGGTCAATTACTTCACCTGGGAGTTCGACAAGACGCCGAAGATGGGGATGTCGGTGCTCATCGTCAAGCTCTATGACAAGGACGGCCAGCGGGTCTCGGACCTCACCGTCTCCGGCCGCGCCGGCATGCCCTTGATGCCGGGCGCGCATGACTCCGGCGAGGTCGCCTTCAAGACGAACAAGAGCGCGGATTACCTGATGCCGGTCAACGTCGTCATGCCCGGCGGCTGGGAGGTCCTCCTGACCTTCTCCCGCAACGGCATCGTCATTTTCCGCGGCCGCATCACCTTTGATGTCTGAAGGGGACAGCCCTACGCGCCCCCGGGGCGCCGGGCTTTTCACGCCGTTCGCACTTCATCGCAAGAGGTCCCTGACATGAGATCGAGCCTTCGGCTCAAGCGGATCGCCGCGGCGGCCCTGCTCGCCGGCGCGCTCGCCGGCGGCCTCCGGGCCCAGAGCTCGCTCTTTTATCTCGAGCTCCAGGCGGCGGGGGCCTACTCCACCTCGTCCGACCGCTTCGAGCTCTTCTCGCTCGCGGCCGAGGAGGTCATGCAGAAGCCAAGCCTCGGCTTCGACTTCGTCCAGCGATTCAGCGGCCGGGGCCGGGACGTCGGCGTCCTGGCCGTCCAGGCCCGGCTGGCTTACAACGAGGAGGGCGAGCACAAGCTTCAGCCCCAGCTCTACAACGCCTATTTCCGCCTCAAAACGCGGCTCGCCAACATCTGGCTCGGCCACAACCGTCCCGCTCTGGGCATTTCGCAGGTCCTGGACGGTCACGCCCTGCTCCTTCCCGCCCCGGCCATGTTCGGCTACGGCTTCGACCGGGATTGGGGCGTCGGGCTCGAAAGGGACTTCGCCTGGGGCGGCGCCGCCGCGTCGCTGACGGCCGGCAGCGGCATGTCGCTCCATCTCAAGGGCAATTACCTGGCCGCGGCCCGCGTGTTCAACGGCGTCCTGGCCCGCGACAATTACAGCATCGGCGTGTCCCTGGCCCACGGGAACATCCTCGAGACGATGGGCTATGCGCTCATCGATCCCGAGCCCTTCGGCTGGACCGCGGTAAGCGTCGATGCGTCCCACGCCTGGCGGAACGTCGAGAACCGGGCCGAGGTCCTTATCGGCCGTCGGGCCGGCGTCAACGAATTCCTCTTCTTCCTGCGATCGGGGCTGGCCCTGCTCGAAGAGGGACGGCTCAAGGTCGAGGTCCAGCCCGTTCTCGCGAGGCGCGCCGGGGACTGGCAGGTCCTCCTCGGGTCGGGGCTGACCTATCTCCTGAACGCGGACCTGGCCGGACGCTTCATGGTCCTCTACGACCGGGAGCGCCGGGATGCGCGCTTCGCCGTTCAGTTCTATTTCTATAAGCGTCTGTGACGGAGGAGGGGAGAGCATGAGAACACGGTCCCGCGGCGGGCTCGCGGCCTATCTCGTTCTGGCCGCGCTCGGGCTCGGTCTGGCATCGGCCCTCCTCTACGCGGCGGTCGGCTGCGACCTCAACGACCCCGATCGGGACGTCAAGCGCCTCTTCCCGGACTCGACCGGCTACAAGACGCTCTATGTGTCCATCTCCAAGAGGGGCGGCGACGATCTCCTGAAAAAGATCGAGGCCCGATTGGGCGACAAGTTCACCGGGCTTTTCGAGACCGCCGACGTCCCCTACACGATGTACGAAGTCTCCAAGGGCAGCGATCTCATCGGCTACATCCACGGCGTCAACCAGAAGGGGACCTACGGCGGCCTCCAGGTCTTCCTGGCCCTCGACCTCAAAGGGGTCATCAAGGGGTTCTATTTCCAGAAGCTGACCTCGAAGGCGGGCAAGGCCTTCCGCGATCCCGCCTTCGGCCGTCAATTCCTGGGGCTCAGCCTGGAGGATTTCTACAGATACGACGTCGTTTCGGGGCAGGAGGAGCCGCCCGGGCCCGTCAGCCGCATCAAGAACCCCGAGCCGGACTCCGCTAAGGACTTCCGGGCCGCCCTCCGGGCCGTCAAGAAGAACCTCATCCTCGTCGACGAGTTTCTCCTCGGCAACCCCCACCTCAAATTCTTTGAAGGGAACCCGTCATGAAGAAGCTTTCCGTTCTCGCTGTCGCCTGGAAGAGCCTCCTGAGGAAGAAGACGCGGAGCCTGCTCACGATCCTCGGCATCGCCATGGCCGCCTGGGTCCTGGTCAGCCTCTTCGGCTTCAACCGCGGCTACGAGGCCTCGCTCAACAGGGACATCGACAATCTGGGATTCCAGATGCTCGTCGTGGCCAAAGGCTGTCCCTATGAAGCGGCGACCCTCATGCTCAAGGGCGGCACGGGGCTGAAATACATGGACCCGTCCATCGCCGCGTCCGTGGCCGCCGAGCCGGAGGTCGATGGGGTGACGCCCATGCTCATGCAGGTCGTCTTCGACCCGAACAAGGGCGAGAGCGGGGGCATCGCCGCCTTCCTCGGCGTCGATCCGGTCTCGTACCCGAAGCTGAAGAGCGCCCTGCCGTTCAAGGCCGGCGGCTGGTTCACGGAGCCGGAAGCGGCCGAGGCCGTTTTCGGCTACGAGGTCGCCGAGCTCGAGCAGCGCGAGGTCGGCGACCTCTATCTCATCCCCGAGAAAGAGGTCGAGGTCAAGGTCGTCGGCATCCTCGAGCGCACGGGAACGCAGGACGACGGCACGATATTCCTGCCCCTCCGGGCCGTCCAGAAGATCTTCGGCCTGAATGAGTTGACGTCGATCGGCATCAAGGTCAAGAAGGACGCCGACATGAAGGCCTTCGAGGACAAGCTCTACAAGCTCCCCGACGTCCAGGTCGTCAGCCTGAGCCAGGTCAAGACGACCATCATGACCCTCGTCTCGACGGCCCGGGTCATGGTCTTCTCGATCGCCCTCATCGCCATCCTCATCGCCATGATGGGCGTCATCAACACGGTCCTGATGTCGGTCATGGAGAGGCGCCAGGAGATCGGCATCCTCAAGTCTATGGGGGCCATGGCCGGCGACGTCTTCAAGCTCGTCTGGCTGGAGACGATCATCCTGTGCATCAGCGGCGGCCTCATCGGCACGGGGCTGGCCCTGATCACGGCCCGGCTGACGGACCTGCTCGTCCGCGGCCTGCTCCCGTATTCGCCGAGCGGCGGGCTCGTCGCCATCGATATGGGCCTCATCCTGATGACGCTCGGCGTGGTCACGGCGATCGGCCTGGCGAGCGGCATCTACCCGTCCTGGAAGGCGGCCCGGATGCGGCCGCTCGACACCATCCGCAGCGAGGCGGAGTCGTGAGCGCGCCGGTTCGCCCCGCCATCGAGGCGGAACACCTGACCCGGGTTTATCGCCGCGGCCCGGAGGAGATCGCCGCCGTCGACGACGTCTCCCTCGAGATCGCCAGGGGATCCTTCACTTCGGTCGTCGGCCCCTCGGGATCGGGCAAGACGACCCTCATCAACGTCCTCGGCTGCCTGGACAATCCGTCCTCGGGCAAGCTCACACTCGGGGGCCGAGCCGTCTTCGAGAACTGCAAAGGCCTGTCGGAATCCAAGCTGACCCTCATCCGCCGGGAGGTCTTCGGCTACATCTTCCAGAAGTTCTTTCTCATCCCCACGCTGACCGTCCTCGAGAACGTCATCCTGCCATTCACCTTCTTCAAGAAAGCCGGGAGCCGAAGAGGATGTCGGGAGGGTCCTGAAGCTCCTTGGCCTCGACAAGCGGGCCGGCCATCTGCCCGGCCAGCTCTCCGGCGGAGAGATGCAGCGGGTGGCCATCGCCCGTGCGCTCGTGAACAAGCCCGACATTCTTCTCGCCGACGAACCGACCGGGAACCTCGACACCGCCCGGAGCGAGGAGATCGGCCGGATCCTGCAGGAGCTCAACGGGCACGAAGGGCTGACGGTCATCCTCGTCACCCACAACCTCCGGCTGGCCGCGCTGGCCCAGCGGACGATCGAGCTGCGCGACGGGAAGATCTTCTCGGCTTGACACCGCCCGCCGGTAACACTAGAATCAGGCCACTTTTCTGAAGGAGAGGACGCATGGTCACAACGCTGCCGCAGCTCCTTATCCATTCGGGGACGTCGTATCCGAAGCCGGATCTCATGCTGTTCAAGAAGGGCGGGGCCTACACCCCCATCTCGTCGGCGGAGTTCGTGGCGAGCGTCAAGCACCTCGCCCTCGGGCTCAGGGCCCTCGGCTTCGAGGCCGGCCAGAAGCTCTGCATTCTGTCCGAGAACAGGCCCGCCTGGACGATGACCGACTTCGCGACGCTCGCCTGCGGCGGGCTGACCGTGCCCATCTACACGACCCTCGTCTCGGAGCAGGCCCGCTATATCATCGACGACTCGGACGCCGCCGTCGTCGTCGTCTCCGATGCCGACCAATGGAAGAAGATCGAGCCGTTGAGGGCCGGCCTGGCCAAGGTCCGGCACTACATCACCTTCGCGGAGGAGGCCCCGGCGGGCGTCCTGGCGCTGAAGGCCGTCATGGAGAAGGGCCGGGCCGTGGCGGACGCCGAGCCGGGCTTGTTCGACGCGCTCGTGGCCCGGGTCAAGCCCGGCGACGAGGCGACGCTGATCTACACCTCGGGGACGACAGGCGTCCCCAAAGGCGTCATCCTGACGCATGACAACCTCATCAGCAACATCAAGACGGCTTCTGACATCGTCGAGTTCTCCTCCAAAGACACGGTCCTGTCCTTCCTGCCCCTGTCACATATCCTCGAGCGGATGGTCATGTTCACGTACATCTACAAGGGGTGCACGGTGGCCTTCGCCGAGAGCGTCGAAGCCGTGGCCCAGAATCTCCTGGAGGTCCGGCCTCACATCATGGTCAGCGTGCCCCGGGTCTTCGAGAAGATCTACACCAAGGTCATGGACCAGGTCCTGAAGAGCCCGGCGCTGCGGCGGAAGATCTTCTTCTGGGCCCTCGGCGTCGGGAAGGCGTACGGCGCGCAGAAGCTCGCGGGCAAGCCGGTCCCCGGAGGGCTGAGGCTCCGGCGGGCGATCGCGGCCAAGCTCGTTTTCTCCAAGATCACCGCCCGGACGGGCGGCCGGGTCCGCTTCTTCGTCTCCGGCGGTGCGCCGCTGTCGAAGGACATCGCCGAGTTCTTCTATGCCATCGGCCTGGTCATCCTGGAGGGCTACGGTCTGACCGAGACGTCGCCCTTGTTGTCCATCAACACCTTCGAGAATATCCGGCTGGGCACGGTCGGCAAGCCGGCCCCCGGCATCGACATCGAGATCGCCGCGGACGGCGAGATCCTGGCCCGCGGGCCCAACATCATGAAGGGCTACTACAAGAAGGATGCGGAAACCCGGGAGATCATGGAGGGCGGCTGGTTCCATACGGGCGACATCGGCCATTTCGACGCCGACGGGTTCCTGGTCATCACCGACCGCAAGAAGGACCTCCTCGTCACCTCGGGCGGGAAGAACATCGCCCCCCAGCCGATCGAGAACCTCCTCAAGGCCAGCCCCTACATCTCCAATGCTGTGGTCATCGGCGACCGGCGGCGCTTCGTCGCGGCCCTCCTCGTGCCCGAATTCGACAAGCTCAAGGAGTACGCCAAGGCGCATGGGATCCCCTATGCGACGATCGAAGAGCTCTGCGGGGACAAGCGCGTCGTCGATCTTCTCAAGGCCGAGGTCGACCGGGTCACGCCGCTCCTGGCGTCCTATGAGCGGATCAAGAAGATCGCCGTCCTGCCGCGGGATTTCGACATCGAAAAAGGCGAGATCACGCCCTCCCTCAAGGTCCGGCGCGCCAATGTCACGGCCGAGTACCAGGCCGCCATCGACGCCCTGTACAGGGAAGAGACCGAAGACGGCCGCGACGACGCGGGGAACGTCGGCTGAGGCGGGCCGGGCCTATTCGGAAGCGGGGGGTTCGGACTTGACGGGCTCGGGCTTGTCCGTCCAGTAGAGGATCCGGCCGCAGTTCTCGCAGAGGATGACCTTCACCTTGTCCCGGATCTCGTTGAGCATCTGCGGACGGACGCGCATGTGGCACATGGCGCAGAAATCCCCCGTGACCGGCGACAGGGCTGTGCCGCCCTTCTTCTGGAGGAGGGCCTCGTAGAGCCGGAGCTGCTCGCGGGGGATCTTGGGGAGCAGGGTATCCCGCTCCTTGGCCAGGGCGGCGAACCGGGCCTCGGTCTCCTTCATCTTCTCGTCGAGGACGATCTTTTCCTTCTTGAGGAGGTCCTCCTCGGCGCTTTGCTTGTGGAGGGCGGCTTTGATGGCCTCTTCGACGTCGTCGGCGGCGAGCATCTCGGCGATGATCCCCTCCTCGAGCGTGTCGATCCTGTGCTGGGTCTCTTCGATCTCGTGGAGGAGGGACGTATATTCCTTGTTGGTCTTGACCTCGTTCAGCTGGCGCTTGTACTTCCCGATCGCGACCTTGAGGTCCTTGACCTCGCTCTCGAGGTCGCGGCGCTTCTTCTGGTTCTGGGCCATCCTGTCCTTGGCGTCGGCGACGAGCTTCGTCGTGGCCTGCATCTTCTTGTCGACGTCCTGGACGAGGCGGGGGATGCCTTCGAGGACGAGGGACGCGTTGTGTATCTCGGAGTCCAGGCGCTGGAGCTCGATGATCAGGGCGAAGTCGATTTCCACTATCTGTGCATCCTCGTTCTCTCGGCCAATGGGCCTACCAGGATTCGAACCTGGGACCAACCGGTTATGAGCCGGTGGCTCTACCGCTGAGCTATAGGCCCTCGGCCCCCTCTTATAACAAATTATTGTAGTGGCGTCAATTACGAAATGGGGACGCTTCTATTTTTCGTCGCGAAAAATAGAAGCGTCCCCATTTCGTCAGTGGTTGTTGGTGAAGCTCTTGAGCTTGCGGCTGCGGCTCGGGTGCTTGAGCTTGCGCAGGGCCTTGGCCTCGATCTGGCGGATGCGCTCGCGGGTGACCTTGAACTGCTGGCCGACCTCCTCGAGCGTGTGCTCGTTGCCGTCGCCCAGGCCGAAGCGCATCTTGAGGACCCGGCCCTCGCGGTCGGTCAGCGACTTGAGGGCCTCCTCGATCTGCTCCTTGAGGTTGATGTGGATGACAGTGTCCGGCGGGGAGGGGATGAGCTTGTCCTCGATGAAATCGCCGAGGTGGCTATCCTCCTCCTCGCCGATGGGCGTCTCGAGGGAGATGGGCTCCTGGGCGATCTTGATGATCTTGCGGACCTTGTTGACCGGCATGTCCATCTTCTTGGCGATCTCCTCGCTCGTCGGCTCCCGGCCGATCTCCTGGACGAGGGCCCGCGAGACGCGGATGAGCTTGTTGATCGTCTCGATCATGTGGACGGGGATGCGGATCGTCCGGGCCTGGTCGGCGATGGCCCGGGTGATGGCCTGGCGGATCCACCACGTGGCGTAGGTCGAGAACTTGTAACCGCGCCGGTACTCGAACTTCTCGACGGCCTTCATGAGGCCCATGTTGCCTTCCTGGATGAGGTCGAGGAACTGGAGGCCGCGGTTGCTGTACTTCTTGGCGATGGAGACGACCAGCCGCAGATTGGCCGCGACGAGCTCCTTCTTGGCCTGGTCGCTGACCTTCTTCCCGGCGGTGATGGCCCGGACCGCCCGCCGCAGCGATTCCGGGTCGAGCCCGATCTCGGTCGTCTGCTTCCGGAGCTCCCGGTTGGCGTCGCGGACTTTCTGCTTGAGGACGGGGTCCTCCTTTTTCTTCTTGGCCAGCGCCGCGGCCATGTCGTCGCGGGCGTCCTCGAGGTCGTTGATGGACCTGAGCCGGCTCCTCAGCTCCTCGATGATCTTCTCGCGGTGGGCCGAGCGAAGGTTGAGGTCGCGGATCGTCCGGCTGATCCTGACGATGACCCGGCCGCGGCTGACGAGGGTCTTCTTCTTCTCCGGGATGCGGTCGAGCTTCCGGCTGAGGTCCCTGATCTTCTTGATCTTGCCCAGGATCTGCTTCTTCTTCTCCTCGAGCTTGCCCTCGGCGATGTCCTCCTCGGAGACGTCGAAGAACTCCTGGATGATGAACGGGTTCTCCTTGATCCGGTCCTCGAGGGCCAGGACCTCGTTGAGGACGAGGCGGGTCCGGCTGAGGGCCTTGATGATGCTCTTCTCGCCCCGCTCGATCTCGCGGGCGATGGCGATCTCGCCTTCCCGGGTCAGGAGCGAGATGTTGCCCATCTCCCGGAGGTAGAGCTTGACGGGGTCGGTCGTCCGCTCCAGCCCGTGCGTCGAGACGAGGTCGGTCTTGCGCCGCTGGGGGAGCATCTCCTTCTGGCGCGAGTCGAGGATCTTGATCCCGTAGTCGCCCATCGACGACAGGAAATCGTCGAAGTCCTCCTCGGAATCGAGGTCCTCGGTGAAGGTCTTGTCGATCTCCTCGAAGAGCAGGTAGCCCTGCTTGCGGCCCTTCGATATGAGCTGGGAGATCTCGTCCTTGTGGAATTTATTGTCCGGAGACACGGCGCGCACCTCTCTGATGGCTGAATCCTATTTGACGAACGTCCATGGTGTTTTCTTTCCGCTCACATCAGCGACAGGATCTGCTTGGTCACGTCCTGTTTCTGATAAAGGAGGGCCAGGAGCTCCTCCTTCTCGCCTTTCTTCTCCGACCGGGCGATCTTCATCTGGATGTCCTTGAGCCGGTTCTGGAGATGGACCTTGCGCAGGGACCGCAGGCACTCCTGGGCCTCTTCGACCGAGCCGCCCGCCGATTTCTCGAACAGCGCCCGGGCCAGCTGCGAGAGCAGGACCGCGGGGACCTTGTCCTGGAGCCCGGGGAAGCTCCACTCTTCGTCGTTCTTGAAGCAGCCCATGATGTACTGGAAGACGGGCTCGCTCTTCAACCCCTCGAAGATCTCCTCGCCGCACTCGGAGAAGACGTAGGGTGCGAGGGAGCGGTCGCCCATGAGGATCTGGAAGAGGCGCTTCTCGGCCGGGCAGAAGAGGCCCGATTCCTCGCGGCCCTTGTCCGGGGGCCTGTTCTCGACGATATTGCGCAGGAGGTCCTCCCGAACGCCGAGTTTGGCGCTGGCCCGCCGCAGGTACTCGCTCCGGGCGACGGGGTCGGGCACCTTCTCGATCTCCCTGACGACGGCATGGACGACCTTGCCTTTCTCCTCGGGTATGGCCATGCGGGCGCCCGCGACGAGGGAATCGATCAGGAAATCGAGGCCGGTGACCGTCTTCTTCATCAGGGCCGCATATTTGTCGCGGCCGTGCTTCTTGAGGAACGCGTCGGGGTCGAGGCCGTCGGGCAGGACGAGGACGTCGATGTTGAGGCCCTTCTCGAGGCCGAGAGGGACCGCCCGGGCCGCGGCCGTCTGCCCGGCGCTGTCGCCGTCGTAGTTGACGACGAGCCGCGAGGCGAAGCGCATGGCCTGCCCGACTTGCCACGGCGTCAGGGCCGTTCCGAGCGAGGCCACGACGTTGCGGATCCCGGCCTGATAGAGCGACGAGAAATCCGTATAGCCCTCGACCAGGATGGCCGTCCCTTCCTGCCGGACGGCGTCCTTGGTGAAGTTCAGCCCGTAGAGGAGCTTGCCCTTGGAGTAAAGGGGTGTCTCAGGCGAATTGAGGTATTTCGGCTCCGCATCGAAGATCGTCCGGCCGCCGAAGGCGACGATCCGGCCGGTCAGGCTGAAGATGGGGAAGATGACCCGGCCGCGGAAGCGGTCGCGGTATTCGCCCGGCCGCGCCGTCACCGAAAGAGCGAGGCCGCCCTTTTCGAGCAGGGACACCGGGACGTTCTTCGACTGGAAGAATTCGACCAGGGCCGTCCAGGCGTTCATGGCATAGCCGATCTTGAGCTCCTGGACCGTTTCGTCCGAAAGGCCCCGCTTTTTCAGGTACTCGAGGGCCTTCTTCCCCTCCTGGGTCCCGGTCAGGTTCTTCCGGAAGTAGCCGAGGGCGAGCTCGTTGATCTTGAACAGCTTCTCCTCGAGCTTGAGGACCTCGGGGCGGACCCTTTGCTGGGCCGGCAGGGGAACGTGATAGCGCTCGGCCAGGCTCTTGAGGGCCTCGGGGAATGTCAGGCTCTCCCTCTCCATGACGAGGGAGAAGACGTCGCCGCCGACGCCGCAGCCGAAGCAGTGGTAGAGCTGTTTCTCCTCGTCGACGGTGAAGGAGGGGGTCTTTTCGGTGTGGAACGGGCAGAGGCCGACCCATTTCCGGCCCCGGTGCTTGAGGGTCGTATACTGGGAGGCGATCTCGACGATGGACGAGGCCTGCCTGACCTGGTCTATGATCTCCATGAATGCTTTTTTGGTCCGCGCGTTCTCATAGAATATAGGGACGGGTCCGCACCTTGTCAAGGCGCTCTATCTATTATTCTTTCGGACGGACCCCGCCCGTTCCACTGCCCTAGAGATGATTGATCTGGCTGGCCAGGAAGGCCGCCCCGAATCCGTTGTCGATATTGACGACCGAAACCCCGCCCGGACACGCGTTGAGCATGGCCAGCAGGGCCGCGACGCCATGGAAGCTGGCGCCGTAGCCGACGCTTGTCGGCACGGCGATGACCGGGACCTTGACCAGCCCGGCGACGACGCTCGGCAGCGCCCCCTCCATGCCGGCCACGGTGATGATCACGCGGGCCCCCCGGATGCGCTCGTACTGGCCGAGGAGGCGGTGAAGACCGGCCACGCCCACGTCATAGACACGCTCGGTCGCGTTGCCCAGGACCTCCGCGGTCACGGCCGCTTCCTCGGCCACGGGGATGTCCGAGGTCCCGGCGGTCAGGACGAAGATCGTGCCGACGCCGGCGGGCGGTTTGGCCTGGACCCGGCTGATCGTCCGGGCGGCCTCGTTGTAGACGGCCCCGGGAAGCTTGGACCGGACCTTGGACCAGACCGCCCGTTCGACCCGGGTGACAAGGAGGTTTGAGCCCTTCCCGAGGATCTCCCGCCCGATGTGCCCGATCTGGGCCGGGGTCTTGCCGAGCCCGAAGACGATCTCCGGCGTGCCTTTGGCCACCTCGCGGTGGTGGTCGACCTTGGCGAAATCGAGGTCGCAATAGGGGAAATCCCCGAGGAGCTCGAGGGCCTTGGCCGGCGTGAGCTTGCCATCGCGGACCTTCTCCAGGATCCCTTCCAGGCGCTTTTTCATCCCCGCTATTCTACCATAACGGCCAAGTTGCCGCCTTGTCAAAGATCGTCAGGTCGTGTAAAATAAGGGCCATTCCGGCAGCGATCTGAGAGGAACAACCGTGCGCGAACAAAAATCGAAAAAGGACGAGTATCAGAAAGCCCTGGCGGCCTTCGGTCTGGCCGTCAAGGAGTTCCAGAAGGGCGAATTCGAAAAGGCCACCGCGTCGTTCAAGGAATTCATAGGGAATTTCCCGGCCGACCGGGAGATCGTCGATCGGGCCAGGGCCTATATCGCGATCGCCCAGAAGCGGCCGAAAAAAGAGGGCGTCTCGCTCAAGGGCTTCGAGGACCACTATCGTTACGGCGCCGCCAGGATCAACCAGAAGGATTATCCGGGGGCCATCAAGCTTCTCGAGAAGGCCCTGGAGTACAAGGAGAAGGAAGGGCTCATCTTTTATCTGATGGCCGACGCCAACATCCTGATGGGCCAGGCCGACGCCGCCCTCGAGCTCCTCAAGAAGGCCGTCCAGAAGGACAAGAATTTCTCCGTCCTGGCCCAGAACGAGCCCGACTTCGAATCCCTTTGGGATGACAAGAAGTTCAAGCTGATCGCCAAACTCGTATGAAACGAAAAGCCGTCGTTCTTTTTTTAGGGGGGGAAGAGCGGACGGCCTTCCAGCCGGTCCTGGGCCGGCCTCTCGGGGCCTATGCGCTCGAAGCGGCCTGCGGCCTTGCTCCCGACGCCGTCCTGGTCATCGCCGGCCCTGACGGCGCGGGCCAGGAGGCCTGGCGGGCCCTCATCGAGGGCCTCGGGACGTCGACGGCGGTCTTCCTGCTTCCTGCCGGGAAACGGACGGGCGGCCCGCGGTCGGATCTCCTCGCGGCCCTCGTCACCGCGCGCGCCGTTCTCGAAAAGTATCCGGATTGCGATGTCATCGCCTTACAGGCCGACAAGCCCCTCCTGACCGGGCGGACCCTGAAGGCCCTGCTCCGGACGCACCGGGCCAAGGGCCTGTCGCTGACGTTCCTGAGCGGCGGAGAGGGAACGGGGCTCGCGGGCGTCCTGGCCCTGCGTTCGGCCGACGTCTTTCCGCTCCTCCGGTCGATCCCGGCGGCGCGGGCGACGGCCGCGTTCGAGGCCCTGGCCTTGCGGCTGACGAAGGCGGGGAAAAAGATCGGATTCACCGAGTGCGCCGACGGCGACGAGGTCCTCCCCGTCGGCGACGGCGTCGCGGCCGGCCACGCCGCGCGCGAGCTGCGGCGGCGGAAGAACGAGGCGCTCGCCCGCCGGGGGGTCATCATCCTCGATCCTGATTCGGCATGGATCGACTGGGCCGCCGAGATCGGCCCCCGGACGGTCGTCTATCCCTCCGTCGTCATCGAAGGGCGCACGCGGATCGGCGCCGACGGCCGCATCTTTCCCCACGTCCACATCATGGATTCGACGATCGGCGCCCGGGTCAAGGTCCTGACCTCAACGGTCATGGAAGACACGGTCATCGAGGACGGCGCCCAGGTCGGTCCGTTCTCCCGGTTCCGGCCGAAGACGAGGGTCTGCGCCGGGGCCAAAGTCGGCAACTTCGTCGAGATGAAGAACACCGTCTTTGGGCCGGGCTCCAAGGCCCAGCACCTGAGCTACCTCGGCGACAGCACGGTCGAAGACGGGGTCAACGTCGGCGCCGGCACGATCACCTGCAACTACGACGGCGTCGTGAAGAACCGCACTCACATCGGTGCCGGGGCCTTCATCGGCTCGGGGACGGAGCTCGTCGCCCCGGTCAAGATCGGGGCGGGCGCTTACGTCGCCGCGGGCTCGACCATCACCGAGGACGTGGACGCCGGGGCCCTGGCCATCGCCAGGGCGCGCCAGGTCGCGAAGCCCGGCTGGGCCCTCGAAAGGGCGCGGGCGCGGAAGGCTGAGGGTGGGGGGGGGAAGCCATGAAACGCAGCGAGATCCGGACGTATTTCAAGAACGGCCGGGCCGTCGTCTCGGCCGAGACCTTCGCCATCGTCAAGACGAAGAGGGCGCTCGTCAACGCCTTCGCCGTCATCAAGGACGATCGCGAGACGACTTGCGTCATCGACGAGGCCAAGCTCGGCTCGCAGAAGTTCCTCGGCTTCGAGGGCGACTGGCGGATGATCACCTTCGACATGGTCCTGCCGCTCAGCCTGGTCGGGTTCTTTGCCGCGGTCTCCGGCGCCCTGGCCGACGCGGGGGTCAACCTGTTCACGCTCTCGGCCTACACGACGGACCATGTCTTCGTGAAGGACCAGAAGCTCGAGACCGCCGTCAAGTCGCTCGAGAAGCTGGGCATGTCCGTCCGGAAGCTCTGAGCCGGCGGGCCGGCCCAGAGTCCGGATAGAGGAGTCATCCCATGCCGGCCGTCGTCACCCTCGCCGAGATCAAGAAGGCCCTGACCGCGATCGATCCCCTGCCGCTCATCGAGGAGGGCTTCGTCGCCTACTCGCACGGCCGGGCCGTTGTCCCGCCGGTCGGCGAGCTCGTTTTCGACGATCCCCCCGGCGACGTCCATATCAAGTACGGCTATATCAAGGGCGGCGGTGTCTACGTCATCAAGATCGCTTCGGGCTTCGCGGATAACCCGAAGCGGGGGCTCCCGTCCGGCGACGGCCTCATGCTCGTCTTCGATCAGCGGACCGGCCGGCTCGAGGCCATTCTTCTCGACGAGGGCTATCTGACGAACCTCCGGACGGCCGTGGCCGGCGCCGTCGTCGCGAAATATCTGGCCCCGCGGGATGTCACGGCCGCGGGCATCATCGGCGCCGGCATCCAGGGCCGCATGCAGCTCGATTGGCTCCGCCGCGTGCGCAAGATCGAGGAGGCGGTGGTCTGGGGGCTCGACGAGCGGGAGTTGGCCGCTTATCGCCGCGATATGGAAAGCCCCGGGCTGAAGGTCCGGACCACCCTCCGGGCCGAGGATGTGGCCGCGGCCGCCAACCTTATCGTCACGTGCACCCCGTCGACCCGGCCGCTGCTCAAGGCGGAGTGGATACGGCCGGGGACGCACATCACCGCGATGGGGTCCGACACGGCCGAAAAGCAGGAGCTCGACCCGGCCATCCTGGCCCGGGCCGACCGTGTCGTCGTTGACAGCCTGAGCCAGTCGGAGCTGCGGGGAGAGGTCTTCAGGGCCGTGAGCGCGGGGGCGATCGGGAGGGAGCGCCTCGTCGAGCTCGGCCGCGTGATCGAGGACCCCGCTCTCCGGCGCGCTTCCGACGCCGAGATCACCGTGGCCGATCTGACCGGTGTCGCGGTCCAGGACATCATGATCAGCCAGGCCGTCTGGGATTCAATAAAACCCTAGCGGGCCGCGCCGACTCCCATCTCGTCGAGGAGAAACTCCGCCCCCGCGAACTTGTCGGTCACCCAGAGGACGTAGCGGATGTCGACGCCGATCGAGCGGGAATAATCGGGGCTCCAGGCATAGTCGTTGATCGTCGCCTCGTAGGTCCGGTCGAAATTGACCGCGACGAGCTCGCCCCGGGCGTTGAGGACGGGGCTTCCCGAATTCCCCCCTGTCGTGTCGGCGTCATAAAGGACGCAGGCGGGGACGCTCTTGAACCCCTCGGGCTTGAATCGGCCGAAGTCCCCGGCCCGGCGCAGGTCGAAGATCTTGGCCGGCGTGTCGAAGGGCTCGCGTCCCGTCGATTTTTCGAGGACGCCGTCGAGGGTCGTGAAGGGATCATAGAATACGGCGTCCGCCGGGGAGTAGCCCTTGATGCGGCCGAAGGTCAGGCGAAGCGTGCTGTTGGCGTCGGGGATGAAGTCCTGGGCCTCGAACTGGGACTTGACCTCGAGCAGAAGGGGATAGAGGGTGTCGAGGGTCCCGGACCAGGCGTCCTCCCGGGCGCGCAACTTCCTGTATTCAGGGTAGAGCGAAGCGGCGAGCTCGATCAGGGGATCGCCCGCCGCTTTGAGGTCCGCGGCGGACATGTCGAGCGCGGCCGCGGTGAACGCCTTGTCGGCCAGCCGCGTCCGGCCGTAGAGGCCGGCGACGAAGTCTTCCGCCGCCTTCTCCGTGTCGCCGGCCGAGGCGACCGCCGCGAACGCCGGGAGCTTCCGGCCCTGGGGCAGCCGGACGATCCGCAGGAGGAGCTCCTTGAAGATGGCCCTATCGGTCGGCTCGTAATAGTTGTCGAGGGACATGGCCAGGCGGCGCTTGGTCTGCGGGAAATTGCGGTCCATGTAGGACGGCTCGCGCTCGAGGTCCTTCTTGGGCCGCTCGATCGAGGCCTCGTGGATGGTCGAGGCAAAGCTGAGCAGGTTGACGTTCGAGCGCAGGAAACCGAGGACCAGCCGGAATTCGGCATCGGCCCGCATCTCGTCGTAGACCGCGGCGAACCTGGGGAGGAGCTCCCCGTAACGGGCCGTCCGGGCCGGGTCCGCGGCGATGAACGCCTCGAGCCGCCGTTCCTCGTCCCTCTTGCCGGCCACGATCCCGACACGCTTCATGCCCTGGAGCTTGCCGCGGTAGTTCTTCATCGTGTTGGCCAGCCCCTTGATCCGCGCCGCGTGCTTGAGGGCCACGGCCCGGTCGGCCTGGCCCAGCTTCTCCATGAGGTCGATCTGCCAGCCGTACCAGTCGGCGACGTACGGCATGCGGACCTCCTCCTCGTAGGCCAGGAAAGGCGACGCCGCGTGCCGATATGTGCGGCCGGGGTAGCCGAGCAGGAAGACGAAGTCGTTCTCCCGGACGCCCTCTGGGGCGACCTTGAGGAAGCGCTTCGGCCTGTAGGGGACGTTGGCCGCCGCGAATTCGGCCGGGGCGCCGTCGGGTCCTATATAAGCCCGCAGGAACGAGAAGTCGCCCGTGTGGCGCGGCCACATCCAATTGTCCTCCTCGCCGCCGAACTCGCCGATCGAGCGGGGCGGGACGTAGACGAGCCGGATGTCCTTGAGATAGGCATAGAGGAAGAGGACATAGGTCTTGCCGGCGAACATCTCCGAGACCTCGGCCCGCTTCCCTGGCGCGGCCTTTTCCGCGGCCGCGACGATCTCTTTCGTCCGCTGCCCGACGGCCTTGGTCCGGGCCTCCGGGCTCATGGACGGCTTGACCGCCCGGAGGACGTCGGCCGAGACGTCACGGAACGACTCGGTGATCCGGGCCGTCATGCCTTTGGCCTCGATCTCCGCCCCGCGCGTCCGGGCCAGGAAGCCGTCGCGGATGTAGTCGTTGGCGCTGGAGCTGGCCGCCTGGGCCGCACCGAAGGCGACGTGGTGGTTGGTCAGGATGAGGCCGTCGGGCGAGACGAACGAGCCCGTGGCCCCGACCTGGACGATGCCGTAGACGAGGCCGATGCGGTCCGGGCTGAAGATCTCCTCGGGCGCGATCTCGAGTCCCTTGGCCCGGAGATCGAGCCTGCGGATCTCGCTGACGGGCCACATGCCCTCGTCCGACCCGGCGGGGACCAGGGCGATGACGACGGCCGGGACGAGGGCGATGAGCATGGCGCCGGCGATGCGGCGGATACGGCTTGTTCTCATGACAAGACTCCTTGATTATGGCGACACACGACTAAATACACTAAATTCCCGTCTCCGCCAACCCGAGATAGAACAGGCGATAATCAAGTGAGTTGGGTTGTGTGGCACCGAACTAGCCTGGATCATTCACGAGCCGAGGCGGCTGCAGATGCGAGGCGTCAAAGGGTGAGCTGTACTCCAAGTACTGCGAACCCTGCAACGAAGCAGATGCGGCCGTATCGGCTTGCCCGAAGGGTAACAACGCCGGTCTTGGGTCTTCATGTCTTCCTGAGATAACCGGTGTTTTTATGAATAGTCCAGGCTAGAGGTACTTGCGGACGACGGCGTCCATCGCGCCGATCTGGCGCTCCATCTCGGCGACCATCTTGAACTGGGTCCGGGCCCGGTCGAGGTTGTGGCCCGGGCGGTGGATCTTGAAGTAGACGTCGCCCTTGAGATGGTCGGTGAGGAAGCGGATGCCGCACTCGAGGGTCAGGAGCTTGGCCGAGAAGGCCAGCAGGTCCATCTCCGCGGGGACGAGGAAGTCCCGGGTCGCGTCGAGGTACCCGGCGGCCAGGCGATCGAACATCCCGATGTCGAACCCCACCTTGTCCAGGTCCCGCTCGTCCTCCGCGGCCGTGGCCGCCCCCAGCCGGACCGAGTCGCCGAAGTCGTAGAGGACCGAGCCCGGCATGACCGTGTCGAGGTCGATGACGCAGATGCCCTCCCCGGTGCGGTCGTCGATCATGACGTTGTTGAGCTTGGTGTCGTTGTGCGTGACCCGCTCGGGGATGCGTCCCGAGGCCAGCCCGTCGATGACGATGCCCGTGTCCTTCTCGCGGGCCCGGACGAAATCGATCTCCGGCCCGACGGCGCCGGCCCGCTGGGACGGATCGAACTCGACCGACGCGAGGAAGGCGTCATAGCGCTTGCGGCTGTGGTGGAAGTCGGGGATCGTCTCGTGGAGCCTCTCGCCGGGCAGGCGGGCCAGCATCTTCTGGAAGTTGCCGAAGGCCTTGGAGGCCGAGTAGACGTGGCGGAGGTCCTCGACCCGGTCGTAGGTCTTCGCGCCGTCGATGTAGCGGAACATCCTCCAGTAGGTGCCCTCCGGGGTCCTGTGGAAAGACCTCCCGTCGCGCGTGGGGATGATGGTCAGCGATTCCCTGTCGGGGTTCCCGCCCGCGGCGGCGATCTGCGCCCGGGCGAATGTCGTCACCCGTTCGATGTTCTCCATGAGCAGCTCGGGCTCGCGGAACACGAGGTGATTGATCCGCTGGTTGACGTATTTGACCCGGCGCCCCGATTGGTCGAACTCCGAGCAATAGGTATCGTTGATGTGACCGGACGGGATGGGGCAGGAGGAGATCCAGTCGCCGGGGCAATCGAACGCGGCGCAGATCCTGTCCAGTTCGGGCAACGGCTTCTCTTCCATGGGTCAGTCGCCCATTCTATGCTGGCCGGCCGGCGCGTGTCAACGCGCCGGGCGGCCGGAGCCGCCCCCCGGCCGGCCCGCGCCGCTGCGCCCGCCGCGCCCGCCGCCTTGCCCCCGCCCCCGCCCGCCGGACATGCCGCCGCCCCTCCCCCCCGAGGGTCTCCGCCTTTCGAGGTGCTGGCCGGCCAGCCTCTCCAGGCTCATATCCCGCACGAACATGTCGGGCGTCACCGGGAACTCGGGGATCTTCTGCCCGATGAACTTCTCGATGGCTTCGAGGTGGTCGGCTGTCTTCTCGCTGGCCAGCGTGATGGCCAGGCCCGTCGCGCCGGCCCGGGCCGTCCGGCCGATGCGATGGACATAGTTCTCGCTGTCCTGCGGGATGTCGTAGTTGATGACCATTTCGAGGTCGTCGACGTGGAGCCCGCGCGAGGCCACGTCCGTGGCCACGAGAAGGGGGAACCGGCCGGCCATGAAATCCTCGATGATCTTCAGCCGCTCGCCTTGGGGCAGGTCGCCGCTGAGGAAATTGGCCTTGAAGCCGTTCGCCTGGAGCTGTTTGGCCAACAAGAAGGCCGTGTGCTTCATGTTGGTGAAGATGAGGGCGTTCTTCGGCACCCGGCGCTGGAGCAGCCCGAGGAGGAGGTTGAGCTTGATATGGCTGCCGACGCGGTACAGCTCCTGGGAGACCGTGTCCACGGTCAGCTGCTCGGGCGTCACCTCGATGAAAGCCGGGGCGTTGAGGTAGGCCTGGGCCACCCGCTGCGAGAGCTTGTTCAGCGTGGCGCTGAAGAGCATGCTCTGGCGGTGCTCGCGGTCGGGCATCTGCCTGACGATGTCGCGCAGGTCGGGCAGGAAGCCCATGTCGAAGAGGCGGTCGGCCTCGTCGATGACGAGGAAGCCGCACTCCTTGAAGTCGAGCCGCTTCTTTTCGGCCAGGTCGAGGAGGCGGCCCGGCGTGCCGATGATGATGTCCGGGCCGGCCTTGATCTGGGCCAGCTGGACGACGTAGCCGACGCCGCCGTAGAAGCAGCCGATGTGGAGCCCGATGGGCCGGTTGAGGAGCAGGGCCTCGCCTTCGATCTGGACGGCCAGCTCCCGTGTCGGGACGATGATGAGCGCCTTCTTCCGCGCCGCCTTCGGGCGCTTGAGGATGTGGGAGAAGAGGGTGATGAGGAAGGCGGCTGTCTTCCCGGTCCCCGTCTGGGACTGGACGGCCACGTCCTGCCCCTTGAGCGACTTGTCGAGGGTCTTTTCCTGGACGGACGTCAGCTCGGTGTAGCCTCTGTCAGCGATGGCCTGCTGCAGTCTGGGGTCAAGTTCGAGTTCGGTGAAAAGCATGTCTATTCCTTCTTGGACGGGGGTCGGCGGCGGGCCGGTCTCCGCGGTGAGGGGCTCTCAGGCGGCAATGATTTTACCATAAAAGGCAAGGTTCCCTCAAGAAAACGGCCCCGGACAGGTCCCCGGGACCGAAGATCCGCCTTGACAACCCCCTCCCCATGCCTTATTTTCACACTCTGCCATGAGCGGGAAAACCATCCGATCCCTTGTCAAGAGCTGGGAAACCGTCAGGTTCGAGCTCCTGAAAACCAGCATCTCGGCCTTCGACCTGACCATCGAGGGCTCGCCCCTCGAGCGTTTCGTCGACCGCCTGCACCGGGAGATGGAGGCCAGGGGGTTCCGCTTCAAGCCCGAGGTCTATCTGACCGACATCTGGGGCTGCCCGGACCGGACCCCCGTCATAGGGGTCCCCTTTTACCTGGCCGACCCCCGTCTCGTCCGCCTCGAGGAGGAGCAGGCCGGAGAAGTCGAGGACCCGCGGACGATCATGATGCTCCTCCGCCACGAGGCCGGACACGCCGTGAACTACGCCTACCGTCTGTGGCGCCGGCCGAGCTGGCGGGAGATCTTCGGCCCGTTCACCAAGCCTTACCGGGACGTCTTCCACCCCGACCGGGCCAGCCGGCACTACGTGCGCCACATCGCCGCCTATCCCTACGGCCGGACCTACGCCCAGAAGCACCCCGACGAGGACTTCGCCGAGACGTTCGCCGTCTGGCTGACGCCCCGCTCCGATTGGCGCGGACGATACAGGAACTGGCCCGTCATCCGCAAGCTCCTCTACGTCGACCGGCTGATGAAGGACATCCGCGGCTCCGCGCCGGAAAGCCGCCGCGGCCGGCACCTCCGGCCCGTGGACCGCATGAACCTGACCCTCGCCGAGCACTATGGAAAGAAGGCCGAGCGCTTCCGCCGGGACGCCCGGGGCTACGTCGACGACAGCCTCCACGACGCTTTCCCGGCTTCGCGAGGCCAGGTCCTCCGGCCGGCCGCGGCCCTTTTCAAGCGGTACCACGACCGTCTCGTCGAGCGCGTGGTCCATTGGTCCGTGCTGACCCCGGCCGAAGCCGGCGCCCT
The DNA here is from genome assembly GCA_963736255.1 of Candidatus Aminicenantota bacterium. Taxonomy (GTDB): domain Bacteria; phylum Acidobacteriota; class Aminicenantia; order Aminicenantales; family Saccharicenantaceae; genus RBG-16-66-30. The sequence continues at coordinate 1,272,231 of CAVTOI010000002.1, forward strand.
TCTCCGCAAGCTCGAGGTCCGGGCCGCCGCGCTGGGGCTGAGCTACAGGCCGGGGGCGGAAGGGGAGAGGCTGATGGACGTCATGTCGCTCGTCATCGCCCTGGCCCTCGATTTCGCCTACACCGGCCGGCTGACCGGCTGAGGCCGCGCCGGTTTAGCGGCCGCGCGCCAACCCCGATGTCGCCGAGTTGAAGATGGGCAGATGCCTGTCGTACGGGGGGCCTTCGAAGGCGGCCTTGACGATGCTCTGCAGGAGCTGCGGGTACGTGATCCCGGCCTTCTCCGCGGAGCGGGCCAGGCCCATGCCGCTGTCGAGGCAGGGATTGCAGTTGACCTCGAGGATGACGGGCTCGCCGTTCTCGTCGAGCCGGATGTCGACGCGGCCGTAACCCCAGCCGCCGACGACGCGGAAGGCTCTGACGGCGGTCCTGCCGATGAGGGTAGACATGGCCGGATCGACGCGGGCCGGACAGATGACAGCGGTCCTCTGGTACTCGACGGACGTCTCGACCCACTTGGCGGCATACGACATGATGGGCGGGATCTTCCGCGGCAGCTGCGAGTAGTCGACCTCGGCGAGCGGCAGGACCTGGACCTTGCGGCCGCCGAGGAGCCCGACATTGAACTCGCGCCCCTTGAGGAAGTGCTGGACGAGGGCGGGCTGCTTGTAGGTCCGGAGGATCTCCCGCGCCTTTTCCTTCAGGGCCGTCTTCGTATCCACGACGGAGTCCCTGTCGAGCCCGATGCCGGCGTGCTCCTGGGCGGCGTGAACGATGAGGGGGAAGGTCCACTTGTGCGCGTCGATGTCGCCCAGCCGCTCGACGATGGCCGTCGAAGGGGGGATGGGCAGGCCGGCCCCTTTGAGGAGGCTCAGGGACATGAACTTGTCGCGGCTCAGCCCCAGGCCCAAAGCGGGCGATCCCGTAATGGGGTAGCCGAGCATGCGGATGAAGGCGGCCACGCGCATCTCGTAGAGCGCGCCGTGGACGACGTCGTCGTACTGGTTGAAGACGATGTCGGGGCGGAGCCGGTCGAGCTTGCGCTGGAGGACCGAGAGATCGCCGGCGAGCGGCATGACGACGACGTCGTGACGGAGGCGCCGCAGGCCGCGGGCGATGCCGCGGATCATCTGGCGCAGATAGTGGAGACTCCCCGTGTCCGCCTTCTCGTCCGGCTGCGAATCCGTGAAAGCGTTGTAGATGAGCGCGACACGGAGCTTCTTCATGGCCGTCCGGAAACCCTCCGCGCCTATTCTAGTTTATTCCGGAAGGTCCCTGCAACCCCGGGCCATGAATCGCCGGGGCGATCACGAAGATCACGCCGGGGCGCGTGCGAGATCCGCGGGATCCGGCGTGGCCGGCCCGAGGAAATCGACGTCGCAGAGCTCCTCGGAGAGCCGCCACAGACGGCGGGCGGCTTCGGGGCTCCGGGCGTACGGACTGGGCTCGGTCGGACGCCCCAGCCTCCAATAGTCGCCGGCGATCGATGACGCCGGGTCGGCGGCCAAGCGGACGATGGCCGTGGCGGCGTCGGCCGCGCTGAGGCCTTTCTCCGCGTTGCCGTCGTCGGCGGGCCCGAGCTCGATCCCGATGGCCCGAAGCGGGAAGCGATTGGCCGCGCGCCTGTTGAGCTCCACGGTGAAGAGGACGAGGGCCAGCTTCGACTGCCTGTAAGCCCGGCGGCAGCTGTATCTCCGGCGGAGCATGGGATCGTCCCAGGCCACCTCGGTCCGCCGGTGCGAGCCCGAGGAGACGGCGATGACCCTGGCTTCCGCGGGCCGGATGAGCGCCGGGAACAGCTCGTGCGTCATCAGAAACGCGGCCAGATAGTTGACGGCGAACTGGAGCTCGCAGCCGTCCTCGGTGCCGGCATAGCCGTTCGTGACCGTGGCCGCGGCGTGAATGAGCCGGTCGAGCCGGCCTCCTGGGAGCCCGTCCCGGATGCAGGCCGCCGCCCGGCGCACGCCCCCCATCGACGCCAGGTCGGCGGCCATGATCCGGACATCGGCCCCCGGACTGGACCTGCGGACCTCCTCTTCGGCCCGGCGGCATGTCTCGGGCGCGCGGCCCACGCCGATGATTTTTAGGCCCGCCGCGGCCAGCTGCTTGGCCGCCTCGAGACCTACTCCCGAGGAGGCCCCGGTGATGACGCAGGTCCCGCCCGTCGCACCCGGCATGTCAGCTCATCCTCTCGTCTCCGGCTTTCTCCGCGCCCCCACGGGCCGTTCTGGTCCCTCCCCCAGGTGCCACGATAGAATGGCGGGGCGGTCGAGTTGTTAAGAAGATGTCAAAATTCGGTAAAAAGTCCCTTGTGATATAATCGGGGCGCTCATGACGGATCAGGGGTCGAAAAAGGGCTCCCTCAGGCCGCCGCTTTTCGCCGGGGCGGCCGTCCTGGCCGTCACCCTATTCGGCCTCGTCAACCTGGCCGCCCGGCCGGGGATCAGGAAGGAGCTTCTGGCCCGGCCCATCGTCGGCTTCGATTCCTTCGAGGTCCGCGGCCCGACCGACATCCGGTTCGCTCTGAGCCGGAAGGCGATCGGCGATCCCGTCGAGCTCCGCTTCGGGCCGGACGGCGGGCCGGCCGTGGTCAAAGACACCATCGTTCCCTATTATTCCCAGCGGACGTTCCCGCTGGCCCTTGCCCTGATGGGCGGCGTGAGCTTTCTGGCAGGATTCGTCGTTCTCCTCTTCCGGCCGCGGGACCGGCGGGCCCGGATATTCTATTGGCTCAGTCTGAGCTTCGGGGCGACCGTGACGATCGGCGGGGCGACCTATGGCGTCCAAGGGCGGGCGCTGAACATCCTCCCCGGTATTCTCTTCAATATCGCCTACCCGATGACCCTCGCCTTGCTTCTGTGGTTCGCCATGAGCTACGCCCCGCCGCGGCCCCGGCTCCGGCCGGCCTTGTTCTGGGCCATCCCCGTCCTCTGGTCGGTCCTGATGTCCGCGGCGTTCTTCGCTTCCCAGGCCGGGCCCTCCATCGGGATCTATCGCCTCCGGGAGTCTTTCAAGCACGTTTTCAGGTTCTATGTCGTCATCATCGGCGTCGCCGCGCTCGTCGAGTTCGCCCGGGCCTTGCGCAACGCCGCCTCCGAGGAGGACCGGACCCAGATCAAGTGGTACCTCATCGGGCTGGCCGCCGGGCTCGGGCCGTTCCTGGCCTTTAACCAGCTGCCCCTCGTCATCATGGACCGGCCTCTTCTTGCCGAGGATTTCGCCCTCTTCTTCTTTCTGCTGATCCCGGTCTTCATGGTCATGGCCATCCTCCAATTCCGGCTTCTCCGGGTCAACGTGGTCTTCCACCGCGGCCTCGTCTACTCGATCCTGACGGTCTTCACGCTCGGCGCATTCCTCGTCTCCGTCGAGGTCCTGCGCCGGGTGTTCCCGCGCGCGACGGCCACGGGCAACGTCGTTATCATGGTCGGCGCGGCCATCCTCATCGCCGTTCTCCTCAGCCCCGGACGGCGGGACCTCCAGGACGTCGTCGACAAGCTCTTCTTTCGCCAGGCCTATGATCACCGGAAGGCGGTACAGGGATTCCAGGCGGGCGCGCCGGGCATCATCGAGACCGGAGCGCTCATCGACCTCTATGCCGGAACGCTGACGCGGGCCCTTCCGGTCGGCGGGGCCGGTGTCGTCCTGCGCGGGCCGCGGGGGCGGGGCGGGGGAGAGGTCCGGCTCTTCGGCGTGACCGACGGCGCCGCGGCGAAGCTCGAGGCCCTCCCGTCCGACGGCGCCAGGACCTGGGCCCGGCCGGACAGGGTCCGCGACGTCGAGGACATCGACAGGTCCCGCGATGACGTCCTTGCGGCCGCGGGCGCCGAGGTCGTTATGGCCATGCCCCGGGCGGCGGGAACGCCCCCGGGCCTCCTCGTTTTCGGCCCCAAGCTCACGGGCCATCGTTTCGCCAAAGAGGACATCGAGCTTATGGAGACGCTCGCCGGGGAGCTGGCCGTCAACCTGGGGCGGATCAGGATCCAGGAGGAAATGATCTATGAACGGGCTTCGCGGGAGAAGTCCGAGGAGCTCGTCCGGTTGAAAACGGAATTCATCTCCTCGGTCGCCCACGAGCTGCGGACGCCGGTCATGTCCCTCAGCGGGCTTTCCGGCCTCCTCCGCTCGGGCAAGATCGTCGACCCGGCCAAGCGCGAGCGGCTGCTCGGGCTATTGGCCGGTGAGTGCGGCCGCCTGAACCGGTTCCTGAGGAACGTCCTCGACTTCGGCAAGATCGAGGGCGACGCCATGAGCTACGATCTCAAGGAGACCGAGTTCGGCCCGCTCGTCCGGGAGGTCGCGGACCTTGTCCGGGAGAGCCTGGACGATGCCGGGGCGGTCATCCGCGTCGAGATCTCCGAGGCGCCGCTCGTCGTCAGGGCCGATGCCGACGCCGTCCGCCAGGCGGTCCTGAATCTCCTCGATAACGCCCTCAAGTACAGCCCGGAGCTGAAGGACGTGACCGTGAGCCTGACCGACGGGCCGGGCGCCGCCGTCATCGCCGTAAAGGACAGGGGCATGGGCATCGGGCCGGAGGACCGGGGGAGGATCTTCGAGGCGTTCTTCCGGTCACCCCGGGCCGTCGCGCATGACCCGACCGGTGTCGGCCTCGGCTTGAGGATCGTTGGTCACATCATGGCCGCCCACGGCGGCCGGGTCGAGGTCGAGAGCGAGCCCGGGCAGGGCAGCATCTTCCGCTTGGTCTTCCCGCGCTAAAAAGAAAAGGGGGGCAAGCCGTCGGGCCTGCCCCCCTGTTAAGAAGCTTATCTGTCCGCGAAAGCGAAGATGGTCAGGAAGCCGTGCTGGCTGATCTTGGCGATGAGCTCGCCGCTGACCTTTTCGACGCTGTCGCTCGGCTGATGGTAGTCCTCCGTCATGGCCGCCATGTAATAGATGAAGGGGACCTTGACGGCGGCGAACGAGGCGTGGTCGGAGCCGCCGCTGCCGACGCCGGGGGCGTTGAAGCGGAAGGCCAGGTCAAGCCCGACGTACTGGTTCATCTCCCGGGCGATGTCGGCGAAGGGCGTGCCCTCCGTCAGGTTGACGCTGACGAACCAGGGGGCGCGGACCTTCTTGACGATCTCCTCGGCGCCGGGGACGTTATAGGCCCGCATCGTCCGGGCCAGCATCTCGGCGTCGTAGGGCCGGCTGATCATGTCGTAGTTGAGGTAGCCGACCGTCTTGTCGATCGGGTAGACGGGGTTGGTGGCGTAATAGCGCGACCCGAGGAGGCCTTCCTCCTCGCCCGTCCACAGCGCGAAGACGATGGAGCGCTTGGGCTTGATGGCGCTCGCGGCGATGGCCTTGGCGATGTTCAGGACGCCGACGGAGCCGGAGCCGTTGTCATCCGCGCCGTTCCAGACGTAGCCTTCCCAGGCCCCGTTGTGGTCGTAGTGGGCGCCGACAACGACGTACTCGTCTTTGAGCTTGGGGTCGGACCCCTCGATGATGCCGAGGACGTTCCTGCCGCGCGTGAGCGCGGTCTTGGATGTCGAGGCGATCGTCAGCTTGGCGCCGGGGATGTCCATCGAGGCCGGCTTCATCGTCGATTCGATTCTCTTTTTGAGGTCGTCGATCGACTGGCCCGTCCCCTCGAGGAGGAAGTTGGCCATCTCGCGGGTGATCTGCGTCGCCGAGGCGCCGCCCCTCCCGCCCATGCCGCCCGCGACGCCGGCCAGAGAAAGCCTCCGGCGGGGCTTGTTGATGATCGGCCTGTCGTCGCTGGGGGTCCGGACCATTGACAGGGCGTTGAAGATGGCGGCATCGTTGCCCGCGTTGGACACCTGGATGATGGCCGCGGGCTCGAGCTTGGCGATCTCGGCGAGCTTGTTGAACCGCTGCGGGCCGCCCCTCATCATCTGGGCCATCATGTCGCCCTGCGGCATGGCCGGGAAGTACTTGTCCTTGATCTCTTTCTTGGCCTGGAGAGGCGACTTGGGGTCGTCCCGGCCGGGCGCGTCGCTGAGGAGAAGGACGATCTTGCCCTTGAGGTTCATCCCCTTGAGCTCATCGAAGCCGACGGACGGCTCGCTGATGCCGTAGCCGAGGAAGACGACGGGCGCGGTCACGGTGCCGTCGGCGCCGCCGCCCATGCCGCCCATACCGCCTTGGAAGTCGAGCCCGCCCTGAAAGGTCCGGCTCTTGACCGTGCCGCCCTTGGCCACCTCGACGGTGATCGCGGTTTGTGAATCAGTCGTTTCCCGCATGGCGAAGTCCTGGAAGTAGGTCCTCTCGCGGGGGGCCTGGGGCGCCTGGGCCCGGCCGCCGCCCATGCGGAAGCCGCCCATCATCATGGGCATGTCGCCCGCCGGCTTGACGCCCCACAGCTTGAAGAGGGACGCGGCGTATTCGGCGGCCAGCGCGTAGCCGCGGGTCGCGGTCTCGCGGCCTTCGAGTAGGTCGGAGGCGATGTAGGTCAGCATCGCCAGGGTGTCCTTGGCGGTGATGGCCTCCAGGCCTGCCTTGAACTTGTCGGGCGCGGGCTGGGTCTTATCGACCAGGCTCAGCGCCTTCTGCACATCCTCGAGCTTCATCTGCGGCGGCTGCTGCGGGCCCTGGGCCCTCAGGCCGAGGATCACGGCGAAGACGAGGACGATGGCCAGAACGTTCTTTCTCATGGATACCTCCACCTGGAATTCAACGTCACATGGTTAGACGGGCCCACCGGGGATTTCTTCCATAAAGGGAGAAGTCTTCCGGATGGGGTCAAACCTATACGTTTTTAATTTTTCCGGCGGAAAAAGGGAATCGGTCTTTCCGGACTGACGGAAAAATTAAAAACGTATAGGTTTGACCCCGTCTTAGCCGTTGGGCTATCATAAGGCCGCATTCGAATTCCCCCTGGGAGGTCCCGTCGCATGAACATCAAGAGCTCGCTTCTCCTGGCCCTCTGCATCGGCATGGTCGGCCTGGCCTTCGGCTGCAAAAAGAAGGAACCCGAGCCCGCGCCGGCGGCGGCGGCCCCGGAATTCCAATGGCAGATCGACCAGTTCGCCGACCTGCGGATCCTGCGCTACCAGGTGCCCGGGTTCGAGGCCCTCGCCCCGGCCCAGAAGGAGCTGGTCTATTACCTCAGCGAAGCGGCCCTCTGCGGCCGGGACATCTTCTTCGACCAGAACTACAAGCACAACATCAAGATCCTCCGGACCCTCGATGCCATCGTCCGGGGCTACAAGGGCGACAAGAATGATCCCCGCTGGGCCGAGTTCATGACCTACGTCAAACGGGTCTGGTTCTCCAGCGGCATCCACCACCACTACTCGACCGACAAGATCCTCCCGGGTTTCGACGCGGCCTTCTTCGCCGCCCTGGTCAAGGGCTGCGAGGGCGTCAGCTTCCCCCTGGCCGAGGGCCAATCGCTCGACGACTTCATCGCCTTCCTCGGCCCCATCCTCTTCGATCCCGCCGTGGCCCCGAAAAAGCTGTCCCAGGACTCGACGAAGGACCTGGTCACGAATTCCGCAGTCAACTTCTACGAGGGCGTCACCCAGGCCGAGGTCGAGGCCTATTATAAAGGTATCGTCGACGCGAAGGATGAGACGCCGGTCTCCTACGGCCTCAACACGCGCGTCGTCAAGGCGAACGGCCGGGTCGTCGAGGAGGTCGCCAGGATCGACGGCCTCTACGGACCGGCCATCGCCAGGATCGTCGGCTGGCTCGAGAAGGCGGCCGGAGTGGCCGAGAACGAGCAGCAGAGGAAGGTCATCGAAACCCTGGTCGCCTACTACCGGACGGGCGACCTCGAGAAGTTCGACGAGTACAACATCCTTTGGGTCGGGGACCTGGCCTCGCTCATCGACTTCGTCAACGGCTTCATCGAGGTCTACGACGACCCGCTGGGCATGAAAGCCAGCTGGGAGTCGGTCGTCAACTTCAAGGACCTGGCGGCCACGAAACGGGCCGACACGATCTCGGGGAGCGCCCAGTGGTTCGAGGACAACTCGCCGGTCGATCCCCGGTTCAAGAAGAAAGAGGTCAAGGGCGTCTCGGCCAAGGTCATCACCGCGGCCATGCTCGGCGGCGCCTGCTACCCGTCGACGCCGATCGGCATCAACCTGCCCAACGCCAACTGGATCCGCAAGGACTACGGGTCGAAGTCGGTGACGATCGAGAACATCACCTACGCCTACGACCAGTCCTCGCTCAAGTCGCCTTTCGGCCCCGAATTCACGTATTCCCCGGAGCTCCTCGAGCGGGCCAAGATCTACGGCCCCTTGGCCGGGAACATCCACACGGACCTCCACGAGGTCCTCGGCCACGGCTCGGGCCAGCTCGATCCCGGGGTCGGGCCGGAAGCGCTCAAGAACTACCACTCGCCGATCGAGGAGTCACGGGCCGACCTCTTCGCCCTTTACTACATCATGGACGGCAAGATGGTCGAGCTGGGGCTCCTGCCCTCGATCGAGGCGGCCAAGGCTGAATACGACCTCCAGATCCGCAACGGACTGATGACCCAGCTGACCCGCATCCAGCCCGGCAAGACGATCGAGCAGGCTCACATGCGCGGCCGGGCCATGGTGTCCCATTGGGTCTATGAGAAGGGCAGGCCCGGGAACGTCATCGAGCGGGTGATGAAGGACGGCAAGACCTATTTCGTGATCAACGACTACGCCAAGCTGCGCGGGCTCTACGGCGAGCTCCTGGCCGAAGTCCAGCGGATCACGAGCGAGGGCGACTACGAGGCCGCCAAGGCCCTCATCGAGACCTACGGCGTCCAGGTCGACCAGGACCTCCACAAGGAAGTCCTCGATCGCTATGCCAAGCTCAATCTGGCTCCTTACAGCGGTTTCGTCAACCCCGTCTACACGCCGGTCGTCGAGAACGGCAGGATCGTCGACGTCAAGATCGACCTCACCGAAGGCTATGTCGAGCAGATGCTGAGGTACGGCCGGGACTATGCGTTCCTGAAATAAAAAGGAGGGACGATGGCTGAAGAAGAGATCGGGCACATCACCCACTTTTTCCCCAAGATCAGCGTGGCCGTGATCGAGGTCACGGCCGCGTCCCTGAAGGTCGGGGAGACCATCCGGGTCAAGGGCCACACGAGCGATTTCACCCAGACCGTGGATTCGCTCCAGCAGGAGCATCTGACGGTCCCCGAGGTGAAGACGGGCGGCTCCGCGGGCCTCAAGGTCAAGGAGCATGTCCGGGAAGGGGACAAGGTCTACCGGGTCACAGAAGGCGCCTGACCTCGGGAGCGAAAGGGAGGACCGCTCCCCGCGGTCCGAGACGGACGACGGAAGAAAAACGCCCTCCTGTCGTCTGATATAATGGTTCTTTAAGTCTAGCTCCGCGCGAGGTCCGACTTGGCTAAAGTCAGCTTGAACGTCATCTGGAATAAGCTCTGGGCCAAAAAGGCCCGCCCCTTCACCATCCTGGCCGCTCTTTTTCTCGTCTTCCTGGCCTGGCAGATCATCTCCCGGCTCCCGGGCGGCGGCGCGGCCGGCGGCCCCCGCGGGGCGGCGGTCGCCGTCGAGATCGCGGCCGTCGAGCGGGGGGGCATTCGCGATATCGGCACCTTCTCGGGGACGCTCATCCCCAAGTCCTATTTCACCGTCGTTCCGAAGATATCCGGGCGGATCAAGGAGCTCTTCGTCGATATAGGGGACAGGCTGACCCGCGGTCAGCTCGTCGCCCTTCTCGAGGACGAGGAATACCAGCAGCAGGTCATCCAGGCCGAGGCCGACCTCGGCGTCGCCAAGGCCAACCTGGAAGAGGCCATGTCCGCCCGGGAGCTGGCCAGGAAGGAGATCGAGCGGGCCAAGACCCTCCATGAGAAGGGCATCCTTTCGGATGCCGAGCTCGAGGCCGCCCAGTCGGCCTTCTCCACCCGGGACGCCCGCTTCAAGGTCACCAATGCCCAGATCGCGAACCAGCAGGCGGCCCTGGAGACGGCCAAGGTCCGGCTGTCCTACACCCGGATCCGGGCCGCCTGGGAGACGGGAGGCGATGTCCGCTTCGTCGGGGAGCGCTTCGTCAATCCGGGGGCCATGCTCTCCTCCAACACGCCCCTTCTCTCGGTCATCGAGCTCCAGCCCATCACGGCCGTCATCCATGTCACGGAAAAGGACTATTTCCGGCTCAGGACAGAGCAGCCCGTCCTCCTGACGAGCGGGGCCTACCCGGGGCGGGAGTTCCACGGTGTCGTGGCCCGGGTCGCGCCTATCCTCAAGGAGACCTCCCGTGAGGCCCGGGTCGAGGTCAACGTCGAGAACGCCGACGGCGCCCTCAAGCCGGGCATGTTCGTCAACGCCCGGATCGAGTTCGTCAGCCGTGCGGACGCGACCGTCGTCCCGACCAGCGCCATCGTCAACCGCGGCGCCCTGCAAGGGCTGTTCATGGCCGATCTCGAGGCCAAGAAGGCCGTGTTCCAGCCTGCGACCGTGGGCATCATCGAGGGCGACCGGGCCGAGATCCTCGAGCCGGCCACGCTCACGGGGTACGTCATCACCCTCGGGCACCACCTGCTCGAGAACGGGACGGCCCTCCTTCTCCCTGCGGATGCCCCCGGGGCCGCCGCTCCGGCTTCGAAGAAAGCCCCTGGAGACAAGCGATGAAGCTCTCGGAATTCTCCATCCGTCGGCCCATCTTCACCTGGATGGTGACGCTCGTCGTCATCATCATCGGGCTCGTCTCGCTCTCGCGCCTGCCCGTCGACCTTATGCCCGAGATCGTCTATCCCACCCTCAATGTCAACGCCTCCTACCCGAATACCGGGCCCGAGGAGATCGAGGAGATCATCACCCGGCCGATCGAGGAAGCCCTGAGCGCCGTGCCCGGGGTCGAGGAGGTCTTCTCCTCCTCGTCGGAAGGCTCGAGCTCGGTCCGGATCATGTTCGCCTGGGGGACCAACCTCGACGCCGCGGCCGACGACGTCCGCGAGCGCCTCGACCGGATCATGGGCCGCCTGCCCGACGAGGTCGACCGGCCGACCCTGCGCAAGTTCGACCCGGCCCAGCAGCCCATCCTGCAGTTCGGGGCCCTCAGCAACCTCGATCCCGTCCAGGCCCGGCGCATCATCGACGAGCAGATCGCCTACCGGCTCGAGCGCGTGGCCGGCGTCGCCTCCGTCGACGTCTTCGGCGGCCGCCAGCGGGAGATCCAGGTCAACCTCGACCCGCTCAAGCTCAAGGCCCTGGGGCTGCCCCTTGACGTCATCACCAGCAAGATCCGCACGGAGAACGTCGACAGGCCGGCCGGGGTCATCGAGCGGGGCAACTACGAGATCCTCGTCCGCATCCCCGGCGTCTTCACCGATCTCGATCAGCTCCGGGAAACGGTCGTCGCCGTACGCGACGGCGTGCCCATCCAGCTCAGCGAGATCGCCAGCGTCGACGACACGTTCCAGCGCATCACCCGCGTCGCCCGCATCAACGACAGGGAAGGGATGCGCCTGGCCGTCTACAAGCAGTCGGGCGAGAACACCGTCAATGTCGCCGAGCGCGTCCTGAAGGAGATCGCCGAGATCCAGCAGGACATCCCCCAGATCGAGCTCCTGCCCACTTCGAACAGCGCCGAGTACATCCGGCGGGCCATCAATAACGTCGGCTCGTCCGCCGTCTGGGGCAGCGTGCTGGCCATCCTGGCCCTGCTCGTCTTCCTGGTCAACATCCGCAGCACGCTCGTCGTGGCCGTCTCCATCCCCATCTCGCTCGTCGGGACCATCGCCCTGATCTACTTCGGCGGCTTCACCCTGAACACGATGACCCTCGGGGCCCTGGCCCTGGGCATCGGCCAGCTCATCGACAGCTCCATCGTCGTCCTGGAGAACATCTACCGTATGGAGGAGGGCGGCGTCCCGCCCCTCAAGGCCTCGATCGACGGGGTGAACGAGGTGGCCGCGCCCATCGCGGTCGGGGCCATCACGACCTGCGTCGTCTTCCTGCCGATGATCTTCATGCGGGGCATGTCGGGGGTCATGTTCAAGCAGCTGGCCTATGTCGTCAGCTTCGCCAACTTGATGGGCCTGTTCGTGGCCCTGACCATGGTCCCCATGCTCTCGAGCCGGCTCATCCGCGTCGTCAAGCCGGTCGACCCGAACACCAAAAAGCCCTTGGAGCGGCTGGCCAACTTCTTCCTCAACGGATTCCGCAAGCTTGAGGATTGGTACAAGCGGCTCCTCCATAAGGCCCTGGACCACCGCGTCTTCGTCCTGGGCAGCGTCGCGGCGCTGCTCATCGGCAGCCTGTTCCTCATCCGCCTCGTCGGCAACGAGTTCATGCCCGCGACGGACGAGAACGAGGTCCGGGTCTCTCTCGAGATGGAGGTCGGGACCCGGCTCGAGGTCATGGGCAAAACGTTCGCCACGGCCACGGAGATCGTCAAGCAGGCCGTGCCCGAGATCGTCAGCCGCGAGGACAGCTTTGGCGGCGGCGGCTGGCGCAGCGGCGCGAACACGGGCAACATGACCCTCAAGCTCGTGCCGCGGGACAAGCGCTCGCGGTCGACCGAGGAGATCGCCGTCGACCTCCGCAAAAAGCTTTCCAACATCCCGGGCACGGTCGTCCGGACCCGGGCGAGCGGCGGCCAGATGATGTTCGGCATGCGCGGCGGCGGCGGCCAGGAGCGGCTGCAGATCGAGATCCGCGGTTACGACCTCGCCGTGTCCGAGGCCATGGCCCAGCAGGTCCAGGAGGTCGTCAAGACGGTCAAGGGCGTCACCGACACCCGCATCAGCCGCGAGGTCGGCAACCCCGAGGAGCTCCTTGTCATCGACCGGCAGGCTGCGGCCGACATGAAGCTCTCGGTCAACAACATCGGCCAGTCCATCCAGACCGTCCTGTCGGGGACCCAGGCGAGCTACTTCCGCGAGGCGGGACGCGAGTTCCGCATCCTGGTCAAGGTCAAGGACTCGGAGCTCCTGAACATCCAGGACATCCTCGACCTGACCGTGTCCAACTCCGAAGGCGAGCAGATCAGCCTGCGCAACGTCATCGCCACCCGGCCCCGGCGGGGCCCGATCCGCATCGAGCGGCGGGACCGCGAGCGCGTCGTGACCGTCTCCGGCGAGATCGCCGGCCGCGACCTCGGGTCGGTCATCGACGACGCCCGGGAGGCCCTGCGCACGATCCCCATCCCCCGGAACTTCAGCATCGGCTTCACCGGCGACTACGAGGAGCAGCAAAAGGCCAACAAGGAGCTGCTCCAGAGCATCATCCTGGCCCTGATCCTGGTCTACATGATCATGGCCATGCTCTACGAATCCCTGAGGGATCCGTTCATCGTCATGTTCTCCGTGCCCCTCGCGGCCATCGGGGTCATCCTGACGCTCTTCCTGACCAAGACGAGCTTCAACATGCAGTCCTATATCGGCCTCATCATGCTCGGCGGCATCGTCGTCAACAACGCCATCATCATCGTCGATTACACCAACCTGCTGCGGCAGCGCGACAAGATGCCGATCCGCGAGGCCATCGAGGAGGCCGGGCGGCGCCGGCTGCGGCCGATCCTGATGACGGCCTTCACGGCCATCATGGCCACCTTCCCGCTGGCCCTGGGGCTCGGCGAGGGCGGCGAGGCCCAGGCCCCGCTGGCCCGGACGGTCATCGGCGGGCTGCTGAGCTCGACCCTGATCACGCTCATCGTCGTCCCGGTCGTCTACAACATCTTCGAGGACTTCAGGCGTAAGAAGGAGCATGGCGGCGAGGCGGAGGCCAAGACAGCGGACGCGTGACGAGCGCGCGTAAGGGGACATGTACCGAAGGGACGGGTCCCCCTTTCTTCCCGGCTTCATCGGATTGACGGCTCCGTCCGATTGCGGCTATCATGCCCAACGGATCCCTCACATGATCGACCTCATTGACTACGGCTGGAATGCGGCGTTCGCCGCAGCCTTCGAGGAGTGCGCCGGCGAGGGGCTCCTTCCCGGCCGGGTCATCAGGCAATCGCGCGACCTCTCGAGGGTCGTCGTCGCGGCGGGAGAGCTCGACGCCGAGGTCTCCGGCAAGTTCCGCCATCGGGCCCAAGGCCCGGCCGGCTTCCCGGCCGTAGGCGATTGGGTGGCCGTGCGGCTGGTTGCGGGCGGTCCGGCCCTCATCGAATCCCTCCTGCCGCGCCGGAGCGCTTTCACGAGGAAGGCGGCCGGGGAGGCCGTCGAGGCCCAGGTCGTCGCGGCGAACGTCGACAAGGTGTTCCTCGTCAGCGGCCTCGACGGGGATTTCAACGTCAGGCGGATCGAGCGCTATTTGACCACGGCCTGGTCGAGCGGGGCCGAGCCGGTCATCGTGCTCAACAAGGCCGACCTCCGGCCGGACATCCCGAATGTCATCGCCGAAGCCTGCGGCGTCGCGCCCGGGGTCCCGGTCGTTGCGGTCCAAGCCCTGGCCGAAAAGGGGCTCGAGGGCCTGACTCCTTACCTCCTCCCGGGAAAGACGGTCGCGTTCCTCGGTTCTTCGGGGGTCGGGAAGTCGACCATGATCAATCGCCTGCTCGGCGAAGAGCGCTTCCGGACGGCCTCGATGAGCGACGCCGGAGAGGGGCGGGGCCGGCACACCACGACAGCCCGTGAGCTCGTCCGTCTCCCGGACGGCGCCCTGCTGATCGATACGCCGGGGATGCGCGAGCTCGGGCTCTGGGCAGACGACGAAGGCCTGGACCGGACCTTCGACGAGATCGACGCCCTGGCGGCCGAATGCAAGTTCCCCGATTGCGGCCATGAACGGGAGCCGGGCTGCGCCGTGAGAGCGGCCGTCGAGGCCGGGACGATCGACGAGCGCCGATGGGAGAGCTACTTGAAGCTGCGCCGTGAGCTTCGTTTCCTGGAGCTCAAGAAGGACGAGAGGACGCGCCGGCAGCACGAGAAAGCCGCCGGACGCGATTTCGCCGCCCGGCTCAAGGAAATCAAAAAGAACAAGTTGAGGTACCGATAGGGAAGGAATGCTCATGAAACGCCGGATCGACCTCACCGCCTCAATCCTGATCTGCCTGATACTCATGCCGGCCTTTGTCGCGGCCGCCGGCAGAGGCCCGGACACTCGGAGCGTAACGGTTCCCATTCTTGAACTGGCGGCCGAGGCCGAAGAGATCGCGTTGACAAAGGGTTTGGCCGTCGGGCTTATCGGGCAGTACGGCCGGCTCGCCGTTCCCGCGGACCTCCTTGCCTGGCAGATGGCTTCGGGCACGATGGCCGCGCCGCGGGAAGGGGTCGCCGTCGGCAAGAACGCCAAGGGCGAGGACCTGGCCTGGGCCGCCGTCGAAGCCGACGAGAAGGGCTGGATCGAGAACCGCGCCCTCGCTGGCGGCTACCTTTATATAGCCGTCGAATCGGCGAGGCCGAGGACGATGATCCTCGACGCGACGGGATTCTATGTCGCCTGGATCAACGGGGAGCCGAGGGGCGGTGAAAAGTACGGCGCAGATCATCTCCGCCATCCGGTGCGGCTGGCGAAGGGCCGCAACGAGCTCCTGTTCCGGGGCGAACGAGGCCGGTTCAAGGGACGGCTCTACGAGCCCCCGGCCGAGGTGTCCTTCACCGATAAGGACATGACGCTTCCGGACCTCGTCGTCGGAGAGGGCGGACCGGTCTGGGCAGGACTGCGGCTGGTCAACGCGACCGGAGAGAGGCTGGAGGGGATCGAGATCCTCTTCCGCGCCGGGGGACAGGAGAAACGGGCCCCGGTGGGCGCCTCCGTTGCGCCGCTCTTCACGCAGAAGCTGGCCGTGCCGCTCCCGATCGACGCGCCCACCGCCGAGGGCCCGGTCAAGATCGAGATCAGGGCCAGGGCGAGAGCCGGACGGCGGACGATCGTGACTCCGGCCTTTCCGCTCGAGCTCAAGGCCGTGGCGGCCTCGGCGCATCACTCGCGGACATTTGTCAGCGAGATCGACCGGAGCGTCCAATACTTCGGCGTCGTGCCGATGGCCACAGGCGGTCCGGCGCAAGCGGCGCGTCCGGCCGGCGCCAAGCCCGGGCTGGTGCTGACCCTTCACGGGGCAGGCGTCGAGGGGATCGGCCAAGCCCGGGCCTACAAGCCCAAGGATTGGGCCACGATCGTCGCGGCGACGAACCGGCGCCCCTACGGCTTCGATTGGGAGGACTGGGGGCGGATCGACGCGCTCGAGGTCCTGGGTGAAGCGACGCGGCTCTTCGGGACAGACCCGGCCCGGACCTATCTCACGGGGCATTCCATGGGCGGCCACGGCACCTGGCAGGTCGGCGCGACCGTCCCCGGGCCCTGGGCGGCCATCGCCCCGAGCGCGGGATGGTACAGCTTCACTTCGTACGGCGGAGGCGCCGCTTTTAAAGATCCGTCGCCGGTCGAGAAGATGCTGCTCAGGGCCAACGATCCCAGCGAGACGGTCGCCCTGGCCCGGAATTTCCTCAACTACGGCGTTTACATCCTCCACGGGGACCAGGACGACAACGTCCCCGTGACGCAGGCGAGATTCATGCGCGGGCTCCTGGGCAGTTTCCATCCTGATTTCGCGTACTATGAGCGGCCGGGCGCCGGTCACTGGTGGGGGAACGAATGCGTGGATTGGCCGCCGCTCTTTCAGTTCCTGAAGGAGCGGGTGCGGCCGGAGGACGCCGATGTCAGGCGCCTCGAATTCGTCACCGCCAGCCCGGGCATCTCGTCCCGTATGCGTTGGGTCGAGATCCTGGCCCAAACGAGGCCCCTCGAGTACAGCAAGATCGCGATCGAGAGGGACGAAGCGGGGAAGGCGTTCAAGGGGACGACGGAGAACGTCGAGCGGCTGGCGATCGATGTCCTGCCGATTACGCCGCAGAGCGAGGCCGGCGGGGCGACGGGCGGAGAAGCAAAGGCCTCCGGCAGAAAAGCGGGGGACCTGATCACGATCGAGATTGACGGATCCAAGCTCGAGGTCTCGGGCGTGCCTGAGACCGGCCGGATCTATATCCAGCGCGGCGACAAGGGATGGGCGGTCGCGGCCGGTCCCGCGGGCCCTGGTCAGAAGGGCCCTCTCCGCGCCGGCGGCTTCAAGGACGCTTTCCGTCACGGCTTCATCTTCGTTTACGGAACGCGCGGCGACGCCGCCGAGGACGTCCGCGCCTTCGGCAAGGCGAGGTTCGATGCGGAGATGTTTTGGGTCCGCGGCAACGCGGGGATCGAGATCCTCCCCGACACGGCTTTCGATCCCGTCAATCACAAGGACCGGAGCGTCATCCTCTACGGTAACGCTGACACGAACGCGGCCTGGGCGAAGCTTCTCGCGGGCTCGCCGGTCGAGGTGCGGAACGGGTGGGCCCGGGCAGGGGACAAGAGGTACAACGGAGCGGACTACGCCGCTTATTTCGTCAGGCCGCGCCCCGGAAGCGACATCGCTTCGGTGGGCGTCGTCGCCTGGTCGGGAAAAGCCGGTTGGATGGCCGCGTCGCCCGGCCAGTACTTCATCAGCGGCGCCGGATACCCCGACCTCCTGCTTCACTCGGTCGAGACCCTGCGCTCCGGGACCGACGGCATCCGTGCCGTCGGCTGGTTCGGCAACGACTGGAGCAGCGAGCGCGGCGATATCGTCTGGAATGAGGGCCGGCGCTCCCCCTGATCCGGCCGCGGGAAGAGGATAATGCCCAGGGTGGGACTCGAACCCACAAGGCCTTACGGCCGCGACATTTTAAGTGTCGTGCGTATACCTATTCCGCCACCCGGGCCCGCCGCCGGTCGATGGACCGGGTCGATTATACGATAGACACCCCGCGCGGGCAATCGGCGGCCCCCCCGCGAAGCGCTGTCCGGGGCCGTTGTCGGCCGGCCTCGCCGCGTGGTATGATGCGCTCAATTCAGATGAAAACGATCCCTGCGAATCGTTCGCCGGTTGGGATTCGCGCGGCTTCGAGCGTCGCCCCGCCGTCCGTCAAGGAGCGCCTCCTGTCGCTCGACTTCTTCCGCGGCCTGACGATGTTCCTCCTGATCGGAGAGAGCACGCTTCTCTACGAGCACCTCAGGGACCCGCAGCTCGCGGGGACCGTTCTCGGCTTCATCGGCACCCAGCTCGACCATCACCCCTGGGCCGGCTTGCGCTTCTGGGACCTCGTTCAGCCGTTCTTCATGTTCATCGTCGGCGCGGCCCTGGCCTTTTCCGTCGCCAAGCGCGGAGAGAGGGGAGAGAGCCGGGCGGAGATCACGAAGCATGTCATCATCCGCTCCCTGACCCTCCTCGCCCTCGGCTGGGCCCTCTACTGCATCGGCCCCGGCCGCATCACCTTCCGCTTTCAGAACGTCCTGGCCCAGCTCGGGGTGACCTATCCCATCGCTTATTTTCTGATGAGGCGGAAAGCGCGGACGCAGATCGTCTGGAGCTTCGCCTTTATCCTGGCGACCGAGATCATCTACCGGACGTTCTGGGTCGCCGGGTACGACCAGACCTTCGTTCCCGACCACAATTTCGGCTCATGGGTCGACATGCTCCTGGGCGGCGAGCTGTCGGCGGGGCACTGGGTCGCCTTCAACGCCATCCCGACGGCGGCCCACACGATCTGGGGCGTGCTCGCCGGGCAATGGCTCATGCGGAGCGCCGTGCCGAGGAAGAAGATCGCCTGGCTGGCCGGGCTCGGGGCAGCCGGGGTCGCCGCCGGGTTCGCCCTGACGGCCGTGTCGCCGATGATCAAGCGCATCTCAACGAGCTCGTTCGTCATCGCCAGCGGCGGCTTCTGCCTGCTGACGCTCGCCTTCAGCTACTGGCTCATCGACGTCCGCAAATGGAATAAGTGGGCGGTCTTCCTCAACATCGTCGGCATGAACTCGCTCTTCATCTACCTCTTTACCGAGAGCGGCGGCACGGTCTGGGTGAGAAAGCTCGCCTGGCCCTTCACCATGGCGTTCGCCGGCTGGATAGGGGAGCTGCCGGCCGAGATCCTTACCAGCCTCGCCGCCTGGGCGGGGCTCTGGTACATGTGCTACTGGCTGTACAAGAAAAAGATCGTCATCAAGATATAAAGAAGGGGTCAAACCTTAATTCTTATAATCTTCAACTCTTCTTTCAGGTCCTTTTGGTGAGGTTTCCATGAAAATTATAAGAATTAAGGTTTGACCCCTTCCTGCTCGACCAAGACGGCCGTGCCGTAGCACAGCACTTCGGTCGCGCCCTGGATGACCTCCGTCGCGTCGTAGCGCACCCCGATCACGGCGTTGGCCCCGCGCTCGACGGCGTGGTTGACCATCATCTCGAAAGCCTCGGCCCGCGTCTGCTCGCAGAGCTCGGAGAATAGCGTGATGTTACCGCCGACGATCGTCTGGAGCGACGCCCCGATCGTCCCGAAGACCGAGCGCGACCGCACGGTGATGCCGCGGACGATGCCGAGCGATTTGGCGATGCGGTAGCCGTCGAGAGTGAAGGCCGTTGTCGTCATCTGGAAGATCCGGGGCGGCAGGGCGACTCTCGTCCGCTCCTCCTCCGGCATCCCTTCATAGCAGCCCAGGCAGATATCGGCCGTCTTGAAGTGATAGAGCGAGGGATAGTCCTTGCCGCAGACCTTGCATCTCATCGGTCTCCCTCCGGCCGCTATGTCCTGCCGAGGCAGGTCCTGACGTGCAGGAGGTTCATCTCGAGGGCCTTCCGGCAATCGTCCGTCACACCGACGACCGCCAGGCCCTCCTCGAGCAGCTTCACGGCAGGAGTCAGATCGACGGTCGGGTCCTGCCGGTGCATCTTGATGATCATGTAGGCGGAGTTGTTCTTGCCCCAGGCCACCCGCGCGGGGTTGTTCAGCCCCTGCGCCTGGCGGGTGTATTCGAGGTAGTACTGGAGCGCGGCGACGAGGTTTCCGGCCGCGTCACGCTCTTCGGCTTTGACCTTGGCCGCGAGCCACCCGTCCCAGGAAACTGGCTGAATGCAGCCGTCCCCCGCCCCCGGCGCGACCTGTCCGGCAACGGCCGCCGTGCCCGCGCCCGCCGCGGCCGCGATGATCAGCGCCAGGCTGATGACGAGAGTTCTTTTCATGTCGCTCCTCCGTCCGCTCCGCCGCGAAGCACCCTAGAACTGGGCGTTGATCCCGGCCGAGAGCATGCCTTTATAGCCATACCCGAATTCGGCGAAGAAGCCGATCTTCTGACCGAACCTGACCCCGATCGCGTTGACGTGGAAGGTCGGCAGGGCTTTGCTGAATCTCTCCGTGCCGGTCCCATCGGTATAACGGCCTTTGCGGATCCTGACGCCGAAGCCCGCCCCCGAATAGACCTGGAGACCGCGCCGCATGATCCAGTGATAGTCGAGCTCGGCGGCGGCGATGAAGTTGGTCTCCTTGAAGTCGCCGACCAGGAGATCGGAGCTCCGGTCGACGAGGTCGCCCCACGAGGAGTAGCCGCCGATCGCGCCGCCGAAGCCGAAACGGGAGTTGGCCGAGTAGTGGTAGGTCAGGAAGGGCACGCCGCTGTACATCGCGTTGTCCTTGGCAAAGTTGCCCAAGGTGATGACGACCAAAAAGACGTCCCCGAAAATGTCGAGGAGCTGATCGATAGACAGGACGCCGAATTGGGCGGACACGTCGTGCGTTCGAACGGGGGTTTGCCCGAGCCCGGCGGCCGGGAGAAGGAGCGCGATAACTGTCAGGACGATGATCGGGCGAATGATGCGCTGGAGGGACATGGAACGGACCTCCTGTCATGTAAAGTGCAACAAAACCATAACTTTAGTCGGTTCGTGGGGCCGGATATTGAATTCCGAACGCCGCGTTCCGGTCCGGAAAAATTAAAAACTGATATTGAATATATCAGCCGCCTGCACCATAATGTCCGGAGGATGAGCGCCAGGGTTCGATTCCCGTTCCGCGGCTTTGCCGGGATCGTCGCCATATCCGGCCTTCTCCTCCTCTCCGCCGGACGCATCGATTATTGGCAGGGCTGGCTCTTTTTCGGCCTCATACTGGCCTCGGTCCTCCTGTCCATCTCGCTCATGAAGGACGATCTCGGGCTCATCGCCGAGCGTCTTCGCCCGGGCAAGGGCATGAAGTGGTGGGACAAGGGTTACTATCTCCTCTCGACGCCCCTCTACTTCGCCGCGCTCGTCGTGGCTGGGCTCGATGCCGGCCGCTTCCGTTGGAGCTCTCCCCCGAAGACGGAGATCTATGCCCTCTTTCTGGCCGTCTTTTTCGCAGGCCAAGGCCTGTTCCTCTGGGCCAAGAAGGTCAATCCGTTCTTTTCGAGCGTCGTCCGGATCCAAGCGGACCGCGGCCAGACCGTCTGCCGCCGGGGCCCCTATAAGATGTGCCGCCACCCCGGCTATCTCGGCGGCCTCATGTTCGGACTGATGACGCCTCTCGTCCTCGGCTCCTACTGGGCTCTCATTCCGCAGGGCTTCGCAGCCCTGCTCCTCGTAGCCCGGACCTACCTCGAGGACCGGATGCTGAAGCGGGACCTGCTCTGGTACGCGGATTACGCGCAGACGGTCCGGTCGAGGCTCATCCCGGGCGTCTGGTGAGAATCCCGATCACATCCAGGAGGAACGGCCCATGTCCCTGAATCCCCGCCTCCGTCCGGCCCCCCGGACCGTTCTCGCCGCGCTGGCCATCGCCTTCGCGCTGCTGGCCCTGCGGCTGCCCGCCGCGGCGGCCGTCACGAGCCCGAAAGAGCAGTTCGGCTTCGCCATCGGCGACGATTACCAGCTCGTCAATTACAGGCAGCTCGTTGCCTACTGGAAGAAGCTCGATGCCGAGTCCGACCGCATGAGCCTCGTCGAGATCGGCAAGACGGCCGAGGGCCGGACGATGGTCATGGCCATCATCACTTCGCCCGCGAACCACGCCCGCCTGGCCCGCTACAAGGACGTCGCCCGGCGGCTGGCCCTGGCCGAGGGCCTGAACGATGCGGGCGCGCGCAAGCTGGCCGCCGAGGGCAAGGCCGTCGTCTGGATCGACGGCGGGCTCCACGCGACCGAGATCCTCGGCTCGCAGCAGCTCATCGAGCTCGCCTGGCGGATGACGAGCGGGACCGACGCCGAGACCCTGCGCATCCTCGACGACGTCATCCTTCTCGCCGTGCCCGCCAATCCCGATGGACTCGACCTCGTCGCCGACTGGTATATGCGCGAGAAGGAGCCGTCGAAGCGGTCGATGAACGGCGTGCCCGTCCTCTATCAGAAGTACATTGGCCACGACAACAACCGCGACTTCTACATGAACACCCAGCCGGAGACCAAGGCCATCAGCCGGCAGCTCTACATCGAGTGGCACCCCCAGATCCTCTACAATCACCACCAGACCGGGCCGGCCGGGACGGTGCTCTTCGCGCCGCCCTTCCGCGATCCGTTCAACTACGTCTTCGATCCGCTCATCCCGGTCGGGCTCGACCTCGTCTCGGCGTCCATGCACAACCGGTTCGTCACCGAGGGCAAGCCCGGCGCGACCATGCGCTCGGGCGCCGGCTACTCGACATGGTGGAACGGCGGCCTCCGGAGCGCCGGCTATTTCCACAATGTCATCGGCATCCTGACCGAGGCCATCGGCAACCCGACGCCGGTCGACATCCCCTTCATTCCCGACCGCCTCCTGCCGAAGCAGGATTACCCCTATCCGGTCGCGCCGCAGAAGTGGCATTTCCGTCAGTCGATCGAGTACGCCATCACGGCCGATATGGCCATCCTCGACGTGGCCTCCAAGCACCGCGAGGATTTCCTCTTCCGGCGCTTCCTCATGGGCAAGCATGCGATCGAGCTGGGGAGCAGGGACTCGTGGACCATCGTGCCGGCCACGGTCGCCGAGGTCAAGGCGGCCGTCGAGAAGGACCGGAAGGCCGAGGGCGCGCCGGCCCAGGGCACGGGCCCGGGCGGCCGGGGCGGATTCGGCAGGGGAGGGGTGGACAAGAAGTACTACGAGGCCATCTTCGACAAGGCCGCCCGTGATCCGCGCGGCTACATCATCCCCTCTGACCAGGCCGATTTCCCGACCGCGACGAAATTCGTCAACGCCCTCATCGAGAGCGGTGTGGCCGTCGAGAGGGCAACGGCCGGCTTTGACGTGGCCGGCAGGAGCTATCCGACGGGATCCTTCGTCGTCAAGGCGGCCCAGGCGTTCCGGCCGCACGTGATGACCATGTTCGAGCCCCAGGACCATCCGAACGATTTTCCTTACCCCGGGGGGCCTCCCAATCCACCGTACGACGCCGCCGGATGGACGCTGGCGTACCAGATGGGCGTTGCGTTCGACAGGATCCTCGACGGCTTCAGCGGCCCGTTCGAGAAGGTGCCCGGTGTGACCAAGCCGCCGGCGGGGCGGTTCGATGCCGGGCCGGGAGCGGCCGGCTACTTCCTGGATCACCGCGTCAACGACACGTTCGCCGCGGTCAACAGGCTGCTCAAAGCGGGAGAGAAGGCCTATTGGCTGAAGTCGGGTTTCGAGGCGGACGGAAAAGCGCATCCGGCCGGTGCGATTTGGGTCCCTGCCTCACCCGGGGCGGCGGCCATTCTTCAGAAAGCCGCGAAGGAGCTGGGCCTGAACGTCGACGGCACCCAAGGCGCGCCGAAAGGCGAGGCCTTCGTTCTCCGGCCGCTCCGCGTCGGCCTGTGGGACACCTACGGAGGGTCGATGGCCTCGGGCTGGATCCGCTGGCTCCTCGAACAGTTCGAATTCCCTTATGAGCTCGTCTTCGCGCCGGCGCTCGACGCCGGGGGCCTCGACGAAAAGTTCGACGTCCTCATATTCGTCGGCGGCTCCATTCCGCGCCTCCAAGTCGCGGGCCAGGAGGCGGCGGGCATGAGAGGCTTCCAGCAGACCCCTCCGGCCAACGTCCCCGAAGAATTCAAGAACAGGCTCGGGCGGATCACGGCCGAGAAGACGATCCCCTTGCTCAGGCAATTCGTCGAAGCGGGCGGGACGATCCTGGCCTTGGACTCGGCGGCCGTCCTGGCCGAACACTTCGGCCTGCCGCTGGCCAATGCCTTGGTCGAGATGGCCCAGGACGGGACCGAGACGCCGCTGCGGTCCGAGAAGTTCTACGTTCCGGGATCGATCATGCGGGCTAAGGTCGATCCGGCCCATCCGCTGGCGCAGGGCTTGGCCGAGACGATCGATGTTTTCTATGACAACACGCCTGCCTGGACCCTCCCGCCTGACGCCGAGCTCAAGGGCGTCAGGCCCGTCGTCTGGTTTGACGACGGGAAGCTCCTGAGAAGCGGCTGGGCCTGGGGCGAGTCGTACCTGCACCGGAGCGTCCAGGTCGCCGAGGCGGCGGTGGGGAAGGGAAAGGTCTTTCTCTACGGGCCGGAGATCGCGTTCAGGGGCCAGCCCCACGGGACCTTCAAGCTCCTGTTCAACGGCATCTATTACGGCCCGGCCAAGACCGTCATCCTGGAATAAAGAAGCTCGCGGAGGAGCATCACCGCGCCCATCACGGCGAGCGAAGCGTACACCAGCTTCGCGAAAAGGGCGTGTGTCAGCTTCTTGTTCAAGAGTCCGCCGAGGACGACCCCGAGCCCGATGGCCGGGAGGGAATAGAGGTAGGACCTGAGGACCGTTCCCGTCCACAGCCCCGCCAGCCCGTGCCCGGCGAGGATGGCCAGGCCCGTCGGAAGGAAATATCCCTGGAGCGTCGCGCGGAACGACTCCGGCCGCCACCCTTTGAGCATGCCGTAGGCGACGATGGGCGGCCCGTTCGTGTTGTAGGCGCCGCCGAGCACTCCGGCCGACCAGCCGACGAGCCAGGGAAACGCCGGCTTCTCGCGCGCCAGTCTCGCCCCCGGCTTGACAAGTCCGAACAGGCCGTAGAGCAGGATGACGAGCCCCAGGACGACCTTGAGCGGGGCTTCCGGCAGCCGGGCCAGGCCGAAAACGCCGACGGGGATGCCCAGCAGGGTGGCCACGATGAGGCGGCCGGCCGCCTTGAACTCGACCTTGCGCCAGTCGCGGGCCAGGATCAGGAGCGAGATCGTCGGCCCCATGAAGGCGACGAGCGGCGTCGCCGTGCGGAGCCCCACCGCCATGGCCAGCAGGGGCATGGCCACGACCGCGTCGCCGAAGCCCAGGGCGGAGCGCACGAAGGCCGCGACGAAGACGACGGCGGCGATGAACGTCAAGACCTCTTTTTCTTCCGGCCCAGGATGCCGCCGCTCAGGAAGAGGCCGGCGCCGAGGACGAAGCCGAAGTTGTACCAGGTGCCGTTGTTGTGGACCTCGTAGAGCCTGACGTTCCTGCTGAAGACCGAAATGGCGAACGTGACCGGGGAAATGAAGCCGTGCCAGAGCCCCATCAGGAAGCCCGCCGTATCGCCATCCGCGTCGGCCGTCTTCTCCGCACTGTTGGGACCGGGGGCGCACCCCGCCATGATGAGCGCCGCGGCGAGGACCGCGATCAGGACGATCGAGCGACTCATGTTCTCCTCCACCGGTGAGATGGACGTATTCTATCCAAAAACGGGTCCCTCCTCCAGTCCTCCGGCCTGCCAGCGTCCCCGGCTTGCCTTCCCCCTCGGATGGGGATAAAATGGTCTTTTCATGCGCTAGCTTGAAATACCCATTCCGAAGGAGGACATCATGAAAGGGGATCCGAAACTCATCAAGACGCTCAACTCGCTTCTCGCGGATGAGCTCACGGCCATCAACCAGTACATGGTCCATTCCGAGATGTGCGACAACTGGGGCTACGAAAAGCTCCACAAGACGATCGAGGCCAGGGCCATCGCCGAGATGAAGCACGCCGAAAAGCTCATCGGCCGCATCCTCTTCCTCGAAGGCGTGCCCGTCGTGAGCGACCTCCGGAAGCTCGCCATCGGCGCGGACATCCCCAAGATGTTCGACAGCGATCATAAGTTCGAAGAAGGCGCCATCAAGTCGTACAACGAGGGCATCATCCTGGCCGGAAGCCTCAAGGACTACGCCACGCGCGAGATCCTCGAAGGCATCCTCAAGGATGAGGACGGCCACATCGACGGCATCGAGGAGATCCAGGACCAGATCGGCCAGATGGGCCTCCAGATCTTCCTGACGACCCAGGTGGGATGACCCGCTCTCCGTCCTGTCTTTCGGCCGCCCTCTTCTGGGGGGCGGTCTGGGGCCTGGGCGAGGCGACGCTCGGACATCTCCTCCACCTGGCCCATGTGCCGGGCCTGCCGGGATTGGTCATGGTCCCGTTCGCCGTTCTCATTATGGGCCGGGCCCTGGCCCGCTCGCCCCGTGCGAGCGCGGTCTTCCTGACCGGCGTCGTGGCCGCTTCCTTCAAATTCTTCGACCTCTTCGTGCCCGGCACGGACGTCCTCGCCCTGTGCAACCCGATCCAGGCCATCCTCCTCGAAGCCCTGGCCGCCGCCGTCTGGGTCAAGCTGAAAATGGGGACGCTTCTGTTTTCGAAAAATAGGCATTTACAAAAAATAGAAACGTTCCCATTATTATTTTATTAGGCCGCCCATGAAGCCGCCCGCCTTCAAGAAGAGAATCGAGACGTCGGCCATGAGCCGGCGCGGCTTCCTCCGCTGGGGCGCGCTCGTCGGCTCGGCGGCCGCCTCGTCGAAGGGGCTGGCCGCGGGGTTCCGGCGCCGCGACCCGCGCCACGCCCTGGTCGAGCAGGCGCCGTCCGAAGAGCGCATGATCCGGACCGGCTGCCCCGCCCACAACTGCGGCGGGCGCTGCCTGCTCAAGGTCTTCGTCCGCGACGGCCGCATCGTCCGCATCGAGACGGACGACCGTCCGGGCGACACCGTCGCCGACCCCCAGCTTCGGGCCTGCCTACGCGGCCGGGCCTATCGCAAACGCCAGTATCACCCCGACCGCCTTCAGTTCCCGTTGAAGCGGACAGGGAAGAGGGGCGAGGGCAGGTTCGAGCGCATCGGCTGGGACGAGGCCCTCGACCGCATCGCCGCCGAGTTCGGGCGCATCAAAGCGGCCCACGGCAACCAGGCCTTCTACGTTCCTTACGGCACGGGCAGCTACAACCAGATCAACGGCCGCCAGACCGCCCAGCGCCTGATGAACCTCTACGGCGGCTCTCTCGGCTTCTACAACAGCTATTCCTGGGCGGCCATCTCAGCGGCCACGCCGACCGTCTACGGCACGAGCGTCACCGGCAACCAGCGCCAGGACTGGCTCAACGCCAGGTACATCCTCATGTGGAGCTGGAACCCGGCCGAGATGCGCGACGGGACGAACAGCGAGTGGTTCGTCCAGAAGGCCCGGGAAAAGGGCGCCCGCGTCGTCTGCGTCGACCCGCGCATGACCCTCAGCGCGGTCTCCCTCGCCGACGAGTGGATCCCCATCCGGCCCGGAACGGACGCGGCCATGATGACGGCCATGGCTTACGTCATGGTCCGGGAGAACCTCACCGACGCCGCCTTCGTGCGCACGCACTGCGTCGGGTTCGACGAGACCCAGATGCCCGCGGGGGCCGAAGGCGCCGAAAGCTACAGGGACTACCTGCTCGGCGCGCGCGACGGCGTCCCCAAGACCCCCGAGTGGGCCGAAGCGATCTGCGGCGTCCCGCGCGAGACGATCGCCCGCATCGCCCGCGAGTACGCGACGACGAAGCCCGGCGTCCTCTACCAGGGCTACGGCATGCAGCGCCGCGCCTACGGCGAACAGGCCGTCCGGGCCGGCTGCGTCCTCGCGGCCATCACCGGGAACGTCGGCATCCCCGGCGGCTGGGCCAGCGGCATCGCCCTCCAGGCCCCCGACGGCGGCCCCTTCTGGCTCGTCTTCCCGACCGGCGACAACCCCGTCCGGGCCATGATCCCGAGCTTTCTCTGGACCGAGGCCGTCCTTCGCGGCAAGGACATGGGCGAGGCCGACGGCGTCCGCGGCGCGGCCAGGCTCGCGACCGACATCAAGTGCATCTGGGCCGTCGCCTGCAACGCCCTCGTCAACCAGCACGGCAACGTCAACCGGACGGCCCGCATCCTCGCCGACGAGAAAAAGGTCGAGTTCCTCCTCGTTCAGGACAACTTTCTGACCCCGACAGCGCGGTTCGCCGACATCCTGCTTCCGGTCTGCACGCAGTTCGAGACCTGGGGGCTCGAGGACGGCTGGAAGTACGGCGACGAGGTCCTCCTGATGCCCAAGATCGTCGAGCCGCCTTTCGAGACGAAGAGCGATTATCGCATCGCGTCCGAGATCGCGGCCCGCCTCGGCCTCGAGAAGGCCTACACCGAAGGCCGGACCGAGCGCGATTGGGTGGCCTGGTCGCTCGACCGCTACCGCCAGACGCGCTTCCCCGGCTTGCCCACGCTCGACGAGCTGGAGACATCGAACGCGGGCGTCTACTCGCTCCCGGTGACGCGGCCGGCCGTGGCTTTTGCCGATTTCCGGCGAGATCCGGAAAAGCACCCGCTGCAGACGCCATCCGGCAAGATCGAGATCTTCTCCAAGGCGCTCCACGACCTCGACCGTCCGGCCGAGGTCCCGGCCGTCCCCAAGTACATCCAGGAATGGGAGAGCCCGTTCGGGCCGGAGGCGGCGAAATACCCGCTCTCGGCCATCGGCCACCACTATCTATCCCGCGTCCATTCGACGCTCGAAGGCGTGGACTGGCTCGAGGAGGCCTTCCCCCAGCGTCTGTTCATCAACCCCATCGACGCCGGCGCCCGGAAGATCAGGAACGGCGACACGGTCAGGGTCTGGAACGACCGCGGCGCCCTTGTCGTCAAGTGCCGGCTGACGCCGCGCATCATGCCCGGCGTCGTCGCGCTGCCCCAGGGCGCCTGGTGGACGCCCGACAAGAACGGCCTCGACCGGCGCGGCTCGGTCAACGTCCTGTCCTCCGAGCGCTGGACGCCCTATGCTTTCGGCAACGCGCAGCACACGATCATGGTCCAGGTCGAAAAGGCGGAGGCGGCCTAATATGGTAACGCAGTACGGCTTCTTCTTCAACGCCGCGACCTGCAGCGGCTGCAAAGCCTGCCAGGTCGCCTGCAAGGACCGCAACGACCTCGAGCCCGGCGTGCTGTGGCGCCGCGTTTACGAAGTGGCCGGCGGCGGCTGGGAGAAAAAGGGCGAGGCCTGGGTCCCGTCCGTCGTCGCCTACAACATCTCGATGGCCTGCAATCACTGCGAGAACCCCGTCTGCGGCCTGGCCTGTCCGGTCACGGCCATCACCAAGCGCGAGGACGGCATCGTCTTTGTGGACACGGGCGCCTGCATCGGCTGCCGCTACTGCGAATGGGCCTGCCCCTATACGGCCCTCCGCTTCGACGCGCGGACCAACACCGTTTCCAAGTGCAACTTCTGCTACGATGCGATCGATGCCGGCGGCACGCCGGCCTGCGTCGCTTCGTGCCCCCAGCGGGCCCTCGACTTCGGCGACATGGCCGAGCTCAGAAAGAAGTACGGCGATACCCGCCGGATCTTCCCGCTCCCCGATCCCGCCCAGACCGGGCCGGCCCTCATCATCAAGCCCCACCGCGACGCCGCCCGCGCGGAGGAGCGTGCCGCCGAAGTGGCCAACTGGGAAGAAGTCTAGCGCCCCATGCTCAAGGAGTGGCCTCTCGTCGCGTTCACGCTATTGGGCCAGATGGCCGTGGGCGTATTCCTGTGCTTTCATGCCCCGTTCCTCGTCCACGGGCGCGTGCCGTCGTATGGCTGGCGCGCAGCGTGGCTGATCATCCTGGCCGTCGTCGTCGCGTTGATGGCCCTGGCGGCGCTCGTCTCGTTCTTCCATCTGCGCCATCCTGTCCGCGCCCGGCACGTGCTGAGCAACCTTCGCTCGTCCTGGCTCAGCCGGGAGATCCTGTTCGAGCTCGTCTTCGTGGCCCTCACTATCCTGGCGGCCGGGCTGGCCTGGGTCCGCTCTCCGGCAAGGACGCTTCACTGGGGCGTTCTTGTCGCGGCCTGCCTGGCTGGAGGCCTCTTTCTGCTCAGCATGGCCAAGCTGTACATGCTTCCTTCCATGCCCGTCTGGCGCGGCGCCTACACGCCCGTCTCGTTCGCCCTGACGACCCTCGTCACGGGCGCCATCACCACGGAGCTCATCGTGCGCGGCGTCGTGGGTCCGGGATCCCTCGACGTGGACCTGCAGGTCTTGGCCCTGGGCCTGGTCCTCGTCGAGATCCTCCTGGCCGCGCTCGCCGCTCCCCGGCACGGCCTCCGCGGCGTTCGTCCAGGGCCGTCGCTGCGTCCTGTCGACGATTCGCCACGGATCTGCCATTGGGCCCGGATCGTGCTCCTCGCCGCGGGGCTGGTGTTCATCGGGGCGGAGATCGCCGCGGGCGCCAACGACATCATGAAAGAACGGGGGGTGAGCCCGGCCCTGCTCCTGGCGTTCGTGCTCGTCCTGGCCGGCGAAACGGCCGGCCGCTTCCACTTTTACGGCCTCGCCGCCAAGCCCGGGGAGTGAAAAAATGGGGACGCTTCTATTTTCAAAAAGAACGCATTAATTTAAAAAATAGAAGCGTCCCCATTTTTTGCCTCCGGGCCGCTCCGGGGCCCGCTTGACATCCGGTTTTACGGGTCGGATAATGAGCGGGCGCCAAGACCCCGATGCTTCTCAAACAGCAGGAATTCTACCGCTCGCTGACCTCCCTCTCGCCCGGACTCGTCGAACGCATCCGCCGGACGATCGAAGACGGCGAGAAGACGTACTCGCGCAAAAAGGGTGGCAAGGAGGGCTTTCTCTGGGAGCACACGGTCCTCGTCGCCACCCAGTCCCACCGCCTGGCCAAGGCTGAAAAAGAGAACCAGGACCTGGCCGCGCTCGTCGCCCTCTTCCATGACGCGGGGAAGTTCGCGGGCGGCCGCTACCACGCCGACGGCAAGCCCGAAGAGGAGGAGGCAGCCCGCCTCGCCCGGGTAACCCTGGAGGAGGCCGGCCTGAAGATGGCCGAGATCGGCCACGTCGTCCGGGCCCTGCGATCGCTCTACAGGTCCGGCGCGAGCCGCAACCGCCTGGCGGACATCGTCCATGATGCCGACTTCCTGTCCAAGTTCGGCTATCTCGGGGTGGCCAACTTCTTCGTCAAGTCGACGCTCCGCGGCCGGAACCTCGAGACGGCGGCGATGGACTACCTGAGCAAGGAGCTGACCTACGCGGCCGTCCTGCCGGCGAATATGCGCACCGCCGCGGCCCGGCGGCTGGCGGTGAAGAAGTCGGCCGATACCCTGCGTTTCTACAAGTCCTATATCGGAGAGCTCGAGGAAGCTCACGGCATGGATCTCCGCGTCCGCACGCTCGAAGTTCCCAGGACGGGCGGCCGGGGCCGGCGGGCCCGGGTGACCCTCGTCCTGCCCGCCTCCTGCGGCGCCTGCGGCGGCAAGTGGGAGACCGAATTCCGGACCGAGGCCGGGCTCAAGTGCGAGAAGCTCGAGGCGGCGCTCCGCTGCGGCGCCTGCGGCGAGACGCGATCGGTCTCGTTCTGCCTCCCCGAAATGGGCTGATGAACGCCACCCAAGGAGGGACCTTGAACATGCGCCCCCGCAAGACCGCCGTCCTGTCCGTCCTCGCCGCCGTCTTCGCCCTTGCCGCGGCGTCATGCGTTCGCCCCGCGGCCGTTTCCGAAGTGAAGCCGCCCGCCGCCCCGGATGTCCTCTATGCGGGGGTCAGGTCCTCGGCTTACGGCATCAAGCCCTTCCCCGGACCGGCCGAATGGGAAAAGGCGATCACGACCATGTCCGGCTATTATCCGGGCTCGACGCCGGCGGCCATCTGGATCGTCGGCCGCCTCAACCGTCCCCGCACCTGCAGGCTCGAATTCCCCGGCGACGGGACGGCCCGGGCCAACATCATGTTCGAGGACGTCGACAAGCACGAGCCCTACCTCGACGCGTTCGACCGGGCCGGGATCAAGGTCTTCCTCCAGGTCGAACCGGCCAACGCCGACATCAAGACGCTCATCGATCTCGTCCTCGGCCGCTACGGACGCCATCGCTGTGTCGTCGGCTTCGGCGTCGACGTCGAATGGTACAGAGAGGCCGACCGCCCCAAACAGGGGGTCCCGGTCGACGACGACACGGGCCGCCAATGGGAGGGCTGGGTCAAGGCCCATGATCCCTCCTATCGGCTCTTCATCAAGCATTGGGACCCGCGCTGGCTCTGTCCAACCTATCGGGGCGAGATCGTCTTCGTCGATGACAGCCAGATCGTCAAGAGCGCCGATGTCCTCATCGCCGAGTTCGAGGCCTGGGGCCGGACCTTCAAGCCGAATCTTGTCGTATTCCAGATCGGCTACCCCTCGGACAAGCCCTGGTGGAGCCGGCTCCCCGATCCGCCCAAGACGCTCGGCCGGGCCATCGCGGCGCGGATCGAGCAGCCGTGCGGCATCATCTGGGTCGACTTCACCTTGAGGGACGTTCTTCCGCTCAAGTAAGGAATTCCAAGGAGGTTCGTATGCGGATCCGGGAACGCGCGCCGCTCATCGTCTTCTTGGCCTTCGCCGCACTCATTCCACTCCTTATCCTCGCCCCTGCCTGCGGCAAGGGAAGCCGAGACGCCGCCGCGCCCCCGGCGGTCGGGGTCAAAGCCCCTGAGACGCCGCCGGCCGCCGCGGCCGGCCGCGAGGCCGATCAGCGCCCCGTCCTCGGGGTCAAGATCTATGAAGCGACGGCCCCTTTCGACGGTCTCTTCCGCCTCTGGCGCGAGCTGGGGATCAACACCCTGTTCGTCAGCGAGGCGCTCCTCGTGAACGGGGATTTCCGGGCCCAGGCCCGGACGAACGGCCTGGCCCTGTTCCTCATTTATCCCGTTTTCCAGGGTCCCGAGGCCCTCAAAGAAGATCCCGGGCTCGCGGCGATCACCGCTTCCGGCGAGCCGGCCCGGGACGAATGGGTCGAGTTCGTCTGTCCGACCAAGGGCGACGAATACCTGGAACATCGGATCGATCACCTCCGGAGCCTCGTCGCCGAGGGCCGTCCCGACGTCGTCAGTCTCGATTTCATCCGCTATTTCGTCTTCTGGGAGAAAGTCGCCCCGGATCGCGCTCCGGAGTCCCTCCCCCAGACATGCTTTTGCCCGCTCTGCCTGCGCTTGTTTCAGAACGAATTCGGCGTCGAAATTCCCGCCGATCTCGCCGGGACGGCCGGAAAGGCCAAGTGGATCCTCGAGGCCCACGCGGACGAGTGGGCCGAATGGAAATGCCGGAGGATCGCCCGCACCGTCGAGAGGCTGACGGCGGCGGCCCGCCAGGCCGATCCCGGGGTCAAGGTCAATCTCCACCTCGTTCCCTGGAGAAAGGGTGATTTCGGCGGGGCCGTCCGGTCCGTCGCGGGTCAGGACGCGGCCCTCCTCGCGCCCCTCGCGGATTACCTGTCGCCCATGACCTATCACCACATGGTCCGGCAGACGCCGGCCTGGGTCCATGACGTCGTCGAGGACCTGTCCGCCCAAGCCGGCGGGGTGCCCGTCCTCCCCAGCATCCAGGTCGCCGAAGCCTACATCACGGAACCGCTCGCCGCGGCTGAATTCGAGGCCGCCCTCGAACAGGCGCTGCGACCGCCTTCCAGGGGTGTCGTCCTCTGGTCCTGGGACGCCCTCTCCAAGTCGCCGGAGAAACAGGCCGTCTGGAAGCGCCTCGTCCATTGAAAAAAGCGCGCCGATAGATAAGAATAGACGTCTGGAGCGTGATCATGTCCCACCCCCGACGTCGGACGTTGCCCGTCGCCGCCGGAGCGGCCGCCCTCATCGCCGTTTTTGTTTTTGCCGCCTGCTCGGTCTCCCAGGTCCCGGAAGGGCCCACCCGGCCGTCGAAGGTCGTCATGGGCTACTACCGCACGTCCAACAGGGCCGTGCTCGACCACACCGGGATCGCCTACGAGTACCTGACCCACATCGCCCACGCCTTCGCCTGGCCCGACGCGTCCGGGAACCTCGTCGTGCCGGCCGGATACCTTTATCCCGAGCTCAACGCCGCCGCCCACGCGAACGGCGTCAAGATGATCGTCAGCCTCGGCGGCTGGGGCAATTGCGCCGGCTTCCCGGGAATGGCCTCGACCGCGGCCAATCGGACCCGGTTCATCGGCCAGCTCGTCGATTTCTGCAAGACCAACGCTTATGACGGCGTCGACATCGACTGGGAGTTCGTCTCCAACGATGCGGAGAAGGCCGACTTCACCCTGTTCATCGAAGCGCTGGGCGCCGCGCTCAAGGCCCAGACGCCGTCGCTCCTCCTGACGACGGCGACCCCGTCGGGGAACTACTACGGCCGTTGGATCGACTACGAGCGTCTGGCCGACGACTTCGACTTCATCGGCTTTATGACCTACGACTATCACGGCGACTGGTCCGATCACTCCGGCCACAACTCGCCCCTTTACACGCCGGCCGGCGACGCCTGCGGCTCGCTCGACGCCACGTTCACTTACGCCCGCAGCCGCCAGGTCCCCCTGGACAGGCTCCTTGTCGGCGTGGCCTTCTTCGGCCGGTCCTTCGACTGCGGGGCCATGGGCCTGCCGTTCACGACGAGCCAGGGTTGGGATTATATCGACATCCTGGCCCTGCCGGCGTCGGAGTGGGCGCGCGTCTGGGACGGCGAGGCGCAGGTCCCGTATATGCGCCGGACGAACGGGACCATGGTCATTTCCTACGACGACATGAGCTCCGTCGGGCTCAAGTGCCAGTACGTCAAGGACAAGACCTCGGCCGGCGTCATCATCTGGGAGCTCGGCGGCGACTTCCGTTCCGGGAATTCCGAGCTCCTCGAGGTCATCGGGAAATCCTTCGGCGCCGGCTCCGGCCAAGATTGACGACGGAGATTCGAGAGGTGATCATGATGAGCAAAGAGCGCCCTGCCTCGAAAGCGTGCGTCCTGACCCTGACGGCCATGGCCCTTTTTCTGAGTGCCCTAACGGCCGCCGCCGCCGCTCCGGACAAGACCAGGGGCTTTTTCCCCGTGTCGGTCTGGTACTCGGGCGGCAAGGCCCGGGCGCCCATGCTCGAGGCGGTGACGCCGAAGTCGCGGGAAGCCTGGAAGCAGGACATCGACCAGATCAAGCGGCTCGGCTTCAATACCGTCCGGACGTGGATCGAGTGGACAGCCTGCGAAAAGCGGGAAGGGCAGTACGATTTCTCGGGCCTCGAGCTCCTCACCGACCTGGCCGGGGAGGCGGGCCTGCGGGTCATCGTCCAGGTTTACATCGATTCGGCGCCCGACTGGGTCGGCCTCCGTCACCCCGACTCCAAGTTCGTGTCCTCGAACGGCGTCGCCGTCGAATCGCAGGCCTCGCCCGGCTTCTGCTTCGACCACGACGGCGTCCAGGAGAAGGTCCTCGGCTTCTTCAAGGCCGCCGCGCGGGCGCTCAAAGGCAAGCCCGCCTTCTACGGCTGGGACCTCTGGAGCGAACCCCACATCATCAACTGGGCCGAGGTCTATTATGTCGGCGATCTCTCGTCGGTCCAGTTCTGCTACTGCCACTCGACCCAGGCCCGGTTCCGGGAATGGCTGGCGAAGAAGTACGGGACGATCGGAGCCTTGAACACGGCCTGGTACCGGACCCTTCGGTCCTTCGACGATGTCCAGCCGCCCCGCTTCGGCACCATCCTGACCTTCACCGATTATATCGACTGGAAGGAATTCATCTCCGATAAGCTGGCCGAGGACCTGGCCCTCAAGGCGGCGGCCGTCAAGTCGGTCCTGCCGGACTCGGTCGTCACCAGCCACTCCGCCGGGCCGGGGATCTTCACCCGGCCGGACTGGTCGGGGACGCCCGACGACCGGAAGATGTCCGACAGCGTCGATTTCTACGGCGCCTCGATCTACCCCAAGCATGCCTGGACGATCAAGCCCTGGTCGCCCTTCTACCGCTCCTCGGGCCTCGACTTCGTCCGGTCCATGGGCATCGGAAACGGCGGCTTCTATATCGGCGAGCTCCAGGCCGGCTACGGCGTCTTCGGCATGAAGATGAGCTACCCCGTCGTCGGCACCGACACCCGCGACTGGATGTGGAGCACGGTCGCCTACGGTGCCCGGGCCGTCAACATCTACGCCTATTATCCCATGAGCACGGGCTACGAGGCCGGCGGCTACGGCCTCGTCGAGCTCGACGGCAAGGTCACCGAACGGGCCGAGGCCGGCGGCCGGATCGCCCGCATCATCACGGCCAACCGGGACCTCTTCCTCAAGGCCCTGCCGGCCAAAGCCGAGATCGCCATCCTCTATAATCCTCTGTCGCACATGGTCGGCGGCCAGCAGGCCTACACCGGCGAAGGCCAGACCGTGGGCGTCAACAATCTCAGCGAATCGCTGCAGGGCGTCCACCGGGCCTTCTTCGAGCGCAATATCCCGGTCGATTTCCTGCACGTCCGCGACCTCGGGACGCCTCGGGCGGCCGGATACAAGCTCATCATCGCGCCCTACCCGGTCATGATGTCCCAGCCCCACGTCAAGGCCCTCGTCGAATACGTCCGCGGCGGCGGGACGCTCCTCGCCGAGGCCCGCTGCGGCTGGGTCGACGAGAAGGGCGCCTCGAGCCCGATCGTCCCCGGCGGCGGCCTCGACGAGGTCTTCGGCTGCCGCGAGATCGAGCTGACCCCGCTTTCCAAGAGCGGGGTCGTCGAGATCAAGGCGGCCGACGAGGCGTTCCCGCTGCTCAAGCCCGGCGACAAGCTCGACAGCCTTTTCTTCGAGGAGTCGTTCGACGTCTTCGGCAGATCGAGCCGGGTCGTGGCCGCGTTCCCGGACGGCCGGCCGGCCGTCGTGGCGGCGCCCTTCGGAAAGGGCCGGGCCATCATCGCCGGGTCCTTTCTCGGCTCCGCCTATCACCATTTCAAGAATCCCAACAACGGCAAGTTCTTCGCCGGTCTGGCCGATTGGCTCGAGATCGCGGCCCCCGTGCGGGTGACCTCCTCCGTTCCCGACGCCGTCGTCGAGGGCCGGCTCCTCCAGGGCGAAGGCTATGCCCTTCTATTCGGGTTTAACCGGGGCGACAAGGCCGTCACCGCCAAGTTCGGCCTCAGGACGGACGCGGCCAAGCCCGCGGCGATCGACCTCGAAGCGGGCCAGGCCGTGCCCCTCGTCCGTGACGGAGGCCGCGTCGTTCTCGAAAAGGCCCTCGAGCCGGGCCAAGCCTGGGTCGTCCGGATCATACTGAAATGACGCGAAGAATAATGGGGACGTTTCTATTTATTTATTTCGTGATGAACTCCAGATGAATAAATTAAATAGAAACGTCCCCATTTATTGCGGGGCGGTCGACGTCGGCGGGACCAAGATCGCCTCGGCCCTTTTCACCCGGGATGGGGAGATCTCGGCAGGGGAGAAGGTCGCCATCGACAAGGCCGGGGGTGATGCCGCCGCCGCCCAAGTCCGGGACGAGATCGCCAAATTGGAAGAGGCCGCCCGCATGAACGGCGGGCGTCTCGCGGCGGTCGGCATCTGCGTCCCCGGCATCGCCTATTCCGCCAGCGGCAGGGTTTGGGCGCCCAACATCCCCGGTTGGGACCAGTATCCGCTGCTGGATAAGATCAGGGGACATGTGCCGGAAGTACGTGTCCCCACCGTCCCCATCGTCTTGGAATCCGACCGGAGCGCCTACGTGGCCGGGGAAGCGTGGAGAGGCGCCGCGTCGGGCGCGCGCGACGCCGTCTTCCTGGCGGTCGGAACGGGCATCGGCGCGGGGATCATCTCGGGCGGCCATATCATCCACGGCCACGAGGACATCGCCGGCGCAGTCGGCTGGTTCGGCCTCGACCCCGACTTCAAGCCGGAGTATGCGGCCATGGGCTCGTTCGAGGCCGAGGCCTCGGGGAATTCCGTGGCCCGCAAGGCCCGGGAGCGGCTGGAGCAGGGGAGCCCCTCCGCGATGCTCGACTTGGCCGGGGGGGACATCGCCGCCGTCACGGCCGAGACCGTCGCGGAGGCGGCCAGGGCCCGGGACCCGCTGGCCCTCGAAGTCGTCGCGGACGCCGTGACCTACCTGGCCATGGGCGTCGCCAATATCGTCAGCCTCCTCAATCCCGAGGTGGTCGTCCTCGGCGGAGGCCTCTTCCAGGCCGCCGACGTCTTCCTCGAGCCGGTGCGCCGCGAATTCAAGCGCTGGGCCCAGCCGCTGGCCGCCCGTTCGGTCCGGATCGAGCGCTCGGCTCTCGGCGGGGAGGCCGGGCTCTACGGGTGCGGCCGGCTCGCGTGGCGGACGATCGAAAGCGAATAATAAGAAGGAGAAAGAACATGTCGGCCCAAGCGTACCTCGGCAGGATCCGGGAGATCCTCGGCGAGATCGAGACGAACGAGATGAGGGCCATCAAGGCCGCGGCGAAGATCATGGCCGGCGCGATCCGGAAGAAAGGCCGCGTCTACATGTTCGGCAGCGGCCACTCGGTCATCCCGGTGCTCGACATCTTCCCCCGCTACGGCAGCTTCGTCGGCTTCTTTCCGCTCTATGACCCGCGGCTCATGTGGTCGAACGTCATCGGCCCCGGCGGGGCCCGGGAGCTCCTCTGGCTCGAGCGCCAGGAGGGCTATGCCAAGGTCTTCCTCCAGAGCTATCCCCTCGAGAAGCGCGACGTCATGCTCGTCTTCTCCCATGGCGGACTGAACGCCGCGGGGATCGACATGGCCCTCGAAGCCAAAGCCCGCGGCCTCAAGGTCGTCACGGTCTCGTCGCACGCCAACATCAAGATCGGCAAGCGCTCCCACTCGTCGGGCAAGATCCTGTCCGAGATAGCGGACGTGGCCATCGACAACCACGTCCCGCCCGAGGATGCTCTCGTCGACGTCGGGCAGCTCGAGCGCGTGGCGGCCGGCTCGACGGTCGCCGCGGTCGCGATCGCCATGTCCCTCGTGGCCGAGACGGCCGCGGCGCTGGCCAGGACGGGCAAGGTCCCGCCGACCTTCGTGTCGCCCAACGTCCGCGGCGTCCCGCCCGGCCACATGGCCGGCGTGTACCAAGCCTTCACGGAGTTCTATTACGCCCGGCCGTTCAAGGCCCGGCGCAAGGCCTGAGGCCCGCGATGGACGCGGTGAACGCATCCGAACGCCCGGCCTCCGGTGCGGCCCGGCTCCAGCTCTCGGCCTGGGCCGGGATCTTCGTCTTCGGCATCGTCATGGCCATTCTGGGGGCCATCCTGCCTTCGCTTTTCGAGCGCATCGGCTTCGGCGCGGGGGCGGCGGGCAACCTCTTCCTGACCATGAACTTCGCCATGCTCGTCACGACCCTCTTCTTCGGGCCGCTCGTCGACCGCTTCGGGTTCAAGGCGGTCCTGGCTGTTTCGGCCCTGCTTGTCGCCGCGGCCTTCTTCCTCCTGTCGCGGGCCTCGAGCTATGGCCTCGTCCTCGGAGCGGCCGTCATCCTCGGCCTCGGCGGGGGCGGACTCAACGGCGGCACCAACGCCCTGACGAGCGACCTCCACGAGGGCAAGGAGCGCGGCGCGGCCCTGAACGTCCTCGGCATTTATTTCGGCTTCGGCGCGCTGTCGATCCCCTTCCTCATCGGGACCCTTCGTGAGACCCTCGGCGTGGCGCGGATCCTCGGCCTGGCGACCCTCCTCAGCCTGGTGCCTTTTGTCGTCTATGCCGTCCTCCGCTTCCCCAAGGCCAAGCACGCCCAGGGATTCCCGATCAAGTCGGCGGCCGCGATCGCCCGCAGCCCGCTCCTCTGGCTCACGGCCTTCATCCTCTTCTTCCAGTCGGCCAACGAGTTCACGGTCGGCGGCTGGATATCGACCTATCTCC
Source organism: Candidatus Aminicenantota bacterium (assembly GCA_963736255.1). Classification (GTDB taxonomy): domain Bacteria; phylum Acidobacteriota; class Aminicenantia; order Aminicenantales; family Saccharicenantaceae; genus RBG-16-66-30. Next base: position 1,311,685 of record CAVTOI010000002.1, read on the forward strand.
AGACGACATTCGGGATCGGCGCCGGCACCGCCGCGCTCATCCTGGCCGGGTATTGGGCGGCCGTCATGTCGGGCCGGCTCCTCTCGAGCCGGCTGGTGCGGGCCGTCCGGAACGAAACGCTCATCCTGGCGAGCGCCGTCCTGGCTCTCCTCGCGGCGCTCCTCATGGCCCTGGCCCCTTCGGGGGTCCTGGCCGCCGCCGGCGCCGTCATCATCGGCTTCGGCTTCGCCGCGATCTACCCGACGACCCTGGCCATCGTCGGGGAACGCTTCGCCGCGTTCAGCGGCACGGCCTTCAGCGTGGTCATCGCCGTGGGTCTCGCCGGCGGCATGCTCGCCCCATGGCTGGCCGGCAAGATCGCCGAGGCCTCGAGCCTGCGGCAGGGGCTCATCATCCCCGTCGTCAACTGCGCCATGATCGTCCTGCTGGCGGTCCTTGTCGGCCGGGAGACGCGAAAACAGTCACAAGGAGCGAAAAGGCCATGAAACTTCGGATCGTCGTCATGTTCGGCGCCCTGCTCGCGTCGTGTGTCACGGCCGCTGCCGCCCAGGACGCCGCGGCGGCCGCCGCGCGCAGGGAGCTCCTGGCGAAGTACGCCCAGCTCCTGGCCGAGAAGGGGATCACGGACGATGCCGGCCGTGAGATCGACGGACGTTTCGATACTCTTTTCGCCGCGGCCCGCGCCTCCGGCGCCCGAACGGCCAAGGACCTGGTCAGGGCCGCCCTCGGGGGCTTGAACTATTCCGCCTCCAACCTGGCCGGCTTCCCCCAGGCCGCCTTCGACAGGCCCATCGGCACGACGCTCGAGAAGTTCGGCAGGACCATCGCCCCCGGCGACATCGAGGCCCGGGCCGAGGGCAGCGCCTGCCCCGTCGGCGGCATCGGCGCCGGCGGCTTCGAGACGGCTCATGAACGGCAATTTCTCGACCTGGTTCCTCAAGCTCGGCTGGATGGTCGAGGACACGGTCTGGGCCGACCAGTTCCACGTCTTCGTCAAGTCCGGCGGCCGGACGACCGCCCGGACCCTTTCGACCACGGCTCCGCCGTCCGGCTCGGGCCTCGGCGCCTGGGCCTGGAACTATCCCGCCGGCAAGGGCGATTACTACGCCCTCTATCCCAAGTCCGGCTTTTCCTACGAGGAGAACGCGGATCTCCCGGTCAAGCTGGCCGTCGTCCAATTCTCGCCGATCATCTCCGGCAACTACAAGGAGACGAGCTTTCCCGTGGCCGTCTACAAGTGGATCGCCCACAACCCGGCCAAGCTCCCGGCCGAGGTCACGATCCTCTTGACTTGGGAAAACATGATCGGCTGGGAGGCCGTCCGGGCCCGGGCCGCCGGCCGGTGAAACACCCCAGGCCTCTTTCGTCTGGGACCGCAGGAGCGCCGGGAATTTCAATGAGACAGCGGACGACGGGCGGGCCAAGGGCGTCCTGTTCCGCAAGCAGGGCCAGGACGTGAGGACCGGCAACGCCATGTCCGGCTCCATGGCCATCGCCGCGCTCGAGAGCCCCGGCAAGTCGCGCGTCTCCATCCAGGCGGCCTTCGATCCCCGGGGCGACGGCGCCGACATCTGGACGATGTTCGCCGCCGACGGAACGCTCGATACGGCCCGCACCTCGGCGCCGGCCGCGGCGGGGCAGGGGACGGGCGCGGCCGTGGCCGTCACCTTCACCCTCAAGCCGGGCGAGCGCCTCGAGGTGCCCTTCGCCGTCGCCTGGGACCTCCCGTACTACGAGTTCGAGGCCGGGGCCAAGCACAAGAAGAAATACACCGCCTTCTACGGCGCCGAGGGAACGAACGCCTTCCGCATCGCCGCCGAGGCCCTGGTCCGGGCAGGGGAGTGGGAGAAGGCGATCGACGCCTGGCAGAAGCCCAGCCTGACGAATCCGCGCCTTCCCGACTGGTTCCGCCAGGCCCTGCTCAACGAGCTCTACGTCCTCACCGAGACGAGCATCTGGGACGCGACGACCGACCTCCACACCTATCTCGAAAGCGCGGACTACCTCATGTACGGGACGACCGACGTCGATTCCTACTGCTGGCACGTCCTGCGCCTCTGGCCCGAGCTCGAGACGAGGAACATGAGCTATCTCGCGGGCACCATCCCGCTCGAGGACGCCTCCTATCGCGCCTTCCAGTACGCCGTCCAATTCCCCAAAGAGGTCCCCCCGGACAAGATGGGCTACTATTGGAGCACGATCAAGACCGCGGGCATGGTCCCCCACGACCTCGGCTCGCCGCGCAAGCGTCCCTGGGTCATCCTGAACGGCTTCGATTGGCAGAACGCGAACGTCTGGAAGGACATCAACCCGAAGTTCCCGCTCCGGGCCTACCGGGACTTCCTGGCCACCGGCGGCGTCGATATCGGCTTCCTCATGCGCATGTTCCAGGCCTCCGCCGTCGCCCTGGACACGCTCGAGGCCCGCTTCGGCGACAAGGTCACTCACGTTCCCCTGAACGAGGGCATCCCCGACCAGACCTACGACACCTGGAAGATGAAAGGCGAGAGCGCCTACGTCGGGCTTCTCTGGCTGGCCGGCCTCAAGGCCGCCGTCCGCATGGGCGAGACGCTCTCTTCGCGCGGGCTCTACCCGGGCCGGGGATTTGGATATCCCCGAGATCCTAGTAAAATATAAGGGTTGGTTCGAGTCGGGCCGCGCCTCCCTGCGCAAGCTCTGGGACGAGCGGGCCGGCTATTTTCATATCGACGCGACGATGGACGACATCATGACCGACCAGCTCTTCGGCGTCTGGTACGCCGGCATGCTCGGCCTCGAGGCCGACGGCCGCGACCCGATCGTCCCTCCCGTCGACGTCCAGCGGGCCCTGCGGACGGTCTACGAGAAGAACGTCCTCGGGTTCGGCGGCGGCGTCATGGGGGCGGTCAACGGACGCAAGGCCGACGGCAGCCAGCTCCGGAGCCAGCAGGGCGACGAGGTCTGGATCGGCACCTCTTACGCCTTCGCCGCCGACCTCGTCCTCAACGGCCTCGTCGACGAGGGCCTGCACACGGCCTACGGGCTCTACCATGTCGTCTACAGCCCCTTCGGCCAGGGCTACTTCTTCAAGACGCCCGAGGCCTATCTCGATCCGGACGAGGCCCTGTGGAACGATCCCGCCGCGAAGTACGGCGAGAAGACGTTCCGGGCCATGAAATACATGCGGCCCGGCGCGGTCTGGGCGCTCTATGAGGCGATACGGAAGAATGCGGGAAGAACAGGGCCGAACGAATAGCGCCCCGATCGCGGCGGAAAGGCGGGCTGCGCCCGTCCTGGATCATCGCGGCGGTCTGCCTCGCCGCGGCCGCCTTCGCCGTCCTCAAGCTCGTCCCGCGCTCTCCGGCCTCCCGCGTCCCCGCCCTTTGGGAGGCGAGCCGCGTCGAGAAGCCGAACGTCATCCTGGTCACCCTCGATACGACCCGGGCCGACCATCTGGCCTGCTACGGCTACGCCGGCGTATCGACGCCGAACCTGGACGCCATCGCCGGCCGGGGCGTCCTCTTCGAGCAGGCGGCCACGGCCGCGCCGCTGACGCTCCCGGCCCACACCACGATCATGACCGGGATGTATCCGACCTACCACGGCGTCCGGGTCAACGGCAACACGGCCCTCGGCGACGACCAGACGACCCTGGCCGAGGTGCTCGCCGCCAGGGGCTACGAGACCGGCGCCTTCATCGCCGCCTTCGTCCTCGACGGCCGATGGGGGCTCAAGCAGGGCTTCTCCCACTACGACGACCAGTTCGACCTGAAGAAATACAGGCACCTCGACCTCGGCGAAGTCCAGAGGCCGGGGAACGAGGTCGTGGACGCGGCCCTGGCCTGGCTCGATACGGCCAAGGCCAAGCCCTTCTTCGCCTGGGTCCATCTCTACGACCCCCACGTGCCCTACGCGCCGCCCGAACCCTACGCCTCCGCCTATGCCCGCCGCGGCCCGGCCGGCCCGTACGACGGCGAGATCGCCTTCATGGACGAGCAGATAGGCCGCCTGACCGACTGGCTGGCCCGGACCGGCCTGGACAAGTCGACGGCCGTCGTGCTCGTCGGCGACCACGGCGAGGCGCTGGGGAGCCACGGCGAAGGCACGCACGGCTATTTCATCTATGATTACGCCATGCACGTCCCGCTCCTCGTATCGATGCCGTTTGCCGCCCTGCAGGGAAAGCGGGTGGCCGCCCAGGTCAGCACGGCCGACGTCTTCCCGACCATACTCGATCTCGTCGGCGCGTCCTCGACCCGCCCCGGTCCAAGGCCGGTCGCTCGTGGGGCTGATGTTCGACCCGGGGAGAAGGGACGACGTCCCGGCCTACGGCGAGGCCATGGCTTCGAACATCCAGTTCGGCTGGAGCGCCCTCCACACGCTCAGAACGCCCCGATACAAGTACATCGACGCCCCGCGCGCCGAGCTCTACGACCTCGCCGCGGACCCGGGGGAGCAGTCGAATATCACGGGTCTCGTCCCCGGCGTGGCCACGCGGATGAAGGGCGAGCTCGACCGCCTCATGACCGAGACGGGCCGGAACGCCCCGGCGCCGCAGGCCGCCGACCTCGACAAGGAGACCATGGAGCGTCTCACGGCCCTCGGCTACGTCGGGGCTCCGGTTTCCGCCCGCAGGGCCTCGGGCGCAAGCGGCCCTTTGGCCGACCCCAAGGACAAGATCGGGGTCTTCATCGCCGTCACCCGGGCGGGCGAGCTCGTCCTCGAGGAGAAGTATGCCGAGGCCGTGGCGGCCCTCGAATCGGCGCTCCGCGAAGAGCCGACGATCCCCCAGGCGCTGAGCCTCATTTCGACCTGCTACGTCGAGCTGGGCCGCCCCGAAGAGGCCAAGGCCAAGCTGGATATCCTGCTCAAGGAGGACCCCGAGAGCGTCCAGGGCCTGATCAGCCTGGCCAACATCCTGCTCGACGAGGGCAAGACGGACGACGTCATCGCCCTCTGCAAGCGGACCCTCTCGGTCGACGACAAGAACACCCAGGCCTACACGCTCATCGGCGAGGTGTACATGGAGCAGGGGAATTATGCCGAAGCCCTGCCGTATCTCGAGAAGGCCGTCGAGACCCAGCCGAAGATCACCCGGACCCGGCTCAGCCTGGCGGCGGCGCTCGTCGGCGCGAAACAATACGACCGGGCCGAAAGCGAGCTCGCGGCGATCACGGGGGAATCCCCGAAATTTCCCTTGGCCCACTACAACCAGGGCCTCCTCTACGAGGAGCAGGGCCGGCTCGAGGAGGCCCGTGCGGCTTATGCGGCCGAGGTCGAGGATTACCCCCAGGGCTACAAGGCCCGGTTCAACCTGGGCCGGATCCTCTTCCGTCTGGGCGACAAGCCGGGTTCTCTCGCCCAGATGAAAGAGGTCGTCAAGCTCGCCCCCAAGCTCGCCGAGGGCCATCTCATGCTCGGCCCGCGGCCTGCTCGACGCCGGGGACCCCCTCGCCGAGCGTCCGGGCGGAGGTGGAGACGGGGCTTTCGCTGGCCGAGACCCCCGAGCTCAAGGCCCTCGGCTATTTCCTGCTGGCCGACATCTATAACCGTCAGGGCGACACCGCCCGCATGAACGAGGCGCTCGGGAAAGCGAACGCCTTCAAATCCAAAAAGGAGTGAACCATGAAGATACAAACCCTGGGCCGTTGGGGGCTGGCCGCCCTCTTGGCCATGACCTTCCTGGCCGGACCCGTGCTCGGCCAGTACCGGGAGTACTACATCGTCGGCAAGGTCGTCGATACCCAGAAGACCCCCCTCGAGGGCGTCGAGATCACCCTTCGCGACGCCATCTCCAGCCGAAGCTACTCGATGAAGACCAAGAAGAACGGGGAGTACAAGTTCGCCGGGCTGCCCCGCGGCGACTACAAGGTCGTCTTCAAGAAGGACGGCTACGCCGTCAAGGAAGACGAGTGGAAGCTCCTGACGCCCCAAGCCAAAATGGAGAAGGTCGAGATCCCGCCCGTTATCATGGCCACGGAGGAGCTCGTTCAGCAGGTCGAGCGCCTCAAGGTGGCCGAGGCCGGGGTCAAGGCGGCCTCCGAGAAGATCCGCCAGGGCGATTACGACGGAGCATTGGCCGACCTCAAGACGGTCCTCGACAAGAACCCCGAGGACCCCAACGCGCTCTACCTAACCGGCATGGCCTACCTGCGCAAGGAGATGCTCCCGGAGGCCGAAGCCGCTTTCCAAAAAGTCACCGTGCTGAACCCGAAGTTCGCCGCGGCCTTTTACCAGCTGGGGGTCTGCCTTCAGCGCCAGGGCCAGCCCGAAAAGGCCCTCGAGCAGTATCAGAAGTCCTTCGATCTCGAGCCGTCCAACGCCGACCTCAGCTACAACATGGGACTCGTTCTCTTCGGGCTGGGGCGCATCGACGAGGCCCTGCCCCGCTTCGAACAGGCCCTGGCCCTGAGGCCGGACGATCCGGCCTATCTCGAGATGGCCGGCCGGTGCTACATCAACAAGGCCGATTTCCCCAAAGCGGTCCAGTACCTCGAGAAGGCCAAGGCGGGCACGACCGATCCGGACCGGATCAAGTTCCTCGAGGATCTCATCGCCACCCTGAAAGCCCAGATCAAGAAATGAATCTTGACACGGCAGAGGAGAAGTGACTAGAATCGGGATAAGTCACAGACCATGAGGATCCTGTTCTTGAGACGAGCGGTCCATCACCCACGACCTTACCACAATCAAGGATACCGCCTGGAGGTGAAAAGAGGAGTGATCTAACCAGTCCAAGCCTGAGGCCGTTCCCGCCGGCCCGGTTCCGGCGGGGGCAGGGATCGTGTGTGGACAAAGAGACAGGAGAAAGAAAGCACATGGCGAAAAGAACCCTCCTCGCGATATTGTGTCTGGCCGTCGGCCTCGCTTTCTTCAACGTGAACACCGCGAGCGCCCAGTCCATCCTGGACGGGAAGCTCACGGGCACCATCACGGAAGCGTCGGGAGATCCGCTGCCGGGCGTGGCCGTCGAGGTCACCAGCCCGGCCCTGATCTCCGGGAAACGCGCGACCGTCACCTCCGCCAGAGGGACGTACGTCTTCCTCAACCTGCCCGTCGGCGTCTATAAGATCACGGCGACGCTGCCGGGCTTCAAGACGACCGTCCAGGAAAAGGTCGGCATCTCGGCCGGCGGCTCGCTCCAAGTCGATCTGAGCATGGAAGCGGGCGCGATCGAGGAACAGATCACGGTCCTCGCGGCGAGCCCGATCATCGACGTCAAGGCCTCGGCCATCGACTCCAAGCTCGAGAACCAGATGATCAGCCGGCTGCCGACGAGCCGGGACGCGTTCTACGACCTCTCGCTGACGACGCCCGGCATGTTCGACCACGGCAGCAACGCCGGCTGGCTCCCCAGCCCGACGGCCTACAGCGGCTCGTCGAACGAGAACGTCTTCCTCGTCAACGGCGTCAACGCGACGAACCCCCGCGGGTCGTCCTTCGGCTCCCTCGTCAAGGTCAACTACAACGCCGTCGAGGAAGTCCGTGTCGTGGCCCTGGGCTCCAAGGCCGAATACGGCAGCTTCTCGGGCGCCGCGATCGACGTCCTGACGAAGTCCGGGAGCAACAGCTTCCACGGCAACGCCGGCGTCTTCTTCAACCCGGTCAAATGGAGCACTTCGAACCAGCCCGCGGATAGTGCGACCTACGGGACCGATTGGCTCTGGGTCGCCAGACCCGGTTCCCCGGCCAATAATCTCTACGGCGCCCCCACCGCCGGCGACCGCGATTACGAGCTGAACGCCACCCTCGGCGGGCCGCTCGTCAAGGACAAGATCTGGTTCTACGGCGGGTTCGACTACTACAACGCCGTCACCCACCGCGCCCGCTGGAGCATCCCGGTGCCGAGCAACTCCTCATATTTCGACTTGAAAGTCTCGGCCGAGCCCTTCACCAGCCACCGGGCCTGGATCTCGTACCATCACGAGAACAACGACTACAGCGGCGGCAGCTGGGGCAGCGAGCCCCAGTGGGACACCACGATGACCTACGGCGTCGGCAGCAAGAACGACACGGTCTCCGGCCAGTGGCAGTGGCTGCCCTCGAGCACGACCATTCTGACCGGCAAGTACCTGGGGTTCTGGACCAATGACACGCCGCATGTCCCCAGCGACGCGCCCGCCAATCCGGGCTACATCAATTGGTGGAAGTGGGCCTCCTACGGCATCAACGGCGCCTTCCCCTACATCGAAGGCTGGAAGTCCATGCGCCAGACGATCCAGGCCGACGTCTCCCACTATGCCGAGGACTTCCTCGGAGAGCACGACATCAAGTTCGGCGCCCAGTTCACCAAGGGCCGCAGCAACACCCTGAACGGCTATTTCCAGGGCTATGCCAACTTCCTCTACCCCTATCGCTGGACGCAGTACCGCAGCCAAATGGAGAGCTGGTACGGCGACACCGGCCTGATCTTCTACAACCTCCACGACGCGGTCAATCCCTTCCTGACCGTCGCGACGTCCGATTCCCTGGCCTTCTTCCTCGACGACCAGTGGAACCCGACGAAGCGGCTGACCGTCAACCTCGGGCTCCGTTACGACCGGATGACGACAAAGTACGGCGAAGGCTTTGAGTACGCCGCGTTGACCTCGCCGACGGACATCGCCAATCCGACCGTCCTCCGCACTCGGCAGGGCACGGACAACATCTTCGACTTCCGGACCTGGTCGCCCCGCCTTGGCCTGACCTATCAGCTGACCAAGGACGCCAAGACCGTCGCCCGCGTCAGCTACGGCCGCTACTACCTGCCGATCACCGTCGAGTACCTCCGGCGCTACGGCCCTGACGCCCCGCTCGTCACCCGCACCTGGCAATGGTACAACGTCCCCTGGGACCAGGCCGACCTCGACGGTAACGGCTTCATCGACACGGTGGAAACGCGGGCGGCCGCCCGCGTCGTCGGCAGTCTGACCCCCTATAACGAAACACTTGATCCGGCCGCCGACCGCTTCTCCTGGAGGCTCAACACCGATCCGAACCTCAGGGACCAGTTCACCGACCAATTCACCGTCAGCCTCGAGCGGGAAGTCATCAAGAACTTCTCCGTCAGCGGCACCTTCATCTACAAGCACTCGGCAAGACTCTTCGCCAACGTCCCGGTCATGCGGACCTCCGTCGGCGCCCTCGGCCTCGCCGCCGGCGATGAATGGCCTTACGAGCGCATTCCCTTCACGACTCTGGAAGGGGAGACGGTCAGCCTCTACAGCATCGAGTGGCTCGACTACAACCAAGATGGCCTGATCGACGGCGGCGACGTCCAGTGGGTCGGCAACAACTCCGACTACCGCGTCGTCAACATGCCCGCCTTCGACGGGGTCAAGCCCAAGCGCGATTTCCAGGGCTACCAGCTCGTCTTCAACAAGCGCTATTCGAACCGCTGGCAGATGCTGGGCTCCTTCCTCTACACCCATTCGGAAGGCATGGCCAACCGGATCTATTCCCAGGACATGAACTTCGAAGGGCCGATGGTCACCGACAACAACTGGATGAGCACGCTGAACTACACCATCAACAACATGACCGGCCCGCTGCCGTTCACGCCCAAGTTCGAGTTCAAGCTGTCCGGGTCGTACACCGTCCCCGGCGTCGAGGTCGACCTCGGCGCCCGCTTCCGGATGCACAGCGGCCGCCCGGCCTGGCAGCTCGAGGGGATCCCGGAGCATTCCCAGTGGGGGAATCCTCCGGGCGGCGTCATCGGCGCCGGCACCGGCACGATCGTCTCGTCGCAGACGCCCTTCTACTATCCGAGCCAGTCGATCCTCGACTTCAGGGTCGAGAAGGCCGTCAACATCGCCAAGTACGGGGCGGTCCACATCGTCCTCGACGTGTTCAACGTCTTCAACTCCGACACGCCGAATTCCATCGACTACCAGTGGGAGTTCGGCAAGGTCGGCGGCATCCTCTCTCCCCGCGCCTTCAGATTGAGCTTCCTGTACCAGTTCTAAGCCGCCGCACGCGCAGATTCCGGAGCCCGGAGGGCCGACGCCCTCCGGGCTCTTCTTTTCCCCCGTCTTATTGTCGAAAGCAGACGAATCGGCTAGAGTATTAAGATGAGGCTTTAATGAGGTACGCAAGGATCGTGGCCATCGCCCTCCTCGCCGTCCTGTTCGCGCCCGCCGGCGTCGCCGCCCAGGACAAGACCGTCCTGCCCGAACGATACCGGAAGTGGGTCGATGAGGAGGTCGGATACATCATGACCCGCCGCGAGCGGGACGTCTTCATGAAGCTCCAGACGGACAGGGAACGGGACATCTTCGTCGAGGCCTTTTGGAAGCACCGCGACCCGGTTCCGGAGACGCCGCGGAACGAATACGAGGAAGAGCACTACCGCCGCCTGAACTACGCCAACTCCACCTTCGGACGGGCCACGCCGCTCCCCGGCTGGAAGACGGACCGGGGCCGCATCCACATCCTGCTCGGCGAGCCCCGGAACATCGAGCAGTATACGAACGTCAACGGCGTCTATCCCGTCGAGATCTGGTTCTACCTGGGCGACGAATCGCTCGGACTTCCCACCGGCTTCAACGTCATCTTCTTCAAGCGGAACGGCGTGGGGGACTACATCCTCTATTCCCCGTCCGTCGACGGCCCGAGAAGCCTCATCGCCGACGCTATGGGCGGCTACCGCGATACGGACCGGATCTCCGGCTCCTACAGCGAGGACCAGGCGGCCTACAAGGCCCTGCAGCAGCTCGAGCCGAACCTGGCCCGCCAGACCCTGAGCCTGATCCCCAATGAAGGCGCCCCCACCGGCCTGGGCTCGCTGGCCTCGGAGCGGCTGATGGCCACGATCTACTCAGCGCCGCAGAAGAAAGTCCAGGACGACTACGCCGACGCCATCCTGAAGTACAAGGATTCCGTCGAGGTCGAGTATACGGCCAACTATGTCTCGAGCGAAGTCCAGGTCCAGGTCATCCGGGACGCCGCGGGGATGAGCCTCGTCCACTATACCGTCGAGCCGGACCGGATCACCGCTCAGGAGGCCGGCGGGAAATACGAGGTCCGCTTCCGGCTGACCGGGCGCGTGTCCGACGCGGCCGGGAAGACGGTCTACCAGTTCGACAAGGACTTGCCCTTCAGCCTGACGTCGGACGAGCTCGAGGACATGCGGGCCAAGTCCCTCTCGATCCAGGATGTCTTCCCCCTGGTCCCCGGCACCTACAATCTCGATATCCTGCTCAAGAACGTCCTGTCCAAGGAGTTCACCGGCGCCGCCAGGGCCCTCGTTGTCCCGGGGCCCGCTGAGGCTGTCCGCATGAGCCCGCTCCTCCTGGCCTACGGCCTGGAGAAAAAGGCCCAGGCGCCCGGCGAACGGGTCCCCTTCAAGGCCGGCGGCACCCAGCTCCTCTGTCAGGCGCGAAAGATGTTCAGCGCCAACGATCCCCTCGTCCTCTTCTTCCAGCTCTACGGGCTGCCCGAAGAGATCAAGGGCGCGGGATCGCTCCGTTACGATTTCCTGCGGGAAGACAAGCCGTTCCTGTCGCGGCCGGCCCGGCTCGAGCCCGGCCCGGCCGGCGACACGGTCATCGAAGTCCAACCGCTCAAGGACTTTCCCCCCGGCTACTACCAGGCCCGCGTGACGCTCCTCGACGGACAGGGGAAAGAGATCGCTTCGGCGAAGGAGAACTTCGAAGTCTCGCCGGCCGCCGCCGTGCCCCGGCCGATGGTCGTCTCCAAGGTCACCACGGTCCTGGCCAAGGAGGACGACCTCTATGCGTCGGGTGTCCAGGCCCAGAACCTGGGCGACGCCGAGACCGCCCGGGCCCGCCTGGCCGAGGCATACGCCCTGGCGCCCCGGCGCGCCGACATCGCCCTCGCGTACGGGCAGGTCCTGTTCCGGCTGAACGATTTCCGGCGCGTCAAGGACATCCTCCTGCCCTGGGCGGGCGCGGAGGACGCGGCCCCCGAGGCCATCGCCCTTCTTGGCCAGGCCTGCCACGCCCTGGGGGAATTCGAGGAGGCCTCGACCCATTATGCGGCCTATCTCGCCCGGTTCGGGGCGAACATCGATATCCTGAATTACCTGGGGACCTGCCACTACCAGCTTGGGAGAACCGACGAGGCGCTCAAAGCCTGGACGAAATCGCTCGAGCTCAGCCCGAACCAGGAGAAGCTTCGGGCGCTCGTCGACTCGCTCAAGAAGAAATAGTCGCTCGGATTCTCGGGACGACCATCTCTCGGCTTTGCTCGGGAATTGCCTCTAGCTCCCGCCCCCGGCGGCGGAAGCGGACTCTGGAAGCGACCCGGCAGAAGGACGGCGGAGAATGCACGAAGCCGGACTTCTGCGAAATATCCGAAAATAGCTCTTTTTGAGTCTCTCAGCCCGCCCCGGGAGCCGTTCGGGGCGGTGCGATGGTCGCTCGAAGCTCCGCTCTCGCGGGTCCCCCCTCCACCACGGGGATCTTCGAGGCAACACCCATCGCCGCCGCGAGAGGGAGCCCATAAACGGGAGACAATAATGAAAGGGCTCCCGATCAATTCAAGCGGAGCAACTCGTCGATGCGGATGAGCGCGTAACCTCTGGCCTTGATCTCCCCGATCAGGTCGCCCAATCTCAGGTAGAGCTTGTCGGTCCGCTCCGGGTCCGTCCCGATATGGATGAGCAGGATGAAGCCATTGAGGCCGTGGGGGTCGCTTTTCTCGTACGCCAGGATCCGGTCGTAGATCGTCTGCGTCGGGAGATACTCGGGCATGGACGGCGTCGTATAGTCGGCGTTGGAGGACGTACCCGGGGTGAAGTTGAAAAGGGCCAGCCCCAGCTCGCGCGACCAGGCCGCGATCTCGCCGTTGTACCATTCGTAGGGCGGTATGAACAGGTGCCCCTTCGCGCGGGGGATGCCGAAGCGCGCCATCTCGCGGAAATTGGCCTCGATGTCGGCCCGGAACTCCTCGCGGCTGACGAGCGTCTTTTCCCGGTCGTCCCAGGGACAGTAGAGAAGGTGCTTGTCGGAGTGCGGCCCGAGGTAATGGCCGTCCGCGACGAGGCCCCGGATGACGGGCCCGAACTCCGGGGTCCGATAGAAATCGCCGGTGAAGAAGAACCCCGCCTTGACGCCCTCGTCGCGGAGGACCCGCCGGATGTGCTCCCCGCCGTCGGCGAACGACCCGCCGGTGAAAATGAGGGACATCCTGCGGAGGGACGTATCGGCGCGGACGATGCCGTCATGGTCGCAGAGGAAGCCGCGGCATGGGTCGGCAGAGGCCCCGGCCGCCGGCCCGCCACGGCAGGACGCGGCGAGGAAGACGCCCCCCAGGGCGAGTCCGGCGGCCAGCCATCCGGCCGCGGCCGCCCGGCGGGGCCGCCCGCGTCCGGTCATTTCTCGTCGGCCCGGACGTTCCAGCCCCGGATCTTGACGACCGGCATCTCGCCGCCCAGGTCCTCGGTGCTGAAGACGCCCGAGATCTTGCGCGTTTCCTTCGGCAGGAGCGTGATGTAGTTGTCGTCGAGATAGATCGGCAGGACGACCTCTCCGGACGTGTTGCGGACGACGCGGATCTCGACCATCAGGGCCAGGTCGGCCGAAGGGTTCTCGAGATCGACCGTGATCCGGGTCATCGGGCCGTCCTTCGAGGTCTTGTCCCTGACCTTGAGGGTTACCGGCTTGAGGCCGTTCAGGGCCGTGAGGTCGGCGAAATCCTTGATCGGCGTCACGTACCAGGTCGAGTTCTCCTCGTCGAGCGTCTCGGGCTTGGCCGAGAGGCAGTAGAAGTTGGCGTCGACGAGCTGGCCCTTGTCCTTGAAGATGCGCAGGTCCAGGAAATAGGTCGGCGTGAGCCCCGCGGGCGGGTTGATGACGTCGATCGTCTTGACCTCGTCGGCGAGGAGCCCGAAGTCGACCGACTTGGAGATGATCTCCTTGAGGCCGAAGTCGAGGACCCGGATCGTGGCCTTGAGCTTGGGCGCCGGCGTGGCCGAGCTGTTGACGGCCGCGATCTCGCGCTTGCCGTAATTGTAGAGGATGTGGACGGGCTCGCCGGCCTTGCGGGCGCCGTAGAACGCCCCGTTCGGCTGGAGGAAATAGTCGTAGAGCTGCCACCAGAGCTTGGGCCAGGCCGAATTGTACATCCACTGGATGACGCCCGTCGCCTTGTGCTTGTTGGCAACGAAGGCCTCGAACATGGCCCGCATGGCCTCGTAGTTCAGGAACTGGGCCTTGCGGAGGTAGTCCTCGAGGTCCCCGGCCGGGCCGAGGCGCTTGTCCATGGCCTCGTTGTAGCGCTTGAGGTCCTTGAACATGCCGCGGCTGCAATGGAAATCCCAGACGTCGTTGATGGGCCAGAGCTTGTCCTCCGGCATCATTTTCCGCAGGCTCTCGAGCGGCGGGACCTGCGGCCCCGGACCGGTCTCCGTGTTGAAGCCGTAGGCGCCGCCGTTCTTCGTGTCGACGTACCAGTAGACCGGCGGGACGTAGTCGTAGGGGCCGAGCATCTTGACGCCCGACGGCCCCGTGATCTCGCTCGTCTTGCCCTTGGTCGAAACGAGGGTCGGCCGGGTCGGGTCGATCTCCTTCATGATGGCGATGTAGCGGCGCTCGAGATCGGGGTGGGGTATCATGTCGCTCGCCTCGGCCCAGACGAAGATGGACGGGTGATTGCGGAGCCAGAGGACCTGGTGCCGCCAGGAATCGGCGACGAGGTCGATGAGCTCCGGCGTGTTGATCCCGCCGTAGGGCTCGTCGGCGGGCCGGCCGAGGTAGTCGGTCCATTCCCAGTGGCAGCTCCAGCCGACCATGATCAGGATGCCGTTCTCGTCGCAGAGATTGTAGAGGTCCTGGCTCGTCCCCCAGAAGCCCTCGAGACGGAGAGCGTTGAGGTTCATATGCCGGGCGTAGAGGACCTCGGCTTGGAGCTTCCGCCGCTTGGCGTCGAGGAGGACGTCGTCGGTCCAGCCGCCGCCCCGGATGAGGATCTTACGGCCGTTGAGCATGAAGCCCCGATGACCCGCGTCGTTGCGATAGTCGGCGATCTCGCGGATGCCGAACCGGACGGTCCGGATGTCCGAGGGCATGACCCGGGGCATGCCGGGCATCTGGCGGAGGTCCTTGTCCCGAGGCTTCTTGTCTTCCTTAACTGGGGGCGTCTCGGGCTCGACGGCGTCCTTGTCCTTCTTCTGGACGAAGGAAAGCGACAGGAGATAGAGCTCGGGCTTGCCCAGGTCATGGGTCCACCAGACGCGGGGGTCCTTGATGACGAGCTCGGGGGTCGTCTCCGGCGTGAGCTCGACCTTCTTCGTTTCGCGGGGGCGGAGGTTCACCTCGCGGGAAAAGCTCACGCCCTCGGTCCGGCCCTGGAGGTTGCCGGTGACATCGGCGTTGGAGTGATTCACGAGATCGGCGGTGACGGTCAGGCGGGCCTCTTTATAGGCCGCGAGATCGAGCTTGGTCATGACGAAGGGGTTCTCGATCGAGACGTCCCCCGTGGCCCTGACCCGGACCTCGCGGAAAAGGCCCATGGCCCTGTCGGGAGGGGCCGGGTTCCAATCGACCCAGCCGATCGTGGGCTCGCCCTTTTTGGGCGGGATGACCTCGACGGCCAGGACGTTCTTTTCGGACCGCTTGACGGTCGCGGTGATGTCGACGAAGAATCGGCGGTAGGCGCCGTATGTCTCCGAGGCGTCGGCGATCTTCTTTCCGTTGAGCCAGATGTTGGCCCGATAGTTGATGCCGTCGAACTCGAGCCGGGTCCGGCCGAGGCCGGGGGCCATCGGCGGGATGAACTCCTTGCGGTACCACCAGGAGACCTCGAAGGGCGCCGTGGGAACGGTCTCGAAGTTCTTGCCGAAGAAGATGTCCCGATAGACGTTGTTCTCGACGAGCGTTCCGAGGACCGTCGAAGGCACGACGGCCGGGTACCAGGATTCCATCTTGAAGCCGGGGCCCGAGATCTGCTCTCCCGTGCCCTTGGCTTTCTCCGATGATTGGATGTACCAGAGGTCGCCGAGGTTGACGCTGAGCTCGATGGGCATGCCCATCTTGGCCCGAGGCTCGGGCCGGTTCTGCATCTGGGACGCATATTGGGCCCGGCTCGCGGGGGGGAGCGCGGCCAGGACGGCCAGAAGGCCGGCCGCCGCGGCGAGCTTGGCGGAGATCCCGAGGGAACGGTTGCGGTGGGTCGTCATGAGGCCTCCCGAAGAAAGGATATATCTATTATATCGGAAACCCGCCGCCCCGGCCAAACCGACGGTGACGAGAAAATGGGGACAGAAAATGGGGACGCTTCTATTTTTCAGCTCGGGGAAAAATAGAAGCGTCCCCATTTTGTATCAACAGGGTCAGGATGCCGAAGGCGGGGACATCGATCGGGGCGGAGACGAGCGGGCCCCGGGACCCTGAAAGATCGCTGAGGAAGACGCGGCCGCTGTCGTAGGCTCGTCCCGTAAGGGCCAGCGCCGCCGGCTTGGAGGAGGCATTGAGGAGCCGCAGGACCCAAGCCCGGCCGCCGGCTGAAGGAACGAGCGACATGGCCACTAAGGCTGGCGAGCCGACCGTCAACGGAAAGCTCGGAACGGGGGAGGCCGGGTCGGCCGCGACGGCGAGGAGCGGGTTTGCGGCTTCCAGGCCCAGCCTCTTCGCCGTCGCCGTGTCCGAACCGCGGTGAGGCGACACGGCATAGCGCAGGGTCACCGTCCCTTCCTGGTCGGCCTTGTAGTTCGTGTGCCAATAGTTGTTCATGACGTAGGAGAAGAGGCGGGTGGACGGGGCGAGCTCTTGAAGCCAGGCCCGCCGTTCGCCGTTGCGCGGCGTCTCGTCCGTGACGGCGCCGATCTCGACGAGCGGGGCGTCGAGGGATGTCCAGGTCAGACCGGCGTCCCCGGCGGAGATGTCGACGCTGTCCCGGGCGCAGAAGAAATCGCGGCAGGCCCCGGCGATCTGATCGGTCTCGGGACGGACGAAGCCCCAGCCGACGTCGACGCGGGCCGCGCCGCCGGGAAGGGCGAAGGGGAAAGCGATATGAAGGCTCTCTTTTTCCCGGACTTTTTCCTTGTCGACGGTCACGGCGATGTCGAGCCGCGACAGGCCGTCGACGAGGCGGTATTCGCGGACGAGTCCCTTGGATCCTGGCGCGTCCGACTCCACGATGAGCGAGGCGACGAGCGGGCCCGGTTCGCCCGGCCTGATCTTGACTGACGAAACCGTCCGGGCCGTCTTCGGGTCGAGGCCGGGAACGTAGAGATAATGGGCCAGGCCCGGCTGCCCGCCCGTGTCGACGAGCTCGCGAGCTGCCGACGGGCCGTCCGTCCAGCGAAGGCTGGCCACGGCGCCCGTTGCCGGGTCGACGGCCGCGGCGATCGCCGCGTTCTTCAGAGCCGATCCGGTCAGGCCCGCTCCGCCTTCTCTTGAGCTATGCCCGGCGTGGACCGTGTACCGTTTCGCGCCGAAGCCCGGCACGTCCCGGGCGGCGAAAGCGAGCTCGCCCGTCCGGAGCCGCTGCGAAGGCACGGCCGCGCCGTCGGCGCCGATGACGAGGTCGCCGGCCCGGCTCATTGCCGCGGGGAGGATGACGAGGTCCGTGCGCGCCCACGAGCAGGTATTGACGACGTCGACGGCCTTCCCGGCCGCCCCCGACGCCGCCGCCTCTTCGAGAAGCTCCCGTGACAGCCGCTCGGCCCGGTCCGCGAAGGCCTTCTTGTAGGCCCATTGGGCCCTCGGGCCTTCGCCGTCCGGGTTCGAGACGCTGTCGGAAGCGCCCCAGGTGTGCTCGCTGAAGAGCACGACCTGCCGCCAGGCCTCCTCGTCCTTCGCGGCCGGGAATCCGTCCCGGCCCCGGATGGACCACAGCGCTTCGGCCTGGACGAGCCGTCCCGCCGCGCCGCGGCTCATCGCCGTCTCCCGGGCTGTCGAGGCCGCCCCGTCCTCCCAATAGCCCGTAAAATCGCCTCGAACCTCAGGGATGGCCGCGCCGTGCCGCCGTTCGAGCTCGGCGAACATCTCCGAGGCCGTGGCGATGACGATTCGGGGCGAGACGTACTTCTCGTTCCAGCTCCGGACGGTCGCGGCGAGCGTCGCGTCCGGGGGACCGTTGTCGCCCCCGACCGTGTACCGCACCTGGACCATGGAATAGGGGTAGCGATTCTCTGCGAGCTCGTCCATGTATTCGAAGATGCGGTAAGGCGGGGCCTTGACGAGGGAGCCCATGTTGAGGCCGTGGAACCACGAATAGCCGCGTCCGGCCATCCAGAAGAGGACCCGCTCCTCGCCCGACGGCGAGCGCCAGTAGAACGGCCTGTCACCCCAGGCCTTGAGGGCCCAGCCGATCCGGTCCCCGCCGTCAAAAAGGCTCGGCATGTAATTCGGTCCGCTCGAGACATACTTGATGCCCGCCATGGCCAGGGCGGGAACAAAAGACCAGGATTGACCGGGGATGTCGGTCACCATGGCCGAATCCACGGGCACGCCGGCGCGGCGCCCGAGGTCCCGTGCGAACGCGGTCAGGCGGATGAGCTCTTCGGGATGACAGAGCCCGGTCAGGACGCCCGCCAGCGTCGCCTGGAGCTCGATCGTCCTGCCGCGCAAGGCCCCGATGAAGGCCTCCTTCTCGGCCTCGCTCGCCTGGCGAAAATAGGTCTCCACGGCCCAGGCCTGTTCGGTGTTCCATTTGAAGCGCGCGCCTTCGGGGTAGCCAGCCGACTTTGCGGCCAGCGCGATCGCCTCCTCGAAATATCGCCAATGGTTCTTTTCGACGACGGGCTGGGGGTCGGAATAGCCGATATCGACGTGGGAGTGGGGGAGGAGCCATATCTCCCGGGGCACGACCGGCTTGACCGTGAGCTCGCCGCGCCGCACGGAGCCGTCGTCGAGGGCCACCTCGAGAGTGACGAGGCGGTCTTTGTCGACCGCGGGGACGAGGAACTCGAGGGCGTTGTGGCCGAGCTTGAGGTCGAGCCGGGCCTTTTCAGCGCCGCAGGAGACGAGCGCCCCCGCGGGTTCGGCCAGGTGGCTGATCTCGACACGGACGATCTGCAGCGTCCGGCCGTCCTTGCGGACCAGGGCCTGCTCGCTCCGGGCCCAGACGTCGCGGCGGAGATCGTCGCGGAAGACCATGAACCAATCGTTCGATCCGGCCTTCTCTCCCGTGACCCGGAGCATAAGGGCCCGGCCCGGGCGGAGGAGCGCGGCCGGGACCTCGAGCCACATGAAGCCGAAGAGCTCGTCGAACTGGTCGACCATGACGGTCTTGAAGGTGAGCGAGACGCCGCCCGCTCCCTCCTCGCGCCAATCCCGGCGCGACGCGTCGGACGATGTCCGGAAGCTCAGGGCCGCCTTCCCGTCGACGGCGAGGTCGAAGCGATGGCCGCCCTTGCCCGTGGCGTGGCCGGCCAGCCAAACGAAGGTCGCGGGCCCGCCCTTCCAGTCCGCGGGCAGGGCCTCGGTCTCCCACTCGACGGCCATGGCGCCGTCCGAGGCCCGGCTGATGAGCGCGGAGGTGATATCGGGGTAGGGGGAGTGATAGGTCATCTCGGCGCCGGCGAGCGTCCGCCCGTAGCCTCTGAGCCAGTCCGCTCCGGCCGCCGGGGCCGTGGCGGCGGCGACGAGGGCGAGAAGAGCCCCCGGACGCCTCATCTTCATCCCGCGGTCCCCGCTCCCGCCCGGGCCGCCTTGAGCTTGAAGACCCAGGCGTCCTTGCAGGGAGGCTTCTCGACGGCGCCGCGCGGCAGCGTCAGCAGCGCGCCCCGGCCGACCTTCTCCCAGCGCACGGGCTCGCGCACGCCGAGCATCCGGACGACGCTCCCGGCCTCGGGCGCGAGGGAGGTCAGCATGAGCTTGGGGGGCGGAGCCAGCTCGCCTTCGCCGGCGAGGACGATCGCGTAGACCGTGCCGTTGGCGAGCGAGGTGAAGCAGGTTTGGGCCTCTTTGTAGGGGGCGATCGGCCGCGTGCCGTAGATGGCCTCGCCGTTGACGCGCATCCACTCGCCGATCTCCCGGAGCCGGACGAGCGATTCCGCGGGCAGCTCTCCCTCGGGGCTGGGCCCGATGTTGAGCAGGAAATTGCCGCCCTTGGAGACGATGTCGACGAGGAGGTGGACGAGCCGGCGCGTCGATTTGTAGTCATCGTTGGGCTTGAACGACCACGACCCGCCCATGGTCATGCAGGTCTCCCACGCGTAGGGGAGAGGCTTCTCGGGGACCTCCTGTTCGGGCGTGCGGTAGTCCTCGTAGCGCCCGGTGACGGTCCGGTCGACGATGAGGATCCCCGGCTGGAGGCGGCGGGCCATGGCCGCGATCTTCGGCATGTCGATGTCCATGTTCTTGGGGTTCTTGACGAAGTGGCCGGGCGCGATCTCGGTCATCGGCTGGGGCCGGACCCAGCCGCCGTCGAACCAGAGGAGGTCGAGCGGGCCGTAGCCGGTGGCGAGCTCCTCGATCTGCCGATAGGTGAAATCGCGGAAGCGCTGCCAGCGGTCCGGGTACTTGTCGATGCTGTAGTTGACGTTCCGGTCGGGCGTCGCCCACTCGGGCGCCCAGAAGTCGGGGTGGTGCCAGTCGGGCTTGGAGAAATAGGCCCCGACGCCCATGCCCTTGGCCCGGAAAGCGTCGAAGATGCCCTTGGCGACGTCGGCCCGGGGGTCCGTGCGGAACGGCACGCCCGGCCCGGTGATGCGGTAGTCCGTTTGCCGGCTGTCGAACATCGAAAAGCCGTCGTGATGCTTGGTCGTGAAGACGACGTAGCGCATGCCGGCCGCCTTGGCCGCCTCCGCCCAGGAAGCGGGATCGAATTTCGCCGGATTGAAGGTGCGCGGCAGGGCCTCATAAGCTTTCTTGTACGCGCAATAGTCGTCCATCGTGCGGCGGCACCAGGGCTCGTCTTCCGAGCAGAGGGTCCAGGACTCGACGACGCCCCACTGGCTATAGGGGCCCCAGTGCATCATGAGGCCGAACTTCCAGTCTTGCCAGCGGTCGAGCTTGGCCAGGACGAGGGGGTCGGTCTCCCGGTCGGCATCGGGGACCTGGGCGGATGCGGGGATGAGGGAAAGGGCCAGGACGGCGAGCCCGGCGGCGATCGACAGCGACAGCCCTGCGAATTTCATCGGCGTCCTCCTCCGAGGATTCCTACCGGGGCATTATAGCAAACCGGAGCCGCGGAAGAGTAGCGAAGCCAGCGGGGGTGGGGCCCCCCCGGAGATCCTAGATGACGCCTATTTGCCCTGGATGGTGACCCAGGCGCTCGTGGCCGTGGCGGCGGCCACGCCCTTGACGGATTCCTGGGCGATCTTCTTGAGCTTGTCGTTGGCCATGATGGCGATGTCGACCCGGCGGTTCGTCTGGCGCCCTTCGACGGTCGCGTTGTCGCCGAGAGGCTGGTCGGGGCCGTAGCCGTGGACGGCAAACCGGGCCGATTGAACACTGAGTCCCGCCAGGAAGTTGGATACGGCCTCGGCGCGGTTCTCGGACAGGGGCATGTTGATCTCGCGGGTGCCGGTCGAATCGGTGTGGCCTTCGACGAGGATGTTCGTGTCGGGGTACTTGTTGAGGATCGCGGCCAGCTTGGTCAGGTTCTCCCGGCTCGCGGCGCGGAGGTCGTACTTGTTGATGTCGAACAGGAGCCCCGAGTCGAAGGTGATCTTGATGCCTTCTCCGACGCGGTCGACCTTGGCGCCCTCGAGGTCGCGGCGCATCTCGGCAGCCTGCTTGTCCATGTTGCGGCCGATGAAGGCTCCGGCCGCTCCGCCGACGGCGGCCCCGGCGATGGCGCCGAGGAGGGTGTTGCCGGCGATCTTGCCGATGACGCCGCCGACGACCGCCCCGCCGGCCGCGCCGATCGCCGCGCCTTTGGCCGTCTTGCTCCAGCTGGCGCAGCCGAAGCTCATCAGCACGAGACTGAAGGCAAGCAATGCGATAATCGTTCTCTTCATGTGGCTTCCTCCTGAGATGACTTGCGCGGCCTCTACCACTATCACCAGTTTAGTCGCTGGAGCCGGCCATATCGACCGGACTCATTTTCTTCCCGCCGTCCTGGCCGCTCCCGCCTGGTGGTCGAGGAGGATATTGGCCATCAGGTTGACGCCGATGGGGATGGCGGCCTCGTCGGCGCGGAAGGTCGGGGAGTGGACCGCCGTCGCCTCGAGCTCCGGGGGCACGACCCCCAGGTTGAGCATGACGGCCGGGGCGATCTGGCCGAAGTAGCTGAAATCCTCGCCGCCCATCTCGGGCTTCTGCTCGACGAGGGCCGCCTTGGAGCCGAGGACGCGCTCGGCCGTCGACAGGGCCCGGGCGGTCAGGGCCGGGTCATTGTAGACCGACATCGTCCCGAATTCGTAGCCGAGATCGAACGGAGCGTCCGCCGCCTCGCAGATGTTGGTGACGAGACGGGTGATCTTCTCCTTAAGGACCTGGCGCTGGTCGTCGCCGTAATTGCGCACGGTGGCCTCGAGCCGGGCCGACCTGGGGATGATGTTGGGGGCGCTCCCGCCATGGAAAGAGCCGACGGTGATGACGGTGTTGTTGTGGACGCTGAATTCCCGGGCCACCAGGACCTGGAGGGCCGTGACGATCTCGGCGCCGACGACGATGGGGTCGACGCAGGACCACGGGCTGGCGCCGTGGCAGCCCTCGGACTTGATCTCGAGGGTGAAGCCGTCGACGTTGGCCGACATGAAACCCGAGGCGTAGCCGATCCGCCCGGCCTTGAGCGTATCGTCGACGTGATAGGCGAAGAAGGCCGCGGGAACGATGTCCTTGAAAGCGCCGTCCTCGATCATCATGCTCGCCCCGCCGCAGCATTCCTCGGCGGGCTGGGCGACGAAGACGACCGTGCCGGGGAGGTCGGCCTTCACCGAGGCCAGGACGGCGGCGACGCCCAGGAGCATGGTCGTGTGGATGTCATGCCCGCAGGCGTGCATGACCCCGGTCTCTCGGCCTTCAACGACGGCCTTCTCCTTCGAGGCGAAGGGGACGTCGGTCTCCTCGGTGATGGGCAAGGCGTCCATGTCGCCGCGCATGGCAACGACGGGGCCGGGCTTGCCGCCCTTGAGGATCCCGATGACGCCCGTCTTGGCGTAACCCGTCCGGACCTCGAGGCCGAGCTTGCGGAAATAATCGGCCACGATGCCGGAGGTGCGCGTCTCCTGGAGCCCGAGCTCGGGGTGGGCGTGGATGTCCTCCCGGATGGCGATGAGCTCCGGGGCGAGCTTCTCGCTCATGGCCTTGACCTTTTTCTCGAGCGGCGTTGCCGGGTATGCGGCGGCCCGGAGGGCGGGCGCGGCGAGAGCGGCGAGAGCGGCCAGGGCCAGGGCGTGGCCGGCGAGGCGTCGTTTCTTCATGGGGTCCTCCTTGGAGTATCGCGGCGGCCCTATGGTAGCCGAAAGGGGGCCGGGCGTGCAAAGGGGAACAGAAGGGGTCAAACCTTAATTCTTATAATTTACACTGAACCGTATCCCCCGGCCGCCAAGCTGGGAAGGAAATTATAAGAATTAAGGTTTGACCCCTTCTTATTTAGGTAGGTTTGACCCCCTCTTTTAAAATAAGTATGATGAGGCAAAACGAAAGAGGGAGGCCCCCATGAACGCCAAGAAGTTCATTGAAACCCAGATCGAAGAGATCAAGAAGACCGTCGGTTCGGGCAAGGCCATCTCGGCCCTGTCCGGCGGCGTCGACAGCTCCGCCTGCACGGTCCTGGCCCACCGGGCGCTCGGCCCGCAGCTCAAATCGGTCTTCATCGACCACGGCCTGATGCGCGCCGGCGAGCCCCAGGAGATCCGCGAGATCTTCGCCGGCCTGGGCATCGCCGTCGATATCGCCGATAAGAAGAAGGAGTATTTCGCCGCCCTCAAGGGCAAATCCGATCCCGAGGAGAAGCGCAAGGCGTTCCGCTATGCCTTCTACAGCTCCTTCGGCAAGGAGGTCCTCAAGAGCAAGGCCCGCTACCTCATTCAGGGCACGATCGCGGCCGACATCATCGAGACCCAGAAGGGCCTCAAGACCCAGCACAACATCCTCGAGCAGATCGGCATCGATCCCGAAGAGGGCTTCGGCTTCAAGGTCCTCGAGCCGCTCAAAGAGCTCTTCAAGCACGAGGTCCGCCTGGTGTCCAAGGAGCTGGGGCTGCCCGAGTCCATCTACAACCGCATGCCGTTCCCCGGCCCGGCCCTGGCCACGCGCATCATCGGCGAAGTGACGCCGGAGCGCGTCGACCTCGTCCGGGCGGCCACGGTCATCGTCGAGCAGGAGGTCGCGGCCCACAAGCCCTTCCAGGCCTTCGCCGTCCTTCTCGAAGACAAGGGGACCGGGATCGTCGAGGGCAAGCGCCACTTCGGCAACATCATCATCGTCCGTTCCGTCGAGAGCAGGGACGCCATGACCGCCGAGCCCTCGCCCCTGCCCTGGGCCACGCTCATGAAGATCTCGAAGAGGATCACGGCCGACCTTCCCCAGGTCACCCGCGTCGCCTACGAGCTCACGGCGAAGCCGCCGGCCACCATCGAATATATCTAGCCTAGGCTATTCATGAAAACGCCGTGTTTTTCCATCAAGCCACAAGAACCAAGAACGGCGTTTTCACCCTTCGGGCAAGCCGATCCGGCCGCATCTGCTTCGTTGCAAAGGGTTCGCAGTACTCCGAGTACAGCTTCACCCTTTGACGCCTCGCATCTGCAGCCGCCTCGGCTCGTGAATAACCTAGGCTCAACTCGTTTCTAACGGAGGGAGCCATGCCCTACACGGGAAAGAAGAGACCCGGCGCGCCCACCCTGGGCATATTCGTCCCCTGCGACCCGCGGATCGACCAGGACTCGCGGACTCGGGCCTTCAACATCGGCCGGATGACGGCGGCCTTGCTGTCCAAACGCCTGCGCCTCCCTGACGGCACCGTCCCCAACGTCTTCACCTGTTCCAAGCTCGTCGACAGCGAGGCTACCGCCGATGCCGGGGCACGGGAGATGCGGGAAGCCGGCGTCGGGGCCATCATCATGACCCCCGACACATGGTTTTTCCCCGGCAAAACGGCCATGGCCCTGACCGCCCACTTCC
Source organism: Candidatus Aminicenantota bacterium (assembly GCA_963736255.1). Classification (GTDB taxonomy): domain Bacteria; phylum Acidobacteriota; class Aminicenantia; order Aminicenantales; family Saccharicenantaceae; genus RBG-16-66-30. Next base: position 1,336,626 of record CAVTOI010000002.1, read on the forward strand.
CCCCGACGACACCGCTGGCCTGCGTCGGCGGCAATAACGCCCCCAAGCCCGGCGTCGTCGGCATCGACGCGCTCGTCGGCGCCTACGCCCAGACGGGCCGCCTCTGCCCCATGGTCATCGGCTCCATGCCCGAGACCGGCCTCGACCCGGAGTTCGATGCCAAGACCAACGACGAGGTCGTCGACCTGGCCTACGCTATGCTCGCCCGGATCGCCCTTCAGGGCCGGCGCTTCGTGGCGGTCGATACGGACTCCATGCAGATGGAGACCGCCCTCAATCACGTCCACGCCGCCCGGCGCTTCTTCGGCCTGGAGAGCACGCGCGAATCCATGAAGCTCTTCGCCGACATGCTCCGGAAGAAGGGCGGCTACGATCCGGAGGAGCTCAAGGCCCTGCGGGATTGGGTCGTCAACGTCAAGTTCAAGAACCGCATCTTCACGGATACCGAGGACATCGCGAGGACGGGCCGCGACATCTACACCGCCAAGAATTTCAAAGCGCCGGCACTCAGCGCGGCCGACAGGCAGAAGCTCGACGAAGGCCTGGCCCTCTACCTCATCATCCGCAACTACATGCGCGACATCAACGCCATCGGCGGCGGCTGGACGAACCAGCTGGCCTGGGGCTCGGACCGCCGCGGCCTGCCGATGACCACGGCCGATATCGCCGAGTCGCTCTTCAACTCGTCCGAGGACCACACGGGCCGGAAGACGGTCATCCCCTTCGCCACGGAGAACGACATCCAGGCCCTTCTGACGATGATCGCCTACTGCTATCTCTCCGGCGGCAATCCCACTCTTTTCATGGACTTCCGCAAGGTTTACGAGCCTTGGGAGGTCCAAGTCAATGCCAAGGCCTTGGGCCTCGACATCCGGAACTACAAGAACGAGCCCTGGATGGAGCGCGGCTTCATCGACGGCAACAACTCCGGCGCCGCCTCGCTCGACTACGCCGACAATTGGTTCCTTTTCAAGGCCGTCGAATTCTATTTCCCCGGGCTGGGCTTTTCCGTGGGGTACCTCTCGCCCAAAGGCCTCAAGGGGATGGCCGGCCGCATCGGCTTCTCCGACCTATCAGGCCTGTTCACCATGGTCCAGGACGAGGCCCAGAGCGTCGAGCTCCCGGCGGCCCTCGCCGAGAGGGTCTGTCACGCCTCGGACTACACCTGGCCGCACACGCTGCTGACCTTCGACCACGTCCCCGCGAGCCAGGCCAAGATGGGCATGCCGGCCAACCACATGCACATGGTCACCGGCCTCCCGCGCCGCCGCTGGCAGCATTTCTCGGACTACGCCAACATCCTCAACTACCGTTGGGAGAACGCGCCGGACCACATCGAGGGCCTGGACCGGCCCCTGCCGATGCTCTACCGCGTCAACGGGGGAGAGACGGCCGCCAAGATGCTCCTGGCCGGGCGGAGATAGCGGCCGGTCGACGAAGAGCGGCAGTCCCGTTCGGGGATAGCCCCTATCTCAGGTTGACACCCCCGGGGGATTCTGCTATTTTTATTGCCCCTTGCGGGGCCATCGTCTAGAGGCCCAGGACAGATGGTTCTCAGCCATCAGACCGGGGTTCGAATCCCCGTGGCCCTGCCATTCGAGATATGCCGGACTTCGGCGGCGGTCTTCGCCGCGATGTCCCGGCATCGCCCCAGCCCATCCGTTTCGATATATCTGCGGACAGACTCGAGCGAAGAAAAATCGCATCCCGTGAGGGCTTGGCACTGCGTGCTGCCGAACACCTCGGTGAACCACCCGGCCAAGCGCTTTCCGAGGTTCATGAACGGGTTGAACTTGTTGATGGGGTCGGCGAAGGCATTCCCGCCGGTCTTCATGAGCACGATCATCCGTATCACTCGCGCGAGACTGTTCTCGAACTCTTCCATCCTCAAGCCCAGCGCCATGACGCCCGCCGCATAGGCGCTGCATGTCATGCCTTTGAGCAGCGTTCCTCCCAAATAGCCCGAGGTCGCGTCCAGGAGTCCCGGGCTCGAGAGGATAGCGGGGCCTAGGCGGTCCAACACCTGATGGGAACAATGAAAGCCCCCGGCCGCCATATGGGAATAGAGCAGGGCATAGGCCTCCAGTTGCTCTCCGCCGATGGCGCCGACGCCTTCGCGGCCGGATGCCGCCGCGGCCATCTCGGGGGCACAGCAAACGGCCCTGATACAATGCGTGAGCCGGTAGTTCGGCCCACGGATCTCGCGGCACAGGGGGGACCTGTTCCGGTCCACGAATTGCCGGAAATGGTCATGCCCGATATGGAAGACGAGCGGCAGGCCGCCCCGGAGATCCCGCAAGCCGTAGCGCAGGCCGAAAAGCATGAGCGGCGAGGTGATGCCGCCGCATTCGAACCCGGTGTCCCCGATCCCGCCCGGGAGGCCGGCCGCCGCTTTGACCGGCCATTCATCCTCGGGGCCGAAGAGCTGCAGGCTGGTCTTCATCACCGCGGGAGCGCAATGGCCCATCTTGAGCAGGTTCCGAAGGCTTCTCGCGCGATAGCCGGCCATCTCGTTCCTCCCTGTTCTCAAAGATAGCGGCCGGCCCGCTTGCGATACTCCCCGTATTCCCGGCCGAACATCTTCAGCAGACACTCCTCTTCGGCCAGGATGATCCGGTGGTGCACTGCCGCGATGCCGCCTCCGACGAGAAGGACGAGGGGGTTCAGGGTGTACAGGGCCGCGGCGAGGAACGTCGCGTCCAAGCCGAGATACATCGGATTGCGGCTGAAGCGGAAGACCCCGTCGGTCCTCAGCTTCGTCTCTTCTTCGGGGCACCCGACCCGGAAAGAGCTGCCGAGGCCGACGCGTCCGGCGAAGAGAAGTCCCCAGCCGGAGATCCACAGTCCCAGAGAGATCCATTTCAGGGGAACAGGCACTTGGACCGGCGAAAGGTCCACCCCGAACGCCTGCAATACCATCGCCGCCCAGGGGATGACCATGGCGGATTTGCTCAGGAAGAAGATCGTCCTGCCGATGGGCGGCCGGCCCTCCATGTCGATATTCCGGCGCCTCAGAGAAACACTTCCCCCCGCCAGGACGGCCATGAACAGCACGGGAAGGACAACGACCGCCAACGGCTCGACCATGATGTCGTCCCTCCCTGTCCCCCAGGCGGGGTAAGGGAATTCTAGGTCGCCGTCTCCCGGGATGTCAAGGGCGGCCGGAAGCGGGGCCGCGCCCTTTTCCTCAGTTTGACTTCCCGCGCCGACTCAACTTATGCTTTCAAGACGAGGAAGGGCGTGCCATGAACTGCCGAAGATGCGGGACGGACAATCCTGAGGGGTCGAGATACTGCTCGGCCTGCGGGGCTCTCCTGACGAGATCCCTGGCCAGACCGAGGCGGGCCTTCCCCCGGTACGTCATAGCCGGGGCCGGGATGCTTATCGTCCTCGTCGCGGCCTATTTCCTCGTGCCCGGCATCAGGCCGGCCTCTCGCCCCGCCGCCTCCGGCCAGGCCGGGGCAGGGGAGCCGGCCGGTACGAGCCCCGAGGTGTCCGGCGGCGCCGAGGCTCTGCCGCCCCCGTCGAGCTTTTCGCTCGTCGCCGGCCGCTTCACGATCGATAGCGCCGTCCGCGGGGCGTCGTCTTCGATCGAAAGCACTTTCTTCGACGGCGCCTGGACCGCCCTGCCGCTCTGGGCGTTCATGGGCCTGGCCGCGCCCCGGCTCGAGAGCCCCGGCCCCGCCGGGGCCCTCCCGGCCTGGGTCGATTGGAACACCGCCGACCCCATCGTCCTCTGCCGTTTCGAGCTCGCGGAGAGCATGAAGACGCCCGAACTCGCCCCGTATGACGGATCGACCGTGCTCGAGTGGCGTCCCTTGAGCGGCGGACGGACTTCGTTCGCCATCGAAACCGGCCCCCTCCGTTCAGCCGGCTCGTTCAAGACCTTCGGCCTCTTCAGCCAGATCGCGGCGCCCGGCGTCCTCATCCAGGAAGGGCGGCTCGTCGGCTGGACGTTCGGCCTGGGGATGGCCAGGGGTTACCTGTGGGCCCCGTCCGACGGCGCCGGCCCCAAACCCGTCCTTTCGGTCGCGGACCTTTCCGCAAAGCTGCGCTCGGGCTCGCGCGAAGCGGCGTTCGCCCAGGCCCTGGTCATGTCCGACGATATCTCTGAGGGACGCAAGCTGGCGGCTCTGGCCGCGGGCTTCCGGAGCGCCGCCCTTCTCTCGCCGGATGACCTGCCCCTCGACCTCAAGCCGGCCGCGGTCGCTGCCCGCATGACCTCCTTGGCCGCGTCGTTGGTCCGGCAGGGCCAGGCCGACGAGGTCGCGCGGGCCCTCGATCCGGACGTCCTTGCCGCTGCCGCCGATATCCCCCTCATCAAGGCCGCGGCAGGCGCCTATAGTGACGCCCGCGGTTTCGACGCCGCCCACCGCCTTCTCGCCGACCTCCGGCGCGATCCCGTCGTTCAGATCTCCCCCGCCTTAAGGGAGCTCGATGCCGTCGAGGTCGAGCTGGCCAAGGCGTCCCTCCACAAGATCCTCAACGAGCGCGGCTACGGCGGTCTCGAGATCTTCGACGAGGCCGGCCGGCTCGCGCCCGAAGACCTCGAGCTCCACCTCCTCGGCGTCGAAGTCGCCGTCCTGGAGAAGAAATGGGTCCGGGCCGAGCAACTCCTCCGGGACAAGCAGTATCCGACGGCCCAATCCGACAAGGCCCGCACCCTCGAGCGCCTCATCGATGAGGGCCGGCGGGACGAGGACTCGGTCACGATCCGTTTCAATCCCGGCGACAAGCTCATCCCCGTCTATGCCTATCTCAACAGGAAGTTCCGCCAGAAGTTCTTCATCGACACCGGGGCGACGACGACCATCATCCCGACGGCAGCCGCGGCGGCGCTCGAGATCCGGATCGACAACACAACGCCCGTCGTCGGTTTCCAGGGCGTGGCCGGCAGCGACCTTGCCTTCCAGGTCCCGATCGACTCGATCGAGATCGAGGGCCTGACGGTCCTGGATGTCCGGGTCCTCGTCTACGACCTCGGCGACGACGAGAACGCGGGGCTCCTCGGCAACGACGTCCTGCAGCATTTCCAGGTCGATCTCGACAGCATCAAGGGCGTTCTCAAGCTGCGAAAGAAGTAGTGTACCTCCAGAACGAGCTCCTTCTCTCGGTCCCGCTGGCCGTTTATGTCCTGCTGCGCGTCCGTTCGCTCTTCGGCTCGAAGCTCCTCAAGGACCTCTGGACGGCCGCGTTCGTCCTCATTGCTGCCGGCTATCCCGTCGCCGAGACACTGTCTCATGCGGCGGCGGACGGCTGGGCCGCCGCCTTCGTTCTCTTCGGCTACTACGCCCTCCCTCTCACCCTCTACCTGGTCATGGCCGTCATGGTGATCGATATGTCGGTCGGCCTCGCGCGGCTTGCCCGCATCGTTTCGCGAGACGCCGTGCGCTCGCGGCGGTTCCGGACATGGCGGTTGGCCCTCTCGCTGGGCCTCCCGATCCTCGTCGTCGCCTTCGGGGCCGTCAACCACCGCATTCTCCGAGTGAAAGAGTACCGAGTCGAAGTGCCCCGCCGCGCTTCGGCCGCGCGGGAGCTGACGATCGTCTTCATGGCCGACCTCCACTTCCGCGACCTGATATCCGGCCGCTTCCTGGAGGAGCTCACGGCCAAGGTCAACGCCCAAAACCCCGATCTGATCCTCCTCGGCGGCGACCTGCTCGAGGGTGACCGGAGGGGCGAGGACACCGGCCGCTACGAACGGGCCTTCCGGGCCATGACCTCCAGGTACGGGATCTACGGGGCGCCGGGCAACCACGAGCGCTTCAGCCGGGCGGGAACGGAGGCCTTCCTCGAGAGGGCCGGGATCAGGCTCCTGCAGGACGAGGCCGTGCCCGTCGATGACGCTTTGGTCCTGGCTGGGAGGAAGGACGCCCGCGCGCGGGATCGTAAGCCCGTCGCCGAGGTGCTTTCGTCCGCCCGCCGCGATCTGCCGGCCGTCCTGATCGCCCACCGGCCCACCGGATTCGACGAGGCCCGCCGCGCCGGGGCCGACATCCAGCTTTCAGGCCACACCCATCACGGCCAGCTCTTTCCCGTAAATCTTATTACCCAGCGTCAATACGACCTCAGCTGGGGCCATCTCGAACGGGACGGAGCCCATCTTTTCGTCACCAGCGGCGTCCAGGGTTGGGGGCCTCCGGTCCGGACCGTAGGAGCCTCCGAGATCATCGTCATTCGCCTCCTGTTCCGGGACTGAGGCGCGGTTGACACCCGGTCGCGAATCCGCCTAGAATGAAACCAATGGCGAATGCGGGGCACATCGATCTCGTCCGGGACCGGATCGAGAGCTGGAACGATTGGCGCCGAAAGAACACCAAGATCGTCCCTGATCTCTCGGGGGCCGACCTCTCGGAGCTCAACCTGGCCGGTGCCGATCTGGCCAAAGCAGACCTGGCCGGGGCCCGCCTCGCCGGGGCCAACCTCAGCGGAGCCAACCTGTCCCGGGCCAAGCTCTTCCGCGCCGACCTAAGCCAGGCCGACCTCAGCCGGGCGAACCTTTTCAAGGCCAATCTCAGCCAGGCCGACCTGGCCGGGGCCAATCTCAACAGTGCCGACCTCAGCGGGGCGTTTCTCATCCGGGCCAACCTCAGCGGAGCGAACCTCTACGGCGCGTGCCTCAAGGGCGCCAACCTCGGGCAGGCCTCGCTTTTCCGGGCCAAGCTCGTCAAGGCCGTCCTCAGCCAGGCCTCCCTGTTCAAGGCCGACCTCAGCGAGGCCGACCTCAGCGAGGCCGATCTCGAAGGCGCCAACCTCCAGGAGGCCGTTCTGGAGCGGACGAGCCTCCGCTCGGCGCGGCTGGCCAACGCCAATCTTTGCTTCGCGACCCTGCTCAAAACGAACCTGGAGGGCGCCGTCCTCGACAAGTGCGCCGTCTACGGCACCTCGCTCTGGGAAGTCAACCTGGCCGATTCGCATCAGCGCGACCTCGACATCATGCCGGCCCAGCAGCCGGTCCTCTCGGTCGACAGCCTCCAGACCGCCCAGCTCGTCGGCATGCTGCTTCATCATGAGAACGCCCGCTACGAGGTCTTCTCCATCACCCTCAACACCGTCCTCGTCATCGGCCGCTTCCCTCCGGAGCGCGAACCCGTCCTCGCGGCCATCAAGGAGGCTCTCCGCCAGCGCGAGTATTCGCCCCTCGTCCTCGATTTCCACCTGCCGGGGTCGGGCGACAAGAACGAGATCGTCAAGACTCTTGGCCGGATGTCGCGGTTCGTCGTGGCCGACCTCACCGGCGACCGGCGCATCGCCGAGACGCTCGACGCTGTCGTCCATTTCCTGCCGTCCCTGCCTATCCAGCCCATCGGCCAGGCGGGGGAGGAGCACGCCGCCGACGGCCGCCACTATCATCGGTACCGTTGGGTCCTGCCCTTTTGGCGCTTCAACGACCCCGGCGACCTGGCCGCGAAGTTCGGGCGGGAGGTCATCGACCCCGCGGAGCGGAAAGCCGCCGAGATCCGCCAGAAGATGAGCTTCGGCGTCTAAAAAATGGGGACGCTTCTATTTTTTAAAAAAACGCATTAATTTTAAAAATAGAAGCGTCCCCATTTTTTTCCTGCTTCCCCCGTGCTCGAGTCTCATGATAGACTCGTCCGTGAGGAGTGACCATGAACGAGCTCGTCCCCGTCATCGCCGAGAGTTTCCGCAAGCACTTCCCGGGGAAGCCCCTTCTCGTCGCCTCTCCCGGCCGGGTCAACCTCATCGGCGAGCACACCGACTACAACGAAGGGTTCGTCATGCCGGGGGCCACGGACAAGGCCGTCGTCTTCGCCGTCGCGCCCCGGGCCGACAGGCTCTGCCACTTCGTCTCCCGCGACTTCGACCAGGAATTCCGCTGCGAGCTCGGCCAGTTCCACCGTTCGCCCCTCCGCTGGCCCGACTATCTCCTCGGGGTCCTCGACCAGTTCGTGAAGGCCGGGCATCGCATCGGCGGCGTCAGCTGCGTCTTCGGCGGAGACATTCCCATCGGGGCCGGCATGTCCTCGTCGGCCGCCATCGAAGGCGGCCTGGCCTTCGCCGTCAACGCCCTTTTCGGCCTCGGCCTCGACAGCCTGACCCTGGTCAAGCTGGCCCAGAAGAGCCGAGAACGAGTTCGTCGGCGTCCGCTGCGGCATCATGGACCAGTTCATCAACATCCACGGCCGGGCGAAAACGGTCCTCAAGCTCGATTGCCGGTCCCTCACGTTCGAATACATCCCCTTCGAGCGCGAAGACCTCCGCGTCGTCATCTCCGATACCCTCGTCCGCCGCGAGCTGGCCTCGTCGGAATACAACGTCCGCCGCGGCCAGTGCGAGGCCGGCGTCAGCGCCCTGCGGGCCCATGACCCGTCCCTCCGCTCGCTGAGGGACGTCAGTCTGGACCTCCTCCGTGAGCACCGGTCCGAGCTCGACCCCGTCGTCTTTCGCCGCTGCGAGTACGTCGTCCGCGAGAACATCCGCGTCGGCGACGCCTCGGCCGCCCTGGCCCGGAACGATCTCGCCGTCCTCGGCGGGCTGATGAACCTGTCCCATGCCGGACTGCGCGACGATTACGAGGTCTCGTCGGCCGAGCTCGACGCCCTCGTCGAGGCGGCCCGCCGGGTCCCGGGCGTCCTGGGCGCGCGGATGATGGGGGCCGGCTTCGGCGGCTGCACGATCAGCCTCGTCGAGGCCGGCGCCGTGCCCGAGTTCGAAGCCCGCGTCAGCCGGGATTATGAAAGCGTGACCGGCCGGGCCCCCAAGATCCACGTCGTCCGGGTCGAAGCCGGGACCCACGCCGTCGAAATTCCCTGATCTCCCCCTGGGGAAGGGCCATTTCTCCCCTTGACATCTTCTTGGCGTATTCTTAACATGTTCTTGACAACTCAAGGGCGGGGTTATCGTAGCTTAGTTCCGTGAACAGACACGCTTCCAATCACCTTCTTTCGAGGGTGAATCCCGGGGAAAAAAAGGAGGAACTATCATGACAAGGCAAGTGGGGAGAACGCTCGCGCTCCTGGCCCTGGTGCTGGGGCTCGCGGTCACGGGCCTGGCCCAGCCAAAGACCCTGACCATCCTGCATACGAACGATTCGCATTCGGCGATCCTGCCCTTCACGCACCAGCCCTATCCGACGCCCTTCACGTGGCTCTGGCCCGATCACAGGATGGGCTGGCTCGACGAGTTCCGGGGCCCCGGAGGGTTCGACAGGGACTATGCCGGCATCGCCAGGATGTCGACGCTCATCAAGAAGCTCGAAAGGGGCAAGTCGAACGTCCTGGCCCTTCACGCCGGGGACGTGTTCGTCGGCAGCTTCGAATTCAACACCTATCTGGGCTATCCCGAGCTCAAGATCATGGAAGGCCTCTACGACGCGATGTCGCTCGGCAACCATGAATTCGACCTGAAGATGGACACGTTGGCCGGTGTCGTCAGCGGGCTTATCGCCGGCGGCGACCCGGTGACCCTGCCCCTGCTTTGCGCCAATATCAATTTCGAGGGCCATCCGCTGGCCGCCATGATCCAGAAGTCGATCGTCAAAGAGGTCGACGGCGTCAAAGTCGGGATCTTCGGCCTGCTCAACGAGGACCCCTTCAACTTCAGCCAGGAAGTGATCCTCCGGTTTTCGAACGATATCAACTTTATCGCCAACCAGGAGGTGGGGGCCCTCAAGAATGCGGGATGCCAGGTCATCATCTGCCTCTCGCACCTGGGGACAGCCGGCGACATGGCGCTCGCCCAGAACGTCGAGGGCATCAACGTCATCGTCGGCGGCCACAGCCACGACGAATTCAAAAGGGCGGTCGTTCGCAACGGGACGATCATCGTCCAGGCGGGGAGCCACAACAGGGACCTCGGCGAGCTCATGGTCAAGCTCGAGCCGGACGGAACGGTCAAGCTCCTCAAATGGAAGCTCCATCCCGTCGACAAGACCGTCCCGCCCGACCCTCTCCTCCGGGATCAGCTGAACGCCCTTCGCGAGGGCGTCGTCGCCCGGTTCGGCCCCGTCTATTCCGAGACCGTGGCGACGGCCTTCCGGAACATCAGCCGGGAATTCCCGACGACGGGACAGTACAGGGATGCGCCGCTCGGGAATCTGGTGACCGACGCGATGAGACAGGCCGTCCTGGCGGTCCCCGGCCTCCCTCCGGTCGATTGCGCCTTTGATGCCCAGGGCTACACCGAGTTCGGCATCCCCGCGGGGAGGGTGGTCGGCAACGACATCCTGCGAGCCGTTCCCTACGGCTATGACCCCGTGACCGGGCTGGGCTTCAAGCTCGTCATCGTACCCATGCCGGGTCAGCTCATTCTCGGCGGTCTCGATTACGCGGTCTCCAATTCGCTTTACGCCCAGGTCTCGGGTCTGACCTATGCCTTCCATTCGGGGGCCGGGCACATCATTCCCGAGACGGTCATGATCAACGGGGAATTCGTGGCCGCAAACCAGGGGAAGATCTACTTCGTGGTCATGTCCGAAGGGATCTTCAGCTTCCTGGATGCCCTGGCCGGAGGCCAGCTCACGGCCATACCGACAGGGATCTCCGAGTACACCGCCGTGCACGATTACATGAAGTTGCTCGGCTTCGTGTTCTACAAGTCTGAGGGGCGGGTCCTCGACCTGGCCGCTCCGGCCGCGACGGCCGTTACGGCCGTAGTAAGGCGTTAGTTAAGCGAGAGTTTAGTGAGGGGCCGCAGGTCAGGCCGCCTGCGGCCCCTCCATTTGACAGGCTGGGGGGGGTTGGCTATAATCCCCCCGGCTCAGCCCATCATGGCCAAGATCCTTATTATCGATGACGATCCCCTCGTCAGGGACTCGCTCGCCCGCGTCATCAAGAAGATGGGTCACGGGCCCGTCGAGGCGGGCTCTCTCGCCTCGGCCCGCGATAAGCTCCGCGGCGAGGGTCTCGACCTGGTGTTCTGCGACGTCAAGATGCCGGACGGGATCGGCCTCGATATCCTGCCCGAGATCCGCGCCTCCGCCGCTTCACCCGAGGTCATCATCGTCACCGGCTTCGGGGACCCGGACGGGGCCGAGCTGGCCATTAAAAAAGGCGCTTGGGATTACATCGAAAAACCTCTCTCGGTCAAGGCCATCATGCTCTGCGTCGAACGGGCCCTGCAATACCGCCAGAAGAAGATCGCCGCGGCCCAGCCCGTCTCCCTGAAGGTCGGGGGCATCGTCGGCTCGAGCCCCAAGCTCAGGAGCAGTCTCGACACGCTGGCCCAGGCGGCCGCGAGCGATGCCAGCGTTCTGGTCACCGGCGAGACGGGCACGGGCAAGGAGCTGTTCGCCCAGGCCATCCACAGGAACAGCGCTCGTTCGAACCGGAATTTCGTCGTGGTGGACTGCGCCGCCCTCCCGGAAACCCTCGTCGAGAGCACCCTATTCGGCCATGTCCGCGGCGCCTTCACCGGCGCCGACAAGCCCCGCGACGGGCTCGTCCGGCAGGCCGACGGCGGGACCCTCTTCCTCGACGAGATCGGCGAGCTGTCCGTATCGATCCAGAAGGCGTTCCTTCGCGTCCTCCAGGAGAAGCGCTTCAGGCCGGTCGGCGGGGGCCAGGAAGTCACCAGCGATTTCAGGCTGGTCGCCGCCACGAACAAACGCCTCGAGGACTTGACCCGTTCGGGGGGGTTCCGCGAGGACCTGCTGTTCCGGCTGCGCACGCTCGTGCTCGAACTGTCGCCCTTGCGGGAGATGAAGGAAGACATCAAGAAGCTCACGCTCCATTATCTGGCCCACTATTGTGAGCAGTACGGCGTGCCCGTCAAGGGCTATTCCCCCGATTTCCTCGAGGCGCTGTTGGCCTACAGTTGGCCGGGAAACGTCCGCGAGCTCACCCAGGCCCTGGAAAAGGCCGTCATCAGCGCCATGGACGAGCCCGTCCTCTATCCCCAGCACCTGCCGGACCACATTCGCATCGACCTCGTCCGGGCCGCCGTCATCCAGAAGCGTCCGCCCACGGCCGAGGTCGGGGCGAGCCAGGCGACCGACCCGTCCCTCAACCTCAAGGATTTCCGCGATGCGGAGATGGCCAGGATCGAGAAGGACTACCTGGCATCACTGCTGCGCCGGACGAACGGAGACGTCGGCGAAGCCTGCCGGATCTCGGGCCTGTCCCGCTCGCGCCTCTACACGCTCCTGAAGCAGCGCGGGATCAAGCCTTCGGGCTGAGCCTGACGCCGTCCCCCCTCGACACCGTATTTCCCCTCCTCCCCCAGGCCTCGCCGGCTTGGAGTCCGCCAAGCCTGGACTTTCTCCCGACCTACGGGGGGAGCCGGGGCGTGTTGGCACGAATCTTGGTTTATCCTGTAAAGAGGAAGGCTTCTGGACGTCGAAAGGGCGCCATGAATCTGTTTTTTCTGATGACGGGGCAGGACGGACAAGGCGAACCGTTCCTGCGGGACGCGAGCCCGCTCGTCCCTCCCGGCGCCGTGGAGGTTTTCAGGGACCTCCCGAGCTTCGCCGAGAGGCTCAGGCGGCCGAAAGACCCATTCTCCGTCGTTCTCGTCGTTGGACCGTCCGACGAGGACCTCAAGAAAGTCGCGCCCCTGCGGGAGTACCTCAAGGACAGCCGGATCGTGCTCGTCCTCCGCGATCAGAGCGAAAAAACGATCAGTTTGGCCCACCGGTTCCTGCCGACTTACATCACATATCTCGACAACGGCACCTCGGGGGTCGTCTCCGTCATCAAGCGGGTGATGAAAGACACCTTCGTCGGGGAGGGGGAGAGGTGAGCGACGCGGCGGTGCGCGAGGCGCCCGTCGAGGGGCGGTTTCGCCAGAGGCAGAAAATGGAGGCCCTGGGCACGCTCGCCGGGGGCATCGCCCACGATTTCAACAACATCCTTCTGCCCATCCAGATCAACACGGAGCTCTTGCTGGCCGCGGAGAAGGAAGGCAGCCCCGCCTCCCGGCGGCTGGCCCAGATCCTGGAAGCCACGCGCCGCGGGCGGGACATGGTCGCGCAGATCCTCGCCTTTGCCCGGCAGGAGGGCCAGGACCGCAGGCCGGTCGATATCGCCGCCGTCCTCAATGAATCGCTGAAACTCCTGCGCATCTCGATGCCCAAGACGATCACCATCTCCGAGAGGATCGAGGTCAAGTCGGCCTATGCCCTGGCCGACCCGACCCAGATCGGGCAGGTCCTGATGAACCTTGGGAGCAACGCTGCCTATGCTATGCGCGACCAATGCGGGATATTCGAGGTGGGATTGTCGGAGGTCACGCTCGATGCAGAGGAGGCGCGACACTTCATCGGCCTTAAGCCAGGCCCTTATCTTCGCCTGCGGGTGTCGGACTCGGGACCGGGAATGCCGCCCGCGGTCCTCAGCCGTATCTTCGAGCCGTTCTTCACGACCAAGAGATCCGGGGAAGGGTCCGGTCTCGGGTTGAGCGTCGTCGACGGCATCGTCAAGTCTCACGGCGGGGCCATCTCCGTATCGAGCGTGGCCGGCGAGGGCACGGATATCACGATCCTCCTGCCCCGGATCAAGGAACCCGTCCCGGCCGGCCCTGGGAGCCCTGGGGACGTCGCCGGAGGGACCGAGCGCGTGCTCTTCGTCGACGACGAGATCATGCAGTCCAGGGCCATGGGGCGGCTTCTCAAACATCTGGGCTACCGCGTGACCGCCATGACGGACCCGGTCGAGGCCCTGGAGATCTTCCTCTATGATCCGTATGCCTTCGACCTTGTGATCCTGGACCAAGCCATGCCTCTCATGACCGGAGGGACGCTGGCCGCGGCGATCCTGAAAGCCCGGCCGGGGACGCCCATCATCATCTGCACCGGCTATAGCGAGGGCCTGTCCGAAGAGCAGGCCGCGGCCATGGGCATCAAGGCCTTTGTCTGGAAGCCGTTCTCACTAAAGGAGATTGCCGAGACCATCCGGAAGGCCCTCAGGGAGCCGGATTGAGCCGTGCCGAGGAGTCGTTTCCCGCCTGGCAGGACGCAATCTTGCGGCCCCGGATTTAGAGGGGACAGGGGCTCGCGGGCTCCTCTGGAGGGGGGAGGCTTGATGAGCTTCGAACTGGCACGTTTCTTGTAATTGTGGGGGCTCGGAGAAGAGTTTACGCCGATTGGCCGCAAAGGTCATGACCGAATAAGTAAGGAGGGTGCCGTGGACGGAAGATGCCCGTATTGCTGGAACCGAAATGTGACCCCGGTCGGCCAGCCGCCGTCGGGCAGCGGAGCCGCGTCCGCCGCAAGGCAGCTTATGGAGTGCGGCGACTGCGAGAAATGGTACTGGGCCGATACGGGCGAGGAAGTCGTCCGGCTTTTCGAGATCTGCTCGACTTCCATGATCGATCCCAAGGGCTGCCTTGAGGACATCCGGGAGGTCCTGAACTCCGGCGGGTCCGGCTTCCCGCGCCGGCGCACGGCGGAATTCAACAGACTCTGCAGCGATTGCCTGAACGCCAAATTCGTCCAGCGGCGAACAGTCGCCCACGCCTGAAGCGCTCTTTCTTTTCGGTCGCGAAACGCGGATAATAGCCTATTGTCCTATGGGTAAGATCTGTGCCGGCCGGATTCCCGCCGGGAGAGCGGCCTCGCTCCTCCTGGCGATCGTTATGTCCATTCTTACCGGCTGCCGGAGCGGCTCGGCCCCCGAAGCTCCGGAAGCCTCATCCCACTCTTCGGAAGCGGCGTCGATTCCCGCCCCGCCTGCCGACAAAACCGCCTTTGACGGACTTTTCGCCCGTATCGCCGGGCTGCCTGGCCCTTCGCCGGTAACCGCGGCCTGGCAGGAGGAGGCCTGCTGGAAGGACTTCATGGCTCTGGCCGGCAAGGCCTGGGGGGATTTCGACGGGGACGTCATCTGCCGCATGAAGGCCTGGGCCGACGCCGACCTTCGGGAGGCCCGGGCCTCCACCTCCGCCCTTTTCTATCCTTTCGGCGGACCCGATTTCGTCACCGCCGATTCCCTTTTCCCGGGTGCGGCGGTCATGGTCCTGATGGGCCTCGAGCCCGTCGGAAACCTGCCCGACCTCGACCGGGCCTCCGAGGAGTGGCGGCAGGCCTTTTTTGCCGATCTCGGCGAGCTCGTTTCGGGCTTCCTCAAGCGCGGCTATTTCATCACCAAGGACATGAATGACATCTACACCCGAGGCAAGGTAGACGGCGCCCTGCCGGTCATCGCCTTCTTTCTCTCCAGGGGCGGCTATTCCGTCGTCGATGTCTCCCGTCTTGCGCCGGCCGGCGACGGCGGCTGGAGCGAAAGACCGTACGAAAGGATGACCGTCCGGCCTCACAGGCCCTACGGGGTGAAGATCGTCTATCGGAAATCCGGAGATCCTTCAGACCGGGCCGTCTACTATTTTTCCTGTGACGTCGAGAACCGGGCCTTCCCGGCGGATTCCCCCCTCTATCGCTTCTTCGCCGGGCTCGAGCGGACGACGACGTTCGTCAAATCGGGCTCTTACCTGCTCCATTGGAACAACTTCTCGACGCTTCGCCGGCTCGTTCTCGAGAAGAGCCTCTATGTCCTCCAGGACGACACGGCCGTCCCGTACCGGTTCTTCGAACGCGACGGCTGGGAGGTCAGGCTCTTTGGGCGGTATGTGACGCCTGTCAAGGACTTCACCAACGTCGAGCAGCCCGATCTGCGGCTGGCTTACGAGGCTCCCTCCTCCGCCGTCTCGCCCCTGCCGTTTCATTTCGGCTACCGCTGGAGGTCGCAGATCGACAATCTGCTCCTGGCCAGGCGCCTGCGCGCGACCTACAAGGTGCCCGTCCTTCGCTGAAGCGGAGTTCCTCGATCCCTGACGAATCCTGTCTCCCGGGACTGCGGGTCTGTCTTGACCCGTCCGGGAGCCGGGAAAGAGACTATCCCCCTCAGGACCGGCATTGGCACGATTCTTGTATTTAGGAGGTTAACTGCAGAGTTTCTTAGCAAAGGAGAAATGATCATGTCACTGAAGAAGATCCTGGCTGCGGCCGCCGGCGCGGCCTTCCTGGCCCTGCTGGTATTCGGGATCACCGGCTGCTCGAGCTCCACGACACCTCCCGGCGGACGGCACCTCGCATACGTTCACGTCGACGAGCTCTAACGCCCACACCCACACGGTGGTGATCGACAAGGCTGACGTCGAGACCCCGCCCGGGGCCGGGATCTCGGAAGACGACCTCGTCGATCTCGGGGCACACGCATTCGTTCGACATGACGCAGGCCCAGTTGACAACGGTCATGGGCGGCACGGGGGTCACGGTGACGTCAGGCAATTCGGACGTCGGCGGTGCCCACACCCACAATTTCACCATCACCAAGTGGTTCTGATCTGAAGCTTCGCATCGTCTGATCGACTGAACACGCCGGGGTTGCCGGATGGGGGAAGGGGGACCCGTCCGGCAGCTCCATATTCGCCGCAAACTTGTCTGATCGGCGGCTATTCTCCGACGATCTCGTACTTCACGAGGGAGATGATGTCGTCTTCATCCGCTTCTAAAAGGTAAAGGCAGTTCCCCCAAACAGCCATCGGGGCGTAATACTGGGGATTGTTCCTGCGGATCTTGAAGAGAGGCAGATAGAAGTTATCGAGGTACCTTCCCTCCCGGCTGAAGACGTCGACCAGGATACCCTTCTTCGCGTCGAAGGTTGATGTGACGGCCCACAGCCTGTCGTTGTGCCAGAGGAGCCGGCAGAGGTCATTGTGGAATTTCGGGATGAGCTCGGCCGGATAGCCGGGCGGCGCCTTGACTTCGTACTTCACCCGGTCGTACTCCCTCCGGAAGCTTCGCACGACCTCTCCGGTCTCGAGATCGAGGAGCTTGATGAGATAGCCCGGCGAATGAAAGAGAAAGACCGTGCTCTCGCCCGCCGCCACCGGCATGGCTCGGGATATGGTGCTGCTCGAAGCGGCCCTCGGTCCGAAATGGCGGGCCTCCGTCATCGGCATCAGAACGGGCGTGGGAACGGCATCGCCGTTCTCAGGGACGATGACGAGACGGCGCGGGGTCTCGACGATCCCATTGACGCGGGGCCTCGACTTCGCCGCGTCTATTTCGTTCCTGAGAAAAAAATACTTGCCCCCGAACGCGCCGAGGAGGGCGCCGAGAAATCCCTGGACGAGCCTCTTGTCCTCGATAAGGCGGCCGTCGAGGTCGAGCCGGATGAGCTTATAGTTGTTTGACGACCAGAGGATGATGTCCTTCTCCCGGACGACGACGTCGGTCAGGTTGTCGTCGAGCTCGCCCGGCCCCTGCCCTCTCTTGAGCAGGTTCTTGACGAACCGGCCCTGGGCGTCGAACTTCAGAAGCTGTTTCATCTCCTGGACGTAGACCGATCCGTCGTACCCCGTCAGGACGTTGAAGGGTTGGACGAAGAGGAATTTGCCCTTATCGTCCGTGATCCGGACGATCTCCTTGAGCGCAACCACCCGGCCCGCATTGATACTCGGGGGTTTCGCCGGGTTCTCGATGACCTGTTGGGCGGCGCCGATAGCCGCCAAGAAAAAAAGAAGCAGCTCGCGCCCGCTCCCAATACAACCTGCCGGGAAAGCAATCTATGCATCGCATTTAACTTTAGCAAACCGGCCCCCTCATTACAACGATACCTCCGTTTGCCCCCTCTCAGCGCCTCCGCGTGTTTGACCGGCCGACCCGGGCGATGCTATAGTGAAATCCGGAGGCAGACATGAAAAAAGCCCTTGCCCTTTCGGTCCTCCTCGTTCTTGCTCCCGCCGCTTTGGCTCAAAATTGGTTCAACGGTACGCTGGAACAGGCCGTGGCCAAGGCCAGGAGCGAGAACAAGCTCGTCCTCTTGGATTTCTACAGCGGTGGCTGAAGCAGCTGCAGACTGCTGGGTCAGCAGTTTTTCCATAACGCCAAGTTCCATCCTTTCCTCGACAAGAATTTCATCCTCGTTCTGGCCGACAGAGGCGAGCCGGCGGGAGAAGCGATCTTCAAGCGGTTCGCGATCGGCAGCACGCCCACGACGCTCGTTTTGGACGGTCAAGGCGCCGAGGTCGATTGGTTCGTCGGCTATAGCCCGCCCCCCGAGAATTACCAGGCCGAGCTCGAGAAGATCCTAAAAGGCGAGGGGACGTTCAAAGCCCTCCAGGCGGCCTATGCCGCGAACCCCAAGGACGTGGCCGCGGTTTTCGGCCTGGCCCGAAAATGGGAAGCCCGTGGCGACGCACCCAAGGCCCAGGCGAAATACAATGATGTCATCGCCCTTGATCCCGAGGGCAAGGCCGGTACGTATACCGATGAAGAATCATGGGTTACCGCGCCATATTCGGAGTTCGCCCGGCTCCAGCTTGCGACGGCGAACCTCAGGAGCCGTAATCCGGACATGGCCCCTATCAAGGCTTTCATCGCGCAGTATCCGCAGAGCCGGCTCGTCAAGGTCGCCTACATGAAAATGGGCAATTATTACGTCGGCGGCGCGCCGAAAGAAGAAGCTGCTAAGTTCTTCTCCGAGTACACGGCCCGTTTTCCCGACGACCCGGCGGCCGCCGCCATGTGGCTGGCGCGGGTGCTTCGTGACAAGGGCCCGGCCGAGAAGGCCATCGAACTTGCCGGGCGTCTGAGGGAGTTGTCGGCCGCCATTCCTGACCCGAGGATCAGCCAGATGATCGCCCGGGCCTACGACCTGGCGGGCGAAATGGACAAGGCCGAGGCCGCTTACGGCAGGACGTTTATGCAGGACCGGGTCGATAGCCTGGCGTCCGGCCTCGCCGCCTACGTGGATTACTGGGTGGATAAAAAAGAAAATCTGGAGAGCGCCGCGGCCATGGCCGAGACGGCCGCCAGGCTCAAGCCGGGCGACCCGTATTATGTCCGGCGTGTCGCCTATGTTTATTGCGCGGCCGGCAAGGAGGCCAAGGCCTTGGAGTTCTACGGACCGGCATGGCTTGAGAAGAATAGCGCCGGCTCGTCAGCCCAGGATATCAGGAGCTATGCGACCTTCTGGCTGCGGCAGGGCATTAATCTCGACAGCGCCTTGGCGGCCGCAAAGAGGACCGTCGAGCTCGAGCCCCGGACCTACTATCTATGGACGACGCTGAGCGACATCTACGCAAAGATGGGGAACAAGCCCGAGGCCATCAGGGCCGCGGAGAAGGCGGTCGAGCTGGCGGACAACCAGTCCAAACCGGCTATGCAGAAGAAGCTCGAAGCGCTCAGGAGTCAGGCGCCGGAGAAGAAGTAGGGCCGAAGCTAGACGAAAAAACATAGGAGATTGGGGGCATGCCCCCATTCCATAGTCTCTGAGATCTCGCGGTCAATGAGAGAAGGGGAGTTGGCTGGGAAGCAAGGATTCGAACCTTGATTGCATGATCCAGAGTCATGAGTCCTGCCGTTGGACGACTTCCCAGCAGGGACGACTATATTAAACAAATCGGGGGCGAAATTCAAGTCAAACCGTCTTTGAGGCTCCGAAGCGTTCATGGTAAGATGACCCCCGCCGATGAGATCGAACGCGCTGAAGATCGCCGCCGCCGCCGTCCTTTCGATCGTCCTCCTCTTTCTCTTCGGGAGGAGCGTCGATTGGAGGGACGTTCCGGCCCAGATCGCCGACGTCAGCGTGCCCCTCTTTCTCCTGGCGACGCTCCTCTCGGCCCTTCATTTCCTGACCCGGTCCCTGCGCTGGCAGGTCCTGGTTGCCCGGGAGAAGATCAACGTCCGCTTCCGGAACCTCGTCGCGGCCCACGTCGTCGGCTTCACCGCCAACGCCATATTCCCGGGCCGGCTGGGCGAGCTGGTCAAGCCCCTCTACCTCTCCCGCAAGGAGGGCATCCGGCCCGGCTTTGCCGTCGGGACCGTCGTCGTCGAGCGGACCTTCGACGCCATCATCCTGACCTTCCTCCTGGCCCTGTTCCTCCTCTCCCGGCCGCTCTTCGCCGGCTCCTGGCCGGTCGGGGCGGAGGCCGGCCGGCGCCTGACCTTGCTCGGCGTCTCCGGCCTCGTCCTGGCCATGGGCCTGGTCCTCGTCGTCGCCGCCCTGTTCGTCTTCAGGACCCGGGCCCTGCGCGCCGTCGGGTTCGTCTGCCGGCCCTTCCCGCGGGCCCGCAACGCCGCCGAGCGCCTCTTCGGCGAGTTCATCGACGGGTTGCGCTGCTTCCGGACCGTCCGCCAGGTCGTCAACTACGCCGTGCTGTCCCTCATCGTCTGGCTCGGGATCGTTCTCTTCTATTGGGTCTTTTTCTTCGCCTATCACGTCCGCGTCCCGTATTTTCTGGTCTTCCCTTACGTTTTTCTGACCGCCGTGGGGGCGTCCATCCCTACGCCGGGGATGGTCGGCGGCTTCCACTACTTCAGCAAGCTGGGGATGGTCCTCCTCTTCGGGATCGCGCCGGCCCGCGCGGCCGGCCTGACGGTCGTCTTCCACGCCCTCCAGATCGCCGTGACTTGCGCCCTGGGATATGCTATATTGGCCCACGACGGGTTGTCCCTTCTCCAGCTCAAGAAGATGGGCGAGAGCGAAAAACAATGAGGTGTACCTACTGCGGCTTTCTCGAAAGCAAGGTTATCGACTCCCGGGAAAGCAAGAAGGGCCTCTCCATCCGGCGCCGGCGCGAGTGCCTGTCCTGCAAGCGCCGCTTCACGACCTATGAGAAGGTCGAAGAGATCCCTTACATGGTCGTCAAGAAGGACGGCACCCGCCAGCCTTTCGACACCCAGAAGCTCCTCCGCGGCATGATGAAGGCCTGCGAGAAACGGCCGATCCAGATCAGCCAGCTCGAGGAGATCGTCGAGGAGATCGAATCCCTGCTCCAGGAGCGGCCGGATAAAGAGATCGGCGTCTCCGAGATAGGGCAGCTCGTCATGGACCGGCTCAAGGAGCTCGACAAGGTCGCCTATGTGAGGTTCGCCTCCGTCTATCGCGAGTTCGGTGACGTCGCCGAATTCCGGCGGGAGCTAGAGGACCTCATGAAGGAAAAATAGCCCGGGTCCTCCGCCATGGTCCGCCGCATCAAGCCCGTTTCACGTCCCCTCAAGGCCGAGACGCGGGTCCGGGCCACGGCCCAGTCCAAGCGGACCACCGAAGTGCGGCTGCCGGCCCCCGGAGAAGTCACCGTCCCCGCCGTCGATGTGTACGAAACGGCGGCGGAGTTCATCATCGAGATGGAGCTCCCCGGCGTCGACGAGCGCGACGTCCGGGTGGTCCTGTTCTCGAGCCGGCTCGAAGTCAGCGGGTTCAAGCGGGAGCTGGACACGCCGCGGGGGTCCCGGTACACGCGGCTCGAGCGGGAGTACGGGAACTTCCGCCGCGACCTCGTCGTGCCCGGGTCCGTCGATCCGGACCTCGCCGTCGCGGCCCTCGAGAACGGCGTGCTGACGATCGTGCTGAAGAAGCCGCCCCGGAAGCGCAGGGAAGTCGAGATCAAGACCCGCCGTAACGGCGGCTAGGAAGGATGGGAGTGGATCATGGCCAGCATCGACGATAAGAACGGCGACGAGATCGGCGGCATCCTGGAGGAGCAAGGCCAGAAGCTCCAGGTGCCCCCGAAGCTCCCGGTGCTGCTCCTCCGGGACGTCGTCATATTCCCCTACATGATCGCCCCGCTGTTCGTCGGGCGCGAGAAGTCCAAGAACGCCATCGACGTCGCCCTGTCGACGAACCGGATGATCCTCCTCCTGACCCAGAAGGACATGGAGGTCGAGGACCCCAAGCGCGAGGACGTCTACGATGTCGGCACGGTGGCCCTCATCATGCGCATGCTGAAGCTCCCCGACGGCCGGGTGCGCATCCTGGCCCAGGGCCTCATGCGGGCCCGCGTCGATGGCTTCGAAGAGGACGGCGCCCACATCAGCGCCGAGGTCAAGGTCGTCCCGGAGCCCGACAAGCCCGAGAAGAGCATCGAGACCGAGGCCCTCATCCGCAACGTCCGCTCCGGGCTCGAGCGGGCCGCGTCCCTCGGCAAGAGCCTGCCGCCCGAGGTGCTCATCATCGCCTCGAACGTCGACGAGCCGGGCCGGCTGGCCGACCTGACCGCCTCGAACCTCGAGCTCAAGGTCGAGGAGGCCCAGGCCATCCTCGAGATCGCCGACCCCGCCCAGCGGCTCAAGAAGGTCTTCGAGCTCCTGACCCGCGAGCTCGAGCTCCTCGATGTCCAGTCCAAGATCTCGACCGAGGCCAAGGGCGAGATGGACAAGCTCCAGAAGCAGTATTTCCTGCGCCAGCAGATGAAGGCCATCCAGAAGGAGCTCGGCGAAGGCACCGAGATCCAGGAGGAGATCCGGATCTACCAGGAGAAGCTGCGCAAGATCCGCGTCTCGGACGAGGTCAAGGAGGAGCTCGAGAAGCAGATCAGCCGCCTGGCCCAGATGCACCCGGAATCGGCCGAGACCTCGGTCGTCCGGAACTACCTCGACTGGATGTTCATGCTGCCGTGGAACAAGGCCACGCCGGACACGCTCGACCTGGTCAAGGCCCGCAAGATCCTCGACGAGGACCACTACGGCCTGGACAAGGTCAAGGAGCGCATCCTCGAATACCTGGGCGTCCGGAAGCTCTCCAAGACGACCAAGGGCCCCATCCTCTGCTTCGTCGGCCCGCCCGGCACGGGCAAGACCTCGCTCGGCAAATCCATCGCCCGGGCCCTCGGCCGGAAGTTCGTCCGCATCTCGCTCGGCGGCGTCCACGACGAAGCCGAGATCCGCGGCCACCGCCGGACCTACGTCGGGGCCATGCCCGGCCGCATCATCCAGAGCATCCGCCGGGCCGGGACCGAGAACCCCGTGTTCATGATGGACGAGGTCGACAAGATCGGGGCCGATTTCCGGGGCGATCCCTCGTCGGCGCTGCTCGAGGTCCTCGATCCCGAGCAGAACAACCAGTTCCGCGACCACTACCTGGGCGTTCCCTACGACCTGTCGAAGGTCATGTTCATCACCACGGCCAACCTCCTCGACCCCATCCAGCCGGCCTTCCGCGACCGCATGGAAGTGCTGGAGCTCCCGGGTTACACGGAGGAGGAGAAGCTCCAGATCGCCTTCCGCCACCTCATCCCCAAGCAGGTCTCCGAGAACGCCCTGACGCCCAAGCTCATCAGCTTCACGGACGGCGCGGTCAAGAAGATCATCTCCCTCTACACGCGGGAAGCGGGCGTCCGCAACTTGGAGCGGGAGATCGCCTCGGTCTGCCGCAAGGTGGCGCGAAAGGTCGCCGAGGGGAAGAAGGGCCAGACCATCATCACGGCCCAGTCGATCGAACGGCTCCTCGGCCCGCCCAAGGTCTTCAAGGACCAGCTCCTCAAGAAGGACCAGGTCGGGATCGCGACCGGCGTCGCCTGGACGGCCGTGGGCGGCGAGATCCTCTTCGTCGAGGCGACCAAGATGCCGGGCAAGGGGCAGCTGCAGCTCACCGGCTCCCTCGGCGACGTCATGAAAGAGTCCGCCCAAGCCGCCCTGAGCTACTCCCGGGCCCACGCCTCGGAATTCGGCATCGACAGCAAGATCTTCTCCCAGAACGACTTCCACGTCCATTTTCCCGAGGGGGCCATCCCCAAGGACGGGCCGTCGGCCGGCGTCACCATCGCCACCGCCTTCCTCTCCGTCTGCACGAACGTCAAGGTCAAGTGGGACGTGGCCATGACCGGGGAGATCACCCTGCGCGGCAACGTCCTGCCCGTCGGGGGGATCAAGGAGAAGGTCCTGGCCGCCCAGCGCGCCGGGGTCAAGAAGATGATCATGCCGGCGGCGAACAAGAAGGACCTCTACGAGATCCCGAAGAAGGTCCTCCGCGAGATCGAGTTCATCTTCGTCGAGGACGTCAAGGACGTTTTCAAGGAAGCCATGGTCGGGCCCCTGCGCCCCGCCGCGCCGCGGACCGGCGGCAAGAAGAAGAGCGGGACCAGGAGCGGGACCGGGAAAGCCAAAAAAGCCTAGGGAGGAATGCGGTGCGGTTGAAGCATCTCGGCGAGCGCCGGGTGATCTCCCGCATCCGCCGCACCTTCGGCCAGGCGCGCCCCGATATCCTCCTCGGCATCGGCGACGACGCCGCTCTCGTGAGAGGGCCCCAGCGGCTTCTCCTGACGACCGACATCCTCGTCGAGGATGAGGACTTCCGGCGGGCCGACCACCCGCCCCGTCTCCTCGGCCGCAAGGCCCTCAACGTCAACCTCAGCGACATCGCCGCCATGGGCGGCCGGCCCCTGCACGCCCTCGTCGGGATGGCCCTGCCCGGGGACATCGACGAAACCTGGCTCCGGCAGTTCATGGCCGGGTTCCGGAGCGCGGCCCGCGAAGCGGGGGTGGCCCTCGTCGGTGGAGACCTGTCTCAGTCCGGCAAGATCATGATCGCCGTCACGGTGACCGGCGAAGCGAAGGCCCCGGTCAGGCGGGACGGGGCCAGGCCGGGGGACGCGATCTTCGTCTCGGGAACTCTCGGCAACGCCGCCGCCGGCCTCCGGCTCCTCGAGAAGGGCGGCATCCACGGCGTCGTCAAGCCCGTGAGGCCGCTCATCGAGGCCTTCCTCGACCCGGCGCCGCGCCTGAAGCTGGGCGCCCTGCTGGCCGGCAAGGGGCTCGCGTCGGCCATGATCGATCTTTCGGACGGCCTGTCGGTCGATCTGGCCCACATCTGCGGCGAGAGCGGGGTCGGCGCGGAGGTCGAAGCCGCGCGGATCCCCGTCTCGGAAGCGCTGACACGGTTCGCGCGCGACCCCCTGGACATGGCCCTCAACGGGGGGGAGGATTTCGAGCTCCTGTTCACGGTGAGGCCGGCCAAGACCGCCGCGGTCGAAGCGCTCGCGTCAAGACATGGGCTGACCCGGATCGGCCTCGTCACGGCCGGAAGGCGCATCTCCCTCGTCGAGCCGGGGGGCAAGAAAAAGACCCTGCGACCCGGGGGCTTCGAACACTTCTCGGAATAGGGGGGAGGAGGCCCGCCGCTCACTCGGCGGGATATTCGCCCGAAAAGACGACCTCGGCCTGGCCCGTTTGGAAGACCTGGCCGCCCTCAATCCATTCGACCCTCAAGCTGCCGATGGCCGTCCTCACGGTGACGTCCCTGTCCGTCAGGCCCTTGAGAATGGACGCGACGGCAGCCGCCGCGGAGCCCGTTCCCGAAGCCAGCGTTTCGCCGACCCCTCGCTCCCAGAAGCGGACCTCGATCTCCTTCCGGTTGAGGACGCGGATGAACTCGACGTTCGTCCGGTCGGGGAAAAAGGGATGGGTCTCGATCTCGGCGCCGATGCCCCGCCATTCCGAGCGGGACGGGAAGGCGTCGACGAAGAGGCTGCAGTGGGGGTTGCCCATGGACAGGCACGTGACCGTGAACGTCCTCTTGATGACGAACAGCGGGTAGTCCTGGATCCGGTCGAGGTTCTGGCCGTCATCGAACGGCACGTCTTTGGCGGCGAGGCGCGGCGCGCCGAGGCCGATCTTGGCCTCGAAAAGGGGGCCTTTGGAGGACAGGATCTCGGAGGGATGCTCGCCCGCGGCCGACCGAAAGAGGACCTTGGGGGACTTGACGGCGCCGCTCCAGGCCAGGTAGGCGGCCGCGCAGCGCAGGCCGTTGCCCGAGATCTCCGCTTCGCTGCCGTCGGGGTTGAAGACCCGGAAGGAGGCCTCGGCGGGTTCGCTCTTTTCCATGCTGAGGAGGATGAGCCCGTCGGCCCCGACACCCGTGTGCCGGTCGCAGATCCGCAGGGCCAGGTCAGGGGTCGCGGCGGGGTCCGGGCCGCAACCGGGCGGGACGACCAGGAAATCGTTGCCCAGCCCGTGAAGCTTCGTGAATCGCATCAGCGGACTTTGACCGTGGCGATGAAGTCCTGCGAGCTCCCGTCGGTTTCCGAGCGAACGAGGAGGATGACTTCGTCGCCGCCGGCCGTCCGTCTGAGGATGTCCTCGAAATCACGGACCGAGGTCATCTTCTTGCGGTTGACCTCGAGGATGATCATGCCGGCGGCCAGGTTCTGGCGGTAGGCCTCGCTGCCCTGGCGGACCTCGGTGATGAGGAGTCCTTCGGTCGTCCGGAGTCCGTAGCGGCGGGCCGTCGTCGGCGTCAGGGCCACGACGGAGACGCCGATGTCCTTGTCGGTGCTGGCGATCTGGCCCTTTTCGGGCTCGGGCTCGAGCTCGTCGACGACGGCGGTGACCTTCGTCTCCTTGCCGTCGCGGACGATGGTCAGGTCGACCTTGTTGCCGGGCTTGATATCGGCGATCTTGAACCGCAGCTCGTCGGGGTTCTTGACCGGCTGGCCGTTGACCTGCAGGATGACATCGTACTGCCTGATCTTGGCCTTCTCGGCCGGGGAACCGGGCTCAACGGAGCTGACGATGGCCCCGGACCTGGACTTGAGGTTGAACTGTTTGACCATGCCCTCGGAGATGTCCCGGATCTGGACGCCGAGGCGGCCGCGGATGACCTTGCCTTTCTCCCGGAGCTCGACGACGACCTTCTTGGCGATGTCGGAGGGGATGGCGAAGCCGATGCCGATGTTGCCGCCGCCGCCGGCGAAGCCCGAGGTCACGATGTTCGAGTTGATGCCGATGACCTCGCCCTTCATGTTGATGAGCGGGCCGCCGCTGTTGCCGCGGTTGATGGCCGCGTCGGTCTGGATGAAGTCCTGGTAGCTCTGGGTGTCGATCGACCGGCCCTTGTAGCTGACGATGCCGGCCGTGACGGTGTGCTCCATGCCCAGGGGGTTGCCGATGGCCAGGACCCATTCGCCGACCTTGACCTCGGACGAATCGCCGAGCACGGCGAAGGGCAGGTTCTTGGCCTCGATCTTGATCAGGGCCAGGTCCGTCCCAGGGTCCGTTCCGACGATCTTGGCGTCGTATTCGTCGCCCGAGAGGACCGTGACCGTGACGCGGCCCGTCTTGTCCTTCTCGACGAGATGGTTGTTGGTCAGGATGTAGCCGTCGGCGCTGATGAAAAAGCCCGTCCCGGACACCTGGACCGTGTTCGATTCGGGTTGTCTTTGGCGGGGCTGGGGGAAGATCCTGTTGAAGAAATCCTCTCCGAACGGCCATTCGTCACCGAAGCCCTGGGACCCGGCCGACTCCCGGCGTTCGGCTTCGATCCTGACGACGGCCGGCCCGATCTTCTCGGCGATCGTGACGAAGTCCAGGGTGGCCTTCTCCTGGGCGGGGGAAGCGAACAGATTGGAGGACACGGCGGGCGCGGACGGCGCCGCCGCGGCGAACACGTCAGGCGGGGTGGCGGTCTTCTCGGGGAGATAGAGGAACACGTAGCCCGCGAGGAGCAGGCCCAGGGCAAAACTGGAGATAGCTATCCAAGCGTACTTTTTCATGGGAATCCTCCGCAATCGACCCTTCAAAAATACCATATCAGGCACCAAATTTCAATTTGCCCAAGCCTATCCAAACGCCCGTTTTCCGGGGAACGTTGCGTCCCGAATCCGCTCTCGAGGGTTGAATCCCGAATCGTTCCGTTTTAAGATGACACCATGTTAAAGAAGCGCCGCCGGGGCTTTCTCATCGTCCTCGAGGGGATCGACGGCTCAGGCAAGACGACCCAGGCCCGGGCCCTTCTCAGGCGGCTCCGCCGGCGGGGCCGGAAGGCCGCCTTCTTCCGGGAGCCGACGCGCGGCCGGTGGGGGAGGGAGATCAAACGGCTGGCGGTCCGGGCCGATTCACTGACGCCGGAGGGGGAGCTCGCGCTCTTCGTCAAGGACCGGCGCGAGAACGTCGAGAAGAACCTCGAGCCCGCCCTGGCGGCCGGCAAGGTCGTCGTCCTCGACCGCTATTACTTCTCGACCATCGCCTACCAGGGCGCCAAGGGCATCGGCACGGCGCGGATCCGCCGGATGAACGAGGCCTTCGCCATCCCGCCCGACCTCGTGATCATCCTCGATGTCGACGCGGCCGCCGGATTGGCCCGGATCGGCCATCGCAAGACCCGCGACGAGCTCTTCGAGCGCGAGGACTACCTCGTCCGAGTCGCCCGCATCTTCCGCGGCTTCGAGGGGCCCCGCTTCGTCCACATCGACGGCCGCGGCGACCCCCGGGCCATCGGCAAAGCGATCTGGGCCGAGGTCGCGCCGTTGCTTTCAATAAAAGCGAGGCCGGGAGAAAATGGGGACGCTTAGCGTCCCCATTTTCGCTCCGAGAGGACAGTCCCCATTCGGGGCGAGTCCTTTGTCATTCAGGGGCCGTTTTGCTATGATGACATATTGACGCCATGAACATCCCGAGCCTCAAGGTCAAGATCAAGAAGTTCAAGAAGGGCACGGTTCTCAGGACCCTGCTCATCCTCGTCCTGGCCGGCCTGGCCGTGGGCCTGGGAGCCCTGGCCGGCGCCTACGTCGCCATCAAGGACAACCTGCCTCAGGTCGCCGATATCGACACGTTCCGGCCCAAGCTCATCACCACGGTCTACGCCGCCGACGGCCGGCCGATCAAGGAGTTCGCCGAGGAGAGACGCGTCGAGATAGCCTATGAGCGGATCCCGAAGGTCCTCGTCAACGCCATCGTCGCGACGGAGGACCCGAGCTTCTTCCGCCACGGCGGCGTCGATCTTCGCGGCATCCTCAGGGCCGTCTGGGCCGATGTGTTCAAGGTCCTCGGCGGCAAGCGGCCCGAGGGGGGCAGCACGATCACGCAGCAGCTGGCCCGCTCGCTCTTCCTGCACCGGGAGGTCAGCGTCCGGCGCAAGCTCAAGGAGCTCTACCTGTCGCGCGAGATCGAAAAGCTCTACTCCAAGGAAAAGATCCTCGAGCTCTACTGCAACCACTTCTTCCTCGGCCACGGCGCCTACGGCGTCCAAGCGGCGTCCAACCTCTTTTTCGGCAAGGACGTCGCGGACCTCGACCTCGAGGAGGCGGCCGTCATCGCCGGGATCTTCCGGGGGCCGGCGGTTTATTCCCCTTACTCGAACAAGACGGGGACCCTCAACCGCCGCAACCACGTCCTCAACCGGCTCGTTGCCGAAGGCTACCTGACCAAGGCCGAGGGCGAAGCGTCCAAGGCCAAGCCGATGGAGGTCCTGCCACTGAGGCGGACGAGCGCGGAATTCGGGGCCTACTTCTTCGAGGAGGTCCGCCGCTACCTCGAGAAGGCCTACGGCTTCGATGGCCTCTACCGGGCCGGGCTTAAGGTCTTCACGACCCTCGATCCGGACCTTCAGCGCTACGCCGAAACGGCCCTGCAGGCGGGCCTGCGCCGGACCGAGAACTCGAGGAACGGCTGGCGGGCGGACAAGCCGAACGTCCTCACCGCCGGTCCCGAAGCCCTCAAGATCCTCGTCGCCTCCCCCAAGGCCGCTTTGGAGGAGCATTGGCTCCTGACCTGGGAGAACCAGGCGCTCGAACCGGCCGGCGTCTATGACGCCATCGTCCTCTCGGTCTCGCGAGGCGAAGCCACGGTCCGGGTCAAGAACGCCGTGGGCCTGATGACCTCCAAGGACATCGGCTGGACGAAGGCCAGCGGCCTCGACGCGATCCTCAAGCGCGGCGACGTCATCCAGGTCAAGGTCGCCTCCTTCGACCCCGAGACCAAAGAGGCCCGCGTCTCGCTCGACCAGAAGCCTCTCCGGAACGGCGCCATGGTGGTCATCGACCCGCAGACCGGGCAGGTCAGGGCCCTCGTCGGCGGCTATTCTTTCCGCGACAGCCAGTTCAACCGGGCCGTGCAGGCGCCGCGGCAGACGGGTTCGGCCATCAAGCCCTTCCTCTACACCGCCGCCATCGAGCACGGCTTCACCCCGGCCAGCGTCATCGCCGACGAGCCGGTGACCTTCATCGACCGCTGGAGCAGCGAGCCCTGGTCGCCCAAGAACTACGACCGGAAGTACAAAGGCGCCGTCACCGTCCGGGCCGGCCTGGAGCAGTCCAGGAACGTCGTCACGGCGAAGCTCCTCGATTTCGTCTCGCCGCAGGTCGGCGTCGACTACTGCCGCCGTTTCGGCATCACCTCGCCGGTCTATCCGTACCTCTCGCTCAGCCTGGGGACCTTCGAGATCACCCTGCTCGAGATGGTCTCGGCCTTCTCGACCTATCCCGACAAGGGCGTCCGCTTCAAACCCTATTTTATCAGCCGGATCGAGGACAAGGACGGTAACGTCCTCGAAGAAACGCGGGTCGAATCCGAGGAGGTCGTCTCGCCCCAGACCGCCTACATAATGACCTATCTCATGCGCGGCGTCGTCGAGGGGGAGGGGGGAACAGCCGGGGCCGCCTCGGTCCTGGGGTGGCCGCTGGCCGGCAAGACGGGAACGACCGACAAGTATTCGGACGCGTGGTTCATCGGCTTCTCACCGAACCTCTGCGCAGGCGTCTGGGTCGGCCACGACAAGCCCATCCCGCTCGGTGAGCGGCAGACCGGCGGCGTGGCGGCCTTGCCGATCTGGATGGATTTCTTCGCCCGGGTCATCGACGACGCGAAGGCCAAGGCCAAGGCCGAGGGCGTCGTCGATTTCGAGCCGCCGGATTTCGAGGTCCCCCCGAACCTCACCTTCGTCGAGATCGATAAAAGGACGGGCCTCCTGGCGACGCCCGCCTGCCGTTATCCGTTCCTCGAGGTGTTCTTTCCGGGGACGGAGCCGTCCCGGTACTGCACGCTCGCCGACCACCTTCGCGTCCTCGATTATTACTCGACAGAGAAAGCGGCCGAAGACCACTAAAGGATCGGCTCTGCCCCGACGGTAGTCAGCTGCCCTTCAGCCCGGCCAGCCGCGCCCTGGCGTCCTTGACCTCCGCCAGCTCCGGGTTGGCGGCCTTCCACAACATGAGGAATTTGCGGTAGCGCTCGGCCGCCTTGGCCTTCAGCCCCTTCTGCTCGTACAAAAGGCCCAATCGGTAGTGATATTTCGGATGGATGAGGAACTGAGCCTCCTTTTTATGATCGAAGGTGGTCAGCCGCTCATACTCGGCGATGGCCTTGCCTAGATCCCCCTTTTTGGCGTAGGCCCTGGCGAGGACGTCCTTGTGGAAGGGCAGGTTGTAAGAATAATAGTTGAGACGGGAGGAGTAGGCCTGCGGCCGCGGCGGTGTCTTCGTGAGAAGCCCGATCACCTCATCGATGCGTCCCTGAGCCAATCCCACTTCGGCCCGAAGTAATGCCGCTTCGTATTTCAAGGCTTCTGGACGGTTGGCGCTATTCGTGAGGTCGAGGGCCGCGACCCCTGGGATGAGCGCTTCCATCGCTTTCCAGCGCAGCTCCGCTGAATCCGGCTTTCCTTCTGCGCATTCGATATGGCCGAGCATTTCATTATAGCGAAGGTCAAGGAGGGCTCTGTATTTCGGCATTTCCGTTAGGCTCGAGGTATAAAAGGCCTCGAGCGATTTCCGGCTCATGTCGAGTTTGTGTTGGTCGAGATAGATCCATGACCGGTACCACATGGTTGAAGCCGTCATTCCCCTCTGCCCCAAGGCCCCGGCAAGGTCGTCGGCCGAGAGGAGATCGCTCAGGGACCCATTCAAGTCTCCGAGCCAGCCTCGATAGAATCCTCTCCTTCTGTACCCGGAGGACTTTTCCCGAGCAGATGAAACCTCGAGCGCTTGATCCCACAGCCTCAGGGTTTCCTCGTAATTCTCTTCGAGCGCGTTGATATAATGGGGAGCGTCAAATTGGGTCTGGCTTGGCGATACCGTGGCAATTTTCTCGAGGGTGGATTTGGCCTCTTCGATATTTCCAGCAAGGAAGTAGCATTCGGCTAGGGCGTCATACGAGTTGGGATTCTTCGGCGCGGCGATCACCTGCCGTTGGAGATATTCCGTGGCCTTGGCAAAATCCTTCCGATCCATATAGAGATACCCGAGATTGTTCAGGGCAACTTCATAGTCAGGGTCCAGACTCAGAGCGATGCTGAATTCTTCGATGGCCTTTCCCAGGTCCTTGTCCCGATAGAGGCGGCCGAGCTGGGCGTGGGCTTCTTTTTCTTTGGGATACTCGGCCGCGTATTCTTTGATCAAAGCAAGATATTTATCTTTGTTCCCTTCGACCCCATCGGCATAAGCGGCCGCGATTTGAAGCCTTTCTTTTTTCGTGGCATTCTCGGAGAGGGCGTAGGCTTTTTCTATAGCCCGGATGGCGGCGCGGCTGTCGGGCACCGTTCCCCCGAAATACGCCTTGCTCAATAGAAGATAGGCTTTGGCGAACTCAGGGTCGATCCCGACCGCCTTTTGCAGGGATTCGCGAGCTTTGTAGAAATCCCAATTATCGATGTGCTCCGATCCCTCGAGGTAGCACTTATAAGCTTCTTCCGACCTCGTGCCGAACTCGCCGACCGGCCTGAGGGAAGCGTCGAGCTCTTCCTTGGCGACGCCCAGATCCGAGGCGATCTGCCGGCTTAGCTCATCGACTTGGCTCGTGAAAACGCTCTCCGGCCCACTCCCTTGAGCCCTGGCCGTCCGGCGCAGCCGCCTCGACCTCACGTCCAGCACTTTGATCTCCGTGATGAACGCGTCGCCGGCCCGGTAATAGCTTCCGGCGACGAGCGACCTAACCCCTTCCTCTCGGCAGACCGCGAAACCGAGATCGCTGTCGATGAACGTGGAGTCACCCTTGCCGATCTGCTTCAGGACATCCCGCATGCGCTCAGCGCTCATGACATAGAAGCTCTGGGTCTGTTCCAGGCTGGTGATCAGCAGGTCGGGGATTATCCTGCGATAATCGTCGAGCACCTTGTCGCCGGTCTGGTTTTCGAAGCTAATGACGGCGATAGAATTTTTCATGTCGACGGGCGCGCCGACATCCCTTTTCAGGAATATCGTCCAAACGAGGGATCCAGCTATGATCAGCCCGGGCAAGAAGAGGACGCGCGTAAGGAATCGCCGAGAACTCGCGATCCGCTCATGGGCCTTCTCTTTCCGCCAAACTTCCAGCTCGCCCGCGTAGGCGAAGACACGGGCCTTGGGGGAACCGTCGAGCCGATGGACCGGAAGCCCGAGCTCTCGCTCCCAGAGCTGGCAGGTGCGGATGCTGCGCTTGAGGTAAGCGGAGATATCCTTCCAGGAATCGAGATGCCGCCCCTTATCCATCATCAATAGAGGATTGTAGTCTCGACCTAAGCGGTAAGTCAATCGGCGCGGGTGGCCCCGCGCCCCCCAAAAAAATGGGGCGCCCCTCCCCAACCGGCCTGGAGGAGAGGGACGCCCCCCCGATGGAAAGGGGTTGCTACTTTCTTCTGGCGCTGCCGCCCGACGATCCGCGGGAACCCGAGGACGAGCCCCGTGACGAAGAACCCGAGCTGCGGGAGGAGCTGCCGCCGCGCGAGGAGCTGCCTCGCGACACGCTGCCCGATTTGCCCGAAGACGAAGAGCCTGTCCGTGATCCCCCGGACCTGACGGAGGAGCCGCTCGAACGGCCCGACGAGGGACTGCCGACCGAGCCTGAGGACGGCCGGGAGTAGGGGCCGGTGTAAGACCGGGCCCTGCCGTTGCCGCCGTCGCCGTATGTCGCCGGCCGCTTGATGCTCGGAGATGAGGGATAGCCGTTGACTGTCCGTGTCGTCCCGACGCGCGGGCTGGTCCCGGCGACGGACGGATCGCTCTGATATCCCGACGCGGCGCTCGCGGCCGTCGCCGCGCTGCCGTCCTTCTTGCGGATGTTGCGGCCGCTCGAGCCCGATGACTTGGTCGTGCCGGAGGATTTCTCGCCCCGGGTCGGGCTCTTCACGCTCTGGGGCTTGGCCGCCGTGCCGCGGGTCGTCCCCTGGGTCTTCGCGGGAGCGTCGGGCTTCCGGATGGTCCGGGGGTTGGTCGATGTCGCCGTCCCGGGCGTCCCGCCGCCTGTCAGGCGGCCCGGCCGGCCGTCACGCGCCAGTCCGGCCGCGCCGTCGTTGCGGAGCATGACGCGGCTGCCGTCGAGGGGCTGGACGGAGATCTTCGTCCCCGCCGGCCTGAGGTTGAGGCGCTGATTGGTCAGGGTCATCCGGTTCAGGCCCTTCAGGGAATCTCCCCTCAGCGCGTTGGCCGAGAGGCGGGGGTCCTTGAGGTGCTCGCGGCGGACGACCGTGAGGGCCCGCGATCCGTTTGGATAATAGTCGCCGTAATAGTGGCCGTAGTACATGCCGCCGTAGAGGACTCCGGGATAACCCCAGTAGCTGAGCGGCGCCCAGCCGAAATAGAAGTCATCCCACCACCAATTGACCCAGGCCGGGCCCCACATGCTCATGGGGATCCAGTACCAGCCGAAGTCGGCGCCCCAGTGCCAGCGGCCGTAATGGGAAGTGGACCAGCCCCACGGTTCGTAGGGCCACCAGGTCCAACCGGAAAGGGGCAGCCAGCTCCAGCGCCCGTTGTAATAGGGGCGCCAGTCTTCGTCGACCCCGTTGGGGACCCAGACGTTGCCGTAGGGGGCGAGATACGTCCACTCGCCGTATTCGTCGAGCTCCCCTTCGAAATCGGAGAGCTCCTCGGGAAGCTTGCGGTCGGCGAATTCCCGCCCGGTGACGGAGGCGCGGGATTCGTTGAACTTGTCGAAGGAGTCGTCGGCCACGGCGATAAAGCTCGATGGCTTCGAGGCCAGCCGGCCCTCGGAGATCTCGAGCCGCTGGGACGCTTTGAGGAGGGTGGAGCCGTCTTCGCCGGCGGCCTCGATGAGACCCTGGTAGACCTGGATCTCGGTGTCCCTGTTCTCGCGGACGTCGATCCGGTAGATGCCGCGGTCGAGAACGTAGAACGAGGAGTCGGCCGTGTGGAGCTCGATGCCTTTTTCCTTCTTCAGCGTGGCCACGGTGAGATAGACGTTGCCCGACCAGACGCGGATGCGGGCGATGTCATCGTCCTTCTTGGGGAGGTTCAGGACGTCGACCTTGGTCTCGTTGTCGAGCCGGATGTAGTTGCCTTTGCCGAAGTGGATCTCGGCCCGGCCTTCGGACGTGCCGATGCGGTCGCCCTCGCTGATGGGCATGTTGAGAGCGCCCTCTTCGAAGCCGAGGTCGGAGGCCCTTTGGACGAAGACCTTGCCCTCGACGAAGCTCAGGCGGGCGATCGATTCGTTCGTGTATTTCGCGTCCTTGATCTCCTGGGTGTTCTGCGGGCCGGGCGCCTGCGCCTCTTGGGCGTAGACGCCGGCGGCAACCAGGAGGATCGCGGCGGCGACGATGAGTGTCTTCTTCATGGTCCTTCTCCTATCCGACATGGCATTGTGCAAGAACTATGCCAAGGCTCCTGCCTGATGTCGGGCGGGAAATGACCCGATTCTGTCCTTAAAAAGGGACGGCCTCGAGGGGGCGAGGACACCTAAGAGGGGATGTCCCACTTCCTGCGGAAGGTGGCCAGGGGCTCCTGGAGCTCGACCCTGAGAGACGGCGAAACCGGGGCGGAGAGGTCCGATCGGGGAATGTCCCTCTTGGCTAGGGCCTTGAGGACTTCCCCGACCCCGTCGCGGAGGGCCGGGAGATCGTACCCGCCTTCGAGGACCAGGGCGAGCCGGCCGTTCGCAGTCAGCTCGGCCATGGCCATGAGCGATGCGGTCAGGAGCCCGAACCCGCCGGCGGTCATCTCCATTCCGCCGAGAGGGTCTCCGGCCGCGATGTCGAAGCCGGCGCTCGAGATGATGAACTCCGGCGCGAACTCGGCGGCGACCGGCGCCAGGACCTTCTCGAAGATGTGGAGAAAGTCGGCGTCGGTCTTCCCGGCCAGGAGAGGGATGTTCAAGTTGTAGCCGTAGCCCTCGCCGTGTCCGAAGAAGCGCGCCGCCCCCGTGCCGGGATAGAGCGGCGATTGATGGGTCGAAACATAGAGGACGTCCCGGCGCTCGTAGAACGCCTGCTCCGTCCCGTTGCCGTGGTGGAGGTCCCAGTCGACGATGAGGATGCGGCGCAGGCCGTGCCGGCGGATGAGGTGCTCGGCGCCGATCGCGGCGTTGTTGAAGAAGCAAAAACCCATGGCCCGCGAGGCCTCGGCGTGGTGGCCGGGAGGCCGGACGAGGGAGATGGCGTTCCGAACGGCTCCGTCCATGATGCGGTCGAGCGATTCGAGAAAGCCGCCGGCGGCGAGGAGCGCCGTTTCCCAGGTTTTCGGGCCGGCCACCGTATCGCCGTCCATCGGCACGGTCTTGCCGGCCGTGGAACGGATGAGATCGATGTAGCCCCGCTCGTGGACGAAGGCGAGCTCCTCTTCGGCAGCGGGGCGGGGCGCGATGGCGCGATAGGGGATAGGCAGGTCCTTCTGGAGCATCCGGAGGAGGGTGGCGATGCGGGCCGGCGATTCGACATGCCAGGCGCCCATGTCATGGTCCATGTAGCGTCTGTCGATGACCACGCCCGGCTTCATCTTATCTCCCCAAAAATGGGGACGTTTCTATTTTCAAAATTAATGCATTTTTTTTGAAAATAGAAACGTCCCCATTTTTATGCCGCCTCATCCCGCCTCAATCAGGGTTCGACGGGGTCGGGGCAGGATTCGACTTCTTTCGCCGGTTTCTTCGGAAAGAACCTCTCCAACTCCTCCGCCTTGGGCTTCGGGGTCAGCAGGCTGACGACGACCAGAGCGCCGAGGGAGGCGATGAGCGAGGGGTAAATGAGCGGGATGCCCCAGGGATCGCCGTCGGGGGCCGGGATGCCGGGGATCTTCGACAGGGCGAAGAAGACGAGGCAGACGACCGTGCCCGCGATGATCGAGGCCAGGCCGCCCGCCCTGGTCACCCTCTTCCAGGCGAGAGCGGCAATGAGGGCCGGGGTGATGGCGACGCCGTAGATCGTGTAGGCGAAGAAGCTCATCTCCAGGACGGACTTGAGCTGGGTGGCCAGCAGGAAGGCCACGAC
The DNA here is from genome assembly GCA_963736255.1 of Candidatus Aminicenantota bacterium. Taxonomy (GTDB): domain Bacteria; phylum Acidobacteriota; class Aminicenantia; order Aminicenantales; family Saccharicenantaceae; genus RBG-16-66-30. The sequence continues at coordinate 1,373,213 of CAVTOI010000002.1, forward strand.
GCCGATCGCGACGATAAAGACCTTCTGCAGGGCGACCATCTTCTTCGGGTCGGCGTCCTTCTTCAGGAAGCGCTGGTAGATGTCGCGCATGATGGTCGTCGAGGGCGAAAGCAGGTAGTTCATGCCGGTCGAGATGACGACGGCGCAGGCCGCGCCGAGCAGGAGCACGCCGACGGGGAAGGGGACCATCTGTTTCGCGGCCATCAGGACGACCTTGCCGCCCGCCTTGGGAACGCTCAGGTCGATCTGCCCCTGGAGCTTGCTGAAGGCGAAGACGGCGATGACGACGACGATCGTCTCGACGAAGATCGTCCCGACCGTCCACCAGGCCACGGCCTTCTTGGCGTCCTTGCCCGACTTGGCGCTGTAAAACTTCTGATACATGCTCTGCACGCCGAGGAGCAGGAACATCGTCGACAGGAAATACCCGATGGCCTTGAGCCACGGATGGACGCCGAACTGGCTGTTGACGACCGCGAAATAACCCGGCTCGAGCGCCGCCTTGGCCGCGGGCAGGCCGCCCGGCCGCCGTGACGACGAAGGGCACCGCGAGCAGGCAGGCCAGGACGATGATGATGCCGTTCGGCAGGTCCGTGTAGGCGATGGCGACCATGCCGCCGAGGGCCGTGAAGAGGATGACGAAGGCCGCGGCGATCAAGGTCCCCGTCGATTCCGAGATCTTGCCGTCGGTGATGACGTTGAGGATGAAGCCGCCGGCCACGAATTGATAGGAAACGATGGACACGAAAGACATGATGAGGGCGATGGCCCCGAAGAGGCGCGCGGCCGGGCCGTAGCGGACCTCGAGGACGTCGCCGACCGTGTATTGCCCGAAGGTGTGGATCTTGGCGGCCAGGAAGTAGATGAGGATGATGCCGACCCAGGCGCCCGCGGCCAGCCACAGCGCGGAGAACCCGGCCTTCGAGGCGAACTCGGCCCCGCTGATGAAGGTCCCGGACCCGATCCAGGTGCAGATCAGGGTGAAGACCATGACCTGCCACTTGAGGCTCCGCCCGGCGACCATGAATTGCTCCTGGCTCTTGATCCGCCTCGAGCGGACGAAGTTCAGGACCGTCAGCGCGACGAGGTACGCCAGGATGATGATGAGGTACGTCGACATGCCGCCCTCCTTCGGCCGGGGTTGACCGGCGCTATTCCGCGACTTCGGGCGGCAGCTCGCCGCCCTTCCGTTCAAGCTTCACCGACAGGAGCCGGGTCATATTGGGCTCGGCCATGGTCGTGCCGTAGATGTAGTCGGCGACTTCCATCGTCTTGTAGTTGTGGGTGATGAGGATGAACTGCGTCTGGTGCTTGATCGTCTTCAGGAGGTCGAGGAAGCGGGCCAGGTTGACGTCGTCGAGGGCCGCGTCGACCTCGTCCAGGAAGCAGAAGGGCGAGGGCCGGTAGCGGAAGAGGGCGAACAGGAAGGCCAGGCTGGTCAGCGATTTCTCGCCGCCCGAGAGCAGGCGAGAGGTTCTGGACCCTTTTTCCCGGCGGCTGGGCGACGATCTCGACGCCGCTTTCGAGCGGGTTGTCCGACTCGAGGAGCTTGACCTCGGCGTTGCCGCCCTTGAAGAGCGCGGTGAAGAGGTCGCCGAAGTTCTTGTTGACCTGCTCCAGGGCCTTGAGAAATTGGTCCTTGCTCTCCTCGTCGATCTTGCGGATGGCCTCGACGGTCGAGGTGATGGATTCGCGGAGGTCCTGGCGCTGCTGGGTCAGGAACTCGAAGCGCTTCTTCTGTTCGACGAACTCCTCCTCGGCCATCAGGTTGACGGCCTTGAAGCGGTTGACGGTCTCGCGGGATTCCTCGAGCTCCTTCTCGACGTCCTCGTCCGTCATCTCGGCGAGGGGGCGCCACTTCCTGGGCTTACGCCGGGGCTTGGGGGCCTCGGCGGCGGTCCCTGCCCCGGCGGGCTCGGCGGTCTCCGTCCTCACCCGCGCCGTTCTCTTCGGCTTCGTCTTCGCCTTCCTCCTCGGGTTCGGGTTCTTCCGCGGCAGGGGCCGCGGCGGCGGGTCCGGCCTCCGCCTCGCGGGCTTCCGCCCGGAGCTCGGCTAACGTCTTTTTGAGCTCCTGCCAGCACATCTCGTCGAGGTTGACGAGGTCGCGCTCGACCTCGGCCTTCCGGATCTCGTGCCGGACGCGCTCGTTCTTGACGGCCGCTTCCTCTTCCCGGCTCTTCTCGACGATCGTCTCGAAGCCTTCGAGGGCCTGGCGGACCTTCTCCAGCTCGTTTTCCGTTCCCTCGAGCCCGGTCTCGGCGGCGGCGCGCTCCTCGCCGAGGGTCCCGGCGCTCAGCCGCAGGGCGGCGATCTCCTCGCGCAGGCGGGCCTTGTCCTCGTCGCTTCGCAGGGCATCGGCCTCGAGCAGCTGGATCTTGGCGGCCGCCGCTTCTTTGCGCTTTTCCGCGGCCCGGATCTGATCGCCGAGGCCGTTCATCTTCTCCTGGACGAGGTCGAGGCCGGACTTGGTCTCGAAGAACCGGCGTTCGAGAGCGGCGGCTTCGGCGATGAGGGCGGAGTGGGCCTGCTCCCTGGCTTCGATCGCCTCCTTGAGCGTCCGGGTCTCGGACTCGCGCAGGGCGAGGGATTCGCCGGATCCCCGGAGAAGCTCTCCGAGGTCGGCCTTTTCGCCGCGCAGGGCCTCGAGCTCGCGGCCGAGGATGCCCTGCATCGTGCGGATCTTATCGCCGTCGCCGACGCCGTACCGGTGCTCGCGCTCCCTGTCCAGGAGGACGCGCTCCGTGCGGTCGAGCTCCTCGCGGACGGCGGCGAGCTCGGCCTCGAGGTCTTCGACGGCCTTTGCCTTCTCCTCGATCTCGGCCGCGACCGGGACTGCTTCGGCCTCGAACCGGCCGATCTCCGTTTCGAGCTTGCGGATCTCCGCGGCCAGGGTGACCGCGCCTTCGGCCTTCTGCCCGAGCTTGAGGAGACCGGAAGAGAGGAGCAGGTCGCCGGACGGCGTCAGGAAATTCAGCTCGGGGTGCTCCATCCAGGCCCGGACGGCTTCGCCGGCGTCCTTGACGATGACGGCGTCCTCGAGGCCGCCAACGCGGTCCTTGAGCCGCTCGTCCGGCTCGATGAGGCTCTTGAGCTGTCCGATGACGCCGGGCCGACTCAGGATCTCGGCCGGGATCTCGGGCCTGGCCGCGGCCGGGACGAGGAGATAGTTGCCGCGAAGGCCGTGAGGCAGGCCGCCGAGGAACTCCTCGGCCGGGACGACGCGGGACCGGGCCCCTTCCCGCCAGAACGTGTCAAAGAGGATGGCGTTCTCGGCGCTCGTCCTGATGAGGTCGGCCAGGATGCCGAGGCCGCCTGGAACATCGTCGGCCGGGCTCTCCTCGCGGGCCTTTTCGTCGATCCTGCAGAGCGCCTGAAGATGATGGGCCGATTCGTCGCGCCGCGATTTCAGGGCGTCGAGCCGGAGCTTGGCCTCTTCGACGGCGGAGCGGCCGGCGCCGAGCGCCGTCTTGATGTCCTCCGCCCGGCTGACCAGGGTCTGCCGGAAGCCGCGCTGCTCGGCGATGTCCCCTTCGAGGGCGGCCGTCCGCCCGGCGTTCTCGAGAAGAAAGCCGGCCTGCTCGCCCAGCTGGGCGGCCAGCTTCTCTTCCTGGCGGATGAGGAGCTCGAGCTCCTTGTCCGTCTTGGCGCTCTCGTTCTTGGCCTCGGTCAGGGTCTGCAGGGCCTGGAGGTAATCGCCGCGCATGCGCTCGATCTCGCGGCCGGCGGCCTGCCGGGCTTCGCGAGCGCCGGCGAGACCCGCTTCCGAGGCGGCCACCTCCGAGCGGCTCGCGGCAAGCGATCCCTCGTACCCGCCGAGGCGGCCCTTGAGCTCTTCGATCTCGCGCGTCAAATAAAGAACGTCCTCGAGGAGCTCGTTGCGGTCCGTCTCGGCCCGTTTCTTTTTCTCTTCGAAGAACTCGACCCGCTTTGTTTCGCGCTCGATGTCGCTTTCGACGCGGGCGGCCTGGGACTTCAGGCCGAAGAGCCTCTCCTGGCTGTCCTTGAGGACCTTCTCGAGGTCCCAAAGGTCCTTGCGCCGGGCGGCGGAATCCTTCTCTTCGCTCCTCAGGCGGGCCGTGGTGTCCTGCTCGCGCAGGAGGCTTTCGTCGTAGAGGGCGGAGGCTTCCTGCTGGGCCTTTTCGAGCAGGACGAGCTTCCTTTGGTAGTGGTGGGAGGTCAGCTCCCTCACCCGCTCGCGCAGGCGGCGGTAGCGGTTGGCGGCCTGGGCCTGGCGCTGGAGGGAATTCTTGGCCTTTTCGACCTCGATGATGATGTCCTCGAGCCGGATGAGGTTCTGTTCCGTGCTGTCGAGCTTCGACTGGGCCTGGCGCTTCTTGTCCTTGTAATAGGCGGTGCCGGCGGCCTCCTCGATAAACGTCCGTTTCTCGGTCGGCTTGGAGGTGACGAAGTTGCCTATCGCCCCCTGCTCGATGACGAAGTATTCGGAGCCGCCGATGGCGTGTTTCCAGAGCTCGTCCTGGATGTCCTTGAGGCGGACGGTCTTGCCGTTCATCCGGTATTCGCTCTCGCCCGAGCGGAAGGCCCGGTGGGAGACGGCCAACTCCTGGTCGTCGCCGGCCAGGGTCAGGACGGCGTCGGCCATGCTGAGCGCGGGCCGCTTGGCGTTGCCGGAGAAGATGACCTCATCCGTCCGGTCGCCGCGGACGACCTTCTGGCGGTGACCGCCGAGCGACCATAGCATGGCGTCGACGAGATTGGACTTGCCCGTGCCGTTCGGGCCGACGATGGCCGTGATGCCGGGATGGAAGACGATCTTGGTCCGCTCGGCAAAGGATTTGAATCCCTGCAATTCGAGCTTCTTGATGATCATGCTCATGAGTGAGGCGCTTTCAGTCGAATGGGTCCGGCCCGGCGGGCCGGGACAGACGGCTATTGTAAGCGAATCGCCCTCATTTGGAAAGGGAATATGAGGAATATCCCCGCTGGCCGTTTGTATTCATTATGGAAGCCAAAGCTTCCCGCAGATCACGGCAAGGAGGCGACGATGTTCCAAGATGCGTTGTTTCTCCCTGACAGGCACTGGCGGGCGAAGGCCGCGGCGCTGCCGCTCGCGGCGCTCATCCACGCGGTCGCGCTGACGCTCCTGGCGACGGTCCCGTTGCTGCACGAAGGTGACGTGCCGCAGATCGATATCTCGGACGTCATCGTCGTGCCGGCGCTTCCGGCGACCCCGTTGCCGCCGCCCAAGGCCAGGGCCGGGGATCCCGGCGCTCGTCTCAAGACGCGGCGGGCCGTGGTCGACGTCGGCAGAGGCCTGGCGGGTCTCTCCCTGTCGACGTTCCCGAAGGCATCACCGAGGAGGCCTTCGGTGCGGACGGCGCTCGACGTCGGCATCCCGGGCGGCGTCGACTATGGGGCGGGGGAGGGGCTGCCCGTCAATCTTCTCGGCGCGGACCTCTATGAGCTCGTCGGCAAACCCGCCGAACCGGCGGTCCTTGCCGTCGGCGACGTCAAGCCGCCCCGGCTCGTCCGCCGCATCGAGCCGGGCTACCCCGATCTCGCCCGGGAGGCCCATATCGAAGGCGTCGTCATCCTCGAAGCGACGACCGACATCTATGGGCGCGTCGCTGCGGTCCGCGTCCTCCGTGGCCACGCGCTCCTCGACGCCGCGGCGATCGATGCCGTCCGTCAGTGGGTCTACGAGCCGCTCCTGGTCAACGGCCGCCCCCGGCCGGTGACCTTCACCGTCACCGTCCGCTTCGTCCTCCAGAAGTAGGGGCTGAAAAGCGGGGACACGTACCTCAGGTGCGTGTCCCCGTCTTTGTCCCCTGATTTGACAGAAACGGGCGATTCGTTTAACTTAATCGAGCCTCTGTCAGCCAGCGTAGCTCAGTCGGTAGAGCAGCTGATTCGTAATCAGCAGGTCGGAGGTTCGATCCCTCTCGCTGGCTCCAACGATTCCCCGCATATAGGGCTCAGGACTCCGGATCCAAAGGTCGGAGGTTCAAAATCGTTATTAGCATGATATGTAAAGGCCTTTTACGGGATCACCTGCCCTACCAGGGGTGAATGTGGCCTGAAAGTTGCTGCAAGGTAAGAAGCAACGATGCGAAGGCATATATCTTGTTGATCTGGAGGCAGCCCTTATGAAGAAATGCATTCTGGTTCTCTTATCATTCCTCGTTATCTCGGCTTCGGCCCAGTCGCCGGACAAGCTTACGGGTACTTATCTTGGTCAGAAGCTTCCGGGAACGACCCCGGAGCTTTTCGCGCCAGGGATCGTCGTATCCAAACACGCGTCAGTGACGATCTCTCGGGATGGCAAGGAGATCTACTGGTCCAACGATCGCATCTACGTGACGACCTATAAGAACGGCCGCTGGACGAAGCCCGAAGCGGCACCTTTCACCCGGGACGAGGGCGGGGATGGTCCGAAGTTGTCTCCCGATGACCGGAAGCTGTACTTCAACTCTGATCGTCCGCGCTGGCCAGGTGACCGGAGACGAGAACGAGTCTGGTACGTCGAACGGGCGGCCAGCGGCTGGGGAGAACCGGTCCCGCTCGGCCCCGAGGTCAATGACGAGCCTCTTCACTGGCAGGTGTCCGTCGAGGCCTCGGGAATCCTGTATTTTGGCTCCGAGCGGCGTGGCTCAAAGGGCCTGGACGACGTGTTCGCGGCCGACCCCCGGGATGGAGGGTTCGCGAATCCCGTCAGCCTCGACGTGGCGGTCAACTCCGAGGCCCATGAGGGCAGCCCCTTCGTCTCTCCAGACGGCCGATACCTGATCTTCCTCCGCGATTCCGACATCTGGGTTAGCTTTCGAGGGGAGGACGGCCGCTGGAAGTCCGCCAGGCGCTTGGAGACTCCGGCTGGCGCGGTTTGCCCGTACGTCTCCCCGGACGGGAAATTCTTTTTTTTCCTGAAGTACGACCGGGGCACCTTCGGCGTCTATTGGATGGATGCGTCCGGTCTGGGATTGAACGAGGCGGGCCGGGTGTCATGAATAAGCAGGCCAGGAGAGGTTAATAACATGTCCTGTCAGACTACGATTCGCCCCATGAGCCTTTTCCCCGCCCTGAAATGCGCCTTGCTAGCGCTCGCCATCATGGCGCCGGTGACGACACCGGCGGCGGCGCAGGATCAGGCCTCCCAGGCCGTTGAAAAGTTGGTCGACGTCGGGGGTTACAATCTTAACTTCCGGATCATCCCGGGCCGGGGACCCGCGATCCTCCTCGAGTCCGGCGGCGGGATGGATTCGACCGAGTGGAACGCGTTGGCCCCGCGGCTGGCGCAGGAAACCGGGGCAACCGTCATCGCCTATGACCGCGCCGGATTCGGAAAGAGCGACCTGCCGTAGACGAAATACGACCTTCGCGAGGATACGGCCGCCTTGTGGCGCGGGCTCAGGACCCTCGGCCTCGATCGGAACCTCATCCTCGTTGGGCATTCCTACGGGGGATTCCTGATCCGCTTCGAAGCCGCCGAGCACCCTGATGCGGTCCGGGGTCTCGTCTTTGTCGACCCCTTCTCGGTCGAATTCGTCGACACGTTCGGGGTCGATTACTGTAACAACCATCCCATGATGGGGAAGCTTCCCGTTCGACACCTCCCGGCCGGAAACGCTCAGCAAGTCGGAACGAGCCCTGGTCCGTATGGTCGGCGGGCCGGACAGCAACCTGGCCGAAAAGGTCGCCGTCGCGCGCAAGGCCGTCATCCCGGAAGGCATCCCGGCGAGAGTGATCACCGCCGGGATCGCTTTCCTCCCCAAGCCGGAGGAACAGAAGGCCTGGCGGGAGTCCCACGAGCGATTGACGGCATCGATCAAGGGCGCCACAATGGTCGTCGCCGAGAAGAGCGGCCATATGATCCCGTTTAGCCAGCCGGACCTTCTCGTCTCGGTCGTATCGGAAGTCGTGCGTTTGGCGAAATGATCGAACGGCGCCTCAGGTGAGCACAATCTGAGCACAATCGATTTTGCGCCCCGGCTAATTACTTTTATTATCAGTAACATGAAACGCTAGAGCAGTTCGTTCGTAATCAGCAGGTCGGAGGTTCGATCCCTCTCGCTGGCTCCACGCTTTCCAGCCCCATAAACAGCATTGCGATCAATAGCATACGCCCGGCATGCCCCGATTCTTTCGTTTCTGTGCCATACCAGGCCCCGTCAAGCTGTTATCACTGAGCTAACTTTGATAGGTGTATGGCGACACACTGCCAGCGGCCCGCCTTTTTAATGAACACGTCGGTGCATTGATACTGGCCGCTGATATCCTGCCCTTTGAACGTCTGCTCGGCGGTCATGCGGCCGTTCACCACGGCTGCCTCTCCATAGACGCGGACCTTCATGTTGTCAAGCACAAAAGATAGCACCGCGCCCTCCCCGGACTTCAGGCCCCCCAGAAACTGGGCCTTGGTCCAGACGGCGCCTGACGGGTCCGTTATGACACAGTCCTCTGTAATGAACGCGTCAAGGAAAGCCATGTCGGCCTTGACCTCTGCATTCATCCAATCTTGCATCAGGTTCAGCAGTTCCTGTTCCACAGTCCCGGCTTTTGTCTCGCCCGAGGTCTGTGATTGGGCGCCGGCGGCGAAAACCAAGACGGCCAAGCCGACCGCGATGATCAGTCTTTTCATGTTGTCCTCCATGATGTTCGGGTCTCTAAAACCCTAGACGTAATCGGTAGGGCGGAAGTTCGATCCCTCGCGCCGGTTGTTCCTTAACGATAGTTGAAAATGACCGGAAAGAGCGCCGTCACGAACCACGCCCAGACGGCGAACGCAGGCATGTAGGCCGTCTGCCAGCGCTCGAGGCGGGCAAAAGGGGCGCGCCGGCGAAGGAAGCGCGCATAGAGAACGGCCGACCAGGCCAAATTCACGAGCAGCAGCAGGTTCAAGCCGAGCGCCGCCGTCCTATTGGGACTGAACCCGAATTCGGAGATGCGCGTGGCGATCGCCCACAGGGCGAGCGCGTCCACGATGAGGGCGCACGCCACCAGCAGGAGTTGGAGGACGTCGAATCGGCCGGGAGGCGCAAGCGGATCGCGGGCCGAAATGGCGTAAAGGAGCAGGCCCAGCACGACGACCAGCAGCACGTCGAATCCGATGAGCACCTCCCGCTCGACGCCGATGGGGTTGCCCGTCCAGATCATGGCCGCCACGAAGATGAGGAGCAGCGCCGAGAAGAGCGGTGTGAAGAGCCAGGTGAGCACGGGGGCCATGTTCTCGACGACGCTCTGCTTATGCTCCACCAGCCACGCGCCGATGATCACCGCTCCCATTGCTCCGCACGGCATCACCCATCCCGTGATCGCCCTTTCCGCGTTGAGGCCGATGGCCTTGAAGATGAAGAGCGTGAGGCCCATCAGGGCGCCTCCGCCGAGCGCGATGAGCGTGTAGTAGATAAACCACTCGCCGGAGAACCGCACATAGTTCATGCGCTGATCATGGTGGCGCCAGCGGCCGCCCGCGTAGGCGTAAAACACCATCAGCCACAGCGCGATCGGAAGATGCATCGCGGTCAGCATTCCGGTATGGCTGTCGGGTCCGAACGGAAAGATATTCGCCAGCAGTCCCGCCGCGGCGAACGGAACCGCGAGCCAGTACCATCCGCTCCTTTGAAGGCCGCGTCTCAACGCAAAGAAGACGGCCAGGAAGGGGAGGACGAAGAGACTGAGATTACGCATATAGAACTCGGTGTTCGCTGAGGGCTCCAGAAAGCGGACGCCGAAGAGCTCGGGGACCTTGAAAGCCACGGCCGCGGCGATCGCCAGCCCGACGGCCACGGCGGCATCGCGTGGCTTGGTCGTCGATGGCGCCTCGCTCCCGGGAGAGCCCACGAGCTGCTTCCAGAGACGCTCGGAATGTTCGGTCGCGAATTCGCCCGCCAGAGCGTCCAGCTTGCCCAGGCGTTTGACGGCCACCAGGAACGCTTCGTCCTCGTCGAGGCCCGCCCCGCGCAGCGCGTCGATCTGGCTGCGCAGGTGGTCCTCGAGCTCCGCGACGTCGGCGGAATGGACCGCCTGCCGTCTCTGGAGGTACTGCCGCCACTGCCCGATCCGTTCTTCCAGGCTCGCCTTGTTCGTCACGTTATCACTCCTCTCGAAGTCGGTCAGACCGGCCGTTCTTCCCGTCCGACGGCGCTGCACGAAGGCCCCTCATGGCCAGATCCACGACTTGCCATTGGCGGCGCTGCCTGTCGAGGTGCTCCGCGCCTGACCGGGTCAGGCGGTAGTACTTGCGCCGCCTGCCGGTTTCCGAGCTGCCCCAGAACGCCTCGACCAGGCCGTTGCGCTCGAGGCGGTGCAGGAGCGGGTAGAGCATGCCGTCGGTCCATTGAAGCTCGCCGCCGGACAGCTCGGCCACCCTCTTGATGATGGCGTAACCGTAGCTTTCGCCCTCGCTGAGGATGGCGAGCACCAGCGGCGTGGCCGAGGCGGCTACGAGGTCCTTGTCGATGTTCACGGCGGCTGGATTCCTTTACCTAGGACTACAATACATAACAGTTCTATGTATGTCAAGCCGACGCATTGCCGGAGGACAAAGACGGGCGCCCCAGTGGGCGCTTTCTTAACCGATACTTGAGCGTTTCTTAATCGGGCCTTAACTCGATCTCCTTATGATGGGGCTGATGAAAACTAAAAAAGGAGACTCACGGATGCGCAAGGTTATTGGCCTGATGATGCTGTTGCTGACGGTCAGCCTGATGAAGCTGAAGGCCCAGACGACGCCACCCCCGCCCCAAACCTTCACGACCACCATCTATCTGGACTACCGGTACTTCCTGTCCAATGCCGGACCGGGCACTCTCAAGCCGGCCTCGGACACCACGGCCTACCTCAACAGCCAGTTCGTCTTCCGACGGGCCTACTTCACCTATGAGAACAAGATCAGCGACAACCTGAAGTTTCGTTTTCGCATCGACGCCGACAATACGGCCAACGTGACAGGGGTCACGCTGACGGGAACACCCGTGACGGGCGCTTCCCTGAGCAAGGACGACAAGCTCCGCCCGTTCATCAAACACCTCTATCTCGAATACGCGAACTTCCTCATCCCCAAGATGGTCATCAACGTGGGCATGATCGAGACCCTGACCTTCAAGCCGGCCGAGGAGCGCTGGGGGCTGCGCAGCGTCGCCAAGACCCTCGTGGACGGTTACCAGGACATTACCAAGGCGAACATCATGGCCACGAGCGCCGATATCGGCGCCGCGCTGAAGTATTCCGTCGCCAAGTACTTCCGGTTCGCCGGCGGCTATTATAACGGCACACATTACTCGCACGCCGAGAACGACCAGTACAAGGAAGTCGAGCTGCAGGCCCAGGTCAGCCCTCGTCGCGGGCCTTTCCTTCGTCGGATACATGGATTATGAGCGGAAGCTTCCTGTCGCCTCCCTTCCCGCCGAAACCAAGCCCGGCGCCTCGATCTACAAGGTCGACGCCTTCTTCGAGATGGTCAAGAACCTGGTCGTTGCCGGCGAATGGTTCACGTTCAAGGCCGACCTCAATCAGACGGACGGCGAGAAGTATGATCGGAGCGGCTGGTCCACCTTCGCCCGATATACGGCCAAGCCCGACAAGCTCCAGCTGTTCGCGCGCTACGACAGCTATATCCCGAACAGCTTGGACCGGGACCTTGACATGAGCCTGGTCATCGTCGGCTTCGAATGGGCGCCCTACCACGCCAGCTGGAAGCTACAGCCCAACGTCTGGTTCTATGCTTATAAGAATGGCCTCCGCTACAACGCTAACGCCACGAGGGACAGCGATGTCGTCTTCAACCTCACGTTCTTCCTGTCCTTCTGAGGCGCCGCGAATATCCCTTCAAGCCATGTCCCGGAAAGAACACAAAGGAGAAATAAGATGAAAAGAACGATCATCATCATGGTCCTGAGCCTGGCCCTCCTCGGGATCCTGCTGCCGGCCGCCCCGGCCGCGGAAGATGATCCAGGTCAAGGGCTCCGACACCATGGTCAACCTCGTCCAGATCCTGGCCGAGGAGTACATGGGCAAGACGCCGGGCGCCGCCATCGCCGTCCTCGGCGGCGGCTCAGGCACGGGCATCACCGGGCTGATCAATCAGACCTGCGACATCGCCAATAGCTCCCGGGAGTGGAAGCCGAAAGAGATCGATCAGGCCTGGGAGAAGGGCGTGAGCCCCCGGTTCTTCGTCGTCGCCGTCGACGGCCTGAGCATCGTCGTCAACGAAAAGAACCCGCTCGAGCAGCTGACCGTGGCCCAGGTGGGCGCCCTCTACCGCGGCGATGTCAAGAGCTGGAAGGCCGTAGGCGGTATGGACAAGGCCGTGTCCCTCTACGGGCGGCAGTCCAATTCCGGCACATACGTCTTCATGCAGGAGTTCGTCCTCGGCAACAAGAACTATTCGGCCGACATGAAAGAGATGAACGGCAACGCCCAGATCATCGAGGGCATCATCCAGGATGAAGGCGCCGTCGGCTACGTCGGTGTCGGGTATCTCCACGACCGGGACGGCAAGATCCGCAAGGGCCTCAAGGTCCTCAAGATCTCCAAGGAGCCGAACGGGACGGGTTTCCTTCCTACCGACAAGGCCGCCGTCGACTCCGGCGCCTATCCGATCTCCCGGCCTCTCTACATGGCTACGAACGGCAAGCCCAAGAGCGACGTCGCCCAGTTCCTGGGTTGGATCGTCGGCCCCGAAGGACAGGCCGTCGTCGAGAGAGAGGGCTTCTTCACGGTCGGCGAGGGCAAGTACAAGGCGGCCAACGATAAGAACTTCAAGTGAACCGGGGAAAGGGTCTCCGATGGGGCGATGCGTAAAAAGAAGCTGAGCCATCTTAAAGAAGCCGGGATCAGGGCCTTCTTCTTTACCTGCGGCGTCTTGGCGGTCCTCGTCCTCGTGGGGATCTTCCTGACGCTCGTCTTGACGGCCGTCCCTGCCTTCCGCGAGATCAAGCTCTCGGAGTTCCTGCTAAGCAAGGCGTGGGACCCCACGTCCCCGGAAAAGGCCGAATACGGGATCCTGTCCATGGTCATGAGCACGATCATGGTCACGGGCGGGGCCCTTCTCCTGGCCGTCCCGATCGGGATCGCGGTCGCGGCCTACCTATCCGACGTCGCCCATTGGCGGGTCCGGGAGATCCTCAAGCCGATCGTCGAGATCCTGGCCGGCATCCCCTCCGTCGTCATCGGCTTCCTGGGCATCGTCCTCATCGGGCCCGCCTTGTCAAAGATCTTCCACACGGGCAACGGGCTGAACGCCGCGAACGGAAGCGTCCTGCTGGCCATCATGGCCCTTCCGACGATCATCAGCATCTCCGAGGATTCCCTCAACGCGGTGCCCAAGGCCTATAACGAAGCCTCTCTGGCGCTCGGCGCTTCCCGCTGGCAGACCCTCCTGCGGGTCAAGCTGCCGGCCGGCCTCTCGGGCATCATCGCGGCGGTCATGCTGGGCATGGGCCGGGCGATCGGCGAGACGATGACCGTGCTGATGGCCACGGGCAACGCCAGGGCCTTTCCCCACGGCTTCCTGGATTCGGTCCGGACGATGACGGCGGGCATCGCCATCGAGCTGGGCGAGGTGCCTTACTACACCACCCACTATTACGCCCTGTTCGCCATCGGCCTCGTCCTCTTCGTCATCACCTTCGCCGTCAACCTGGTCGCCGACGTCGTCCTGCACAAGTATCAGGAGCGGGAGCAATGAAGACGTCGACCAGGAAGGGGATCGTCCAGGCGGTCGGGTTCCTGGCGCTTCGGGCCGCGATGGGCCTCGTCCTGGCCGTCCTCCTGCTCTTCCTGTACGACATCGGCAAGAAGGGGGGCGGGGCGATCTCCTGGGAGTTCCTGACGGAAGCGCCGCGGCGCGGCATGACCGAGGGCGGCATCTTCCCGGCCATCGTCGGCACATTCCTCGTGACCCTCATCACGGCCGTCCTCGCCGTGCCGCTGGGCATGAGCGCGGCGATCTACCTCCACGAATACGCCAGGCAGTCCCGCTTGACACGGCTGATCCGGCTTTCCATCCGCAACCTCTCGGGTGTGCCGTCCATCGTCTACGGCCTGTTCGGGGTCATCCTGTTCGTGAACGCGATGCGCTTCGGGACGTCCATCCTTTCGGCCGGGCTGACGCTGGGATTGATGACCCTGCCGTGGACGGTCACCGCCAGCGAGGAGGCGCTGAAGACCATCCCCAACTCCTATCGCGAGGGGGCCATGGCACTCGGCGCCACCAAGTGGCAGACCATCCGGACCAACGTCCTGCCCTACGCGATCCCGGGCATGCTGACGGGGACCGTCCTCGGCCTGGCCAGGGCCGCGGGCGAGACGGCGCCGATCCTCTTCACCGGAGCGGCCTTCTACCTGCCGTTCCTCCCGAGATCCCTGGGCGACCAGTTCATGGCCCTCCCTTATCACCTGTACATCATGGCCACCCAACACCACGCCATCCAGCAGGTCCGCCCGTTGGCCTACGGGACCGCGCTCGTCCTGATCGGGCTCGTCCTCGGCTTGAACATGACGGCTGTCGTCCTCCGGTACCGGCTGCGAAGGAAACACCGATGAGCAGTGAAAGACCCCCCATCAAGTTCAGGACCGAGAATCTCGATTTCTATTACGGTCCGACCCGGGCCCTCAAGAACGTCACCATCGATTGTTACGACAAGAAAGTGACGGCGATCATCGGCCCTTCGGGCTGCGGCAAATCGACGTTCATCAGGACCCTCAATCGCATGAACGATGTCATCGCCGGGACGCGGGTCGAGGGCCGCATCCTCCTCGACGGCCAGGACATCTATGCGCCCGACGTCGACGTCGTCGAGCTCCGGCGGCGCGTGGGCATGGTCTTCCAGAAGCCCAACCCGTTCCCGAAGTCGATCTATGACAACATCGCCTACGGGCTCCGGATCAACGGGATGAGGGACAGGAAGGCGATCGAGGCGACCGTCGAAAGGAGCCTCCGGGGGGCGGCCCTCTGGGAAGAGGTCAAGGACCGGCTCGACGAAAACGCCTTTGCCCTGTCCGGGGGGCAGCAGCAGCGCCTGTGCATCGCCCGGGCACTGGCCGTGGAGCCGGAGGTCATCCTCTTCGATGAGCCCTGCTTCGGCCATCGATCCCATCGCCACGGCCAAAGTCGAGGACCTGATAGAACACCTCAAAACCAGCTACACGGTCGTCATCGTCACCCACAATATGCAGCAGGCGGCCCGCGTCTCCGATTACACCGCCTTCATGATGCTCGGGGAGCTCATCGAGTTCGACCGGACCGGGAAGGTCTTCACGGCTCCGGCCAACAAGCTGACCGAGGACTACATCACCGGACGGTTCGGATGAGCGCGGCCTCTCAGGAGCCCAGGGGAGGAGCCATGTCCAAGATGGAACGCCCGTTCGACGACGAGCTGAAGACGCTTAAGGAGAAGCTCCTGGAGATGGCCACTCGGGCCGAGGAGCAGATCGCCCTGGCCATCCGGAGCCTCAAGGACCGCGATGAGAAACTCGCCTGCCAGGTCCTCGACGGGGAGGAGGCCGTCAACCTCCTGGACATCGAGATCGATGAGATGGGCCTGCGCCTTCTCGCCCTCCGCCAGCCCATGGCCGCGGACCTGCGGTTCATCACCTCGGCCATGAAGATCAGCGGCGACGTCGAACGCATCGGCGATCTGGCCGTCAACATCGCCGAGAGGGCCATCGATCTTCTGAAGAGCCCGCAGCTCAAGCCTCTCATCGATATCCCTCACATGGCCCTGATCGCCCAGGAAATGGTCCGCGACGCCCTCAACGCGTTTATCCGTGGCGACGACAAACTGGCTCGTGATGTTTGCGAGCGGGACGACAAGGTCGACCAGCTCAACGACCAGGTCTTCCGGGAGCTGCTGACGTACATGATGCAGGACCCCGGGACGATCCCCCGGGCCGTCGACTTGATCCTCGTCGGCCGGCATCTCGAACGGATCGCCGACCACGCCACGAATATCGGCGAGGACGTCATCTACATGGTCAGGGGCAGGACGATCAAGCACCATATCGAGGAAGGCCGGGCGACCGGCCTCAAGGGCTGCGCCGGTTGAGCCTGATCGCTCTTCAGCCCGATGGCGGCGCGAAGGCGGATCTCGTGCTAGGGATCGAGGAGCATATGGAGAGCAAAAACCGCGACGACCGCGGCGGCCGCGAAGGCCGCCGAAAGAAGCCAAGGGAATCCCAGGAGGGTCTGATAACGGCGCACGATCCCTCGGAAACACCAAGCCGAAAGAGCGATCGATACGAGCAGGGTGACGACGGCTGCGAGTTGGGTCATAACGGCATGCTTTCAGGGTCATTGGAGCAGAGGATTGTTAAGATTTGATAAAAGCTGTGTTAAGAGGGATATATTGTCTATAATGACGCATCATAAAGGGTGTAAGGTGAGACCATGCCGCAGGTGATCGCCGCCCTCGACGACGAGCCCGACATTCTCGAGCTGCTGAAAGTCAACCTCCGGAAGGCCGGATACCGCTTTGAGGGATTCCAGGAGGCGGAGGACCTCTACGATCTTCTGGGAAAAGAAAAGCCGGACCTCATCCTCCTCGACCTGATGCTGCCCGGCACCGACGGCCTCGAGGTCTGCCGTCACATCCGGAAAACCGAGGGCTTCGCCGATATTCCGATCATCATGCTGACCGCCCGGGGCGACGAATCCGACAAGGTCGTCGGGCTCGAACTCGGCGCGGACGACTACGTCACCAAGCCCTTCTCCATCAAGGAGCTCGTCGCCCGGATCCATGCCGTCCTCAGGCGGCCCGGGGGAGGGGATGCCGCCCGGCGGATCGTCATAGGTCATTTGGTCATCGACCTCGACAGGTTCGAGGTCATCTCCGGAGGAGCCAAGGTGGACCTGACGGCCACGGAATTCAAGATCCTCCAGCTCCTGGCCTCGCGCAAGGGCCGGGTGTTCACCCGGGACCAGATCCTCGATTTCCTTTGGGGCCAGGAAAAGGCCGTCATCGATCGGACGGTCGACGTCCATATCAGGAACCTCAGGGAGAAGCTGGGCCCTGCCGGCTCGCTCATCAAGAACATCCGCAGCGTGGGCTACAAGCTGGAAGAATGAAAAAGACGCTTTTCATCAGGATCTTCTCCGGGTATGCGGCCGTCATCATCCTGCTGGCCATGGCCGTCATGCTTTTTGCTCTGCCGTTGATGCGGAAGCATAACATCGAGGAGAAGACCTCTTCCCTGGGGCACATGGCGGTCCTGCTCGAGCCCCAGATCGCTCCCTATCTGACGGGCTCCGGGGCGGGCGACCTGCAAGGGCTCGTCGCCGCCTTCAGCAAGCAGACGGAGACACGGATCACTGTCATCGACATGACGGGCAAGGTTCTCGCCGATTCGGAGAAGGAAGCCCGCGACATGGAAAACCACTTTTATCGCCCGGAGATCCAAGCCGCTCTCAACGGCGAAAAACGGATGTCCATCCGCCGGAGCGCGACCCTGAAGCAGGAGATGGTGTATATGAGCGTCCCGATAGAGTCTTCGGGACGGGTCGTGGGAGCCCTCAGGCTGAGCCTGTTCATGAAGAACCTCGAGGCGCTCCTGGGCGTCTTTCGCAGAGAACTCCTCAAAGCCGTCGGGCTGATGATCCTGGTCGCCCTGCTGACGGTCTTCTTCCTCAGCCGGTCCGTCTCAGGGCCGGTCCGTGAGGTCATCGACGCCTCCTCTCGAGTGGCTGCGGGGGATTTTGAGGTCACCGTCTCGGCCCGGCGGAGCGGGGAATTCAAGAGATTCGCCCAGAGCTTCAATGCCATGACGGGGAAGCTCAGGACCCTCTTCGACGAGATCCGGAGGAAGAACGAGGAGATCCAGGGCATCCTGGGCTCCATGCGGGAGGGCTTGTGCGTGCTGGGGAAGGACGACCGGATCGAGCTCTGTAACGCGAGCTTCCGCCGCATCGTTCAGAATGAGAATCCGGAAGGCCGTCATTTCTGGGAGATGGTGCGAAGCTCGGCCCTGTCGGAAGCCGTCCGGAAGGCCCGGGCCTCGAGGGGGGAAACGTCCGATGAAGGAGCGATCGGGGACCACGTTTATTTTTGCAGCGTCGCCCATCTCACGACCGGGGACCGGCTGGTCGTGACCCTCCATGACATCACCGAGATCCGGGCCCTCGAAAAGGCCAAGAAGGACTTCGTCGTCAACGTTTCCCACGAGCTCAGAACTCCGCTGACGGCGATCAAAGGGTTCCTCGAAACGATCGAGACCAGGGCGGAGGAGGAGAACCGTCCCTACCTCGAGATCATCCGCAGGAACACCGAGCGCATGATCGCCATTGTCGAAGACCTCCTTGTTCTGTCGGAACTCGAAGAGCGCGGACCGAAGATCGACAAAACCGAAGTCGACTTGAAGCCCATGGCGGAGTCCATCCTCAAGATGTTCGAGAAGCGGGCGAAGGACAAAGGACTCGTGCTTTCTCTGGAAGCCCCCGCCGGTCTTCCCGTGATCCAGGCCGATCCCGGACAAATGGAGGGTCTCCTTCTCAACCTCGTTGACAACGCCATCAAGTATACAGAGAAGGGATCTGTGAAAGTTCGCCTGTCGGTCCGCGAGGTCAAGCTGGCTCTCGAGGTCGAAGACACAGGCCCCGGCATCAGTGCCGAGCATCTGCCCCATGTCTTCGAGAGGTTTTACGTCGTCGACAAGTCGCGGTCCAAGAAGCTGGGCGGCACGGGCCTCGGCCTGTCCATCGTCAAGCACATCACCCTGGCCCATAGGGGGTCGGTGTCCGTCAAGAGCAGGGTCGGCGAAGGGACGACATTCTCGGTCGTCTTGCCGCTCGCCTGAGCGGAGAGATCCGCCCTTGGCCTGCGGCGGGACAGAAGGGAGCCTTAGAAATGTTCGACGTGCTGCTGGAGATCTTGGACGGTCTGCTCGGGGTTCTGCCCTGGTCCATGAGAAGAAGGGAACGACGCAAGGAATGGTCGGGGACCGTCGAGGCGAAGAAGACCTGGACTCTCTCGAAGCATGCTTATCTGGTGATCTTCAGGACGGACGAAGGGAAGAGAAAAAGAGTGCGCATGGACAGCCAAGAGGATTTTGACCTCTACGAGGAAGGCCGGAGATACACCAAGACGGCAGGCGATGATCTGCCGGATACCACGCCTAAACCCTAAGCCCCGTTCCTGGAAAAAGGTCCGTCAGCGGGAACGGCATACAGATCCCTCTCGACGAGAGCCAACCTCTTCTCTTCCACCCTGACGCCTTTGAAATGACCCCAGTTCATGGCCAGATAGACCAGGGGATGGCGGTAGTTCGCCGGAAGCCGCCTGAGGATCGACCAGGGGCTGTAGAACGCCTTTCTGGCTCTTATCTTGCCGACCATCAATTCATAAGGCGACATGTTCTTTGGCTTAAAGACCACGGTGCTGTGGTCGTAGTATTTCCAATCGCCGGTGAGCAACCGGCCTTGCTCCTTCATCTGTCTGGAAAGTCTTCGTCCCTGGGTACGGCGTAAGAACATTGAAAGCGACCGAATGGACCTTGTTCTTTTGAAGGAACTTGACAGTCTCATCAAAGACGTCTTTTGTGTCTTCGTCAAAACCGAAGATCATCGAGGCCAAGATGAATATCCCGGCTTGACGCACTTTTTTCAGGCCGTCTTCCAATCCTTGCAGGGAGAGGAACGATTTCCGCAAGGAGCTCATCTGAGTTTCCTTGATGCTCTCGAGCCCGACAAACAGACCCTTGCAGCCGCTTTCGACGGCCAGCTTCAGAAGCTCGTCGTCCTTGACCAGGAGGGAGATGGACGACTGACCGACCCAGGAGATCTTGAGGGGTTTGAGGGCGGCGAAGAGCTCCTTGGCATAGCTCGGATGTCCGATGATATTATCATCAAGGAACATGAAGATCCTTTTGCCCGACTCTTTGATATCCCTCACGACATTTTCGATGGGGATATGGCGTATCTCTTTGCCGAAAAGATCCGTGACGCAGCAGAAATCGCAATGGTAAGGACAGCCGCGGGTCGTCATGATAGGCACCATGCCGAAAAGGTGGCGCTTGGTGATCTTGCTGAAGTCCTTGGGCACATATGTCGAAAGGTCAGGCCTTGGATTATGGTAGGTCTTCTTCAGACAGCCCTTCTGATAGTCTTCAAGCAACTCGGTCCATACACCCTCGGCTTCGCCGATCACGACGGAATCGCCATAGGGCGATGCCTCATCGGGGAGCAGCGTCGGATGCACGCCGCCCAAAACGACAGTTTTTCCTCTCTTCTTGAATTCCCGGGCAAGCCAATAGGCGCGGGAGGCATTGGACGTCATGAAACTGATCCCGACAAGTTCGCAGTCCTGCTCGAGATCGATATCCTCGGCTTCTTCATCAAGCATGACGACCTGATGCTCCTTGGGAGTCAGGCCCTGGAGGATGAATAACGCCAACTGCGGCATTAACATCTGCTTATTGGTCTTTTCACTCGGATCGACCGAAGGGGAGATAAGCAAGATCTTCATCTGTTCTATCCGAGCCACTCCAGAATGGCGCGAACACTGCCGGTGGCCAGGGCGATGCTCGTATCCGCCGCTCCGTAATACAGGTGGATGGTGTCGCCATCGGGGGCGATGGTGTAGCCGCAAGGAAAGACGACGTTGCCGACGTCCCCGTGCTGTTCGTAATGCGCTTCCGGGCCAAAGATCCACTCATCGCCGCGCTTGAGGCAACGGTCCGGCGCGTTCAGATCAAACAGCGCCAGTCCCAGCCGGTACAGCGAGCCGCCCGCGGTCTGCCGGACTCCGTGGTAGATCATCAGCCAACCCTTCGGGAGTCTCGATGGGCGGCGGGGAGAGGCCGATCTTGTTGGCGTCCCACCACCCGCCGCGCCGGCTTCCATCATCAGCTTGTGGCCGCCCCAATGGCGCAGGTCGGGCGAATAGGACATCCACATATTGGCCCTGGGAGAACTGACCGGGCGATGGATCAAAGCCCAACGACCGCCGATACGATGAGGAAACAGGGCCGCATCTTTGTCTTCCGGCGGCATGATCACGCCATAGCGCTCGAAGCGGCGGAAATCTTCCGTGAGCGCCAGGGCCACGCCCGGGCCGTCGCGTGAGTAGGCGGTGTAGACGACGGCGTACTTGCTCAGTTCGGGAAGATAGGTGATGCGCGGGTCTTCAATGCCCCACAGCTCTTCCGGAAAGTGCTTCGGGATCGGCCAACAGGGTGGGCTGGGGATCGATCTGCCAGTCATCCACGCCATTGGCGGAGCGGGCCGCACAGAGGTGGGACTGCCCGCGCCGGTCCTCCACGCGACACAGAAGCAGCGTCGTGCCGTCGGGCAGCAGCGTGGCGCCGGGATTGAACACGCTGTTGACCGGATAGGGCCAATCGGCGGCCGTCAAGATGGGATTGTGCTTATGACGGTGAAAGAGTTCGGGGTGGTGATTGCTCATGGGGATCGTTTCTCCAGAGATAAGAGTTCATTCTCAGCCAGGCGCAGTTCCAGCAAGGACTGGAGAAAGGCCAGCGTCGACTCCGCGCCCTGATTCTCGTTCGGGCGGTCGGGATGCAAACCGTCCCGACAACCGCCGGTCGTCGGGTCGTAGATGGGGAGATTCAGGTCGTTGCGCCCGAGGAACCATTCGAAGGCCCGCCGGGCTTCCTTGCGCCAGCGTTTGTCTCCCGTGACCCGGTAGGCTTCGAGGCAGGCGGAGACCATGGCCTGCGCCTCCACCGGCTGTTGATCGAACCGGGCGCGCTCACCGCCGCGCTGATAAAAGCCGTTGGAGCCGATGGGGACAAAATGCCCCCCGCCGGCGTCCGCGCGCTGCAGATCGGCCAGCCAGCCGAGCGACTCCAGTCCGGCTTCGGTCATGTCCTTATTCGGCATCCATTGGCCGCACATCAGCAAGGCATGCGGCAGCGCGGCGTTGCAGTAGGTCAGCCCATCTTCGTACCAGCGCCATTCGTCCGAGCGGTGGCGCTTGATACAACGTCAGCAGCCGCCCCGCCAGATTCCTCCCGGACCTGGCTGGCCCTCCGGTCACCGGCGAACCGCCGCAGGTACTCATGGATGCCGATGAGCGCGAAGGCCCAGGCCCGCGGGCTGGTCGTGTCGAGAATGGCCGGCAAAGCCTGCTCGAACAACCAGCCGGCCATACTATGGAGGGCGGGTGTGGTCGGAACGGCCCAACACGGTGCCCAACGCCCACAGGGCGCGGCCGTGGCTGTCGTCCGAGCCGCTCGTCTTCCAGCCAGTGGCGCTGGTAATCCATGAAGTTGCGAAAGCGCCGGTCTCGGTATTGAAGGCATACCAGACGAAGGCGAGATAGCGGGACGCCAGTTCGAAGGACTCTTTGATGCCCAGCTCCTCCAGGAGCGCGCTCACCATCAGGGCGCGGGCATTGTCGTCGGTCGTGTAGCCCTCGCGATAGTTGGGGACCGTGAAAATGGCGTGCTGCAACATGCCGGTCTCGTCCGTCATGTGGCGCAGGTGATCCAGCTTGAGAGGCGGCAGCTCGCCCGGATGTTTGTCGAGCGCCTTGACCGTGAAGCCCGGGGGCGCGAAATGCCGGCGTTCGGCGCGGGCGCGTTCAAAGCTCTCCATGTAGCGACGCGCCACCTGCGGCCAGATCATCTCCCGTCCCAACAGATAGGCCCGCTTGCGCATGGCGTGGCGCTCGGCCTCGTTGTCCAGCAGGTCAATGACCTGTTCGGCCAAGGCCGCCGGATCTCGGAACGGCACCAGCGCGCCCCGTCCCTCGGCCAGCATCTCTTCCGCATACCAGTAGGGGGTCGAGATCACGGCCTTGCCCGCACCCACCGTATAGGCCAGTGTGCCGGACGTGATCTGCTGCTCGTTGAGATAAGGCGTGATGTAGATATCCGCCGCGCCGATGAACTCAACGAGTTCCTCCAGACTGACAAAACGGTTGTAGAAGATCACGTGACCTTCCACGCCCTTCTCTTGGGCCAGCCATTGCAGAGACAGCCGATACGTCTCTCCTTCGTGCTGCATCACGTGGGGATGGGTCGCGCCGACAACAATATACACGACGTCCGGATAGCGGGCCACAATGGCGGGCAGGGCGGCGATGACCTTTTCGATCCCCTTGTTCGCCGACAGCAAGCCGAAGCTGAGCAAAACGGTCTTGCCTTCGACGCCAAACAGGTCTTTGTGGAAGCTCGGGTCGACAAAGGGCACGTCGGGGATGCCGTGGGGGATCAGATCGATCTTCTCCGGCGGCACACTGTAGATCGTCCGCAGGAATTCCGCCCCGCGTTCGCTCATGACGACCAGCCGGTCTGACAGGGCGGCGACTTCTTCCAGCACCCGGCGCTGATCGGGGTCGGGCTCCTTCAGAATGGTGTGCAATGTCGTGACGATGGGCATGCGCAGTTCGCGCAAGAGGGCCAGGATGTGGCTGCCCGCCTGTCCGCCGAAAATGCCGTATTCGAATTGCAGGCACACCAGGTCGACATTGTTGATATTCAGGAAATCGGCGGCGCGGCGGTACGAGTCGATATCCTTCTCCGTCAGCTCGAACCGAACGCGGGCCGGATAGTCATAGCCGGCCTCGGTGTCGTTGACAGGCAGGGCGATACAGGTCGTGCCGGCATATTCAACGGCGATGGCCTCACAGAGATCGGTGGTGAACGTGGCGATGCCGCACTGCCGCGGCATGTAGTTGCCGATGAAAGCGATGCGTTTAAAGGTCGAATTGGCTGAGCTGTCTGCCATGACGGTCTTCTCCTTCATGCCCCCTGTTCCGGTCCTTTGGCCGATGAGAGAGAGAAGCGGCCCCAGGATCGCCGTCTTGCCGCGGTCAGACTAGACCGGGACCGAGTGTTTTCTGGTTGGAAGTTGGGCCACTCGGAATTGCACTGACAACTCATTATATCACAATCAGAGGGCCGGCATCAGGGCCAGCCCGGGCGCCCAGCCGGTGGGCCGAATGTTTCTTGACACGTTCTTGACACTTTTCTAACAACTCCCCGCTTCTCCACCCCCATATTGATGTCGACATGAGGATCATGAGGAACACGCATATGGGCGAACGAAGCACTCACATCATCCTCAATCCGGCCTCGTCCGCGGGAAGGACGGGCCGCCGCAAAGCCGAAATACTCGCCGCTGTCGAACGCCATCTTGGCAGAGGATCCTCGCTCTTCGTGACGGGCCGGCCGGACGAGGCGACCTCTTCCGCCCGGGAAGCGTCCCTCCGGGGAGTCGAGCTCATCATCGCCGTCGGCGGCGACGGGACGATCCAGGAAGTCGTCAACGGTCTGATGGAGGCGGGAAACCCCCCGGACAGGCGCCCGCAGCTGGGCGTCGTCAACGCCGGCACGGGTCATGGGTTCGCTCAGAGCCTTGGGCTGCCGGCGGGCATCGATGACCAGTGCGCCGGTATCGCCCTCGGGACCGTCCGCCGGGTCGATATCGGCCGGGCCACCTTTACGAACGGCCGCGACCGGCGGGTCGAGCGCTATTTCGTCAATGAATGCCAGGCCGGGATCGGCGGCCGGGTCGTCGAAAAAGTCCGGGCCGGGTACAAGAAGCTCGGCGGCCGGCTGGCTTTCGGGTTGGCGACGCTCTGGACAGCCCTGAGCTACCCCAATCGCTCCATCTGGTTCTCCGTCGACGGCGGCCCGGAAGAAGAAGGAAAATTCGTCGGGATCGTGGCCGCCAACGGCAACGCCATGGCCGGTGGCATGAGGCTCGCCCCCCAAGCGACGGTCGAGGACGGCCGGCTGGATATTCTTTTTATGCACGGACAGACCCTTCCCGAACGGTTGCGGAACTTCCCGAAGATCTACTCGGGGACGCACCTCGGATCGCCGAAATTCAGCTGTCTTCGCGGCCGGAGCCTGTCCCTGGCCTCGGAGGAGCCGGTCTCTTTTGAAGCCGACGGCGAGATGTTCGGTTATCTGCCCTGCCGTATCGAGGTCCTTCCCGCGGCCTTGGAGCTGAGGACCTTCAGCCCGGTGACAGGATAAGACCATGGCGGACCTGCCGATGAGGATCCGGAAATTCGAGTTCGAATTCCGGATCTTCATTTCCTTCGGCCTGGTCAGCCTCATCAGCGCCCTCTCGTTCTCGGTTTTTGCCGGCCTTCCCGACAATTCCGTCGCGCTCGGCGGACTCTTCGGGATCCCCGCGGCAAGATCGCGCGCGCTGGGCTACCTCGCGGCCGCTCTTTTCATGGCCGGGGCCTCCTTTCTCCGGATCTGGTCAGGGAGCGTTCTGACATCGAGGCGGATGATGTCCTTCGAGGTCAAAACCGACGCGCTTTTTTCCTCCGGCCCTTACCGGCTCGTCCGGAATCCGATCTATCTCGCGGACCTCGCCGCCTTCACCGGGTTCGCGCTTTGCCTTCCGCCGAGTGGCCTCCTGCTTCCCGTTCTTCTGTTCCTGCACTACACGCAGCTTATCGGCTATGAGGAGATCTCTCTCCGGAAGGAATTCGGGCGGGCCTATGCGATCTATCAGAGCCGCGTGCCCCGCCTGCTCCCGCGCTTCGGCGATCTCAACCGCCTCAAAGCGGCCCTTCAGGAGATCACGGTGACGCGGGACGGGATCCGGCATAACGCCCTCTACGTTCTTTTCATCCCCGGCTTCGCCGCGGCGGCGGCCACGGGCAAGCTCGTCTGGGCCGTGGCGGTCGGGCTGCCGGCCGTCGTGGACTGGGCGATCGTCCACACGAAGATCGGAGTCGTCAAGGAGGGGGCGAAACCGGCTATCAAGACGAAGCTGTTCAAGGACGTCCTTTACGCCAATTGCTGGGAGGATCCTCAGCTCGACCGGGCGGCCCTGGGGATCGGTCAGGACGACGTCGTTCTTTCGATCACCTCGGGCGGCTGCAACCTCCTGGCCTTCCTTCTCGACGATCCCCGCAAGGTCATCGCCCTCGACGTCAACCCTCATCAGGGCTATCTCCTCGAGCTCAAGATGGCCGCCTTCCGGAGGCTGTCCTACCGGCGCACGCTCGAATTCTTCGGCGTCCGGCCCAGCTCGACGCGCACCGCATGCTATCGCCAAAGGCTTCGGCCGTGTCTGTCGGGCGACGCGGCCCGGTTCTGGGACAGCCACATGAGAAAGATCGCCCGGGGCATCATCCACGCCGGGCGCTACGAGCGGTACATGCGCCTTCTCCGGAAGACCGTCGTGGCAGGGTTCGGGAAAAGGCGGCTGATCAAGAAGATGTTCGAGGCCAGCGACCCGGCCGCAAGAGAGAGACTCTACCGCGAGAAGTGGCAGGGCGCCTGGTGGAGCCTCCTGACGGGCGTCATGCTCAGCCGGGGGCTCAATTCGCTGCTTTTCGACAAGGCCTTCTTTGCTTATCTCGACTGCGACTTCTCGTTCGGCCGCCATTTCGCCGCCAAGGCCGAGCGGGCCCTCGTCCAGCTGCCGATGAAGGAGAACACCTTCCTCGCCTATATCCTCCTTGGCCGGTTCTACGACGAAGCCCATCTGCCCGTCTACCTGCGGCGCGAGAGCTTTCCGGTGATCCGCGGCCGCTTGGACCGCGTGGAGATCGTGACGGACAGCTGCGAGCACTATTTCGCCGGCCTCGAGGACTCGACGATCTCCAAGTTCAACTTCACCAACATCTTCGAATGGATGTCCCCGGCGGCCTTCGAAGGCCTGCTTCGGGAAACCGTCCGCGTCGCCCGGGACCGGGCCGTACTCACGTACCGCAATCTCCTGGTGTTCCGGGAACGGCCGCCGTCCCTCGATGGGCTTATCCGATCCCGGCAAGACCTGGCGAAGGCGCTCTCAGGGGAGCGACCTCTCATTCATCTACGACAACTATGTCGTCGAACAGGTCGAAAAGGGATAGGCCCATGACATATTCCGCCGCCCCCGTCTCGGACCCGATGCGGCTCGAAGAATTCCTGCGTCTGCCGTTCGCCGTCTATCGCGGCGATCCGCTCTGGGTGCCGCCGGTCATCGGCGAGGTCCGCAGGACGCTCGATCCGGGGCGCAACCCTTATTTTTCGGACGCGACGCTTCGCCTGTTCGTGGGCTATCGAGGCGGGACGCCCGTCGCCCGGACGGCGGTCATCATCAACAGCGCCCATCAGAGAACATTCGGCGTCCGGTCGGCCTTCTTCGGCTTCTTTGAATCGGTGAATGACGAGATCGCCGTCCGGCGCCTTTTCGATGAAGCCGAGACATACTGCCGGGCCAGAGGCGTCGAGGTCCTCGAAGGGCCGTTCAATCCCCATCATTATTCCGAGCTCGGCCTCCAGGTCGACGGCTTTGGGACCGCGCCGAGCTTCTTCCAGACCTATAACCCCGCCTACTATATCGGGCTCCTCGAAAAGGCCGGATTCCGGATGTCGGCTCGCTTCCAGACGATGAGGAACGACGACATCGGACCGTATCTTGACCGCCGCTACGGCGCCCGCGCCGCCGCTCCGGGCCGGAACGGATACACGGTCCGGTCGTTCTCGCTCAAGGACAAGGCCGGAGACCTGGAACGCATCAGGGAGGTCAATAATGACGCCTTCGCCGCGAACTGGCATTTCCTCCCCCTCGGCCCGGAGGAATATGCTTTCTCGGCGAAACACTTGGGTCTCGTGACCCGGCCTGACCTCATCAAGATCGTCGAGCACCGGGGCCGCCCCGTGGGCGTCCTGCACTGCGTCCTGGACGTGAACCCTCTCCTGAGACGGTGGAAGGGCGTTCCCGGGCCGGTCAAGCTTATCAGGTATCTCCGGGGCCGAAGGGCGGTCAAGACGATCATCCTTTTCACCGTCGGCATCAAGAAGGAGTACCGGCTTTCGGCCGTCTCGCATCTGCTCCTCGCCGAATTCCGCAGGATGGCCCGGGCCTTCGAAAGGGCCGAGACGACCTGGCTCGCGGCCGACAACCGGCCCGCCCTTAAAGCCGCGGAGAGCCTGGGCATGCGGCCCGACAAGCACTTCGGCATCTATGCCAAGGAGCTCCGTTCATGACGCGCGACCTCGAGCCGCAAGATTGGGGCCTGGGGACGGGCACCGACGGCCGGCTGATGATCGGGGCCGAGAGCGCGACCGGCATCGCCCGCGCCTTTGGAACGCCGCTCCACGTCCTCCATGAAGAGCGGCTCGAGGCGACGGCCGTCATGTTCCGGCGCAGCATGGAAGCGGCCTACCCTGGCCGGACCTCCGTTCATTTCGCCTTCAAATGCAATTCCGTCCCGGCCGTCATCGAAGCCGTGCGCCGGGCGGGCCTCAAGGCCGAGGTCATGAGCCCCTTCGAGCTCGAGCTGGCCCTTCGTCTGGGATATCGCGGGGACGAGGTCGTCGTCAACGGGCCGGGGAAGACCGCCGCGTTCCTCAAGATGTGCGTCGAGAGCGCCGTTCGCCTGATCGCCGTCGATTCGCTCGGCGAGCTGGCGCTCGTCGACGGGATCGCCAGGGCCGCGCGAAAACGCGTCGACGTCCTCCTCCGGGTCAATCCCGATTTCGTCCCCAGGGGAATGAACGCCGGCTCGGCCACGGGAAGCCGCAAGGGATGCGCCTTCGGCCTCGACCTCAAGAGCGGCGAGGTCCGGCGAGGACTGGCGTTGTTCCCAAGCCTGCCCGGCCTCCGCTTCCGCGGCTTCCATTTTCATATCGGAACGGGCATCCGCGACGCGAAGGCCTATGCCCGGGTCCTGGACCGTCTGGCTCCGCTCTTTCGAGAGACGCGCGCCGGCGGCTTCCGGGTGGACATCGTCGACGTCGGCGGCGGCTTCGCCTCGCCGACCACCCGGGAGATGACATCCCGCGAGCTTCTCGTCTACCAGGGGTTGGAGCGGCTGCCGGCCGGGGCCTCCGCCGGCGACTGCGGTTCGTTCGAGGATTTCTCGGGGGAGATCGCCCGCGCCCTGCTCCGGATCTTCCCCGCGAACGAGCTTCCCGGAGCTCCTCGCCGAGCCGGGCCGATCGATCGCCGGCCCGAACCAGTTCCTCCTCCTGACCGTGTCTCACGTCAAGACCCGGCCGAAGGTGCGGAAATGGCTGATCACGGACGGCGGCCTGGGGACGGTCACGCTGCCGACCTTCTATGAATGCCACGAAGTCCTTCTCGCCGACGATATCCGCCGGCCCCGGACGGAAAATGTGACCATCGTCGGCCCGGTCTGCTTTGCGTCCGACATCGTGTACCGGAACATCCGCATGCCGGAGATCCGGCCCGGCGAGACGATCGCCATCATGGACAGCGGCGCCTATTTCATCGCCCAGGAATCCTCCTTCGGGTTCCCGAGGCCCGCCGTTGTCGGAGCGCGGCGGGACGGCTGCCGCCTCGTCCGCCGGAGGGAGACCTTCGCGGATCTCACCGGCCGCGATCTCTTTTCGGCCCCGACCGACACCCAGGAGGAAGACCATGAAATTCGCAGTGATCCAGAACGGCTCGGTCCCGGAACGTGACGGGATCGCTTCGGCTATCGTCACGTCATGCCTCGAGCACGGCCACGCGCTCGGCTCCCCGGATAACGGGGTCCGGTTCGTCCTCAACCTGACCGACACGGACTCGCCGCGGTCCTTCCGGCGCCGGGCCCAATCGGTCTTCGTCTTCTCGCTCGTGACCCTCGACCGGCCGCCCGACCCGGGAACAGACCTGCGCTCGCTGTGCTACACGACCCTCGTCCGCACCCTTTCGAACGTCCTCCTCTGCGCCGTGCCGAAGGACGGGCAGTCCGGGAACGGCGGGGCGCGCGCCTACGAGATGTATTTCACGACGCCCGAAGCCGGCTTCTACCATCGCGAGTTCGATCCCGAGCACGTCTACGAGCGGCTCATCCCGATCGCCGGCTCCCGTTTCGCCATCGCCAACCGGATCTCCGAGGACCTGCCGGAACGCTTCTGGCAGACGTCGCCGATCGTCGAACGGCTCAAGGCGGGAGGCCACGAGCTCGACGAGCTCGGCGTCCTGCCCGCGCCGTTCCCTCTCCGCGACGTCTTGTCCGAGGGATCCATCCGGCACATCTACAAGCTGTTCGAGATGCGGAGCCTGAGCTACGGGAACCTGAGCGCCCGGGAGCGCATTCCGGAGCTCGGGGAGACGACGTTCTGGATGACGGCGCGGGGCGTCGACAAAGCCCGCATCTCGAAGGTCGGCTGGGACGTCCTCCTCGTCAAAGGCTTCGACAGCGAAGCCGTCCAGGCCCTGGTCAGCGTCCCTCCCGATCATGACCCGAAAGCCCGGGTCTCGGTCGACGCCGTGGAACACGAGCTCATCTATCGGACGTTTCCCGGCGTCGGGGCCATCGTTCACGTCCACGCGTGGATGGACGGCGTCCCCAGCACGGGGCAGAATTATCCGTGCGGGACGATCGAGCTGGCCGAAGATGTGGTCCGGCTTCTCGCCCGGACCGGACGGCCCGAGCGCACGACCGTCGGCCTCCGGAATCACGGCCTGACGATCACCGGTCCGAGCCTCGACGAGATCTTCGGCCGCATCCGGGGACATCTGCGGACCGAAGTCCAGATGACGGCCTAGCCGAAAGGCCTCCGTCATGGACATGTACGCCGTCCGGACGCTCCGCAGCCAGCCTCTCCGCCTGATCCTGACGATCGGAGGGATCGCGCTGTGCATCGTCCTGATGCTCTTTCTGCTGGCCGTCTACCGGGGCGTGGCCGACGGCTCGGTCGAATACATCCGCCAGAATCCCGTCGATCTCTGGGTCCTCCAGAAAAACGCCACGAACATCCTCAGGGGCTCGTCGCTCCTTTCGATGGACCAGATCGCGGCCATTGCCCGGGCGCCCGGCGTCCGGACCGCCGCCCCCGTCCTGTTCCTTCTTTCGACGATACGGAAAGGCGATAAGGTCGGCACGGTCTTCCTGACCGGGTTCGAGCCGGAAAAGGGTCTCGGCGGTCCGCCCCGTCTCGTCTGGGGAAGGGGCCCGCGCGCGGACGATGAGATCGTCCTCGACAAGTCGTTCGCCCGGAAATTCCATTTTCAAGGCGGGGAGGAGGTCGACCTGCAAGGAAGCCGGTTGAAGATCGTCGGCATCAGCGGGGGGACGAACGCCTTTGTCATCCAATATGCCTTCGTGACCCTCCGGTTCGCCCGGCACCTCATCGGCGTCCCCGGATTGGCCACCTGCGTCCTGGTGAACGCCGAACCGGGGGCCGGGACCGGACCCATCCGGGAGGAGGTTTGTGAGGTCTTGGCCGGCCTGGAGGCCTATGACCAGGAGACCTTCCTGGCCAATAACGTCCGCGAAATGCGGTCGGGCTTTCTGCCCCTGCTCTATACGGTGGCGGTCATCGGAGCCGTCGTTCTCACGGCCATCCTCAGCTTGCTCCTTTCGGTCAACATCCTCGAGCGCCGGAAGGACTTTGCCATCCTCAAGACTCTGGGGTCGCCGATGGCGTTCCTCTGGGGCATGGTCATCAAGCAGGCCCTGCTCATCGCCTCCGTCTCGTGCGCCACCGCGCTGGTCCTTTTCTTCCCGCTCGTCCGGGTCATCGAGCGGATCTCACCCGAAGTCACCACGATATCGACCGCCGGCCAGATCGGCGGGGTCGTGGCGGCGGTGCTCCTGATGAGCCTGGCCAGCTCATTCGTCGCCATCCGCCGGCTCCGGCGCATCTATTTCCTGGAGGCCTTCTCATGAGCGGCTTCGCCGCGCCCGGGCCCGTCATCCGCCTCGAAAAGGTCACGAAGATCTTCAACGGCTCCGGCCCTCCGACGACCGCCGTCCGCGAAGTCTCCCTTGAAGCCGGCCGGGGCGAAATGCTTCTGCTCTTGGGACCCAGCGGAAGCGGA
The DNA here is from genome assembly GCA_963736255.1 of Candidatus Aminicenantota bacterium. Classification (GTDB taxonomy): domain Bacteria; phylum Acidobacteriota; class Aminicenantia; order Aminicenantales; family Saccharicenantaceae; genus RBG-16-66-30. Next base: position 1,404,861 of record CAVTOI010000002.1, read on the forward strand.
AAGACGACGCTCCTGACGCTCGTCGCCGGCCTGACGAGGCCGACGTCCGGGAGGATTTCGCTCTTCGGGAAGAACGTGGAAGAGTACTCGGCCGCCGAACTCCAGTCCCTCAGGGCGGAAAAGATCGGATTCGTCTTTCAGACATTCCTGCTGATCGATTCCTTGACCGCCGCGGAAAACATCGAGATCGTGCTCCGGTTCAACGGGAAACGGAGGGCGGAACGGGCCGGGAAGACGCGGGCGCTCCTCGGCGAGATGGGCATCGCCTATCTCGCGGACCGCTTCCCGCGAACCATGAGCCAGGGCGAGAAACAGCGCGTCGGGATCGCCCGGGCCATCGCCAACGACGCCGAGCTCCTGATCGCCGACGAGCCGACCGGAAGCCTCGAGACCCGGCAGGCGATCGACATCGTCACGCTGCTTCACGGCCAGGCCAAGACGCGGAACGCGGCGGTGATCGTCGCCAGCCACGATCTTCGACTCGGGGAATTCGCCGACAGGACCCTGCGCCTTCAGGACGGGATAATAGGCTGAAGCATTCGGTCTCCCCGGTCAATAGACCAGATGGTTCGCCCGCTCAGGGGGAGATCCGGCGATGATCGGGCTTTGAGCCCTGAACTTGACACCGGTCAACAGGCGGTGGTATAGTTATCCTATCATTCTAGTAGGATTTACAGACCTCAGAAAGCAGCCGACGCTAAGATGGCCATGATCCACCCTTGATAGATTTCACTCGCCGCTTCTTGTGAGCGGAACCTATCCGGTCGCCAGCTGAACAGGAAAGGAGCGAGTCCCTATGATAGGCCAGACTCTCGGGCAATACCGCATTATCGAGAAGATCGGCGTCGGCGGCATGGGTGTTGTCTACCGCGCCAGGGATGAACGCCTGGAAAGGGATGTCGCCCTCAAGGTCCTGCCCGCCGGGGCCCTTGCCGACGAAGAGACCAGGAAGCGCTTTCGGCGGGAAGCCTTGGCTCTTTCCCGACTTAATCACCCGAATATCGCCACGATCCATGATTTCAACACGGATAGAAATATAGATTTTTTATCGATGGAATACATCTCTGGAACCACGCTGAGCGAAAAGGCCGTCTCAGGCGCGTTGCCGGAGGCCGAGGTGATCTCATTGGGCAAGCAGGCGGCGGAAGCCTTGGAGGCCGCCCATGATCAGGGGATCATCCATAGAGACCTGAAGCCCGGGAACATCATGGTCACTCAGAAGGGCCTCCTCAAGGTGCTCGACTTCGGCCTGGCCAAGCTCTTGCAGCCCGTGGGTCCTGTCGACAAGACATTGTCTTTCACCGGCTCGACGGGCTTGACGGGCACGATCCCTTACATGGCTCCCGAGCAGCTGGATGGCCGCGAGGTCGACGCGCGCACCGATATCCATGCCCTGGGGGCCATTCTCTATGAGTTGGGGACCGGCAAGAAGCCGTTTCCTCAAGATACCGCTTCCGAGGTGATGCAGGCGATCCTCCACAGGCTCCCTGAGCCGCCCCGGTCCCTGGGGACCCCGATGTCCGAGGGGCTGGAACGGATCATCTTTAAGTGTTTGCAAAAAGAACCCGGCGATCGTTATACGTCCGCCAAGGATCTCGTCGCTGACCTGGGCCGGCTCGAGACCGGTGATCTGACAGGGCTAATGGCCGGAAGGCTCAAGCTTAGGGCCGATCGGAGCATATGGCGAAGGCCGCTGCTCATGGTTGCTCTGGCCCTCGGTTCGGCGGGTCTCTTATTCGCTCTCAATATCGGGGGAGTGAGGGATCTTTTTACGGGCCGGACCGGAGCTCCTCCGGTGCAGTCATTGGCCGTGATGCCGCTTGAGAACCTGTCCCAGGATTCTGAGCAAGACTATTTTGCCGAGGGGATAACGGACGCCCTTATCACGGAATTGGGACAGATCAGTGCTCTGCAGGTGAAATCCAGCACGTCTGTCATGCGTTATAAGAAAACAGAGAAACCCCTGCCGCAGATCGCCAAAGAGCTGAATGCCGATATGATGGTCGAAGGTTCCGTCGTGAGGTCGGGCGGAAAGGTGCGGATCACAGCCAGGCTGATCAATCCGGCCGAAGACCGCCAGCTTTGGGTCAAAGCCTACGAACGCGACCTGGGCGGTTTTCTGGACATGCAAAGCGAGATCGCCCGGGATATCACGAGGCAGATCGGCATCAGGCTCCGGGAAGAGAAGATGATTCGATCGGCCAAGAGAAAGACCGTGGATCCTCGGGCCCTCGACGCCTATCTTAAGGGTGTCTATTCAGGCGATGGTGAGCATTTCAATCAGGCGGTCAAGCTTGACCCGGATTTCGCGCCGGCCTATACGAAGATCGCCGAAGGCTATTTCTACAGCGGCCTTTTCGGCGCGATCCCGCCTCGGGAGGCCTTTTTGAAAATGAAACAGGCGGCACTCAAGGCGCTGGAAAAGGATGACACTCTCGGAGAAGCCCACGGCTATTTGGCCGTAGCCCGGCTCCATAATGATCTCGACTGGATCGGGGCCGAAAAAGAATTCAAACGAGCCCTCGAGCTCAATCCCAGCCTGGCCATGATCCACCATCTCTATGCCCACCATTTGATGGCCCTGGGCAGAATGGAAGAGTCGATGGCCGAGGTCAAGCTCGCCACGGAACTCGATCCCTTCGCCTGGGACCATAGCCTATGCTCTGGCTGGCACTGCCTCTTCTCGTCAGATCACGATGATGCGATCGAGATCGCCCTCCGGAGCGTCAAGGCGGATCCCAAGGATGCGTGGGCCCGGATCATCTTAGGCTGGGCCTATGAACAGAAATCCATGATCAAAGAGGCCATCGCCGAGTTCAAGATCGCCCTCAGCAGCTGGAAAGACAGCTCGATCCCCCTGGCCGGCCTTGGTCACGCCTACGGGATCTCCGGTCAAAGGACGGACGCCCAAGGAATATTGGAAACGCTCCTCGGGCGGTCGAAGCAAACGTACGTTCCGGCCTACGACATCGCCGTCGTCCATGTCGGCCTCGGAGATAGAGACCAGGCCTTTGACTGGCTTGCCAAGGCCCTGGAGGAGCGGTCGGGTTTCCTGGTTTATATCAAGTGCGACAGACGGTTCGACGTGCTCCGGTCCGATCCCCGCTATGAGGCACTGCTCAAACGTATCGGCCTGCCGCTTGATGTGCCAAGGAGCTAAGTGGGCTTGTCAAGGACCGTCTCGAGCCACGGCCGACAGCGTTGTTGACGGCCGCACGCGGCTGGGGCTATCATCGATTCGCCTCTAAACCGGGGAACGCTCCAGGCCTGGGCCTCAAGGAGAGACGCATGTCCGGGAAGATCGACAGACGCGGGTTCCTGAAAAGCTCCCTGCTGGCGGGCGGGGCCACTCTGGCGGCCGTGCACAGCTTCGAAGAGAAGGCCCTGAGCGCGGAAACGGCCGGCGGCGGCAAGGCCGCCGCCCCCGCTCCCGCCGTGACGCCGCTCGACATCCCCAAAGGCAAGATCAAGGGCCTGGAGATCAGCCGCCTCATCGGCGGAGGGAACCTGATGGGCGGCTGGGCCCACAGCCGCGACCTGATCTACGTCTCTCCGCTCGTCAAGGCCTATCACACCGACGAGAAGATCCTCGAGACCTTCAGGCTGGCCGAGCAGCGCGGGGTCAATACGTTCCTGACCAATCCGGTTTCCAGCCGCCTGGTCAACGCCTATCGCAAGGCCGGCGGCAAGCTGCTGTGGATCTCCGACTGCGCGGCGGGCGGCACTCTGAAGGACTCCATCAGGGGCTCCATCGATACGGGGGCGGACGCCGTGTACGTCCAGGGCGGGATCGCCGACAAGCTCGTCAAGGACGGACAGATGAAAGCCCTCGAGGACGCCGTGAGCTTCATGAAGGACCAGCTCGTGCCGTGCGGCCTGGGGGCGCACAGCCTCGAGACCGTGCGCAAGTGCGTCGAGGCCGGCTTCGACCCCGATTTCTGGGTCAAGACCCTGCACCGGGACGATTACTGGTCGGCGACGCCCGAGAGCGGGCGGGCGCCTTTTGATGAGATCGGCGGGTTCAAGACGGACCATGATCTCAACCACGACAACATGTGGTGCGGCAACGCCAAGGAGACGATCGATCTCATGGCCGCGCTGAAGAAGCCTTGGATCGCGTTCAAGGTGCTCGCCGCCGGGGCCATCCATCCGCGCGACGCCTTCCGGTGGGCGTTCGAAAACGGGGCGGATTTCATCTGCGTCGGCATGTTCGATTTCCAGGTCGTCGAGGACACGGAAATCGCCGCGAACGCGCTCAAGGCCGTCGCCCGGATGGAGCGAGCCCGCCCCTGGATGGGCTGACCGCGAGATCGTTAGAAACCGGGAGGCACCATGAGAACAGCCAGATCAGGGCTCCATGCCGGCATCGCGATCTTCGTCGCGATCATGACGGGCGCCCTTTCGTTAGCCGGGCAGCCCGCCAAGGCCGCCAAGTCCATCGTCCTCGAAGACCTGACCTGGGTCGAAGCGGAAAGGGCCCTCAAGGACTATGACGTCGCGCTCATCGCCCTCGGCGCCCGGACGAAAGAGCATGGCCCCCATCTCCCCCTCAAGACCGACTATGTCCTGGCGGAATATCTTATGAGTCGGGTCGCCGACGAAGTCCCGGTCGTCGTTCTCCCGACGCTCCAGTACGGGTATTACCCTTCGTTCCTCGAATACCCGGGCTCGATATCCATCGGGGCCGATACCTTCAAGCAGGTCGTCATGGATATCTGCAGGTCCATGAACGGCTACGGCATGAAGAAGTTTTATGTCCTCAATACCGGGGTCTCGACGATCGGGCCTCTCGCCGCGGCCGAGAATGAGCTCGCCGCTTCCGGCATCATCCTCCGATCCCTGAATATCCTCGAAGTCGACCGCGAGCTCCCCGCGGGCCTCCTGAAGCAGGAGGGCGGGACCCATGCCGACGAGGGGGAGACCTCGATGATGCTCTCCATCGCTCCCGAGACGGTGAACATGTCCAAGGCGGTCAAGGATTTCGATCCGCGTCCGGGGCGGCGCGGCTTGACGAGGGACCCCGACGGGAAGGGAAGCTACAGCCCGACCGGCGTGTACGGCGATCCGACCCTGGCCACGAAGGACAAGGGCCGGGTCATCGTCGAAGCCACGGTCCGCGAGGCCGTCCGCCAAGTCCGCGAGCTCATCGCCCAGGAGGACGCGGGACCCGTCTTCGAGAAATATTCGGCGTCGTTGAAGAGGATCTTCGACCTCGGCGCCCGATTCGCCCCGCTCCACGCGGCCCTGGGGAGGGTTCAGCCGGTCGCTATCGTCGAAAACAAGACGTTCTATATCTTCGAGCCGGATCCCGCCAGGAAAGAGTATCGGCTCGTAAAGACCGCCCCCGATACTTTTGATATCCCCATCGGGATCCGGGCGGCCATGCCGCTGGCCTTTTGGGAGAACCGCATGGCCTGCGTCGTGACGGGAGAAGTCTTCGACCAGCCCGACGGCTACGTCTTCATCTTCCACGAGTTCGTGCATTGCGCCCAGTGGGAATGCTGCGAACAGAAGCTCAAAGAGGGCCTGTCGGTCTTCCGCGAGGCCATGAAGGCCAAAGACTATATGTGGGAGCTTCAGTACGCGTTCCCTTATGCGAGCCCGGCTTTCGTCGCGACCTACCCCGCGCTTTTCAAGGCCTGGGACGGGGATGATGCCGCGGCGGCCGGATCCCTCGCGGAGACGCTGCGCAAAGCCCTGTCTCCGGCCGAATGGGGATACCTGACCTGGCAGCTGTGGAAAGAGGGCTCGGCCAGGTACCTCGAGAACCGGATGCGCGGCGTCCTCGGCCTGCCCGAGAACAAGGGCGGAGAGAAGCCGCCCTTCACTCGCGTCTCGTTCTATCGCGGCGGAGATTTGCTCATCCGGTTCCTCGAACGGAGCCGGCCGGGTATCGTCAATGACCTCGAAAAGCTCTACCGGGCGATCAGCGCGACGCCGGGGTCGACGACAACCTCAGCCAAATCTCAGCCCGCGCAATGACGGGATCCCTCAAGCGCCCCGTTTAGACCGCAGGCGCCGGGGCGGCGGTCGAAGCCGGCCGCGAAAACACATCGTAATCCGGCCCGAACTGGGCCAGGAACTCGAGGCTGAAAGCCCGGTAGGCGTACCACACCGGCAGCGTCACGACCGTGCTGATGTAGGGGATGACCAGGAACAGGAAGCCGATGCAGCAGGTCGCCAGGCCGGCGAAGACGACGGCGATGGCGAAGGCGATCATGAGCAGGAAGATGAGGATGCCGTAGCCGATGAACGGGAAGAGGTTCTTCCTGAAGATCCCGAGAAAGAGCTTCCAGGCCGCGGCGCATGAGATCCGGTTCTTGTACATCAGAGGGGCGACGAAGTCCTTAAGGAAGAGAGCGATGGCGCCCCAAATAAGGACGGCCGCGAACGTGACCAGACCCACACCGAGAAAGAACGCGATGGGCAGGTCGGGATCGATCCCGCGGGCGTAGAGGTCGGCCCCGCGGGCGAAGAAAAAGGCGATGATGAGCCCGAAGGCCGCGAAAGAAGCGACGCCCAGAAAGAGCCGCCACACGAACAGGGAATTGCCCTCCTTCTGGTATTCCCTCCAGGGCCCGGCGATCTCGACGCGATCACGGACGACGCTCTCGAGGAACATGAAGACGCCCCTCGAGCTGGCCCAGGTGAGGACAACGACGACGGCGATCGCGACGACGACGCCGAAAAGAATGGCGATGGCCCAGCCGGGGTGGGACATCAGCCAATCCCAGGCCGTCCGCGGAAAGGCGAAGACATCGCTGAAGGTCGTGTGATCCCGTCCGCGCGTCCAGCGCGATCCTCCGCTTCCGTTGCTGGCATCCATAATGCCGGCCAGAAAGGCGTTGAAGCCGACGACGAACCACTTATGGATGTCGAACGGCCTGAACAGGGCGATCTTCATCCGGTTCCAGGCTCTGGTGAGCGGTTCCATGAATTGGACGGCCATAGCCACCTCCCGTCGCAAGGGATGGGGACTTGAAAGCACTTCCCCTAAGCCATTCTACGTCCTAAGGCAATTAAGGTTCAAGGGCCTTCCGTCCCGGAGTTGCGCCTGGAAATGAAATTCTATAATATTGATAGAGTTTAAGCGGCCCGGAACGCCGAATTTGGGGAGGGCGCATGAGATCCGTTTGGAAATTCTTCGCTTCCGTCAAGCTGGCCATCGTCCTTCTCATCCTTCTGACCGCCGCGTCGGTCCTGGGCACCCTAATCCCGCAAGGCCGGAGCGCGGCCGAATACGCCGCCCGCTATGGGAGCCTATCGGGCCTGTTCACCGGTCTCCGCCTGACCAGCCTGTATCAGTCCGCGTGGTACTTGGCCATCCTGTTCCTTTTCGCGCTGAATACGATCGTCTGCACCCTTTCCCGGCTCGGGCCCAAGTGGCGGCGGGCTTTCCGACCGGCCCCGGAAACGGACGCCAAAGCGGTCTCGTCCATGCGCCTCAGCTCCCGGTTCCGGTTGCCCCTTCCGGTCGCTTCCGCCCGGGACGGGATCGCCGGCCGGCTTACCGCCCGGCGCTACCGGTTGGACGAATCCGCCCAGGGGGAAAGGCGCGTCATCCTGGCCCGTAAGAGGCGGCTGGGCTGGTTCGGCTCCGACATCGTCCATCTCGGGCTCCTTGTCATCCTCGCCGGCGGCCTCACCAGCGGACTCGGAGGGCGAAGGGCCCAGCTGTCGCTTTCCGACGGCCAGACGGCCGACGTTCCCCACGCCTCCTTTCAGGTGCGCCTCGACAAGTTCGAAACGGAATATTATCCCGACGGCGGCGTCAAGGATTGGAAAAGCACCGTGACCGTCGTCGACGGCGGAGCGCCCGTCCTGACCCGGATCGTCGAGGTCAACGAGCCGCTGACCTACAAAGGCTTCTCCTTCTATCAAACGAGCTACGGCTGGGATTGGACCGCCCCCCGCCTCGTCCTCGAGCTCCGAAAGCCGGGCGAGCCGGCCGCGTTCAAGACCGTCACGCTCAAGCTCGGTGAACCGGCCGCCGTCGACAGCCCGGAGGCCACCCGCGTCCTCGTCAGCCGATTCGTTCCCGACTTCGTCATCGGCGAGGGGAACCGGATCCAAAGCCGGTCCGACCAACCCAACAATCCGGCCGCCATGGTCGAGGCTTGGAAAGGGGAGGAGCGGGTCTTCTCCGGCTGGATCTTCGCTAAGTACCCGGACTTCGGCCAGGGCCACGGCAACGACCCGATGTCCGGCGCGAGAACGAACGCGGCGGCCGGCGCGCCCAAGATCGCGGTCATCCTGAAAGACTATGCCGCCGCGCCGTATTCCGTCCTCGAGGCGGCCAAAGACCCCGGGGCGAACCTCATCTGGCTCGGCTGCCTGCTCATCACGGCCGGGTTCTTCCTGGCCTTCTACTGGCCTCCCCGCGAGATCCGGGTCGTCCTCGAAGAGTCCCAAGGCCGGGTCGACGTCACCGCGGGCGGGCAGGCCTCGAAGAGCCGGGACGCGTTCAAGTCGGAATTCGACGGCATCATCGAATCGATCAGGAGGCCGGAATGACCGAATCGTCGCTCTTTACCTTCGCGTTCGTCCTCTACGTGATGGCGCTTGTGGTCTATTTTGCGGCGCTCTTCGCCCGGCGGGAGTCGTGGACCGGCGGCGCGCTGATCATGGCTGTCATCGGCTTCTGCGGCCACACCGCCGCCCTCATCCTGAGAACGGCATCGAGCGGCCACGCCCCGTTCACGAACATGTACGAATCGCTCTCGTTCCTGTCCTGGGCCATCGTCCTGGCGCTGATCATCTTCGGGCGCAAGTCCCGCGTGCCGCGGCTCGGGCCTTATCTGATGCTCATCGTCGTCGGCCTCGTCGCCCTGGCCTCGTCCCCGCTCATGCCCAAGAGCGCGACGCCGCTCGTCCCGGCCCTTCAGAGCTATTGGCTCTGGCTCCACGTGTCCGTGACGCTCCTCGGCGAGGCCTTTTTCGCGGTCGCTTTCGTAGCCAGCCTGCTCTATCTCGCCGCCGACACCGAGGAGAAGAAGGCCCGGCTCGATGCGCTTGCCTACAGGGCCGTCGCCGTCGGGTTCCCGCTGTTCACGCTGGGCGGGCTCGTCTTCGGGATGGTTTGGGCCTACCGGGCCTGGGGCCGCTATTGGGCCTGGGACCCCAAGGAGGTCTGGAGCCTTATCACCTGGCTCGTCTTTGCCCTCTACCTTCACACGAGGATCGTCATGGGCTGGAAGGGCAAGCGCTCGGCGATCATCACCATCGTCGGCTTCCTGGCCGCCCTGTTCACGTATTTCGGCGTCAACTATCTCCTGGCGGGGCTCCATTCCTATGCCTGAGGATGAACGCGAGGAGCCGGAAGGCGGCGTAGGGACCGCCGGGCCTCCGGCGCCGGCGAAGCGGAAGCGCCGAAAACGCCGGCTGCTCCTGTTCGGCCTGCCCGCCGTCCTGCTGGTGCTTTTCGCCGTCTCCGTCGAGGTGACCTCGACGTCGCGCTTCTGTTCGTCCTGCCACTACATGAAGCCGTTTTTCGAGAGCTGGGAAACGTCGACCCACAAGGACGTCGAATGCAAGGTCTGCCATTACCCGCCGGGCATGAAATCGTTCTTCCGGACGAAGATCGAAGGCCTGGTCATGGTCGGGCGCTACTGGACCAAGCTCTATGTGAAATCCAAGCCCTGGGCCGAGATCCAGGACGAAAGCTGCCTCCGGCCCGGCTGCCATGACCGCCGGCTCCTCGAGGGCAAGGTCGCTTTCGGCAAGGTCGTCTTCGACCACAAGGCCCACTTCGAGGACCTCAAGCGGGGCAAGACGCTGCGCTGCACGAGCTGCCACTCCCAGATCGTCCAGGGCGAGCACATCACCGTCACGGCGTCCTCCTGCTTCCTCTGCCATTTCAAGGACAAGACGCCCGAGACGCAGGCCGCGGAATGCGCGGTCTGTCACCGGAAGGACGAGATCCTTGCCGCCAAGGAGCGCTTCGACCATACCGTCGTATACTCCGAAGGCTACCGTTGCGATAAATGCCACGTCCGCGTCGTCTCCGGGGAGGGCGACGTGCCCAGGGAGGCCTGCGACAAGTGCCATTTCGAGCGCGACCGGCTCGAGAAGTTCGGCGACACGGACCTCATGCACCGGACCCACATCACGGCCAACAAGATCGAATGTGACCAGTGCCACCGTGAGATCGAGCACAAGATCGTCAGGGACATCGAGACGATCGCCGATTGCGCGGCCTGCCACCAGGGGACCCACGACGCCCAGAAGATCCTCTACACGGGCACGGGCGGCAAAGGCTTGCCGCATGCGACGCCCAACATCATGTGGCAGAAGGGCCTGAGCTGCCGGGGGTGCCACATGTTCCATGAGGGGGCCGTCCCGCTCGGCGGCGCGACCCTCACGGCCGGGGCCGCGGCCTGTGAATCCTGCCATGGCCGCGGTTTCGCCAGGATCCTCAAGAACTGGCAGGACGCGACCGCGACGAGGCTGGCGGAGATCAGGGGGATCGCGGCCCGGGCCGACACCGAGATCCGAAAAGCGCCGGGGCCGGCGAGGGACCAGGCGGCCGCCCTCATCAAGGACGCCCGCTTCAACATCGAGGTCGTTGAGAAGGGCAAGAGCGTTCACAACATGGCCTATTCGCAGGAGCTGCTGTCCGCGGCGCTGGAGGGGATCCGCGCGGCGCTCGCCGCCGCGGGGTCGGGATACAAGCCCGAAGCGAGGAGCCTGCTCGTCCGCGAAACACCGAACGCCTGCCTGACCTGCCACGCCGGGATCGAGGATGTCGCCGCCTCGGCCTTCGGCCTGGCGTTCTCCCACAGGAAGCACGTCGTCGGGCAGTCGCTCGATTGCGGGACGTGCCATTCGAACGCTGTCCGGCACGGCGAGCTGACGGCGACCAAGGCGTCCTGCGCGCCCTGTCACCACGAGCCGCTGAAGCGAGGCTGCGCGGAGTGCCACCCGTTCCAGAAGACGGTCTACGAAGGGGGCGCCATCGGGGGCCTCGAGGTCCCCAAGGACATGATGGCCGAAGCCGGGGCCGCCTGCGCGGATTGCCATCTCGACAAGATGAAAAAGGTCGTCCGTCCCGACGGGGGAGCGTGCGTGGCCTGTCACGATGAGGGCTATCGGGCCACGTTCACGGAGTGGCGCGACTCGATCCGCCGCCGCGCCGACGAGATCAGGGCCGGCCTCCACGCGGTCTATAAGAGGACCCTGACGGATGCCGAGAAGGCCGAAGCCGGGAAGATCGAGGACGCGCTGCGCACGATCGACCTCGATGGAAGCGTCGGCGTCCACAACTATGCGTTCCTGGACGAGTACTTGACAAAAATGTCGGCAGCCGTCAAAGTATTGCTAAACCCTGGGGGTAAAAGACCGTGAAACGGCGGACCGCGCTCGACATCTTCTTCGGCGGCAGCCTCATGGCGACGATCGCCGCCTTTCTCTATCCGGTCGTGCGATTCATCCTGCCCCCGAAAAAGGCCGCCGTCTCCGAGGACAGCGTCGTCGCGGCCAAGGCCGGAGAGCTCGCCCCCAACTCCGCGAAGGTCTTCAAGTTCGGGACCGCCCCTGCCGTCCTGGTGAACACGCCGGACGGGACGCTCACGGCCCTGTCGGCCGTCTGCACGCATCTCACCTGCACCGTCCGCTTCGACGGCGAGACCGGGACCCTCTTCTGTCCCTGTCACAACGGCCGCTTCGACCTCGGCGGGAACGTCCTTTCCGGGCCGCCCCCGCGCCCGCTTGAAGCTTACACCGTCACCGTCTCCGGACCCGACGTCATCGTTTCGAGGAGACGCTGACATGGCCAAAGGCGCCGCCCGGGCCGTTTGGGAGTTCCTGGACGACCGGTTCCTCATCTCGACGCTTCTGGGCTTTGCCGAGAAGAAGACCGTCCCCGAGCATGGCCGCTCGTTCTGGTATTTCTTCGGCGGCATCTGCCTGTTCCTGACGGGCCTTCAGATCGCGACGGGCGGCCTGCTTCTCCTTTATTACACGCCGCACGTGGACGCCGCCCACGAGAGCATCCAGTTCATCATGGGCGGCGTCAAGTTCGGATGGCTCATCCGTTCCGTGCACAGCTGGACGGCCAACATCCTCATCGGCATGATGTTCGTCCATATGTTCTCGACGTTCTTCCTCAAGGCCTACCGCAAGCCCCGCGAGCTGACCTGGGTGACCGGGTTCCTCCTGCTCGTCCTGTTCATGGCCTTCGGCTTCAGCGGCTACCTGCTGCCTTGGAACGAGCTGTCGTATTTCGCGACCCGCGTCGGGACGGACATCGCCGGGAGCCTGCCGCTCATCGGGAAGGGGCTCAAGACGATCATCCTGGGGGGGCCGGAGGTCTCCCAAGCGACGCTCGCAAGATTCTTCTGGTTCCATGTCGCCCTGCTTCCGATCGCCGCCCTGACGCTCGTCGCGGTCCACGTTCTCCTCGTCCAGACCCTGGGCATGAGCAAGCCCATCGGGGAGCGGGGGACACGCGAGATCCCGTTCTTCCCGGACTTCCTCTACAAGGATGCCCTGGGATGGACCGTGATCCTCGTTCTCGTCGGGGTCCTCTGCGTTTTTCTGCCCTGGGAGGTCGGGACGAAGGCCGACCCGCTGGCTTCGACGCCGCTCGGGATCAAGCCGGAATGGTATTTTACCTTCATGTTCTCGACCCTCAAGATCATCCCGGCCCATATCCTGTCGCTTGAAGGGGAGAAGCTCGCCGTCCTGGGATTCATGGCCGGGGGGCTGCTCTGGATGCTCGTCCCGTTCCTCGACCGGCGGGCCGGGCGGGGCGAAAAGAGCCCGATCTTCACCTGGGTCGGACTGGCCCTGGCGGCCTATATCGTGGTCATGACCGTCCTGACGTACACGGTGCCGAGCCTATGACAGGGAGATGACATGAGCCTCCGCCCCCTCGGCCTTCTCGCTGCCACGGCGCTCTTCGCCCCGCTCCTTGCCTTCGGGCAAAAGGACGGCTGCGTCGATTGCCATAGCCAGCTTGATGACACCCTCAAAGCGCCGGTCGCCGCCTTCGCGGCGGACATCCATCGCGAGTTCGGCCTGAGCTGCCGCGACTGCCATGGCGGCAATCGGGACACGGACGATATCGCCCTGGCCAAGGACAAGACCTACAAAGGCGCGCCCGCGAGAGATCAGATCCCCCGTTTCTGCGGCGGTTGCCATGCCGATGCGGCGGGGATGCGGGCCTTCAATCCCGCCCTGCGCACGGACCAGCTCAGCCAGTACGAGACGAGCCGGCACGGGCAGCTCCTGAAGGCCGGCGACACCAAGGCGGCCGTCTGTACCGACTGCCACGGGGTGCACGGCATCCTGTCGGCGAGGCTGCCCAAGTCGACGACTTTCCCCTGGAACATCCCTCAAACCTGCGGCCGCTGCCATGCCGATAAGGACCTGATGGCCGGCTATGGGATCCCGACGGACCAGCTCGATGAATACAAGGCCAGCGTCCACGCCAAGGCCCTGTTCGAGAAGAAGGACCTCTCCGCCCCCGTCTGCAACGATTGTCACGGCAACCACGGCGCCTATCCGCCCTCTGTCAGCTCGGTGGCCTCCGTATGCCGCCAATGCCATCCTTCGGCCGGCGAGCTGTTCGGCAAGAGCCCCCACAAACAGGCCTTCGACGACATGGGGATCGGCGAGTGCGAGGCCTGCCACGGCAACCATAAGATCGAGCCGCCGTCGACGGCCATGATCGGGACCGGCGAGGGCTCGGTCTGCGTTCAGTGTCACGATCCGGGCTCGCGGGGATTCGAGACCGCCGCCGAGCTGCGCCGGATCCTCGACGGATTCACCGCCCGCTACAGCGAGGCCGAGGGTCTCCTGACCGTCGCCAGGCGCAAGGGTGTCGAAGTGAGCGACGCCGAATTCCGCCTCAGCGACGTGCACACCGTCCTTGTTTCGGCGCAGAACCTGACCCATGGCCTCGACGCAACCGTAGTCGCCAAGAGCCTGGACGAAGGGGAAAAGACCCTCCTCGGGGTCCGGGAAGCCGCCGTCGGCGCCGTGAAGGAAGCGAGCTTCCGCCGCCGGGGCCTGGCGGTCACCACAGCCATCCTCGCCCTGTTCGCCGTCGCGCTGGCGCTGAAGGTCCGGCGCATGGGCCGGGCCCGCCGCGGCGAGGGGAGTCTTTGACAAGCCGCACCCCTTCCGTTAAAATAATATCGTTCCGATAGTCTTTGTGTGCAATTTCGGGAGGGATCATGAAAAAAGCGCTTGTGCTGGCCGCGATCGCGGCGGTCGTCTTCGTCGCGGTGCTTCTCGCCCAGGACAACACCTATGTCGGCGCCCAGAAATGCCAGCTGTGCCACAAGTCGGAGGCCCAGGGGCGGCAGTATGTGATCTGGGAAGGGACCCTGCATGCCAAGTCCTTCGAGGCCCTCACCTCGACCAAGGCGGCCGACGCCTGCAAGGCCATGGGTGTCGATAAGCCGGCGGAGGATCCGCGCTGCCTCAAGTGCCATGCGCCCCTCGCCGAAAAGGCCCCCGAGCTCAAGGCCGAGGGCGTCTCCTGCGAGACCTGTCACGGACCCGGAAGCGCCTACCGCAAGCTCAACATCATGAAGGACAAGGACCTTGCGGCCAAGAACGGGCTCATCCTCTACGGAAGCCCGGAGGCGATCAAGGCGCAATGCATGAAGTGCCACGAGAATCCCCACGGCATCGCCTTCGATTTCGCGGCCGCCTGGGAGAAGATCAAGCACCCGGTCCCGAATAAATAGGCTCCCCGGCGCTTTAGCCTGAAGGGACGGTCGAGTCTTGGTTCGTCGACGGCTCGGAGTCATTGTCTTCTGCGCCGCGGCGGTATTCGCCTCGGCTTCACTGTCCCTGGCCCAGGACAAAGGGACGGCCGCTCTGCCGGCCTGCCTCGAATGCCACGGCCATGTCTCCCTTAAGGCCACGGTCCATGGGACGCTCGATTGTACGGCTTGCCACGCCGGACTCATCCGGCGGGAGGGGACCCCGCCCCATCAGGCCAAGAAGGACCTGCCGCCCCCGACTTGCGGCGCATCGTGCCATCCCTCGCCGCCCGAGTCCCGGCCCGCGGGTCCGTCGTCCTATCCCGACAGCGTCCACGGCCGGGCCTACCTCGAGCGGGGCGAGACGGAAGTCGCCCGCTGCTGGGATTGTCACGGGTTTCACGTCATCAAGCCCGTTGCCGACCCTGACTCCACGGTCAACCGCCGCAACATCCCTTTGACCTGTTCCCGGTGCCATGAGGACATGGCGGTCGTGGTGAAATACAACATCCACGCCGAGTCCCCTTACCGGGAGTATCTCCGCAGCGTCCATGGGCGCGGGACCCCCGGCCTGGAGGGGTCCGAGTTCGCGGCCGTCTGCACCGATTGCCACGGGGTCCACGACATCCGGGGCGCCGGTTCGTCGCCCTTGCCCGCCAGGGAGCCGGCGACCTGCGGCAAGTGCCACGGCCCTGCCCTCGAGGACTACAGCCGGAGCATCCACGGCCGCGAGGCGCTCAAAGGAAACCCCGACGTTCCGCTGTGCGTCGATTGCCACGGCGAGCATACGGTCGCAGCCGCGGCCGCGCCGGGGTCCCCGACGGCCAAGGCCCGCGTCCCCGACACATGTTCCGCCTGCCACTCCCGGCCCGAGATCATGCGCAAGTACGGCGTTCCCGAGGACCGCATCTCGACCTTCATCGAGAGCTACCACGGCATCGCCCTAGGGATGGGGGGGACCGCGGAGGCCAACTGCGTCGACTGCCACGGCATCCATGACATCCGCCCCGCCGCAGAGCCGGAGTCGAAGGTCTTCCCGGCCAACCTCCCGCGGACCTGCGGCCAGGCCTCATGCCACCCGGATATGACGGACAAGATCGCCGGGACGAAGATCCACAGGGATTACGGCCGCCGTGGCTCCGGAGCCCCATACTATTTTCAGAAAGCGCTCCTCTGGGCCGTCCTCATCCTGACCGCCCTGAGCCTCCTCTACCTCGTGCCGGCTCTCGTCCGGAGAGCGCGAGGGCCCAAGGCGCCATGAAACGACCGGACGTCATAGGCCGCTTCATTCTGCCGGCGGCCCTGGCCGTCTGGGTCGCCGCTGTGCCCCTCTCCGGTCAGCCGCCGGACGACGACTGCCTGGCCTGCCATGGCGACCCCGGCCTCAAAAGCGGCCAGGGCCTGCCCCTCTTTGTCGACAGCGCGAAATCCTCGGCCTCTGTCCACGGCGCGGCGGGGATCTCCTGCGTTGACTGCCACGCCGACCTGGCGGGGGTTTCGGACTTCCCGCACGCCGAGAAGCTCCGGCCCGTCGCCTGCGCTTCCTGCCACGATGCGGCCGCCGCCGCGGTCGGCCAAAGCGTCCATGGCCGGCCTCAAGGCGGCCCGATGCCCTTCGCCGTCTTCTGCAAGGACTGCCACGGCACCCACGAGATCCAGTCCCACGATAACGCCTCGTCGAGGACGTTCGCCCTCAACATCCCGGACACTTGCACGGCCTGTCATCTCGAAAGGGTCAAGGCCGAACGCGGCCCCGAATTCGTCGGGCAGTACCTGGGGAGCATCCACTTCCGGGCCCTGTCCAAGGCCGGTCTGAGCTCCGCCGCGACGTGCGTCAGCTGCCACGGCGGGCACGATGTCCGGCCCGTCGACGATCCCGGGGCCAAGGTCGCCCGGCCGGCGATCATCAAGACGTGCGGCGCCTGCCACGCCGGCATCGAGAGGGACTACCTCGAAGGCGTCCACGGCAAGGCCTACGTCAAGGGCGTCCAGGACGTGCCCGTCTGCACGGACTGCCATCTGGAGCACGATATCCGCTCCCCGTCCGACCTCGGGTCCGTTGTTTACGCCACGAAAGTGGCTACCGTGTGCGCACGCTGCCACGACGACGAGCGTCTGGCCCGGCAATACGGCTTGTTGACGTCGCGGCTGAAGACCTTCGCGGCGTCCTTCCACGGCATGGCCTCGAAGTCCGGCGAGACCCGCGTCGCCAACTGCTCGAGCTGCCACGGGCACCACGACATCCGCCCGTCGACCGACCCGCGGTCGTCCATCGCTGCCGTCAATATCGCCGCGACCTGCGGCACCTGCCACCCCGGCGCCGGCGAGAACTTTTCCAAAGGCCGCATCCATGTCGTCTCGGAGAGGACCGAGAACCGTTGGGCCTACGCCGTCAAGGTCGTCTATCTCGTCGTCATCGGCGGCCTCATATCCGTCTTTCTGGCCTTCATCGCCGCCGATCTCTACCGCCGCCTGAGGGGACGATGGACGAGATGACCGGGCGCGGCCTCATCCGCGATGACGAGGTCTTCCTCCGGATGAACCGGGTCGAGCGGACCCAGCACATCATCCTCATCGTGTCCTTTTCCCTGCTGGTTTTAACGGGCCTGCCGCTGATGTTCTACGAGATGCGCCTCTTCAAGGCCGTCTTCTCATACGGCCGGGTGTTCTATTTCCGCGGCATCGTCCACCGCGCCGCGGCCGTCCTGCTCATCGCCGACATCATTTGGCACTTCGCCTACACGATCTCGACCCGCCGGGGCCGGGAGAACTTTCGCGAGCTCATTCCCCGCTGGAAGGACGCGCGCGACGCGTTGGCCCTGTTCGGCTACAACGTCGGGCTTTCCGGATGGCTCTACCGGAAGGGGGCTTTCCGGAAGTTCCTCGACCGCCACCCGTTCTGGAAGTTCGAGAAGCCCCCGGATTACGGCCGCTACAATTTCATCGAAAAGCTCGAGTATCTGGCCGTCGCATGGGGTTCGCTGGTCATGATCGCCTCGGGCTTCTTCATGTGGAACGTGGAGCTGTCGCTCAAGCTCTTCCCGCTCTGGCTCCACGACATCTTCGTTATCGCCCACGGCTACGAGGCCATGCTGGCTTTCCTGGCCATCATCATCTGGCACATGTACAACGTCCACCTCAACCCCGAGGTCTTCCCGATGAGCCGGATCTGGCTCGACGGGAAGATCACAGGACACCAGCTGAAGGCGCTTCACGCGCTCGAGTACCGGAAGATCGAGGCCGGGCGCCTAAAAGCCCTCGAAACTCCGGGCGACGGGGCCGGACCCAAGCCGGCCCCCCGGGCGTGATCCGGCCGCCGCTCCCCGGCGTCCGAAGGGCCCCTCACCAGCTGTAGACAAGCCTCACCGAGCCGACGTGATACCGATATCCGGGCTCCAGGGCGCCGAGGAAGATGGCCCCCACGGCCGCATAGTCGACGGCCACGTCGTTCCGGACGATATCGTCGAGCGTGTAGGACTCGTACCAGTAGCCGAAGACCGCGATAAGGCTTTTTGTGACCTTCCACTTGAGCGAGTACTGGAGGGTCCTCCAGTCCGTCGTATCGAGCGGGGCGTCATAGTTGACAGCCGCGCCCGGGCTTCCGCCGGCCGGGGAATCGAGGAACGACGATCCGGCGGCTTTGGAGTACGATGCCGAGACATTGAAGCCGAGCTTGTCGTCCAGGATGTCGACCGCATATCCCCCCCCGATGGTGCGGACTGTGTCCTTAAGGTTCGCCGTCCAGTCGTCGGCCGGGTTCGTCGAGAAGTTCGCTCCGCTCTGTCGCGCGGCCTGGTCGGTGTCGTAGAGCTCATGGGAGTAAAAGGCATAGAGGGAGTGGTTCTTGGCCAGGCTGTAGCTGAGGTCGACACCGTACATATCGAAATCGTCGCGTAGCAGTCCGTAGGTCGATTTCGAATAATCGTCATGGCCGAAGGCATAGGTCAGCTGGATATCCAGCCTGTCGATGGGATTGAGGCCGACCAGGGCGTTGAGGGCCTGGCGGTCCCGTCCGGCTTCGAAGTAGCGTTTGAAGTTGAAGCCCGGGATATAGGCGACGTAGGAGTCGTCGAGGGACCAGTCGCGCTTCGAGCTGACGAAGGAAACGCGCGCGGCGAGCCACTCCGCCGGCTGGCTGTCGACCGCGACCTTGAATGAGCCTTCGTCCGTTTTGTTCTTTTCTCCCTCCAGGGCCGGATCGTGCCGGCGGACGCCGTACAGGGAATAGCCGACCTTGAGGGACGTCGTCGGGAGCAGGGCAAAGGTCAGGTCGCCGAAAAGCCGCGAGCGGGAGAACGAGTAAGGCTCGATGGCGACGGGCACGTTCTCCCAGACCTGGTCCAGCCGGGCATAGCCCGTCGGGATGCCGAGCTCCTCGATCTTGTTGGCGAAATCGTAGGTGCGGAAACCCGCCGTCAGCGTGAGCGACTTCGTCAAACGGGAGTTGACGGTCAGGTCAAGCGAGCTGACGTGGGCCTTAGCCAGGGCCGTATCCCGGGGCGGGGAGAGGGCGTTCACGGCATTGGGGTCCGATCCGGGGATGGCGGTGTTGATGGTGAAGGGCAGGAGCTTCTCGTTCTGGTTGAACGCGCCGTACGATGCAGACGCCGAGATCCGCGTCCCGGCCAGCGGCTTGAAGGAGCCGCCGGCGTAGAAGCGCACGGCGTCGTTGGAGGGGCCGAGGGCCATCCGGCCGTGCGCCGTTCCGTTGCCCCCGGAGTAGGCCGAAGGATAGGTCGAGTCCGTGATCCGATAGGGGTTGTCCCAGACGAGCGTCTGGACGTCGTTGTCGAAGAACGACGCCGCGACCCCGGCCCGGAGCGTGCCCCACTTCTTGTGGTATTCGAGGCGGGTGTCGAGGTTGGTCGTCTGGTAATGGATCGGCTCGGGAACTTCGATGGCATTGCTGAATCCGAGGGACGCGCCGTAGGGCCTGTTCCCGCTGCGGTTCTCATGGCTCGCCGAGACGCTGAAGCTCAACGGGACGCTTGGGGTGAAGGTCGATATCGACCGTCCCCTTCTTCCGCCGGAGGCCCAGATCGATGGGGCCCGCGCTCGTCAGGAAGCTCGAGACGAGAGCCCGAGCGGCCGCGAGGTTGGTGCCGGTGCCGGTCGGGACCAGGGCCTCGGCGGCCGAACGGATCACGTCGTTCAGGGTGAAGATGCCGGGCGTCATTTCGACATAAGGCGTGGCCCCGAAGAAGCTGAACCGGTGGGGGGTCTGGTCATAGCCGAGCTCGACCTTGAGCTTGCCGCGGCTGCCGAACCCGGCCGCCAGCCGTTGATCGGCCTGCCCGAGGTTCCTCGCGGCGATAGAGGCATAGAAGTTCCGGTTCGTTAGATCGAACGCGAGGGCTTGAACGAAGGTCCCGCGGGGGACGTCGCGGTACTCCGTGAACTTGGAGGAGCGCACGCTCTCCCCGACGGCTTGAGCGCCGGCCGTGAGGCTCCCCTTGACCGCGACCTGGCCCGTGTCGCCGTCCTCGGCCGGGGCAGGGAAGGGGGACGATCCGAGGACCAAGGCCACGATAGCGATAGACCATAGGTGTCTTTTCATCGGAGGCTCCTCGTCATCTCACGAAGGTCTTGCCCGAAGGGTGGTTCGAGCCGTGGATCGTCGAGTGGCAGTTCGTGCAGGACCGCCCGAAGAGGCGGTTGCTCTCGTTGAGCAGCTGGACCCCGTCGTAGAGCGTGCCGGGGTGCCGGGTGTCGGAATGACAGCGCTGGCAAAGGAACGGCTCTTTGACCTTGAGCATCTTCATGTGGTTGGACCCGTGGGGTTCGTGGCAGGTCATGCAGTCCTCGCGGACGGGGATGTGCTCCCAAAGGAACGGACCGCGCTTCTCGGCATGGCATTCATAGCAGGCTTCGGCCACGGCGGTCTGATCGACGAGCTTGCCCTCTTGGAGGCCGTGGGGATCGTGGCAGTCGGAGCAGGTCATCAGGCCTTCGCGGACAGGGTGATGGGAGGCCCGGAAGAACTGCGATTTTTTCTGCTTGTGGCAGGAGAAGCACAGATCCGTCTCCGGCTCTTTGAGCAGGGCCTTGTCCGCGGCCGGGCTGTGAACGGAATGGCAGTCCTGGCACGCCAGGCCGCGGGAGTCGTGGAGGCTCCCGTGCCACTCCGTCTGATTGCCGCGCTCATGGCAGGTCAGGCACATGGCGGCTTGCTTTTCCTTGGACAGCCCTTTGACCGTGATCATCGAGCCCTTGCCGCCGCCGGCGTCGACGTGGGCCTTGCCCGGACCGTGGCAGGTCTCGCAGGCGTGGCTCGAGCGCATCTCGAAGCCTTTCTGCCCGTGGACGGTTTGTCGAAAAGCGGCCACGGCTTCTTCGTGACAGGCGGCGCATTGGTCGATCCCCGCGTAAGGGCCTTCTTGCCGGGCGGCCGCCTTTTCGGGCCAGCCCATCAGCGCGAGCGCCATGACGGCCAGGAACCCGGCGAGAAAGATGAGAACGGGGGGTCGCGTCCTTTTGGCAATGGGCATGATAAACCTCCTTCCCAGCGGACAGACCATCACTGCCCCGGAGGGGAGGATGTCCCTGGAGGTCGCCGAGTGCCACCGAACCGGCCACGATCACGGGCGCCCCGCGGCGCCCCCTCGCCGGCCCCCGATATCCCCATCCTCGGGGCCCCTCGATGGCCATATTCTATAGGAATTATAGGAATTGTCAAAAGCAACGCAGATGCCGGAAAAAGTGTAAAATAAATACGGAATATTGGCCGCGGCGAGGTGTATGACCTATGGGAGCTCCGACGAGACCGATCGAGCATCCGGAGGATGCCGTCCTCGTCAGGAAAGCCCAGCAGGGAGACATGGACGCTTTCGAGAGCCTGGTCCGGCGATACCAGCACAGGGTCTACGCCCTGTGCCGGCGCCTGACCGGCGCGCACCAGTCGGCCGACGACCTAGCCCAGGAGACCTTCATCAAGGCCTACTACGCCCTGGGCCGGTTCGACGTCCAGTGGCCGCTCTATCCCTGGCTCCGGAGGATCGCCGTCAACGCCGGGCTGAACTACCTCAAAGCCCGGGGCCGGGAGAGGCCGCTCGAAGAAGGCTCTCTCGGGGCGAGGCGGGCGCCTTCGGCCGCCAGGGGAGACGACCCCGAGGAACGGCTGGAACGGGCCGAATTCCGGGCCCGGCTCGACGGAGCGGTGGAATCCCTTCCCGCCGATCAGAAAAGCGTCTTCGTCCTGAGGTTCCACGAGAGCATGAGCTATGAAGAGATCTCGCGGACGCTCGATCTGCCGCTCGGCACCGTGATGTCGCGGCTCAACCGGGCCCGCCAGAAGCTGAAGGAGCTCCTGGCGGATTCCCTCGGAAGGGGAGCTTGAGATGAGACACCGAAGACTCCAGGAACTCATCGGGGCATGGGCCGACGGCGAGCTCCGGGCGGCCGACCGTCCCCGGGTGGAGAGGCATCTCGAGAAATGCCCGGAGTGCCGGCGGGACCTCGAGTTCATCCGCAAGGTCGGAACCTCCGCCGATTCGCCTCCCCCGGGTCCGCAGGACCCGGACTACTGGGACTCTTTCCCCGGACGCGTCCGGGCGGCCATCGCCCGCGGGCAAGCCGGAGCCCCCGCATCCCGAGCTGCGGAGGTCAAAATGTTCCAAGATTCATTCTATCGGCCGGAAAGCCGGACGAAGCGGAGGGCGATCCTGTTCCCCCTGTCGGCCGCGGCCCACATCGCGGTCATCGTTTTGCTCATCGTGCTTCCCCTTCTGAAGACGGGCGATCTGCCGACGGTCGAGGTCTACAGCGCGTTCCTCGCGCCGCCCCCGCCGCCGCCCCCCCCGCCGCCGCCGCCGGCCAAGCGGAAGGCGTCGACGACGAGCGCCAGGATCAAGCGCGTCCAGGCCCAGGCCCCGGTCGAAGCGGGCCGGCTCGTCGCTCCCGTCGAGATCCCCGAGGAGATCGCCGAGGAAACGCTCTCTGACATCGGCGTCGAGGGCGGCGTCGAAGGCGGCGTCGAAGGCGGCGTCGTCGGAGGCGTTCTGGGTGGTGTCGTCGGCGGCGTCCTGGGCGGCGTCGTCGGAGAGGTCGAGGCGCCCGTGCGAGCCATCGGCGACGTCAAGCCGCCCAAGCTCGTCCGGGAAGTCGCGCCGGTGTACCCCGAGATCGCCCGGCAGGCCCGCGTCGAGGGCATCGTCATCGTCGAGGCGACGACGGACGTCTACGGACGGGTCACGAGCGTCAAGGTGCTGCGGTCGATCCCGCTGCTCGACCAGGCGGCCATCGACGCGGTCCGTCAATGGGTCTATGAGCCGATGATCATCAACGGCAGGCCCCGGCCGGTCGTCTTCACCGTCACCGTCCGGTTCCAGCTGAAGTGATCCCCAGGGGCCGCCCGTCCCCCTCGGGGCGGGCCTCGCCCCTGATACCCCCTGGGGGTGAGCCATATCCCCCCCGAAATCATCACCGGCGGCGATTGAAACCGTCCTTCCCCTGTCCGATAGTGTACCTGTTAAATGATGGGAGGCACCATGAGATCGCCCCTGGGACCTAAGTCCCGCAGGCCCTTCGGCCGCGCCGCCGGAGCCTTGGGCCTCGTCCTGCTCCTGTCCTTTGCCTTCCTCCCTTCCGCGGCTGAGTCCGAGATCATCGTCAGGCTCGAAGTCACGGCCGACCGGGTCCCCGTCCACCTCGATCCCAGCGACCGAAGCCCTATCATGGAGACACTGCCGCGCGGCACGGTCGTCAAGCTGTCGAGCGCCATGAAGTTCCGGACCAACTGGTTCTACATCCTCTTCGTCTCCTCCCGGTCGGGACGGACCCTGGCCGGTTATGTCACGGACGACTCCGTCCGCAAGCTGAACTCCACGATCAAGGTTCTCGACCTGACACCTGCCGCCGAGATCGCCGACCCCAAGGAGTTCGACCTGGCGGACGCGAGCCTGCCTGCCATCGCCTGGGGCGCCTCGGAATCCGGCATCCAGCGCGTCGAAGGCCGCCCCCTCAGCCAGGAGCTTTCGGGCGACATGCAGTTCCTTCGCTACCACCGCGACGTCTTCGGCAAGAGATGCCTCGTCACCTACGTTCTGATCGACCGCAAGCTCGCCTCGGTCCGGGTCAACCTCCTCGAGAAATACGCGAACAAGGACCGCTACGTCGCGGACTTCAACAAGATCCGGGAGTTCCTGAACGGACGCGTGGGCGAGCCCCGTTACAACAATGTCGTCTGGAAGGACCGCGCTTATGCCGAGCGGGGCGAGAACCTCGGCACGGCCGTGACGTCGGGCAGCCTGAGCCTGTCCGCGGAGTGGGCGTTCCGGGATACCGGACTGCGCCTCAGCTTGACCGGGGAGAACAGCGAAGTCCTTTTTGCCGCTGAGATCAACAGCCTCAAAGCCAAGAATCCGGCCTCTTTCTAACCCTCCTTTCTGTCTTTTCCCCCTTTCCCGCCCCCCCGGGGAAGGGGGCCTTTGCCTAGGCCATGTCCTTGTTGACGAAGCTCATGCTGACGCGGTTCTTGCCCAGCCACTTGCTGTGCATCATGAGCTGCTCGGCGCGCTTGACCACGGATTCGACCGTGTCGTAGCGCAGGACGAGGCTGGCGCCCATGGACACCGTGGCGTTGAGCATGCCCGTCTCGGTCGTGATGTAGGACTCGGCGACGAGGAGGCGGAGCTTGTTGGCGACGATGTCCAGGCGGCCTTCGTCGATGTTGAGGAGGATGATCAGGAATTCTTCCGTGCTCCAGCGGCCGACGATGTCGAAGAAACGGATGTTCTTGTGGAGGGTCCGGGCGACCGTGCGGACGATCTTGCCGGCGTTGAAGCGGCCGTATTTCTCGAGGATCTTGCCGTAGTTGTCGATGTCGGCGTAGATGAGCCCGAAGGACAGCCCGTACTTCTGGAACTCATCGAGGCGGGTCGCGAGGGTCATGTCCAGGTACTGCTTCGAGGGGATGCCCGTCTCGGGCTCGACGAGGCCCATCTTCTCGAGCTCGGGCAGCCCCAGGGGCAGGGTGATCTTGGGCGCCGTGCCGGAGAAGGTCTCGACCGCCCCGATGATCTCGCCGTCCTCCCTGAGGACGGGGATGATCCGCAGCGAGGCCGGCGTCCGGAACCCCTGCTTGTGCTGGAGATAGACCTCGAGGGACCGCGGGGCAGCGTCCTTGAGGGTCATGGCCACGGGGCACTTGTCGCGGCAGACGTTGACGCCGCCGAAATCCACGAACAGGGCTGGCTCCTCGAAGCAGGCGCGGCCCAGGATGGAGGCGCTCTCGCGGCCCGAGATCAGCTCGGCCGCCTTGTTCCAGTAGACGACCTTGCGGTCCTTGTCGAGCCAGACGACCGCGTCGTGGACCTGGTCCAGGACACTGTTGCAAAGGCTCTTGGACGCCCCTTCGAAGATATCGAGGATGTTTTCTTCGGCCAATTCGGCACCTCTTTTTTCTCTCATTCTAGGGTGGCAGGGTGATTTGTCAACCGTTTTTTTAGGGGGACGACGGTTGACACCCCCCTAACCTCGTGTTATCCTGCCGTCGCCGCCCAGGGGTGCGCCGCCATGGACAAGCTTCTCGGGACACGACTCAGGAGGGCCCGCGAGGAGATCAATCTCAGCCAGGGCGCGTTCGCGAAATCGCTCGGACTCTCGTCGGAGTACATCTCCCTCCTTGAATCCGGGAAGCGGACGCCGAGCTTCGAGACGCTCCTCAAAGTCGCCGGGTTCCTCAACAAGAACGTTTCCTATTTCTTCGAGGACTTGCGTCCGGCCTTCGAAAAGCTGTTCGACCGGGCAGAGACCGACGAGAGGGTCCGCAAGGACCTGCAGAAGTTCCGGGCCACCTGCGAAAGATACCTGGAGCTCGAGGAGTCGACCGGCCGGCGCCTCGACCTTGCCCCCCGCTATCCCCGCATCTCCCCCGAGCGGCTGGCCGAGGAGGAGCGGCGACGGCTCGGGCTCGGCAACGAGCCCATCCGCGACGTCCTGGCCCTCTGCGAGGTCAACGGCTGCCGCATCATCCGTCAATCCCTGGCCGAGGAGGCCCGGATCGCCGGCATCTTCGTCTTCGACGAGGAGCGCAAGGCCGCCTTCGCCCTCGTCAACGCCAACGAGCCGCCCGGGTTCCAGACCCTCATCGCCGCCCACCTCTACGGGCATTATCTGATGGACCGGGACGACAGCCCGATCGTCGACAACCCCGACGTCGTCGTCGACGAATACGTCTCGCTCTATCCGCCCCGCGAGCAGTTCGCCCAGACCTTCGCCTCGCGTTTCCTCGTGCCGCCGGGCAAGCTGCTCGAGCTCATCGAAAAGGACATCCGCGCGAAAAGCCTGGCCTTCGACGACATCCTGTTCCTCAAGCGGTACTTCGGCGTCAGCACGCGGGCCATGCTCAGGACCCTCCGCGGTCTCGGCCTCCTGCCCGAGGCCAAGTTCGAGGAGTTCTTCAAGAGGAACCCCGAGGACCGGGAGGAGGAGGTCTTCGGCGGCCTTTCCGGGCAGGAGGAGCGGCGGGCCCGGACGCTTTTCCGGAAATCCCGGACGATCCCGTCCGACCGTTTCCGTCTGCTCGCCGCCGAGGCCGCCGCCGCGGAAAAGGCCCGGGGAGGGAATCCTCCGCCGCCGCCGAAAACTGGAGGGTCCGATGAGTAGAGGCGTCCGCATCCTGGTCGTCTTCCTGGCCTTCGATCTCATCGTCGTAGGGGCCTATCTCGGCATCAAGGCGCTCGGCTCGGGCCGGCCGGCCGACCCGACCGCGGGCGTCGATTGGGTCACCATGGACCCTTCGTATCAGCCGGCGACGGAGCTCGAGCAGGTCATCAAGACGGATTACGAGGAGAAGGAGCTCCTTCCTCTCCAATTCCGCTCCTTCGGCAAGGACGGCGCTATCCTCAGGAAATTCCGCGGGGCCAAGCTGGCCGGGGCCAGCGTGTCCGTCCTGGAGATGACCTTCAAGGGCCTCGAGGACTGGGCCATCGTCGAGATCTGGTTCAAAGGGGAGGAGGGCCGGGAGATCCGCCGGACCATCCTCTATGTCCTGACGAACAACGCCTGGAAGGTCGGCGACAGCGGCCGCCTGGCCGATTGACGGCGCCGCGGGAGGCGGTCATTCCATGAGCATCACATCGCTCAAGACGGACGTCCTCGTCATCGGCGCCGGGCCCGCGGGCCTGACGGCCGCGATCTACGTGGCCCGGGCCGGGAAGAAGGCCCTGGTCCTCGACGGCCGCGGCGGGTCGCGCCTGGCGATCCCGTACACGATCGAGAATTACCCGGGCTTTCCCTCGATCGACAGCCGTGAGCTGCTCGGGATCTTCCGCCGGCAGGCGGCTTCCTTCGGTGCGGAGGTCGTCGCCGGGGACGCCATCGCCTTCGCCCTCGAGGGGAGCCCGAAGTACGTCACGACCAAGGACGCCGTCATCGAAGCCGGCGCGGTCGTGCTGGCTACGGGACGGCCTATGCCCAAGGAACGGCTCATCGCCGGCGAGGACAGGCTCATCGGCCAGGGCGTGAGCTATTGCGCCACCTGCGACGGCCCGCTCTTCCGCGGAGCGTCTGTGGCCGCGGTCGGTCACGGGGAAGACGCCTTGGAGGACGTCCACGCCCTTCATACCATGGGCATCAAGGTTTTGTGGGTGCCCGGCAAGGAGGGCGGGGCGGCGGATTCGCCCGGCGCCCGAGACCTCGAAAGCCGGGGCGTGACGATCCGGCGCGAGGGCAGGATCAGGGAGATCCGCGGCGAGGCCAAAGTGGAGAGCGTCGTCATCGAAACGGCGGCCGGACCGGAGGTCGCGGCGGTCGCGGCCGTTTTCATCTTCCGTGAGATCCCGGCCGGGCCGCTCTTCGAGCGGGCCGGGGTCGCGCTCGACCACAAGCAGTGCGTTGCCGTCGACCGCTTCCAGAGAACGAACATCCCCGGGGTCCTGGCCGCCGGCGACATCACCTGCGGCGGACTGCAGGTCGTCTCGGCCGCCGGCGAAGGTTGCGTGGCCGGGATGCAGGCCCTCGTCTACCTGAGGAAATAAGGTCCATCTCCCCAAACAGGGAGGTCCTCCATTCGGCGTTGCTCAGGATATCGTCCCTTGCCCCCGCGCCCCGGAAACCTGCGAATCCGGTTTCCCCCGCCTTCGGCGGGTCCCCCTTCCATCACGGGGGCTTTGGGACGACATCCATCGCCGCCATATCTCGGACCTCCAGTGATTGGGAGATGACATAATCCGTATTCCAGGGGGCCGTTCAGGCGGCTTGGCCGTTGTGACGGGCCTTGCCGTTGAGCCGGAACGAGATCCGCTTGGACCTCGAGATCGTGACCCGCCCGCCGATCGGCACGGCCATGAGGTTGCGCCGGATGTCGTGGCCGAAGTTCGAGACCGTCAGGATCGGCAGGGGATTGCCCTGCCGGCGGCGGTCGCGGATGACGTCGGCGAGGTAGGACCGGATGAAGCGGGCGGCCCGCCGCTGCGGCTTTTTCCGGGCCGTGCCCACACCCGGCGGAGTGACCGAGCCGATGACGATCCCCTTGATCCCGGCGAACACGTTGTGCCGCCGCAGGGCGGCCAGAAGGCGGTGGACGTCCTCGACGTCGACCTGGATGTCCTCGAAGAAAAGGATGTGGCGCTTCCAGCTGAACTTGGGCGGTGTGCCGCGGTTCAGGAAGTTGACGAATGTCGACAGGTTGCCCCCGATGGGGATCCCCGAGAGCTTGCGCGGCGGGGGAGGGGTGAGCCAGGCCGAGCCCCGGTACTGGATCTCCTCGCCGTTGACGAGGGCGAGCAGGTTCCGGAAGTCTCCCTTGCCGACCTTGAGCGAAGGGAAATAAATGACGGGGACGCGGCAGGCGTGGTAGATCTCGTTCAGCAGGAACGTGAAATCCGAGAAACCGATGAATAGCGGGCGCCTCTCCCGGATGACCCGGAAATCCTTGGCATCGATCTTGCGGATGAGGTCTTCGGCGCCCGTTCCCCCGGCGACCGAGATGATCAGGTCGAGCTCGCGGATGGCCTCCTTGAACACCTCGGCGCGGTCCTCGACCGGGGCGGTGACGTGGTCGATCTCCGTGTCGCTCGAGTAGAGGTGGGGGCTAAAGTAGGCGGCCTGGACCCCCAGAGCGGTCTTGAGGAGACGGGCCGTCCGCCTCAGGACGGGCTTCTCCTTGGCCGCCAGGCAGGTCGAAGGGGCGATGAACCCGATCTTTTTGTATCTCATGGGGGCGCCGCCGGGTCGCAGGCAGCCTAGCCTAGCAAAAGAGGCGGGGCCTTTTCAACGCCCCGTTCGGGACGCGCAGGGCCCCGCCGCAAGGCCACCGGGTCAGAACGACTTGAGCTTCTGGCCGGGGCCGGACAGCTGGAGGGCCTTGAGGGCCTTCAGCTCGATCTGACGGATCCTTTCCCGAGTCAGCTTGAAGTGCTGGCCGACCTCTTCGAGCGTGTATTCCCGCCCGTCGCCGAGCCCGTAGCGCATCCTCAGGACAAGGGTCTCCCTCTCGGGCAGGGTGCGCAAGGCCGCTTCGATCTGCTCGCGCAGATTGATATGGATGACGGTGTCGGGCGGCGAGGGGAAGGCCTTGTCCTCGAGCAGGTCGCCGAGCGAGCCTTCCCCGTTCTCGCCGAGAGGGGTCTCGATCGAGACCGGATCCTGGGCGCTGTAGAGCATCTCCAGGACCTTGTTGACGGGCAGGTTCATCTTGCGCGCCAGCTCCTCGGGGTTGGGCAGACGGCCGCTCTCCTGGATCGAGGCCTGGGAGATCTTCTTGAGCCGGTGGATCGTCTCGGTCAGATGGACCGGGATACGGATCGTCCGGCCCTGATCGGCGATGGCCCGGGTGATCGACTGGCGGATCCACCACGTCGCGTAAGTCGAGAACTTGTGCCCGCGCCGGTAGTCGAACTTCTCCGCGGCGCGCATCAGGCCGATATTGCCTTCCTGGATGAGGTCGAGAAGCTGCAGACCCCGGCCCTGGTATTTCTTGGCGATCGATACGACCAGCCGGAGGTTGGCCGAGACGAGGTCGCTCTTGGCCCGCTCCCGGGTCCGGCGGCCGGACTGGATGGCCAGAAGGATGGCCTTGTTGTCCTTCCGCGTCTGCTTGGAGGCCCGCTTATGGATCTCCTTCAGCCGGAGCTGGACTCTCTGGACGATCCGGTCCTGGTACTCCGGCTTGAGCTCGAGCTCGCGGGCCAGGCGGACGATCCGGACGGACAGGCGGCCCCGGGCGAAACGGTTGCGGACAAGGGGCCGGACCTTCATAAGCCGGGCGCAAAGGCCCCGGAGCCTGTGGATCCGCTCCAGGACCTCGGCCCTCCGGTCCTCGAGACTTTCGTCCGAGAGAGGGTCCTCGGCCATATTGAAGTACTTGACGAAGGCCTCCGGGGTTTGCTTGAGCAGGGCCTCGAGGGCCACGATCTCGTCGAGCGTGAAGGGCGTTTTGACGAGCGCCTTGAGGATGGCCTTTTCGCCGCGCTCCATCCGGCGGGCGAGGCTGATCTCCTGGTCCCGCGAGAGGAGCAGGATGCTGCCCATCTCCCGAAGATAGATCTTGACCAGGTCGGCGGTCTGCTCGATGTCCTCCGGGGAATTCAGGCCCTTGCCGTGCCCGTTGCCGTTGCCGTTCTTGGGCTCACTCTGCCGGGCCCCGAGGGGGGCAGGCTCGGCGACGGAGAAGCCTTCCTCGTCGTCGGTGAAGAACCGGCCTCCGGGCGTTCCCGGGATGAGCTGAAGGAGCTCGTCGTTGTTCCGATATTTAAATTGAGAAGCCATGGTCATCTCCCTTGCCTATCATTATGATAGGAAAACTACATTAACGGGCTTTTCGTTCCGAAAACCCTGTTGTTTTCTCATTTTCCCAGCCCTTGACCCCGCTTCTTTAACGGGTTTGAGGGGGAATCCGTTTCACCCTCGGGGGGCGGGACGCCCGGAAGAGAAGCGCGGAGCATACCCACCCCTGTCCTTCTTGTCAAGAAAAAACTTTACAAAAAAGGCCTCTTCCCGGCTCAGGCTGGCCCGTCCTGGCTTCTCCCCCCTGGGAAAAGCTCCGACCCGTGCCTCTTTCATATTCATCCTCCTGGTCGTGCCCCTTCCAACTACAAGATTCGTGCCAGGAAGGGTCCCAGGGGATGGAAAGAAGGCGGCGCAAGCCCCCATGGGCCGGGGTGTCTTATTATGAGGACACCGGGCCGTCCCTCTTTAGTAGCAGACGACGCCGTGCTTTTCGAAGTATTTCTGGTGGTATTCTTCCGCTTTGTAGAACGCCGAGGCGGGAACGAGCTCAGTGGCCAGGCGCTTCTTGAATTTCCCCGAGCTCTTCAGCTCTTCCATGACCCTGCGGGCCTCTTCCCTTTGGGCGTCGCTGTGATAGAAGATGGCCGACCGATACTGGGACCCCTGGTCCGGCCCCTGCCGGTTGACCTGGGTCGGGTCGTGGATGGAGAAGAAGTGACGGATGAGATCGGCGTAGCTCAACCGGGCGGGATCGAAGGTCAGCTGGACGGCCTCGGCGTGACCGGTCCTGTCCGAGCAGACTTCTTCGTATGTCGGATCGACGGTCTTGCCCCCCGTGTAACCGACCATCGTGGAGACGACGCCCGGGAGCTTGCCCATCTTGTATTCGACGCCCCAGAAACATCCGGCCGCGAAGGTGGCGGTCTCGGTCTTGGCGGCTTCCTCTCCCGGGCCGGCCGGCCTGGCCGACGCTTCGGGCTTGAAGTCGAGCGCCGCGGAGTTGACGCAATAATGGAGGAAGGTCGGCCCGGGCCCGTCGTCGAAGACGTGGCCGAGGTGGGCGCCGCAGTTCGAACACCGGGCCTCGATCCGCTTGGCGAGAAGGGAATAGTCGTCGCGGTAGTCGATGTTCTTTTCGTCGACCGGCGTCGTGAAGCTGGGCCAGCCCGTGCCGTGCTCGTACTTCATTTCCGAGAAGAACAGAGGCGTGCCGCAGCCGGCGCAGACATAGACGCCCTTTTCCCAGAAATCGTTGTACTTGCCGGTGAAAGGCTTTTCCGTGCCGCACTTCCTCATGACCTCGAACTGCTCGGGCGTGAGGGCCGCCCTCCATTCCTTTTCCGATTTCTTGATCTTATTGACCTTAGACGGCATATCCTGTCCTTCCAGGGAGACGAGAGACGACCGGGGCGCCTCCAGGTCGATCAGGGCGTTCAGGCCCCTCCATCCGGCGATACCCAGAAGGGTGGCCAGGGCGAGAATGGCGATCTTGACTCTAGCGGGCAATAAGGCCTCCCGTGCGATTTAACACTACTAAAATAGTATACATTAGACCGTCGGAAAATCAAGACAGGCCTCCCGGAAAGGCGATGGTCCGCCGCCGGGAAATTTCCAATATTGGACACTTTATGATTGACAAGCCGGCGAACGGGGCCCTATAATGAGGACGCTGGCTGGAGAGGGATCCTCCTTAGCCCCGCTTCCTTTTCCTTTGAAACCTTGGCGCCTCACCAGCCAGCCCTCTTATTTTTCTGGACGGGCTGGACGAAGGCGCCTTTCTTCCCGACACGGCCGGACCGGCCGACCCCTATCTTCTGGTTCTTCTCCCTTTTCCGGGGATCCTCTCAAGGGCGGAATCTTCGAGCGACCATCAGCGCCGCCCCGGAGCTACCCGGAGTCCGCTCCCCGACGCCGGGGGGGCCGGGGAGCTAGAGGCATCTCCCGAGCAAAGCCGCAGAGAGGAGCTCCACGGAATCGGAGAAGTACCTATTTCTTTTCGGCCGGTTTCTTCTCGACTTTCTCAGCCGGCCTGAGATCCTTGGCCCGCTCCTTGAGATGGTCCTTGAGCTTGAGGTAGGGGATCCCCTCGGTGTACCAGGCCGGGGCCGGCTTGCCCATGAGGTAATGGTCGAAGAACTCCTTCATCCGCACCGTGTAGTCCTTCTGGTTGGCCGCCTTCTGGAGGCCGTGGTTCTCGCCGACGTACTGGAGCATGATGACGGGCTTCTTCAGCCGGCGCAGCGTGTTGTAGTACTCGATGCCCTGGTTCCAATCGACGGCGCCGTCCTTGTCGTTGTGGAGGATGATGAGCGGCGTCTTGACCTGCGAGGCGTAATAGACGGGCGAGTTCCGCTGGTACGCTTCGAGGTTGTCCCAGTAGCCGCCCTTGAACCGGCCCTGGCTCGATTCGAAGATGGGCTGGTTGGCCGAGCCGGAGTTGAAATAGATGGAGCTGTACATGCTGATCATGTTGGTCAGCGGCGCCCCGGCCACGGCCGCGGCGAAGTCGGCCTGGGTGACGAGGAAGGCCGTCTGGTAGCCGCCCCAGGAATGGCCCTGGAGGCCGACCTTGGAGCGGTCGACGACGCCGGCGGCCACGGCCGCGTCGATCGCCGGCAGGACGCACCAGACCGCCGACATGCCCGGGTCGTTGATCTTGTAGGTGATGTCGGGGAAGAGGACGGCGTAGCCGTTGCTCGTGTAGACGGACTTGTTGAAGCCGTTGGCCGACGGCTGGGCGTAGCGGTTGAGCTGCTGAGACATCTTCTCGTAGTAATAGACGATCGTCGGATATCTCTTGCCCTTTTCGTAGTTGGCCGGGAGGAACAGGGCGCCCTGGAGCTTGTCGCCCTTGGCGCTGGTGTAGTCGAGGAGCATCGATCCGCTCGACCAGAGGAAATCCTTCTGCTGCGGATTCGCCTCGGTCAGCCGCCGGCCGTTCCGGAGCATCGCGTCGGCGGCATAGAAATCGGGATAGTCCTTATATGTGTCCCGCGCGTACGCGTAGACCTCCGCCTTCTTCGCCTTGGCCAGGTTCCCGAACCCCGCGTCGTCCCAGAGGAGCAGCGCCGGGGCCGGCTTACCTTTTTCGAGGCGGGCGATCCCGGCCTTCTTGGTCCATTCGCCGTAGACGCTGAAGTACTGGGCCTGGCCGAGATCGATCGCCTTCTCCTCGGGATCGAGCCGCAGGCGGCGGTAGCGGAGCTTGTCCTTGGCCCCGTTCACGGTCAGGTTGACGGCCTTGCCCACGCCGCTGACGGGGACGCTCCAGATGTCCCACCCGTCCGAGAGGAGGACGTTCAGCCCGTCCTTCGTCGAGCCGACCGGATAGTCGGGCGGCTTGACGACGTTGTGGTCGTCGTCCTCGTCGACGAACGAGGCGGGGACGTCCTTGGTGATGGCGACGGACTTGCCCGCGGCCATGTCGTAGGTGAAGAAATGACCGTCGTCGTAATAGAGGAAGTGGGACCCGTCGTAGAGGGTCCCGAAAAAGTATTCGTTCTTTTTGAGGGCCGGCGTCCGCTTGCCGGTCTTCATATCGATGATCGAGATGTCCTGATGGCCGACACCGATGAGGTTCGTTTCGAGCTCGTAGGCCCGGTTGTCCTGGCCCACGGCGAACCTTTGCTTGGGTGCCACGTTGACATAGCGGAGATCGTCGTCGGCCAGGCGGAGGAACGCCTTTTCGGCGATCCGGTATTCGGCGAGGTAGCTGAAGGTCTTGTCCCGCTGCTCCTGGACCTGCTGCTGCGACTGGAGCCTGCGGTCCTGGCCGTGCCAGATGACGAGATCCGGGATGTCCTCGTCGGCGATGTCCTCGTCCTTCTTGGGGGCCGCGGGGGCCGCCTCGGTCCCGGCCTTGGCCTCGCCGCTTTCCGGCTTGTCGGCGTCCTTTTTCTTCTTGGCCTCGCGGATGCCGAAGAGGACGGCGTCGAAGCTCTCGGTCCAATCAGGGGCCCTGTCGGGGCTCACGGTCATGCCCTCCGGGAAGGACTTGTCGCCGGCGGGATCGTAAATGACCTTGCGTAGTCCCTTGGCGTCCTTGAAGCCGGCGAAGGCGACGACGCTCCAGAGCTTGTCCTCGTAGGCCTTGTCCTCCTTGCCCTTGAGCACGGCCAGGGCTTCGCCCTTGTCCGTCCAGGCGAGAGACTTGTAGGACGCCTTGTCGTTGTCGAGCGACGAAACCGCCCCCGTGGCCATGTCCCGGAGCTGGACGCCGTTGCCGGCCAGGCCCTGGGCGTCGATGAGAAGGGCCAGGCGCGTGCCGCCCTTGTCGAACGCGAACTCCGCGACGTTGCCGACGTTGACCTCCTTGGCCGAGGCCAGCTCGCGGAGGAGGAGGTCGGAGCCGGTCCACTTGTCCTTCTCCTTCTCCTGGCTCTCGGGGGCATAGCGGTGAAGGGCGACGAAGCCCGGGTTGTCGCCCGAGAAGGCCAGGCTGCGGACCTTTTCGAACTCGGTCTTGTCGCCCTTGGCCAGGTCGACGAGGACGGCCGTGGTCGTGACCCTCTTCTTGTCCTTCCGCAGGGATCTCATCTCCTTGGAGCCCGGATAGGACAGGAAGGCGGCCCATTTCGAGTCGGCCGAGAAGCCGGTGCGGGCGCCGGCTCCGAAGCGAGGCGCCTCGCCGATCGGGAAGCGATACTCCTTCGTGCCTGCGACCTGCCGCAGGACGATCTCGCTTTCGCCCTCGAGGGGGCTCAGCTTGTACAGGAACCAGCTCCCGTCGGGGGAGAGCTCGGCCGAGCCGACCGACTTCCAGGCCAGGATGTCCTGAAGGCCCAGGGGGCGCGGCGCGGCCGGCGCGGCGGCGGAAGGCGCGGCCGCGGGCTTGTCCTGGACGGCGGCGAACGCCCCCGCGATGAGGACGGCCAAGAGGAGGAGGCAGGCGGAGAGGGCACGGAGTCTTGTCATAGGCTGGTACCTTGTCGTTCCTTTCTTCTTTTTTCCTGATACATCAAGAAGTCGGCGTGGGCCAGGAAATCGTCGAGCTGCTGGTATTTCTGGGGGTCGACGCGGACGAGGCCCATGCTGAGGGACAGCCGGAGGCGGGGATATTTCCCGATGCGGAAGGCCTGGACGCTCTCTTCGATCCTGGCCAGAAGGTTGCGTTCGCCCAGGCCCTTGGAGCGCATGGCCAGGACGGCGAATTCGTCCCCGCCGATGCGGCCCATGATATCGGATTCCCTGAGGGTCGTCTTGAGGATCGCGGCGACCCCCTGCAGGAGCAGGTCCCCGACGGCGTGTCCGTACGTATCGTTGACTTCTTTGAGGTTATCGATGTCGAGGAAAAGGAGATAGTTGTCCGCCTTGAGGCGCTTGGCGATCTTCATCTGCTGCAGGCCGAAAGAGAAGAAGCCGCGGCGGTTGTTGAGCCCGGTCAGGTGGTCGGACAAGGACTGGCCCTCGAGCTTCTCGTTGGCCAGCTGGACCTTGTGCAGGGCCTGCTGGTAGCGGCGTTCCATGGACTTCATTTCGGTGACGTCGACGAGGATACCGTCGAGATGGAGGATCGACCGGCCCGGCCCCTTGGTGCTGCGGCAATAGTCCCGGGCCCAGAACTTCCGTCCGTCCGCCCGGAGGAGCTCGAACTCCTGGAAGGCCGTCGATTTCGAGGACAGCTTGGCCAGGTGCCCGGCCCTGTCTTCGGGGTGGACATAGAACTCCCTGACGTTGTGGGAGACGAGGTCCCTCGGCTTCTTGAACCCGAGCATCTTGGCGAGGGCGGTGTTGGCCTCGATGATGCGCCCTCCGGCCGTTGTCCGGTAGACGCCGACGGGGATCAGCTCGACGAGGGCTTTGTAGCGGTCCGCGTTGTCGCTGCGGGCCGAAGGGGCCTTCCGCGCCGCCGGAGCTTTGCCGGCCCTGGACGGCAGGGACGGAATGGGGGCTTTCATTGCGCCCATTTTTAACAGAGACGCCCCGCATTGTCAAAGGAGGCTCGGAGGGCAGCCTCGCCCTCCTGTGAAAGTTTGAAGACGCCGGTCCGTGCGCTGGACTCGGCGCCAAAACAACTCGCTCGGCTTGCGCTAAGCCTCGCTCAAACACGTTTTGGCGGTTTCCCCTGAAACTGCCCTCGTCCGGCACGCGTCCCGGCTAAACTTTCCCAATGTCGGGCTTCGGCTGCCCTCCTCGCCTTGGATCGATAGGTAGCAGAAAATTTCCCTTGATAGGGATGGGTGACACGTCAGTGAGAAAGGTGTAGGAATAGGAGGAGGGGCGTGCCCTAAACGCCCTCGAGAGGGCCGGCGTATTCTCCGATGGAAGAAGGGACGATGCTTCTCGTGGAAGAACAAGCGATCATCGAAGGCTGTCTGCAGGGGAGCTCCGCGTCCAACCGGGCGATGGTCGAAGCGTACGGAAACCTGGTCCTTTCCGTGGCCCTCAACGTGGTCGGCAACAGGCAGGATGCCGAGGACATTTGCCAGGAGACGTTCCTCCAGGTTTTCCGCCGCCTCGACCGCTACGACCGGGAGAGGAGCTTCAAGACATGGCTCTTGACCATCGCCTACAGGAGATCGCTCGACATGCTCAGGAAGAAGAGGCGCTTCACAGAGTTCTCGGTCAAGGCCCGGTTCGAACCGGCAGTGGCCGGACAGGGCGGGGATCTCCGTCCCGCCGACCCGGAGCCCTTGCCTTCGAAGCTGCTCGAGGCCCTCACGCCGCGCGAGAGGACGGCCCTCTGTCTGTGGGCCTACGAGGGATATACGGCCAAGGACATCTCGGACGTCCTGGCCTGCTCGGCGTCGACGGCCCGGGTCTATCTTTTCAACGCCCGGCGCAAGATCAAGGCGCTCTTGGAGAATGACCATGGACTTCTGCAAAACGGTTGAGCTCGCCTACGCCGCCCTGCCGCTGCGGCCGCTCCGGGACTGGCTTATCCGGACCCATATGGAGCGGTGTCCGCGCTGCCAGGCCCGGCTCCTGAGCCGCGAGGAGGCCAAGAGCCTCCTGGTCGGTCCCGATCAGGTGGACGGGGCCGAGGCTCTTTGGCGGCGGATCACGGGGGAGGCCTGCCGCGCCGCGGCCGTTCCCGAACCTGCGCCGGCGCGGGGGGCGCTGGTCTGGCGGTGGGCCGCAGCCGCGGCCATGGCGGCCGTTGTCGCCGTGACCGGGTTCTGGCTCCTCCGCGAGATCGGGCGGCCGGGCTTCGATTCACGTGCCGCCGCGCCGGCTGAACGGTTCCAGATCGACTATGTCAACGTGGGCGGTGCGCCCGCGCAGACGTTCGTCTATCAGCCTCAGGGGACGGACACCGTCTTCATCTGGGCCTCGAGGACTCCCCAAAAGGAGGGGTGATATGCAAAAGAACATCAGATTGTATTTGGCGGTGGCTCTGGCGGGATTGGCCGTGGCCGCTTTGGCCTCGGCCGGCGACGATGCCGCCCAGGCGGCCAAGACCACGGCCTCCTCTTTCGAGCTGAAGATGAGGATCCTCGAAGGGAGCCGTGAGAAACCCAACGCCCTCGTCCGGCCCGTGACCTCGTCGTTCCTCGAGTTCCAGACCTTCGCGAATTTCGAGGATGAGGAAAATGTGGCGGTCGAACAGCAGATCAAGAAGGTCTACAGCCTCAAGGACGTCGGCCTCCTGACCGAAGCCCCGCTGGTCTGGGAAAAAGGGAAGACCGACAAGGCCTTCCACTCGTTCCGGATCAACGGCCAGGAGTACCTTGTCATGGTCACCCCCGGCCGCCTGCCGGAGCGCAACCATTTTCATATCGAGGTCACCGAGCAGGGCGCCGCGAAGAAGACCAACCTGCTGGACACGGAATTTTCCCTGCCCGAGAAGAGCGCGGCCATATTCGGCTTCGAGACCACGCAGTTCAAGCCCTACTTCATCACCCTGAGAGTGGCCCGCTGGCTGGGCGAGCCGGCCGCCGCGGGAGGGGGGACGGCGGGGGCGGTCGGGGGTGTCGTCAGCGGCGTCCTGAAGCCCGGCGACGAAAAGGTCAAGCCCCCGAAGCTCGTCAAGGAGGTCAAGCCGGTATACCCCGATAAGGCCGCCAAAGCGGGCGTCGAAGGCGTCGTCATCATGGAAGCGACGACCGATACCTATGGCCGGGTGGCCGCCGTCAAGGTCCTTCGCGGCATCCCGCTTCTCGACCAGGCCGCGATCGACGCCGTCAAGCAATGGGTCTACGAGCCCATGGTCATTGACGGGAAGCCGCGGCCGATGGTCTTTACCGTGACCGTTCGATTCGCTCTCGATAAGGATAAAAAGCCGGCTGGCGGTGGAGTCGTCGGCGGCGTCAAGGGCGGCGTGACGACCGGCGTCGGCGGTGGGGTGGCCGGGGGAGTCACGGGTGGCGTGGAAGGCGGCGTTAAGGGCGAGGTCAAGGGCGGTGTCGTCGGCGGTGTCTTGGGTGGCGTGGAGGATGCCCGGAACCTCAAGCAGTTCGAGGGAGATGCCGTCCGGGCCGTTGGCGAGATCAAGCCGCCGAAGCCCGTCAAACGGGTCGATCCGGTCTACCCGGAGGAGGCCCGCAAGGCCGGCACCGAAGGCGTCGTCATCCTTGAAGCCAAGGCCGACGAGCAAGGGAATGTCATCGATATGCGCGTCCTCCGCTCCATCCCTGCCCTCGACAAAGCGGCCCTCGACGCCGTCAGGCAGTGGAAGTACGAGCCCCTGATCGTCGACGGCAAGCCACAGAAGGCGATCTTCACGGTTACCGTCCGTTTCGCGCTGAAGGAAAAGGAAGCGGACAGGGCGAAAGCGCTCGAGAAATTCGCCGAGGGGGCCGTGGCGGCGGAGGGCGACATCAAGCCGCCCAAGCAGGTCAAGGAACTCATGCCCGTCTATCCCGAGGCCGCCAGGAGCGCCGGAGTGCAGGGCGTGGTCATCCTGAGCGTCAGGGCCAACGAGAAAGGCGAGGTCGTCGACGTCATGGTCCTGCGGTCCATCCCGCTTCTCGATCAGGCGGCCATCGACGCCGTCATGCAGTGGGCCTATGAGCCGCTCGTCGTCAACGGCAAGGCCGTACCGGCCGTCTTCAATGTGACGGTCCGCTTCCGGCTCGAGTAGGGCCGGCCCCGGACCGCCTCCGGACGAGGTCAGAACGTCCGGAAGATATTGAAGCCGATACGGAAATCGAGATCGCCGAGGCGGAGATCGCCGCCCGGCAGATACTGGGCCGGCGTCAGCCCGAGGGCGTTGTTGACGAAGACCTGGAAGACGTGGCCCCCGATCCTCTTCTCGATGCCGACACCCCAGCCGCTCCCCTCGATCTCCTTGTAGCCCGAGAGGGCCGGGGCCCATTCGGCGATGATCGAGAACTCGTTGAGGATCATATAGCGCGCCCCGATGCCGAGCGAGAACGTGCTCTCGGGGTTGACCGCGAAGTGGTTCGCGTTGGTCACGAACGCCGGGACGACCAGGACAGAGAGCCTTCGGCTGAATTGCCGGGACAGGCTGACCGCGGCGTAGAGCTTGCCCTCGTCGGGGCTGCCGTCCGTGACCAGGCTGGCCCCGCCGTGGAGCGTCGCGGAGAAGGGCAGGCCCGCGGTCTTGCCCTGCTCCGCGACCAGCCAGTCGGCCGAGAGCTCGAATTCCCTGTACGTGCGCGCCCGGCCGAGCGTGACGGTCAGGTTGTCCGTGATCCCATAGCCCAGGCTGAGGAGGATATTGGCGTAGCCGTCGAGCCCGAGCAGGTTGTCGAAACCGCTGTCGACCGGGTCGGAGAAGCGATGGGAGACCCGGAACAGGACGTCGCCCCTGGCCGGCGTCGCGGTCGTCGGCAGGTTGATCAGATGGGTGCCGAAGAAGGCCGGCGTATCGAAAGACGACTTCCCGTCCGCCTGGCCCGGCGCCGCCGGTTCCTGCCGGCCGGCCGCCTCGCCCGGCGCGCCGTTGGCCGAAGCGGGGACCGGGAACTTCTTCAGCCCCATGATCCACATTTCGAGGATCTTCAGCTCATCGGCGTCGAGGGCCTTGAGGGGAGGCATCGGTTTCCCCTGGTGGCCCTCCCTGCGGACCTTCTTGAGGATATAGCTATCTTCGGGAGAGGCCGTGTCGATGATCTTCAGCTCCGGCACCTCTGTGCTCTGCCGATCGATCGCCTCGGCGATGCGGCCTGGCTCCCAGCTCAGCCCCCGCGGCGGCATTTTCCCTTTGTGGCAAACGGCGCACCTCTTCTGGAAGAGGGAGGCGACATCGGCGGGGACCTTGTCGCCCGCCCAAGCGCCGACGACCGCGACGATGAGAAGGCAGAGAACAATGGAAACGGATCTTTTCATCACAGACTCCTTTGCCGGCCTGACCGGACCGTGGCCCGGCCGGGACCTTTCTCACATTATATAGGGGGGGTATCGAATATCAAAACGGCCCCCGTCGCGCGGGGGCCTCGGACAGGTCGCCGGGCCGCCCTCCCTATTCCATCCGGGAATAGTCGAGCTCGGAGCCGCGCAGGCTATGAGGGATGAGGAAGACGAGGAGCGTGACGAGCGAGGCGGCGATGACGAACGGCCGCGCGGCCCTGCCCTTCCGGCCGGCGATCAAGGCGACGACCCAGAACAAGAAAGCGATGAGCGTCTTGTTGTCCGTGAGATCGGAGCCGAGGGGGAAGCCGGTCCAGGCGACGCCGAAGGCGAACTTCTGGACGAGGGGGCCGAGGATGAAACCGCCCGCGAAGAGCAGGGCGACCGTCCACAGGACGAGCCGTCGCGGATCCCTCTTCTTGTCGAGAGCCGCGAGCCCCGCCGCGGTCGAAAGGAGCATCCCCGCGAACATGACGAGGATATGGGGGATGATGACCCAGGCCGGGACAGGGTCCTTGAACCGCATGACGACCGGCTTCTCGAGGACGGCCACCGGGGAGTCCGGCGTCGGACGCAGGTGGAGCCGGTAGACGAGCTTTCCGGCCGCGGGCTGCCGGGGCAGGAGCCCGACGAGACGGTCGCCGTCCCGTGCGAGAGGGACCGTGGCCCAGTCGTCCGCGGTCTTGAACCGCTTCCATTCGAGCCAGCCCTCGGCGGGCGCGGGCGCCGGGACAGCCACCTCGGCGTCGCCGACGGTCTCGGCGCTTCGCGGCAGCTTGAAGCTCTCCGCCGTCCCCCCGAAGCCGGCTTGGACGCGGAGCGGGTAGGTCGGCCCGGTCATCCTTTGATAGACGGCCGATCCGAGGGTGATGACGACGGCCAAAAGCCAGAAAAGCCCTTTTCTCATGGCGGCGCTACTCCTTGACCTCGATCGAGCCGAGAACGGCCGATCCTTTGATATGAAGCGTCCCCGTTTTCTGCGTGTCAGGCGTCGCGGCTTTGCGGCTCTCGATCGAGCCGAGAACGGGTGTCCCCTCGAGGACGACCTGCCATTCGCGCGGGACGATCACCTCGATGCTGCCGAAGACGACGGACAGGGCGAGAGTCGCCTGGCCGCCGGCGAGCTTCACGCCCCGGAGATCGATCTCCGCCGAGCCGAAGACGACGTCGGCCTTGCCGCCCCTGAAGCTCTGGGATTCGACCTTGCGGGCCGAGCCGGAAAAGACCTGGTTGATGGACAGGTCGTCGCCGGTCAGCTCAGGGATTTTTTTTTTATCCGGACGGAAGGCCGGGCGCAGGAGGATCCACAGGCCCACCGCGATGATGGCCACGGGCCAGAGGTAGCGCCAGACGGCCTGGTCGAAGATGCGCAGCCGGAGGAGGAGGAAGAACGTGCCGAAGAGGATGAAGAACACCCCGGAGCCGATGTTCTTGAGATTATTGCTGAGCAGGATGGAGATGCCGATGAGGATGAAGATGACCGGCCAGTAGCGTCCGACGAGGTCGCCGAAGTCCAGGCGCCCCATCCGGTCGAGCAGGAAGACGACGCCCAGCGCGATGAGCAAGAGGCCCCAGAAGATACGGCCCTGGTTCTTTCGCTCGTTCATTGTTCCCTCCTGTTGCGTCTAGGATATCATACGGGGCCGGTCCTGTAAAAACCGGCTCAGAGCCTGCCGGATGTTCATGCCGCCGCTGACCTCGATCACCGCGCCGGTCGAATAGCCGAGATCGCCCCTGGCGAGGGCGGCCACGGCCCGGCCGACGTCCTCGGGCAGGCCCCAGCGGCCCTGCGGAACGAGCCCGCCGGCGATGAGCCGGTCGTATTTCTTCTTGACCCCGGCGGTCATGTCGGTGGCGATGATGCCGGGCCGGACCTCGAAGACGCCGATGCCCTTGGCGGACAGGGCGTCGGCGAAGAGAGTCGCGGTCATGCTCAGGGCTGCTTTGGATATGCAGTATTCGGCCCGCGCGACGGAAGACACGACGGCGGAAACGGAGGTGATGAAGACGATGGCCGGCTTGATGCCGTCCGGCCGGGGCTTCTGCCCGGCCATCCTCTTTGCGGCGTTCTGGGTCAGGAAGAACGGGCCCCGGGCGTTTATCGTCATGAGCCGGTCGTAGCTCGGGGCCGGGGTCTCGAGGATGTCCCGGCGCACCAGCGGACCGACGCCGGCGTTGTTGACCAGGACGTCGATCCGGCCGCACACCCCGACGGCCGCGTCGAGCATCCGGTCGTGGTCCTCGATCCGGGAGATGTCGCCCGCGACGGGCAGGAACCTGCCGCCGAGCTCCCGGACCCTCTCCTTGACCTCGAAGAGTCCCTTGGTTCTGTTCTCCGGCTCGAAGACGAGGTCGATGCCGACGACATCGAAGCCGTCCCGGGCCAGGGCCAGTGCGATCCCCCGGCCGATGCCCTGGCCGGCGCCGGTGACGACCGCGACGGGCGCGGGGCCGCGTGCTTTCTTGGCCAAGCTCATTCCTCCTCGACGATGATCCTGTCTTCGCGAAAATCGTTCCAGACGGTCTCGAACCAGCCCTCGGGCCTCGGCACGGGGCGGACGGGGACCCAGCTCTTGCGGACTCGTCCGCTCCCGTCCAGCCGGACCTCCAGGATGTTGCCGGCAGCGAGGTCTTCGGCAGCGGCCAGTGAGAAGGCCCACCGGCTGCCGAGGAGCGGGTGCGGCGGTTTGCCGGACGCGTCGGGGACGAGATAGGAGCCCCGGCTTTTCCCGCCGCGCTCCAGGTATTCGCCGATCGCTTCGAGATAGACGGCGTGGGTCAGGGCGAGGTCGAGGGCCTTGAAGCCGAGAGGCAGTTCGCGCGCGGACTCGACGCGCATCCCCCGACGCGCCTTCAGCCACAGCTCCCGGGCCCGGCCCTTTTCGACGCGGACCGTCGCCGGGTCCCTGACGACCGCGCCACAGGCGGACATCCTCCGCCGCACCTCGGCGATGCAGTCCTCCGGGGCCATGCCGCCGCCCTCCCCGCGGCCGAGCATGGATGTGGCCTGGTCCCGCTTCTCGCGGACGATATCCCTCGACGTGTGGATAAATTCGGCCACGGGGAGAGGGCGTCCCGAGCGCCGGCGGGCGATGAAGAGCGCGGCCCGGGCGCTTCCGACCTGACCGGCGTTGAGCGCCGAGCCGCCGGGCCGGGTGACGCCGTGGGTGCCGCAGAGCTCGCCGACCGGGAACAGGCCGCGCACGTTCGATTCCCACCAGATCGAGCTGCGGAAGCCGCCGTTGTTGTGCTGGGCGCAGACGGCGATCTCGAGCGGCTCGCGGGCGAGGTCGATGCCGTGGGACTTGTAGAGATCGACGGCCGGGCCGTTCATTTTCCTGAGCCGGGCGATCGGTGTCGCCATCAGGGCGCCCGACCGCTCGAGATAGCCGAAGGCCTCGGGCCCGAGCTGCGACATCCCGAACGGCGCGAGCCGGCCGTCGCCGCCGGGGTCGCTGCGAAAATCGAGAAAGACGCGGCGGCCTTTGACCACGGTCTCTTCGTGAACGAGAAGGTCGATGAGCGAGGAACCGCCGCCGGCGGTCTTGCGCGGATCGAAAGGCCACTGATAGCCCTTGAGGAAAACGGCCGTCGCCAGCGCCCCCATGTCGGGGAAAAAGCCGTTGAGGAACTCCCGCTCGTCGCCGCCGAGCGCGTCCGTGGAGACGTAGCGAGGCACGGCCTGCTGATAGGTGCCGGAAACGTTCCACCGGAACTTCACCGAAGCGAGGCCGAACTGGGATTCGGTCAGGTTGTGGGCCGCGGCGCCGGCCTCAAAGAGGATCCCGTGCGAGCCCGTCTGGCTTTCGGGATAGACCGAGTGCTCGTACATCCCGCCCGGGCCGCCGGTCGCGGCGATCACGTTCACGGCGTTGAAGAGGACGAAGCCGCGGTCCGCTCTGCCGGGCTTCCTCGTATCGAGGGCCAGGGCCCCGATCGTCCGCTTGGCCGCTCCCCGGCCCGCGGTGAGCAGGGCGACGGCCTCGTGGCGGTCGAAAACACGGATCCGCCGGCGCCGGACCTCCGCGGCCAGGGCCTCGAACATGAGCTTGGACGTCAGGGGTCCGGCCGAGGTCGCCCGCTGCCGCGGGTCATGGTCGGTCTTGTAGCCCACGTACGCGCCGTAGCGATCGTGGGGGAAGGGGACGCCCAGCCCGACGAGATGGAAGAAGGCCTCGAGCGAGCCCTGCGCTTCGGCGAGGGCGATGTCGCCGTGCATGGAGCCGCCGGCGGCCAGGTCGCGGGCCATATCGACGGCGGAATCGGGAAGGTCGCCGGC
The DNA here is from genome assembly GCA_963736255.1 of Candidatus Aminicenantota bacterium. Classification (GTDB taxonomy): domain Bacteria; phylum Acidobacteriota; class Aminicenantia; order Aminicenantales; family Saccharicenantaceae; genus RBG-16-66-30. The sequence continues at coordinate 1,449,777 of CAVTOI010000002.1, forward strand.
GAGCGAGAGCTTGTAGTAGGTCTGCTTGTCCGACCCGGAGTTGGCCGACGTGCCCGCGCCGAACCGGTCCGTGATGATGGCGATATCGGTCTGGCCGTATTCGTGGAGGCGGACGGCGGCGTTGAGCCCGGCCGCTCCGCTGCCGATGACGAGCGTGTTGAGGGAGACAACGGTGTTCTTCATGCCAGGGGCCTTTCAAGCCCGCCGTCAAAATATAACATCCGCAGCCGGGGCGTCAATCGGCCGGCGTCAGGCCCAGCGGGCGGCGGCCAGCCGGCTCACCTTCCGGGCCAGGGCCATGATGGTGAGGCTCGGGGGATTCCCCAGCGAAGCGGGGAAGAGCGTCGCGTCGGCGACGTAGACGTTCGCGGGCAACCTGGCGTCCTGGAGAGTGGCCGCGCTGGCGGCCGTCAAAGGGAGCATGCCGCCGGGGTGGCCGGCATTGAGGAGCCCCTGGAAGGTCTTTTCCTTGGCGATCCCCAAGCGGGCCAGGACGTCCTCGGCCAGGCGGACGGCGCCAGCCAGCCGGTCCCTGTCGGCGGTGGTGAGCGGCTTGCGGATCCTCGCGCCGCGGACGTCGCCGGATCCGGCATCGGCGAACTTGATCATCAGACTGATCACGTCGCCCGGCGCGGCCTTCCAGCGGCGGTCGAAGAAGTAGCTCAGGAAATCGAAATACGGCGAGAGGATGAAGCCGTCGAGCGCGGCGGCGAATGGCATCGGGACCTCCCGGTTCTGGAGTGCTCCGGGCCAGACGGCGGCGACGCACAGGACAGGGTCGACGAAAAGCCGCGGCTCGCAGGCGATGCCCGAGCGTCCGAGGATCGCCGGTGTGCCGAATCCGCCGGCGGCCAGGACGACGATGTCCGCCGGGACGAAGCGACGGCGGAGGCCGCGGCGGACGATGACGCCGGAAACGCGGTCCGGTTCCCCCACGAGCCGCTCGACCTTGGCCCCCGTGACGACTTTGGCGCCTCGCGCCCGGGCCTCGGCGAGGAACTTGCGCGCGTCCCACTTCGCTCCCGTCGGGCATCCCAGGATGCACCGGCCGCAGCTCACGCATTTCGCGGCGTCGGCCATCTTCGGCATGGCCCGGGGCGCAAGCCCCATCTTATCGAACGTCTCATGGAGGCGTCGGGTCGATTCGCGCCAGCGGGCCCGGTGCGCGTCCGATATGGGCACCTCCCGGCCGAGCTCGGCGAACTCCGCGTCGAGATCGACGCCGAGGGCCCTGAGGTCATGGTCCATCCGCAGCGCGTTGCCCGCGGTCATGGGCGTCGTGCCGCCCGTCGCCCGGCCCCAGACGAGGACCATTCCGTCCTTCGTTTTGGCCGTCCTCATCGGCGGAAAGGCCAGCCCGACGAGCCGGGCGTCGGCGAGAAGCCCCGCCCGCTTGAGCTTCTCGAAGAAACCCAGGCTCGGTGCGAGGGGGCGGAACTCCCGTCCGGCCTCGAAGACCGTGACCTCGAACGCGCCCTGGAGGGCAAGGGCCGCGGTCGCCCCGGCCGCGCCGCTGCCGACGACGACGGCCCGCTTCACGGCCGGACCTCGTCGAAAAAGAAACGGGCCCGGCATTCGGCTTCTCCCGAGGTCATTCTCTGCGAGAACTCGAGACGTCCCCCGCCGCAGATGCCGGCCATGAGGCCCTCGTCGAGGGACGCGATCAGCCGGCATGTCTCGGGCGTGTAGGCCCCCTCGAAGAAACAGCGGCCGACGACGATAGCCCCGTCCGGGGCGGTCCTCAAGTCGATGCCGATGGCCCGATACGCGAGACGGATGAGGCGTAGGGCCTGGCCGCGGTCGCGGATCCCGAAAGCGGCGGCCTGGGCCCGGCCGAATGCGAGCGCTTCCTCCCGGAGCCTGGCCCCGAGAAGCGCGAGATCGGCTTTGTCCCTGACGGCCCGGTCGGCCGACTCCCGGGTGAACCGCGCATAGGCCTCGAGGTCCTGCCGGACCGATCGGCCCGACAGTGCCGGCGGGGCGGCTCCGAACGCCCTGGCCGTGAGCGCCGCCAGCTCGCGGATCTTCTCCAGTCGGAGGCGGGCGGGGATATGGATCCCGGCGAGGCGTAGCCTGATATTCACGGCGCGGCGTCCCGGTTCTTCTTCGGAGCGAGGCTCAGCCAAAGGACGAAGAGGCCGATGAGGCCGTCGACGACGCCGTTCACGAGCAGAACGAAGGTCCCGGCCCGCAAGATGAAGAACCCCAGCGAGAGGACCGAGCTCGCGATCTTCGCCAGGGCCAGAAGCCGCGGGTAGATGAGGTCCGCCGGCCGCCGGGCCATACCCAGGGCCAGGGCCGTGACCACGACCATATAAGAAACGGCGAGCAGAACATAGAGGCCGGGGCCTTGCGCCGGCGCCGCCGGGAAGCCCCAAGGCGCGGAGATCCGGTTGAAGAAGGATACGACGCCTGAGGGGACGAGGAGAAATACGAGGCCTACGGCCGCGAATGCTCCGGCCAGGACGACGCCGGCCGTCTTGATCAACCTATTGCGCATGGCCGATCCTCCGCTGACGCGGCCCCCGGGGCTTTTCATATTTACGGAAATACCTCCCCGCAGGGCCGAACCGCGCTTCGGCGACGACCTCGTCGCTCGACGCCCGGTCGAGGGGCAGGCCTCGCGACGAGAGTGCCTCCAGCAGCCGATAGTTCCCCCGTATAAAACACGAATCCGACGGGCGGAAGCCCCGTCGCATTCCCGCCAGGATCTCGCCGAGGGTCCGCTCGCGTACGTTGCCGAAGCTCATGGGGGTGAACACGCACGGGCTGACCTCTCCGAAAGCGTCGATGTAGACCATCTTGCATCCGGCCGTGCAGCCGAAGTTCTCCCGTCCTTCGAAGTGCCCGAGATAGTTGACCGTCATGCCGGCCCGGCGGTTGGCCCGGTCCTGGAGGCGAACGAGGGAGCGCCGGTCCTCCTCGGTGATGAGCCGGTCCTCGTTCCAGAACGGCGCCGAGGCCGGCTTGACCTCGCTCAACCAGGCTTCATGGATCCCCAGGCCGGCGAGGAATTCGATGAACCGCTCGGTGCCGCCGTTCCTGATCATCTCTTGCGAGAGGACGCCCGAAACGCCGACATCGAGGCCGGGCGTCGCCAGGAAGACATCGATGGCCCGCAGGGCCTCCCGGAAGGCCCCCCGATAGCCGCGGCCGGCGTCATGGATCTCTTCTTCGGAGCTGTCGAGGCTTACGGATACCGAGAACAAACCGGCCTGGCGCAGCTCCCGGGCCCGGCCGGCCGTGATGCCTGTGCCCGTCGTGAAGAGCTTGACGGCGCAGCCGTCGGCGCCGGCCTCGACGATCCGCACCAGGTCCTTTTGGAGGAGCGGCTCGCCTCCCGTCAGGCCGAGCCAGAATACGCCCGCTTCACGGAGCTCCCGAATGACGCGGAGGATGTCCTCCGTATCGAGGGCCTGGCCCGTCCGGTCGCGGTTGTAGCAGAAGGCGCAGCTCTGCGGACAGGCGTTGGTCACGGCCACCTGGGCGTGCGAAGGCCCGTCGATCCGTCCTCGCAGGTGATCGCGGATGAACCGGCCGTAAGCCGCGCTGTTGAGTGGCGGAAGGTGGGAGTGGACGATGATGGCCCCGCCGACGTTGCGGACCCTGAACTTCCTCATATAGCGGAGGAAGAACATGGCGATGCCAGGCCTCATTCGCAGGGCCCCGGGCTGGCCGAGAACGGCCCGAAGGACTTCGCGCTGACGGGCCGGACGGCTTGTCTTCATCGGGCCCGGAGTCCTTTGATCGCCCTCGAGGCCAAGACAGCGAAGGCCGCGAGGAAGACGAGACCGAATACGATCCAGGCGTCGGCGGCGAGGAAGAGCACGGCGTAGACATAGATCATGAGAAAGCCGAAAAAGATCCACCAGCGCTTTTTGAAGATGAGGAAGCCGATGACGGCGAGGGCCAGGGCCGTGAAGCCGGCCAGTGCCGCCTGGGCGTCGGCCGTTTCCCGCAGGATGAGGACGGCGTAGGCGGCCGGGAGGAGAAGCCAGAAACGCTTCCGGCCCTTCGAGGCGATGACGAGGGCCGCGCCGAGCGCGGCGGCCGCGAAGCCGGCGGTCGCCAGGGCCCGAAGCCAGCCCGGCGGCCCCGGCCGGCCCTCGGCCAGCCTCTTCGTCTCCGTCATCAGCTTCTTTTCCATGACGAAGTGGATCGGGTCGAGGAGCCAGAACCCGGCGAGCTTCCCGAAAACGCCGGGGAGGGGTTCTCCGCGGCTCCGGACGAGGAACCGCGTCGCGCCCGGCCCGGCCGACTCGATGGCGAAGGTGCCCCAATTCCTGAGCGTCATCGACTGGCCCGGGGCGACGAATGGGACCCGCCAGCCGGCCGACCCTTCCTTATCTTTAAAGAGGCCGGACAGGATGTAGCCTGGCTTGACGGCCCGGATGACGTCCTTGGCCTCGCGGACCTGCCACGCGGGCCGGATCTCGAAGGTGTTATGGATATCGGCGAAGACGAGATTCTCGAGCCAGGCGTAGCTGTAGAAGCCCGCCCGGTCCTGTCCGATCTGGACGAGCCAGGACCAGACCCTCTCGGGAGGCGCCTCGATGGTGACGGCCCGGGTGCCGGTGACTATGCCTCCGATCCAGGCGTCGTCGCCGAGGAGCGGGCGTGTCTGATCCTTCCCGGGCGCCCCCCAGTGAAGGAACCAGGGGCGGGCGAGGAAGGTGTAGGCCGCGATGGCCGCGAGGATGACGAGGAACGCCGGCGACCGTCAGGGCCAGCCCGGACCGTTCGGCTTTGTTCATGTGAAGCTCCCTTCGAGGGCGGCGCCCTTGTATTCCGGGTCGCGGACGACACACCCGACCCTTTTCTGCCGGCGGAGAAGATGCGAGCACAGCGAACACGTCGTGCAGACCTTCCGTGTGGACAGGCCGCCGCGCCTGATGAGATCGGCGGCGAAGTCCGGATAGGCGAGGGCCCCGCGGCCGAAGCCGAGGACCGCGCTCCGCCCGGCGCCGACCATGGCCGCGGCGACGCCCGGAGCGAGCGTGCGGAGCCAGGAATAGCCGGCGCCGACGACGGCGATGCCGGGGTTCGACCTCTGCAGCTCGGAGGCGATGGCGAGATGGCGCGCGACGCCCTGGAGCGGGTGCTCTTCCGGGACCGGCCCGCCGGGCACGGGCTTGTCGAAGGGCCGGCCGAAATGCGGCTTCCAGGCCGGAACGCCGAGCGACAGGGCCAGGAAGCGGACGCCCGCCTGGGCGAGCAGGCCGATGAGCGCCTTGGTTTCGGTGAGGTCGATCCTCTCCGGCTCGTCAGGGTCCATGCCGAAACCGTAAGGGAAGGGAACAAGGTCCGTCGCCGAAAGCCGGCTCGTGACCAGCAGTCCCGGCGCTTCCTCGCGGACGTGACGGACGGTCTCGAGGAGGAGCCGGGTCCTGTTCTCGAACGAACCGCCGTAGCGGCTGTCCTCGCGGCTGTGGGCGGCCAGCGTTTCCGATACGAGGTAGCCGTGGCAGGCCTTGATGTCGACCCCGTCGAAGCCGGCCGAAGCGGCCAGGTCGGCCGCCTCCACGAGATCGTCCCGGATCTCAGCCAGCTCGGCGTCGGAGACGAGCGGGGCGTCGGGGGGAAGCTCGTGAAGAGGCGCGAGGTGAGGGTTGTTCTGGACGATGACCGGCCGGGGCGTCCCCTCCGGCTTGGCGAACCGGCCCGAGTGGGTCAGCTGGAGCAGGAGGAGCGGCGCGTGACGCTGGCCCCACTCCTTCGCGGCCGCGGCCCGGGTTTCTTCGACGAGGCGGGCGAATCCGCCGACCGTTCCCTCCGTGATCATGAGTTGGGCCGGGTTCGAGCGCCCGTCGGCCCGGACGGCCGCGGCCTCGCACCAGATGAGGCCGGCCCCCCCGGCGCCGTAGCGGCGATATCTTCTCAGCGTCGACCCGGAGGGCTCGCCCGTGGGCTCGGCGTCGGCGCCCTCCATGGGCAGGACGGCCAGCCGGTTGGGGACCTCGCGGTCCCCGAGCGCGGTCTTTTCGAGGAGGACGGAAATGTCGTCGTTAAAGGGAATGTCGAGTCCCAGACGCGCCGCCTCCTTGTGAAGGTCGTCCGCCGTGCGGAGCCGGGATCTCGCGTGCGGCGCCACCTTCGCTTACTCCCGGCCGCCGCCGATGATGCGCCTGACGGCCTGGATGTCGCGCTTGACCCTCGGCTCGCAGACGGCTGGCCAACGGTCCCGGGGCAGAATGGCCAGCTTGCCGGCGTCCATGAGGCCCCGCGTCCGGACGGTGAGGGCCTGGAGGCGGACGAGCTCGGGGACGGACAGGTCCGGGAAGCGGGCCAGAAAATCGGGGTCGGAGACCGGGATGAGGAAATCGCCGCCGTGGTCCTCGACGGTCAGTGTGATATGCGGGTGGACAGCCGCCAGCGACTCGAAGATCGCCGCGAAGTCGACGACGCCCTTGCCGGCCTCGGCCGTGAACGAGACGAAGCCGTCCGCGGCGAGCGTCAGGCCGCCGTCCTTGACGTGGGTCGTCACGACCCAGGGCAGGAGCCGGCGCGTCGCCAGGACCGGGTCCTCGAGCATGGTCAGGAGGTTCATCGTGTCGAGGCAGATGCCCAGGTATTCGCCCGGGACAGCGCCGCACATCTCGAAGAGACGGAGGAGCTCGAACGAGGTGAACTCGAAGTGCGTCTCGATGGCCAGGACGACGCCGAGGTCCCGAAGCATCGGCTTCTGCGCGCCAAGGGCCGCGGCCATCTTGCCGAGGAACTCCTCCGTCGTCGGGGAGTCCTTCTTCCAGCGCATCAGGCCGCCGGAACAGGACCGGACCGTGGCCACGCCGAGCTCGAAGGCCTGTTCGGCCGCTTTGCGGTTCCCGGCGGCGATGTCCTTCGGCCTGCCGGTGTCGAGGTGGAAGGGGATGTGCTCGCCGCCGCCCCATTCGATGTAGAGGCCATTCTCTTCGGCGTAGCCGCGGAGGTCCTGCAGGAAGGTCTTGTCGACGGCCGTCCCGGGAGGGACGTTGACTTCGGAGAACTGGACGCCGTCGGCCCCGTTCATGACCGCCCATTCGAGGAGCTCGAACGGCGACAGATCGAGGGGCTTCAGGCTGTAGCTGTCGACCCCGACCTTGAGCTTTCTCATGGCTCTATCCGGCAGCCCCATTCTATCAGTTTTTGAGGCTCCTTGAACAGATTTTCACGGCTTGAAAAACCGGGGACCTTGGGATATCCTACGTCCCTTATGAAAAGGACGCTCGCGGCCCTCGCCCTGGTCATCGCCATGGTCCCGGCGACGGCCCTGCCCCAATCGTCCATCATCAGCCAGATCGCCGGGGACAAAGCCGCCGCGGAGAAGTTCCACTTCAGTCTTCTCTTCGGGATGAATATCGCCTACCTGACCGGAGCCGCGGATATGGAGCGCAACGGGGGCTTCAACATCGGGCTTTCGGCCACGATCAGGCTGACCGACCGGCTGTCCGTCTCGCCCGAGATCAGCCCCTTCTCCCGCAAGGGGGTCGCGACCATCCCCTTTGACACGACGGGAGACCCGGCGCTCGACCCGTATTTCGCTGACCCAGCCGCTTCCTCCCTGACGCTGACCTACACGGATATCCCCGTCATCGCCAGGTACCGGCTGGGCCGCTTTCATCTGGGGGCCGGGGCCTACGCCGGCTTCCTCGCCCAGGCGAAGAAACGGTTCCGGGCCGAGCCCGAGCCCGGGAAGGACCTGCATTATGCGCGCGAGGTCACCCACCTTTATAAGAAAGCCGATCTCGGGCTCGTCTTCGAGGCGGCCTGGACAGTGGCCAAGCCGCGGCGGGGGACGGGTCTCATCGTCCACCTCCGCTATCAGGCGGGATTCATCGATGTCCTCGGGAACACGGTCCTCGAGGACCCCGCGGCCTATCCGCGGGGCCGCAATTCCGTCATCCAGATCTATCTGAGCTTTCCGTTCGTCCGCTGATAGAGGCCCCGAAGGCCGCGTATTTTTCGCGAGGAGAGTCGAGATGCTCAAAGAGATGCAGGAAGCCCTGATCGCTGGGAAGAAGGCCGACGTCGAAGCCCTTGTCGACCAGGCCCTGGCCGCCGGCACGCCGGCGGGAACGATCCTGAACGAGGGGCTCATCCCCGGGATGGAACGTCTCGGCGTCCAGTTCAAGGCCAACGAGGTCTTCATCCCCGAGGTCCTCGTCGCCGCCCGGGCCATGAACGCGGGGCTGGCCAAGCTCGAGCCCCACCTGGCCAAGGCGGGGATCAAGCCCCGCGGCATCGTCGTCATCGGGACGGTCAAGGGCGACCTCCACGACATCGGCAAGAACCTCGTGGCCATGATGCTTCGCGGCAACGGCTACAAGATCGTCGACCTCGGCGTCGATGTCTCGCCGGACAAGTACCTCGAAGCGGCCAAGTCGAGCGGGGCGAGCGTCATCGCCCTGTCCGCCCTGCTGACGACGACGATGGTCCAGATGAAGGCCGTGGTCGAGGCCGTCGAGAAGGCCGGGCTCGAGATTCCGGTCGTCATCGGCGGGGCGCCGGTCACCCGCGACTACGCCGACCAGATCCGCGCCCGCGGCTACGCCCCCGACGCCGCCTCGGCGGTCGAGGAGATCGGCCGGCTCATCGCGGCTTGATGCTCGCGCCGGCTCGCCGTTTGCGGGCTCTCCCGGCTCTCCGAGGAGGCCTCTTTGCCTGACGGCGATTATGCTATAATTTATCCGTTAAGGATCATGCGCAAGGCCCGCGCGGGCCCGAGGAGGTCGTCATGACGATTCGAAGATCTCTCGCAGCTCTGGCCGGAGCGGCTCTGATCGCCCTTTCGATCCCCGCCGCGGCGGCCGACAAGGTCGTCGAGAGCATGTGGGCCTCAGGGCCCATGACCATCGACGGCGTCGCCCAGGAATGGGACGAATCGACGCCCATCGTCGACCCGGGGTCGAAAGTCGAATATGCCCTGCGGAACGACGGCCGGAACCTCTACATCATCATGGTCTTCAGGACCCCTCCGCCCACCGTCAGGGCCAAGATCTTCCCCAAATCCACCCTCGACTATACCGGCATGAGGGTCTTTTTCGCGACAGGGGCGAAGAAGAGCAAGGACACGGGGCTTCTGTTCCAGAAGAAACAGTATACCGCGGACGCACTCATCGCCAGCCTGGAGAAACAGGGGCGGCCGCTGACGGAAGCCCAAAAAGCGGAGATCCGCAAGAAGCCGACCCACATCGTCTTCACCGAAGAGGTCATCAAACCGAAGAAAGCCTCGGCCACGACCGACACGGCCGCCGAGGCCGAACCTCCGGTTTTCAGGGCCATCGAGAAGGGGCCGTTGGCGGTTTGCGAGTTCAGGATCCCCCTCAGCCGGGTCGGCGCCGAGCCCGGCCAGACGGTCAAGCTGGGCTTCGAGTGGGGCGGCATGACCGCCCAGATCCTGCGCGACATGATGGCCGGCCGGGCCGACCAGAGCGTCAGCGCCGGGGACGGAGGAGTCAGGTCTGATTCCGGTTTCGGTGATGCCGAATCAGGCACGGAAGGCGCCGGAGGATTCGGCAGCACAGGCGGCGGCGTCGGCGAGATGGGCCGCAACCCCCGCTATGCGAAGCACGCCTTCTGGGTCGAGGCCAAGCTCGCCGCCCAATAAAATCGGGGACACAATACCAATTCCCCATTTTCTTTGACCGCATTTCGAAGTCGGGGACACAATATCAATTCCCTATTTCCCTTGTCGGTTAGCCTTTTGGCCTGGGAAGGAATAGGGGAATTGGTATTGTGTCCCCGATTTATTGACTAGACGGACATCGAAGCCAAATAGGCCCCGACGAGGGCCAGAGCGACCGCCAGGACCTTCCAACCCGTCAGACGCTCCTTGAGAAATATCGCCGCGATGATGACGATGAAGATCGTGTTGAGCTGGTTGAGGACGGCGGCGACCGAGGCCTTGGCGTATTTCATGCCGCCCATCCACAGGATGAGCGAGAGGTAGGAGCCGAAGAAGGCCGCCGGGACGAGGGCCGGCCAGTTGCGGCGCTCGAAGAGCGGGGCGATGATGGCCCTCCTGTTCCTGAGGAAGGGGACGAGGACGGCCAGGGCGATCGCGCCGCCGGCGATGCGGACGAACGTGGCCCAGAAGACCGAGACCGAACCCAGGACGGGCTTGACCATGACGATCCCCAAGGCGACGAAGAACATGGCCAGCATGCCGTAGAGGATGCCGGCGGCGAGGTCTCTCCGGTCGAGCTTCTCGATCTTCCCTTCTTTCGACAGGGTCAGGACGGCGGACACGACGAGGGCGGCGCCGACGAGCTGGATGGGCGTCAGCCGCTCGCCGAGGAGGAGGAAGGACAGGCCGATGACGAAGGGAGTGTAGAAGCAGTCGACGATGGCGGTCAGGCTGGCGCCGAGCTTGTTGAGGGCGTAAAAGAAGAGCGTGTCCGATACGGCGATGCCGAGGATGCCGCTGAGGAGGAGCAGGCCGACGGTGGAGACGGGAACGGCCGGCGCGAGCGGCTCGCCCAGGACGGCGAGCGTCGGGATGATGATGACCAGCGCCAGGAGGCATTTGGCCAGGTTCAGTGCCGATCGGGTGGACGCGGCGGCCGCTGATCCGGAACAGGATGACGGCGATGGCCCAGACGAGGCCCGAGGCCAGGGCGAGGATCTCGCCGAGCGATCGCGAGGCTGGAAGGGCGTCGAGCATAGCTGTCATCCTATAGCAGAGACGCCCGGATGCGTCAATGCGCCCGGGCGATTGACCATCCCAATGGGGGCGTGCTATAAACGGCCGTGAGGAGACCCGCCATGAACAGACCGAGATCACTGTCCTTTGCGATCCTGGGGCTGGCCGTCCTGGCCCTGTCGCTCCTGCCCGCGGCGCAAGCGCCGTCCGTCCGGCAGGATGCGCCGCTCGATTTCGACTCCTGCACCAGCGTTCTCGTCGGACGGCTGGCCTCGGTCGACGGCTCGACCATGACCTCGCATTCCTGCGATTCGGGGACGGACCGGACCTGGATGACCATCGTCCCCAACATGAAGCACAAGCCCGGCGAGATGGCCAAGGTCTACTACGAGCCCAAGCGGACCAAAGGACCCAAGGATCCCGACCGCCTGGAGACGGGCGAGATCCCGCAGGTCGCCGAGACCTACGCCTTCCTCAACGCCGCCTATCCGATCATGAACGAGCATCAGCTGGCCATCGGCGAGACGACGATCGGCAGCCGCCGCGAACTCATGAGCGAGGCCGGCATCATCGACGCGCCCGAGCTCTACCGGCTCGTCCTCGAGCGGGCCAAGACGGCCCGCGAGGCCATCCGCGTCGCCGACGAGCTGACCAAGGCCTACGGCTACAACGACTGGGGCGAGTGCTTCACCTTCGCCGACACGAAAGAGGTCTGGCATTTCGAGATCCATGGCCCCGGGAAAGGCAAGAAGGGCGCCGTATGGGCCGCCCAGCGCGTCCCCGACGACGAGATCGGCGTGTCCGCCAACGCCGGGCGCATCCGTGAGATCGACCTCGCCAACCCCGATTTCTACATGGCTTCGGCCAACGTCACCTCTCTCGCCGAGGAGATGGGCTATTGGTCGAAGACGAGCGGCAAGCCCTTCGAGTTCACCTACGCCTACGATCCCGATTCGCGGACGAGTCTCTACTGCCGCCGCCGCGAGTGGCGCGTCCTGAGCCTTCTCGCCCCGTCTCTCCGGCTCAATCCTGAATCCGAGAACTATCCCTTCTCGGTCAAACCGGAAAAGAAGGTCGGCGTCGCCGACGTCCTGGCCATCTTCCGGGACACCTACGGCGGGACCGAGTACGACATGACCCGGACCCTGACCGCGGTCAACCGGAAAGGGGAGACGATGAAGAGCCCGGTCGCGACGCCGTTCATGAACGGGGATACGCTCGCGCTCTTCCGGCTCAAGCGTGAGCGGACGATCTGTTCGCCGGCGGCGACCTATCTCCAGATCACGCAGTCGCGCGACTGGCTCCCCGGCCCGATCGGCGGCGTCGTCTGGCTCGGCTATGACAACCCGGCCACGACCCCGCACGTGCCCATTTACATCGGTATTTCCCAGATGCCCGCGTCCTATATGGTCGACGGCCGCTGGGCCTACAGCCGCGAGTGCGCATGGTGGGCATTCCGGACGGTCAGCCGCCTGGCCAATTTCCGCTTCCAGGAGATGTCGCAGGACATCGCCAATGTCTGGAAGCCGATCGAGGACAAGGCGTTCGCCGACCAGGCCAAATTCGAGGAGGAGGTCCTGGCCGTCTTCAAGAAGGATCCGAAGAAGGCCCGGGAGATGCTGACGAACTACTCCCACGATATGGCCACCAAAGCCGTGGCCGCCTACTTGAAGCTCGGCGACGACCTCTGGCTCAAATACTCCGGGAACTTCTAAATCGGGGACACAATACCAATTCCCCAATTAGACAAGATGCCAAGAATCAGGCTTAAATCCTCTCAGAGATGGAAAATGGGGAATTGGTATTGTGTCCCCGAATTAAAATGACGATATTCGGGCTGAACGTCCTCGATTTCGCGATCGTCCTCGTCTTTATCCTCTTCGTCCTCTGGCTCGGCTGGCGGGCGTCGCGCAAGACGAAAACGACCGAGGACTTCTTCATGGCCGGCCGGCGCCTGGGCAAATTCTACCAGTTCTTCCTCAACCTCGGGACCTCGACCAACGCCGACCAGGCTATCGTCGTCTCCCGCGAGGTCTACCGCCAGGGCGTCGGGGGGATGTGGATCCAGTACCTCGTCCTCTTCCTGACGCCGTTCTATTGGTTCACCACGGCCTTCTTCCGCCGCGTCCGGCTGGTGACGATCGGCGATTTCTTCACCGAGCGCTTCAAGAGCAAGTTCCTCGGCGCCGCCTTCGCGGTCTTCACCCTGTTCATGGCCCTGCTCGGCAACGGCGTCGGCTACATGGTCGCGGCCAAGACGATGATGGCCCTGACCCCCAAGCCCGCGGCGAAGTATACCGTCCAGGAGAAGGCGAGCGTCGACCTGTTCAACGAATACCGGTCGCTCCAGGTGAAGGCCGACAAGGTCGAGCTCGAGCCGGTCGAGGCGGCCCGCCTGGCCGAGCTCGGCGAGCGGCAGAAGAAAGGCGAGCTCAAGGCCTTCATCTCCTACACCGATTCCGTCTCCATCTATCTTATCTACACGCTGATCGTCGCGATCTACACGATGATGGGCGGGTTCATGGCCGCGGCCATCACCGACGTCATCCAGGGATTCCTCCTGACGACGTTCTCGCTGATGCTCATCCCCATCGCCCTCCACCGCGTCGGCGGCTTCGCCGGGCTCCACGCCGCCGTCCCGGACTTCATGTTCAAGCTCTTCGGGTCGTCGGCCACGAGCGAATATGCCTGGTACACCATCATGGCCATGGTCCTGGCCAATCTCGTCTCCATCATCGCCGTGGCCACGGGCATGCAGACCGCCGGCTCGGCCAAGAACGAGATGACCGCGCGCGTGGGCATGATCGGCGGCATGTTCTTCAAGCGCGTCATCATGATCTTCTGGGCCCTGACCGGCCTCTTGGCCATCGCCCTCTACTCCGGGCAGCTCCACGACCCCGATCTCATCTGGGGCCACATGACCATGGACCTCCTCTTCCCGGGAGCCATCGGGCTGATGATGGCCGGCGTGCTGTCGGCGAAGATGTCGAGCCTGGCCGGGTCGAGCGTCTCCTACTCGGCCCTCTTCATCCGCAACCTCTACCAGCCCTTCGTCAAGCCCAAGTCGGACCGCCACCTCATCAACGTCGGGCGCGTCGCCATCGGCGCGACCCTGCTCGGCGGCGTGGGCGTGGCCCTGTTCATCGGCAACCTGCTCGACATGTTCAAGTACTTCATCTCGCTCCCGGCCATCTTCGGGGCGGCCATCTGGCTCGGCTTCCTGTGGAGGCGTGTGACCAAGACCGCCGTCATCGCCCAGGTCTTCATCTGCTTCGCCATTTATGCCCTCATCCCCAACGTCTTCCAGTCGCTCGAGTGGGCCCGGACGAAGCCGGGGTTCCTGCGCGAGACGAACGCCCAAGTCGTGACCATCACGACCCAGGCGGTCCGGGAGGATGTCGAGGCCGGGCGGGCCGCCGCGACCGGGGAGGTCATCCGCAAGGAGCGGGTCAATCCGCCCGAAGGCATCTTCTATGAGAAGGTCGCCCGGATCGACCCCGAGGACCCGGCTTCGCCGAAGATCGGCATCGGTCGCTTCCACGCCGAGCTCTGGGTCGTGAGCTGGCTGGGGATCGATTTCAAGGGCTTTTCCAAAGCCCAGCTGAGCGCCGTCAGGTTCGGATTCGACGCGCTGTTCCCGTTCGTCCTGCTCTTCCTGCTGAGCGCGTTCACGAAGCCCATCCCCAAGACCGACCTCGACCGCTTCTTCGCCCGGGTCCATACGCCGGTCCAGCCGACCGCCGAGGCGGAGGAGCGGGCCCTGCGCCGCGCCGTCGAACACTACGAGGAGGTCGAGGCACGCAAGCTCAAGCCGGGCTCGAACTGGGAGATCATGAAGCCGAAGCTCATCGATATCCTCGGTTTCGGCGGCTGCTGGCTCCTCGTCGGGGTCATCATCTTTCTGCTCTGGCTCATGGTGAATATACGATAGGCTCTCGGGGCTGTTTATTTCTCCTGGCTCCGGTGCGATTCCTCCCTCGGCGTCACCCCCATCCGTCCTCGCCGCTCCAAAGGTCTCATAGGCATCAGCGGCTCCGGGCGGGTGGGGGGCCCCCACGCCGTTGCGTCATCGCTCCTCCGCCACGCGCTTGACACTCTGCCCCTCGGCCTATCGTTTGAGGGGAGAGCGGAGGTATAATGGGCGGCAACGATGGAATCATCCAAAAAGAAAGATATCCGTGACCTGACGCTGGCGGAGCTGCGGGCCGAGCTCGAGGCGATGGGAGAGAGGCCTTTCCGGGCCGCCCAGATCTTCGATTGGCTCTATAAGAAGAGAGCGACGACGTTCGACGCTTTCACGAGCCTGCCGAAGCCGCTCCGCGAGAAGCTCGCCGCCCGTTTCATGTTCCCGGCGCTCGCGCTCGCCGACAAGATCTCGTCCGCCGACGGGACGACGCGGTTCCTCTTCCGCCTCGCCGACGGCCAGCACATCGAATCCGTCCTCATCCCCGCCGGAAGGCGCCTGACGGTCTGCCTCTCGACCCAGGTCGGCTGCAAGTTCGCCTGCGCCTTCTGCGCCAGCGGCCGCCACGGCTTCAAGCGCGACCTCTCGCCCTCCGAGATCGTCGGCCAGGTTCTGACCCTCGAGAGCGCGCTCGGCCGCGACCTCACGAATTACGTGTTCATGGGCATGGGCGAGCCGCTTGACAATTGGACGAACGTCGAAAAGGCCATTCGCATCATGAACGCGCCCGAGGGGCTGGCGATCGCCGCCCGGCGCATCACGGTCTCCACTGCCGGCTTCATTGACGCGTTCAAGCGGCTCGAGGCCCTCGACCTCCAGATCAATCTGTCGATCTCCCTCCACGCCGTGACCGACCGGCTCCGCGACCGGCTCATGCCCATCAACCGCCGTTTTCCGCTCGAGCCGCTCGTCGAAGCGGCCGAAGCCTACCTCCGCTCCGGCGGCCGGATGATCACGCTCGAGTACATCGTCATCCGCGGCCTCAACGATTCCCTCGACGATGCCGACGGTCTTGCCGGGATCGCCCGCCGCCTCCGGGCCAAGGTCAATCTGATCGCCTACAGCCCCGTCGAGCGGGCGGACTTCGAGACGCCGACCGAGGCCGACATGGCGCGCTTCAAGCGCTGGCTCGAGGAGCGCAAGGTCAATACCGTCGTCCGCCTCTCCAAGGGCACCGACATCGCCGCGGCCTGCGGCCAGCTGGCCGGCCGGTTCCTGGAAAAGCCGGCGCCGCCGAAGCCGCAACCGGCCCCGCCGCCGCCGCGGGCCAGGAGAAAGCCATGAGAACGAACCGTCGCCCCGGATGTCCCGTCCGGTCCGCCGCACTCGCGTTCGCGATCGTCGTCATCGCAGCCCTCATCCCCGGCCCCGGTTCGTCATCGTCCGCCTCGCCCGTCCCCTCCGCGGCCCAGGCGTCGGCCCCCCCCGCCCAGCGCTTCTTCCCCAAGGCCGACCTGATGAAGATCGGCGTCTATTACTATCCCGAGCAATGGCCCGAATCGCAGTGGGAGCGCGACTTCCGGAAGATGGCCGGCCTCGGCTTCGAGTTCACCCACTTCGGCGAGTTCGCCTGGGCTTTCTTCGAGCCGTCCGACGGCGCGTTCGACTTCGCCTGGCTCGACCGGGCCGTCGACCTGGCGGCCCGCGCCGGGCTCAAGGTCATCCTGTGTACGCCGACGCCCTGCCCGCCGGCCTGGCTCGGGGAAAAGCACCCGGAGATCTATCTCGTCGGCGGCGACGGCCGTCGCCTCGAGCACGGCACGCGCGCCAACGGGTCGCTCGCGAACGACGTTTTCGTCCGCTACACCGAGCGGATCGTCACCGAGCTCGGCCGCCGCTACGGGCGCGACCCGCGCGTCTGGGGCTGGCAGCTCGACAACGAGCCCTGCGCCCAGCCCGATTACAGCCCGTCGGCCCGCCTCAAGTTCCAGGCCTGGCTCGAGCGCGAGTACGGCGCCATCGGGGCGATGAACGCGGCCTGGGGCGGCGCGTTCTGGAGCACGAAGTACGACGGGTTCGCGCAAGTCCTCATCCCCAACGAGAGTCTCTCCGGCGAGGACGGTCTCAGCCCCCACGCCTTGCTCGATTTCCGCCGCTTCACGGCCGATACGCAGGCCGCCTATCTTCACCTTCAATATGACATCCTCCGCGGCCTCGTGCGCCCCGAACAGTGGATCACGACGAACTACATGAACGTCACCGACCTGGCCGATCCGCGCCGCACCGACCGGCTCGACTTCATTTCCTTCACGATGTATCCCGTGCGCGGCGAGAGGAACCTCGGCGAGCTCGGTTTCCGGCTCGGCAGCCCCTATCGCCTGGCCATGGCCGTCGACTACTTCCGGTCCTTCAAGGGCGTCACGGGCGTCATGGAGCTCCAGCCGGGCCAGGTCAACTGGGCCCGCATCAACCCCCAGCCCGGGCCGGGCGCCGTCCGCATGTGGCTGTGGCACTCTTTCGGGGGCGGGCTGTCCTTCGCCTGCACCTACCGCTTCCGCCAGCCGCTCTACGGCAGCGAGCTCTATCACGCCGGGATCGTCGGACCGGACGGGGTCACGCCTTCGCCGGGCGGACTCGAGTTCGCCCGGGTCATCGCCGAAATGAAGGACCTCCGCAAGCTCTACGATCCGGCCGCCCGGATGCCGGACGCGATCGCGGCCCGCCGCACAGCCTTCCTTTGGAGCCACGACGTCATGTGGGACCTCGAGATCCACAAGCAGACGGCGCTTTGGGACACCTGGGACCATCGCTTCAAGGTCATGGCGGCCATTAAGGCGTCGGGGTCGCCGCTCGATTACGTCGGCGAGTCCGACGACTTCGCGGCCTACCCGTTCCTTGTCGCCCCGGCCTATCAGCTCGTCGACGAAGCTCTCGTCGCCAAATGGACGCGCTACGTCGAGAACGGCGGCCACCTCGTCCTGACCTGCCGGACGGGGCAGAAGACGAAGAGCGGACAGCTCCCCGAGATGCCCTGGGCCGGGATGATCGCGCCCCTCGTCGGGGCCGAGGTCGAGCTCTTCGATTGTCTCCTCGACGGCGACAGGGGAGTCGTCCGGATGGGCGGCAAGGGCCACGCCTGGAACCGTTGGGCCGATGTCCTTAAGCCCGCGGCGGGGACTGAAACGCTTGCCGTTTACGCCGATCAGTTCTACGCCGGCAAGCCCGCCGTCACGACCCGCAAGCTCGGCCGCGGCACGGTCACCTATATCGGCGCGGACACGATCGACGGGACTCTCGAACGGGACGTCCTGCGCCTCATATATAAGCGGGCCGGGGCCCGGCCCGAGTCCTATCCGCCGGGTGTTTACGTCGAGTGGCGCGACGGCTTCTTTGTCGCCGTCAATTATTCGTCGCGGCCGTACGCGGTCCCGATCGCTCCCGGCGCCAAGATCGTCCTCGGCTCGAACCCCCTCCGCCCCGCCGACGTCCTCATATGGAGGTGATGACGGGCTTGCGCTGGTCGAGGACGGCCAGGGTCTCGATGTGAGGGGTGTGGGGGAAGAAATCGTAGACGCGTACGCCGGTGATCTCGTACGCCGCGAGGAGCCCCTTGAGGTCCCTGGCCAGCGTCGTCGGATTGCAGGATAGATAGAGGATCCGCGGCACGGGATCCTCGACGAGCCCCTCGACGATCACCGGGTTGACGCCCCGTCGCGGCGGGTCGAGGATGACGACGCCCGGCCCGCGCTCCAGGATCTCCGGCAGCCACTCCTCGGCCGTCCCCTGGCAGACCGCGAAATTTCCGATGCCGTTGAGCAGCAGGTTCTTCTTCAGGAAGTCGATGTTCCCGGCCTCCGGCTCGACGCCGAACACCTCCCGGGCCCGCCTTGCGAAATAGAGGCCGAACGTCCCCAGCCCGCAGTAGAGGTCCGCGATGACCGATTCGCCCATCGGCCCGGCCGCGGCCGCCACGTCCTTAAACACGCTCTCGAGGATGCCGACGTTCGTCTGGAAGAAGGACCGCGCCCCGATGCGAAAGGTCAGGCCGCCGGCTTTCTCCTCGATGAAGTCCCGGCCGAAGAGCTTCTCGTCCCTGAAGCGCTTGCCGTCGAAGATCGAGGCGACCGCGCCCACGAGGCCGTGCTCCCGCTTCAGCCCCTTCAGCGCCGCGGCCACCGCGGCCGTCTCCGCCTCCGAGGCGAGGTCGCAGAGGACGAGCGTTTCGCCGCTCGCCCGGCTCATCTTGATCTCGACGCCGTCTACGGTCGCCAGCGGGACGCCGGCGATGATCTCGCGGATGCTGGCGATCAGGTCGTTGACGCGGTCCGCGACGAGGTAGCACCGGTCGACGGCGACGAACGAGGCCTGCTCGCCGGGTTCGTGGTAGACGAGCTTGACCTCGCCGTCCTCCCTGATGACCCTCAACCCGATCTTGTTCCGGTAGCCCCAGATCTCCGGCGACGGCGTCAGCGCGAGGTTCGAGAACGGCCGCTTCAGCTCGCGCGTCAGGATCTCCGCGACCTGCTTCCTCTTGATATCGACCTCGAGCGGGTAGTCCATGTCCTGGTACGGCGAGCAGGCGAGAAAGTGACCGCACCGCGGCTCGACCCGCCCCGGCGAGCGCTCGACGACCCGGATCGTCTTCGCTTCGGCGTAGCTCCGGCGGTCCTTGAAGACCTCGACCTCGACGGTCTCGCCCGGCAGCCCGCGGTCCGTGAAGACGACCTTGCCTTCGAGGAGGCCCAGGCGCCGGCCCGGGTAGACGATCTTCTCGATGCGGATCAGCATGGCTTCCTAACGCGCTTTCGCGCTCCCCCTATCGTGATGGGAACGAAACGTACTCCCTGAGTCCGATCTTCGTCCCTTTGGCGCTCCACGGCAGGCCCATCTCCGAGGGCAACAGCTCGGACTCGTAGCACGCCGCGAGCGCCGCGTCGAGCCCTTCCACGACCAGCCGCCGCGCGCCCGGCGTCTCGACGTCCAGCCGCCGCGTCCCCGGCCCTTCGACGACCCTCACGAGGCCGGCCGGAAAATCGCGGATGTCCGGCATCGAGTCCTGGATGCCGTTCATGCACAGGGTCTGGCTCGCGGACGCCTCGAGCCCGCAGAGCGGCCGGGCGCCTTCCTCCCGGACCGCGGCGATCGATTGCCAGAGCTTGTTCATGGGCTTGTCGTCCGGCACGCCGTAGTCCTTGCGCGTTCCGTCCGGGAACTCGGCCCACAGGCCCGAGGTCCGGCTGTCGCACCGGACGACCGCCTTCTCGAACTCGTAGCGCACGACCGGGCCCCGGTCCTCGTCCGAGGCGTGGCTGACGAAGAAGAGCAGCTCCACGCCCTCCTCAGTCCGGACGCGGACGGCCGCCGTGTCGAAGTTCTGGATGGCGTTGGCCCGGTAGAGCTCGGCTTCGACCTCGGCGGGCCGGGCGCTCGTTTCCCGCTCCCTGCCGAGCACGTAGAACATGTTGTGGAGGTCGTGGGCCATGGCGTTCTGGACGGGGCTGTCCAGGACCCAGGCCCCCGCCGCGTCGCGCTGCTTCCCGGCCCAATCGTTCCTCGCGTAATAGCCCTCGTCGCGGGGCCAGAGGTAGAGGCACTTGAACCTCTTGGCCGCGCCGAAGAGCCCCGAGCGGATGTCGTCCTTGAGGGCCTGCACCGCCGGGCTGAACGACCACTGGTAGCCGACGGCCACCCAGCGCGCTGCGGCCTTTTCCGCCTCGATCGCCTCCCGAACCTCCTGGATCGTGCCGGCCGCGGGCTTCTCGCAAAGGACGTGGCTGCCCTTGGCCAGGGCGAACATGGTCTGCGGCATGTGGACCTGGATGGGGGAGGACAGGACGGCCAGGTCGGCCTTCCGGTTCCTGTAGAAATCCTGGAGGTTGACGAAGCACGGCACGCCCATGGCTCGCATCTCGACGTACTGCTTGGCGCGGTTGGGCTGGGGATCGACGGCCCCGGCGATCCGGAAAGTGCCTTCGTCCTTCCTCTCGAGCAGGGCCTGGAGGTAGGCGGCGCCCATGCCGCCGACCCCGATCATCACCAGCGATACAGGTTCCGCCATCGTCAGGTTCTCTTCGTCAATACTGACACAGTTTGGAATGTTCGTCCAGCAAGGCCATGAAGTTGTCGTACTTCGTGCCGACCGCGATGCTGTGGCTCGCGCCCAGAATGAACCGGCCGCCGGGTTTGGCGCAGGCCATGGCCCGCCGGACATCGTTCCGCACCTCCTCCGGCGTCCCGCCGACGAGATGCTCGACCGCGACGCCGCCCCAGAGCGCGATCCGGTCGCCATAGTCCTTCTTGAGCCGGCAGATGTCCATGCCCGCCGTCGGCTGGATCGACTGATAGGCGTCGAAGCCGATCTCGATGAAGAAATCCATGAGTAGATTGATGTTGCCGCAGCAGTGCTTGAGGATCTTCTTGCCGAACTTGCCCTTGACGTTCCTGACCCGCTCCTTGTTGGCCTCGAGGAAGAAGTCCCGGAACATGGCCGGCCCGATGAGCGGCCCGGTCTTGTAGCCGAGGTCCTCGGCCCACATGACGGCGTCGGAATCGGGGTGGATGAGAGCGGCGTCGGCCTCGTTCTGCTGGCGGACGAAGTAGCGCGTGGCCGCCCGCACGGCCGCGGGGTTGGCGGCGAGCTCCAGGAGCCCTCGCTCCATGCCGCCGAGGAGGACGATGCCGACAGACCCTCCCGACGGCCCGCAGATGAACTTCTCGCTCTTGAACTCCCCGATGACCGTGTCCAGGATCTGCCAGGACCGCTCGTCGCGGCGCACCGGTTCGGGGTCCCGCTCGAATTCGGCGGCCGTGAAGACCTTGGCGTCCCGGACGGGGTCGAAAACACAGGTGATGTCCTGCGTCGCCTCCGAAAGCCTGTAGATCCGGCCCTCCCGGTCCTCCCAGGTCGAGGCGTCCGTCCGCCGCGGCGCCGGCTCGTCCGTCGCCGGCGGTATCTCCCACGTCGCCATGGGAAAGGTGACGATATCGAGGGGAAGCTTCTTCTGGAGGGCGATGTGGTCCTCGAGCCAGCTCTGGGCGACCTCGTCATGCCGGCCCTCCCAGAAGGCGATCTGCGACTTGGCCTTGGCCCTGAGGAACGTCTCGTGGCCGAGGACGCGCTCGACCGTGTCGAAGTCGACGGCGAACTCCGCGTAGGGGACGCGGTCGGGGATCCGGCCCTCGAGCGCGGCGGTGACCCGCTCCTTCGAGGTCATGTTTTGGCCGCCTTCCTTTCGAGGAGATCTGTCTCGACGAACCGGCCCGTCCGACGCTCGTAGCGCAGGGTCTTGACCTCGAAGCCGCCGAGCTTGATCGCTGTGCGGGCGCCGAGCGCGGGCAGCTTGACGACCGCGCGGCGCGGCCGCCCCGTCGGCTCGAACAGCCGGATGACGACGTCCCGGCCGTCCTCCGACTTCTTGAAGGCCGTGACCTCGACGGCCGCCCCCTCGACGACGACCCCGGCCTCAGACCTCTTCCCGGCGCCGGGGGGGCAGTAGGCGAGGACGTAGGGCGCTTCGTTGTGGACGAGGGCCTCGCGGCCGATCGCTTCCATGCGCCCCGCGAGGGGCCCGCCGCCGAGCCAGAACCGGAAGGACCGCTCGCCGACATCCTGCCGGGGAATGAACCTGTCCCGGGCCACGGCCAGCTTGTCCTCCCAGGTGTCCGCCGCATAGGCCGGGGACCGCAGCAGCGACAAGCGGAGCTCGACGCCGTCCCAATCCGAGCCGTGGACGCCGTCGTTCACGACGGTCAGTGCCGCTCCGTCAGTTTCCGAAACGAGGGCCAGCCACTTCTGGGCCACGGCCTCGTCGCCGTTCGAGGGCAGCTCGTCCGCGCCGTAGGCGACCTGGCCCATGAAACGGGGGGCCCGGAGCTTGGGCGTCAGGCCGAGCTTGAGCATCGTGTCGCGCTCGGCCCAGAAGACGCGCACGTCGATCTCGATCTCGGCGCCGCGCTTGGGGATCTTGTAGCCGAGGAGGATGCGGGAGTCGCCGTGCGCGAGGATCGCCTCGACGACCGTCCGGACCGCGCCGTCCTCGATGACCCGCACTGGCTCGAGCCCGCCTTCGCGGAGGCCCGCGAAACGGGCCGCCTCCTCCGGCGTCGCCAGGCGGAAGCTCCCGGCCACGTTCCGGAAGCTCCGGACCTTCATGCCCCAGGGGTCGGCGTTGTCGCGGATGACCAGCGGCAGGAAGGCGCCGGGCTCGACGAAGTCGAACCCTCCCGCCTTGTAGGTGTCGAGCAGGCCCGTCCGCGTGTTGACCGAAGCCGTGAGGTCGGCGGTCGTCACGACGATGGCGCCCGCCTTTTCCGCGGCTTCCGCCTTGGGCTTTTCCGGCGCTCTTTCGAGCCGGCAGGAGAACCTGTTAAGCCGGCCGGGGGCGAGCTCGGCCTCGAAGACGACGCGCTTGCGCCACTCCAGGCTGAGGTTGCTCTCCTCTTTTTCGGCCTGCGACGGGAGGGCTTTGCCGCGCGCGGTGATCTTCGGGGCCCAAGCGGTCTTCTCGAAGTTCGGCTCCCAGGGTTCGAACTCGCATTCGACGAGGGCCCGGACCGCGTGGGGGTGGGGATTGAAGACGAAGATGGGGATCTCGTCCGCCGCGGCCTTGGGCTCGCCGGCGGCCAGCGCGAAAAAGGCCCGGGCCTTGAGCCGCGACAGCGTCTCGAGGCCGTGACCGACCATCCGGACGGCGCCCTCCTCGCCGGCCGGGATGGCCGAGCCGGGGAGGATGTCGTGGAATTCGACGAAGGCCAGGTCGCGCATGACCTCTTCGAGCTCCGCCTGCGGATAGGGCATGAGGCCTTGGAGCCAGGCCGTCGTGACCATCTTCTCGGCCGAATAGAGCTCATTCTCGAGTCGCCGGTGGCCCTGCTTGACTCGGGACATCGAGGTATAGCAGCCGACGGCCCAGGGATTGAGGTCCTTCTCGCGGCGCGGCAGCTCCCGCCGCCTCTTCTCGAGCTCCCGGAAATACGCGTCGGGCGTCGAATGGACGAGCTCGAGGTCGGGCCGCTCCTTGGCCAGCGCTTCGAGATCGGCCAGGTCCTTGCGGGACGGCCCGCCGCCGTGATTGCCGATGCCCCAGAGGTGGATGACGAGGTCGCCGTCGGGATTGGCGGCCAGCCACGTCTCGAGCCGCTCGCGCTGCTTGCCTCCGACCGAGCAGTAGTGAGCCGAGGCCCGGTTGGCCAGGACCTCTGAGCCGTCGTAGCCGACCCAGACGAACTCGTCGCGCGGGAGCGGGCACTCGCGGTTGCCGGGGCGGCAGCAGAGATATGCGGAATATCCGCTCTTGGCCAGGATCTGGACGAGGCCGCGCGTGTGGCCGAAGGGATCGAGGTTGACCGCCGTCCGCGGCTCGACGCCGAACTTCTCCGCGAAGTAGCGCCGGCCGAGCAGGACCTGGCGGACGAACGATTCGCCGCTCGGCATGTTGCAGTCGGGCTGGACGTACCAGCCGCCCATGATGTGCCATTTCTTCTCGCGGACGAGCTTGCGGATCCTGCGGAAGAGGGCCGGCTCGTATTCCTCAACCCAGCGGTAGAGCACGGCTTCGTTGTGACAGAAGACATATCCTTTGCGGGTCTCGCAGAACTCGGCGGCCTGCCGGAACGTGGACAGCGCCTCGCCGGCGCCCTCCTGCCATTCCCAGAGCCAGACGGGATCGAGATGGGCGTTCGAAACGAGGTGGATCCTTCTTGCGGGCATGGGTGTCCTTTCTCAGGGGATGACGGCGCGGACGGCGATGCGCTCGAACTTCGCGGGAAGCTCCATCCCGAATCCGTAGCGATGATAGGGGGCCTTGCGCCCGCCGCAGGTGAAGCCGGGCTCCTCGCCGCGGCGGGCCCGGCGGACCGAGAGCTCGAGCCGGCCGCCCCGGAGCGGCAGGTCGCCCTCCATCCGGTCGAGGCCGGGGAGGAGCTTGGGCTGCAGGCCGAGCCAGCCGTCTCCGGGCCTTACGCCGAGCATGTGGTGAACGAAAAGGAAGACGAGCTCGGCCCAGGTCCAGGGGATGATCCCGACCTGCGGATAGGGCGGCACCGGCCGCGGACCGTAGAACTCGAACCACGACCCGGCCCGCGAACCCGGGACCCGGCCGAGCCAATCGAGGACGCGGCGCGCCGCCTGCGGATGGCCCGCCTCGAGCGCGGCCCGGGCGACGAAGAGGGAGGCGAAAGGCCATGGTCCGGGCGAATCGGGTTCCGAGGTCACGTTGTAGCGGCCGTATCCGCCGCCCTTCCAGCGCTGGCCCCAGAGCTTCTCCATCGAGGCCAGGGTCTTCGTCGCCAGCCGCCCGGCCGGATCGACGAATTCCCAGGCGACAGGGAGCGCCGCCGAGGTGTCCGGGTCAAGGAGGTGACGGCCCGGCCCAAAGAGGGGAGTCTCCGGAGGCAGTGAGGCACAGGTGTCCGGCCGGACCTCCCGCTGGACCGCGCCGTCGAGGCCGCGGCGCTTGATGAAAACGCCCGCTTCGATGAGCGAGAACCTCTCGTCCTTGAGCATGGCCTTGCGGAGGTCCACGGCCGCCTCCGCCCAGTCCCCGGCCTCCCGGGTCCGGCCGAGGAGGCCTGCCAGGCGCCCCGCGGAGCGCAGGCCCATGACGACGAAAAGCTGGTGGGCCAGCTCCATGCCCATCCGGATGCCGTGGGCCTCGTGGCGCTCCCAGAACTCGCGGCGGTTGACCAGGAGGCCGGAAGCGGCGTGCCTGAACTGAGGCCGGAGCGGGAAGGCGGCCGCCTTGGCGATCTTGTCCCACTTCTCACGGACGAGGTCCGTGTCCCCGGTCCAGCGGACGTAGGATTCGAGGGCGAAGAGGAGAACGCCGTTCTGGTCGACTTCGCTTTCCTCCCAGGGGCGGAAGCGGCTCGAATCCGATGTCGCGCCCTCCTCGCTGACGAAATCGGAGAGGAGCCGGGCCAGCATCGTCCGGGCCGCGGCGGGCTGACCGGACATGACCAGGGCCATGGCGATGAAGGCCTGATCGCGGACCCACTCGAGGTTATATTGCCAAATGCTGCCGTCGAGCCGGCCCGATGCTGCGACCGCCGCGCGGAGCTGGAACTTGGCGGCATTGTAGAAGCGGTCGAGCAGGGGGTCGAAGAACCGGCAGCCGGCCGTGTTCTTCCAGTAGCCGGCGGCCGACGCCGTGAAAGGCCCGGAGAGGCCGGGTCCCGTTATTCTTCTGCCCCGCGG
Source organism: Candidatus Aminicenantota bacterium (assembly GCA_963736255.1). Classification (GTDB taxonomy): domain Bacteria; phylum Acidobacteriota; class Aminicenantia; order Aminicenantales; family Saccharicenantaceae; genus RBG-16-66-30. The sequence goes on from CAVTOI010000002.1 coordinate 1,475,496, forward strand.
GGGGATCGGTGGCGCACCCGCGCCGGACGCGGCGCGAACACCGACGGAAGCCGTCCCGCCCCGCCGCGACAGCCGATACTCGAAGCCGGCCATGTTCGCCGCCCGGCCGCGGAAAGCGATCCCGATCTCGACCGTCTTTCCCTTGACCCCGGTCCTCAAGATGGCCCTGGCCGCGCCGGCCTCCGTCCTCGTTACGCTGACGAGGCGCAGGAGGCGCGCGGACGTCATGTCGGGGCAGAAGAAGAGCTCGGTGACCCGGTAGGGGCCGCTCTGCCAGACGACCTCGACGCGGGGGTCGACCGATCCGCCAAGCCAGTGGGCCCGGGCGGAGCCGGCGCGCGCGGCGTGGACCGCGCCCCGGGCGATGAGGGCCACGGCCGTTGCCGCGATCCCGGCGTCCTTATCGAAAGTCAGCGCGGCCCGCTTGGGGCCGAGCCGCTCCGGGTCCATGACGAGGAGCCCGGCGGGCGTCCCGTCCCCGGCCGGAGCGATCTGGACGGCGGCCTGGATGCGGCCGTTGCCGAGGAAAAAGTAATCGACGTCCCGAAGGGTCGTCTTGCCGTCGGCCGGGCCGCGGGCAGGATCGTCCGCGTAGAAGTGTTCCTTGACTTCCATCGGGACGATTATAGGGAGTTGGCAGGCCGGAAAGCAAACGGCCGCGAAAGGAGACGGATCAGAGGCGGGACGGACCGCGGAGAAGCCGGGCCGGCAGGAAGATCACGGCCTTGAAAAGCTCGAAGACCGCGCTCACGGTGAGGCCCAGGAGGCGGAAGGGGAGGAGCAGCAGCCAAACGATCGGGTAAAGCAGCAGGGCCAGCAAAGCCAAGGGCCAGCAGATCACAAGCACGATGAGCCACAAAAAGAACTTGGTCATCTTTTCGTCTCCTCGCTTGACTATACGGATCGCCCCGGCCAAAGGTTCACCCTGGCTTGTTGGCATCCGGGCCCCACTCGGATAGAATAGCCTGCGGAAATCGTCCTCCGGCGGGCCGGGGTCCCGGCGTCGGGACATGCGCACCATCTCCTGACCGGCCGGGGTACGTGTCTCCCGGCATGAACGGGGACAGAGGAAGGGAAGGAGGCCGCGATGGTCCTCGTCAGCGGGATCGCCGTCGTCGATATGATCGCCAGCGGGCTCGAGCGGGTGGCCAGGCCCGGCGAGCTGGCCTTCTGTTCGGTGCGGCCGTCGCTCGGCGGCCACGCCTGCAACGTTTCCTCCGATCTCGTCCGGCTCGGCCTGCCCAAGTCGCGACTCCGCGTCGTCTTCCCGGCCGGCCGCGACCTTTTCGGAGCGTTCCTGGCCGGGCGTCTCCGTGAGGCGGGGGTCCGTGCCGAGCCGGTCCTGGCCCGGCGGGCCCCGACCTCCCTCGACCTCATCCTCGTCGCCCGCGGCGAGGACCGCCGTTATCACGCCGACCCCGGCGCGAACGTCGAGATGACCGCCTCTCCGGTCCTGGCGCTGCTCGAAAAGCTCCGGCCGCGCGTCTTTTACGCCGGCGGGGTCGGCCTGCTCGGCCGCTTCGACTCGGACCTCCCCAAGGTGCTGCGCCGGGCCAGGAGCCTCGGGGCCCTGACGTATGTCGACGTCGTCAGCCCCTTTGGGAAATCATGGGCCTTTCTCCGCCGTGCCCTCCCTTGGACGGACATCTTCCACTGCAACGCCGACGAGGCCCGCTCGATCGCCGGGCGGCGCGACCCCGTCCGGGCCGCGACCGCCATACGCCGGCTGGGTGCGAAGAGCGTCCTGGTGACCCTCGGGGGGGAAGGATGCGTCGCCGCCGTGGCCGCCGGAGTCCTCCGGATCCCCGCGTTCAAGGTCCGCGTCGTCGACCCGACCGGCGCCGGCGATGCTTTCTCGGCCGGGGTCATCCTGAAAGCCCGCAGCGCCCTCGATCGCGGCGGCCGGGGAGGCGACTTCTCGGCGGCTGCCTGGAAGGACTTCCTGCTCTACGCCTCAGCTTGCGGGGCGGTCTGTACGACGGGCGTCGGGACGACGACGGCCGTCGATTCCCGCCATGTCGACGCCCTCATCGAACGGCAGGGCGGGGGGCTTTTACGGGCCGGGCGCTTCGTCCCGGCCTCTCAGGCCTGAGCGAATTCGTCCCGGGCTTCGCGCAGGGCGAGGACGTTCAGCGGATCGCAATCGTAGGCGACGACGCCGCAGCCGAAAAGCATGCCGCGCCGGCCCGCGATCATCCCCAGGATGCGTCGGGCCTCTTCCCCGATCCGGTCGGGCCGCCCCCGGTGGACGAGCCGCGCGTCGACGCTGGCCCTGAGGGCCCGCCCCTCCTCACCGCACCTCTTCGCGAAGAGCGCCAGGTCCGCCCCGGCATCACAGAGGAGCTGGCCGGCCCCGGTCCGGAGCAGGTCCTCGAGGATGGGCGTCGTATCGCCCCCGATGATGAGCGGCAGCATCCGCGCCCCCGCCGCCCGCAAGCCGGGAATGACGACGTCGCGGTAGGCCGGAAGGACGAATTCGCGGAAGACGCGCGGCGAGGCCGCCCCCGGCGAGGCCTTGGAATCGAACAGGACCGGCTCGACGCCTTTCGCGAGGAAGGCCGATCCGAAATCGACCGCGACCCCGGCCGCGAAGGCGAGAAGCTCGCGCACGAAACCCGGATCTTCCAGCGTAGCAACGAGGACCTCTTCGGTCCCGGCCAGGGCGCAGGCGAGGGAAAAGGGCCCGGTCAGGGCCCCGCGGACGACGAGGTCCCGTCCCTTGGCCTGCTCCAGCCGCGCCGCCGCTTCGATCAGCAGCGGCATCCGGCCGTCGCGGCCGGGGTCGGGGCGGCGGAGTCCGCCGAGCCCGCCCGGTCCGTCGATCAGCGGCGCGGCCACCGCCGGAACGTCGGGCGAGCCGCCGAAGTAGCGGACCTCGCAGCCGACGGCCTCGGCTTCGATGTTGTAGACGTCGATGCCAACCGTCAGGACGTCGGGGTCGTAGACCTCGAGCTCCTTTTCGAGGGCCTCGAGGAGCAGGTCGAGACTGCGGCAGACTTCCGAAGGCGACCGGCCGATGAGGCGGGCCTTATGCTCGTAGATGGCGGGAACGAACGGGACCTTGTCGACGGGTTCGAGCGCGCAGGCTCTTTCGACCCGCTCACGCTTGGTCATGGGCGGCTAGATGAAGACGCTTCCCAGGGTGTAGAGGGCGAAGCCGACGAGGGCCAGACCCAAATAGTAGAGGATCTTGCGGAACGTCTCCTGACGGATGCGGCGCTGGTGGTGGCAGACGAAGCGGACGAGAACGAAGTACCAGGCGAGCGAGGTCAGGCCGACGCTGACGGCAAAGCCCACGGCGGTCCACGTCCCGTAGCGGACGAGGTTCTGGCCGAGGAGATTGTGGCCGGTCACGGCGCCGGCCACGAAGATCCAGTACATGTAGAGGGTCGGGTTGGTAACGTAAAGAAGGATGACGCCGAGGATCGGCTTGGGCGAGGCCAGGGGGATCCTGTCGTTGTCCTGGGGGATCTCGTACGTCCGGGAATCGCGGATGAGCTTGCGGGCGAGCAGGAGGAGGATGACGGCCGCGACGGCCTTCAGAACGGACATCGAGTAGGGGGGGAGGTTCAGCTTGATCTTGAAGAACCCGGCCATGGCGACGAAACAGAACGTGACATCGAGGAAAGCCGCGGTCAGGCCGGCCAGGAGCCCGTGAAGGAAGTCCCGCTTCAGCGCCTGGGAGACAACGAAGAAGTTGACCGGTCCCAGGGGGACGGCGGCCAGCAGGCCGAAGAACACGCCCAGGAGAATGAACATATCGAGGCGAGTTTTACCAGAACCGCCCCCCTACGTCAATCCGCCGGACGCCGCCGAAAACCCGGCGCGGTGCCGGGGCGGAGGTCGTGAGGTGGAATACGGACGATGACGGGGCGGGTGGGAAAGGCGCCTTACATCTTGGCGATCGAGGCGGCCTCTTCGATCGTTTCCTCTTCGGATTCGAGCTCGATGCCGAGGAGCTTGGCCGTGCCCTCATAAACCATCTTGAGCGATTTCTTGGACTCCTGAAGCTCGGCCAGCCGCTTGCGGACCTTCTGGAGCTCCTTCTCGACTTCCTCGTCAAGATGTTCCAGCTGGTGCTTCACCTCGGCCATCGTCTTTTTGTAGAGATCTTCTTGTTCTTTGCTGAGACCCATTTGCGGCTCCTTATTCCGTCATATCGGCCGGGTTCGCTTCGGCCTTGAATGCGATGATGAACGATTTCCAGACCTTGACGGCGACGCCGCTCTTTCGGGCCGGCTGGAACTTCCACTTCTTCACGGCGGTCACGGCGGCCCGGCCGAGGCCCCGGTCGTCCTGGATCCCCTTGAGGATGCCGGTGTCGATGACATTGCCCTTTTCATCGATGAGGGCGTTGACGGTGATCGAACCGCCGATGCCGAGCCGCTGGGCGGTCTGGGGGTAGACGGGATCGGCGGACTTGATGATCTTGGGCGGCTCGGTGACCGAGCCGAGCTCGACGAGGTCCCCTTCTTTGACGGGAGCGGCGACCGGCGCCGGGTCCGGAGGCGGGACCACCACGGTGTTCGAGGCGGTCCCGGCATCGCCGGCCGCGCCTTGCGACGGGTCAGCCGCCGTCTGCGTGACCTGAGGGGGCACGCCTTCCGTCTTTGCGGCCGGCGAGTTGACCGGGGCCGTGTTCGACCCGGAGGCCGACCGGATATCGTTCGTTCCGGGGCCGGGATCGGCCCCGATGAGAGGCGGGGCGGCCGAGGCCCTCCCGGTCGGGAGGATCGCGTCGGCGCCCGCCGGGCCGGGATCGGCCGGCTTGGGCTGCGGCTGGGCTTTCTGCTTGACCGGCGCGGGCTTGGCCTCGGGCACGGGGGGTTCTTCGACTTTCTGGGCCGGCGCGTTCGTTTCGGGCACCGCCTGCGCCGCCGTTTGCTGGCTCTGCGGGTCCGGCGCCTTGGGCTTCGGCCGCAGGAGGATGAATCCGACGGCGGCCAGGGCGACGATGCCGACGACGACGACGATCTTGGGGAAGCCCTTCTTTTCATGCGTCTCGGCGAGGTCCCGGAAGATATCGGCCGAGGCGATCGCTTCGGCTTCCCGGCTCTTGGTCTCGTGATGGACGGGTTCGTGTCTCGGCGGCTCGGGCCGTGCCGGAGCGGGACGGACCGGCGCGTGATCCTTCTCGGCGGGGCTCGACGGCTTCGGCGACGGGACATGGGCCGGCGGCGCGGGGGCTGTTTGGCTCCTCGGCTTCTCGACCGGCGCCGAGGGCTTTGGCTTCTCGGGCGTGAAGAAGGGCGAGACGTCCGAGCCGGGGTCTCCCGGCACGAGCGTGTTCTTCATGTCCTTCTCGGCGGCCGCGGGGAAGAACGTCTCGACCCGGCGTGCCGGCGGAGGCGTCGGCGGCGCAGGAGGCGTCGGCTTCGGTTCGGGGGCCGCAGCGGGCGGCGGCGTCGGAACGGGCTTGGCTTTGAGGGGCGGGGGAGGCAGGGGCGCGGTCTTCGGGACCTTGACCTTCTCTTTATCGAGGTCGAGGCCGGCCAGCGCGGACTTCAGGAATTGATCGATCTCCGCCCTGCCGTTCCCGTTCCCGTTGCCGTTCCCCCCCGCGGGCTTCGGCTCGACCGGCTTGGGGGCCGTGGATTCGATGATGACTTTCTTGAGAAGCTCGTCGGCGAACGCGTCAAGCCGATCTTCGGCGGGCGTCTCGCGATGGGCGGGCGCGGGCTTGTGGGGCTTCGGGAGGTCGCGGCTCAGCCTGTCCAGATCGGCGGGGAGGGAGAAGATGTCGTCGTCGGACTTGGGCTTCTCGCGCTTCCGGGGCTCGGCGGGGGACATTTCGGCGCGGATCTCCCGGGACGGTCTCGGCGGCGCGGGCGCCGCGGGGGGCGGCGTTTCGGCAGGTCGGGGCTCGGGCCTGCCGAGCACGGCCTCGATCGAGGTCAGTAGCTCGGCCATCTTGAGCGGCTTCTCGAAGTATTCGGAGGCGCCGTAGGTCCGCAGGGCCTCGGTCCGGTAGACGCGGTCCTTGTAGACCCCGGTCATGATGAAGACCGTGGCCTGGGAATTCCGTTCCGATGTGATCCTCTGGCAGAGCTCGAAGCCATGGACCTTGGGCAGCATGGCCTCCATGAGGACCAGGTCCGGCGATTCCTTGTTGTATTTGTCCCATCCCGCCTGGCCGTCGGCCGCCGTGACGATCTGATAGCCCTGCTTCGCGAGGATCCCCTGGAGTGTGGAGAGCGAGCTCTGGTCGTAATCGATGACGAGGATCTTCTTTGCGCCCATGTTTACGGCATCCTATCGCCGCGAAGCTCCCCGCGGCCGCGATCGGGCCGGCCGGAAGGATGTTCACACGGCGATGTCGTTCGCATGCCCTATTTTTTCCTCACCCCCCGACAGGGTCAATCACCTCTTTAGGTGATTCAGGGGATGATATCCCCCCCGCCTCTGGGGTAAGGGCGTTTCCCGGTCAGGGATGCGAGGCCCACCCGGGCTCGGGGCGGCGCCGCCTCCGGCGTCACCCCCGAGGCCATTCCGGCGTCGTCTGAACCCCTGGAACCGGTTTGCGTAATCGATAATTGAGAAAAGAATGGAGGGGCGAGATGAATGAAGCGAAAACGCGCGGCCTGGGCTGGATCCCGGACCTGCCGGATTTCAGGGATTACACGGAGGAGACGCGGGACATCCGCGCGATCCTCGACCCGACGGGCCTGACCTCGGCCGCGGCACGGGCGAAGGCGCGGCCCCGGCTCCCGGCCGCCGTCGACCTGAGGCCCTGCGCTTCGCCGGTCGAAGACCAGGGCGCCCTCGGCTCGTGCACGGCGCAGGCCGGCGCCGGCGTCATCGAGTATTACGAGCGGAAATCGTTCGGGCACCACGTCGAGGCTTCGCGGCTCTTCCTTTATAAAGCCACGCGCAATCTCATGAAGGCCAAGGGCGACTCGGGCGCCTATCTCCGGATGACGATGGGGGCCATGGTCCTCTTCGGGGCCCCGCCCGAGTCGTACTGGCCGTACACCGACGCCGCGGAGGGCTTCGATCGGGAGCCGCCCGCCTTCTGCTATGCCTTTGCCCAGAACTACAAGACGCTTCTCTACTACAGGCATGACCCGGCCGGCGTGACGCGGGCCGCGGTGCTGGACAAGCTCAAGACCTATCTCGCGGCCGGCCATCCGGCCATGTTCGGCTTCACCGTCTACAGCTCGATCGAGCAGGCCGGGACGACGGGCCGCATTCCGGTCCCCTTCGGACGCGAGCAGATCGAGGGCGGCCACGCCGTCGTGGCCATGGGCTTCGACGACGCCATGACCATCGCCAACGCGTCCGGAGGCGAGCCGGCCCGCGGCGCCCTTCTCATCCGCAATTCCTGGGGCAGGGGCTGGGGCGAGAAGGGCTACGGCTGGCTGCCCTACGCCTACATCCAGAGGGGCCTGGCCGAGGACTTCTGGTCCGTTCTGAAAAAGGAATGGATCGATACCGGCGAGTTCAAAATCTGACCGGAATCCGGTATAATGGCCCTTCGCATTCCTATCCCATCATATCCGAGGAGGATCTCATGAAGCTCCATCGCTATTGGGCGATCGCGCTCGTCCTGTTCGCCGCGGCCGCCGTTCCCGCGCTGGCCCAGGAGACGGAAAGCACCGTCCCCGAGCTCGCCGCGTTCCACGAAGTCATCTATCCCATCTGGCACACCGCCTATCCTGAAAAAGATATCGCCATGCTGAAGAGCCTGGTCCCCCAGGTGAACGAGCTGGCCGAAAAGGTCTTCGCCGCCAAGCTCCCCGGCATCCTGCGCGACAAGCAGGCCAAGTATGACGCCGGCCTGGCTGAGTTCCGCAAGTCCGTCGAGGCTTACAACGCCGCCGCCAAGGGCTCGGACGACAAGGCCATGCTCGACGCCGCCGAAGCGCTGCACGCCAAGTACGAAGGGCTCGTCCGCACCATCCGGCCCGTGCTGGCCGAAATGGACGCTTTCCACAAGGTCCTCTATGTCGTTTACCACACCGACCTGCCGGCCAAGGATTGGGAGGCCGTTCGCGCCGCCGCGCCCGACCTCAAGGCCAAGGCCGAGGCCATAACCCAGGCCAAGCTCTCGACGCGCCTGGAGCCCAAGGCCGCGGCGTTCGCCAAGGCGTCGGGGGATCTCGTCAAGGCCGCCGAAGTCCTGGCCGGGCTTGGCGCCAAGGCCGACGGGGCCGCTGTCGAGCAGGCGGTCCAGAAGCTTCACAGCCGGTATCAGGAGCTGGAAAAGATCTTCGACTGAAGCCGGCCGCCTACTTCGACGCCCTGTCCTCGATCAGGACCTGAAGGATCTCGAGCTCGTCCGCGTCGAACCAGATCTTCGAACAGGACAGGCACTTGTCGACCGGCACGAAATACTGGTAGTTGTACGGCCTGGCGACCATCCGATACCCGCAGTTCGGGCAGGGCACGTCCGCGGCCAGGGCCGATTCGATCTTCTGGCGTTTGAGCGGGTTGCGGGCGGCCCTCTCGCGGAAGAGGCGGGCCTTCTCGCGCAGGGGCCCGGAGAAATCGACCTCGCGGCGGGCGACGATCCTGTCGACGTGCGCCGCATCGACCAGGCGCCCGCCGCAACGCCCGCAGACCCGGATCCCGACCCCTTCGTAGAACGCCTCGCCGAGCGGGATGCGGCAGCGCGGGCAGAGGTTCTGCCGCCCCGGGCTGAGCGGCTTCTTGCGGGCCAGGTTGTGGAGGGCGAGCCGCACCTGGGGGAACTCGCGGGCCCGGGCCTCGATGCCTTCCTGAGTGTTCCTGACCCGCATGATGGCCGAGAACCGCGGCCGGCACAGCAGCTCGGCGACGGTGAACGGACCCTCCCAGGGCTTGTCGGCCCCGGCCGAGAGCATCCAGACGCGGGCCTCCTCGGCGGCCGGCGGCGCGCCGGGCCCCTCCACCTGGCGCGGGAAAAGCTCGAGCTGTTCCTTTCTCAGCTCCTCGTAGGAATGGAGGACGCCCCGGGTCGCGTCGCGCGCGCGCTCCTCCTCCCATACCGATTCGAGTACGGCCTCGGGCCTCTTGCGGACCATGGCCGCCAGCGCCCCGATCCTCATCATGAGGGGGGGGTGGGAGCTGAAGATCCGGCCCATGAGGTTGTCGGGCGCGTCCCGCGAATCCGGACGGACGATGAACAGGGGCGCGTAGCTCAACGAGAACTCGCCGATGAAAGAATTCTTGATGTGGGCTTTATAGATGATGCGGGCCAGCGCCTCCGGGGCGCGGCAGAGCTCGACGGCCGCCGCGTCGGCCAGGAGCTCTCGTTCCCGGCTGACGAGCATGCTCAGCAGGCGCATGACCAGGGCCGAAAAGGCCACGGCGGCATAGAAGAAGACCGGGGGGAAGCTCGCGCCTTTCCGGCCACCCTCGCAGACCGCCTCGTCGTCCGCCGCGGCGCCGAGGGCGTCCTTGAACCTCTCGAAGAAGTTGGCCAGGGAGCAGACGAGCGTCAGGTAGAAGGCATCGCCCCGGGCGATGTGGGCCAGCTCGTGCGCGGCCACGGCCTGAAGCTCGTCGCGCGTTCCCTCGGCCAGGAGCCCCTCGGTGACGGCGACGGCGGGGGTGCCGTCCTCCTCGATGACGGCCAGCGAGTTGACGGCGAAGGACGGCAGGACATAGGCGTTGACGCGCGGCAAGCCGGCGGCGATGCGGATCTCGTCGAGGGTGTTGAGGAACTGGACGTGATAGCGGTCGGCGGCGTCCGGCGTCGCGGCCTGGAGGCGCCGCAGGATGACGCGCGGGCCGTTCTTGCGGGCGTCCTGGAAATGGAAGAACGCGACGACCGCGGCGACGGCCAGGACCGTGAGGAGAAATCTGGGCCAGAAGGCCGGCGAGGCCAGGAGCCCCGGGCCGAAGAAAAGGCCGAAGGTGGCCAGGAAGGCCAGGCCGATGAGCCCAAGCGCGACAAAATGGAAAACGAGGACGGCGGCGAAGAGGAGAAGGCTCTTGCGGCGCTGCCGCTCCTGGATCTCGTAGAAGTCCCGCGTCCGTGTCGGCATGATATCGGGGACATCATAAGCGAACCGTCTCGCCCCGGTCAATTCCCTAAAAATGGGGACGTTTCTATTTTTAAAAAAAATGCATTAATTTAAAAAATAGAAGCGTCCCCATTTTTGTATTGACGGGGCGGCGCGGGGGGACGTATATTGGCGGTACTTTCCATCCGAGGAGGCCGTCGTGAAAAGATCCCCCTTTGGCTTCGGAACGATCCTTGCCGGGCTGGCCCTGTTCGTGCTCGCGGGCGCGATCAGGCTCCCGGCCGTCGATACCACCGACACGAGGATGCTGACCCGTCCGGCCGTATCGGCCGAGCGCGTCGTCTTCTCCTACGCCAACGACCTCTGGACGGCCGACATCGAGGGCCGGAACGTCCGGCGGCTGACCTCGGACATCGGGACCGAATCCAATCCCGCCTTTTCGCCCGACGGGACCCTCGTCGCCTTCAGCGGCCAGTACGACGGCAACGTCGACGTCTATATCGTCCCGGCCGGCGGAGGCATTCCCAAGCGCCTGACCTGGCACCCCGGCGCCGACGTTGTCTTGGGCTTTACACCGGACGGCAAGTCCGTCCTCTTCCTCTCGGCCCGGTTCTCCAATACCCGCGCCTATGCCCAGCTCTTCACCGTGCCTGTCGGCGGCGGCGAGGCCGGGATGCTCAAGATCCCTTACGCCTCTGACGCCGAGATCTCGCCCGATGGCCGCTTCATCGCCTACACGCCCTTCGCCGAAGCCTTCACCCAGTGGAAGAACTATCGCGGCGGCCGCTTCTCCCGGATCTGGATCTTCAACGCCAAGGACTACGGTATCGAGAAGCTGCCCCAGCCCGTGGGACGATCGAACGACGTCGACCCCATGTGGATCGACGGCAAGATCTTTTTCCGCTCGGACAGGAACGGCGAATTCAACCTCTTCTCCTTCGACCCGGGCTCCAAAGAGGTCAAGCAGCTGACCGAGTTCAAGGACTTCCCGGTCCTCTCAGCCTCGGCCGGGGCCGGCCGGATCGTCTTCGAGCAGGCCGGCTCTCTCCACCTTTATGACGTCGCACAGGGCCGCAGCCGCCGTCTCATGATCGGCGTCGCCACCGACCTCCCCGAGCTCCGCGAGCGCTTCGCCAAGGGTTCGCAGTGGCTCCGCGGCGGCGCCGTTTCTCCAACAGGCGCCAGGGCCGTCATCGGTTTCCGGGGCGAGATCGTCACTCTGCCGGCCGAGAAGGGTGACCCGCGCAACCTCACCGAGACCCCGGCCGTCCATGAGCGCTATCCGGCCTGGTCCCCCGACGGCAAGTCCATCGCCTACTTTTCGGACGCCTCCGGCGAGTATGAGCTCCATGTCGCCCCCCAGGACGGCAAGGGCGCGGCGAAGGCCTTCAAGCTGGCTGGCTCCGGCTTCTACGCCTCGCCGAACTGGTCGCCCGACAGCCGCAAGATCGCCTTCGCCGACAATTCCCTGACCCTCTTCTGCATCGACCTCGGAACGGGCGCCGTGAAGAAGATCGCCCAGGAGTACCTTTATCAGCCCGGCGGCCAGGCCCAGATGAGGACGAACTGGAGCCCGGACTCCAAGTGGATCGCCTACACCCTCGGCACGCCGACCTTCTTCCGCCGCGTCCACGTCTACTCGGTCGACCAGGACAGATCCTACGCCGTGACCGACGGCCTGAGCAGCGTCGAGGAGCCGACCTTTGACGCCGAGGGCAAGTACCTCTGGTTCATGGGCTCCACGGACGCCGGCCCAGCTAACCAGTGGTTCGACATGTCGAACGCGGACATGCGCCTGACCTCCTCGCTCTATCTGGCCGTACTGCGCAAGGACCTGCTCAATCCTCTGGCCAAGGAGAGCGACGAGGAGAAGCCCAAGGAGGAGAAAAAGGAAGCGGACAAGCCGGGGGCCAAGCCCGCCGCGCCCGCGGCCAAGCCCGCGGCGGCCGTCGCCATCGACTTCGAGGGGCTCGACAACCGCATCGTTACCGTCCCCGTCGAGGCCGGCGTCTACGATAACCTCCAGGCCGGCGAAGGCGGCAAGCTCTTCTACCGCAAGGTGAGCCCGCCCCCGACGCCGACGTCGGGTGGGTCCGGGGACTCGGCCATTCGCGTCTACGACCTCGCGACGCGCAAGGACGAGGCCTTCGGGCCGGCCTGCGACGGGTTCGAGCTGACGGCGGACCGGAAGAAGATGCTCGTCGTCTCCCGCGGTTCCCTGAGCATCATCCCGACGGCCGGCAAACCCGAGCCGGGCAAGGGCAAGCTCAACCTTGACGCGGTCAGCGTCCGCGTCGTCCCCGAGGCCGAGTGGCAGCAGATCTTCGACGAGGCCTGGCGCATCAACCGGGATTACTTCTACGATCCGGGCTACCACGGCGCGGATTGGAAGGCCATGAAGGCCAAATACGCCGCCTTCCTGCCCCACCTCTCCTGCCGGGCCGACCTCAACCGGCTCATCCAGTGGATGTGCTCCGAGCTCGGCGTCGGCCACCACCGCGTCGGCGGCGGCGATGTCCTGGGTCAGCCGGCCCGCGTCCCCGGCGGCCTCCTGGGCGCGGACTACGCCGTCGAGAACGGCCGGTACCGCTTCAAGAAGGTTTACGGCGGGCTGAACTGGACTCCCGAGCTCCGGGCGCCGCTGGCCGAGCCCGGCTCCGAAGTCGAGGCCGGGGAGTACCTCCTGGCGGTCGACGGCCGCGACCTCGCACCGCCCGACAACCTCTTTGCCCGGTTCGAGGCCACCGCCGACAAGATCGTCGAGATCACGGTCGGCCCGAACCCCGACAAGACCGCATCACGGACGATCAAGGTCGTGCCCGTTCCCGACGAGGGCGCGCTCCGCAACCGCGACTGGGTCGAGGGCAACATCCGCAAGGTCCACGCGGCCACGAACGGCCGGGTCGCGTACGTCTACGTCCCGAACACCTCGACCCTCGGCCACATCTACTTCAAGCGTTATTTCTTCCCCCAGGCCGATAAGGAGGCCATCATCGTCGACGAGCGTTTCAACGGCGGGGGCTCGGTCGCCGACTACTACCTCGACTGGCTGCGCAAGCCCGCTTCGGCCTATTGGGCCATGCGCTCCGGCGCCGATCTGAAGACGCCGAGCGCTTCGATCCAGGGCCCCAAGGTCATGATCGTCAACGAGACCGCCGGCTCGGGCGGCGACCTCCTGCCCTACATGTGGCGGAAGTTCAAAATGGGCAAGCTCGTCGGCACGGCGACCTGGGGCGGCCTCGTCGGCACCCTGGGCTTCCCTCCGCTGATGGACGGCGGCTCGGTGACCGCGCCGAACCTGGCCTTCTGGGACGAAGGAGAGGGATTCGGCATCGAGAACGTGGGCGTCCCGCCCGACATCGAGGTCGAGCAGACTCCCAAGGACGTCATCGCCGGTCACGATCCGCAGCTCGAGGCCGCCATCAAAGTGGCAATGGACGAGCTGAAGGCCAACCCGCCGGCAAAGCCGAAGCGGCCGGCTTACCCGACCAGGGTGAAGAAGTAGACGGTACCCTGGTTTCCCTCTCACGGCGGCGATACCCTGAGCCAAGCCGGTGAGAGGGACTGAGTCTACTTCTTGATCTGTTCCTGGACCATTTTGACGAGCTTGCGAATGAGCTCCCCGTCTGTCTTCTTGCCCTCGGGCGCGGCGACCTTGAAGGTCATGGTGCCGTCTTCGCTGTCGTATTTCTGTTCGACGAGCTTGTAACCTTCGGGCAGCTCCTTCTCCAGCGTCGTGACAGCCCGCTCGAAAGCCGCCTGGCTGGCTTCGCCCTCGTGGCCTGTGAAGACCAGGTTGATCGTCCCTTCGTTCTTGTCGCCGGTCGCGACGAAGACCCTGCCTTTGGCCGTCCCAAGCGCCTTGCCCTCGGTGACGACGACCGTGTTGCCGCCTTCGGCCTCCGTCTCACGCACCTTCTTGATGAGGACGGGCTCGCCCGGGACCCGGTCGACCTTGAACTTGAGCTCCTTGAGCTTTGCCTCTTTGGCTTGAAGCTCGGCCTCGAGCTTCTTCAAAGATTCCTCGAGGGCGGTGATGTCCATCTCCTTGGCCTTGATCGCCTGGACCTGTTCCTGGAGGGCGTGGACTCTTTCGAGCATCTCTTCGTCTTTCATCCCTGTCGCATAGGCGTAGGCCTGGCCGCCTTCTGCGACCCAAACCGCCGTTCCGGCCGTCCCGACGACGGCATGGCCACCTTCCTGGATAGTCCAGGCGGCGCCTGGCACGCCTTCTTCGACGACCTTCGCTTCCTTCGCCGGGGCCGACACCCATCGCTCGCCTTCCTTCGTGTCCTTGCGCGTCTTGAAGATGATCTGGCCGGGCTCCTCAGCGGCTTCCGCCTTTTCGGCGAGCCTGATCTTTTCGGTGACGATCTCCGGGTCGGTCGTCCCGTAGAAAACGATCGTCTGGCCTTCCTCCCCGCCTTGCTTGTCCAGCTTCACTTTCATGGGCCTGCCGGCGACGACGGTCGCGCCTTCTTTCAAGACCTGGAGCTCGCCGCCCTTGATCTCGAGGCGCAGGGGCTCGCCCTTGACGACCCGGATGTCCTTTCCGTCGACGGTCAGGACGAGGGCTTCCCCGTCCTTGCTCCTGGTGATCGTCAGCGGCTTCTCCAGGATGAGCGTCTTGGCCTGGCCGCCCTCGGTGATGACGACCTCGATGGGCTTCCCTTCGACCTTGTCAGGGGTGATGACGTAAGTCGTGGCGACGGCGGCCTTTCCTTTCTGGGCTTTTTCCGTTGCCTTAGCCTTCTCTGCCCGCTTGGCTTTCTCCGCGGCTTTGGCCTTCTCCTGTTCTTGTCCCCGGACGACGGCCGTCGCGGCCGTCACCTCTTGATCGTCCACGGCGGGAGCCGCGAGAACGAACCCGGCCGGAGCGGGCATCGCCGTCTCCGCGAGGACCGTCGTTCTGTCCATGGCCTCGGTCCCTGAAACGGGCCGAGCCGTCCCGACGAGGGCCACGGCCGCGACGAGGGCCAGGGCCAGCATGATCTTGGTTTTCATTTTGACCTCCATGAATGTCAGTTTCTGTTTGAGGATGGCCGCCAGGCGCTCCTGAAACGACGACTTGCCCAGCATCCCGAGGAGCGCCGCGGAAGGGTTCCAGCGGAACCCGGCCGAGCGCCGGAAAGCCAGCAGAGTGGCGGCATATATCGAGGGCCGGATCCCGGCGCGCAGGACCAGCTCGTCGCAGGCGATCTCCTGTTCCTTCTGGAGCTCACGGTAAACGACCCAGCACAGCGGGTTCCACCAGAACAGGGCCAGGCTCGTCCGGACGAGCAGCATGACCAGGAAGTCCGCCCGCTTGACGTGGGAGAGCTCGTGGAAGAGGGCCGAGGAGCGCTCGTCCTCCGACCAGGAATCCGACCCCTCGGGAAGGAGCACGACCGGCCTCCGCCAGCCCCACGTCAGCGGCACGAGGACCTCCGGATGGCTCTTGAGGCGGACGTCGCGATGGAACGAGACCAGCGCGAGGAAACGCTCGACGAGGATGCGCCACGCGGTGCCGTCGAGAGGAGTTCCTTCCTTGGTCAACCGGACTGCGCCGCCAAGCCCGAAGGCCAGCCGCATGAGGAGCGCGGCCAGACCGGCCGTCCAGAGGACCGTGACGACGAGACCTGCGGCGGCGAACGGCCCGCTTTCGGCGGGTTTCGGAGCGTTTGCCGGAGCGGCCGCCCGTTCGGGCCCGGACCGCGCCGGAAGAAGGGGAGTGGCTGATCCGCGGACAAGGAGACGGGCCGGGGCGGAAGAAGGCGATGCGGCGACGGGCCCCGCTGCGGAAGAGGCTTCGATGTCGTTCTTATAGGCTCTCACGTTCCGCGCGGCCGGCTCGTCGGATGTCCCCGCTGGGCTCGCCGCGGGGGCGGCCATCCAGCCCGGCAGCAGGGGCGATCTCCAGCCGACCGGAGCAAGAGAGAGCAACGGAATGAGGAGGAGCCCGATGAGGGCCGAGGAAAGAATGAAATGACGGACGCCGGCGGGGCGCCTCCGCGCGGCCACTGCGGCCAAGAGAGCCAGGCTCAGGACGACCGCGGTCTTCAGGAAGCACCCGGCGAAGAAGCCGAGGGTTCCCGCGGCGGCCGTTCCGGGCATGTCAGCGTCCTTCCTTGCGGGCCTTGTCGATGAGCTCCGTGAGCCGGGCGTAATCGTCCGGGGAGAGGTCCTCCTCGGAGATATCGAGCAATGCGGCGACGACGTCCGTTGTCGAGCCGTCGAAGAACGTCTGTTTGAGGTGGGCGAGGGCGCTCCGCCGGGCCTTGTCCTTGGCCAGCCGCGGGACGTACACGTACCGGGGCCCGTCCTGCCGGTGGACGAGGTGGCCTTTGTGCTCGAGAACACGGAGCAGGGCCCGCACGGCCGAATAGCTCGGCGGGGACGGCAAGCGCTCCAGGACCTGCAGGGCGGAGGCCTCCTTCATTTCGTAGACGATATCCATGATCTCCCGCTCCCGGCGGCTCAGGCTCTTGTCTTTGATCATGCGCGCTCCATCGGCCTTCCGTCCGGCCCCGGCTGATTGCTAAAAAATTAGCATGCTAAATTATTAGCACCATTGAACGGGCTTGTCAAGCCATTCTGCTAATATTTTAACATCCACCTTTATCCCAACGGTCGGCTCCCGCCGAAGGTTGCGTCCGGACCCGTCTTTTTCCCTTTTTGCCGGGCGCGGCCGACGGCCCAATCGGTTTCTTGACGCCCGTCCCGTCCTCCGACTAATATAAGGAGAAGGAAGACGGGGTCATCAATGAAATATCGCACCCTGGGCCGGACCGGCCTCAAAGTTTCCGTTGTCGGCGTCGGCGCCTGGCAGTTCGGCGGGGAGTGGGGCCGGGTCTTCGCCCAACGGGAGGTCGACGCCATCCTCGACCGGGCCGCCGAAGCCGGGATCAACCTCATCGATACGGCCGAGTGTTACGGAGACCATCTGTCCGAGCGGCTGATCGGCGATTACCTGTCCCGGCGCGGGCGCGACCGCTGGGTCATCGCCACCAAGTTCGGCCACCGCTTCAACGGCTTCATGGACCGGGATGACCTCTTCGGGGCGGAGGAAGTCAGGGCCCAGCTCATCGCCTCGCTGAGGGCCCTGCGGACCGACCGGATCGACATTTACCAGTTCCATTCGGGCGGCGACGGGGCTTTCCTTGACGACGGGCTCCGGCTCTTTCTCGATGAGGCCCGTCGCTCCGGGATGGTCCGCAACCTCGGCGTGTCGATCCGCGGCGCCGGAAGCGAGCTCCAGACCCGCGAGGCCTTCGGCCGCGGCTACGGCGTTCTCCAGGTCAAGTACAATCGCCTTGACCTCCGGGCCGAGTCCGAGGTCTTCCCGACCGCCAGGCGCTACAACCTGGGTGTCCTGGCCCGGGTGCCGCTCGCGAGCGGCCTCATCACCGGGGCGCACGCGGCCGGCGATACGTTCGGACCGGACGACTACCGGTCGACGCTGGGGCCGGGTGAGATCACCCGGCGGGTCCGCCTCGCGGAAAGGCTGGCCGACGAAGAGCTGCCACTGGGCGTCTCCCGCGTCCGCTGGGCCTTGGCCTGGTGCCTGCGCGATCCCGTCGTGACGGCCGTCATCCCCGGCGCGAAGAGCCTGGATCAGGTCGCCGAGAACGCCTCGGCCGCCGATCTGCTTTCCGAAAAGACGCCCTGATTCACTTGATGACCGGCGCCGGAGGAGGCGGCGGGATCGCGGCCCCGGGTTGGACGCATTCGTCCCGGAACCGGACCGCGAACTCATCGACCTCCTTGGGGGTGAGCGCCGTCTTCCCCCGTTCGAGGTAATCGTTGAAGATGCGGTTGAAACAGGACTGGTAGCGGAACTGCTCCGTCCGGCCCTTCTCGTCGACCGCGGGCTCGTCGTAGAGGCGGACCGAGACGAGGTCCTCGCGGTCCTGGGTCAGGTTGTAGACGAAATTCGCCGATGCGAAGCAGCTCTCGCTCGTCACTTCGAGATCCTCGTTGTCGGTGAGGTCGAGCCGGACGTCGAGTGCGAGGTCGAGAAGGCCGATGGACGAGATGTCCCGCGCGTAGAGGAAGTCGTCGCCCTCGATGCGCTCCGAGATGATGCCGCCGTTGCAGGCGCTGCCCTCGTTCCAGGCCCGGACAAGGCCGATCCAGTCGCCGCTCTTTTGGAGGAGGAGGAGGTTGTCGACGTCGGCGGGCTCGCCCGTGTTGAAGGTGATCGAGAGGACGTAGAGCTCGGCGCCTCCGTCGAGCGGGCCGGCGAAGGCGGCATAGGCGAAGAAGGGCGAACGGCCCGTGGCGATGTCCTCCTCGAAGTCAGTCGCCCACCAGCCGGGCTGGTCCTCCCATTGGCGGGCTTCGAGGTCGGTCTTGAATTCGGCCAGGTTGAGCTGGCCCGTCGTCGATCGATACAGGGCGCTGATCGCGGCCGGGTGGATGGCCTGGCCGCGGAACGTGAATTCGCCCGGGATGTCCGCGGCGGGCTTGCCCTTGCACGCGGCCGCGGCGCCGATAAGGACCAGTCCGGCCAGGGCCGCCGCCAGGATGGATCTCGCGTCGGGATGTCTCATGGTGTCGCTCCTCCCGTCTCTTTAGACGCCGGCCGGGCTCGTTTCCTGTCCAGCCAGCGCAAATTATAGATAATTATCCATATAGCGGCAAGGCATCGCGTCAGGCCGCGGCCCCGCGGGACCGGCGTTTTTTCCCGGGGCCAGCGAACCTTTTCAGGGGCCGCTCCGTAGATAGGGGAGTGAATACGTTAGAGCCATGTCCGCCTCACGGAGACCGTTATGAGAAGAACCCCGCTGTTCAGCTGGCTCGTCGCCGGCCTCCTGGCGGCCGCCGTCGCCCTTCCGGCTGCCCAAGCCAAGACCGATGAGGCCGTGCCGGCGCTCGCCAGGGCGGCGGTGCCGCCCGTCATCGACGGCGTCCTCGACGATCCCGCCTGGGCCTCGGGCCTCAAGTTCGACGCCTTCAAGACCTTCAAGCCCGACTACGGCAAGGAAGCCAGCCAGAGGACCGAGGCCTATATCGCCTACGACGCCGAGAACTTCTATTTCGCCTTCCGGTGCTACGACTCCGATCCGGACAAGATCAAGGGCGCGGTCTGCAAGCGCGACACGGTCTTCCAGGACGACCTCGTCTTCATCAACCTCGACACCTTCAACGACCGGCAGAGCGCCTTCGTCTTCATGATCAACCCGTGCGGTATCCAGGGCGACGGCATGCTGACCACGAGCGGCAACGTCGAAGTGACCTTCGACACCGTGTGGTACAGCGCGGGAAAGATCGACGACCAGGGCTGGACGGCCGAGGCCCGGATCCCCCTCAAGAGCCTCCGTTTTCCCAACCGCGATCCCCAGACCTGGCGGGTCCTCTTCATCCGCTTCTTCACCCGCTCGTCCGAGCAGGTGGCTTTCCCGGCGCTCGACCCGAACTACGGCTCGCTTCTCGGTCAGGCCCAGCCGTTCGAGCTCTCGGGGCTCAAGTACAAGCGGGTGGCGGAGCTCCTGCCGGCGTTCACGTTCGGCCGAACGCAGGAAGCGACGGCGGACACCCAGGGCTTGCTCGTTCGGAATAAGGATCTGGACATTGACGACCTCAGCCTCACCGGCAAGCTGGGGCTCACCTCGGACCTGACGCTCGACGGCACGGTCAATCCCGACTTCAGCCAGGTCGAGGCCGACGCCGGACAGGTCGACTTTAACCAGCGGTACTCTCTATATTACGAGGAAAAGCGGCCCTTCTTCCTCGAGGGCAGCGAGCTCTGGCAGTTCGGCGGGTCCGTCGAAGAGGGCCCCCTCTCGTCCCTCGTTTACACCCGGACGATCGTCGATCCGTCCTTCGGCTTCAAGCTGAGCGGCAAGGTGACCCCGCGCGATACGGTGGCCGCGATCTACGCCCAGGACAATCTCCCCGGGGATGCCGTCGACGTCCATCCCGATTTCATGATCGGCCGCTTCAAACATGCGCTTAAGGACGACGCTTACATCGGCGCCTTTTACACGGGCCGCGAGGCCGCGGGCTCCTATAACAGGGTCGGGGGGATCGACGGGCGCTTCCGGCTGAGCCAGACCCAGACGGCCTCTTTCCACCTCTTCGGCTCGCTGACGAAGGCCCCCGGCGCCGAGTCGACCCAAGCCGACCACGCCCTGGGCCTCCAATACGCCTTTTCCAACCGGAAGTGGGTCCTCGACCTGGGCTACCAGGACATCTCGGAGAACTTCCAGGTCGACTCCGGATTCGTCTACAGGACCGGGCTGAGGCGCATCTCCGCCTTCGCGATGTACAGCGTCTATCCCAAGTCCAAGTTCTTCCAGAAGATCGAGCCCTTTTATTGGAGCTATCACCTGTACGATACGGTCTATGGCACGTGGGAGACCGTCAACCTCTTCACTCTCCGCTTCAAGCTGCCGCGGAATTCGCAGTTCCGCTTTGATACGCTTCTGGCCAACGAGGTCTTCTTGGGCCGGCGGTTCGACATCAGCGGCTTCGGCTTCCAAGGCCAAACCCAGATCGCCAAGCAGCTCTACTTCCAGATCTTCGCCCGGCGGACGGGCAGGGTCTTCTACGATCCGGACGACCCCTATCAGGGATACGGGACGCGGGCCATGGCCGGGCTCGGGTACCAGCCGATCACCCAGCTCGACTTTGCGCTCAGCCTGAGCTACCAGGACCTCTATAGGAAGTCCGACCATGCCAAGTCCTACGACTACCTCATCCTGAGGAGCCGCAACACCTTCCAGCTCAACAAGTACCTCTTCGTGCGCGGCATCGTGGAGTACAATGACTTCTACAAGCGGATGACCCTCGACGGGCTCATCTCCTTCACCTACATTCCCGGCACGGTCGTGTTCTTGGGTTATGGTTCGGCCCTGGAGCAGGTCGAATGGGACGAGGGCCTGCCCGGCTTCGTCGAGAGCGGCCGCTTCCGCCAGATGAAGCGCGGCTTCTTCCTGAAAGTCAGCTACAACTACAGGTTCTAACGACGAAACAATCCGGTCCTGATCCGCGGCAGCTTCTTCAGAGTTGAAAGGGTCCCTCCCGGCCGCTATAGTGGTGGATGGGAACCGTGACAATGAGCCGGGCCGGGCCGAAACTGACGCTGTTCGACGCCGTCAATATCTCCCTCGGCTCCATCATCGGGGCGGGTATCTTCGTCATCCTCGGTGCGGCCGCAGCCGTGGCGGGCCCGGCGCTCGTCCTGTCGGTCCTCATCGCCGCCTTCGTTTCCCTCCTCACGGGGCTCTCGACGGCCGAGCTCAGCCGGTTGTATCCCCGGAGCGGGGGCGTCTACGTCTTCGCGCGCGAAACCCTCTCGGGCTTTCTCGGCTTCCTCGTCGGCTGGGTGTGGCTCTTTTCCAACGTCGTCGGCGGGGCGACGGTCGCGGTCGGCTTCGGACATTATCTGACGTTCTTTTTTCCGAAGCTTCCGACCGGGGTCGGCATCGTCGCGGTCGTCATGTCCACCGTCATGATCCACCTGGGCGGGGCCAAGGAGTCGAGCCGGTTCAACAACGCCCTTGTCCTGTTCAAGATCGCCGTCCTGCTCTTCTTCTCCGCGGCGGCTTTGACCCATTTTCAGGGCCCGCACTTCAGACCCTTTTTGCCGTTCGGCTTTCATGGGGTCTGGGCCGGGGCGGCGACGATCTTCTTCGCCTACGCGGGATTCGCCCGGGTGGCCATCGTCGCCGACGAGATCGAGGATCCGCGGAAGAATGTGCCGCGGGCGACCCTGATCTCGATCTTCGTCTCGACCGGGGTCTACCTGGTCGTGGCCGTGGCCGCCGTCGGAGGCGCTGGGTCCGCGCTCCTGGCGGCGTCGGGGTCGCCGCTTGCGGATGCGTTGCGTTCCATGGGCATGGGCTTCGGGGCCCGGCTCGTGGCGCTGGGGGGCCTGGCCGCCGCGGGGTCGGTGGCCTTGGCGGCGGTCTTGGGCCTCTCGCGGCTGGCCCAGGTCATGGCTCGCAACGGAGAGCTCCCGGCCTTCATCGGCCGGACGGGCGGGCGGAGCGCCGCTCCGCGCAACGCCATCCTGACGGGTGGGGCGGCCATGCTCGCCCTGGCCTTCGCGGCCGACCTGCCCCATATCGCCTACATCAGCAGCTTCTCCCTTCTCCTCTATTATGCCGCCCTCAATCTGAGCGGGCTCAAGGTCCTCAAGGGCGGCATGCGGATCGTGACCGGGCTCGGCCTCGTCTCGTGCCTCGTCCTTATGGCCAACCTGCCGCGGCGCTCCTGGGTCGTCGGCGCGGCGGTCGTCGGCGCGGGCGCGATCTACCAATGGGGCCGGACCGCGGTCTTGCGGAAAAGAGCCGGAACGAAGGGCTGAAACGCGTCCCCGACTGCAACTTTCCGCGCGCTCCTTTCGTCTATAGAGATGGAGACAGGAAAATGAGCAACGCAACGCACAGTGCTTCGAGGATAAAGACGCTCCGGCTGGCCATGAGGCCCGGAGCGTCCGCGATCACCCAGCTGGCCGCGGCCTTGACGGGGCGCGGGCGGTCCCGCTCCGCCGCCATCTCCTTGTCCGGCTTTTTCTTTCCCTATTCCGTCGGGTTCCCCGTCCTGGCCTATCCGGGGCGCAAGCCTCTGCCCCCGGTCTTCGGGGCCCGGCCGCGGCCGTTCTAGCCTGGACTATTCATAAAAACGCCTTTTTTCTCTGTAAGACATCAGAACCCAAGACCGGCGTTTTTACCCTTCGGGCAAGCCGATCCGGCCGCATCTGCATCGTTCATCTGCAGCCGCCTCGGCTCGTGAATAATCCAGGCTAATAAGTCTTTATTTGACTTTGCCCGGCCACGCTTAAATAATCCCCTCTCAAGACCCAGGAGGGAGAACCATGAACAGAAAAGAATTCCTCAAGATGTCGGCCGGCCTGGCTGGGGGCGTCGCCGGGCTGCCCTTGATGCAAAAGCTCGTTGCGGCGGCTTCGGCGCCGGTCGAAGCGGGGCTTCCCGCGGCGTCGGGCTCTGCCGCGTCCGCGCCGCTCGCGGATCTCATTGCCCAAGCTTCTGCGGCCGGCGGCGACGAAGAAGCCTTCTGGGATCTCGTTCGAGGCCAGTTCATCCTCGAGCCCGGCTGGACCTTCCTCAACTTCGGCGGCCTCGGCTCCTGCCCGCTGCCCGTGATCAATGCCATCTTCGAGTTCACCAAGGCCGAAGAGCGCGCGCCGAGCGCCGGACATGACGAAAAGCCCTGGCAGGAGGTCAAGGAGAAGCTCGCCCGGGCCCTCGGCAAGACGTGCCGCAAGGAGGACTTCGGCCTTATCGGCGGGGCGACCGAAGGCGTCAACGTCATTGTCCACGGCCTGCCGCTCAAGCGCGGCGACGAGGTCATCACCTCGACCCACGAGCACGTCGCCGTCCACTCGGCCCTTCTCCACCGCATGCAGCACGACGGCATCGGCATCCGCCTGTTCGAGCCGGACAAGACCAGCGCCATGGGCAACGTCGACCGCATCGCCCGGCTCGTCACCCCGCGGACGCGGCTCATCATCTTCAGCCATGTCACCTGTACGACCGGCCAGCTTTTCCCGGTGAAGGAGATCTCGGCGCTGGCCCGTTCGAAGGCCATCTGGTTCGCCCTCGACGGCGCCCAGGCGCCCGTATGCGCGCCCTTCGACATCGTCGATTGCGGCGTCGATTTCTACACCTGCAGCACCCACAAGTGGATGATGGGCCCGAAGCGCACGGGTTTCATCTATGTCCGTCAGGGGATGGTCGACCTCCTGCGGCCCCTGACGGTCGGGGGCGGGTCGTCGACGAGCTACGACGCCGCGAAAGGCGAGCTTGTGCTCAAGCAGACGGCCGAGCGCTTCGAGTCCGGCACGCAGAACGACGCGCTGTTCTACGCCCTCGGCACGGCCCTCGATCTCGTCGAGACGATCGGCGTCGACCGCATCGCCCGGCGCTGCCGCCCGCTCGCCGAGCGCTTCTACAACGGGCTCGGCGAGATCCCGGGCGTCGAGCGCCTCTCGCCCGAGGAGGAGGCCTACCGGACGCTCATGATCGGCTTCCGGATGAAGACGCACACGAACACGGAGATCATGAGCCATCTGGCCAAGGACAAGATCCGCGCCCGGCCCGTCGGCGAGGGCGGCCTCAACTCGATCCGGGTCTCGTTCTACCTGAACAACCGAGACGAGGACGTAACGGCGGTCCTGGACTCGCTGAAGAAGCTCGCCGCATAGATAACGATTCAACGATTCGGTGACACATAACGAGTGTGTCACCATCTTGCAGGATCCCCTATATGGCGGGGCGCTTTAGGGTAAAATAGGGGGCGTGGAAAGGAAGCCGCCCGCCCCGACGAGCGCCCGTGCGGGCGCCAATGCCCGGGCGCGCTTCGACGCCTGGCTGGCCGCGCGGGCCCGGAACGTGCCGCGCGTCTCCTACCCGCCGGAGCTGCCCATCACACCGCGCGCCGGGGAGATCGTCGAAGCGCTGAGGTCGCCGCGCCGCCGGGTCGTCATCATTTCGGGCGAGACGGGCTGCGGCAAAAGCACCCAGATCCCGAAGATGTGCCTCGAGGCCGGGAGGGGCGTCGCCGGCCGCATCGGCGTGACCCAGCCGCGGCGCCTGGCCGCGATGACCATCGCCGCCCGCATCGCCGAGGAGCTCGGGGAGCCGATCGGCCGGTCCGTGGGGTACAAGATCCGTTTCCAGGACCGGACCTCGCGCGACGGCTACATCAAGATCATGACCGACGGCATCCTCCTCGCCGAGACGCAGGGCGACCACGGCCTCCACGAGTACGACACGATCGTCATCGACGAGGCCCACGAGCGCTCGCTGAACATCGATTTCCTGCTCGGCATCATGCGCCGGCTCCTCGACGAGCGGCCGGACCTCAAGCTCGTCATCACCTCGGCGACGCTCGATACGGAGAAATTCTCCAAAGCTTTCAAGAACGCGCCGGTCATCGAGGTCAGCGGGCGAATGTACCCGGTCGAAATCGAGTACCGCGCGCCCGACAAGGAGGAGGCCGAGGACAAGGACTACGTCGACCAGGCCGTCGAGGCGGTCGAGTACCTGCGGCGCGAGAAGCCGGCCGGCGACGTCCTGGTCTTCATGCCGACCGAGCAGGACATCCTCGAGACCTGCCGCATGCTCGAGGGGCGCAAGTGGCCGCTCGTGAAAGTGCTGCCGCTTTTCTCGCGGCTGCCGGCGGGCCAGCAGCGCCTGGTCTATACCGTGACCCTGCCCAAGATCGTCGTGGCCACGAACGTCGCCGAGACCTCGCTGACCATCCCCGGCATCCGTTATGTCGTGGACACGGGGGTCGCGAGGATCGCCCAGTACCAGCCGGGGACGCGCATCAACAGCCTGCCCATCTCGCCGGTCTCGCGGGCCTCGGCCGATCAGCGCAAGGGGAGGTGCGGCCGGGTCAGGGAGGGGCTGTGCGTGCGCCTCTACAGCGAGGCCGATTACGAGTCGCGCGACGAGTTCACCTCGCCGGAGATCCTGCGGTCCGACCTGGCCGAGGTCATCCTGCGCATGACCGATCTGGGCCTCGGCGACCCCCTCCAGTTCCCGTTCATCGACCGGCCCGCGCCCAAGGCCGTCCACGACGGCTACGACACTCTTGTCGAGCTCGGCGCCATCCGCAAATCGGGGACACAATACCAATTCCCCAATTCCCGCTGGGAGCTGACGGAGAACGGCCGGGCCATGGCCCGGATGCAGGTCGACCCGCGGCTGTCGCGCATGCTCATCGAGGCCCGCGCCGAAAATTGCCTCCCCGAAGTGTCCGTGTTGGCCGCGGCGCTCAGCATCCGCGACCCGCGCGAGCGCCCGCCGGACAAGGCCCAGCAGGCCGACGCCGTCCATTCCGCTTTCAAGCATCCCGACTCGGACTTCCTCGTTCTCCTTAACATCTGGAACCGTTACCATGGCGATTTCGAGAAGCTCGGCTCGCTCGTCCAGAAGCGGCGCTTCTGTCACGAGAATTTCCTGTCCTTCCCGCGCATGCGCGAGTGGGTCTATCTCCACGCCGAGATCGCCGGGGCGCTCAGGGAGCTCGCGTCCGGCCGGCAGCCCGGAAGAAGATCCGGCCCCATCTTACGGGGAGGGGAGGCCGGTGCGGGCAGCAGGGAGCCGGGCTCGGCCGGAAATTCGGAAATTGGTATTGTGTCCCCGATTTTACACGCCGACGTCTCGCCGGCGCTCTACGGCGCGATCCATCGATCCATCCTCAGCGGCTATCTCTCGAATATCGCCGCCCACAAAGAAAAGAACGTCTATACCGGGGCCAGGAACCGCGAGGTTACGCTGTGGCCCGGCTCGGTCCTCTTCACCAAAGGCGCCCCTTGGATCGTCTCGACGGAGGTCGTCCGGACCTCGCGCCTCTTCGCCCGGACGGCCGCCCGCATCGACCCCGCCTGGCTCGAGCGGCTGGGCGGGCCTCTCTGCAAGCGTTCCTACTCCGACGCCGCCTGGGACCGCGCCCGCGGCGAGGTCACGGCCAAAGAGCGCGTCACGCTCTTCGGGCTCGAGATCGTCCGCGAACGCCGCGTCTCCTATGCCCGCGTCGCCCCCGGCCGAAGCCCACGAGATCTTCGTCATGAACGGCCTCGTCGAAGGCGAGATCGACGACCCGCCGCCCTTCCTCGCGCATAACCTCGAGCTTCAGCGCAAGGTCGAGGCCATGGAGGAGAAGCTGCGCCGGCGCGACATCCTCGTCGCAGAAGGGGAGATCGCGAAGTTCTATTCGGAGAAGCTCCCCGGCATCCACGATATCCGCACCCTGCGTAAGCTTCTCAAGGACGTTCGCGACCGTGGCGGGGACGACTCGTTCTTGCGCTTGTCCGAGGACGCGCTCCTCAACTACCGCCCGGACGCGGCCGCGGTCGCCGGCTTCCCCGACAGCGTCGAGGTCGCCGGGCGCCCCTTCCGTGCCGTCTATAAGTTCGCGCCGGGGGAAGAGGACGATGGCGTCACGCTGACCGTTCCGACCGAACTCCTGAGCGCCATTCCGGTCGGGCGCCTCGAATGGGGCGTCGCCGGGCAGTACCAGGACAAGATCGCCGCGCTCATCAAAGGCCTGCCGAAGCGCTACCGCAAGCTTCTCGTCCCGGTCGGGGAGAAGGCCGAGGAGATCGTCCGCGAGATGCCCCAAGTCCCGGAAGAGGTGCCGCTCTTCAAGGCCGTCGCCGAGTTCGTCAAGCGCCGCTACGGCGTCGATATCCCGGCGCGTGAATGGGCCCTGGCCGACGTCCCAAAGCACCTGCGCATGCGCGTGGCCGTTGTCGATCCGGTGACGGGGCGCGTCATCGACGCCGGGCGCGACGTCGAGCTGCTGCGGAAGAAGCTCGGCGCCGCCGACGAGGCCCCATCCAAGATCGAATCGCCGGCGTGGCAGGAAGCGCGTCGCGACTGGGAGAAGTCCGGCCTGACGGATTGGACCTTCGGCGATCTGCCCGAGAAGATCGCGGTCGGCACCTCGCTCACCGCCTACCCCGCCCTCGCCGTCGAAGAAAAGAGGGTGTCAGACCTACCTTTTACCCAAAACCGGGTAAAAGGTAGGTCTGACACCCTCTTGCCCCCCCTTGATTCGGTCGCCGTACGGCTCTTCCCGACGCGCGCCGAGGCCGAAGCGTCACACAAAAATGGCGTCCGATGGCTCCTGATGCGCAAGTTCGGAAAGGACTTGGCTTTCGTCCGCCGCTACCACAAGATCCCGGCCGATTTCGAGAAGGCGGCGCTTTACTTCGGCGGGCGCGAGGCCGTCGAGCGGGCCATCGAGGAAGCCCTGGCCCGTGACGTTTTCGAGCGCAACATCCGCACCGGAGCCGAGTACAAAGCCTGCGAAGCGGAGGTCGGCCGGACGCTCTTCGAAAAGGGGCACGCCCTGACCCAGACGGTCGTCAAGATCGTCGAACTTCACGCCAAGCTCCGGACCGAGCTGGCCGCCGGCGGCAGCGCGGGCAGGGGAGGAGGGCCGGGCGCCAAGTCCCTCAGCCTTTACGAGCTCAGCAAGCTCAAGGAGCGGGTCAAACCCGAGTACCTCGACGCCATCACCGCCGATCTCGAGAGCCTCGTACCGAAGGATTTCCTTGCCGTCTTCCCGCTCGCGCGGCTCGTGCGCATCCCGCGCTATCTCGAGGGCCTCAAGATCCGCCTCGAACGCGCCCGTATCGCTCCCGACAAGGATAAGTTGAAGGCCGCCCAGATCGAGCCCTACGCCTTCGAGCTGATGCGCCTGGAGGGCCTGATCAAAAAACAGGGACATGGTATTGCGTCCCCGATTTCGGCGGAGAAGTGCGCCGCCGTCGACGAGCTTCACTGGATGGTCGAGGAGTTCAAGCTGGCGCTCTTCGCGCCCGAGATCAAGACCGCCTTCCCCATCTCCGCCGTCCGCCTGGCCCGCAAGATCGCCGAGATCGACGCCATCGCCGGCTCTTGAAGCCAGAAATCGGGGACATGGTATTGTGTCACCAAATTCTGACTGTGGTAGAATCTCCCTTGAACAATCACATGAACAATGACCCTATCGACAAAACCGACCCCTCCTCCCAATCCCAAACCTGCGCCGTCCCCGGCGAAACGCCGCCCCACGCCTGGGCCGCCGCCCGCGACGCCGCCATCGACGACTTCCTTGGCCGCTTCGCCACGGACTGCCCCGACCGCGACGTCCTCGCCGACCTGATGGTGGCCATCACGCGCCTGGCCCGCGACGGCGCCGGCCGCGGCGACCTCAAGCTCCTGACGAACTCCTTCAAGGAGCTGCGGTACGCCTTCAAGGTCTTCGCCCCCTATCATGACATCCGCAAGGTCTCGATCTTCGGCTCGAGCCGCACGCCCGCCGACCACCCCGATTTCCTCCAGGCCGTGGCCTTCGCCCGCCGCATGCGCGAGCGCCGCTGGATGGTCATCACCGGGGCGGGCGACGGCATCATGGGCGCCGGACAGCGCGGGGCCGGCCGCGCCGCCTCGTTCGGCGTGGCCATCCGCCTGCCCCACGAGCAGAAGACCAACGTCGTCATCGCCGACGACGCCAAGCTGCATCAATTTCAAGTATTTCTTCACCCGCAAGATCCTCTTCCTCAAGGAGGCCTCGGCGATCGCCCTGTTCCCCGGGGGCTTCGGCACCCAGGACGAAGGCTTCGAGGCCATGACCATGATCCAGACGGGCAAGACCAACGTCGTTCCGATCGTCATGGTCGACGCGCCCGGCGGCACGTACTGGCAGCACTGGCGGACCTACCTCAAGGCCGAGCTCCTCCACAACGGCATGATCGACGAAAAGGACATGCACCTCTTCAAGCTGACCGATAACATCGACGAGGCCGTCGACGAGATCGTCGGGTTCTACCGCCGCTACCACTCGATGCGCTACGTCGGGCCGCTCCTCGTCCTGCGGCTCTCCTCGCCTCTTCCGCCCGGCGCGCATCGAGCGCCTCAACGACACTTACGCTTCGATCCTCACCGAGGGCCGCATCGAGGAGCACGTCACCCCGCTCGAAGGCGAAGGCGACGAAGCCGAGTACCCCGACCTTACGCGCCTCTCGTTCGCTTATAACCGCAAGGCCGCCGGCACCCTGCGGCTCATGATCAACGACATCAACGCCGCGTGAAGCGGCCCCGGCAAAGCTGATCCCGGCCGCCGCGTCTTCCTGGCCCGCCCCGGGTTCGGCCACCCTGCTCTTCCCTTCTTGACTCGGCCATCCTTCTAGGATATAAACCGCCCTGGGACTAAGGTCGATCATCTGACGAGGGAACCGTCTCATAGGGGGATTTCAGAGGAGATCATGCATCTGGGTTTCTTGGCCTTTCCCTGTCTTGGAGGCCGCCATAGCGGCGCACATTTATCACCTTTTCAGATGAGCCTTCCCATCGACAGGGGTGAGACGAAATTCATCGCGACGGGGGATGATGATATCATTGACAAGTTGTTGATATTAAATAGATAATACTTTTCACCGGTGACCCATAAAAACGATTCGTTTCGGCGACATGGCAGGGGAGTTATCCTCCAGAAAGAAGACATCATGAAAAGAGCCATCACGACACTCACCCTATTCTCGTTGATCGCTTTTGCAGGGATCCTACATGGAGCCGGCCCCGCAACGGGGCCATCGGATGACTTTTTGAAGGAGGCCGCCAAGCCCATCTATATCCCCGTCATCACCGAGGGCGAATCGATCGCTATCACCATGGACGAGGATGGGAGTCCGCTTGCGTTCGCCCTGACCCTGAACGCGACGGACGGGGACGGCGACACGCTGACCTGGAGCATCAATACGGGGGCGACCTACGGCACCCCGGCCGTGACCAGCGGCACGGGGACGAGCCAGGAGATCACCTATGTGCCGGCCGAAAATTTCCATGGCAGCGACAGCTTTGTCGTTCGCGTGATCGACGGCGTGGACGGCGGAGACACCATCACGGTCAACGTGACGGTCAACCCCCGTAACGATGCTCCGGTGAACACCGCGATTCCCAGCGTCGTCGGCACGCCCCACGTTGGAGACATGCTGACCGCCACCGCGGGGACCTGGAACGACAGCGCCGACCTGGCGCCCGGAGCTATCACCTTCAGCTATCAATGGCAGAGGGCCGATGATGCGGGCGGCAGCAACGCAGTCGATATCGCGGCGGCGACCAACAGCACTTATACGGTTGTCTCCGCCGACAACCAGAAATACCTTCGCGTCCGCGTCACGGCCACCGACGATGGCGAAGGCGTCCCGTCTTCGGCCAGCACCTCCGTGAGCACGGAATGGCAACTCGTCGCCAACAGCTTGCCGTACATCACGGAGGGTACGATGGTCTCCGTGACGCTCGATGAGGACAGCAGCCCGACAGCCTTCTCGCTGACCCTCCACGCAAACGACGGGGACGCGGATACGCTGACCTGGAGCATCCCGACCGCGCCATCCCACGGCACGGCGACCGCGAACGGAACGGGGAGTGAAAAGGCGATCAGCTACACACCCTCCAGGATTACAACACCGCGGCTGGCGGTCCCGAGAGCTTCGTCGTCCAGATCGACGATGGCCTCGGCGGAACCGACTCTATCATCGTCGATGTAACGGTCATCTCGAGGAATGACACGCCCGTCAATACCGTTCCGGGCGGCCAGGCGACCGTCGAGGACACGGCTATCGTCTTTTCCGCCGGGACGGGCAATCCCATTTCGGTGGCGGATCTGGACGTCGATGAGACCGTCAACGGAACGCTTCAGGCAACCCTATCTGTCGGACATGGAACGTTGACTCTGTCCACTCTCGTCGGATTGACGTTTGTCGCGGGGGACGGCGTTTCAGATCCTACCATGACGTTCTATGCCTCCCCGGACAACCTGATCAACGCGTTGAACGGATTGGCCTACACGCCGGCCGCGGATTATGCGGGCGACGACACCTTGACCGTTCTGACGAGTGATCGGGGCTACACCGGCGCCGGCGGGGCCCTGACCGACACGGATGCTGTGCCGATCACCGTGTCCGGCGTGAATGATGCGCCGGCGGTCGGCGGGGTCGCGGCGGCCGGCGTCGTCGACGCCGATACCGGAGAAACGGCTTATGACTTCACAGTGACGTTCACCGATGATGCCGCGATCAACGTCGCCACCCTGGACAGCAGCGACGTCTATGTGACGACGCCCGGAGCGGCGACGATCGCCGCTGCGTTCGTGTCCGTCGATGCGGCCGGCAACGGGACGCCCCGGACGGCGACGTATCGGATCGTCCCGCCCGGCGGCAGTTGGGATGTCACGGATAACGGGACCTATACGATCGGCATTTATGCCTCCCAGGTTGGCGACGAAGAAGCGGCCACGGTTGCGGCGAGCGCCAACATCGGGACCTTCGTAGTGGCCCTGGAAACGACTGCGCCGGCGGTTCTGGACGTCACCTCCAACACGGCTAACGGCAGCTACAATGCGGGCCATGCGATCATGGTCCAAGTCACCTTCAGCGAGTCCGTCATCGTCACCGGCAATCCCCAGCTGACGATGGAAACGGGTGCTTCCGACGGGACCGCGGGCCTGACGACAGGAAGCGGGACTTCCGTCCTCACCTTCATCTACACGGTCCTCTCTCCGCACGCGTCCGCGGACCTCGATTATGCGGGAACGGCCGCCCTCTCCCTGAACGGGGGGACGATCAAGGATGCCGTAGGCAACGACGCCGTTCTGACTCTGCCCGTGCCCGGCGCGGCCGGGTCTCTCGGCGCGAACAAGGACATCGTCATTGATACCGAAGCCCCAGCGGCGCCGAACACCCCCGACCTCCAGGCGTCGAGCGACACGGGGACGTTGAACACGGACAATGTCACCGACAACGCCACGCCTACCTTCGACATCGCGGGCCTCGAATCCGGGGCCACAGTGACACTGACCAGCCAGGTTGTCGGCGGGGGCGGCCCCGTCGTCGTCCAGGCCGTCTCCGGCGGCAGTTCCTGCATGATCACGGTGACCCCGCCCTTGAGCCCGGGGGTTTATGTGATCACGGCTAGACAGACAGACCTCGCGGGCAATGTCAGCACGGTCTCTTCAGCCATGGCGCCCAGCCTCCGCATCGCCGTCGCTCCCTCCGTCACTACCCAGGCCGCCGCCGATGTGGCCTCTTCCGCTGCGACAGGGAACGGGACGATTATCGCCCTTGGCGTGCCGACCCCGACGGCCCACGGCATGGTGTGGAACACTTCGGGTTCGCCGACCCTCGCGGATTTCTCCACAAACGAGGGGGCCGCGACCTCGGCCGGCGCCTTCATGAGCTCGCTTACGGGGTCGAGCCCCAACACGCTCTACTATGTCCGGGCTTACGCCACGAACGCCCTGACGACGGTCTACGGCGATCAAGCTATGTTCACGTCGCTCCAGGCCTTCACGCTGACCTACACGGCGTGCCGGCGGCTCCATCACGGGGACTTCGCCGCAGACTGTCGATTACGGCGGCGACGGGACCCCGGTGACGGCGGTTGCCGACGCGAACTACCATTTTGTGGCCTGGTCGGACGGCGTCATGGCTGCGGCACGGACGGACAGCGGAGTAACGGCGGATATTGATGTCACGGCGACTTTCGCGCCTGATGCCACGCCCCAGCGCTCCGCCCTGATCGCGCTCTATGCGGCGACCAACGGGGCCGGCTGGACCAATAGCTCCGGCTGGAAAGCCGAACCGCTCCACACGGACGGATTCTGATGCCAGGCACGGAAGGCACGTGGTTCGGCGTTACGTCGAGCGGGGGAAATATCACTGCGATAGCCCTCGCGGCGAACAATCTCGTAGGGAGCCTCCCTTCTGCGATCGGCGATCTGACCTCATTGACCGTCTTGAACCTCTCCTCCAACTTGCTCACCGGCGACCTGCCTTCAAGCCTGTGGGATCTGACCAATCTAACCGTGCTGCAACTCGGCAACAACCAACTCACCGGGTCGCTCCCCACCCAACTGGGCAACCTAGCCAATCTCACAAAGCTCGAACTTAACACCAACCAGCTCAGCGGATCACTTCCTGCGGCCATCGGCAACCTCATCCCTCTCCGGGAGCTATTGCTGTATACCAACCAGTTCAGCGGCTTGCTGCCTTCCGAACTGGGAAGCTTGGTCAATCTGAGGACCCTCGCGCTGCATGACAACGATTTCAGCGGAGCTCTGCCAACGAGCCTCGGCAGCCTCACATCCCTTCAAGAACTGATGCTGTACTCCAACCAATTCACCGGGGAATTGCCCGAGGCCTGGGGAGGCCTCTCGGCCCTGACCTTCCTGCGGTTCGAAGGGAACGCCATTAGCGGACCGATCCCGGCGACCTTCGGCGACCTGTCCAACCTGACCGCTCTGATCGCAGGCAACAACCAGCTTAGTGGAGAGATTCCGACCGAGGCCGCGGACTTGCATCAGCTCGTCACCCTGGATCTCCGTTTCAACAGTCTGACAGGGACGATCCCGGCAGTGCTCGGCGGAATGACCTCTCTGCAGGTGCTCTACCTTCAGCACAACAGCTTGAGCGGGTCGATCCCGCCGCAGTTGGGAACCTTTCTTCGCTGAGGGAGCTCCTCCTTCATGGCAACACGCTCACGGGAGGGATCCCCGCGGAGTGGGCAGTCTGGCCAACCTGGAGATGCTCTATCTCAATATCAATCAGCTCAGCGGTCCGATCCCCTCGACATTGGGGAATCTTCATAACCTGAGGAACCTGCATCTCCAGAGCAACCAGTTGACCGGGTCCATTCCGCCGGAGTGGGACTTTAACCCAGATGATCGACTTCTGTCTCAGCGACAACTCGCTCGGCGGGACGATCCCAGCCTCGCTCGGTGACCTGACCCAATGCTGCAGATCCTGAGCATTTATGGGAATATGCTGACCGGTCCCATTCCCACATCCATTGCGAATCTGACCGCCCTGGTCCCTGCTTCGACGGACCTCAGCTACAACGCGCTTTATACGTCAGACGAAGCGCTCCTTACTTTCCTGAACTCCAAGGATGCGGACTGGGCGGCGACACAGACGATAGCCCCATCGCAAGTTACGGCCACATCGCTCGACAACGCCGTTGTCCTAGTCTCCTGGCTACCGATCACCTACACGGGGGTGGGGGCTATTATAGCGTCCACTATTCCGAAACGCCGGGCGGCCCCTATGAGACCCTGGCCGGACAAACCGCGGATAAATCGACCTCTTCGGTCCAGGCTGATGGAAAACTTTACCCCGGGAACGAGATACTACTTCGTCGTCCGGACCCACACCGATGCCCACGCGGGCAACCAAAACGCACTCGTGAGCGAGAACAGCGCCGAGGCCTCCGCGGTCGCGTGGATACAGATCAACGTTCTCATCTCGGGGACCATCACCGCGGGCGGTTCCCCTCTGGCGGGCGTCGTCATGGGCGGGCTCCCCGACGGCAC